>JANRKO010000001.1:0-7142 GCA_033763455.1 Polyangiaceae bacterium
GACAGCTCAACTCACACGAGCTCAACGCCCCACTTTGCTCCTTCACGATCCCAGCCCCACGACAGCTTCAATACGCTGGCCGCTAAGCCGCTAATAGATCACCGCGCGACCTCCAATGTGGGTTTCGTGAATCGTTTACGAAGGAAAGCCGCGAAGGAGGCGGTGTCCGAGTCGGCAGGCCGCGCCAAGCTTCGACGGCACAAGTCCTGCAGTCCGAAGGTGCGCGCGAACAGAGCATGGGGAGGATGTTTCTCCCATTTACGATGGTGTTGGGCGTTCAGCAGAAGTCGCGCGAAGATAGAAAGGGCGACGACGAACACGTCGAATTGCGGAAGGTTAGCTGGCGGCGAGCCCTGCCCAGAAGTCCAGCTCTCGCAGAACATATTCCGCCACGGCCTCTTCGAGGCAACCAAAATGGCCCTTGCCGCGCGGTGCTTCTACCGTGCCGATCTCTCCGGCCCCGGTTAGGTACCAGCCTCCACTGGTCCTCTTGTCTTCCGAGTATGCCACCCACTGCTGAATCAACGCATGGTTGGCACTTAGCAGCGGGAGGAGATCTGCGGCAGCAAAGTCCGCACGCAAAGCCGCATAGTGCGTCCGGGCAAGAGCTTCGCGCAGAGAGATACCTTCACCCCGCATCGACGTGTCGTGGCCGATGCTGAGAATCGCGAGAAGCTCGGAGTGACCCAACGGCATGGACGGCGTCCGTCCAACGTACCGGCGTTCAGCTGCGAACGCTAGAGGGAGGCTGAAAGCCGACCGAGGCGATTGTCAGCTGCAACGCTTTGTTGGACGGCGAGCTGACCAGTGGAGGCGGGCTCGTCCTCAGTACGTGCTCCTTCTGGAAATGATCGCGGCAGGTGCCGCGCCAATGCGCAGTGGTTCGCCAGTCTTGGCATCGCGTGCCTCGACACCTTCGAACCCAGCGGATTCAAGGAGAGCGCGCAACTCGGGAAAGCAATACATGCGGATCGATGTACGGGAACACGTGGTTCGGTTGCCGTCCAAGACAGTCCACTTCGCTTCGATGCGACCTGCCTCAATATTCCACGACCGCTCCTCGATAACGCGACGAGAATTCCGAGGTGGGTCCGCCCAAAACCAATCGCGCTCGCGGTGGATGGGGAGCAATGTCTCCATTGTGTGAGTGTGGATAAGGAAGTGCGCGCCTGGGGCTAGGACTCGTGAGACGGCTCGGAGAAATGTTACGTCTCCGTCACCATAGAAGTAGCCGAAGCTGCCAAAGAAGCAGAAGGCCGCGTCAAAGCGCTCAGCGCTGCTGAACTCACGCATATCTGAAACGAGCAAGGTGGGGGCGACTCCAGCGCGTAGTGCACTCGCCCGAGCCTGTTCAACGAACTGTGCTTTCAGATCGATGCCAGTGAGCCGAAACCCGCGGCGCGCCAACTCAACGGTATGTCGCCCTATTCCGCATGGGATATCGAGTACATTTGCGCCAGCCGTGAGGTGGAGCAGATCCACGATGACGTCACATTCGCGCGAGGTGCGCTCGGTTGGATAACCGTCGCCCTGGATGGCGGGCCAAGCTTCCGAGTAGAAGTCGTGCCACCATTCATCTTCAGCCATGTGGTCGTCCACCATGAGTCTGCCCAACGTACAACGCTTCAGGTGCGAGAGCCAGAGTGAGCGAAGCGAGCGACGGCGCTCGTCAGCTGCAACGCTTTGTTGGGCAGCCGGGTGGGTGTGGGTCACCGGAGCGGCACGCCACCCAAACGCGCGAACAGCGCTCCGAGCTCGTGAAACTGACCAGTGCGCGGGGACCAGCGGTCAACAACATGGTATCGGTCTGCGAAGCGACCCTCGAGGATCCATTGCGTGCCGTCGACGCCGAAGTGATCAGGGTCACGCACTAGCATTCGCCAGAAGCCTGCACGCATGACTTCGCGCCGAAGCAGTTCGCGTTCGGTCCGAAACAATACACGCCGCACCGACGTTTCGAGGCGTCCTGGGTCGTAGCCGCCCTGCCCGCTCAGCCGGTCGGCCGTGAGCACCGCCCCGTCAGCGCGGAACACGACTCGCACTGCCGTCGGCTGTCCCCACGTGGGAATCATTAGGAAGCGGTACGTTTCGATATCGCTGCTGCCACACGACAGCGACGGTCCCTCCATTCTGGACAGGATTCGCGAATACCAGGACCTGAGAAACTCATGGAGTTCGGCAGCTCGTTCACCAGGGAAAAGTGCACCCGGAGGAAAGAAGTGTTCAAGACTCTTGCGATCGACACAAGCAGAACGATCGAATTGGACCTTCGCCACCGCCTCGAGCGGCACGGGAGGCTCAAGGGGTGGCAAAGGTACAGTTGGAGAGTGCGACGTAACCGGTCGAGCGCCGGCCTCGGTCGCGGACGCTGACGGCTCCTCGCGGCATGCGAACGCCAGCAATGCAAGAGGTAAGGTTCGGAAGACCAAGCCAGGTCGGAGGCACACGAATGCTGACTGTGCAAAGTGCACGCCAGTCGCGCCTCATAGCAAGGCCGGATAAACGGCTCTTCAGCGGGACGCGCTTTCGCCGTTATGGCACGGGTACCAACGTCAGCGCGACGTTCTGTCTGCCCAACGTACAACGCTTCAGGTGCGATGGTCAGAGTGAGCGTAGCGAGCGAAGGCCTCGTCAGCTGCAAGCGCCCGTTAGACGCCGCCTTGCGTCTATGTCTAATGTGACATATACTAGTTCCGGTGTCACCTAGAGACAAGCCCTTGGTTTGGTTGAACGGCGAGGTCCGGACGCCACCGTTTTCGCCTCCAGCCCGGGTCGAAGCCGGGTTCCTGCTTCGACAGCTTCAGAGTGGGAGGCTTATCGGAATGCCTCACTCGCGCCCAATGCCAGGAATTGGCCGAAGCTGTCACGAACTTAGAATTCAGGACGAGCGGCGTACCTGGAGGATTATCTACCGAGTGGACAGCGACGCGATAGTGATTGGGGAGGTTTTCGCGAAGACAACACCGACGACACCTAAGGAAGTCATGAGGCGGTGCCAGCGGCGGTTCAAGGAGTACGACAAAGTTGTGGAAGGAGAGCAGTGATGGAACGAAGCAAGCGGAAGAAGCTGGAGAACGCCGGATGGCGAGTTGGTTCGGCGACAGAATTTCTCAGTCTCACAACGGTTGAGGAAGAGCTGGTGGAGATGCGCTTGGCCCTCAGCGCTCGGTTGCGAAAAACACGCGAGCAGGGGCAGCTAACGCAGACTGAGCTAGCAAAGCGGATGGGATCGAGCCAATCACGTGTGGCAAAGATGGAGGCGGGAGATCCTGGAGTTTCCCTTGATCTGTTGGTGCAAGGCCTGCTGGCCGCCGGCGCGTCACGAAGGCAAATTGCTTCGGCGTTGGGTCTTCGGAAGAAGAGCGTGAGTGTCTAACGTACCGGCGTTCAGCTGCAAGCGCTAGAGGGAGCTGCGGAGCAGCGACCGAGGCGATAACGCTTTGTTGGACGGCGCACATCCTAGCGGAGGTATGCGCGACGAACGACGTCGGGGTCTTGGCGAAGATCCACAACTGCAAGGATGACGTCGGGGTCGGTTGCGGATCCAGCGGTGAAGAAGACCCCGTATGGAAAGCGGCGTAACAGTTGGCGACGAACAGGGGGCTCGACCATGGTTGAAAGGAGGGGCGCTTCGTAAATCAGTGAAGCGGCACGTTCGACTTCGTCTAGAAAAGCAAGCCCGAGGCGAGGGTCATGAGCTGCATAGTAGGCCGCGGCGGCGAAGACGTCGTCGTGCGCGCCAGGTGTAAATACGGGCTCAGGGCGCATCAGCGTCGGCGTTCGGAGAGCTCACGTTCGATCTCACGGCGCACTTCTGACCAAGGGCGTGCAGCAGCCGGATTCGCTTGATGCGCGGCTAGGCGACTGTGGAGGAGATCCCGAAGCTCATCCGAGATTGGAAGATCCTGCTGATTCTCAGCGATGCGGTCCCACAGCGCGCCCACATAGCGGACCTTCTCATCAGAACTGAGATCGTCAAAGCCTGGCGGAGGAATCGGAAGCGCGTTTGGCACGCCTCAGCATAGCTCTTCCCTGCAGGCTCGACAAACGAGATATTGACCGCGGCTTCCTGTTCGTACGACTGGCAGTTGGGGCGTCCGTCCAACGAGGCCGTAGAAAAACCCAGTGCCGAGAGGAACGCAACCCTGACCGAGCGTGTCGAAGTGAAGTGTCGATAAACGCGGCGCTAGGTGACGCGGCAGGTTTTTACGAGGGCCACTCAGACATAATCGGTCGGGGTGGATCAGTCGGCGCCACGGCGGTGGGCGATCTTTTCGATATTGTGGACGATGGTGAAGAGTTGCCACTGGGCATTCACTTTGCTTCTGCCACGCAGAGTGAAGCGGCGCATGCCCTTGTTCTGGAGGTTCGCAAACACAGGCTCTACAGTGGGCATGCGGCGGCAGTAGATAGCGCGGCCCGCTGGGCTATCAAACTTGAAGCGCATGCGCTCGGTGGGTGCGTGTTTGCGGGCTCTGGGTCTGGGAGTTCCATCACGACCCTTGATAACAGTGAGCTGTCGTTGCCGAGAGCGCTCAGGATGGCGCAGACACTGAGAGCGGAGGGGGCATCCGCGGCAGGCAGTGATGGGCGCCTTGAAGTGGGCAACCCGGTAGCCGTTGAAGAGCATGTGATTGCCGCTCTGGTAGAGCTTGTGGCCGGCGGGGCAAATGCAGAGGGCCTTGTCTTGGTCGTAGTGAAAGTCCTGCAAAGAGAACAAGCGTTTCTTCGCGGGGAGAGCTACTTTGTCCTTTCTACGCTGCAAAGCCCGTTCTTTCTTGTCGCGTTCCTTGTGGCGAGCAGCACCCGCAAAGGCGGGGTCACGTCGGCGATACTCACGGTCCGCGATGTACGCATCAGCACCGGTTGCTTCAACCGCCGAGAGTACGGCTTTGCTGTGAAAACCGCTATCTGCTGTCACCTTGACGCGTTTGAAGATGTCCTTGCTGGCATCGATGACGAAAAAGGTCTGGCGTGTCGCCTCAATGAGC
The DNA here is from genome assembly GCA_033763455.1 of Polyangiaceae bacterium. Lineage (GTDB taxonomy): Bacteria > Myxococcota_A > Polyangia > Polyangiales > Polyangiaceae > JBBRRP01. The sequence continues at coordinate 4,992 of JANRKO010000001.1, forward strand.
GGGGCGAGCAAGTGGCCCTCATAACCGGAGCCATGGGCCTCTGCGTGCACGACGATCTGGGCATGGTCGTCGACCACAGCCAAGCCGTTGTAGCCCTGGAGGACACCGCGAGAGCTACTCATTTTGGCGCTGTCCGGATCGGTGACATTGCTCTTCTGCTCGTTGCCGGAGGGGCCCTGCTTCTTAGGGGTCTGCTGCAGAAACTCTTTGATCTTAGCCACCTTCTGCTGATAGCGGTCGGCCTTCTTGGCATCTGTCGCGGCGGCTTCGGTATCGTGTTCCTGGCGGTCGCGGTCGCGGTGTCGCACGACGATGCGCTCAGCGACGCGCTCTAGCTTCTTTCGCTTTTCGTTGAGCTCATGATGGGTACCGCTCCACTGCTTGGAGGCGTTGGAGGGCAGCTTGCAGCCGTCGACGGCGAAGTGCTCCTTACCAATCAGGCCGAGCTCGGAGGCGTAGAGCAGCACGTCGCGAAACAGGCCGACGATCTCTTGATCCAGCTCACTGACAAACGCGGCGAGGGTCGTAAAGTGCGGCCGCGTATCCGCCGAAAGGGCCATAAAGACGACGTTTCTGCGGCAGCTTTCGGCAAGCATTCGGCTAGAGGTGATGCCCTTGTAGTAGCCGTAAAGTACCACTTTGAGCAGAATGCGCGGGTCGTAGGCGAGGCGCCCCGTGTCGTCGTTGGCGTAGCGCTTGTCGAAGATGGACAAGTCGAGGTGCTCTTCAACGATGTCGTTGAGGGCGTGCTCGAATGAGCCTTCAACGATCTGGTCCGCGTAAGAAAGCGGGATCATCTTCGACTGGTTGAGATCGTAGGGCTTATACCTTGCCATCGCGCACACTCCTTTAAGCTGTGTCGGCGAGGATCCTATCCATCGAGATCCTATAATCCAAGGTCTCTGTGGGTTTTTTCTACAACCTCAACGTACCGGCGTTCAGCTGCGAGGGCTAGAGGGAGCGCAAAGCGCGACCGAAGCGCTCGTCAGCTGCAACGCTTTGTTGGACGGCGTTCGGCGTGGCGTCGTCGTAGCTCTCGAGCGCCCGGCTTAAGACCTTGGTTCCAGCGCTCAACATAGTCTCCACTATGCACTCGAACATAGCGCTGCCTACCCCGGGTACTCACTTCGTCAGCGCTGGCGTTCGTGCGACTTCCCCGGAGGCCAATAATAAGCAAGGTGTGTGACCTCGCCTCCGAAGAAGGTTCCGGCCGTGCGGGTGAGCACCTCCCCACCGCGCACATCATAGAAGGTGCAGCACGGGAGCTCGCCGAGGGTCTCGAGATAGAGAGGCGCTAGAGCAGGGCCACGCAGGCTCGAGCACGCAAGCTCCCAAAGCTGGCCGCCGATCCCCAGGGAGCGATGCGATGGCAGAACGTGGACAACATAGATCTCTACGCCCCCAGGAATGTTCTGATGACGCGGTGGGCCGCCGCCAATGAAGCCCACAACGTGGTCCTCAATCGTGGCGACCATGTCGAGTCGGTCTGGAGCCTGCAGTGACTCCGTCCATTGCTCGATACGTCGAACGAGATCCGACGCTGGCCACTGGCGCGCGAGTGGAGCCAAAGAATCGTCAGCAGACGCGATGTGAACGCGAGCAATGCCCACGGCGTCGGATTGACGAGCGTGACGAATGACTGCTCGGTCAGCGTTAAATGTTAGCATCCTGGTTGCCCCGTCCGTCCAACGTACAACGCTTCAGGTGCGAGGGCCAGAGTGAGCGAAGCGAGCGACGGCACTCGTCAGCTGCAAGCGTATGTTGGGCAGCGCCGCGCGAAGGAAAGGAGGGCGAGGCCTCACGGAGCGGCGGCCCGCTTGGAAACATCAGCGAGGAAGGCATGAGTGTGCACCAAGCCGCGAGCTCGGCACCCGACGCAGTGCAAAAGCCGGTGAGCAGCATACGCGAGGAAAACCCGCGAGGGCAGGCATCTGGAAGGCGGAAAACAGCGCCCGTCAGTCTCGGAGAGCAGCGACCAGCAGCTGCAGCGCTCATTCGAAAATACACAGCAGCACGCTAACATTACTTGCGAATTGAGCGAAGGCAGCATTGCTGGAGGAAAGAGCGCGAAGGCGGCACCCGACGCGAAGCCATAGAATCAGGGGCACCAAACGCAAGAGAAGGCCGCGAAGGAGGCGGTGTCCGAGTCGG
>JANRKO010000002.1:0-62500 GCA_033763455.1 Polyangiaceae bacterium
CACCATTTGGCCAAGACCTGCGCGATGTTTCCTCCGAACGCAATTCCAATAAACACAAACCGAAGAGCCGGATGCGGGAAATTCGCAAGTCCGGTTCTGTAAGGAGCACCGGGTGGCAACACCCGGTGTTTACTTGATGAGTAACAGCGAACGCCGTGGTGCCAGAGCCCACTTCCGGGCGTAACACCTTCCTTATTTTCTCCGACGAAATAGAAAGTGTCATTGAAGTAGTAGACCGAGCCACCATGCGCTTGAATCGGTTTACCCTGAGTATCCAACCAAACTTCACCGGAGCGAATGCTGAGCGTCTCGTTCGACATGCCGTGTTCCTTACGCTCTTCCGGCATGCACCGAGGCGTCAAGGAGACAAACCCGCCAGCTGAAGCCAAACGCTGGGAAGCTGACGCACAAACGCCAAAACGCCGCTCCATCTTGCGATGGCGCGGCGCCTGACTTTGCCTCGACTGCGACGTTAGTTTGTCGGAGCGGCCGGCGGATAAACCGAAACGCGTTTCTTCGTCTTGCTGGCGAACTCGTACGTGACGACGCCATCAACGAGAGAGAAAAGCGTGAAGTCTTTGCCGAGACCGACGTTGCGGCCTGGATCGATGGTTTGGCCGACCTGGCGAACCAGGATGCCACCGGCGCGAACTTTCTCGCCGCCAAAAACCTTTACGCCACGAAACTGGGCGTTGGAGCCACGACCATTGCGGGTTGAACCGCCACCTTTTTTGTGTGCCATGATTTAACCTGTAATTGTGGTGATCTGGACCGCAGTGAAATCCTGACGGTGACCATTCTTGCGTCGGTAGCGCTTGCGACGACGAAATTTGAAGACGATGAGCTTCGGACCGCGACCTTGATCGACGATCTTCCCCTCCACCTTGGCCCCAGGGATAGTCGGCTTTCCAACCTGGACCTTCCCTTCGGCGCTGAGGAGAAGGATCTGGTCGAACTGAACGCTATCGCCAGTGCTTCCTTCAAGCTTCTCAATTTTTACTGTGTCGCCTGCTGCAACACGGTACTGTTTTCCGCCGGTTCGAATGACTGCCTGTGTCATGGTCAAGGGGGGCGGACGCTAGTCTCAAGCCTCCGCTCATGCAAGATGAGTTCTCACCGTCCATGAGATCTATTTGGCGGGGAGGCCAAAGGGGGGGCACAGCCCCCTCCATAACCCCCGCGGCGGCCAGCTCAAGAGCCTAGGAATTTCGGCGAGGCTCCGGCGCTTTTTGGCTTCGGCACTGCGAGCAGGGAGCTTCATGACCTTTTGACCTAAGGAGCACGCGCAAAGGTGCCGATCTCGAGGCTGAGCCTTTCGATACCATGCCCCGCAAACCAGCCCAACGGCTTCGAGTGTCCGCCCTCTGGGGTGAGACCGTGCTCGGCACCCGTGAACTCGGACCTCGGGAAGGATTGGCCCTCGATGGCGCGGACCGTCGAGGTGTCGCGCGGCTGCCGAGTCCGGATGATGTCTTCGGTCTTCCAACGCACGTGTTCTCGCCCGGTCCGACTGGCTGGCGCCTCGATGCATCGGGAGCCACGGGAGGCTTTGTTGAACGCGCTGGCGAACGTGTGGCGGCAATCGGGAAACCTGAAGTGGTGCTCACGGATGTCGGTGATTTTGGAGTACTCGAATACGGAACTCGATACGCGCTTTTCTTCCAAGCGTCGACGGTGGCCCCTTCACTCGGACGTCGGCTACGACCGTCGTTAGTCACTTGCCTCGCCGGCGCATTTAGCTGCTCCCTGCTGCTCGGCGTGTTGTTGCTGGTTCGCGCGCTCACCCTACCCGTGGCAGCAATGCCTTCGTTCAGCGAAGCTTCGCTGGGCAGTCAGCTCGTGCACGCTGAGGCAACGCTGGTGAATGCTCAAGCTCCGCTCCTGAAGTCGCGGGAGGCTTGGCTTGCCGGAAACGAAGAAAGCACCAGGCAGCTTCGTGAACTTGTTGGAGCACTCAAGGCAAGCTCATCAACCAACACGCCAGCGCCTGCTGTGAAGCCGCAGGAACCCTTGGCGCGCATAGCTGTTTGGGACCGAAGTGCCTCAGCAATCCGCGTCTTCGGAGCAAGCCAGGGCCTCACCGAAGCTCAGGTGAATCGCACCTTGGGCGCGCACATGGACACCCTCCAGGCCTGCTTGAGCACTCAGGAAGCTCCTGGGCAAATCGTGGTGCGTATCAATGCCGAGCCCGATGGAGCCATAGCCTCGGCCACCATGACACATTCCTCGCTCGGTAATCCGGCAACAGAACGCTGCGTCTTGCGTGAAGCACGACGCCTCAGCCTTCCTGCCGCCACTAGGCCGACCACGGCTCACTTGATCTTGGTGATGCGCAAGAACTGAGGTTCTTGGGTGTGCAGCTGCTCAGCGCTCTCGGTCCGTGGAGCGACGGCCGTCATCATGACGGCGGCCTTCCGGACGTGGGGGGAACATGCGACGATCAAAGTCCATGCGGCGCTCTACCAGAGAGCGATGACCAAAGGGCTCACAGAAGAGCTTACGGATCTGGGCTACCGTTGTAACCCCAGCACGCAGCACAAGCTGTGCATGCTCAGTGCATAGCTCAACGATGCGGCCATCGATCAGCACATCCTCAAACGTATCTGCGTCTTTGCACCAGAAACGTTTGCTGGTTTCTGAAGCCTCTGGGCTCGAACAAACTTCACAACGCTGGGCCATGCTCCGAAGCTGACAGAACCCGCCGCTTCGGGCCAAGCTTTCGGCAGATCCCAAAAACCGGACGCCCCGGCGTTTACTTATGTACCGCGAACCTCGCGGCTTTTGGCCTCCACCCAGGCAATCACTTCCTCCTCAGCCGGACGCCCCAAGTGACCCGATAGCTCCTGGATCCCGGTGGGGCTCGTAACGTTGACCTCGATCAACTTTCCTCCAATGAGATCCAGCCCGACAAACCAAAGCCCTTTCTCACTCAATTCAGGACCGATAGCTGCTACCAAGTTCGCCTCCGTCGGGGTGAGTGTGGTGGCGTGCACCGAACCGCCCACGTGGATATTGGCGCGGATGTCGTCGGCCCGGGGGACTCGCAAGATAGCGCCCAACGGTTTTCCATCAAGCAGCAACACGCGCTTGTCCCCCTCGGCGATAGCCGGCTGAAATTCCTGAACCAGGGCGAGCTCTTTTCCTTCACGCGTGTGAATGTCCACGATCGCGCGAGCATTCTTGTCGGAAGTGGAAAGTGCGAGCACGCCGCTACCACCTGCGCCATCAAGAGGCTTAATAACAGCTTTGCCGCCCACCGACTTTACGAACTCGAAAATGGCATCGCGATCTGAGGTTACCAGCGACACCGGCATATGTTGGGCAAAGTGAAAAGCGTAGAGCTTCTCATTGGCGTCCCGAAGCGCTTGGGGATCGTTCAGAATCAGGGTTTCGGACTTTGCGAGCTCCAACTGCTGAGTCAGGTGCAGGTAGGCACTATCGAAGGGCGGATCTTTACGTATAAAGATGGCGTCTAGATCTGCGGCGGCGATTACCGAACGCTCACCAAAGCCCACGTGGGGGCCCTCATTCCGAACCGAAATTGGGCGCGCTTGGACCTCAACCCGGGCGCCTCGGTTCGAGACCTCGTGGGGTAAGGCGTGCCAACACGCATGCCCTCTGGCCTGTGCGGCCCGCATGAACGCAAAGCTCGTATCCTTCTGAGGGTGCATGGTCTCAGCCGGGTCCATGACAAACAAGAAACGCACAGTGCTACCGTCCTTTCAAAACAACGCAGAAAAGCGTACACCGGAGTACGTTTTATGCTCACACTTTTGGGCCGAGTCCTCTTCGTCGTAGGCTTTTTCCTCACGCTGGGCGCACCAAGCGCTCAGGCCAAGCCAACCCGGGGAGGGACGGCTTGCGCATCCGAGCACCGGCTAGCTACCGAAGCATGCCTCGCCCAACTGCAGGCAGGCGGGAACGCCGTGGACGCCGCTGTGACAGCTGCGCTCGTCGCTGGTGTTGTTAGCCCAAGTTCGAGCGGCCTTGGGGGCGGAGGCTTTGCGCTCGCTTGGAATGCCAAACAGCAACGCATGACCGTGTTGGACTTCCGCGAGACCGCACCTAAGGGCATCGATGTGCCCGCGTTCGAGAAGCGTCCATTCGCCCCCGGCGCACGCGGCAAAGCCGTAGGCGTTCCGGGCGAAGCCAAAGGTCTATTTGAACTGCATCGCCGCTTCGGGAAACGTTCGTGGCAGGAGGTGGTTCTGCCGGCGCAGCGGGTGGCGGAGAAGGGCTTCGAGGTGAGCGCCCACCTACGCACAGTGTTGCGCGATAGCGCCAAGGACCTTGAGGCGGATGCGGGCCTACGCGACCTCTATTTGAGGCCGGGGCAAAAAGCGCGCATCAAGAACCCAAAGCTCGCTGAAACTCTGAAGAAGCTGGGGGCGCTTGGCCCAGCTGCCATTTACGAAGGCGACATCGCGAGCGACCTGGTAGCCGCGGCGAACAAATTTGGCGGTGCCCTCTCGCTGGATGATCTCAAAAACTACCAAGTAATTGAGCGCGCACCTCTCAAAATAACTTGGGAAGGCCTGGATATTTATACGATGCCTCCGCCTTCAGCTGGCGGCCTCATGCTCGCGCAGACACTTAAGTTTTTCGCAAAAGCGGATCTTGCACAGGAGAAACCTGAAAGCGCTTCCTACCAGCATCGGCTAGCTGAAGTATTCCGCGCCTCACTTGCCGATCGTATGCGCACTTTAGGTGACCCCGAGGCCGCCCCCATAGACCTTAGCCCACTACTTTCGAAGGAACACATCGACGGCATTCGAGCGCGCGTGAGCGACCACGCAACGCATACCATCCTCGATTTTGCTCAAGATGAGCAAGGGACCCACCACCTTATCGCAGCTGATGAGGACGGTAACGTGGTGTCCCTCACCACCACCATAAACCACGCTTTTGGTGCGAAAATCACTGGGGAGCTGAGCGGTATCGTGCTGAACGATGAACTCGACGACTTCACAGGCCGCTCGGTCGCTAAGACCTTTGGCCTGTCCGAATCCCCCAATCGTCCGCGGCCCAGAGCACGCCCCGTTTCCAGCATGACCCCGACCATTGTTGTGAAAGACGGCGCTGCGAAAGCGGCTCTCGGCGGCTCTGGAGGCATGACCATTGCGACCAACGTGACTCAGGCGCTGTTGCGGCTGATTGGTTTTGGCCAATCACCGAAGGCCGTGGTGGCTGCACGAAGGTTTTACGTCCCCACCAGGAAAGAAACGCTGCAGCTTGAGGCGGGGGCGGAAGCGGCGCTCATTCAAGACCTCGCGGCACGGGGCGAGATCGTGGGCATCAATCCTTTCACCACCAGCGCCGTCCAGATTGTCACCCGCGATGGTAAGCGCTACCGAGCAGCTGCTGATCCACGCAAACACGGCAACGCCCAAGCGCGGTAAAATGCGTCACTATAATGGTTTGGGGATAGGCAACGTGGAAGGGGCAGCGACTACCTACGGATGCCCAAAACCGAGCCCGGTTAGGGACTTACCCTGATCCGGCGGTAAAGCGCGGCGTTGGTGGGTAAGTGATCGAAATTGCTCCATAGGTTGTTGGAAGAGCTCGTCAGCTCATTGGTTGGATGCCCACCCCAGCTGCCGCTTGTTGCGGCAGCTTGCCCCTCGCCAAGCGTCTCCTGTGCAGGAGCCGCGGGAGGGGCGTGGGCCCGGCGGCTCCGCGCTGCAACGGAGGCGTTGCTACCTGAAGAGCTTCGGGCAGCGCGGCAGCTCGTTTTTGGGATTGGGGATAAACAACATGGAAGGGGCGGCGACTACCTACGGATGCCCACTCCCAAAACCGAGCCCTTTGGGCTTTACGGTAGTGCTCCGCTCGTTGTCTGCACCGTCTGACGTCAAGCTCCCCACGGTCCAATGTCACTCCTCAATTAGCTCGATTTTCTGGGGCGAGGCGAAGCCTTGCTAATTCTTCAACAGCTGGGCCTTCGCGGGCGCCTCGCCCCAGAAAATCGAACGCCGCGCCCGTCCAAACTCCTCAAAGTGGCGCGCCCTCGCGCGGGCGCGGAGCCGGATCGAGCTTCCTGCAACTCCTCAAGATCCATCAACATCTATGCCACCGGATTAGAGACAGGGCTGAGACAGGGCGGGACAGGGCCGGAGCCGTTGACACCCGGAGCGAGTCTGGGCATGTGGGGGCTACACTGAATGCTGTTGGAGGGAAACATGCAGGCAAGACTCGGTTGGATCCTTGGGGTAGCGCTGTTGTTAGGTGCCTGCGGCGGTGAGAGCGAGTCGTTGCCTCCACAGCTTCGTGTGCAGACCAACTTCCAGGCGGATCCGTTTCCGAATGATGCGGCAGCCTCGGACCGAGCCGGGCCTTACACCGCTGTCTCAAGTTCCGGCGATCACACGTGCGGCATCCGGCAAGACGGTAGCCTGTGGTGCTGGGGGAGTAACAGCAACGGTCAAATTGGCGCTGGGTTCACCTCGCAGGTGGTGGAGCAACCCACGCGTGTCTTCGGCGAAGCTGGCTGGGAGCGCGTGAGTGCTGGCCTTAGGCACACCTGCGGCATTCGCCAAGGAGACGTGTTTTGCTGGGGATACAATGCCTCAGGCCAACTGGGTGATGGTTCACGCCATGCGCGGCTGGCACCGACGCTAGTAGCACATGGCAACTGGCAGGATATTGCGGTGGCTGAAAGCAATACGTGTGCAATCGATGGTCAAGGCAAGCTCTATTGCTGGGGCTACGCTTCGTTTGCCCTATTTGGGAACCTGCTAGAGGACGGCCAAAGCACCGTGACGACGCCCCTACAGGTGGAGCGCAGCCGCACCTTCCGCCAAGTGGTACTGTCAGCACCAGTGGATGACAGCATCTACACCGCGGCATGTGCTCTGGAGCAAGCTGGCCGCATTGCGTGCTTTGGCGTCGATCCTGGGCGCGCAGCGGTTGGGGAGCGGATACAACAGCTCGACACAGGAGTGGATTGGGTGGAGCTTAGCTTCGAACGCAGCTCGCCATGCGCAAGAAAGGCTGACGGATCGCGCTGGTGTTGGAATGGGTTTGGCTTCAAGCGTGTTCCAATGGAGTGGAAGTCAGAAGCGGCACATTCGGGGACGCATTTCTGCGGGGTTGCTTTAGACGGTTCTCTCTGGTGCTCGGGTCTGGATGATTTTGGCCAGCTGGGCAACGGGATGTCTCGCGAGCGCTCAGACAATCCTGTGCGAGTGGGCACAGGAACGGATTGGGTGGCCGTAGCGACGGGGCTGGCGCATTCATGCGCCCTCAACCAAGCTGGTGAACCATGGTGTTGGGGAAGCGATAGTCGAGCCCAGTTGGGCACGGGCCGAGCGAGAACAAAAGTCGGTCCGCAACTGGTCGGGCCCGGTTGGGGTGCGCTGTCGCTCGGGGGTGCGGAAACCTGCGGAGCTCAACAGGGGCAAATATTCTGCTGGGGCCGCCCATCACTCCTCCCTGACTTAGGCGTACCTGTTGGGTCGACGGGAAAATTGTTGGTTCCGGGACAACAGATCGCCTGGCGCTCTTCCGGCTCATGCATACTCGACCAAGGCATGGTGGATTGCGTGGACACCGCTTTGCCGGCGACCCGTTTGGGAGGGCCACAGTATCGCTACGTTGCGGCAGGGGACTTTGGCACCTGTGCGATTGCCGTAGACGGTGCACTCTATTGCCTGGGCCTCGGCGAAGGCCAGATGCTAGAGCCAATGCCGGTCACCAACGACGTATGGCAATCTGTTTCAGTCGGCAGGCGGCACGCTTGTGGGATCGCTCAGGGCAACAGGCTGCTCTGTTGGGGAGAGGCGAGCTACCTCGGTCTGCTGCCTCCCAAGTCTGAATTCATGCCGCGGGCGGTAACTCCAGAAAGGGGCTACGTGGAAGTCGCGGCCGGCATGGATTCCTCGTGCGCGATCGCTGCTGATCAGAGCCTGTGGTGCTGGGGGCTCGGCTATTGGGGAGCTTTGGGCTCGGGTCACTTCAAGGACGAGCCCGTGCCGGTGCGGATCGGCACCGATCAATGGACTCAGGTGAGCGTCCATCAACACGCCTGCGCAATACGAGTAGATGGAGCCTTGTTTTGTTGGGGTCCGAACGCCAGCGCTCAACTCGGAAACGAACCTAGCCCGGGAATCAACGTACCTATACAAGTGGGAACCTCCACGGATTGGAAGCAGGTGGTGGTGGGTGGGCGCCATACCTGCGCACTCAATATGGCCACCGAGCTCTACTGCTGGGGCAGCGACTCAGACGGGCAGATTGGCGTCCAAGAAGCATGGCTCGGAGAGCCCGCACGCGTTTGGCCGCTCTAACTCAAAGGCCAAGAACCGGCGTAGGCTGGTACCGATCCCAACGCGTTCCGATCCCCTGAGTTCCAAGCAGGTTCTCACCCCAACACAAGACCTCACCGTCCAGCTGCTCGGCGCAAGTTGTGTAAAACCCAGCACCAACGCGCCTCGCCTCTGGCACGCCGTAGGGGGTAATGAGCGTGCCAGGGTTACAGGCTGCATAAGACTTCTCGCAGTCGCGAGGCGCGGTGTTGGCTACTCCCAACGCCAATCCATTTCCCCAGCACCGAAGTGCACCCGACTTCAAGATGGCACACGCGTAGCCCTCCCCGAGGCTCACCTCAGCCACGGGTGCCCCTAGATTCATAGCGTGAGGTGCGAAATCGATCGGATCAGAAGCGTTAACCGGTGGCACATATCCCCAGCAGTGCACGGTTGCATCTGGCGCTAGCCCGCAGGCGTAGTCCCTGTTTGCCGCAAGCGCTTGCCACGCAACGTTTGGCAATATCCCAGGAAATACGGGCGCCGGGTCTTGGTATGGTATTGGGGGATCCAGGAAGCCAAAAAAAACAGGATCCTTCACACCCCAGCACCAAATACTGTTATCGACGAGGGCAGCGCAAACTTGCACCGGACCCACGGCAATCAGGCGCGCTGGTAACGGAAGCGCGACGGGTAGGGGCAGCTCTGAAGCTCCCACTTGGGCGGCAAGTTGCCCAGCGCTATTTGTACCCCAGCACCAAACCCCACCATCCTGCTTCAGGGCACAGGCGGCATCTCCGTTGGCGGCGATTGACTGAACGTTCGCTTCAAGGCCGGGCACGGTAGTGGGTGGGGAAATTCCCCTATCTTGCACGCTGAGCAGGGGGCTCCCCACGGGCGCTCCCCAACACTGCACAGCACCCGACCTAAGCAGAGCGCAGCTCCAGGTTTCACCCACCGCGAGCTGCCTGACCTCGCCCTCCAACCCACGAACGCTCACAGCGCTCAACTGAAAATCTGGAAAGCCGGCGCCCACCGGGTTCCCATCGCCGAGTGCACCCGCTCCACGAAACCCCCAACACTTGACCGCGCCATCATCGAGAAGCGCGCAGCTATGTTGACGAGCCAAAGCGAACTGTTCGACGTGGGTCACCTCAGCGCTACAACCGAGCAGCCAACCTATCGGGAGCAACAGAGCGGATCTTTCACGTAGAGCTTTCATCACTCAAACTCCACAATGCCTTGCACGACTCCGACAACTTCATTATTCCAACAAAACCCGGCGTCGATGGGGCCGAACCCCCACTCCACGTAGTGCTCACCCGCATGCGAACTTGGCTCACCGATGCAAAAGTTCGAAAATTCGCGTTTCTGGCCGTCTAGCCACTCGAACTGGAGGTCGCCATCCTCGTCCCAAAGGCCCATCCACTTCCTATCCGCGAAGTGTTTTCCGAGCATCAGATTCTCTTCCATATCGTCGATGAAAACGAGGTGTCCGCCCATTGCCTCTGCGGCGACTTTCGCATCTAGAAAGGAGTTCACAAGGGGCGTCACCGTGTACGCGTGACCACTTCGCTCGTCGATCACCGGATCGCACACGATGCCCAGGTAGGCAGTAGCGGCAACATCAGCAGACACGCTCACTTGAATGGCCGTGGTCGGGCAGCGCGCCTCTGGTCGCCCATTCACGTCCAGCACCGTTGCGCAAATGCCGTACGTGCCGGCGGGAAGCTGGAAGGATTCGCTGGCGAAGGCAAGGCGGTAGAATGCGTAAGCATCCTCGCCTCGCGTGGCCGGCCCAGTCACTTCGCCCTCCGCGGGCCCATCGCACGACTCACCTTCCGGCACAGCCTTGTACCGAACCTCTACGCCCGCGTAGAGCGGGGCCACGACGGAGGCCACATCCAGACGGCCTCGGTCAGCTTCTCCGCACCCCATCGCCCCAAGCGCCCCCATCGCCCAGCACACCCACCAGATTTTCTTGTCACCCACCAAAGCTACCTCGCCGTCCGGCTTAGCTCAGGCAAGGGGGCGTTCCAAGCAAGCGTTATAGAATCTCACCCATTTCCTGTGTCTTTAGCCTGCGCTCTCATGGAAAGTTCGCGCAGGGAGACGCGTGGCGAGGGGCAAGCTGCCGCAACGCAGCGGCTGGGGAGGGGCATCCAACCCCTCAATCCTCCGGCGCCAGCACCACGGGAGCTAGGCCAAGCCCTTTTTGCACCAGGCCGTGGCAAAGATAAACCAGTGGGGTTAACCCCACTGCAATCATGATTTTCAGGCCATAGGCTGAAAAGATGATGTTTACGATCTGAGCCACACTCATCATGCCGCTCCAGGCCACGAAATTGATCGTAATCGTGTCGATCAACTGCGATGCCACTGTGGAGCCCGTCGCTCGCAACCACAAGTATCGATTGTGCGAGAGACGCTTGAGCGCGTGAAATACTGCAATATCGACAAACTGCGCCACCAAGTAGGCGCAGAGCGAGGCTACTAACATGCGCTGGGAACCGAGGAACACGTTATTGAAAGCCTGCTCCGTCACTCCCGTCCAATCCGCAGCTTGTGCCATCGGTGCAATGGGGATAGCCCCCGCGATGGCGATGACAACGAACGCCACCACTGCCATGCCGAAACCCACGAGTGTCACAAAGCGTGCAGCCTTCTGTCCGTAAAACTCGTTCAGCACGTCCGTTAGCAGGAACGTAACCGGAAACGGCAGCATACCCACGGTAGTTGTGAACTCAAAACCGAGGATATGGGTCTGCACCAGCTTGCCGCCGATGATGTCGCCAACGATAAGACACGTAATGAACGTGGCGGCGAGTACTAGGAACAGCTTGTGACGAGTGTCTAGGAACATGGAGGCACCCAAGGCGAAAAAGGACTTGCCGACCGTGCAAGCGGCCCATCCTACACTCAGGCCGACGCCAACCCAGGGGCCATCGCGGGCACCCCGGGCGCCCGGAGCTCCCGCACCCGGCCGGCAACAGCGACAGCCCGGCCCCGGCAACCCTGAAGGTGGCACACATGGCACACCTGGCGTGGACCGCAGCCGCCTGACCTGTGAAGCACCAAAGCTGCCGTTTGCGGCTTCGATTTTGCTCGGGCGCCCCACCCGAAAGTTCAACGGGAAGTGACCCAAGGGTTGGCCCTAATCTTGCTCCCTGCGGTCGAGACCACGAACCCACCGTCTTTAGACCGAGATCACTAGGAGCACACCATGTCGCGTTTTCGAGCCATCCGTTTGTCCGGGACACTTCTAGGCTTTGGGCTCGCCCTGCTCTCGACCCAGGCCGAGGCGCAGGCCCAGTCCACATGCACCAGCAACATGGACTGCTCCAAAGGCTTCAGCTGCGAGGTTGTCGGCGGGACGGCGTGCCCAGGTGTCGCCTGCGCTCCTGGCCAGGTTTGCCCCGCGGCTCCTGTCTGCATGCCTGAAGAAATCCGCGGCTGCGTTCCGGCGGCCTGTAGCAGCGACGCCGATTGCGGCACCGATATGGTCTGCCATTCCGAGACGATCACCAATTGTGTTTCTGTGGGCGCTCCGAGTTGTGCTCCTGGCCAAAATTGCGGCGCTCCCCCACCCGCGGTGGACACCGGCTGCACACCGTCGGTCGTGAGCCAATGCATGCCGCGTTACCTTCTCGGCTGCAACGTGGGTAGCGACTGTGGTGCTGGCTTCGACTGCGTTCCAGAGAAGAGCTGTAGCTGCAGCGGTGGCAGCGGTACGGCCACTCCAGGTGGCTCCGGAGCGGCCGGCGGATCCCCGGGATTTGCACCACCTCCGCCCGCAGATGCAGCATTCCCAGTCGGTACCGGCGGCGCCACCTCCACCGATCCGGCGTGTAGCTGCACCGAGGGCCCAAACAAGGTTTGCCAAATCAAGGATCAATCGTGCACCAGCACCGCCGATTGCTTGCCCACTTGGACGTGCAGCCCAGTCGGCGGCTACAGCGTCTGTGAAGGCGTGACGCCCGCATCCGATCCAAGCGTCCCGGCTCCTCTTCCAGCACAAGCGATTACACCTCCCACGTGCACCTCCGTTCCGGGCGAGCTGAAGTGCGTGCCGCCGTACTACGAAACCTATGGTGGCATTTCGGCGAGCACTCCTGGGCAAGGCACGGCCACTGGTGGTGAAGTCGGAGCCGCAGGCACCCCGAAAAACACCTCAAACGGCGCCTCCCCGTTCCCTTCACTGCCCCCCGCTGGAACCCCGGCCCCAAGCCCCGAAGCTCCCGCCGCGCCACCTGGCAGCACAGCCCCAAGTGGTTCGGCTGCAGAACCCACTGCCAAAGGCTGCCAGCTAAGCCTGGGTAGTGCGCCAACTAGCTCCCTCCCACTCTTCGCCTTACTTGGTCTCTCTGCGGTGTTCGCCGGTCGCCGACGACGTCAGGCTTGACCGGCAAGTACTAGAGCGTCGCGGAGACCACAGCGTCCCGAGCGCTAGCTTCGAGCGGGCCTCGGGCTCCCGAGTGGCTTGCTGGATCTGGGACACCGGGAGCCGGGTGGCTTTGCTCCTCCAAAAATCCGATCAGACGCTCACGTAGTGCGTAGTACTCAGGTGAAGCGAGCAACTGTGCGCGGTTCCGAGGACGCGCAAACTGCACTTCCATGATCTCCCCCACACGTGCATTCGGCCCGCTCGTCATCATGATAATGCGATCCGAACAAAAGAGAGCCTCATCCACATCGTGCGTCACCATGAGTGCCGTCTTCCGATCCTGAGCCCATAGCTCCAGAAGGGTGTCTTGAAGCTCCAGGCGGGTGAGCGAATCTAACATTCCGAAGGGTTCATCCAGCAGGAACATTTTGGGCGAAAGTGCGAACGCACGGGCGAGCCCAACGCGCTGCCGCATTCCGGAGGATAACTCCTTTGGCTTCTTATGGAGCGCATCCCCAAGGCCTACGAGCTCAAGGTAATGTGCCGCAATTTTTCGCCGCTCTTCTCTGGTCTTGTTCGGGCAGACCTGATCGACGCCCAGCTTTACATTCTCTAGCGCGCTCAGCCAATCCAACAGGCACGGCGCCTGGAACACCACGCCGCGATCCGGCCCCGCGTCGCGCACGACTTTTCCGGCCAGCACAACGTCTCCAAAGCTAGCTTTGTTGAGCCCCGCAACAATGGAGAGCACCGTGGATTTTCCGCAGCCAGAGTGGCCTATGATGCTTACAAACTCGCCCTCACGCACCGTGACCGTAAAATCCTGAACAATGACCGTTTCACCCGTGGGCGTTGGGTAGCTTTTTGCGAGATTGAAGATCTCTAGGTAGCGCTTGTTCACGAGGCAACCTCCACTAGTTGCACTAAGGGCTCAGATGGAGCCTCCACTCTTCCACTTCGGCGTTTCTGCCGGCTATCGAGTAGAAATTCTGTAATTTGCGCCTTGAGTGCGCGAAATTTGGGATCGTGATTGAGCGCACGTCGGTCCCTGGGGCGAGGAATATCCACCTCCGAACTCGGCCCAAACGTAGCGGCGGGGCCGGCGCTCAGTGGCACGATGCGATCGGCAAGCAAAATGGCTTCGTCTACGTCGTTCGTAACGAGTACGATCGTCTTACCGGAAACGCGACCTATACGCTCGATCTCGTCCTGAAGCGATGCGCGGGTGAGTGCGTCCAAAGCGCTCAATGGCTCATCCATCAACAAGACTTCCGGATCTGCCGCGAGCGCCCGAGCCAATGCAACACGCTGCCGCATTCCTCCCGAAAGCTGCGCCGGCTTCCTCTCATGGGCGTGACCCAAGCCCACCATGGCCAAGTAGCGCTCCGTTCGTCGCAGCTTCTCTTCCTTGGGCAAAGAAGCGAGCACGCTATCTACCGCGAAGTAGACGTTTTCAAACGTCGTTAGCCATGGCAAAAGCGAGTAATTCTGAAATACTACGCCGCGCTCTGGGCCAGGCGCTTCCACAGGCTTGCCCTGCCAAAGCACCTGACCCTTATCGGGACGGCTAAGCCCCGATAAGAGCGAAATAATGGTGGACTTGCCGGCGCCAGAAAAGCCAACAATCGCAACGAATTCCCCCTTTTCCACGGCGAGCGAGGCATTGCGCAGAACATGCGTCTGACCGTGAGATTTGTCGACGTTCAAGAGCTCAAGCAGCGCCATGCTGTTATGCGACCTTCAGGCGCTGTTCGATGGCACCCATCATGCGATCCAAGATGAAGCCCACCAGCCCAATCGTGACAATGCACAAGATAATGTGCTCGTAGATGAGCGCATTGTATTCCTGCCAGAGAAAGCCGCCAACACCGGGAGCACCCGTAAGCATTTCTGCGGCCACAATTACCAGCCACGCTATGCCCAGGCTAAGCCGAAAGCCTGTGAACATGTAAGGCAACGCCGCGGGTAACATCACCTTGAACAGGGTCTTCATGCGACCGAGCCTCAACACCTTGGCAACATTCAGGTAATCCTGCGGCACCGAACGTACCCCGAGAGCCGTATTCAGCACCGTGGGCCACATGGAACACATGGCGATAGTGAAGAGCCCCGCCGGCCCGGGTTGCTGAAATATGACCAAACCGAGCGGCAGCCACGCGAGCGGTGATACGGGGCGTAAGATTTGAACGATGGGATCGAACAAGGCCTGAAAGAAGCGCGACATCCCTAGGAGGAACCCAAGCGGGGTGCCAATGAGCAGCGCCAGCCCGTAGCCCTGCGCGACGCGTTCTAGGGAATACCAAGTGAAGCGCAAAATCCCTTGATCTAGCTCACCACGTTTCGAAAATGGATCAAGCACGTAGCTGCGACTCACCTCCCACGTTTTCCACGGAGTAGGCAGAGACGTTGCCCAGGTTTTGCTGGTGATCGCCCACAAGCCGATGATCACCAATATCCCTAGCACGGGGAGGCCCACCGCCGCGAGCCTCCGTATCCACATCTGTGATTTGCTCTCCATAATGCAACCTACAATTACAAATACAGGACCTTGTGTTTCATGAACGTAACAGTTCTCTCAACAAAGGCAGTTTCTTGTTTCGGTTTCGAAAACTCGACTCAACCCTTCATACTGTGGACCTTGAACCCAGTGGCGTACTCCTCGGGTTTAGCTGGGTCGAATACGCCACCATCGAAAAACGTCTCCGGACCTTCGTTCCTGGATACCGTTACACCGAGTTCTTTCATGGCTGCTTCGTAGATATCTGTACGCATGACTTGTTTAGCCACACCGGCGTAGTCGGGCGGGCCTTCCACCATGCCCCAGCGCCGGAACTGAGTGAGCCACCAGCTTGCAAACTTGGGCTCTGGCACGTTGCAGCCGCGGGAACTGAAAATCATGTAATTCGGGTCCTGTTTCTTGCGACCGTCGCCGTAATCGTAGTTGCCCTGCAGGCGACTCAAAATCGCCTCCGGCGGGCAGTTGATGTACGTGGGCTTGGACACGAGCGCCGCCTGTTCAGGCCTATTTTCCATCTTGTCTAGCCACTCGCTCGCCTCGTGCAGGGCCTTCAAGACGGCTTTTACCGTCTTCGGATTCTTTGCCGCGAACTCCTCGGTAAAGGCGCACACCTTCTCCGGGTGGTCCTTCCAGATCTCCTGGGTGGTGATCGCTGTAAAGCCAATGCCATCTGCCACAGCACGTGCGTTCCACGGCTCACCAACGCAAAACCCATCCATGCGATCAATCTTCATGTTCGCCACCATTTGTGGTGGAGGGATGGTGACAAGTGCTACATCTTTGTCGGGGTTGATACCGCCCGAAGCAAGGAAGTACCGCATCCACATCGCGTGAGTCCCGGTGGGAAAGGTGGCGGCGAAAGTAAGTGGCTTGTTGGCTGCCTTTGCCGCCTGCACAAAAGGCACGAGCGCTTTTGGATCCGCCGCGACTTTGCCCTTGAATGAAGCCTTCAGAGTAATCGCCTGCCCATTGCGATTGAGCAGCCACGGTACCACCATGGGTTTCTTGGGAGACCCCATGAGCCCCATCGTGGAAGCAATGGGCATACCCAGCAACATATGCGTGGCCTGAATATCTCCATTCGAGAGAGAATCGCGAATCGCGGCCCAGCTCGCACCCTTGATAATGGTGGAGTTGATGCCGTACTTTTTGAACATGCCCTTTTCGTGTGCAATCACGATGGGAGAGCAATCCGTAAGGGCGATCATGCCAAAGCGCAGGTCGCTCGTTTCTGGCTTACTAGGCGAAACATCCTGTACAACCGCCTTGGCACTTGCTGCTGGGGTCGCTGCAGCCGCATCTGGTTTACTGCACCCTCCGAGCCCAACCGAGGCCAGCGTGGCCAGCGATCCGGTGAAAAAAGGGCGACGCTTGAGACGCAATGACGAGTCTTTCATGACAAACTCCAAGTTCGAGGGTTTCAAAAAATGACGGGGATATCGAGCTGAATCACTTTGTATTTGGCCTTCGACATGGGTTCATCCACCGGCAAAGCCAACGCGAGCGCGGGACGAACCCAGCTCTTCTCCGAAAGCTTCACGTGGAAGCGTGGCCCGAAAGCCACGGTGGTGGTGTCGCGAAGGGCAGAGTTCGCTTTCACGGGCGTGGGTGTAGAAAGCCAACGTTGGTGTCTGAGCTCTGCGCCCAGCGATAGCATGGGCATCAAGAAGTAACCCACGTGAAGCCCGCTTGTGAAGTTCGTGCGTGAGGAATCCTTGTCGAAGTTCTCACCTTTCACGCGGGTGAGCTCAAGCACGGTGGCTTCGGCTTGCACTGTGAGGCCTTGAGAAACGTAAGCAATGCCTGCTCCCGGAAACACGGTGAAGTAGTTGACAGCAAACATGGCATTGTCCATCGCTGACCGAGCCAAAATCCCAGCGCCATTAGCTGCGCGATTCTCTGGCTTCGATGAATTGCCGCCACCCGATCCCACCGGCACCGTCAGCCCAAGAAAGAGGCCGAGTTTCAACTCTGGAGAAAGCTTGAGGGCATAGGTGCCACCGAGAACCGGATTCAAAAAGTTAGTCCCGGAAGGTCCGGTGGGAGGCGAGTTCTTCACGAAACCCACGCGAACGAGTGGCGCCAGCTCGTCGGTGAGCTTGTAGCTTCCAAGGAGCGTCGAGGCCAATGTGCTGCCACCGCGCGTGGTCGGGCTCTCGTAAAACGCGTACGTTGAATCTGAACGCAAGACTGTTCCGGCAACAACCGGACGCAACTGAAAGGGGAGCGAATACGGCGGTGGCTTTGGCTTATCTGCAGGGGCAGGGATTTCGGCTGGTGGGGCATCAGCGGCCTGGGCGGACGCTATGCTGAGGCAGAACACGCTGAGCGCGCCCAGCGCCGTGGTGAGGAGGGTTCGTTTCATCGGACTGCTTAAGTGGTGGAAGAGACTCATTGCGCTCATCTATCGCAAGGCCCGCGCCAAGTGCTCACCTGCACCCACAAGCGCTGTTTTTTGGCTGCCTCAAAATTGTGAAACACCATAGACACGCTCCCTACCTCGTGCGGTGCTACAAAGTCGTTCGTAGCGGGCCTCGTTTGGGACAGGATTGTCAAACGCGTTTTTCCCCGAAAGCCCTCGCCCCGAAACATTTCGGACACGGAGCTGCCTCCACCATGGCGTGAGAGCAATGCGAGCACTCAGTACTCCAGAAAGCGGGCCTAGCTCACCCGAAGGCAATCACCACCTGGCACTGCTCGCTCGCGTAAGCCGTGAGCTCTCTGCTGGGGGCACCGTTAAGTCAGCCATCGCGCGCGCCCTCGGTGCCCTCGAAGCTTTGCAGATCCAACGTTCAGCCGTGTTCTTGATTGATCCGGAAACTGGTAGCCTTGAGTGTGAGGCAGCACACGGGATTGGAGCAGAGCAGTTTCGCCCCCGCATGGAACACGGAGTTGCGGGGCGCGTAGCAGACACCGGGAAGCCTATCGTAAGCCCATTGGTGGCACACGATCCCGCCGCTCTGGAGGACGTCGTAGATCCCAAGGCCTGGGGCGGGACGGGGTGGAGTGAGGTCTGCGTGCCACTTACGCTCGCCGGGCGCCCGATCGGCGCTTTGGCGGCCTATTTCCAGGCTGCCAAAGCTACGGATTTTCTCGCTACCGTCGGTGCCCTGACGGTGATCGCAACGCTTATCGCCCAAGTGCGCCAAGCCCATCACTTAGAGGCGCGAGTGCTCCCTGCTGACGAGGAGCACGTCGAACCCCAACAAGCACCATTTGAATACTCGAACATGATCGGTGGCAGCGTGGCAATGCGTCACGTCTACGAACAGATTGGCCAGGTTGCGTCCACCAACGCCACGGTATTGGTCCGCGGCGAATCAGGATCTGGCAAGGAGCTTGTCGCACATGCGATTCACAACAATTCACCGCGGGCCAAAGCACCATTCGTTAAATTAAACTGCGCAGCGCTTCCCGAAACACTGATCGAGGCTGAGCTTTTCGGCCATGAGCGTGGAGCTTTCACTGGGGCTCATGCGCGCCGCAAGGGTCGGTTCGAACTGGCCGAAGGTGGCACGCTTTTCCTTGACGAAGTGGCCGAGCTCTCTGCGTTGACACAAGCCAAATTGCTGCGAGTTCTGCAATTTCGGGAGTTTGAACGCGTGGGCGGCACCGAGACAATCCGAGCTGATTTACGCCTTGTGGTGGCTACTAACAAAGATGTCGAAGCCGCTGTGGCGGCCGGAGCATTCCGTGAAGATCTGTACTACCGGCTCAATGTATTTTCGATCGTAGTACCGCCCCTTCGAGAACGGCGCGCTGACATTCCCGGGCTCGCAGAATACTTCTTGCTTAAGTACGCGCGGGAACATCAACGGCGCATCTCCCGCATCTCTACAGCGGCCACTGAGCGCTTAGCAGCGTACGCATGGCCGGGTAACGTGCGCGAGCTCGAAAATGTGATCGAACGCGCTGTGGTAGTCTGTCGCCGAAACGTACTCGACGAGCGGGATCTTCCAGATTTTCTTGCAAAGCCAAAAAGCGATGGGCCGGGTGCCACCCCTACGCTGGATGAAGCGGTTGCTATGGTGGAAAAGCGTTTGATTACCCAAGCGCTGCTGGAGCACAACGGCAGCGCAGCCAAAGCCGCGCGAGCGCTTGGAACGAGTGAGCGGATCCTGCGCTACAAGGCAAAGAAATATGGCATCGAAGCCGCACGCAACAATGGCCGTTTGTCGCCCGCCGACAGTTCTGTCGGACCGACACGCAGTAGGCGACAATTTCGTCGCACTAGTGAGCTTCCCTGATGTTTCCCGGCTGTTTCCACGCACTCAACCCCACGCATACAAGGGCATTGTTGAGTGCAAAAACGTCTGGCACACGCCTTGCTCTGGAGATTGCGTGTTTTGCAGCCCGAGGGACATGGCGATAATGGAGTGCGAGTCGTGACAGAAGCCGCTCGACCAGTCGTGGCGCTCTTGGAGTCGCGGATGAGCCGAGAATGTGCTCGCCTGGTAGTGAAACACGGCGGCGAGCCGCTTTTGGCCCCAGCGCTCAAAGAAGATTGCACTACGTCGCCTGAGCTCGTTCGCAAGATCGTTACGGACATTGAAGCGGGCCGCTACGAAGTTGTCGTGTTCATGACAGGCGTGGCCGTCTCCCAACTTTTTGAGGCCGCAGAGCAAGCAGGAGCGCGAGCCGCACTCGTCTCTGGGCTTCGTAACATTACCACCGTTACACGCGGGCCGAAGCCCACGGCTGCACTCAGGGGTTTTGGTGTGCCACCCACGTTGTTGGCACGTGATGCCTTCACCTCCAGCGAGGTGATTGACGCCCTCTCCGGCATCGAGCTTAATAGTTGTCGCATTCTTCTGTTTCACTACGGCGAACGCAGCGCTGCCCTCGCTGAAACCCTGCTGGCACGCGGAGTCGATCTAACGGAAATTTGGCTCTATCGCTGGCTGCTTCCTGATCCTACGACGGCGCTCGAAGCGCTCATTGAAGAATTGGTCCTGGGCCGCGTAGATGCCCTTGCCATCACCTGCCAGATCCAATTTCGACATCTCATGCAAGTCGCCGAGCGCATAGGGCGAGCCGAAGAACTATTGAGCGCATTGAATGAGCGCGTTGTGATGGCTGTTGTCGGCCCCACGTGCAACGCCATCGTTCAATCCTACGGTGTCACCGTGCACGTAATCCCTGAGCACCCAAAGATGGGGCCGCTCGTGGCAACGCTGATGCGTTACCTGCAATTGCGCGGACGCAGAAGCGATGGCCAGGAAGCCGCTCCCGTGCGTATGCCTCCAGTGTCGCGTTTGCCTCAATCCAGCGCCCAGAATTAGTAAGCCCCCTCAAGGGCTCTCGGAAGAAGAAAAACCAATGAACAATGCTGTTCGACCCAACATCGTGGTTATCGGGAATGGAATGGTGGGTCACCACTTCCTGCAGACCGCATTCGAACTCGGCCTCTGCACCAGCCATCAGGTGACGGTTTTCGCCGAAGAGCCGCGTCTCGCGTATGATCGGGTGAATCTATCAAAGTACTTTGACGGAAAAACCACCGCCGAAGATCTCAGCCTCGTCGCGGAGGGAGAATACGAAAGCTACGGTGTTGAAGTTTGCGTGTCCGATCCGGCCGTCGAGCTAGATCCAATTAACCGCTTGGTGAGAACAGCCTCGGGCCGCGAACAAGCGTACGACTTCCTTATCCTCGCCACAGGGTCACGCCCATTCGTGCCCCCTATTCCCGGTGGCAACGAGCCTGGCTGCTTCGTCTACCGCACCATTGAAGATCTGGCTGCTATCCGGGCTGGCGCGGCAGGTGCAAAACGAGGCGTGGTGATAGGCGGAGGGCTCCTTGGGCTTGAAGCGGGTAACGCTGTGCTTTCGCTCGGCCTCGAAACGCACGTGGTGGAATTTGCACCGCGCCTGATGCCCCTTCAGGTCGACGCAACCGGAGGCGAGCTCTTAAAGTCTCGCATCACGGAGCTCGGCGTTGTGGTGCACGTGGGCAAGGACACCCGCGAAATCGTAACCGGCGAAGATGGACGAGTTGCGGCGCTGCGGTTTGCCGATGGCAGCATGCTTGAGACGGATCTGGTCATTTTTTCCGCGGGCATCCGTGCACGGGATGAGCTCGCAAGAAACGCGGGGCTGAAGATCGGTGAGCGAGGAGGCATCGCCATTGACGATCAATGTCGAACCGAGCAACCGGGCGTATTCGCAATCGGCGAATGTGCAGCCCATTTTGGCCGCACCTACGGGCTGGTGGCTCCGGGCTATCGAATGGCAGAGGTGGCCGCACGTGTTATCGCCGGTGAACACGCTAGCTTCGAAGGTGCCGATATGAGCACCAAGCTCAAGCTCTTGGGGGTTGATGTAGCAAGCTTCGGCGATGCAATGGCAGAAGCAGCCGGAGCCAAGACCATTACCTTTTCGGATGGTGTCCTTGGAACGTACAAGAAGCTCGTCGTAAGCGACGATCACAAGCTGCTTTTAGGCGGCATCCTGGTGGGGGACGCGAGAGATTATGGTCGGCTTTCTGCCCACTACCTGGGGGCCATGCCACTTCCGGAGAACCCCGCGGCGCTCATCGCCCCGGCCTCTGACGGTGGAGCTAACGCAGCTTTCGGGCTCGGCGCACTTACCGACTCCGCGATCATCTGCTCTTGCCATAACGTGAGCAAGGGCGCCATTCGGGCTGCCATTTGCGAGGGGAAGGTCACCGAATTAAAGCCTCTCAAGAAGTGCACGAAGGCTGGCACCGGGTGCGGCTCCTGCTCCACATTAGTGGATGACATCCTGAAAGCCGAGCTCACTCAAGCCGGGGTCACAGTCAACAACAGCATCTGCGAACACTTCGCCCATACCCGCCAGGAGCTCTACCACCTGGTTCGCCTCCACAATATCACTACATTCCGCGAGCTCATCGAACGGCACGGCACGGGCCTGGGGTGCGAAATCTGCAAACCCGCTGCCGCATCCATTTTTGCCTCTGTCCACAACGGACACGTACTGGCCGGTGAACACGCCACCATCCAGGACACCAACGACCGCTTTCTGGCTAACATCCAGAAAGACGGCACCTATTCAGTGGTACCGCGTCTTCCCGGCGGAGAGGTAACCCCGGACGAGCTGATTGCGCTCGGAACTATCGCCAAAAAATATGGCCTTTACACCAAGGTTACCGGCGGGCAACGCATCGATATGTTCGGTGCACGGCTAGAGCAGCTGCCAGCCATCTGGAGCGATCTTACCGCGCAGGGCTTCGAATCAGGGCATGCCTATGGCAAGGCACTGAGAACAGTTAAGAGCTGCGTGGGCAGCACTTGGTGCCGTTATGGCGTTCAGGATTCTCTCGGGCTCGCGGTGCGCCTTGAGCACCGCTACAAGGGCCTTCGCAGCCCACACAAGCTCAAGGGTGGAGTCTCTGGCTGCGCGCGAGAATGTGCAGAGGCTCAAGGCAAAGACTTTGGCATCATCGCCACAGAGAAGGGCTACAACCTCTACGTAGGCGGCAACGGAGGAATGAAGCCGCGCCACGCAGTACTGCTGGCCGCCGACCTAGATGAAGCAACGGTAGTTCGGTACCTGGACCGCTTTTTCATGTTCTACGTCCGCACGGCTGACAGGTTGCAGCGCACAGCTACGTGGCTCGAAAAGCTTGAGGGCGGGATCGACTACGTGCGCCAAGTGATTGTGGATGATTCGCTAGGCTTGGGGGCTGAGCTCGAAGCCGAGATGGCTCACATTGTTGGCACCTACCAGTGCGAATGGAAGACAACGCTAGAGAGCCCAGACAAGCTCAAGCTATTTCGCGCTTTTATCAATTCCGACAAACCCGATCCGAGCGTGGTTTTCGTCGAAGAACGTCGCCAACAACGCCCCGCGAGCTGGAGCGAAAAGAAGACTATCCTGCCGAAAAAGCTCCGACTTCCAGTGTTCAGCGCGGACGAATAAGGCCCGAGCCATGGAAACGTCCCGCATGAATCTTGAGCCGAACGAGTTGCGACCCCGCGAATCTCACCCTCGAACGGCGGAATCGGTTAGAGCCTGGCAAGAAGTATGTGCCCTCGACGACATCGCGCCGAGCAGTGGCGTTGCGGCTTGGCTGGATGGTGAGCAAGTCGCCCTTATTCGCCTCAACGCCAGCGACACCGTATACGCGATAGCCAATTTCGATCCTTTTAGCCGCGCGTACGTGATGGCTCGCGGCATCGTGGGGGATCGCGCGGGGATCCCAAAGATCGCTTCACCGATTTTCAAACAGAGCTTTAATCTCGAAACGGGTGAGTGTCTGGATGACCCCGGAGTTCGTTTGCGGGTTTACCCGGTAATGGTCGCCGACGCCAAAGTATTCGTCGACGTGAACGGAGCTCCATGAGCGCGGAAGTGTCCTTGACACTAATTGGCACGGCCACGCGCACGCACGAGCCCACCGTCAAACGCAAGCTTCCCGTTCTTACTCTCGAAAAGTTCCTCGGCGAGCAACAAACTCTCACCGCCGTGGAGAAGTTCAGCGACCTCCATGAGTCGGGCGAAGTGCAGGAAAAGCACAAAATCTACAGAGATCTGCTGCCCCTTACCAAGCCTCAAAATGGTCAGCAATACGCGTTTGAGGTCGACCTAGACGCATGCACCGGCTGCAAAGCATGCGTCACCGGTTGTCACTCCATGAACGGTCTCGATCAGGCTGAAACCTGGCGCGGCGTTGGTTTTCTGCATGGCGGCACCTCCGAAGCGCCCGCTGCTCGGCTGGTCACTTCATCCTGCCACCACTGCCTTGAGCCCGCCTGCATGAGTGGCTGCCCGGTTCAAGCGTACGAAAAAGATCCCGTAACCGGAATCGTAAAGCACCTCGACGATCAGTGCTTTGGTTGCCAGTACTGCACGCTGATGTGCCCGTACGATGCGCCCAAGTACAACAAGCGTTTGGGTATCGTTCGCAAATGCGATATGTGTAGCGATAGGCTCGCCAACGAGGAAGCCCCCGGCTGCGTTCAGGCGTGCCCGAACGGAGCCATTTCCATCCGAATCGTAGATCAGCTTCATGTGATCCAGGCGAGTGAGGCGCATAGCTTTTTGCCGTCCACACCCACACCCGAACACACGGTGCCTACCACCCGCTACACCTCAAAAAAGCCCTTCCCCCCGAACATGCTGGCGGGTGATTTCTACAGCGTAAAGGCCGAGCACTCGCACCCGGCACTCGTAATCATGTTAACGCTCACGCAGCTATCTGTGGGGGCTTTCGCCTTGAGCTTGGGCCTCGAAAGCCTGACGGGGCGCGCCTCCGGCAGCCCGCTCGCTCAAGCCGCCTTGGCGTGTTTTCTTGCTGTGCTTGCACTCGGCGCCAGTGTTTTCCACTTGGGAAGGCCCTGGCTTTTCTTTCGTGCAGTTTTGGGCCTCCGCACCTCTTGGCTTAGCCGGGAAGCTCTGTGTTTTGGTTTTTTTGCAAAACTGGCGCTTCTTTACGGTGGGCTCTTGGCTCTCCCGAGCGCTCTCCCGAGCGCTGTGTATTTGCCGTATGCTCCATTGATTGAGAGTGTCGCTCATTCCGCACGAGTGGGTGCATCCGTGTTCGGCATCTTGGGCGTTTTTTCATCTGTGATGGTGTACGTGGCAACCCGCCGCGTAGAGTGGCAGGCAGAGGAAACTGGCATTCGATTTTTCGGCAGTTTTCTCCTGTTGGGGGCCGCGGCAGTGCTCACCATGAGCGCCGTACCTTCGGAAACGCCGCTTGGAGAGGCGGATCTCCGCGTGCTTCTGAGCCTCATCCTCGGTGTGAGTGTTCTAAAGCTCGCGTTCGAGGCGCGTGTGCTCACGCACCTCCGAGCCCCGCGCCAATCAGTACTTAAGAGGCAGGCGATTCTGCTCACTGGTCAGTTGCGCACTGCAACCAAGCTGCGTTTCGGGGCTGCCCTTCTAGGCGGAGTATTGTTGCCAGCCGCGCTGTTAAGCCTCGGACCGCTATCCGCCTACGTCGGCGTTTTTGGGCCTGCCCTATTGCTTGCCCTGCTCGTTGGCGAATTCGCTGAACGTTATCTGTTCTTTAGTGCTGCACCAGCTTCACACATGCCGGGGCCCCTGCCATGAAGATCACACCACAGAAAATCGGACCAACCCTTCGCAAGCTCTTGGTCCGCTCGGAGGGGCCGCTCACGCGTGAGCTTCTCCAAGCACCCAGCTCTTTTGGCCTTGGCCGCCTCCCTACCCGAGTCGCACCAGACCAAAAAACAACGATGGTGTGCGGATTTTGCTCAACCGGCTGCGGCTTGGATGTGCTCATGAAAAAAGGCGAAGCGGTGGGGCTAATGCCGAATAAGGCGTACCCCGTGAACGGCGGAATGGCGTGCCCCAAAGGCTGGGAAGCGCTAGCGCCACTCAAGGGCCCAGGCCGAGCAACCATGCCGTTCATTCGCCGCAACAACAAGCTTCAGCCGGCAACGTGGCAGGAAGCGATGGCTGAGATGGTATTCCGCTTTCGCGCCATCCAGGCCGAACACGGTCCGGATTCTGTGGCCTGGATCGGAACCGGCCAACTGCCCACTGAAGAGCTTGCATTCCTCGGCGCTTTGGCCAAGTTCGGCCTCGGTATTCGGCACGGAGATGGCAACACTCGCCAGTGCATGGCCACCTCCGCCACCGCTTACAAGCAGAGCTTCGGGTTTGATGCTCCGCCTTTTAGCTATGCGGACTTCGAGGCGTCTGACGTCATCATTCTATGGGGCTCCAACCTCTGCATCGCTCACCCCATCCTTTGGGAGCGCATCTGCAAGAACCCCAACAAGCCAACCGTCGTGGTAGTAGATCCGCGTGCCACAGAGACGGCGTTAGCGGCTACGCAGCACTACGCCGTAGCCCCCAAAACAGATCTGGTGCTCCTCTACACCCTCGCCAATCTTCTCCTCACCTGGGGCAAGATAGACCGCGACTTCATCGCTCAGCACACTCAAGGCTTCGAAGCTTTTGCACAACACATTGCTGGGTTTTCCATCAAAAATGCGAGCGAGCTCACAGGCATCCCTGAAGACCGAATCTTAGCCCTCGCTCAAATCATCGCTGACGGAAAGCGAGTTAGCTTCTGGTGGACAATGGGCGTCAACCAAAGTCACGAAGGGGTCCGCACGGCCCAAGCAATCATCAATCTCGCGTTGATGACCAAGAACATTGGTCGCCCCGGTACGGGGGCGAACTCCATCACCGGGCAATGCAACGCGATGGGCTCTCGCCTCTTCAGCAACACAACGAACCTCTTCGGCGGTCGAGACTTCCAGAACGCAGAAGACCGCGCTGATGTGGCCCGCATCCTCGGCATTCCAGTGGATAACATCCCAACCGTACCGAGCCTGGCTTACGATCAAATCGTCGAAGGCATCCTCTCTCAACGCATTCGAGCATTGTGGGTTATTGGCACCAACCCCATGCATTCGTGGATCAATCAATCGCACCTAAAAGACGTGCTGGCGCGCCTTGAGTGCCTCGTGGTGCAAGATATGTATCACGACACGGATACTGCAAAGGTAGCTGACATTGTGCTGCCGGCGGCGGGCTGGGGTGAAAAGGAAGGCACGTTCATCAATTCTGAGCGGCGCATTGGCGTCATCCAACGCGTGAGCCGTGCCCCTGGCCAAGCTTTGGCCGATTTTCATATCTTCCGCCTCATTGCGCAGGCATTCGAGGTGGACCACCTGTTTACAGAGTGGACCAGCCCGGAAGCGGTGTTTCAGATCTTGAAGCGCCTCAGCCGCGGCCGCCCCTGCGATATTACGGGCATTCGAGGCTACGCCGCGCTGTTACGCGCCGGGGGCATTCAGTGGCCGTTACCAGAAGGGCAAACGCTTGAAGCCAACGAACGGCGCTTGTTTGAAGACGGGAAGTTCTTCACCAAAGACGGCAAAGCCGAGTTCCTTTTCGGCGACCCTCGCCCGCTTCCAGAGCCCACTACCAAGCACTACCCGCTCTTGCTGCTAACCGGCCGTGGCACATCCAGCCAGTGGCACACCGGAACCCGAACCAAGTGCTCGCCAGTATTGGCCAAACTGAGCCCGGAGCACCTGCACGTCGAGGTTTCGCTAGCCGACGCACGGCGTCTAGGTATCAGCCCCGGTGAGGAAGTGACCGTCACATCCCAGCGTGGCTCACTCGTAGCCCGAGCCTTCGTCACCGCTTCGGTGAAACCCGGGCAAGTATTTTTGCCCATGCACGACGAACGAGTCAACAAGTTAACGTTCGCGGCCTTCGATCCCTTTTCACGCCAGCCCGCCTACAAAGCCTCGGCGGTGCGGGTGGAACGCAAGCAAGATCTCTCGTAAGTTTCCCGGCTGGAGCTGCGGAAGCAGAGCTTTACGTGAGCCGATATCCAGGCTCCCCGGGCAGGCGCCCATCCACAGGCAGGATCTTTACTCCGGCATTTACAGCCGAAAGTGTGACGTAACCCACAGAGTTCGGAAGCTTGGCCACCACAGGAGCCATGAGCCTCGTCGGGACGGATTTCGGTGCGCCCGATCTCCCCCGAATACGCCGATCGATCCAGTAACGCGCAACTTCCTCGGCGTTCATCTTGAGAACACTGCGGTCAAAGCGCTCGCGAACCTCAGTGCGAGGGGGTTGATTCAGGGGCAACACACGCCGCCCTCCCAGCGAATCCAGCTCGCCTTGGTACACGCGCCGCAGCTCCTGCAGGCTTACGCCACTAAGCCACGAAGCCTTCGGCACTATTACCGCTAGTGGTTCGGCGGCTTCAGCATCCTGCCCCAACAACAAGTAGCCGGTCAGAGCCCCGAGGTGGAGCAACAGATGCCTACGATGCATACCCTCGGTGGTCATGACTAGAACGCCACCGCTAGCTGGAACTGAACCAAATGGAGAGTGTCTCGTTCGGTGAGCAGAGAGGCTGCATCGGGGAAGATAACGTAGACGTATTCACCCTTCGCTGTAACGCTAGGAGTGACGGCCCAATTGATACCTGCGTGATAGGCGCGCAGCCGATCGAGCTGGGGCAGCACAGGATCGTGCCCTAATACGTAGTGTTGAAGGATCGCGTACGGCATCAAGTCAAAGAATGGCGTCCTGTAGCCAGCTAGGACATACGCACCGTAACGGCGGCGATCCGGATACACCTGCCCCGGGCTGACCACCTTGCGCACGCCGCCTTGATACCAGCGTTCGCTGTAGGCAAATTCCGAACGCAAGAGGAATTTCTCGTAGTCCCATTGTAGATCGGCGCCGAAAGACTGCTCGTAATACTGCTCAAGCACCTTGCGATCGGCGCTCGCTGTGCTGGCATCGATCAACGGGAAACTCGCGTTGGTGTACCTCCCGCGGTAATAGGAGCTACCCACCCGCAAATCCCCAAGGCCGTTGTAGCCAGCTTCTAGCCTCCCGGTGAACGCCTTGTCGTAATCAAGATCGCGCTGTTGATCCATCGGCCCCCTTCCGTTGGAAACGCCGAGCGCGTAGCCCAACTTCAAATCGCCTGCGAAGGCCTGGCCAAAAGCTTGGAGCCCGGTTTGTTGCTCAGGGAACAATTCCTCGCCGACAATGTAGGGTCGCTGAATCGCGATAACGGTAGGCGAGCCATGGTCGATGTTCCAAATGCCGTACGGTGTTAACCATTGCCCCAAGCGAAGTGAGAACAGCTCACTGTGTCGATAATCCACATGAAGCCGCTCGACCTCAATGGCACCCCAGCGGAACGGGCGGTCAATGTCCGCGTAATCCCCCACCTGCGTGGAAATCCGAGTACCAGGGTTCGCCGGGTCGTTGGCCCCGTTGGGTGCATACAGGAAGCGCACCTCGCCCAGAAAACTCCAACTTTCATCCAGGGATTTGCTCAGATAAAGATTAAAATTGCCTATGCTAAAGAACGTGTGAGAGCCGAGCCCTGCAGCGGCATACGGCGAGTTGGGTCGGTAGAAGGGCGCCGCGAAGTAAATGTCGGCAAAGCCGTAAATCTCAAACGGATGAGCTTGAACGTCCTCGCTTGCGGTGTCGCCGGCGGCGTCACTCGCGTCCGCTTCATTGGCAACGAGTGCGGCACTCACACTGTCAGCGGTGGGTTCGCTCTTCGTTGGTGTGGCCGGGGGTGACGTAGCCGCCGATGCCGTGGTAGCGGCGTCCCCCGCAGGAGCGGCCACTTCGGGCGCCCCAGAAGCACTGGAAGCGGGCACCGGTGCCGACGGAGCGGGCGGAGGCTCTTCCGGGGTGGCCGCTGGCGCCGAATCAAGCTCGGTAGGTTCGGGAGTTGGTACGGGCTCCTGTGCGGCAACGCGCGGCGTACGCACGAGTGCGCTCAGTACCAACAACAGTGCGAGCCGAGTCCCCCTCATTTTGGACACATCCCTATTGGTACACACAAATTGGGCAGGGCAAATTTGCTCAAATCACAGCAGCCGAACGTATCCGAACAATCGTTCCTCCCAAGGTCACAGTTCGGGACGAGGCACGCTTTGCTTACGAACGCCTCACAGAAGCTGGCATCTTTGCCTGCGCAATCGGTCGAGGCAGCGCAGGTTTGCCCCAGCCCGGTCGGGGGTCGTTCACAGAAGGCTGGGGTTGCCCAGATGGCACAGGTGTACCCCGCTGGGCATTCTGTCGAAGCGGAGCAAGCGCTCTGGGTGCAGTAGCCGTCACCCGCACGGGCACGGGCACAGTAGTCGTATTTTTTGCCCGCGCACGAACTCGCCTGATCCGGATCGCAGCTATCACCAAGACCGACAATAGGCAATTCGCAGGTTCCGGTGGCACCACGCACAAATCCAGTTTCACATTCACACTTATCCACCACCGCGATCTCGTGTTCAGCGCAGGCCACGCATTGCCCGCCGACAAGTATCGACCCTGCTTTGCACTGGCACACGTTCACCCCAGAATTGAACTCAAGTTCGGGCCCGCACACATCGCTCGATTCAAACTGGCAGGCGCCCACGGGCGGCAACACCATGAGCAGGCTCACAGCCCACGCTGCGCGGAAACGTCGAGGCATGACTCCCCCAACGGCCGACAACCGAAAGCGCCTTAGGTTACCTCACCTTTGCACCCGGCCGGCTCCCGGGCCAAGCGTCATCAATGCACCGAACGTACGATCAACTCAGCGCTCTCGCGATCGTCCATATCAGCCGCCAAGGCATAACCCACACCTCGACGCTCCACCGCTGCGATGGAGTACCCTCGGCGCGTGCCCACGTAGACCGGCGTCCTCTGCACTACACGGGCTTCGAGCGCACTTCCGAGAGGAACTCGCCTAGCATCGTAGACATACACCGTTAGCCTGTGACCGTCAGGGCTGCCATAACTGAAAGATGCTGTTTGGCGACCTTTGAGCGGCACCATGCTTCCACCGAGAAAACGAACCCCGTAATCCTGAAGGCTGAGTGGCCTGAGTGGCACACCCACCTCCGGCTCCAATTGCCGCAGCATCGCCAGCTGTGTGAACTGCGGAGCCGAACCCCGCGCGTGGTTTTCCACAAGCTGATCCAACTGAGATTCAACCCGAGCCGCAATATCCTGCGCTCCCAACGCCTCTGGAGAATTCACCGAGCCCGCCTCACTAATTGGACGAGCACCAACATCGGTTCTCCCTCCATTTTTCCAAATGCCGACACCTACCGCGACAGCAGCAGCTGCAGCCAGCGGCAACACTGCTCGCCAGCCAAGCGGGGCCGACTTCGGCGCACGCTCCACTTCAACTTCACGCGCGCGTTCAGCCGCAAGAGACGCTCGCACCCGCTCTTCAAACGCAACTGATAGCACCGTCGACTCCTGCACGGACCGGCGCACACTTATACGCAGTGCCTCGTCTAGCCGCACTCGCCCTTGGCACAACTCGCATCCCTGCAAGTGCTCTTCAACCTTCGCACAATCAGAGGCCGGCAACTCACCGTCGACATAGGGCTCGACGTACGGGCTAACTTCACGACACGCGCTCATCGCTTCGCCCCTTTCGCTGAACGATAAGTAGCGAGATCCACAGGTGCTGGTGCAGGCTCAGGCACCAGCGCTCCCGTTCGCTTCCCTACTTCGGCCTCTGGAGCGACGATCCCCATCTCCAACGCGTGTTGATAGAGACGCGCCTTCAGCAGCTGGCGACCACGGTGCAACCGACTCATGACCGTACCGATGGGGCAGCCGACGATCTCTGCGACCTCTCGGTAACCCATTTCTTCCACGTCTGCGAGCAGCACCACCGCGCGAAAATCATCCGGGAGCTCATCCAAAGCGCGGTTTATCTCCGCCTCAAGCATCGGTTGCAGGGCAACACCTTCGGCATCCCGCAGGCTGCGCATACTCGTAGCGCTGATCCAACCGTCGGACAGAGGATCCGCCGTGGGCCCTTCGAAGAGTGCCTTCTCACGCCCACCCCGACGATAACGATTGATAAACGTGTTAGTGAGGATCCGAAGCAACCAGGCGCGCATGTTCGTACCAGGCTGGAAATGGTCGCGTGCGCGCATAGCCTTCACGAGCGTGTCCTGCACCAGATCTTCGGCGTCCGTGCGGCTTCGGGTGAGGCGCGTTCCGACTGCCAAAAGGCCCCCCAGGTGGCCCATAGCCTCCCGCTCAAACTCAAGCGCACTGAGACCAGACTTGTCCGCCATACCGATACCTTCGGGGTAGCAACACAGCCCTAAGTGGGCTTATTCCCGGGGCTCGGGGGGGTTCTTCTTCGCGAGCTCTTCGACACGCTCTTCGAGCTTCTCCAAGCGCTGACTGAGCTTCTGCAATTCCGCCTGGAGCTCCCGAAACACGGAAAAATTGGGCAAAGCTGTTCGTATGCGCTCATCGATGGTGGATTGCCACTGTTCCAAGGTGGCGCGCAGCCCTCGGGCTGAACTTTCCCGCCGCCCTTCTTCGTTTGCATCTCCCACATTGTCCTCCAGGGTATGTACCGGCTCTGCGGGGCCCTGCGGGGCAGGTGCGCCCTCCGCCCGCTCCTCAACCCCTTCGCCGGGAATGAAGCGCCCCACTGGGCTCTCTCGCAGGTGCGATAGGAACTTTTCGCTGCTCTGGCGGATGAGATCCTTGAGCGTCCCGAGCGGGATCCCCCGCGGCGTGGACTTCAACTCCTCGGAGATGATCAATGCCAGCGTGACGTCTGTTTTGTCTTCCTTGGTGGCATTATCGATGATCTGCACTTCTTCGCCGGCTCTCACCATCTCGGCGATCTGCAGCAGCGTTACGTAACTGCTGCCCTTGGTGTCGTAGAGCTTGCGGTTGGAATAGCGCTTAATAATGCGCTTCGGCAAAGGCCGTCCCGGGCCATTCGTGCTGTCGTCTGCAACCATGTTTATATAGCCAGCTCTTTCGAAGAACGCCCAAAAGCAGCACAGCAAAGTTGCCGCGAAGCGTCAACCAAGACCGCGACTTTCTTCGCCCAACTCGTAGGAGTTCGGTATAGCGGAAGGCATGGGCCCCGCGCCAAAAGCCGGCAACTCGAGATTTTCTGCTTGCTGGACCACGCCGATCCGGTGGCTCGCGGTGCTTGCTCTGCTCACAGTGGGTGCGGCGGGCCTGACCGCGTGCGAACGCCACGAAGCCCCGCTTATCGATTTACTAGGCATTTCTCCCCGCTACGTGGCTGAGGGCGACCGACTAGAGCTACTTGGGCGAAACCTCCCGCCGGGTAAGCGGGCCACCCTCGTTTTGGAAGGCGCTGTCTTTCGTCCCGGGGCTCCCCCACGCCGCGGGGTCGTCGCACGGGGAGAAGCCATCAGCCAGCCGGATCGAGCGGTGGGCAGCGTCACCAAGGCTCTGCAACACGCTCTCGTTGGAGATGGGCCAGCGGCCCGCCATGCCACCTTCAGGGGGCAAGCTAGCTTGCTCTTCGATTCAGCTGAGCCCGGTGCACCCAAAGTTTCCGGAACACTTCGTGAAGTGGTGCTCGACATTGACGGGAAACCACTGACGCAGGAGCTGCAGGCAGAGCAAGCAGCCGAGTCGTCACGCTTCTTGTCCTACCTGGGGGTCAGCCTGGAGCGACTAGATCCTCCCTTCAAGGTTTCAGAGGTCGCACAAAATGGTCTCGCCCACCGCGCGGGGATCAAACCCGGTGATGTCATCATCGAGCTGGACTCGCTCAATCTCATGAGCTTGGCGGATTTCGCTCCACGTCCTGACGCAACCCAGTCGGACCTCCTGCTCCGACGCGGCAACAATCCGAGCGCGGTCAGCATTACTCTCCCCACGGGCGCGTTTCATCGCCAGCCGCCTACCTCCGTACTCGCCACGGTGATTGGGCTCGCGGCCTTCGCGCTGTCCCTGGCGCTCTGCTTCTTTACGCCTATCGGTAGAAACCTGCGCTGGCTGGGGCCACAGTTGGCATGGCGCAGCAAAGAAGTTTTTGCCCCCGCCGCGCCCCGCTTCTCACCAAGGCAACGCAGCACAACCTTCGTTGGATGGGCGGCAAGAGCCGTCCTCACGCTAGGGGTACTAGCGAGCTTCGCCTGGTTATCACGTGCGGACGTCTCTGAGCGTGCTTCCTCCTTCCTCTATGCAGGTCTGGCCATACTGCTGCTGCTCGGTGCGCTCATCGCCGGTGGGCGCCGCCCACTCGGAACCTGGTCGCTTTCTCGTGCCCTGAAGAGCGCTTTTTTTGCGCTCACGCACCTCGCTTTGATCTTCGCTTCTCTCTCACACGTTGCCGTGAGAACAGGCACGATGGATCTGGAGCGTGTGGCGTTAGCTCAAGGCGCCGCACCGTGGCTGTGGAATGCGTTCTCTAGCCCGCTCTCTCTTTTAGCCTTCAGCCTTTACCTTCTGTGTCTAGTTCCGAGCTACGCCCCTCAACTCACGCGTTTGCCCTTAGCCCACTTGCACGGGGACACTCGTGCCCCAAGCGTCGTCGACTGGTTCTTTCTGAGTGCGCTCTCCGCCCTG
This sequence comes from Polyangiaceae bacterium, assembly GCA_033763455.1. Taxonomy (GTDB): domain Bacteria; phylum Myxococcota_A; class Polyangia; order Polyangiales; family Polyangiaceae; genus JBBRRP01. Next base: position 33,962 of record JANRKO010000002.1, read on the forward strand.
GGTGTGGTCTTTTTTTTGGGTGGTTGGCGGCATCCGGGAGACACTCAAGCGGCACCCACACTGATTGCCGTGGGGCTCAGTGTGGTCCTATTCTTTGTGAAGACGCTGTGCTTGTTCGCACTGGGACTCTTCACGCGCTTGGCGGTGCGCAGCGTCAGCATCGCGGACCTCGGGGGCTGGCTCTGGAAATGGGTTGTGCCGGCGGGAGCACTTTTGGCTGTCATCACTCCATGGGCGAACAAGGTGAGCTTACCCACCTTCGTGGTTGATGGCTCCAGGATCGCGCTGTTAGTGTTCTTCAGCCTCGTAATGTCTTACCTCGCCCTCCAGGTAGCGTTAGCCTGGCGTTCTAAGCGCCCCGAGCTCGGCATTCACCCCTGGGTGTAGGGGTTTCGCTGCAGGCCTTCCTCCGCACCCCGCAGGCCCCGATTCTGCAGCTACACTGTCACGGGTGCGCTTACGTTCGCTCGTGCCTAGCCCCATGCGCATTTTTTTCGGGCATCGCTTACTGAAGCTCTAAAGCTTTGGCGTCACGCGGCCGTCAATCCCCTGGCGCACTCGCGCACTCTCAGAGGCATCTTGGCTAGCAAGCACGACGGCACCCAATCTAACGGCAGTTCCCAGAACGATGGCAAACCTGCGAGCATCAGCGGCCCGATGGCTGAACGGCGCGCGTCCGCCCGCCATGCTGTGGAGCTCGACGTAGGGCTCGGCAAGGAGCAGAACTACTTCTCTGGCTTTGCTGAGAATCTTTCTTTGGGCGGCGGCTTCATTGCGAGCCATGCCATCAAGCCCGTAGGTGAGCCGCTGGAAGTTCGCCTCTTTCTGCCGGATCGAACCGTTCCGCTGCGCATCGCAGCTGAGGTCCGTTGGGCTCGATCCTTCGACGAGAAGAACGAGCTCCCCCCAGGCATGGGCGTCGCCTTCAGAACATTATCGCGCAACGACGAACAGCTACTGGCGGCATTCCTGGCAAGCCTGCGCGAAGGCTAGCCGCGGATTCGGAAGATCTAGCTAGCCCTCTCTACTCATCTGATGATTGCGGGCGTGAACCCGCCGCACGGAAAGCTGATGTCGATCACCGGAGCTTGGGCACTCTTGATCGTTTCGCAAGCGCTGCCCTGGATCCGGACGCGCCGCCCACTGTCTTCTAAAACCCAGCCGTCGGCGCCCAGGTAAGGCAGCTGATTAGTATTGAGGAGCACTTTGCCCTGGGCCTCAAAGCCAGGCTGCACCTGTCCGCTCAGGGCAAACACGCAGGTCCGCACACCGTTGATGATGGTGTTGAAGGCCGATTCGAGCTCAACCTGGCTGTTGGCGCGGTAGAAGCGTTGGCCGGGGTCGTCAATGGGGAGGCCTTGGCCGGCATTGGCCACGTTGCGAAGATGCATCTCCCCCACATCGTTGCCGACGCTGATGACGAAGGTGGTGATGCCCTGATTGAAGGCGTTTTGCACGGCTGTGATGGAGGCGGCTTGGCCGTTTTGGGGGTTGGGCTCAGCGCAGGTATCCGGCTCACCATCCGTTGCTAGAACAATTACCTTCTGTCCAGGCTCCGTCACCGCTATCAGATTCTCTGCAACCTTCGCCACAGATTCACCGGTTGGTGTTTCGCTTGCCCAGTCGTTCTCCTTGTACACAGGCAGAATATTGGGGAAGTTGTTCAACCCAACAGGAACCTCCGTTAAGAGGGGGCACGTGGTGCCGGCCGGTGTCCGATCCCCGTTCCCGGTACCCATCGGCCCGGTATAGAGAGCAAGGCCGAAACGAACCTCCGCCTGAAGGCGAGAGACAATGCCGCTCGCAGGGTCCATCAGGGAATTACGCAAGATGTTCCACCGCCGTTCGGCATCGTTGTTGGTGGAGTCCCCTGAAAATGTCTGGTCCATGCTGCCCGATTGATCCACCAAGAGAACAACGGTGGGGATCTGCTTTTCGAACTTCACCTCGGCCGTCACGCAGCCCATCATTTGCCCGCCACCTGCGGAGCCGGTGCCCGCGGCTCCACCTCCCGAAGGGCCACCGAGCCCAGGAATATCGAGCATTGGCGTGACCGTGCACCGCCCCGAAGACGAACACGTCTGCCCGCTTGAACATTGGTTCCCGTTGGCCAGGCACTCCGCCGTGCACTTACCCTCCGTCCCGCAAAATAGCCCAAGGCCGCAGCCTTGATCATTCTGGCAGCTCGCCCCACAACTGAGCACGCCGCAGGCCGCGGCTTGGCCGCTCGGAGTCCCCTTGTTTTTTTCTCCGCAGCTGATGGTCGCCAACAGCCCCAGCAAGCTCCCGAGTAACCCCAACCCGAGGCAACGAGTGGATCGAGCAAAAAAAGACCTCATATGTGACCTCCTGAACGTTCTACGCTCCTAGAGTACCAGCATCTGACCCCCAGTCCAATTTGAGTGCCCGTAGGCCAGGTGCCCGGAGCTCTTGCGGCCAAGTGGAGCATGTGCCCGCTCCAGCCTCTGGCCGGCAAGGATAGTGTGGGTTCATGGGATCTAGATCCCTCCGCCTTTGGTTCGCCGTGGCGTGCCTAGATGTTAACCTGGAATGCCGTACGAGCGCTTCACCTTAGGTGCAGCCATGCACTCAGCCATCGAGCGACGTGATGAACCGTTCTCAGGCCGAGGATCAGGCACATACCTATAGCGAGAAGGTAAGCGACATCCGCCAGGTTGAAGACGCCGAAGCCAAACAAACCACTAATCAGGCTGGAATAAATGTAGTCAACTACCGCGTGAGGAGGAAGCAACAGATCGAGCGAATTGCTTGCACCTGCCGCCGCAAGAAATCCGACCGGAAAACGCCAGAGGCTGCCTTTCACCTTCAGTAGTATCCAGAGTGTCACGTGCAGGGCCACTGAGCTCCAGAGCTCCGCAACAAGAAGGCTCTTTAGGGTCCCTGGCGAAAGCGCATAGGTAGATTGGATCGACGAGAGAGCCAACGCAAGCGGTACTGCAAGCGCGCACCCGAGGAGCAGCCCCCAGAACAAATGTGCCTTGCGACGATGGGCAAGCACGAGCATCAAGGCAACAAGAGCATTGCCAGCAATGCCACCAACATCCCCAGTGATCGCATCCATAGTCTCCGCAGGGAAGGCAGAGCTAACCCATGATCCAACTCCAGAACTGTTCAATCTCAGCACAAACTGCAGCATCGCGTCCCCCTGCACGGCTTCTTGTTCTGGCAAAATCAAAAGGGCGATCCTTTTCAGGAGTTGATCTACGGCCACTATCCCAAGCAGCGGCTGCGCCGCACCGAGCTGTCGCCGCATCCGGCGCCTCCAAGGTACGCAGTGACTTGCTTCCGCTCTGGACTCGCGACCACAAACCGAGCGCATGTCTCACCTACTTGGTTGCAAACCCATTCCCGAACATCATGTATAGCCCGGCGGACACCGCGCGTCACAAGGCCTCAACTCGTAGAAAGTCTGCCACTTGCCTGGCGCGGATAGCCATCCGGAGTATCTCTGGACGGCACGGGAAACAAAAGCCAACGGGCCGCGATGTAACGCTCCCCATATCTTCTAATGGAAATCTGGTGCCGAAGAATGAAGCGGGCGAAGGCGCCACGTCATGCAAGGGATCCCGCCCCCACCGTGTACCCCACCTGGTTCCCCACGGCGGTCGCAGCTAACGTCGCACCTGCTGGCGAAACCACACGTCGCTTCCCGTACGGCGTGTACCAGTAACGCTCGGCAAGCTGCCCGCTAGAATTCGTGATTGCCATCACGTGGCAAATCCGATTCTGGTGATTGAATGCTCCTCAAAAGGATGCGAAAAAGCAAGGCCGGCCGTGCTCGCTGGCTCCGCGCGGCCGAGCCCCTCATCACCGGCTTTGCGCGGGCGGTGACTTGCGGTGATGTACGGACCTCCGCGCTGCGCGCGGTGGAGGGGGCTGAACCTCACCTCCACCACGAACGGATGCACCTACCGCACTTGCACGGAGGGTCCCGCCGAGGCTCCAAAGAAAAGGAGCAGCACGACCGCGAGGATGATGGTTCCTGATACGCCCGTAACAATCCCCGCATTGGCGAACGCTGTATTCGGAGAACAACTTTGGTCTGCCTTCGCGCGCCCCCGAGCTATGAAGCCCAAGACCACAGCAACAGGCCCACTCACACCGATGAGAAGGCTTGCCATGCCCAATATCAGGGATAGAGTCCCTAAAGGATCTGTATCGCGTTTTCTCATGGCTTCCGGCAAGGGCATTGAAGGCTCAGGCTCTCCGTATAAAGCTTACGGGAGTATGTGCCCAGAATCAACGTCGTATTAACGTAGATATCTACCGCCAAGTCAACAACAAAGGCCACCCCGGGACACCCATTCTCCAGCGTGCATGCCTCAAACTGACTTGAGTTGCGGTGCACTGCTGAATTCCAAGTCATCAACCCAAACCCCTCGACCGCTGCCCCAACGGAATGAAAGCCGCTCCAGGCTCCTCCCGAAATGTTTGCGCTTTCGTATCCAGGTGCGCACGTATAAAAAAACGTAAAATCATACCTTGCTGTCTCCAGGCCTGTTACAGCATCAATCACCGGTGCATGTCTCGCCTCTCTGCTCGCTCCTTGAAAGGAAGCCTTAAGTGCCGAAAGCGAAGCGCCACCATATTCTCCGGTTGCAGTTTGGTTCCCGCTCGGGTCAGTGAATCGGGGAACAAAGTAGCTACCGTAAAGCGATGCCCCATCCACGTAACCAATGGGGTCCCGCCCGACAAACCTCCCCAACTCCGCATCCATATACCTCGCCCGGAAATACGTCAGCCCCGTCTCGCCGTCATGGTACCTCCCCGTGAGCCCTACCTGGCTCCCAACAGCGCTCGCAGCTAACGTCGCACCAGATGGCGAAACCACACGCCGCTTCCCGTACGGTGTGTACCCGTAACGCTCAGCTAGCTGCCCGGGGGAATTCGTCATCGCCATCACGTGGTAGGTCCGATTTTGGTGATAGTACCGAGTGCCGGTGCTGGAGACCAGGGCCATTCTTGATGCTCCTCGAAAGGGCACTAGCTTCACGGCCGGCCGTGCTCGCAGGCTCCGCGCGGCCGAGCCCCTCAACGCCGGGCTCGCGTTGGCGGTAACTTGCGGTGGTGTACTGATTTCCGCGCTGCGCGCGGCGGAGAGGGCTGCACTGGCAACCTGAAAGCGAGCAACTAACGCGCATGGTCTGGCGGAAACGGAACTTGTCGCGCCCCCTCCTTGAGAGACAACACCCAACGAACCCAGAACGGCCCCAGTATAGCGCCAGCAATACCGACCAGCACGAGCCACAAGGGCGGCAATGTAACTGATTCGCTGCCGACGGGCTCGATCAATACGGGGACATGCCTCACAGCAGCAGCACCGTTGAAGACAATATGCCCAAAGATCGGGAGCCAAAGTGACCCAGTTCGGACGCGGAGCCACCCCAACAACAAACCGGCAGCCACCGCTCCAACTAATTGCGCGGGAAGCACATGACTGACGGCGAACCCAGCCGTCGAAAACACGATGGCTCGGTTAGCAGAGTACCGTTTGCACAACGCACCAAGCAGCCCGCCGCGAAAGAGCAATTCTTCAATTACCGGGCCCACGAGAACGAAGCTCAGTAACGTGGGAAGCGGATCCGGAAACGCCCTGGCGAGTAGGTCGTCAAACCACGATGGGAAGAGCCCAAGCACCGTAGCCCACTGTACCCACGCGGCGTTCAATATCGAGAACCCAATGGCCGTAATTGCCACTGGCACGGCCACACGTGAGTCGAATTCCCCCAAGGGAACGAGCGCGCTTGCTGGCAGCGAGGACCACCGAGCGACCAAACGGAGGCAAATAAGGGTTGCAGCCACTTCAGCCACGAGGCCTCCCCAGGATGCAACAACTTCGCCAAACACCGACAGAGGGATGTTGGTTGCGACCCCAATCAGTGGCCAGAGCACCACCACGAGCCACATCCTCCAGAAAGAGATTCCGATCGCGGTAGCCCCGCTGGAGGTTACATCGTTGGCACTCATCTAGCAGCGTGGACTACGCATACTCCTAGTTTGTGCACGTAAAGTAAGGCACCGAATCGTAGCGACATCCGCTAGTTGCTTCCCCAGAGGGTACCCACTGGTTAAACTCGTTGCAAGTCTGAACTTGACGCCACACTTGCTCCCCTTGGACAGGTATTCTCTCCGGAGAGCACTCTTTCTTGGAGTTGTCGTAACAATACACAGTGCACGGAGCCTGCCTTGTAATTATTCCGGATGTTCTGACCTCACCTTTGGTGCATTCGCCAAACAAATAATCTTTCAGGTAGGCTAAGCCAAGCGCCTTGAGGGCTGCTTTACCACCTTCTCTAACAGCCCAGCCCTGCCACTGCTCGCCCGTCGGGTCCACATTTGCCGGAACAAAGTAAGAACCGTAAAGCGAGGGCCCATCGACATACCCAATCGGATCCCGCCCCACAAACCTCCCCAACTCCGCATCCATATACCTCGCCCGGAAATAGGTCAGCCCCGTCTCGCCATCATGGTACCTCCCCGTGAATCCCACCTGGTTCCCAACGGCGCTCGCAGCTAACGTCGCACCTGCTGGCGAAACCACACGACGCTTACCGTACGGTGTGTACCCGTAACGCTCCGCAAGCTGGCCGCTAGAATTGGTCATCGCCATCACGTGATAGATCCGGTTCTGGTGATAGTACCGAGTGCCGGTGCTGGAGACCATGGCCAAAGGCTCATCAATATACGTCCCATACACGTAACGGCGCTTGATTGTTCCGTTTTCGTATTCGGCGATGATTTGGTCGCCGTCGTGCACGAACACCGTAGAAAGGGTTCCCACGGCCTTCTTGAGGCGCCTGCCAAGGACGTCGTACTTGTATTGGCCGCCCGCTAGGCCTGGGGCCGTGCTGGCGGAGCTCAAGCGATTCTCGACGTCCCACACGAGCGCTTGGCCGTTTTGGTTCAGGACCAGGTTGCCCTTGGCGTCGTGGTTCAGGGGCACCTGGGGTGTGCCGCTCTTGGTGAGGGTTGTTATCTCATGCACGGAGCTGTGGGTGCGTGTTTCCGCGACGCCATCGCGCGTGGTGCTTGCCCAATTGCCGACCAGCGAGAGGCTCCAAGATTGCGTTTGCAATGGGCTTGCTGTCGGGCCTCGCTGAAACGCGGTTAGCCTGTCCTCCACATCATACCCGTAGGTCAAGCCTTCTGCGGGCAGGAGCGGATTCGCTTCATTCGTAACCCGCTTGTTCGCGTCGTAGGAGTAGCTGAGCTGATTGATTCCGGGAGTGGTAATGGTCGCCACCAGATTATCTGGACGGTAGGTTCGCGTTTCTACCAAGGCGTTGCCGAATGTAGTGCTCGTCAAGCGCTGACCTGCGTCGTAGACCCTTGTGGCAAGCAGAGTTGTTCCCAACTTCGCGGTTTTTAGCTGATTGCGATCCGTGTACGTGCGAGCACTGACCGATCCGTCAGGGTAGGTGATCGATGTTTTTCGGTTTGCGGCATCGTACGCGTAACCCACCGTATAGTTGACGTTATCCACCCGTTGCACTTCGCTTACGATCCGATCGCCCGCGTCATAGCTGCGGGTTACCGAGGTGCCGTAGCGGCCGCTCGTTGCGTTCGTTAGGCGCGAATCGGCATCGTAGGTGAGCGTATCGTTCAAGCCATCAGGGTAGGTCCGCCCAACGAGCCGGTTGGCCGCGTCAAAGGCATACCCCTTGAAACAAATCCGTACCAGCGGTGACGCGCACGTGACTTTGTTCATCTTAAGGTCACGTCTTTAGTCAGCGAGTGACAGTCACCTTGCGTCGACCTCTCCCGAACTCCGCGCGCGGATCTCACGTTCCTCTTCGCCCAGCTTGCCGATCTCTGCCATTACGCGCTCGGCTATCTGGCGGTGTTGTTTGGGGCCAGGAGGCTCAAGGAAGAGATCCGAAAAATCGATCGGGCTGCCGAACACCACGTGAATGGGGCGGCCATTTCGAGCAAAATTGCTGGTAATCTGCTTGGGCAAATCGTTGATCAGCCCGTTCACGAAGACGGGCAGCACGGTCACTTTCGACTCCGCTATCACCTTGCCCACGCCGCGCTGGGCGGGCAAAAAGGTGTACGGATCATCATCCTTCTTGCGAGTGCCCTCAGGGTGCAGTCCTGCGAAAATGCCCCCACGCCTGAGTAGCCACGCCAACTCCTCCAAGCTCGTGAGGTTAAGCGCCAACTGCTTTCGCTCGCGAAAAATCGGCGGGTACATGGCGAAAAAGCTCATGATGCCGTTCACCCACAGGCCCAAACGCGAATCGTAAAAGAACTTGGAGCGCACAGGGAAAACGATGCGATGCGATAGCCCGCGGCGCACAAGCTCCGCTGTGACCACGTACATGTCGAAGAAGCTGCGGTGGTTGGAAACACACAGGTAGCTTTGATTCAAGCGCAGCGGAGGCAGCCGCTCGAGCCCGTGCACGTGGCGGAGATGACGCGTACAGTAGTGGATCCACGTGGAACCCAGGCGCCGTTGACACCAGCGGATCAACGCCTGGCGCCAGCCGGGCTCGAATGTTCGACGCACAAACCCAATTTGCGCCCGCTCCAGGCGAGTTAGGCGCGTGCCAGAAGCAGCCACGATATCAGGGCGAGGATCAGCACTTCCAGTTTCAGTCACGGTTTGAGAAGAGCTCCTTAGTGCTCGCGACCGAAGAGATCTAGCTTCTCATCGGATGCGCGCCTTTTCAAAGAATGCACGAAAGGAAAAGGCCGAGCCGCTCATCAACAGGCCCGCCCGAAAAAGCCGAGCCCCAAGCGCCACGGAAAGCCACGTGCACAGGCCGAGCACGGCCGCCGACCCAAAAAGCTCCCAAACGCCCACTTGCCCATTCGTAAGTGAGAGCCGGAGCACCATCGCCACAGGTGAAGTGAATGGGAACCAAGACAGAAACCTCGCCAGCGACCCGTTGGGCTCGGAAAGCAACACCCCGATGAGCATCATGGGCAACACCACGGGCGAAGCCCAAATCATCGCGTATTGCTGGCTCTCACGCGTGTTACTCCCAAGAGAACCTGTAGTTAACATCAGGCTACCAATGAAGAAGTACCCCAGGGGGACGAACAAGAGCCCGGCTAGCAGCCCGAGCCACGGCACTTCTACTCCTAAAGAGGCCAGCGCCAATGCTGCGGCGGCAACTCCACCTGCAAGGAAAATCGCCCAAAATGCGAACTGCACGAAACCCGCCAGGCCCAAGCCCAAGAGCTTGCCCGCGAAGATTTCGTCAGCACGAGCACACGCAAGCAGCACCTCAATCACTTTGTTCTCCTTCTCAACCCCGAGCCCCTGCAACAGGTAAGAAGATGTTCCCAAAAGCGCCAACATGAGGAGCAGAGCCACGAGCAAGGGAGCCAAGAGCCGCGCCAGTTGCGCGTCCGAATCAGAAGCCTCCGTGTGCCCAACGCTTGAAACGGAGAGTGTGCGGCGTTCAATCGAAAGCGGATCAAGCACTCGGCGGCTGAGCGCCGGCTCCAAGCGATTCGCCAGCAGCTCTGCGCGAAGGAGAGTGCCCAGCCGCTCCTCGGCTACCTTCGCGGAAAGCTCCTCCAGCGGATCTGTGCCCAGCACCAAAAGGCGCACGCGCCCGGCAGCAAGGTAGTCAGACGGGAGCACGAAAACCCCGGCAACGCGTTCTGCTCGCAATGCCTGCTCCGCCTCTGCTTCTGACCTCAAAGACACAAAGCGCACATTAGGGTCACTTTGCTGGGCAAACATACCAGCTACCAGGGCCGAGTGGTCGACCACCGCGTACGCGCGAGCGGCATGGGTTCGCTTGCTGAACGCAGCCCCCTGCAGCGCGCCCGTGCCCAACACTAGGCTCCCGACGAACAGCGGCATAGCTAGCGTTACCACCCAAAACGACCAACGCGAAACCACTGAGAGGAACTCAAAGCGGGCCACGGCTAAGACCTTCTGCCACTGCATCGGCTAGCTCCTCCTGCCTTCTACGGCTCGCACAAAAACGTCCTCAAGGGTGACCGATTCCGGCACAAATCCCTCGATGCGCAAACCCGAGGTAACCAGCCAGTTCAAGATTTCGTGCCCTGGCACCGGGCGTACCAACGCGAGCACCCAATCGCGCCCGTCGGGTGCGCGGCGCACAGTGAGTGGACCCAAGCGATCATTGGCGCAAAGCTCACTGAGGTCGTCCGGCGAGGTGACGCGGAAAGCCCGGGCATGATGAGCGCCGAGTACGTTTGGGAGTGAGTCGGAAATCAACACTTCCCCACGATCCAGCAGGGCAACGCTATCGCACAGGTCTTCGACTTCATTCATCTGGTGGGTGGAGAGAATGGTTGCCCTACCAAGCGCCCGCTGCTCAGAAATAATGGTTCGTATCTGGCGGAGGTTGATCGGATCTAACCCAGAAAATGGCTCATCTAGAACGTAGAGTTCAGAATCACCCATAAAGGTTGCCACCAACTGCACTTTCTGGCTCATCCCTTTGGAAAGCTTCTCCAAGGGATGATTCGCCACCTGCAACAGAGAGACGCGTTCAAGCCAGCTGTGGGCGCGCTCCTTGGCCAGCTTGCGCGTTTGGCCCTTGAGGGTGCCAAGGTAAACCAGAACATCCATCACGGATTGCTTACGGTAAAGCCCACGCTCTTCGGGGAGATACGAAACGCGATCAAGGGATGCTCGACACAATGGCTTGCCAAAGAGCTCAACGCTTCCCGCATCCGGGCGAACAATATCCATCAGGATGCGAATGAGCGTGCTCTTGCCTGCCCCATTCGGCCCCAAAAGGCCCAACACTTGACCCGCCCGCAATTCAAGATTGAGCCCCTTGAGGGCACGTACACTTCCATAGCTCTTCTCAACGTGGCGAAAGCTGAGGAGCGGCGACACGTCTTTTGGCACCTTTTAGGCTTGAGGGCTTTCAAAGACGACGTCGAAGTAGCCGGGGGCCGGCACGACCCCCTCGACGCTTTCAAAGAAGAAACTCGAAATCGCCTGTCGATCAGCTGCCGCATCTGCCAAGTGGAGGCGCACCACCCAATGTGGCTCGAGATCGCGTTCGGCATTGAAGCAGAACGAAAGCGCGTAACCTGTGAGCACCGGAAATTTCGTGACGAGGGACTGCACCTTAGACTCGAATGCAGCCGGAGGTTCCGAGGGGCCTTCGGCCACAAGCGTGCCCTCTTCATCCGACGGCAAGAATTCACCCACATAGCCGACCAATGGAATGGCGGTGCGATTGACGATGCTCGCAACCTCCGCACGCCGCAACACTAGCTCAGAAGCGTGGCCCGGATTGATCACGAGGCCCTTCACATCTTTGTTGTCCAGAACGTCGAGCGCCATGTGCAGCGCCTGTAGGGCCGGCGTGGTGCAGTAGCGGACGTCTTGCCCTGGGTTTTCGCTCGCCATCGCCGTGAAGATCCCCGCCTCCGAAAACACAACGAAAAAAGCGCCGCCCTCCGGGTCCATCAAGAGGTACGGCGCGATTTCGACCGACTCGGTCAGCTCCACTTTCTCGCCCTCCGGCATCTCGGGAAGATCCTTCGCGAGCGGGATCACGAGCTCGGCCCTGGCCAGGGCCTCAATAAGCCCTGCGACATCGCTCCTTAGCCCTCGTTGGGCCAAGGCAAGGCGTTCGGTGAGCGCTTCCCCAGGCATCGGCTCGGACTCGGGCGTGATAGCAACCATCGACACCTTTGGTACCGCCCTCTTCGGGCATCGGCAAGGCGGAAACCCTTTCACCAAAAGGCCCGCGCCTGCTATCGAACAGGGCCCATGCGCTTTGGAGAGCTTCTAGCCACAGCCATCAAGCACTTTGGCGAGCGCGAACGGCGCGCCTGGATGGGTCGAAACCGCGCCCACATCGAATTCAAACACGTGGGGGCCGCCGAATATCCGCTGTTCGAGGCCGCCGTGAGGGAGCGTGCGAAGGAGCTCGCTCAACTCCTTTGGGTAGAAGTGAATCCCTACACCGAACGCGTGGTGTTTGCGTTTGAAGACGGCGCCTACTCCGAGCACAGGCTGAAGGAGCTGGTGGCAAGCGCAGAGCGCAGCGCAGGCCTTGGTAGCGCAAAGTTTCAAGATAGGGACGCAGACCACCCGGCAGACGTCGAACCCACCGAACGGCTGACACTGGAACTCGCCGCGGACATGGTGGGGCTGGCAGTCGGGCTAGGTCTCAAGTTCACACCGCTTCCTCCGTCGATGGTAGCAAGCGGCACAGCCAGCATTCTTGCTGTTGTGCGAGCCACACCACGGCTACGCAGGAGCCTTGATGAACGTTTTGGTTTCGACCGCAGCGATCTCGCACTCGGCATTACAGGCGGCCTCACCTTAGGCTTCGCGCAACGTCCACTCAGCTCCGCCGTAGAACTCTTCCATAAGGCCGCGCTCTATCGCGAAGAACGCGGCCGACGCCAGGTGTGGGAGCAGCGCGAGCCAGAGCTCTGTGGTGCACCTATCACCTACGATCCAGCTTTGCTCGCCACCGAGCCTCGCCCCCGCCCCATGCCACCCGGGCCAATTGAAGAGTACGCAGATAAGGCGTGGATGGTCGGGCTCGGGGGATTTGCAGTCAGTTTTCTCACAACGCGCAGCGTGCCGCGCGCCACGGCAGCGTTGTTCGGTGGTTTGCCTAAACCAGCTCGCCTTGGCCGAGACGTATTTGCGACAGGTTTTAGCCAAACACTGGCCAAGCGGGGCGTTCTCGTTAAGAACCGGCACATTCTACGCCGGCTGGATCGCGTGGATTGCCTGGTGCTCCAGGGAGACTTGGTCGCACGTGATCGCTTCGTGGTTGGGGAAATCATCACAGAAAGTGAAGGGCTCAACGAGAATGAAGTGCGCGCTCGCGTCAACTCACTTTTTGATGCAGAGCACGCGATTGAAGTGCAGCGTGCGGACGCGTGGTCGCTTGGCCCTCCCCCACTCGTTCGCGCAAGCTTGTCGCCGAAGCTCGGCGAACAACACCGGCGGATGTCCGCCCAGGGGGGGCTCGTGTTGGCGCTCGCGCACGGCGTGGTTGCCGTGGCGCTCGTGGAAGTGCGCGTCATCACGCAAACTGGCATCGACGAGCTCATCGCCGCCGCCCACGCCGCACAAATGCGTGTGGTTATCGCCTCAAGCGACGAGGAGGTGCTGCAAGGGCTCCCCGCGGACGACACGATTGGCGAGGGCGAGGGCATGCGCCTTGGAATTCGCCGGCTACAGCGCGAGGGCCGCGTGGTGTGTGTGGTTGGCACTGGGAATTCGCCGGGCCTGGCAGTGGCCGACGTTGCGATTGGCCTCACCCGACATACCCTTGAGCCCACCCCTTGGGCCGCTCACATACTGTGCAGCGACGATCTTACCGACGTGCGCTTCATCATCCACGCCTGTGTCATCGCTCGCCAGATCTCAAAACAAAGTGTGAACGTCGCGCTCGGCGCCGCGACCGTAGGCGCGTTGGTGTCCGCGGGAGGCCTTTTGCCGCTCACGGGGCGGCGAGTGCTCACGGTGGTGAACGCCGCTTCGATGATCGCAATGCTCAATGGCGTCCGGGGTTCGGCCACATTGGCGCGCCAAGCGTTGCCGCCGCCGCGAGACAGAACACCCTGGCACGCGCTTGACGCGCGCGGGGTGCTCACTCAGCTCACCACGGCAGAAACCGGCCTATCCCACCGTGAAGCCAGCGAACGCACCCGGCCCGAAGCTACACCGCGCACCCGGTTCTCCGGGCTGAGTGAAGCGATTACCGACGAGCTCTTCAATCCGCTGGCACCTTTGCTTGCAGCCGGCGCCGGGCTCTCAGCCGTTGTTGGATCATTTGGGGATGCAGCCATGGTCGGCGGCGTGGTCGTAGTGAATGCTGTTGTAGGTGGGGTGCAGAAGTTCCGCACGGAGCGCGCCATCTACGATCTTGCGCAATCAAGCCGCCGCAGAGCTAGCGTACTCCGAGCAGGCGAGGTCCTGGAAGTAGACGCGGCCCAGCTCGTACGTGGAGATATCCTGTTGTTGGGTCCGGGGGACGCCGTGCCGGCGGATTGCCGCATCCTGGAGTCCGAGTCTCTGGAGGTGGATGCTTCGGGCCTCACGGGAGAATCGCTGCCGGTGAAGAAGAGCGCGGCGCCTTCATTTGAAGCAAACGTTGCTGATCGTACCTCAATGCTGTTCGAAGGCACCAACATCGCAAGCGGGCGGGCGAAAGCCATCGTGGTAGCGGTGGGTGACGTGACAGAAGCTCGTCGCGGTGCCGTAGCTCCGCGCCACGACGCGAGCCGTTCGGGGGTCGAGCGGCGCTTGAAGTCTCTCATCGATCTAACTGGCCCGATTGCCCTCGGGGCCGGAGCGGGCCTCATCGGCGTGGGGCTACTTCGCGGCAGAAAGCTCGAAGATCTGGTGGGGTCAGCCGTCAGTTTAGCGGTTGCCTCCGTGCCCGAGGGGTTGCCTGTTTTGGCCACGGCCGCGCAATTGGCGGCCGCCGAACGTCTGTCAAAACGCGGTGCCTTGGTGCGCAACGCGCGCAGCATCGAAGCGCTCGGCCGCGTGGATGTGCTGTGCCTCGATAAAACGGGCACCCTCACCGAAGGTCGCATCGAGCTCAGCCTGGTGGCAGATCTCAGCGGCGAACACGAGCTCTCAGAAGATGGCTACGCACGAGGCTTTGCCATCCTGGGAGCAGCTCTTCGCGCCGCACCCGATCCGCAACACCACGTGAGCCAGGGCGATCCCACAGACGCCTCCTTGTTCCGTGCAGCGGCGCACTTTGCCGTTCGCGCTGAACATGGCCGCGAAGCGTGGCAGCGCCTAGCTGAGCTCTCCTTCGAATCCGGGCGCGGTTATCATGCAGTGCTCGGAGAGTCTGCGATCGGCGCTCTCCTCAGCGTCAAAGGGGCGCCAGAAATACTCATCCCGCGATCTACCTACGTGGAAGTAGACGGACAGATCGTCCCCCTGGAAGAAGAAACCCGAACGCAGCTTGACGAAATCGCTACCCGCATGGCTCGTCGAGGGCTACGCGTCTTGGCTGTAGGTGAAAAGCTCGCCACCCCCCATGCGTTGGTCGAGCCATCCCAGGTGAATGACCTCGTTTTCCAGGGGTTTATCGCCTTCCGCGACCCGGTGCGCCCCACGTCGGCGGCGGCTATCGAGCGGCTGCGCCGTGCGGGGGTGCGCCCAGTAATGATCACGGGAGACCACCCAAGCACGGCCGAGGCAATTGCGCGTGAGCTGGGTTTGCTGCGGGGTGATCGCGTGATGTCCGGCGCCGAACTCTCTCGCCTGAGCGACGAAGAGTTGGACGCCAAAGTAGATCACATCGCAGTATTCGCCCGCGTTACACCTCCGCAAAAGGTGCGCGTGGTGCGCGCGCTGCAACGCGCTTCTCATGTAGTGGCGATGGTAGGTGATGGCGCCAACGATGCACCCGCCATTCGCCTAGCCAACGTGGGCATAGCGATCGGTGAACAGAGCACCTCCGCGGCACGCGCCGCCGCCGATATTGTCCTCACCGATGAACGCATCGAAACGCTCGTTGATGCCATTGCCGAAGGTCGCGCCATGTGGGCATCCGTGCGCGATGCCGTCTCGATTCTCGTAGGCGGCAACTTGGGAGAAATAGCCTTCACGTTGCTCGGCGGGCTCGTGGATGGGCGTCCGCCGTTGAATCCTCGCCAGCTGCTCTTGGTGAACCTCCTCACTGATGTGGCCCCGGCCATGGCCATCGCCCTGCGCCCGCCCGACGCCGCCACCTTGAGCTCGCTCGCCAACGAAGGTCCGGATGCCTCCCTCGGGCAACCGCTCAACCGAGACATCGCGGCCCGCGCAACTATCACGGCCATCGGCGCTGGAACCGCATGGATGGCCAGCAGGTTCACGAGCTCACGGCCGCGCGCAAGCACAGTTGGGTTGCTCGCACTCGTAGGCACTCAGCTCGGGCAAACACTGGTTTCCGGTCGCTTTAACCGCTCCGTCGTGACAACAAGCTTGGCATCCGCCGGGGTGCTAGCCGCCATCGTTCAAACCCCCGGAGTAAGCGGTATATTCGGCTGCCGCCCGATTGGCCCTATCGGCTGGGCACTCGCCGTGGGCTCATCAGCCGGAGCCACCGCCCTCGGCGCCTACTTCCCGCAACTCTCGAACGAGGCCATCAAGTGGTGGCGCTTGAATCGCCGGATGTCTTTAGCCGACGACCCAGACGTCAGTCAGCCCGAGCCGCACGGCCTCCGCCACAGTATCGCTGCGATCGCAGGTGAGCTCGGAGCAAGTTCGGCGGAGGGCTGATCCCCAAATGACGAAAAGCCCGGAGCTTAGTGCTCGGGCTTTTCGCTTCGTTCGATCCGATCCGAGCCGGGCTTATGCCGAAGGGCTCCGGAGATCGGTCTGTACCAAAGGGCTCAGGGGATGGTTACTTTTCCACGTTGAGCTTGAACATGACGGTGACTTGAACCGTCGTATCCATGCAAACGAGCGTAAAGCAGGGCTTTTCGATGCCGTGTTTAGTGATGTCAACCGGGAACGAGCCCTGCACTACAATGTCGCTTCCAAAGCGCTGAAGCGTAATAGACGCCTTCTTGGGTTTCGCTTGCCCGTTGACCGTGAGGGTGCCATTGGCGCCCAACGTTTTCTTCTGCTTATCTGCCAGCCCCTGAGCAACCTTGATGAACTCCCTCACGTCGTTCACCTCATAGATGACCTTGGGGGTCCCCATGTACTTCACGACGTGTTTGTCACGCTCACCGATCCCGGTCTTGAGCGAATTCACGGGCGTCGTGAACTTCAGCTTCCCGTTACCCCCTCTGGAGTAGTCAATCGTGAGGTCCCCCGACTGCCCGTTGATTTTCATGCCACCGGTGGCGGTTGCCGAAAAGGCTACTCGACGCGTCTTTTTGAACGTCAAGCCCGCCGTGTCGGCGCTGGCAGTGAGCGTGGAGCCAATTGTGGAAAGAGCAATCGCAGCGACTAACAGAAATCTACGAGCAATCATGATTGTATTCCTGTGTTTGTGGGAACTGACTAACTGGTTTCCGCCTAAACTGGAAGCCTGAGTGGGAAGTTCGATGGGTTTTCCGGCGAACAGGCGTCAGGGAGCTTTCGAAGCTTAGTACCCCAGGACATCGCGAATTCTCCCCTACTGCCGAAGATGATGCCAGGCCAGCAGCCGCTCTTCTGGGTCTTCGTCGAACGAGCTCAGGCTTTTCTCCGGGGACGGCGATGGACGCTGGGGAGGGGGACATCTGGGAAGAACCTGAGCAATATTGCTGCTTTTCGGAACTAACTTATTGGTTTCACACTACCTACGCGGCCCCGCCACGCCTGCGCCCGGGTTGCTGCGGCGGGACCGAAAGCGAAGAAGCCCAACCCCGGCAACAAACCCACCCGCGAGCAGAGTGCCCCAACTGAAGGAGCTCCGGGGTTCCACGTGCGCCCCGCAACCGTAGGTGGGGCCACAGATGGCCTCGCCGTTTTGATTGGGGTTGGTGTTGTCGAACTCGATTTGTTCGATGTCGTTAACGCCGTTGCCGTCGACGTCGAGCGCAAGCATCTTCGCCCGAAGGCCCTCGAGAGCACCAGCTACATCACCCATGGCAGCAGCCTTCGCCCCTAAAAATGCACTTCCGAATGGAGTTCCAATCGATGCTAGCGTCCCCGGATTGGTAGAGTGGCACAGCGTGCACTGAGGTACACAAGTCAACTTCAGATGATCCTTAACTTGCGCTGGAAACTTCTCCGACGCAGATGCGACACCGGCATGAGTGCACAAGGCCACGCCAAACACGAGGATTGCTAAGACTCGACCGGTGCTGGTGCTGTATTTCATGGATTTCACTATGCACCTCACAAGTAAACGTGCAGCTGCCCTAGGATTTGGGTCGCTTCATTGTGCCTAAAGACAGCATCTACCCGCAACGACATGTGCGAGTAAAAATACCAGTCAGCGCTCGCCCAAAACCCAGTGTTGGGCTTGCCCGCTCCGGGCACAACGATCGACGGAACGGTTCGCGGAGGCTCTCCTCCAGGCACGGCGGGTGGCCTCGCAAATTTGTACCCCTGATCCTGCACCTCGACTGAGCCTATAAAGTGAAGGCCTTGCGTGATCTCGTAGTCCCCCTGGAGCAACCCTACGTACCCAAGGTCGCGCCGAGAATTTGTGACCGCATCTACCTCACCAAAGAGGACCAGCGGCTCCGCTAAGGTGAGCCTCCAAAACACGCCGTTTGCGGTGCGTGTATGGCGCTCGCTCTCAAGCGTAAGGCGATCCCTGGCGGCTGTCGTCCACAAGCTACTCACGCCGAATGCGTTCTGTTCGTCCAGCATGCCTTCGACGTACCCAGCGTAACCGCGCTCACGATATTCGTCCGGATTCATCTGGAAGTTGCCAGCGATTCCCATCACCTCCGCGCGCAGGCCATCGACATTGTAGGACAGAGCAACACCGTGCTGCTGATCAGACTCGCGATCAGTTCGTGTGGTTTCACGAACCCACATTACGTGCTCAGGAATACGCAACCCGTAGGGCAAGTTGATACGACCTGCCCTCAGCAGATACTTGCTATCTCCGAATTCGTAGCCCAGCCAGTGCGTGCGGCTGATCATGTTCAGGCCATCATCCTGACTGCCAGTGACCTGGGCAGGGCGTCCATGCGGGGAGCCTGCGGGTGCTTTCGTGACACCGATCGATGCGGCAACCCGGAAGTGGCCAGCCGTGTACTGACCGTACACGTCAGCCATCATCGGAAATACCTTGGTGGTTCCAGGAGTCGTAGCCCCATCCGCACCCTTAAGGTCCATCTTCTTCAGCAACGCTACGCGAAAGCCGCCGCCGAGAAGCAGTGGATCGGGCAAAGGCACAGCGCCCCAAAGAAAGGCCCCTGCACCAACACCCGAATCCGATTCCTCTGCGGGTGCCGGCTCAGACTTCGACGATTCTCCGGCCGCCGCGCTATCTTCATCAGAATCCATCGCAGCAAAGGCGGCGAGATCCACCTCGCCCGTACTGATCGGCTTGGCACCATGCGATGCGCCTCCGTAGGGCATCCTGAGAAGGTACTCGCCCTGGGCCTGACCGTATGCCGTTAGCAATTCGCCGCCGGAAGGATCAGCATGGCACGTGGGGCAACCGCCGTAACGATGCTTGATTAGCCACGCATACGCATGTGCCTCCGAGGTCAGCGTCAGGCTTACGCCCGAGGCAAACGCGATCAAGAGAGCTAGGCGCAAAAGGCCGCGGAAGAGCTCGCGCACTCCGCGGATTTCGGCAAACTTCATACAAGGCTTTTGACGCGGATCCGCGCTCAAGTCAATTCAGGAGCTGCCCCCAAACTCACCCAATTTACGGCAAAGTTTGCGGGCATTCGCAGCATCCGCGCCAGAGATGTTCGGTAAGTGTTCGCCACCCATTCGCCTTTCCCGCGTGGCCGACAACAAGCGCTAGCCCTTGGAACAGTGTCGAGTCTGACACACACACGTATCAATTCGCTTCGTTCCCCGCAGTACGAAATCTGACACTCACGCGCTCCAAAGCTGCACGTAGCCTGCCACCGCCGGCGCCTTTTCCCCAATACCGACGATATGAAGCACCAGCGCGAACGATACGACACCACCCGCCCAAGGCGTCACACCTTGCGTGGCGTCCAACACCGACCGCGTCGAGGATCCGAGCGGAAACTCACCCCTGCCGCGTCGGGGACCCAACCGGGAAAATCACTCTTCGTCCTCGTCCTCGGAGTCTTCTGAATCCGAAGCGTCAGTCGCGGCTTCGGTATCACTAGTTTCGTCGGATTTATCCGCCGCAGCTGACTTGGCAGCGGCTGAACTGGTTGCTTCGTCGGAAGCCGCAGCCGCGTTGACGGAAACATTCCCACCGGAACCAGGGAGCGCGAAGGAAACGCCCAACCACCCAGAAACGTAATTGTCTACGCCGCCGCCAGCCACACGCGCAACTGCCACGTCCTCAGGAATTGAATTCGCGGTCCACGCATAGCGCGTGTAATCCACGCCGGCTTCTAGTGAAACGGGGCCACCAGCCAAAGTCATGATAGGGAGCGCCGCACTCAGCGCAGCGTCCCAGCCCTGCGCCTTCGCACCTGGAAACCAGTTGTCGTTCTGCAGTTCGCCTGTGGCGCTGACCAAGCGCCCGCCAAAACCAGCAGTGATGGAAATTGGCTCTACGTTCACGGTGCCCTCAAGCCCAAGCCGTATGTAGCGGTAGTCGGTGCTGGGCACGGACACCTCACTGATACGATTGACCGTAGTCGACATCCCGGCTGCATTGGTCGTGATCACATCGACAAAATCGTTGTTCTCCGTTCCCACATCAAACCTGTGCTCACCAATCCCCCCGAAAGCGGCCGCCTGATGCTTGCCTAGGGGCACGCGCACCTTGCCACCGAGGAAGTAACTGAAGCTCGAGGTGGATAGCACGTCGTCACCAATCGCGGTCGTCGTGGAAAGCGCATCCTTTTGGTAATTCGCCACGACGCCAAAATACGCAGGAACGCCGTCCGAGCCAAATGCGAGGGGATACAGTTCGAGTCCAACGAAAACTCCTGGGTATACCAGCGAATAGTCCACCAGGGGGTAACGTGCACCCGCTTCAAGCCCTCCAATATCCGCAGGAGCGGGGAGCTCAACGCCAGCGAGCTCTGGATAAAATCCATCCAACGGATCGGTGTAGGCGAAGCTTCGCGACCGCGCGCGGCCGCCCACTTCCACCTTGAGCGGCGTCAGCGAAGACCCGGTCTTTGGCTCATCTGCGGCAGGCGCGACCTCCTCAATCGGCGCTTCCTCTGCGTCGGCATTCTCTTCTTTTGCCGCCTTTTTTACCGCGCTTTCATCTTCTTCAAGCACTACAGCTTCCGGCGCTATTCCGCCGTCGGTTGCCACAGCGCCTGGGGCCGCTGCATCTGGAGCCGCCGCGCCCATACCTAGTACGCCCTCAAGCGCCGTGACCAAAGAGCTCTCAACACTCTTCTTCAGCTTAGCCGCACTGGCACCTTCAAACTCAACGCCATCCATCTCAACGCCGTCGGCGCCAAACACCTTCACGGTGAGGGTGTAGCCCTTCGGTGTCTTCTTAACTTCACCAACGACAATTGCTTTCGCTTTGTTCTTCTTAGCGAAGCCAGCCATCGCCTTCTCATCAGCGTCCGCTGCTAACGCTTTGCTCTTGTCGTCATCGACTTGCGCGAACTTATCAGGTGCGTTGTCAATCGCTCCACGCAGCCATTGCCTAACGCTAAACTGCATGGGGCCCGTAACGGGCCCTACAGCGATCAAACGAGGGCCTTCCTTCTCGGAAGGCTTTGCGGCAGCTTTCTTTGGGGCAGCCATTACCTCCGTGGCAGTTAGGCAAACAACGGACGACACGCTAAACGACAGCGCTCCTACAGCAAGCAACCTAGAGTGCTTCAGAAACATGCATTAACCTTCCGAAAAACAGTAGTATAAGTAGACGGGGTGCTCTTTGCGTTTGGCGGACGACTATTGCTTGCCCTTTGTAGCAATGTTCATGATCCAGTCCTGAATGCACTTCTTTGCTGTCGCGTCCATAAGACCCCCGTCGGGCATCTGCGTGCCACATGTCCCGTGCGTGCCGTTGACCTTCTTGAGAATCCAGCTTTCAGCCGGGCTCGTGGAATTCACGAGCAATGCAGGCGGACTCGGGCAACCCGCCGGTATCTTGGCTCCAAACCCATTTTCGTGCGAAGCAGGCTTATCGAGCCACTGGCTCCAAAACGGCATCGTTTTCATGTCGAACGGCTTCCCAAGACCCATCGGACCCTGGTGGCAGGCTGAGAGAGTACACGTCATTATCGTTTTTGGGATATCGCACCCTACCGGATAGAAATCCGCATCCGCCTTAACGGCCCCCCCACCGCCACCCGAGCCCACGGCAGGCCCGCCGCCAGTCTTCGGTGGCATGGTCATTCCGCCACCACCAGTTCCGTACTTCAGGGCTTCGGCCTCGAAGTCCTCCGGATAATCCAATGTGCCAGGAGAACAGCCCTGGGATGCCGCCACAATCCCCAGGCCGAGAGCGAGTAACCAAGGTGCGTTTCGAACAAGAAGCGATGAAACAGCCATATCAACGCAGGCCTTATCACTGCGCTTGGCGCTCGTCCAGCAAGGAGTTTCGCGCAGTTAGCGAATCTAACACATGACATTTTCGAGTCGTGCCCTGCCCGGAAATATTTAGGCGGGGTGCATCGAACAAATTCTCGGTCAGCTAAGAAAAACCCAAAGCCGCACGACCCGCGAAAACATGCTATGCGTGCCTGAGATGGGGATCAGGTCGAACCGTTGGGGAGCTTGCCAGATAGGAGCCGCGATCGCTGCCGCACAATGGCAGCTAAGCGCGGCGCAAACGAGCGTTCTACTCGAGCTTTGCACTGGACCATCGAACAAGGAGATCGCTTCGCGGCTAAAATGCAGCGTAAAAAATGTGGAACATATGATCAGCTCGATTCTCAGGCGAAGTAACACCAAGGACCGCGTGCACCTACTGCTGGCGGTCCATGCCTTTTCAGCTCGTGCGGCGACAGCACTAGCCAAACCCAAGTCGGCAGCTAGCGCTTAGAGATAAAGACCTCGACGCGCCTCATTCCTTCCTCAACAGGACCCGACAGGTCCGGCCGAAAGTGCCCACCGGCCGCAGGGAGAAGGCTAAAGACCCTATCCACATTGCTATGACCAGTCAGCCCTGACCCCTCAATCATGAGGCGGCAAAGTGTCTGCCGGCAATCCACCGAATGAACCCGTACATCAGACAGCTGATTGCTCTTGATCCCGTCCTCGGCGCTTTTGACGACTTCTTCCCCCCAGGCTGAGCTCTCGCCCTCGCGCTGAAACTGGCGCGTTAGCCCATCGAAAAGCTGCTCGGTCTGGACGTTTGCTTTGTTCAACTGCTCCTCATCGGCCGCCGCCAATTGGTGAAGTGTTGGAGCAGCAAGCGTAGGGGGCTCCGCGAGTTCCAGAGCATGCTCTGGGACTCGCGGAGGCAGGTCCCGCCTTTCGGAAAGTCCGTCAACGCGAGCATGGAGCCTGGAGACTACGGCCCGCATCGCCTTGAGGTCCCGATCACCCACCTGGCCAAGCGCCGTCGGATCATCTTTTGCGTCACCTCGACTTCGCTCGGGCGCACCGTAAGTCGTGCCTAGCCAGTAGGCAGCAAACGCGGTGATAGATGCACATCCGAGCAGAAGGACTCCCCAACGCTGCTTGCTACGCATTCGTCACGCTCCTTAGATTTCTTGGATGGCGTAGGAGGTTATCCCCCTAGGTCCTGATGGCATGTTGCAAGAGATCAGGTATGCTCCTTCGACAATCCCGGTTGCTGGGTATGGCGTGAAATAGAGGACGTTACTAGCGGCACTCCCATTGGTAAACGACCCCGCGCCATTTACGGCATAGGACTGCAGCGAACAGGAAACACCAGAGATTCCCCAGCTTGGATGAAACGAGATTCTCGCATAACTCAGCCCAGCACTGCTCTGCCAATCATCTTTAATAATGGGGCAAACAACTCCCTGAGCACCGTTACTGAGAAATCCCCACGGTGCGATCCCAAATGCCGTGTTCACGCCAGAGTTCGACTGACAGAACGCCCCTGTGTACGACTTTCCGTCGTATCCTGAAGTTGAAGCCTGTCCGGACTCCGTAACAGCAGATGCAGCACCCGCTGTTCCCATGATCACAACTCCGCAGACGCCTACTATTCGTGAAATAATTCGCGAAACTTTCATTGCTTCCATTTGCTACCCATTCTTTCCGCGCATATTGGTGCGCCAAGTCTTGGTAGCACACACGTACCCTTGAAACGCAGCAGGGAGTCCACCAGCTTTCAGTGGGGTGAACCCTGACCCAACGCTGCGCACCTCAGGGAAGTCGTTCTCGGAACCTGACGATCCTCGCCTTGCGCGCCGAGTCGCTCTCACTGTCCTGCCTATAATAGTTCTGACGTTGTTCTTTCTTCCCCTCTCCGGTGACGCCTCCGACTGCATCAAAGGTGTACGATGCTTCAGGGGCCATGAAGCCGCAGCTTCGCCACCTACTAACGGACGGAGCCCCCTCAAGGTCTCCGCCTTATTCCGCCGCAGGACTCCCCCAGCCAAGTAAAAAGGCTCTGAAAAGACCTACTTCTGGATGAGCTCGCAAGCCCACGACAACAGGCAGTCACGATCAGACGCCGTGATCACTCCGATGAGAGGCATTAGCTTGCCGCACTTGAAGCCAGAACCTCGAACCTTTGTGACGAACAGGCTCGAATCGAAGTTGTCAGGGTCTAGAAGCACTTCGGGCTGAGCGGGACAACCCGCCACCTTACCATCAGCGGTTTCGTAAGTTGTGTAGACGGCAGGCTTGCCGACAAGGGACCCCTTGGGATCCGTCACGAAGTCGATGGTTTTGAACCCTGCGGCAGTGGCTGACGTATGACATGTCTTGCAAGCCCCGGCAGTCAGCGACGCATCGAACGTAGCGCACCCGGGAGTGACATTCATAGCACCACAGGTTTTCATCGCTCCGCCACCCGACCCTGTTGTTCCGCCCGTGCTCTTAGCTCCCCCGGTGCTCGCCGCCCCGCCGACTCCTGATGTTCCGCCGGTGCTCTTCATTCCGCCTGAAGAATCGTCACTAGAACACGCCCAAAGGGCAGAGAAACCGCCCAACGCCAAGCCACCTACGAACACCATCCTTAACTTCAACTTCGCCATCGCAACCATGTCTCCGAGAGTGCACGGGGCACATAGCACCTTGGACCCAACCCCGGCACCAATTTCGCGCAATTCTGGCGATCAGTCGCAAAATCCGCGCGGCGCCGAAAACAAGTAGGACCCCGGAAGTTCGACATGACCCACCACGCTGCGCCTCGCCGCCGGCCCTGATGTCCATCGCCACCAAGCCGACTGCACTCCGCCAGCGATCCGAAGGCAGCGACCGCAAAGCCACAAAAGCGAAAAGGCCCTGATCACTTAAGATCAGAGCCTTCTCTAAATTAATCCCGGCGGCTTCCTACTCTCCCACACGGCTTCCCATGCAGTACCATCGGCTCCGAAGAGCTTGACTTCCGAGTTCGGGATGGGATCGGGTATGGCCTCTTCGACAAAACCACCGGAAAACTGGGGGCGTCCTAATTTCGAGCAGGTCAGTTTTTTGGTGCTGACCAGGGCATCCATCGTGCGTAGTTTGGAGCCGGGGTTGGGGCCCCGGCGACTCACACGACAGAAATGTATCACGCAGTATCTTGCTCGTCGAAGCTCTACGATTGAGCTTCTTCACGCCCGGACTCCGAGCGTCAACTTGAATGTTTGCCTTAGAGAATAAGGTCAAGCCTCACGGCCTATTAGTACTGGTTAGCTCCACGCGTTGCCACGCTTTCACATCCAGCCTATCACCTCGTAGTCTACAAGGGGCCTTTAGTGCCTTACGGCAGGGACACCTAATCTTGAGGCCAGCTTCCCGCTTATATGCTTTCAGCGGTTATCTGTTCCGTACATGGCTACCCGGCTATGCCAGAGGCCTGACAACCGGCTCACCAGAGGTACGTCCACCCAGGTCCTCTCGTACTATAGGTAGCTCCTCTCAAGTGTCCTACGCCCACGGCAGATAGGGACCAAACTGTCTCACGACGTTTTAAACCCAGCTCGCGTGCCACTTTAATCGGCGAACAGCCGAACCCTTGGGACCTGCTCCAGCCCCAGGATGTGACGAGCCGACATCGAGGTGCCAAACCGCGCCGCCGATGTGAACTCTCAGGCGCGATCAGCCTGTTATCCCCAGAGTACCTTTTATCCGATGAGCGATGGCCCTACCACGTAGAACCACCGGATCACTAACACCTGCTTTCGCAACTGCTCGACCTGTCGGTCTCACAGTAAAGCTCCCTTATGCGTTTGCACTCTACGGCTGGTTTCCAATCAGCCTGAGGGAACCTTCGCACACCTCCGTTACGTTTTTGGAGGTGACCGCCCCAGTCAAACTGCCCACCAGGCAGTGTCCCTCATCCGGATCACGGATGCAGGTTAGAGTCCCAGATTGTCCAGGGTGGTATTTCAACGGTGGCTCCACCGAACCCAGAAGCCCGGTTTCAAAGCCTCCCACCTATGCTACGCAGAACAACCCGAAAATCACTGCCAAGTTACAGTAAAGGTTCATGGGGTCTTTCCGTCTTGCCGCGGGTAGAGGGCATCTTCACCCCCTATGCAATTTCGCTGAGTCCCTGGTCGAGACAGTGCGGATGTTGTTATGCCATTCGTGCAGGTCGGAACTTACCCGACAAGGAATTTCGCTACCTTAGGACCGTTATAGTTACGGCCGCCGTTTACTGGGGCTTCGGTTCAACGCTTCGTTTCCTGACGTATCCCCTTAACCTTCCAGCACCGGGCAGGCATCAAACCCTATACGTCGTCTTACGACTTCGCAGAGTCCTGTGTTTTTAGTAAACAGTCACAACCGCCATTTCACTGCGACCCTCGAGCGCTCAAGGAGTAAATCCTCTCACGCCTAAGGGCACACCTTCTCCCGAAGTTACGGTGCAAATTTGCCGAGTTCCTTAACCAGGGTTCTCTCACGCGCCTTGGGATATTCACCCCGCCCACCTGAGTCGGTTTTCAGTACGATCACTAGAGAGGCTCCACGCGCAGCTTTTCTAGGAAGTATAGGATCACTCAGTGCCCAGCTCTAGGAGCTGACCTCATCACGTCTCGGCCTTAACTCTTCGTTTGTCCCTAACGGGTCCTAAAGAGTCAGCCTACCTGCTTGAACACGGACAACCATGCGCCGTGCTGAGCTACCTTTCTCCGTCCCTGCTCGTCTCAACGCCACCCCTAGTGGTGCAGGAATATTAACCTGCTTTCCATCGCCTACGCCTCGCGGCCTCGGCTTAGGGATCGACTAACCCATGGGAGGATTATCCTACCCCAGGAAACCTTGGGCTTACGGCGACCGGGTTTCTCACCCGGTTTATCGCTACTCATGCCTGCATATTCACTTCTTACGGCCGTTAGCAGTCGTTACCGTCTGCCGTGTATCTCCGTAAGAACGCTCGCCTACCGCTTTCTTTCGAAAGCCCGTAGCTTCGGTACTGAACTTTAGCCCCGTTACATTTTCGGCGCGGGCTCGCTTGACCAGTGAGCTATTACGCTTTCTTTAAAGGATGGCTGCTTCTAAGCCAACCTCCTGGTTGTCTATGCGCTCCCACATCCTTTTACACTTAGTTCAGATTTGGGGACCTTAGCTGACGATCTGGGCTCTTTCCCTCTCGGCTACGAAACTTATCTCCCGCAGCCTGACTCCCGGGCAGTTGTCATCGGCATTCGAAGTTTGATTGGGTTTGGTAATCCGGTAAGACCCCTAGTCCATTCAGTGCTCTACCTCCGACGCAATTCACCCGAGGCTATACCTCAATATATTTCGGCGAGAACCAGCTATCTCCCGGCTTGATTAGCCTTTCACTCCTACCCACACCTCATCGCCCGTATTTTCAACTACGGTGCGTTCGGTCCTCCAGGCGGTGTTACCCGCCCTTCAACCTGGACATGGGTAGATCGCACGGGGTTCGGGTCTACGACGCGCGACTGTACGCCCTTTTAAGACTCGCTTTCGCTTCGGCTACACCTTACGGCTTAACCTTGCCACACATCGTAACTCACAGGCTCATGATGCAAAAGGTACGCGGTCACACATTGCCTTGCGGCCATAGTGCTTCCACTGCTTGTAGGCACACAGTTTCAGGTTCTATTTCACTCCCCTAACAGAGGTTCTTTTCACCTTTCCCTCACGGTACTAGTTCACTATCGGTCGATGAGTAGTATTTAGCCTTGGAAGATGGTCCTCCCAGATTCCCACCGGATTACACGTGTCCTGTGGTACTCGGGTACTCCTCTAGCTTGATTCTGATTTCATATACGGGGCTGTCACCCTCTATGGCCGACCTTTCCAGGTACGTTCTATTATCGAATCTCACCGTATGAAGAGCCCCACAACCCCGCCTTTCGACGGTTTGGGCTATTCCCCTTTCGCTCGCCACTACTAAGGGAATCTCGTTTGATTTCTTTTCCTCCGGGTACTTAGATGTTTCAGTTCCCCGGGTTGGCCGACGTTAACTATGAATTCATTAACGCCTGGCAGGTAGTCCCTGCGCGGGTTTTCCCATTCGGAGATCTCCGGATCAAAGTTTGTTAGCAACTCCCCGGAGCTTTTCGCAGCTGTCCACGTCCTTCATCGCCTCTCATCGCCTAGGCATCCACCGTGCGCCCTTTGTAGCTTAACCTTATCCCTAAGGCACGCATCCTTGCTGATGCTCGGAGTCCGATCGATTTGTTTTGCAACAAATGATGACGAACAAAGGAAGAGAGACTCGGATTTCTCTTTCTTCCGACACCAGCGCGATACATTACATATTATTTACCCTTTCAATCGACCTTATCAGTCGACTGAATTGCTAGTTAGGACGCTGAAATCTGTCTTGTCTCGGTCGCGATAGAACCTTGTGGTTCGCTCTGCGCCGTAGTGCAGATTCCAGTTTTCTTATTCAGTTGTCAGAGAGCGGAGTTGGCTATTGCCAATTGAAGTGCTGCGACTTGTTACCCGAATCCTAA
>JANRKO010000003.1:0-45988 GCA_033763455.1 Polyangiaceae bacterium
TTTGGGATTGGGCATCCACAGACAGTCGCCGCCTCTTCCGCCCTGTTTATCCCCAATCCCAAAAACGAGCTGCCGCGCTGCCCGGGGCTATTCAGGTCGCAAGCCCTCCGTCGCAGCGCGGAGCTGCCACGCACACGCCCCGCCCGCGTCTCCCTCACACGGGGAGACGCTTGGCGAGGGGCAAGCTGCCGCATCAGGCGGCAGCTGGGGAGGGCATCCAACCAATTCGGTGACGCCCTTTACCAACAACTATGGAGTAATTTCGATCACTTACGCATGAAGGCCGCGCCTTATCGCTGGATCAGGGCTGGAGAGAGAGGTGGATACTTAGCATACGAAGGATCGGATCTGATTTGCGGATGGGTTCGCTGCGCAGTAGCTGGGACCGAGGAAGCCTCTGATGATCCGTCGATGCAGTGGATGGGGTGTGTGGAGGTGCTGAGCAGTGGACGCCGGAAGGCATTCGGACATTAGGCTGTTTTGGGTTTGCTGAGCACCGCCCAGGCGATGCCGCCTAGCGTTAAGCTGCTTCCAATGAGGCGACGCGCCGTAAAGGGTTCTCCAAACAGAAGGACACCCCCAAAAAGAGCTATCACTACGGCTAGTTGATTTAGGATTCCGGATGATGCAGCGGTGAGTTGTTGAAGCGAGGAGGTCATGAGCAGTTGGGCTGCAATGCTCACGGCTGCCGTCGTGAGAAGCAGCGCCCACCCGACGGCGCCTGGAGTGTGCCAGGTGCCCAGTGGCCCCGTGATGCCGGGCAACGTTGCCAACATGCCGATGAAGGTGAACGAAGCGAAAACGGTCCACGAACCTTCCGTTTCACCGCTCCCAGCGCGACGCACGGCGCGAATGGAAGTGACGGCAATGGATGAGAGAAACGCCGAGAGCATGCCCACTAGCACCCAACCGCTCGGGGCTTTCAGGGGTTCGCTGCCCGAATTCGCCACCAACATAAGGCCCGGCAACGTAAGCAGGAGCGCGCCGAAGGCTCTTAACGGAGGCCGTTCGCCGAGCAATAGCCAGGCGATAAACAGGGACCAAACCGGCGCCGTGTAGTTCAGCAAAGTGGCTAAGCCCACGCCGATGTGTTGTATGCACGAAAAGTAGCAAAGCACGGCGCTGCCCCCGAACACACCGCGCGCGATCAGCCAAGCCGGCCGCTTGGGGCGCAGATCGACGTGCGTGAAGCGCATCACGAACAGCACCACGAGCGCACCCACCGCGAATCGCATGAAGGCCATCTGCGGGCCTTGGACGTATACGGATGTCGCGCGCGCCAAGAGCGCCATCACCCCGAAGAGCCCCGCCCCCGCGATGCCTCTGATTAAACCTTGGCTAGCACGCTCCACTCGAAAGCTTACTCCACCGGAGCTTTTTCGACCTTGGGAACGGCGGCGGCGAAACGTTCGGAGAAAAACCCAGGGCCTTTGGCCTGGCTGAGGTCCAACTCGAAATCTACACGCGGAGCAGGTTCAAGCTTTTGCACCAACTCGCGTAGCTCACGACCGGACAGGCCCAGGGCTGCGAGCTTGGTAGCATCGGCGTGGGCCCCAGCCTTGGGCACAATTCCCGCTTCAGTTGCCGAAAGTAAACCGCGCAACGCTTCAAGCTCCATGCGGCTTAGGCGTGCTCCCTGCACGTCGTAATCAATCCAGGCCTCGTAGCTTAACGGGGCTGTTTTCTTCAGCATTCCCGCCATCACACGGCCATAAGCTTGGATTTCCCATTGGGCGTGAGCATCCACGCGAAGTTTCAGAAAATGCAACAAATTATGCAGATCGATCTTCCAATACCACTGCGTGTACGTGGAGAGCGGCAAATCGATCCGTGCGAGCTCGCGCGCAACCTGCTCTCCAGTTAACCACTCATACGTCGCTTGCGCCTGGCTCCGGCCGGTCTGCCAGCGCTCAACTGCGGCATCATAGGTGGCAGGCGGCACCGTCTGGCCACTGCCGCCTTGATTGTTCGCACTGCTTTGAGTTTGAAGCTGCGCTTGATCCGGGGTGTAGAAGAGCATTGGCATTAACGAATAGCGGCCGCTGTATTCGTTCACGCTGGCGGTGCGGTGCCGGATCCACTGCCGTGCGATGAACATGGGCATGCAGCAGTGAAACTTGAATTCCACCATCTCCGACGGTGTGGTGTGCAAATGGCGGCGCAAATAGCGCAAGAGGCCGCGCGTCATGCTCGCCTTGCGCGTGCCGTAGCCGTAGCTGACGCGTGCCGCACGTTCGATGCACTCATCGGTGCCCATGTAGTCCACCAGCGACACGAAGCCGTGATCGAGCACCGGAAAATAGAGGCCAAGGATTTCTTCGGCACCGGGCGATACCGGGCGCTTAGTGAAACCGCCCGTTGAGTCAGCCTCTTTTTCGCTCATTCTGGTAGCTCCGCTATCTGGACCGCATTCGCTGCGGTTTTGGGCAAGTTGTGAGACTCTTCTGGGCCACTACTAGGCCTAGGCGGAAGGCCGTGCAAGCCTAACGGCGGCTGTGCCTCGGTCTTACCTTCCTCGGGGTGATTTCCCTCGCTCTCTTTGGGCCCGGATGGTGCCACGCCCTCACCGAGTCGTAGGTGGCGGGCTCTGGTTGTTGCTATCTGTCGGGGGCGTTGGTTGCGCGGGAGCGCCTGGGGCCGCACAGGGCGGTGGCGGGTTGGGCGCGGCTGAGGTTGAGAAGGTGTCGCCAGCGTCAGCACGGGGCGGCCAGAAAGGTGGACAGGCTATTAGCCCAATGGCCGTGAGCGAAGCGCGCTGGGTGCCACCCGTTGAGAATGCAGAGGCGACCATTGTGGATCGCCAAGGCCAACTCCATTTCCTGGCCGGTAGCCTGCGCGCAACCAGTGGTGTAGGTGGCCAGATAACCACCGCCCCGCAGCTCTTACCCGCATCGAAATCCATCTGGCCAGTGGAGTTGCCGGAGCGCCTCGGTGGAGGGTTTCTGTTTTTTGCGGTGGGTCAAGGTACAAGCGTCTTTAAGTCGAAAACCTGGCTTGGCCCACTTTCGCCGTTAACTCGATTTGAAGGCACCCTGGAGGCGGTTGAAGTTGGCTTCAGCAGCGTGCTGGTGAAGACAATCGACTGGTTCGCCCTCAAGCCCGAGGATGGGGTACTCACGGACGTTCTGGGTCTCCCCCGAGCGACGGGCTACGAGCAAATTGCGGTGGTAGACGCTTGGTTTGGTGCGGTGCAGGTTCCACTTGAGGGGATCTTAGCAACGTTTGACGCCGGCCAAACTTGGCTTCCCCTCGGCATTTCGGGGGCCATGCGCTTACGGCGCGAAGGAAACCGGGTCGCGTTTGACGCGGACGACAAGAGCTATCGGTTGGATGCCGAAGGGCACTTGAGTGAGCGGGCAGCGCCGAAGCCCGGGGATTCTGGCGACGAAGCAGACATGGGCGACGAGCTGGATTTTGACGCCGAACCAAGCGTGAACCGTGGAGCTGCATCGCCATTGACGGGCGATGCACCGCTTGCAGCCGCCGTTGCCTGGGGCTTTGCTGAAACCCAAGATACAGCCGTCGTTGCGCAAAATTCAGAGCTACTCCGAGTGCGCCTCACAACGGGGGAAGTTGAGAAGGTAAAGCATCAGGCATTTGAAGGCGAACTTTGCTCACCGCTCTCGGTGGAGAAAAGCCCTGGTTTCGTTTGCACCAGGGGCACGGACGCGACGTTGGTGTATCGGCTCAGCCCGGAGTTTTCGCTGACGCCCGTGGCTTCTTTTCGCGGTACGCGGCGAATTGCGAGCAGTGGCAACGGAGCTTTTTCTATTTCCGGTGGTTGCCAAACAGGGAGCCTGCCAGAGGCCAACACTCTATGTGTTCGTTCGGTACACGGCTCGCTGCGTGAAGTGCGATTGCCAGGTGCTCGGGGCAACGAGCAAGCCATTGGCTTGGCAGACGGTCGTACGGCAATCTTGATCCCGCCGGCAGGAGGGCGGGGCGGGATCTTACGGGTTTTCGAGGGCACGAGCGAACGACAGGTAACGCTCAAGTGGCCCCGACTAGCTCCTGAGGTGGTGCGTTTGGTACGCCATGGCGTTTGGCTTCAGGGGTTTTGGGAACGCGCTGGTGAAATCGCTGGTTGGGTCGTGGATAACTCAGGCGTTATTGGCGTTAGCCTGAGCTTAGATGGAAGGGTGAAGTTGGGTGAGGTCAAGCCCGCCGGCAACCATCCCATTCTCTCTGGCAAATATGCTTTGATCTTGCAGGGTGACGGCACGGCTTTGGAATCCACGGATGGCGGATTTTCGTTCAACGAGATCCCTTTGCCGATGGACGAGCGCCGCCTGCTCACCGCTAGCGGCATGCGAGTTGGCTGCAGCCAGGTGGGATGTGTCCTCGGTGATTGGCTGCGTATCGGCTGGCAGGGGCCGTTGAAGCTGCGGAATTCGTTACCGCCCGCTTTACCGCGGGTCGCGGCCCTGCCATCACCGGGAGGCAACCGTTGGCGTCTCTCGTGTAAGGGGCCGGGTGTTGTGGGGCCGCGGGCGATAGCCGGTGTACAAGCACCTTTGGCAGACGCCGACCCAAGGCGCAATGTGAGGTCGGGGCCCCGTTCCACCGGGGCGCGTGACCTTTGGGAACCATTTTGGCATCTCCCCCCGCCGAAGGCCTTAGGGGCAGGAAAATCCTGGCAATTCAACACGGACGCCGAGGATATTCAGGTTCACGCCTACCTCTGGAATAACGGCGTGTGGGCCAACAATGCCGCGTGGCAACTCTACTTTGCGGATCGTTTCAGCGTTGAAAATGGTATCCGAAGAACTTTAGAAAGCCGCGCCCCGTGGCCCGATGAAGCACAAGCAGTGCAAGCGTTTGGAGGCGCTGTGTCAGCTTTTGGTGCCAATTGGGTCGCCGAGCTCGAACCTTCAGGTTCTTCGGGAGCACTTCTCATCAAGAATCCAAGCTCCGCGCAGCTTTTCTTGTTTGAAGCCGAAGGCCCACTCGTGGCGCTTGCTTCAGGCAAGGACGTTAAGCGCCTCGGCGGCTTTGTGAAGCTCCGGAATTCGTCCTACGTGGCTTCGGCCACCGCCCGAGAATTCTCGGTATTTGAGGTATCCGGAGGGGACCTCAAGCAACGGTTGCGGTTGACGCTTGGTCGCGAAGCCTTGACCCAGAATCTTCAACTAGTGCGGAACCTCGCGGGTGATCAATTAGGGGTGTGGGCGCGTGCCGAAAACGGAGCCTGGCTCGTGTATCCCATCGATTTGGAGCGGGGCAGGTTGCTTACTCCGAGCATGCACACTGCGCGCGCGCTTGCTGCAACGCCGAGAATCTGTAAGTATAGCGAGGACGGTTGGCTGCTGGTTGGCAGACCTGATCTCTTGCCGCACTTAGAGTTTGAAGGTCGAGCTGCCGAGCTCCGAGCCACGTTGCCAGAGGCCCGTGTATTAATGCGAGAGGATGGCATTTGCCTGCAGGCGCTTGCTGCGCGAGCCGACAACAGCGTTGTACTCAGGCCGGAGGTCCTCCCGAAGGATCTTGGGGTGCCGCTTGTGGTAACCGATCGCCGCCAAGGGCTGCGTTGGGGGTTTTCCTGCGAAGGAGCAGAGCCTTAAGCTCGGCTTCATGCCTTTCATCGATCTGCGTTCCGACACCGTAACTCAGCCCACACCCCAGATGCGGCAGGCTATGGCGGCGGCACCCGTGGGTGACGACGTCTTCGGCGAAGATCCTACGGTGTGCGAATTGGAAGCGCGCGTCGCCGCTCTTCTGGGAAAAGAAGCGGCGCTGTTCGTGGTGTCTGGAACAATGGCCAATCAGCTGGCGATTTGGACCCAGGCGCGCCCGGGCGATGAAGTGATTGTGGGGCGAGAAGCGCATGTTGCCGTGTACGAAACGGGAGCGGCTGCGGCTCTCGCGGGTGTGCAGATGTCCTATGTTGGCGAAGATGGGTTGTTTACGGCGGAAGATGTAAGCCGTGCAATTCGACCGCTTCACGATTATTCACCGCGCACTTCGCTGGTGGCGCTAGAAAACACGCATAATCGTTCAGGCGGCCGCGTGTTTTCTCTAGAAAGCTGCCGAGCGATAGCGCTGGTGGCGCGCCAGGGAGGCCTTGCGGCACATCTTGACGGAGCGCGCTTGTGGAACGCGAGCGTGAAAAGTGGCGTGCCCGTGCAGGATTTCGCGGCGCCTTTTGACACCGTTTCGGTGTGTTTCTCGAAGGGGCTGGGCGCGCCCGTGGGCTCGGCGCTTGCGGGCTCACGCGACTTGATCCGTGAAGCGCGGCGTCGGAGAAAAATGCTTGGCGGAGGCATGCGTCAAGCAGGCATTTTGGCAGCCGCTGCGCTCTACGCGCTGGAGCACCACCGTGAGCGATTGCGTTTGGATCACGAAGCCGCGCACGCTTTCGCGGCACGCCTTGCGCGTACTCCTGGGATCTCGGTGGAGCCAGCCGCCGTAGAGACGAACATCGTGAATCTCGCCGTAAGCGAGGGGATGGCGCCGCATATCGCGGCGCGTGCACGGGAGTTGGGCGTACTCGTGAGTGCTATTCAGCCGAGTTTGCTGCGAGCCGTAACACATCTAGATGTCAGCAAGGCCGAGGTGCTGCAAGCGGCAGAGGTCCTAGAGCGCGTTGCCGTAGAGCTAGCCCCAAGGAGCTAGCCGGTTGAAGACCAGGTGTTAGAGTCGTCGGCAACTCAGCATTGCACGGAGGCACTGAGGTTGACTCGCAGTAGCGAGGCGGCGGAAACGCCCGGAGGCGCAGTATTTGAATCTGGGATCTCGTGAGGGGTTGCTGGCGCCCCGCAACCGCGCAAACTCACGGATGCGGGATTGGACGTTTCCAAGCGCGCTCAGCGAACTCGCCGTGCGCCGCCTTGGAGACGACCACATGCCGTGCCTCCGACGCGAGCGGCGACCCAGCGCGGCTACAAACTCTCTCACCCGCATCTGAAGACCCGAGCGCAAACTTGCGCACCTCGGGCGGATCGCGCAGCATTTTGGGGCCAATTTACGCGATATCCGCCCAACCCACGCATCCGGCATTTATTTCGCCTCTTGGCCCCGGTGGGAGGATATCCCACCTCAGCTCGCTGGCTCCCCGAGGCTCTCAGGGAAAACCCTCGATTCTTGTTTGCAATTTCCGAAGGGCACTGCTAGCAATGCCCTGTCCGCGTAGAGCGAGGCTGTCCCCCCCCCGGCCCCTTTGCGCGGACACTTTCTTTTTGTCCGTCCGGTGACGAGGGTGTTTCAGACGGATGACTAGGGCTAGCCCTTGGCGAGCTTCGCGAGCAGTTGTTCTCCGAGCTGCCCGGCGCGTTCGGTGGCCGAGGAAACAGCGTCGATAAGTGTGCGCCGAAGCCCGCCCGATTCCAGTGTGTGTAAACCTGCGATGGCGGTGCCGCCGGGGCTGGTTACCATGTCTTTCAAGCGGCCTGGATGCTCGCCCGTTTCAAGCTGGAGCTTGGCGGAGCCGTACACGGTTTGCGCGGCCAACAGCAATGCGGTGTCGCGGTGCAACCCAACACGCACGCCTCCGTCGGCTAACGCTTCAATGATGAGCATCACATAAGCAGGCCCGCTTCCCGACAGACCCGTTACCGCATCGATCAAAGATTCGTC
This sequence comes from Polyangiaceae bacterium, assembly GCA_033763455.1. GTDB lineage: Bacteria > Myxococcota_A > Polyangia > Polyangiales > Polyangiaceae > JBBRRP01. Next base: position 7,573 of record JANRKO010000003.1, read on the forward strand.
GAGCACCACGGTGCGCCCCACGGCATCAAACAGCGCTTTGGCGAGCTCCATGTGCTCGGGCCGAGCGTGGGTTCCCGGAGCAATACCCGTGGCACCCGCGAGCGCGATAGCCGCAGTATTGGGCATGGCACGTACTACGGGTATCCCGGCCGTAACGCGTGCTTCGATCATGGAGATGGGAATGCCAGCTGCGATAGACACAAGGAGCGTGGTGGCAGGGAGCGTGGGTTGGATCTCGGTGAGCACCCGATCGATAACCTGTGGCTTCACAGCAAGCACTACCATATCCGCCCAGCGCACGAGCTCGGCGTTGGTGGCGAAGGTTTGGATGCCGTATTGCTTCTTCAGGGCGACCAAGCGCTCGGGGTTTAGGTCGCTCGCGCCAATTTGCTCGGGTGTCTTCGATTTCGAAGCGATGAGACCCCGGATCAAAGCGCCCGCCATGTTGCCAGCACCCAGCATGCCAATACGTTGAATTTCCATGATGCAATCGCCTCTCCTGTGAGGGCTAGGCTCTTAGCTCACATCGGAGGCCGGGGCGAGCGGGCCCGCCCCGGAACCCGTTTTGCAGAGGGCGCCTCCAGGGTGGCTTCCCAACCCTAGGATGAACGGACGGACACCTGCCGCACCTCAAGCACTACGGCTACTCTGGCTTCCCATGCTCACCAAGCTCCTCATCGACTCCATTGTCGCCCAGACAACAGTGTTGATCGCTGAGTTGTCTACCGCAGCTGGAGTTCGCGCCCCACTAGCGCACGTTGCCGATCAGGTGTTTTTGGACTTAGCGCGAGCTCTGGAAGCGCAAGGTCTTGGGCGCAAGGTGGTGGCCGACATGTTTGGGATGGTGCTTCGTGGGTACCAGAAGAAGGTGCAGCGTCTTGAAGAAAGCGTCACGGTGCGCGACGAAACGCTCTGGGAAGCGTTGCTTGGGCACCTTCGCAAGCACGGGGGATTACACCGGCAGACCATCCTGCAACGCTTTGAGCGTGACGGCGAGGATGCTGTCGGTGCGGTGCTAAGAGATTTAGTAGCTAGCGGTTTGGTGTTCGTTGCGGGGCAGGGGGCCAACGCGCTGTATCGAGCAACTTCCGATCAGGAGCTTCAGCAGCTGCTGGATGCCGATTCGGCCGAGTCAGTGAAGGCCATGAGCTGGGCTCTCGCGTTCCATCATCGAGGTATCAGCGTATCTGAGGTGGCAGCTCGGTTGAACGTGCAACCAGTGTTGGTAGAAGCGGCATTCGCTGCGCTTTTAGCGGAAGGGCGCGTAGTTCAAGATCTCGATCCTAACCGCTATTCTGCCAAGACACTGTTGGTGCCCGTTGGTTCTACTAGCGGCTGGGAAGCGGCGGTATTTGACCACTTCAAGGCGATGGCCGGAGCGATTGCGTCTAAGCTCCGCGGGGGCACTCCCCAATCAAAACACGCGGATGTGGTGGGTGGCGCCACCTTGCACTTCGAAATTAGCGCAGGGCATCCGCACGAAGAAGAAGTGCTAAACCTCTTGAGCGCTCACCGTGCAGCGGTAAATGCACTGTGGACCCGGGTGTGCGCGCACAACGCGGAGCACCCCATCCCAGAGTCAGACATCGTGACGGTGTGCCACTATTTCGGGCAGAACGTGATCGGAGCCGAGAGTGAAGAAGGGAAGTAAGATGCGAAATAGGCGCGGGTTGCGGCACGAACACGGGCTGTTTGGGAGACGGCGTTCACTCTGGGCCGCCGCATTTCTGGCCCTCGGCGCGTGGTCACTTTTCGGGACACCGAGCTGCAACCAAAAGGAAACACCCAGCATCAGCGGGAACACCAATTGGCTCAAGCCGTGTGTGCGCGACGCGGAATGTGGCAGCGAGCTCCTCTGCCGCTGCGGCGTGTGCTCGGGGGCTTGCGATGGAACTCTGGATTGCAGTTTGCCCCCTGCTGAGATTTGCGTAGCCCGCGTAAACGCTCAGGGTGGAAGTGGAGGTGCCACGTCAGGCGGGTCGTCGGGGACTGGAGGCGCCGTACCTCAAGTTGAAACTGGTGGTGCTACCGCGGCGGGCTTCGGAGGCATGTTAACTCAGAGTGGAGGATCCGGGGGAGCTGGCCCGACTGGCGGTTTGGGGAGCGATGTCGGGGGCGCGGGCGGGACGCCTGCCGGTGGAGGATCGGGTGGAGGCGGAGCGTTGAACACAGGCGGCGCGGGCGGGAGTGCTCCCATCGTCTGCACTGGGCCTACACTGGACGGCAGCTTCGTGATTCACAATAGCCTAGATGTTGCAAGCATTGCGAACATTGGAACAATAACGGGTTCTCTTCAAATCGACGCGCCGGGGCTTTCAACTATCTCTCTTCCGGCACTTTGCTCAGCAGGGGCCATCGAAGAGCTCACGGCGCCCGATTTGACGACGCTGGACCTTTCAGGGCTCAAGACGGTGAATGGGTTCGCTGTAACGGGCGCCCCCTTAGCCACTATTGAGTTGGGCAACCTTGTTCATGCCGGTGATCTGTCGGTAAGCCTCACGGGGCCACTGGACCTCCCGAAACTTGAGACGGCCGGGGCTATCTTTCCCTGGGGCATCTCGACGTTGACGGCTCCAAAGTTAAGGTCTGCCGGGGGGGTTTTCGTCGACTCGTCGGTCGCAAGTGCTGAGGCCCCGGTTCTTGAGCAGGTGGGCGATCTCAACCTTCAGCTGAATGCGAATTCATCGGTCGCGTTTCCCTCACTGGTGACAGCGGGAAACATGATTTTGAAGGCGCCTACTCAGTCACTTGGCTTCCCTAAGCTCACCTCAGTTACCCAGGGCATAGCAATAGACGCCAGCGGTACGGGTCAGTCCTTTTCCTTTCCCTTACTCACGTCGACGGGCGGATCCTTCTCGGTCGCTGGGGCCACATCCCTTTCCTTTCCCTTGCTCGCGTCGACGGGCGGATCCTTCTCGGTCGCTGGGGTCGCCTCCCTCAGTCTTCCGGCGCTAGCTACGATTGGAGGGGATGCGTCGATTCACGCGCAGGGAACCTCGCTGTTTGTATTCCCCCAGTTAGTTTCAGTAGTTGGGGATTTGAATCTTGTGCCCGAGGGCGCCTCAATGAGTTTCCCAAAGCTGAAGTCGGTGCATCGGCTCGGGTCAATTGTTGGAACCGGAGACTCATCGCAGCTTATATCATTCGGGGCGCTCGAGACTCTCACCTGGTGGGCTGAGTACGGTATCGGGGGAGACGGCGGCGCTATCGAGGTAACGCTGGCAGGGAAGTTCTCGGCGCCAGCACTGAAACACGTTGCGTTCGGATTGTTCATAGGGGGTGTGTCGGACCTAGACCTCAGCGGGCTTCAATCCACCGGCGATCAAGCGGGAAGTCTTTGCGGCGGATACGCTTGGACTTCAGTTCTCAAGCTCAAAGACCTCCAGATGAGCCGCGTGTTGCTCCCTTCGCTTCAACATTCGTGCCTCTATGTCGGGGATGGGTTTTGCTCGGCTAACGCGAAGGGGTCAAATCCCACTTTGCAGGAAATCGTAGCCCCTCAGTTGATCTCTGGAGGCCTTCTATTCTTCGGAAACCCAGCATTCCCGCAATGTAGAATCGACGCGCTACGCGCTCAGATGACAGGTGGCTGTGCCCTGTGGCCAGGAAGTGATCCGCTGAACCCAAAGGTCGCTCAATGCCCTACCGCATCCGGGCCGTGCCCGTAGGGCGCTCGCCGAAAACGCTCGGAGGCGTAACACCGTTGGCAACGCTGAAAACCCCATCCCAGAATCAGACACCATGACCGTGTCACTCCTGCGAGCAGAAGTTGGAGTCGACCGCGGACGGCTATCCCGCCAATGATCCTTGTGGTGGCGGCAACCAGTGGATTGGGGGGCTGCGTTTCGCCAATCTCGCCTTGAGTACGCTCAACCTCCCCAGTTTGAAGAAGTCCTGCTTGAACATTGGAGTGGGCTACTGCGATGCGCCGTGCACTAGCCCGAACCTGGTGCAGGTGATTGCCCCGCAGTTTACCCAGGGGGGAGTGGCCTTTGGCAACGTACCCGTTCTTCCGAAATGCCGGATGGACGCAGTATTCGCACAACTACAGGCACCTGTTGAATACTACAACCAGTACACGACCCACATTATCATGGCCAACCCCGCGTTAGGCCCATGCCCATAACCGGCTTTAGAGCCCAGCTTGGCAACCTCACGGCCACAAGGCCCCTTCTTTGAGAAGGTCCGCGAACACGCCAAACGGCAGCACCTCGATTCCATCGGTCGTAGTGAGCGGGGTCGGGCCCTGGAAAACCAACACCCTTCGTACCAATCCCCGAAGCGTGCTCACGGCTCGAAGGCCGCGCAGATCGAGTGGTCGCACGGTACGTGCAGCTTTAACCTCGAGGGCGATCGTCTCTTTGCCCCGCCGTATCAGGAAGTCGACCTCGGTGGTCTTGGCTTCTGCGGGCGCCCAGTAGCAAATGTCATCGCAGAGGTTGGCGCGTTCTTGGTAGAACCGAAGTAGCATGTATATGAATCCTTCAAAAAGCGGGCCTCGCTCCTCGGGTGAAATGGTGCCGTTCTGCCTCTTGAGGGCGCGCACCACACCGGGATCGAAGAAGTAGAACTTGGGATGCTTGCGTTCTCGCACACGAAGCTGTGATTCGTAGGCACAAAGCGTGTTGGCTATCAGGGTGTCAGCGAGGATCTCGATGTAGCCGGCCACCGTTTGACGTGCGACTCCTGCGTCCCGAGCTAGCGCTGCAACGTTCAATTGCTGGCCGTGCATGAGGCCCGCAATTGGCAAAAATCTAGCAAAACCTGGCAGATTCCTCACTAGTGCTTCTGCCTGGATCTCCTCCCGCAGATAGGTTTGCACGTAGGCGGACAGCGTCTCCTCGGGCGCTAACGCGTCCCAAATGAGTGGAATGGTTCCATGTTGGATTGCGCGTTGCAGCCTAAACGCCGATCCAAGCTCTTCGGGCACGAAAGGAAACATTGTGATTTGCCGGGCTCGACCCCCAAGCAGATTAACTCCGCCGTGACGCAACTTTCGAGCACTCGAACCAGTTAAAGCAAAACGCAGGCGTCGCTCCTCGATGGCTCGGTGCACCTCGTTCAGCAGAGATGGCAACCGCTGAACTTCATCCACCAGCACCCAGCTACCTACCGGCACAGCGCGCAGCTCGTCCGCGAACAACGACGGATCAGCCAGGTAGCTTTGATACCGAGACTCCTCCAATAGGTCGATGCGGTGCGCTTTTGGGAACTCGGAGCGTGCCCAGGTGCTCTTGCCAGTGCCACGCGGGCCTAGCAAGAAAAAGGAAGCCTGAGGACGATCCAAGCGTCGAGCAAACATGTAAACCATGTCAGCATATTACGGCGATAAATGCCAGCATAGTTACTGCCTGAATCACCATTCCCCTCAGTTTTTGGGGCTGTGTCGACCAGGCTCGGCCTTGAGCCGCCGGGGAGCCCCTAATGCAGCGTGGACTCCCCACGCCGTTTGCATTGCGGTGTCGATAGTCGCACACTCCGACGATGGAACCGACGGGAGAGCACGAGGCTACCCTACCGACTGACGACGCCCCAAAGATCTCGCCCAACTGCCGGTTCTCGAAGCGACTCTGCGGGAGAAAGCAGCGCGTCGAAAGTAGGGGTCTTCACCCCAGCAAATCCCGCACTCTATCCATAAATCGCTTGTGCTGAGGCTGCACATCCTCGCCCAATTCGCGCCCCAGCTCCTCCAAAAGCTGCTGTGCCCGTGGCGTTAACCGGGTGGGCACCTCCAGCCGTACTTCCACGAGCTGATCTCCTCGCCCTCCGCGTAGGCGCCTATCGAGCCCGTGGCCGCGCACCCGGAGCACGTTGCCGGGCTGCGTGGAAGCTGGGATCTTGAGCTTCACCTTGCCCCACAACGTGGGTACATCGATTTGACCCCCTAGGGCGGCTTGCGCGAAGGTAATGGGCACCGAGCAGATCACGTCGTCCCCGCTGCGTCGATAAAACGCGTGTTGGCCCACTTCAATCGAGAGCTCTAGATCCCCCGGCTCATGCTGCGGTGAAACACGATTGCCACCACCGCGGACGGTGCGGGTAGCTTGGTGTTCAATGCCGGCGGGGATAGTAACTTCGATCGTGCTCGTGCGCTTGGCGAGGCCATGGCCGCGGCAGCTTTGGCACACCACACTAGGAATGCTGCCGCGCCCGCGACAGCGACTGCACGTGCGTTCGATAGCCAGAGGCAACACGCCCTGCTGGAGCCGGACTTTGCCGCGCCCCCCGCAGGCCGAACAACTTTCAAAGCTGCTCCCAGGTGCTCCGCCTTTGCCCTGGCAATCTCCGCACAGGTCCACGCGCTCGTAGGTTAATTCTCTCTGGCAACCGCGGGCGGCCTCTTCGAAGCCGACTTCAACGGTCCGGCGAAGATCCCCGCGGTCGCCTCCACGAAAACCAAAAGCGCCCAAGATGTCCCCAAAAATCGAATCTAGCCCTGAAAAATCGACACCGGGGCCTCGGCTGCGGTCAAACGCGCTCTCCCCGTAGCGGTCGAAGGCGGCGCGCTTCTGGGGGTCGCTCAGGATCTGATGGGCCTGGTTGATCTCCGTGAAGCGGTCGTGAGCGTCGGGTGAATCTGGGTTCTTATCGGGGTGGTGTTGCATGGCGAGGCGGCGGAATGCGGCCTTAATATCCGCTTCGCTGGCACCTCGGCTCACACCCAGGACTTCATAGGGGTCGCGCACGGCCGGGTTGATAGCACGACCTTCGAACGCTGGCCCACCCACCTTTAGGGGCCCAAGCGGTGAACGGGCCGAGCTCCCGTGAATGGTGCGGTGGAGCGGGGATTGTAAGTTGGTTTACCCACAAGTACCCTTGAAAGGCTGGCATGGGTTCCTCTGACCTCTCCTCGGAACGACGCAACAACGACCGTGCCCCTATCGAACTCAAGGTGGAGTACCGCCGCGTCAACACGTTCTTCTCGGACTACACGAAGAACATTTCACGGGGTGGCACGTTCGTCGGTACCACTCGCCCGCTTCCCGTCGACACTGAATTTGTGTTTGCCCTGGGTATTCCCGGCCTAGCCGAGCCTTTGCGCCTGCTCGGGAAAGTGATTTGGGCGACCTCCGAGGAAGATGCCACCCCGGCCAATCCTGCGGGCATGGGGATCGAATTTCAGTATAAGGATGACGCGGAGCGGCTCGAAAAGGAGCGGCAAGTGGAGGTTCTGATGTGTGAGCAGCTAGGCGAGCTGTTGGCAGCGAAGCTCCTTGGGCGGTCCCCGCACGGCGCCAAGGAATAGGGCTCAGCGGAAACCGGGAAAACAGAGGCATCGGGTTCAGGCCCCGTGATTGGTTCCCAAGGCTGAGGATGCTAGAAGCTCCTCAATGAAGCTCGCAACGTTGGTTCAAGTAGGCTTCCTCGGGCTCGCAGTGGTCGCGGTGTACTCCTTTGGAGCTGCCGCCCAGGATGGCGAGCAGCGTCGGGTTTGCACGCCGCTCTGCGCGATGAAGCCCAGCTATGCAGGCCTCAATCGCACCGCGCCGGATTTTGAATTGCCAGCTCTTGGGGGCAAGCGCGTGAAGCTTTCGAGCTATCGCGGTCGCGTCGTGATTCTCAATTTTTGGACCAAGAATTGTAAACCCTGCATGGAGGAAATGCCGGCGTTAGCGCGGCTGGCAAAGTCCGTTTCGGGGCGCAAAGATTTGGCGCTCGTTACCGTGAGCACGGATGAAAGCTTGGCTGACGCCGAAGCCACGCTAAAAAGCGTGTTGGGCGAGAAGCCGGGCTTCGAGGTGTTGATCGATCCAGAGAGCGCCGTGGTGCGTGAGAAGTATGGAACGAAGCTCTACCCGGAAACTTGGTTCATCGATACCAATGGTGTGATTCGCGCTCGTTTTGATGGGCCGCGTGAATGGGATAGCCCGCTTGTGGTCAACTTCGCTGAGAGCTTAACGCTGCCAGGGGTGTGCGGCATCGAATATGTGAGTGGCAAGCCGGTTGGCCCTTCGTGGCTGTGTGAGCAGTAAGGTTCGCCATGAAGGTCATGGTTTGTCGCTGTGAAGACGTCACCCTTCACGATTTAGAACACGCGATAGCTCTTGGGCATAGGGACATCGAATCCCTGAAGCGCTACAGTGGATTTGGCACGGGCTGGTGTCAGGGCAAAAATTGCTTAGCCGCTTGTGCCCGCGTGCTTAGCCAACATGGTGGGGACCCAGGCTCCGGCATCACGCCTCGGCCGCCCTATCACCCTATCGAAATCTCTGTTTTAGCCGGGCTCGCTCCATTGGTTGAGGAATCGTAAATGGCCGACAAGAAGGTTAAGCCCAAAAAGAGCCCACGCGAGACGAACCACGCGGTGTTAAGGCAAGCGATGGTGCGTCGCTTGCCGCGTCGTGTTTCCTCACAGGCGAGCGTAACCATCCCGCCGGTGCCGGGCCTTTTGGAGCACTACGTGCAGATGTTGAATTCTGCTTGGCTAGCGCTTGGTCGCGTTTTCTCAGCGGAGGATCTCGAAGCTTTTCGCAAGGTGCTAGCCACGAAGTTAACTGAGGCCTGGAATTTTTCCCCTTATTCCAAAGTGGTGGTGTCTTACGAAACCGATCCGATGCCGAAGACGAGCATCACTTGGAGGGTATCCGTCGATTTTTCGACGATCGCCGATGAGTACGACAATTGGGTGAAGACGCGTACGCCGCCACTCTTCGGCAACCACGCGGATGCAAAGGTCTTGGATCTTGCGCGGAGTTTGGGAACGCCTGCGGAAGTAACCATTCTCGATGTGGGCGCCGGCACCGGCCGAAATACGCTGCCCCTGGCACGCGAGGGCTTCAAGACAGATGCGGTTGAATTGGCGCCCGCGCTGGCGAAGATCTTGCGCGAAGAAGTCGAGAAGGAAGGGCTCCCCGTTCAGGTTTTTGAAGGAGACGTGCTCAACGCGGAGCTCGAAGTGCCTAAAGCGAGTTACCGCATGGTGCTGTTGGCCGAAGTGGTTGCCTCTCACTTTCGCGACGTCGCCATGGTGCGAGCGCTCCTGGATTCATCGGCTGAGATGCTCGTGCCTGGAGGCCTTCTGTTGTTTAGAACGTATCTCATAACCAGGTCGAGCTAAGTGATCGAAATAACTCCATCTTTCGAAATGCCCTTTCCATTGGGGAAGAAAGATGTTTGTACGTTGATGGATGGATCTGACTGACGAACAATGGGCAGCAATTGAGCGTTTTGTTCCGGGACCCGAAAGACAACGGACCACGGCAAAGGGTGGCAGGCCTTGGCGCGATCCTCGTGATGTGCTGAACGGGATCTTGTGGGTTCTTCGCACTGGCGCACCGTGGGCTGACCTGCCAGCGCGGTACCCGCCCTATGCGACGTGCCATCGGCGTTTCCAGAAGTGGGAAAAGCAATGCGTACTGGATCGGATCCTGGAGGCTATAGCTCAGGACCTCCACCGACGTGGCAAGGTGGATCTCACTGAGGCGTTCATCGACGGCAGTCATGCTGGCGCAAAAAAAGGGGTCTTCTCGTTGGCAAAACTCGACGCGGCAAGGCGACCAAGATCATGGCAGTGGCAGACCGCAATGGCCTTCCTATCGCCATCGGGATTGCGAGTGGTGAGCGCCATGAAACGAAGCTCGTCTGCGCGACGCTCGCCGCGCGATTCTTAAAGGCGAAGCCACAGCGACTTATCGGCGATCGTGCGTACGACAGCGACGCCTTGGACGCCGAACTCCAAGCGATGAGCATCGAGATGATCGCACCTCATCGATGCAACCGGAAGCAACCGACTCAAGATGGCCGCCCGCTACGCAGGTATCGACGGCGCTGGCATGTCGAACGCCTCTTTGCCTGGCTTCAATGCTCCCGTCGCTTGATCACTCGGTTCGAGCACAAAGCCGCCAACTTTCTGGCCTTTTTAAAGCTTCGTTGCATCATACTCCTCTTACGTAGGTTATGAGATGCGCTCTAGTGCGTTCTTGGCGAGCGACGGCTACAAGCCGGATGCCGCAGCGCGCGAGCTTTCCCAGGCTCTGTGGTGCAACATCTTTACGCGAAAAGAGCTTGAGGAAGCGTTGGCGGGTTCTGAGTTTGAACGAGTGTCTGACGAGTCCGTTTACGAATACGAAAAAGCCAATCTTCCTCCAGAAGCTTGGCCTCCAACGGGTTGGTTCGAGGGCTGGACTGCAGGGCAGGATCTGTTCGATCTTCCGCTTGGCAAGCCGCCGCTTGAGCTGCGCTGGTTATTGTACCGAAAGCGAAGTTAGTTAGATCTAGGGCTTCTATGGCGCGCTCCCCGGTCCTTCGAAAGTTGGTTCAGTTAGCCCGCTCCGCGGGTCGCACACGCGCGCTAGAAGGCGCGCGGCCGCAAGCTTCGGTCACGCGTCGGCAGATATTACTTGGGGTGGCGGGCGCCGGCTCCGTTGGGTGGAGTTGTGCTGGTTCAGGCTCCCGTCCAAAATTTGCAGAAGGAGGAACTCCACGTGTGGTGATCATAGGCGGCGGAATTGCAGGGCTCTCTGCGGCTCTGGAGCTGCACGATCACGGCATCCGGCCTGCGGTGTACGAAGCCGCGAACCGCTGGGGTGGCCGTATCTTCACCAATACTGGATATTGGGATGGCGGCCAAACGAGCGAATGGGCAGGTGAGTTGATCGACTCGGGGCACACTACGATGCTTGGCCAGGCGCGCCGCTTCAGGCTTCAAGTGAACGATCTGCAGAAGCTTGAGGCTCAGGGCTCCGTGGACACCTTTTTCTTCAACGGTCAGTTCTATTCGCCCGCGGACGCGCTGAAAGATTTCGCAGCCATTTTGCCCGCTATCCACGCAGATGCGGAGCAAAGCGGCTACCCGATGACGTACGCCAAGAACACGCCGGCCGGGGTCGCCCTCGATCGCATGAGCGTGAAAGAGTGGATAGAAGCGCGGGTTCGGGGGGGCCTCACCTCCGCGCTCGGGCAATTGCTTGACGTGGCTTACACCACGGAGTTCGGCGCGGATTCGAGCGAGCAAAGCGCCTTGAACCTCGTTTACATGTTGAGCGCCAATGAGGAAAGCTTTCGTATCTTCGGAGAATCCGATGAGCGTTATCACATTCAAGGAGGGAATCAGCGTTTGCCTTTAGCCATCGCAGAGTACCTTGGTTCGGAGAGTATTCATCTGGGGCATCGGTTGGTGGCGCTCAAGAAACGCAGTGATGGAGTGTTTGTGCTCACTTTTCAACACGGCCAGAGAACCCTAGAGGCGGTCACAGATTATTTGCTGCTTACCTTGCCTTTTGCTGTGCTGCGGACACTGGATCTTCAAGGGATGGGGTTTGATGAGCGCAAGCTCCTCGCAATTCGAGAGCAGGGAGTTGGGCGAAATGGAAAGTTGCAGCTGCAGTTTTCTGAGCGGGTTTGGCGGGGTAGGGGTGCCTGGCCGGGTGTCGCCAATGGCGGCTCGTTTTCTTCTTCCGGCTACCAGCTCTCTTGGGATGCAAGCCGCGATCAGCCTGGAAATTTGGGGATTTTGGTCAACTTTACCGGGGGCTCCATAGCTTCTGCGCTTTCTACGGCGGTACCCTGGGGTACCGCGAAGACACCCGGGGTGCCTGAGGATTCTGCGAAGTTCCTCCGGCAATTGGAGCCGGTCTTTAGGGGGGCCACGGCTGCTTGGCAGGGGAAAGCTACAAGTTCGCTCCCGCACCTCGATGAGAACCTCAAGTTGTCTTATTCTTTCTTTCGACCCGGCCAATACGCGAAATTTGCGGGCTACGAGGGAACACGTCAGGGGAACGTGTTTTTCGCAGGCGAACATACATCGCTCGATTTTCAAGGCTTCATGGAGGGCGGAGCCGCTGAGGGGGTGCGTGCCGCCACCGAGATAGTTCAGGCGCTTCGCACCTAAGCGAGCTCAGCCGCCTTCGTATTCACAGCGAGCATCACACGTTTCGTGCAAGATCACCTTCGTTAGCTCGGGTAGGCGTGGCTTTAAGCGAACCCACAACCAGATCGCCAGGTTTTCGCTGGTAGGATTCTCAAGGCCTTCCACCTCATTCAAGTAGTGGTGATCCAGCTGGTCGTGGATAGGTTGCCAAATATTGTCGAGATCAGAAAAATCGATCAACCAGCCAGTCTTCGGGTTCACGGGGCCTTCGACAGCCAACTCCACCTTGAAACTGTGCCCGTGCAAGCGCGAGCATTTGTGACCTTCGGGCACCATCGGTAAGCGATGGGCGGCCTCGAACCGCATTTCCTTGAGCAAACGGACGTTCATTGCCGGGGAGCCTAACCCCGGCCGTGAGCCTCGGCAATCGCTCTCATTCAAACTCCAGCCGCCAGCGTATGTCGGCGCCAAGGTTACCGAACGAAGAGCTCGAGATGTCGTTGACGTTGTCGTAGGAACCTTCAAGGCTCACGTCCGGGGTGACCTTCCACTCCACGTTGGAGCGCACTTCTCGCGATTCCGAAAGGCCGCTGGTAACGTTGGCGCGAATTCTTTCTGCCAGGCGTTTACTAATAGTAACAGTGGGTTCGGTGCGCCCTGTTCGAGAAGAGTACGCAGAGCCAAGGCGAAAATCGTCGATCACTGGCACCACGTCTGTCACTGCTTGGTCTGCGCCTGTGATGGTGCCTAAGGCTTCGAGAGCGACGCTTTCACCTACGCTGGCAGAACGCGCTTGATCGAGCTCGGCACGCGTGAGGCCTACGGTAAGTAGGAGAAAGATGTCGTCTTGGTTGAGCGTTGGTTGACTCGAAAGGTCAATCTTTAGGCGCTCGGCGTCACCGTGAGCGTGCAATTGAATATTCCAGCGACCTCCTCGGCTGCTCGTTCCAGAATCCTGACCAGAATCGCCAGAATTCTGAGTGTTGCCTTGGGCATAACGCCGGTAGTCGGTTACAGCAGTCACATCTACCTGAGGTGCGATGCGCGTTGGGTTGTCAAAACGTACGGTACCTTGGCGGATCTCGAACTCGTTGCGCCTCAGCAGGATCCTACCGCCGGGCTTGAGCATTAACGCGCCACGCAGGCCGAAGCGCTGGTTGGTACCGGTCAAATTCAGGCCGGTGGGGTCCAACAGAACCTGAGCGTCAATCAGGTTGTTCTTCAATTGGATGGGCGCCTTAGCGCGCACGAGTATGTCGAGTTCCAGGAGGTCATCTGCCGGATCGTAAGCGTCAAACTCCGTGCGTGTGGTGCGCTGGGCCAGAGATTCGATGTCTGCTGTCATACTCACGGGGCGTGTGTATTCGAAGGAAACGACGTCGAGGCTCCCAGTGATTTTCGGTAGATTCTTGGCTTCGCCGAAGGTCTCTGAGTCGAAGGTAAACGCGAGCGCAGCGTCGAAAGTGCCGTGGATGCCGGCATCCAGGGGCAAGCTCACGTTTTCGGCCTTCACTTCCAAGCGCCCGTGTTGGAGCGAGCCTTTTACGACTTCGCTGCCGCCAGATAGACGCAATGTTCCGCCACCGAGTTTGGCCTCGCCGTGGGCTACCCGCACTTCGTCGGGTTCGATGTTCAGTGTGACGTTCAGATCACTCAACGGGCTGGGTAACCCAGCAAGGCCAAGCAACCCATTTTTTATTTCCAAACGCCCCTGGTAAGCCAAGGCGTCGAGTGAACCAAACAAGCGCAGAGATCCGAGCAGTGTACCTTTGACGTTTTCTGCTCGCGGGAGCAGGGCCGCCAATGCTCCAAGATCCGCAGGGCGCAGTCGCAGAGCAAGATCCAAGGCTGGGCGCACGCCCAAATTGCTAACGCTACCATCAAGATCAACAACGACGTTTTCCCCGGCAACACCGCTCACGCGTGCGGCCATCGGCGGGATAGTGAGGGCCCCTTGGGAGAGCTCCAGCGGGCCGCTCTGGGACACTAGCTCTATGCCTACTTGCCCGCGCCTCACCTTCAATTCCTCCAGCGCAAAGGTGGCTTTCGAAGGTTGCAACTTCTCCGTTGAGAAGTTCACTAGATCGATGCGCGCGCTTAGGTGACCATCCAGGGCATCGTTGGCAACGAGGCTGGGTGAGAGCTCCGCCCACGGTCCGAGATCAAACTGTTTGAGAATTACGCCCCCAGTGAAGGACTTCTTCCGTTGCCTGCTGAGGCCGAGGCCGTCGAACACCACCTGCCCGGAAAAGAGCTCTCCTTTTAGGGCAAAGGTGCCTGTCGGCTTATCTTCTTCCCATTCGGTTTCAGAGAAGGGGCCCGTGATGGTGTTGCCGCAGCGCGTTTTTCCAAGGATCTTGTTGGTGGCGGGCGTGGAGCGCAAACGTACGGCGAATGCCGATGCGGGGAGCGTCTTCGTCCCGAGTGCGACCTTGCTTACCCGCACGGTCGAATCTACCGAGAGTTGATCAACGCTGCCGGATACCTTGCCCACCGCATCCACATAGCCGAGTGCAACCTTCTTAAGGCCCTCCATGGCGTCGATCTCGCTCAAAGGGAGCCTGCTCCCCACCACGCTACCTTCGAGCATTGCGCCCTGCCGCATCTTCAGATTCCCCAGAATCGTGCCCGTTCCCTTTTTGAGCGTGAAGCTGGAAACGTCGAGGTTCGCCCCGAGGTAGCTAGCCTCTTGATCGAACCATTCATATCGAAACTCGGCCGAACCGCCCGTGTAGTGTTCTTCAAATAGGTCGGCTTCTTTGATGCTGCTTGCGCCATCCACCACCAAAAGGCCGCCGCCGCAGCGATCTTCGGGGCCCCCGAGCGCGTAGTGGAGCCGGCCATCAAAGGAGCCAGTGCCGGCGATGGGATCGAACCTAGGGTCCTTGTCGAAATGGAACATCGCGAAAAAGTCGCGAATGTTGAGGGCCTTGGTGGAAATGGCGGCATCGGCCACAACCGTTGCTTCCGTGTCAAAGTTCAAGCGAGCGTTGGGGATGAAGAAGGGGCTTTTGCCTTTTTTTCCGCGCAAATTCGTGAAATCGACCTTGAGTGGCACAAAGCGCACTTTCGATTCCAGGATGTCTCCCAACTCAAATCCCCCAAACTTAAACCCCTCCACAGCCAAGTCCCCCAGTATCGGCGTTAACTGGGGGTCCCCATTCAAACCGACGCGTAGGCGCGCTTTGCCCGCCATCGGGATATTCACCAGCGGGCTAATGTCTTCGAGTGAAATGACTGTGTCATTCACCATTTGAATGCCAAGGTGGCTGTCGAAGCCAATCGAGACCAGCTTTGCCGATAGGGTGCTGTTGCCAAAGCGTGCGTAGACGTTTTCGAGGTCGAAAGACTTCAGGTCGACGGCGAGGTTCGCCTGGAGGTCAGCGGCTTTGACCCCGATCATGTGTTCGCGTGAGGAGTCGTGGAAGGCGCGGCTCGTAACTTCAAAACGGTGAGTGTTGGCGCTGAATTCTCCACGAAGCTTGAAGGGGCTCAGTGTGGCACGAATGTTTGCCACACGCGTGTGGGTGAGGTCCCATGCAACAATGGTGTTGGGCGTTACGCCAACGTCACGCATGATCCCAGGGAAATTCATGCCCTTGCCATCCAGAAGCTCTGTGCTGAGTGGCGCGTGGGGTTCGAACGGAGCGATGCGCGTGTTTACGAGGGTGTTATCGCCGTTAGCCCACCTGACTTGACTCTTCGGGATAAGGATAACATCGCCCGTCACGTTCACATCGGCTACGATGTGCTCTGCTACTCGTGCAGGCCCGTAGTCGAGTCGGCTACCTTCGAGTTTCCCTTTGAATTCTGGCAGCCGCTGTCCGCTTTCAAAGCGCCCCTGGCCTGAAAGATGGATCCAGCCCCCCACCTTCGGGAGATCTACGTAGCGCTGTGCGATCTGAACCGGAGCGCGCACCTGAACGGAGCCAAGAATTCTGAAATTTTTCCCTCCGAGGCGGGAGAATGCCACCTGTGAAAGCTTCACCGCCACGCGTTCGTCTGCTTCCGTGAGGCGCTTGGCGTCGCAGGCAGGCTCGGTGTTGGCCTGAGGGTTAACATCAGTGAGCGCCTGCAACTCAAAGCGTCGAATCAATGCACGTTCTGGTTGAAGCTCGGCGCGCAGATCCAGCTGGCAGATGACGTCTTCGTCGTACGCGGTGGAATTTTCGAGTGACCGCTGGTGCGAAACGTGGCTCGTGGCTGTGCGCACCGCGATTTCAAAGGACGGCCCCGTGCCCGTAAACACGTCAATGTCCGCTCCATCGGTGCGAAGCTGCCAGGCTCCGAAGTCGACAGAAACTCTCCCGTCTGAGAGTGCGACGGAGGCAAACGGGGCGCGTTTGGAGGGCGCAGAAGCTTTTTCACTTTTTGGTAGCCGATAAGCAAGATTGGCGATCTTGCCATCTTGCATTACTAGCCTGACATTGGGGCGCTCGATCTCAATGTCGCCCGCGTCCAAGCGGCCACCGAGCAGCGAGAAGATTTTAGGCGTCACGCTGATAAGTTGCGCCGAAAGCACCGGGCCGAGAGCATCACTGGCTGGTAGCACCACGTTTTCAAGGCGAAGACGCAGGGGAAATAGCGTCACTCGAACGTCGTAGTTAGCGGAGATGCCCAGTTGCTCCCGAAGTGTGCGCGCTGTTTCTCGAGCGGCCCACTTCTGAATCGAGGCAGAACGCAGGACAACCTCGCTGATGACAGGAAGAGCGCCAATCAGCGCGAATACGCAGCACAGCAGGCGCGCGAGGTTGCGGCCCCACTTGGAACCGGGAATTCCGGGTGCGCTAGCCGCGAGCTGCATGCGGAGCTCAGCCTATCGCGGCCGGCGCGCTGGAGCCCACTTTGGGAGCCTTTTTGGGCGCCAAAAACTGAGGATTTGCTCGTAATTCGGCAGAAGGGGCTATGGGGGTACAAGCCTCCATCGTTGTTCTAAGGGGGTATGCTAGAGAGGCGCCCCTTTTTCCACTCGTCCCCCGCCCGAGCTGCCCCAGCGAAAGTCGCCAGAATGCCCGAGGAAATATCAGCATCCGTCGCCAACCCCGAGCGTGCCATGCACGCCCTCGAACGCGCTGCGGCGTGTGCGGAGCAGGGAGTAGCGGACAGACCGATCGTGTTGGCCACGCGTGAGGATCTTGCGGCCCTCTCGCCCCAAGATCGCCGAACTCACTTGGACCGCGTGATGATGGGCACCCACGCGGATGAGGGCCTGGACGCGCTTTTGGCAGGCGGCGTGCTGGGAGCCCTGCTCCCCGAAGTGAAGGCGATGGTCGGTTTTGGTGATGGAGAGTGGCGCCACAAAGATGTGTGGAAGCACACCAAGCAAGTAGTTACTCAAAGCGTTGGCAAGTTGGAGGTACGTTACGCGGCCCTCTTTCACGATATTGGGAAGGTGAAGACACGCTCCATCTCGCCTTCGGGCGAAGTGCACTTCTTTGGCCATGCGGAGGTGGGCGCGCGCATGTTTGAGCGCATGGAGAAGCGTGAGCGTCTATTCTCCACGGACGAAGCGTTGCGGGCGGAGGTGCATTTTTTGGTGCTCCACCATCTGCGCGCGAGCCAATACGACGGAAGCTGGACAGACAGCGCTGTGCGGCGATTCGCGCGCGAAATCGGTCCGTATCTGGAAGACCTTTTGTGTCTCTCGCAGGCAGACATTACGACCAAACGCCCAGAGAAGAAGCGTCGCGGCATCTCAATGATCCACCAGCTCTCCGAGCGCATCAACGCGCTCGCCGAAGACGATGCCTACGTACCGCCGTTGCCTAAAGGCGTCGGCGATGCCCTGATGGCTGCCTTCAACCTACCCGCTTCTCGCAAGATCGGTGAAATAAAGCGAGCGCTGGAAGCTGCGGTCGAGGCGGGGGAAATAGAGGGCCACCAAGAGTCCGAATATTACGTCGAGTTTGTTGCCCAACATCGTGAGCGCTTCAGCCTTGCTTAGCACGGCGCCGGGTCGCGTAAGCCTTAGCCATCACGCGCGTAGCGTACGGCAGTAAGAGGCCAATCAGTCCTTTGCTCGGAGCCAACTGCCCCACCAAGCCAAACAGCAACACGAGTGTGCGCTCCACGTAGAAATATCCCGGTGGATACTGAACATTGCGCATGACATCGCGCAGCTTTCCTCGCAGCGCTTCATAACCACCCAGCTGGTCGAGGTGCTCGCGGGTTAGATTGGCTGCCGAGGTGAGGTTCATTCCAGCCAGGATATGCACGTATTCCTTGCCAACCCGGCGCAGGAGCTCGCGGTCGCCCCCTTCGGCCACAAAACCCATGGTGGCCAGGCCGTTGAGTACTGCTTCGTCGCTCCGCTGTAGCACCCCCTCGAGGACTTCTTTCATCCCTTCGGCGAGCGGCTCGGTGAGCTCCTCCACCGCTCCATAATCTAGGATTACCAGACAGAAACCGGGCCCAGCAGGGCGAACCAAGAAGTTCCCTGGGTGGGGATCGGCGTGGAACAACCGATGCTCAAACAACATCTTGAAGTAGCATTCGACAATGCGTGCGCCTAGAGCTTCGGAGGAAATCCCAGCGGCTGCTAGCGCTTCAGCATCCGTGATCTTGCAGCCCCGCTCGAAGCTCATGCTGAGCACCCCCTTTGCGGTAAGAGAGGCTTCCACTTCGGGCACGACAACATTGGGCTGGTCTGCGAAGACGGCTCGCAGTTTTTCAAGGTTAGCGCGCTCGTGCGAAAGGTCCGTTTCCTTCGCGAGCATAGCTTCAAGCTGATCCAAGACGCGCTCTGGATGGGCGATCGGGAACAGCCACCGAACTACGGGTAAAAGGCTGCGAAGCACCCACAGATCTGAGGTGATCCACTGCTCAATGTTCGGGTAGAGGATCTTAACAGCCAATTCACGCCCGTCGTGCGTGACGGCGCGGTGCACCTGTGCGAGTGAAGCTGCGGCGATCGGGCGCCTGTCGATGTGTTTGAACTTTCGGAGTGGGCGAGGGCCGAGCGCGACTCGCAAACGCTGCTCCACCTCAGAAAATGGCCGAGCTTTGGCTCGATCTTGCAGGGTCTCCAAGGATTCGGCGTAGGCCTTAGGTAAGAACGTCCCCACCACGCTCAGGACCTGCCCCACTTTGATAAAAACGCCGCCGAGCGAAGCGAAGCCGCGAGTCAGGCGGGTAGCACCCAATACGTGGGTCTTGGCGAATCGCTCAGCACGCCCGCCCAATAGCCTCGCCAACAACCACGTCCAAGCGTAGGTAGCAATGAGCCCCCAGAAGAGCAGAAGTGCGCGGAGTGTGCGGAACACGACTACCTGACCCTAGCGCATTTCCGAATGGGTCCGAAGCCACTCAAACCGGCCCCTTTTTCACGTGGTCACGCTCCTGGGCTCAAGTTTGGGTCCGGTAGACCGTAGCTGTTGGGGAGGGAATGACCGGCCTACGGCCCATCGTTCCCAAGCCGCTGTTTTGAACACCGCCCATGGATAAGCCCAATGGTCACAAAATCCTGGTAGCCGACGACGAACGGGTCGCTCGAACCATGCTGGTGAAGTGGCTTCAGAGCTGGGGCTACGAGGTGATTGTCGCAACCGACGGTCAGGAGGCGCTGGATCGGATTGCCGAAGACAAAGACATTCGGCTCGCCCTGCTCGACTGGATCATGCCTAAGGTGGATGGCGTGGATGTCGTGCGCAAGATCCGCGCAGGTACACCGGAGCCGTACATCTACACCGTGCTGCTCACGGCACGGGACGATAAGAAGCACATCGTAGAAGGTCTAGACGCGGGCGCGGACGACTATTTGGTGAAGCCGGCGGACCCTTTGGAGCTCAAGGTTCGCCTTCGTGCGGGCAGTAGAGTGGTGGAGCTCCAAGAGGAGTTGATGAGGGCACGGGAGGCGATGCGTTTTGAGGCAACGCACGATGCACTCACGGGAATGCCGAACCGCTCGGCGTTGATGAAGAACTTGAAGATAGAGCTCACTCGTTCAGCCCGAGGCCAACACGCTACCAGCATCCTGTTCGCCGACATCGATCACTTCAAGAAAGTGAACGATACGTACGGACACGGCGCAGGGGACATCGTGTTGTGTGAGGTTGGCAAGCGGCTCATGCGTGGCATCCGCGCGTATGATCAGGTGGGGCGGCTCGGTGGCGAGGAATTTCTGGTAGTTTTGCCTGAGTGCGACGCGCGCCTTGCGACACTGGTAGGTGAGCGGCTACGGCGGCTTGTAGGCGCGAGCCCCATTTTGGCGGGAGGCGCCGAGATAACCTGTACGGTGAGCATCGGCGCTGCAGGTACTGATCAAAAGCTGGGTGTGTCACCCGTTGAGCTGCTTGAAGCAGCCGATGCCGCGCTCTACCGAGCCAAGGGCTCTGGCCGAAATCGCCTGGTACTTGCGACCACCCAAGATTTTGGCAAAGCAAACGCACCTGTCTCCACGCGCCCTCCGCCGGAAACGCTACCGAGCTAGTGCCAAAAGCCCGGGAGAAGGGCACGCACACGTCCGCCTCTGCTCGGCTGGCCAGGCCCAGGGCATCGATGCTATTAGCGCCCGCATGCCCGAATTTATCTTCACGATGCAGGACGTCACCAAGGTTCATCCGCCCGACAAAAAGGTGCTGGAGAACATCCACCTGTCGTTCTTCCCGGGTGCAAAGATTGGCGTTATCGGTGCGAACGGCTCCGGCAAAAGCTCGCTGCTCCGGATCATGGCGGGGGTCGATAAAGAGTTCCTAGGCGAGGCCAAACCACACCCCGGAACCAAGATTGGCTATTTCGCGCAGGAGCCAGATCTTGGAAATTTTACGACTGTCCGTGAAGCTGTGGACGACGCCGTACGCGAAACGAAGGCGATGCTCGCCCAGTTTGAGGAGCTCAGCATGAAGTTCAGTGAGCCAATGAGCGACGACGAGATGAATCGCCTACTTGAAGAGCAAGGAAGGCTCCAAGATCGCATTGATGCAGCGGATGCGTGGAATCTGGATTCGCGCGTCGATTTGGCGATGGAAGCGCTCAGGCTTCCGGCCTCGGAAGCAAAGCTTGAGCATCTTTCCGGCGGCGAACGGCGGCGCGTCGCCCTCTGCCAGATATTGCTTTCCAACCCGGACATGTTGTTGCTCGATGAACCCACCAACCACCTCGATGCTGAATCGGTGGCCTGGCTTGAGCACTTTCTCAAGGAATTTCAGGGGACAGTGGTAGCCGTAACGCATGATCGCTATTTTTTGGACGACGTCGCGGAGTGGATTTTGGAGCTGGATCGTGGTCGCGGCTATCCATTCAAGGGCAATTATTCGGGTTGGTTAGAACAGAAGTCCGCACGCCTGGCGCTTGAGGAGAAACAAGAGAGCGCTCGCACGCGCAAGCTCAAGCGTGAGCTTGAATGGGTGCGTGCGTCACCCCGCGCACGCCAAGCCAAGAACAAGGCCAGGCTTTCAGCTTACGAAGAGCTAATGGCAGCCTCTAGCGAGAGTGCCTCGGAGCTGACCGAGATCACCATTCCGCCGGGGCCACGCCTCGGAGATTTGGTGCTGGAAGCGGTCAATCTGAAGAAAGCCTTCGGCGACAAGCTCCTGTTTGATAATTTGAACTTCCGGCTTCCAAGGAGCGGAATTGTGGGGGTTATTGGCCCAAATGGCGCGGGCAAGACAACCCTATTCCGTATGATTCTAAAGCAGGAAAAGCCAGATAGCGGCCAGCTGCTCGTGGGCGAGACGGTGCAGACTTCGTATGTTGACCAAAGCCGTGAGGCACTGGGCGTCAACAAAAGCGTGTACGAAGAGATCTCAGACGGCAATGAGAAGATCTTACTTGGCAAACGGGAGGTAATGGCACGTGGGTATTGCTCTTGGTTTGGTTTTCGTGGGAGCGATCAACAAAAGAAGGTCGGTAGCCTTTCGGGTGGCGAGAGGAACCGCGTACACTTAGCCAAGCTGCTCAAGAGTGGGGGCAATCTTTTGCTTCTAGATGAGCCCACCAATGATCTCGACGTCGATACACTGCAGGCCTTAGAAACAGCCCTTCTGGGGTTTCCAGGCTGCGCCGTCGTCATTAGCCATGATCGCTGGTTCTTGGATCGTATTGCCACGCACATCCTCGCGTTTGAGGGGGAGAGCCATGTTGAGTGGTTCGAGGGCAACTACCAAGCTTATGAGGAAGACCGCAAACGTAGGCTCGGCGAAGATGCCGCACGCCCACGTCGCATTCGCTACCGTAAGTTCAGCGCCTAAGGCACCGAAAAAAACCGGACCTCGCCCGAGGGTACCTCCTCTGGGTCGGCGGCTATCCCTTAGCACAAAAGACCCATGTTCGAGCCGGTTCACGCTCCACGCAGGTGGCGGTGTCAACGGATTGACGCAGACAAATCTCCATGGGTTCTTGGCTAAACCGGCAGCTGATACAGAAGTGGACCACTTCACAAGGTTCCCTGAAACCGATAGCCGCGTGGCTATACAATGCCGAAAACGGCTCACCTTTTTCTTACGTTTTTGCCGCGGATGGGCAGGCCTGTAGTCGAAAGCCTTCAAAATTCCATAGCCCCCACCATGGCAGTGCGTGCTAAGTTCACAGTTCCTGTCTGGCTTGGCCTCGGTGAACTGAATGGTTGAGAGCGAAATACCAAGGGGTCCGATCGCGCGTACGGTGCGTGAAGCTCTGGATGCTGTCGTTTCTCCCGAGGTGGGGGAGCGGGTGCTGAGTGCCGCTCTCATGCGGAGCCAGCTCGCGGATGTTCCGGAAGATCCCGATCGCTTCAAGGCGTTCCTCGCCCCCTTTCGCGTGGTGGCCGAGGAATCGCTGGGGGAAGAAACAACATCGCTCTTGTTTGAAGAGCTCCATCATTTAGCCGAGCGGGCAATCACGAGCAGGTTGCCACCCCGAAACCCATCGAAGCCGAGAGTTCGAGGGCGCATTAGCAGCCCCCCCACTCGGCCCTCCTCCCAGCCGCCAGCAGCTTACCGGCGGGCCCGTGAATCGGATGCGCCGGGGGCGCCTCACTTTCGGTTAACTCCGCAGCGTATCCAGGCAATTCCCCGCTTGGCGATTCCCGATTTCGGAAGGGAGGCAGAGCCTCGGGCAACCACTCCCCCCGATTCTGCAGATCTCCCACGCGGCATGGCTCGGGCAATGGGGCTTTCGGGTTCTGATCCAAACCTTAAGCCTGCCTCAAGAGTAATTGTCTTGTGTTCTACGGACGCCAAGCTTGAGCGCGGGGTCGCTTCCTGGGTGAGTGGTCGCGCCAAGGTGCTTGTCTGCAATAACTTGTTTGGGTTGGTTTCCCTCTTGGGGGGTGACTTGCCCGGGCGAGTAGTCGTGTTTGTGGATTGCCGCCAGCCAACGTTGCGGCCCATGTCTTTGGCCGCACTGAGTGATGATTTGCCTAGCCGGGTAGATGTGGTGCTTTGGGGCGCAACGCCTGCGCTCGTGAATGATCTGACGCAGCTGTTTGCCTCGACGCGCCAATGGATGGTGTGCGCACCCACACTGGCTGTGGAAGCCGCGATTGAACGCTGCGTTCAGTTGATGGGTTAGAGCTGCCGGGGGCCTTCTCGCCGGCGCCCATGAGTTGGCGTCGGGCTCACTCAGCCGATGGTTGTAGCGGCTCAGCCTGCTCCGGTTGCTCTAGTGCAGTGGGCAAATGTTGGGGCGCTGCCATGGGGGAGTTGCCACGGGACAAAAGGGCGGTGCGTAGCGCCGTGAAAGGGAACAGTGGGTCTCCGGTCAGGGCCTCGACCAACTCACGCATGCGAACGGCGCCCGACGGATCGACACGCATCATGACTTCGACAACGGTGCCCGTTCCGCGAACGTTCGCCCGTTCCAAGAGGTCGAAAGCGTCCGTTCCGCCGAGGCGAACACTGAGCACACCTTGGCGTGCGTCAATGATCTTCTTTCCCCCCTTCACGCTGCGCTCGATCGGAGCCTTTTCGCTCGCTAGGAACGCATCAATGCGCTCCAAGAGCCAACGTGAGCCACCTTTTGCAGTGAGCGCCTTTGTATCCAGCGCGAGCAGGTAGCGTGCCTCATCAATCACACGCGTTACCGACTTTTCGGTCGCAACTAGGGGGCGTGCATCCAGGAAGAATAGGCCTCCAGCAACGCTGGCATTGAGGCGCTCCAAGAGTTCATGCGCAGGGGGAGGATCCAGCAGCTTCGCGTCTAAGTATTCGTCAAGGCTCACGATGCCCAACCCCAAAGCGGGCCCGAAGCTCATATCCGGGCGCGGATTGAAGCCTTTGGTGTAAGCCGTTCGGACGCCAGCGCGGCGAATCACGCGGGGCAACTCGCGGATGAGATCCAAATGTCCGAGAAGCGCCATCGCTCCGGTCTTGGCAAAACGAAACCGTATGCGTTCTACGCGGTCGCTGCCCGCTCGATCCGGTCGAAATTGTTCTGGGTGTTTGGGGTTTCGCGTGTCGAGCACAGGTAGCGCGATGCGTTGGTTCGGCTCTTTGGCGCCCATCTTGTCGAGCCATGCCACGCGCCGGGAGCGCATGGCCGTCATGTCGCACGCGATGCCGCAATCGTAACAAACGAGCTTGCGCTTATCCTCGGCGGCTTCGGCCACATTGGTATGGTGCACGAACATTCCAGCAACTTTGCCGCACGGTGGGCTAAGCCTATTTTTGAGGGATTTCTGATACTCGCGAGCGAGGAAGCCGTCTTCGAGGCCGATGTCGAAGTGATCCCACGGCAAGCGAGCCCTTACAGGCAACGTGCCGAGATAGCGTTCCACTTGGATCCCAAAGCGCTCGAACGCCGCTTTCCAGACGTCCATCTTGCAGTGATCGTCCCAAGAATCAAAACGAGCTCCCGCGAGGTAGGCTGCTTCAATTACATTGCCAAGCGCTCTGTCGCCCCGCGCGAAGATCCCTTCGAGCACGGTGGTGCGTGCGTCGTGGGTGCGCAGCTTGAGGCCTCGGGTCTTCTGAATTTCGCTGCGCAAGATGGCCTGCTTGCGCCAGATCTCGTCGAGCGGATCTTGAGCGCACCATTGAAACGGTGTGTGTGGCTTGGGCACGTGGGTAGAAACGCTGACGGTAACTTCAGGCCGTTTGCCCACGCGTTTGCCCACTTGAAGAGCATTTTTGCCAACGTTCACGATGCCGACCACGTCTTCGTCGGTTTCTGTGGGCAGCCCGATAATGAAATAGAGCTTCATCTTGCTGAAACCGCGCGAAAAAATGCGTTGAGCGGTTTCCATGAGCTGCTCTTCGGTCACGTTCTTATTGATCACGTCGCGCATGCGCTGCGTGCCGGCTTCTGGCGCGAAGGTGAGGCCTGAAGCTCGCACCTTTCGCATGTCGTCGAGCAAATCTTCGCTCAAGCCATACGCGCGCAGCGACGCAACGCTGAGGCTTACGCGCTCGGGCGCCGTCTTTTCAACCAACTGCTTAATCAGGGGCGAGATGCAGCTCACGTCTGCGGTAGATAGTGAAGTAAGGCTCACTTCATCTTGGCCACTCTTTTCAAGTGCGGAAATTACAGTGTCTACCACCGTCTGCGGATCCCGTTCGCGCACCGGGCGGTAGATCATTCCTGCTTGGCAGAAGCGGCAACCTTCGGTGCAGCCTCGCGCCACTTCGATGCTCATGCGGTCGAAGATCGCCTCGGGCCCTCCCACAGGGCCGTCATCGGGGAAGGGGAAGCGGTTAAGATCCGTGAGGAGCCGGCGCACGATCGGGAAGGGCGCGTTTTTCCCTGGTTTTGGTCCCGCTGCGACTTCCAATCCGGTGTCTGCATCAAGCACGGTGTCGTACAGCGAAGGCACGTAGACGCCGCCGATCTGTGCTAGGCGCTCCAAGCGTTGTTCGCGCGGGACTCCTTCGCGCTTAAGGTCGGTCCAGAGCAGCGCAATTTCAGTTAACGCCTCTTCACCGTCACCGATCAAAATCGCATCGAAAAAAGCTGCCATCGGTTCGGCGTGGGTTCCCACCGGGCCCCCGGCAACCACTAGCGGATCGCTCTCGCCACGGTGCTCACTGCGAAGTGGCACGCCGCCGAGGTCCAGCATGTAAAGAATGTTGGTGTAAGTGAGCTCAAATTGAAGGGAAAAGCCAACCACGTCGAAGTCTGAAAGGGGCCGGGCGGATTCGAGCGACACCAAGAGCTTCCCGTGAGCCATGAGGGCCTCACCCATATCCGGCCAAGGTGTGTAACAACGCTCGGCGAGCGTCCGAGGATCGTCGTTCAGGATCCGATAGAGGATTCGATAGCCCAGGTGGCTCATGCCAATGTCGTAAACATCGGGGAATGCGAGGCACACGCGCGCTTGAACGGCCTGCCAATCCTTCACCCGCGTGCCGTGTTCCTGGCCGGTATACCGGTTAGGTTTGAGAACGCTCGGCAAGAACTTGGCGTACGGATGATCGAGCAGGCTTGTCATGGGGCGGTTCCCTCTACGTTTTGAGCGGGCGAAGTGCGCGAGTTCTACGGGCAAAGTGACGTTGCGGCAACTTCTGGCCGTACGCACGAGCTTTGTGCCAAGCTCCGCTCCCCCATGACCCCCAAAGGCCCCATTTCGCTCGAACCCCTCCGGCATGCTCCCGACCTCAGCTGGCGGGTGCCCGGCTCGAAAAGCATTACCAATCGAGCCCTCATTCTGGCCGCACTTGCAGCGGGCGAATCGGAATTGGAAGGAGTCCTCACGAGCGACGACACCGAGCACATGCAACGCGGGCTCTCTGCGATGGGCGTGCGCTTCGAGTCCACAGGGCCTACTGGGCTAAAGGTGCAGGGCGGGCTCGAAAAGCTCCGTGCGCCGACTGAAAGTGTGTTTGTGGGTAACAGCGGCACTACGGTGCGATTCCTCACGGCTCTTTCAGCGCTGGTTCCTGGAACCACCACGCTTTTTGGCGACGAGAACATGGCCAAACGCCCGATTGCCGATCTCGTGGAAGGTCTTCGCCAGCTTGGGATAGATGTGGTTTGCCCAACTGGGTGCCCACCGATCACCGTGCGTGGGGGAAGCTTTAATGGAAAGAGCGTGAGCATGCGTGGGGATCGCTCCAGTCAATATTTCTCGGCGCTGCTAATGGCTCTCGCGGGTGCGCCTGAACCGGTGCACGTACAAGTTGAGGGGAGCTTGGTGAGCCGCCCGTACGTGGAGGTCACGCGGAGAATGGTGGCCGCTTTTGGTGGCAAGATCGAGAGCGATGGCACTGGGTTCTGGGTGCACCCGGCGCGCTACGTGGGCCAAAAGTACGTGATTGAGCCGGATGCTTCGTCTGCAAGTTATCCGTTTGCTCTGGGAGCCGCGAGCGGCGGGAAGATTACGGTGCCGGGGCTTGCTGAAGGCGCATTGCAGGGGGATTACGCGTTTCTAAACGTTCTTGAACAGGCGGGCGCCCAGGTCGAGCGGTCGAGTGGTGCCACAACGGTGAGCGCCCCAGGAGGCCTCCGCGGCATTCATGTGGATATGCACAACATTTCTGATACTGTAATGACGCTAGCAGCCTTGGCGCCAACGTTCACCGGTCGCACCACGATCGTCAATGTTGCCAACATTCGTATCAAAGAAACAGACCGCTTAATCGCCACGGTGAATGAGCTCCAACGTCTGGGGCAAAAGGTCGAACACGGCGAAGATTGGCTAAGCATCGAGCCTCAACCCATCCGGCCAGCCACTATTCACTGCTACGACGATCACCGCATGGCGATGAGCTTTGCGATGCTCGGTCTATTGCGTCCCGGCATCACCATTGAAGATCCGAGCTGCGTCACCAAGACGTATCCTACGTTCTGGTCAGACGTTGCGCGGGCGTACCGCGCCCAAGGTCAAACGGTGCCTTGGGCAGAAACAGTTTCAGGTTAACTGGTTCCAACGGTCAGGCCGATTGGGCATTCGTAGGCAGTCGCGGCCACGTCAGCCAGAGTTGGCTTTGTTGCGATGCCGAGTTCGCAATTGGTCGAGCAAGGAGTCACGATTGGGTGGGCAGGCGACCACTTTGGCGGGGCGGTTGCTGAGGCTCTTTCGGGCCTCGGTACCCGTCTTTTCGGCTGCAGACTCAGCGCTTGCGGGGGCTTTTGGCTCGGCTCTCGTGGGAACGACGGGGGCGCGACTCTCTGCGAACGTTTCGTGGGCGTTCATTACGAGCGAAGGCGGCGCGCTTCCCGGCAGCGGCCGCTGGCTTGCGCGCCGCGCGCGAAGAACGGTGAGGATGAATTCTTTGCTGCTCGGTGTTACCCGTCGGATCTTGAGCTTTGGCCCGCCGGGCCTTGACCCTTGAGGGGGCACGTAGCCGTCTACTTCGCCCTCGATGCGAATTAACTGCAATCCAGACGACAAGAGAATTTCGCAGCGCACCAAGGTACCCGTGGTTAGCTCGGCCTCGCCTACGGCGATGATTCCGTCCTTCTGGATCGCCCAAGCCTCAGCCGCGATGAACTCCACCTGGGTTTGGTAGGGTCTAACAACACGGAGGACGTGGGGTGTGCTCATGGTATGGGACTATGCCGTTGCGAAGTCCTCGTCAGTGATCTCATCGTCCACAATAGCGGAGTCTTCGTTTTCGTCGAACTCCATCCAATCATTGCCCTTACCTTCGCCGTCAGCCGCCTCTTGCGTTGGGTCGGGGATGGGGGCGGCGGCCGGCGATTCTTCCGCAGCAGCTGCGGGGGCCGCGGCAGGGGATGCTGCAGCTGGGGCTGGCTTGGCTTCTTCCGCCGGGGGCGCGGGGGGATCGGTGTAGCCGTGGGCCTGCGCGATCTTGGGGAGCACCGCTGACTCGAACAAGTGAACGAGCGGTATGTATTCCACCAACGTTTCCGGTGGCATTGCGACAAGGAGGTCACTGTCTGAGAATGGCCGCCCGCCGTGACCGGCTGTGAGGGCTTGCTGAATAATCTTGCCGAGCTCGGCCTTGGGCAAACGAACGGCAAGCTCCGCGACGGTTACACCTTCCACAATGTCCCGGTGCGTGAGCAGCTTGTCCGTGAGGGCGCGCTCCAGCATGTACGCCATATGGCGCTTGGCGATCGCGTACTCTTCCTTCTTGCTCAAGGTGGCGTTCCAAAATTCGCCTTCAGTCAAGAATGCCCATAGCTTCCGATCATTTAGGTAGCGCACTCTATCGTCAGGCGCGAAGACAGAAATGATCGCCGCGGCGTCCGCTTCACCCTCAGTTAAGGCGATCAACAAATCTTCCCCCGCCGATTGCCACGACTTCTTCATAGCGATCTTCTGCTTGAGCCCCGTCGTGTGTTCGAGGATCTGTCCACGTAGCTCAGGCTTGCTAGCGAGGCCTTCCATAATCGTGGCTGGCGGGAAATGCCGGATGAAATCCTCGGCGGAGCGGCGCCCAATTTGGAAAGCGTGCTCAATCATATGGGCCAGAAACTTCTGCCGGCCTTCGGGCAGCTTGGATTCGAATGAGCCCGTTGATGCGTCAGCCATGAACTTATCTCCTTGAGCGGGAACGCGCTCGTCGCAGTTTCCATACGTGCGAAGCCGAGGAAACCTTAACCCGCTTGCTACACCCTCCGGCGTTCAGCTCGCAACCACATTCGTCCACTTTCGCGCACGCTTGCGCTCGCTTCTCACCACACCCTACGTAAGCGCGCGGGCTAGCTTGGACATGCATTTCGGCGGCAAAAGCTACAGCGAAAGGGTCAAGTTCGCGGCACTTGTTGTACCGGTGAACGCGGGCATACGTGCTCCGAGCATGGCATCGTTCAGGCAGCGCCTGATTTCATTAAGCCCTTCGCCAGTGATTTGGACGTTCACTGCACGTCCGTCAGGTGCAAAGCTCACGGCGATTTGCGCGGTACCCTGCACCCCTTTGGCTGCGGCGCAATGTTTCGCGAATGGTACGCGCGCCTTAACAGCCCGCAATGCGTCTGCGGGATCAAAACGTTTCGGTGCGCGAGCCCCTAGGTCAGCTTTCCCAGCCGCTTGCGAGAACGCGCTCAAGAAGTCGTTGGCGCCCGGCTTTGTGTCCGCGGGAGGCTTGGGGTCAGTCGCCGGTGCATCGGGTGGCGGTGTATCGGTTGTATCGGGGTTCCGTGTTACTTCGGGGCTCGGCGGGGGCGTCCCGCGTTTCAACTCTGCTCTGTCGACTTTGCCAGCGCCGTCCACCTTCCCAGTGGCTATTGGAGTCGTAACCTCCGCTGGGGTTGGCAAGGTGGACGGAGCGCTTTCCTCGCTACTAGAATTGAGGCGAATGGCGGCGACCGCTCCTGCGACTACCAACACGGTGAGGGCGGCGAATACGAGCTTCTTCTTCCCGGAAGCGCGAAAGTCTGGGCGGATCGACTCGATAGGCGCGGCTTGCGCTACCGCGCTCGGGGTTCGCGCCGTGGTAACAGACGCCGAGGGGAGCGGCGCCGGAGCACTCATTGGCCGGTGATCAGCGTTGAGCGTCCGAAGGGCGTTCAGGGCCCGCAACGCGTCCTGAGATTCCGGCACCGCTTGCTGGGCTACGTGCCCAAAGATGTCCGTCTGCGTACGAGTGATCGATTCTTCACTGACTGCGTGTGGGCGAGCTGGCGGCGGCGCGGGCGCAACCTTTGGTGAAGCCGCCGCGAGCGGCGGCGGCTTGGGCTTTTCCCTACTTTCGAATACCGCCGCCGGATTCTGAAAGGCGACCGTCGGCTCATCGTCAAAGTCATCTTCATCTTCGAAGGGTACCGCCGCTGGTTCCTCCATCCAGGGAAGCGCCGATTCTTTCGGCGGTGGCGGTGGCGGCGGTGGCGGCGGCAGATGAGCTCGAAGCACATCTAGGCTTTTGACGCTTTGCCAGTCCGACATTCCGATTCGCCACACCAAGGTCTCTCCGCTTACGCGGCCTTCCTGGATAGCAGCAATGAGCTTGTCGTTGGGTAGTTCCGCGTCCGAGCCCGGCAGATCTACGGCCCACAGCGACTCCAAGGGAGGCCCCGAGCTCGGTGGCGGTGGCACAGAGGGCACTTGTTCAATCGGGTCCGGCGGCGGGGCGGCCACAGGTTTCGCTGCTTGCGCGGCCCGTTGCGGCGCCGGGGGCGGAGCTTTCTTGGCTTGCGGCTCGGGTGTGCGTGCGACTTGGGGCAGCGGATCCGGATCCGGATCCGGCGGTGGGCGGCTCGCTCGAATCGCAGAGGGCGAAGCTGCTGGCGTCGGACGACGATAGCTCGACTGTGCGAATGGAGTTGGCGCTCTTTCGGTGGTAACCTTTGGTGATGCGAGCTGGGTTGGCTTGGTCGCTGCGGGCGTTAGTGGCTCGCGTAACGGAAGCCCGAGCGAAGTTTTCTTCGCCGACACGAAGGGCTCCGCGGGCTTGGCGGCGGTAGCGGTGGCGGCAGGCTTGGCCACGGTAGCGGGAGCGGCAGGTTTGGCTACGGTAGCGGTGGGTTTGGGAGCAGCCTTTTCCGCGGGCTTAGGTGCTACCTGAGGCGGCTTCTCCGCCAACTTGGTTGTGGTCTTGAACGCCACGGCTGGGATGGCCGGGTTGGTGGCTTTCGATGATTTTGCGTCGGTCGCTTGTTTGCCAGCTGTGTTCACCCACGGTTTCTTCGCCGCGACAGCTTCAGGCTTAGCGGCTTCGGGCTTAGCAGCTTCAGGCTTAGGAACTTCAGGCTTAGGAACTTCGGCCTTAGCAACTTCGGGCTGCGCAATTCCCTGCTCGGCGGCTTTCGTAGCTTCGTCCCGCGCGTCGATGCGGATCGGGTTGCCACATTGCTTGCACTTCAGCGTGACGATCTTGCCCGCCACCCGCCGCTCGTAGATATCCGGCGGGATGTTAAATGCCTTGTTGCAACCGATGCAGTGGATGGCCAACGTCATGTTCTAGAGAGGTCCTTTGCGAACGCTCGCCCGCAGCTCAGTCCTCAAACCTTCCATACGTTAGAGGAATCGGCACAAATCACCGCTATTTAAGTGTTAATGCCCATCCGGGGCGCGGGCCCAGTTTTCGACGTATCCTCGGTCCGGCGGACGGGATCTGCGCTCCCAGCGAGCACAAGGGCGGGCTTCGATTGGGGCACTAGAAAACAAAGCCCAAAGAGAAGCGGATATCGATGTAAGCCGGGTGGAGGCCGCCGTTCAGGTTTGCGGCCTGCGTTACCGTGCGATCGAGGGCGATCTGAAGATCATCCGATGAGCAATCGGTGGTCGCGCGAGCGACAGAAGTCGCGCCCTCAGGAAAGCAGCGTCGTTGCTTGTTGAGCTCCACACCGAGGCCAATCCCTCCCGCGAACGTAAAGGCGCCGAATCTGCGATGCGATCCCAAAAATCCCATCAATCGCCGCTCCGTATGGGTCGCGCTGTCGATTTCTCCAGCTTTATCGCGCGTAACGTACTTCAGGCTGTAGTTCGTCAAGTAAACCCGCAACACGGAGTCCTTGAACGCTTTTCCGTCGAGCCAGAATCCGGCGCCGATGGAGCTACCAGCCAGTGGGCCTAATCCATTAGACTTCTGGAACAGGATGTCGGGCTGGCCACTTAAATTAAATGCCGGTGGTGCTTCGGTGGTGACGAACTGGGGCACAGCCTCAATCGTCATGAAGTCAAGAGCTTCGATTTCCAGCTCCACGCCGAGCCGGCCATTGATGATCCAGTTGAAGGGGTCCAATCGGGCGGAAAACTGTGGCCGCGTAGATTCCGCGGGCGGTGGCGGGGCGCTCGGCTGGCGAGCTTCCGGGGGCAGGTATCCCGGTAACGGCGGGTCCGAATACTGCGGCGCGGGTGGTTGTGCTGCGGGCGGCGGCTGGGGGGATGCAGGTTGGGGTGGTTGCGATTGGTGGGGGGGTGCAGTTTGCGGTGCGTGTCCGGATTGAGACGAAACCGGGCCTGGTGGGGCTACAGGCGCGACGTAGGGTTGGGGGGCGCCGTCGCTCGGTGCGGGGTAGGCGCCAGCGGGCGGAGGCGTCGGCTCTTGCCCGAGTGCGAGGCCAGGCCTGAAGGAAAGCCCCACGAATGTCATCCATAGTAGAAACGCTCGAGTGTCGGCAGCCTGCATAGGCACGAGCATACGGCGCCTTCGCGAACGAGGCGAGTGCTTCGGAATGTTTGCGGCACCCGTGGACGCGTCGGAGACGCCT
The DNA here is from genome assembly GCA_033763455.1 of Polyangiaceae bacterium. Classification (GTDB taxonomy): domain Bacteria; phylum Myxococcota_A; class Polyangia; order Polyangiales; family Polyangiaceae; genus JBBRRP01. The sequence continues at coordinate 40,352 of JANRKO010000003.1, forward strand.
TGCTTGTGGAGCTGGCCTCCACGATGGCACGATGTGTGTGGCTCGCTCAAATTTCTTTTTCCGTCGCTTGCCGCGACAAGGTGCCTCATGCCGCTGTCTATCCATGCGTCTTCTGTTTCCCGCCTCCTCGACACCGATTGTGACGTTCTTGCGCTCGTAGCGCAGGAAAAGAACTGGGCTGATCAGGCCAATATCGCCTCCGTCAACGCTCAATTGGGTGGAGCTCTCACTCAATACGCGGCAAGTTCGGAGTTTACCGGCAAGCAAGGCCAGCTCTTGGAGCTCGCGACACTTGGCCAAATCCATGCGCGTCGTGTGCTTCTTGTGGGCGCAGGTTCAGCGGAATCCGCGGGAGAAGTGCCGAGCCGCGTAACCGCTGCGTTGGCATCTCGGGCGGCTGTCGGTCTCAATGCTAAAACGTTGGGTTTCGTCCCCGTAGACGGGGCTGATTTACGCGCGGTTGGTGAGGGGCTCGGGATGGGCGCGTACCGCTTCACTAAATATTGGACCGGCGACAACCAACCCAAATCAGAGCTTACGAAAATCACCGTCTTTGAAGCCGGCACCAAGGTGAGCGATGCGCGAAAAAAACAGCTTGAGCTTGGCCAGCGCATTGCGGCTGCCGTGGATCACGCGCGTGACGCTGTGAACGAACCACCGAACGAGCTCTATCCGGCCAAGCTGGCCGAGTTGTGTGCCCGCATCTGCAAGCCCTACGGCATTCAGGTGAAGATCACGAATAAGAAGGGCATTGATGCACTTGGCATGAAGCTCTTCAGCGCGGTGGGGCAGGGGAGCGTGCACGAGCCACATCTCATCCACATGACCTACAAGCCAACCGGTGCAAAAAAGAAGCTTGTGTTTGTCGGAAAGGGCCTAACATTCGACTCTGGGGGGCTTTGCATCAAGCCAGCACCGGGCATGGGCGAGATGAAGAACGACATGGCGGGCGCAGCTGCGGTGCTCGGCCTCATGGCAGCCCTGGGCGAACTGAAGCCCAAGGTGGAAGTGCACGGCATCATTGGTTCGGCGGAAAATATGCCCGACGGCAATGCCTATCGCCCTGGTGATATCTTCGGCTCACTAAACGGAAAAACGGTGGAAATTATCAACACCGATGCCGAAGGTCGCTTAGTGCTGGCAGATGTCTTGAGCTATGGCGCCAAGCTAAAGCCAGCAGCAATGATCGACGCCGCCACGCTCACCGGGGCCATGGTGGTTGCGCTTGGTAAGAGTTGTACGGGGTTCTTCTCAACTACTGACGAGTTGGCAACTCGCGTGCAAGATGCTGCGCGCGCTGCAGGTGAAGCGATGTGGCGAATGCCACTTCTGGATGAGCTAGGAGAGCAGCTAAAGAGCGACGTGGCGGATCTCAAACACACGGGCGAGCGTTTCGGTGGGGCGATCACGGCTGCGTTGTTTCTGCGGGAATTTGTGGGCGGGGTCCCGTGGGTGCACTGCGATATAGCTGGCCCCGCATTTTCAGAACGTGCCCGCGGCCTCCATCCAAAGGGTGGGACCGGCCACGCGGTACTCACGTTTCTGAAATTCGTAGAAAAGTTCGTCTAAGGCGGTGTCCTTGACGGATCATGCCAAAAAAGCGGAGCTTCCAGCACTTCGGGCCAATTTGCTGTTGCCCGGGCTTTACGCTTGGGTGAGCACTGTCGGCTATCCCGCCTTTGCCGGCAGTGGCTGGCTGGCGCGCTCGTTGTCGTTCGTGTCGGTGCTGTCGCTGCTAGGCGGTGCGTGGTTTTTGCGCTCACAGCCTCTGCTTGGCCGAGTTCTGGGTGTTTATTGCTTCCTTGGCGGTGCGGTCGCAACCTGGGTTGCCATAGGGCCTGGCTTGGCCCTGCTCACGGGGGCTCCGGTGCGAGCCGCAGTAGGCGGTCTCGGCTGGCTGCTGTTCGCCTTGGGGTGGGGTTATCTCAGACAGCGCGGGAATGTCCCGGAGCGCGATCCAAGAGCCATTGCGGGGGAGCCGCTCCTTCCTCGCGCACAGTTAAGTCCGGTTACTTCCGTGGTTTTCGCGGTGAGCCTCGCAGGTTCTCTCGGCATTTTGGCCCTTGCCTGGCGCGTGGAGCGCCCCGCCCAGGCTTTGCTTGCCCACGCGGTGGCAGCTGCAGGAGTTGTGTGGCTGATGAGTGCGTCCGCGCGCGTTAGCACCTCGCTCGGTGAATCCAGATCCTTCCCGTCGGCACGCCGCCGAATGAATTTGGCCGCACGCCCGCTTTCAGCATTAATCCTTGCGTTCGCCTTCGGAACCGTCTGGGTTTTCCTCAAGTAGCGCCCTCGAAGTAGCGCCCTTTATACGAGGAGATAGCCCGGGTACGGGGCGTGGGGGGTAGCGAAGGTGCTAGTCGCGTTTCCTCAATGACCCCAGAATTGGTGGGGTGCCCCTAAGCTCGGTGCGACTGCGGGTGCTGCTTGGGCGCGCGAGAGTAGATTGCTACGATGGTCGCCAGGTATGGAGAACGCTGATTGACGAGTCGACTCATCGACGCACTAAGCGTCCTTCTAGTGCTCCTCGCGTTAGCTGCCTTTGCTGCAGGCGTGTACTCGCTCGGCGCTGCGCAGGACGTTCGCGCCCTGTACTTGCTGGTCATCGGAGCGCTAGCCCTGCGTTCCGCCACCGACCTACTACGACCCCACGGAGGCCCGCGGTGATGAGGTGTGTGAGTACTCTGAGGCGCTGGGCGATGGTGGTGGCGTTCGAAATGATGCTGGCTTGCGGCAGTTCAGCGCGCCCCGCACCCGTGCAAGCAATGCTCGGTCCAAATCGCGTAGCCGAAGTCGGCGCTATCGCAATTCCAAGTTCCCTCCTAACACGGGCTGCCGCCGCTGAAATGCGAGGTGTGGAGCATGCGCTGGGCGGGCTCACTTCGGACCTACTCTTTGGACTAGAAGCTGAGCGTGCTCTGTCACCAGCGTCCGTACAGCAGGTTAAGCGTGCCACGCTCGCTCGGGCCTTACTCGAGCGCATCAAGAGCGAGGCGGAGGTGCGCGGGCTGATGCCTCCTGAAGACAGAACACGCATTCTGGAGAAGCTCTGGAAGGAAGTCGACCGCCCCCCCAGCGCTCGGGTCACTCATGCGGTCGTAATAATTGAAGGAGGCGTGTCAGAAGCTTCGGCTCGAAAGCTCGCGGAGGCCATTCATGCCGCAACCGCTTCAGCAACTACCTCGGAGGATTTTCAAGCGCGAGCCCGTGCCGTTCCAGTCGGGTCACTCAAGGTTCAGATTGAGAGCCTCCCTCCGGTTACCGCCGATGGCCGCCTCGTCAAGCAAGCGGGCAGAGCCGAAAATCACTCCGCAGAGCATTTCGATCTTGATTTCGCGCGCGCCGCCAACGCGCTCCAGGCTGTTGGACAGCAATCTGAGATTGTGAAGACCGCATTTGGTTTCCATGTTATTCGCCTTGACGAACGACTTCCCGAGCAGCGTCTTCCCCCAGCGGAGTTGGAAGCTGCTCTCAAACAAGCGCTCCATACTGAACGCGCCGGCCTCCGGGTTAAGGAGCTTCTCGACCGCCTCAACACCGAGCCCACGGTCCAGGTCGAACGGTCCGCCAAGGATCTTCTCCAAAAGCTAACGATGGAGCCTTAAACAGCTATGGGTCGACGCAGGCAGGACCGTACGCGCCCAGGCCAGGCGCGCCCGAGAATGTCCCCGTTTGGCGAAATTCTCGACAGGTTCCGGCAGGCGAGTGGAACCATGGCCGCCGCGCTGGTGGATAGGGAAGGCGAAACCGTCGATTTTACGACGGATGGCGCGCCGTTCGACGTCTTAGTGGCTGCAGCCGAATGGCAAATTGTAATGGGGCAAGTGCGAGTGATGGGCAGGCCAAGCTTGCCCGTGAGCACCGAACTTTTCGTGCGAGCCAGGCGCCGAAGTTATGCTGTCTTCTGGATCGATGAGGGATATTCCCTGGTTTGTGTGCTCAAGCGTCACGGGTTTGAAGTTTCTCGTCGTGCAACGCTGGTGGCAGTGCGCGAAATTGTTGCTGAGGCGGGTTGGCCGGAGCGTCCGAGCGCGCATCGAGCATCAGGGACTCCCGAGCGGTGGGCTAGAGTCGAGGTGCATGTCCAAGACAACGCCAGCCGTCGTCCCACGGCTATTTGCATGGAGGGAACCTGGCAGCAACTTAACATCATCGGGCGTTATACTGCTGACCTTCTCGCTCGCGGGGAGCAGGCCTACCGTGCACAGCTCGACTCGGGCGCTGAGCTGACCCTTGTCCGGGAGCCCCTCGGAGCCTGGTACGCGGACGTTTAGCGCATCGGCGCATATTCTTATTAACGGACAGAGAAGGGCGGCGCTGGGGGGGCTTAACGGTTTTGGGGGGGATACCCCTGTGGATACGCGTATTTGGGGTGCATTCATAACCCAACGCGGGGTTCAAACGGCCGGCCTTGGCCGGCCTAGAGGCACACGACCCCCTCCAATTGGCCGACATCGACCTACAAACCAGCAGAAAAACCGCGCACCGAGCCGTCGGTGCATTTTTCGATCAAAAGGACTTGCCTTGTTCGGCGACCCAAGCCATATACGCCGCCCCTCGGCAAGCCGGGGGGCTCGCAGCACGGGAAAGCCCCAGTCGGCGAAGCATCTGAACCTCAGAGAAGCAGAGAAAAAGACAAGGAAATTCAAAACTTCCGAGTTGACTCCTCTCACCTCCGAAACTAAGCTGCTTCCCCCCTTCGGGAATCTCTTCCCCTCGTTCCTTGAAAACTGAGTCCTATTAAAACGCAATAATCGCGTAGGTTTTGCGACATTGTGAGCCATCACATGTACGCAATATAGCGAACAACAAATGGCGTCTGGGGCAGTTAGCCTGCCTCAAGATAGCCTGGATTCAAACTGGAGAGTTTGATCCTGGCTCAGAACGAACGTTAGCGGCGCGCCTAACACATGCAAGTCGTGCGAGAAAGGGCTTCGGCCCCGGTAAAGCGGCGCACGGGTGAGTAACACGTAGGTAACCTACCCTTGAGTGGTGGATAACCCTCCGAAAGGAGGGCTAATACAGCATAAGGCCACGGCTCTTCGGAGCTGCGGTCAAAGTGGGCCTCTTCACGAACGCTCACGCTTAAGGATGGGCCTGCGGCCCATCAGCTTGTTGGCGGTGTAAAAGACCACCAAGGCTAAGACGGGTAGCTGGTCTGAGAGGATGAACAGCCACACTGGAACTGAGACACGGTCCAGACTCCTACGGGAGGCAGCAGTGGGGAATCTTGCGCAATGGGCGAAAGCCTGACGCAGCGACGCCGCGTGAGCGATGAAGGCCTTCGGGTTGTAAAGCTCTGTGGGGAGGGAAGAATAAGGCGGTGCTAATCAGCCGCTGATGACGGTACCTCCTTAGCAAGCACCGGCTAACTCTGTGCCAGCAGCCGCGGTAAGACAGAGGGTGCAAACGTTGTTCGGAATTACTGGGCGTAAAGCGCGTGTAGGTGGCTTCGCAAGTCGGATGTGAAAACCCCAGGCTCACCCTGGGAAGTGCACCCGAAACTGCGTCGCTAGAGTCCCGGAGAGGAAGGTGGAATGCTTGGTGTAGAGGTGAAATTCGTAGATATCAAGCGGAACACCAGTGGCGAAGGCGGCCTTCTGGACGGTGACTGACACTGAGACGCGAAAGCGTGGGGAG
>JANRKO010000004.1:0-4927 GCA_033763455.1 Polyangiaceae bacterium
CGAAGACGACCCAGAGAGGGAGAAACGGTGAGAGGGTGAAGTAGACACCAAAAGCGACCCCCGAAACCGCGCCCGTCAGGATCACCCACCGCGCCGAGAAGCGGAACAGGTACTGCGCGTCGAAGATGCGGTTGGTGCAGAGAGAGAATGTCAGCACTCCCGAGTAGAGGATTACTAGGGCGAGTGAAGCGTGTGGGGGGACCACGTCCTCGAAAACCCGATCGACCGCCATGAGTGTCAACACGGTGAGGCCCAACAAACTCCCGCATAGAGAGATCACTTGGAACTCGAGTCGGAGGCTGCCGCTGGATCGGCGTAGATATCGGACGGCGAACAGCGTCTGAATGCTGTAGATCACGAGCAGACTTCCGACGTATGCGGTGTAACCGCCGCCGTAGATTCGATGTTCGCGCGTCGAATGGGATGGGATGAACCACTCGGTCCAAGGAACGGTAGCGATCGGGACGGTTAGTGCAATCAGCAGCCAGCATCGTTTGAGGATCTCCGTCCACGAAGAAGATTCGAGCGAGGCCTTGAGTATCCAGATTAGGAGCGGGGCGAAGGCGCCGATCGAGACGCTGAGCCGAAACCACGGCAGCCCGTCCTGGCTGCGTATGCTCACTTCGCGCGCGGCGATCCACAGGCTAAACTGGAGTAGGGCGAGCGCTGCCGCTTGATTCGGTCGACGCTTCGGGTTCGCAAGTAGGACGAGGGTACTGCAGGCTAGGACCAAGCCGGGGATAAGGGAGACGACAGGGGGAGACATCTCTGGAAAGTAGAAACAGAAGCACTGAGTCACCAAATCAATCGACTTGCAAGCGTTTTTTGGCCCAAACGCTTCTTTTCCGGCCGAAAACGCACAACCTCATTATTACCATGAACCTGCGCGATCGACTACCTTTCGGTCGGAATTCTCGTGAGGCTGCACGATAGGCCCCCTTGGTCTCACCGATGAATGAGGCTCAAGAGCAGGCGAAACGCGTCGCTTGACACGCGTGTCCTCATTGTCGATAAATCATGGCCCTCGCGAGGAGGCGCCGGCGATACCCGCTACACCGCCCCAACCATTCATGCTGACCGAAACGAAAGCCAGCTCCCTCAGCGGAGGAGGGCTGGATAAGCCGTTAGTGCTCGTTGTCGATGACGAGTACGGCCCCCGAGAGTCCATCGCCTTTACCCTTTCGGCTGATTTCACCGTCGATACGGCGGAACGAGCGGCGGAGGCCCTCAACAAGCTGCGATCCCGCCCGTATGCTGTAGTACTTCTCGACATCCGCATGCCTGAGATGGACGGCATTCGCGCCCTGGAGGAGATTCGGAAGTTCGACCGTGAGGTTTCGGTAATCATGCTCACGGGCTACGGTACCTTGGCGACCGCGCAGCAGGCGATGCTTGGCGGGGCGAATCAATACCTCCGCAAACCGCCGGATATTCATGAACTCATCGCAGCTGTAAGGAAGAATGCAATTGCCACGGTAGAGCGGCGTCGGCAAGGCAAGATGAACCGCGAGGCGCTGGAGCTCAATGCAGCGCTGAAAAGAGAGATCGCAGACAAGCAACCCGAGGTTTGGCAGGCTCGTGCGGCGGTAGAACTCGTACACGACCTCGCGAATCCCCTGACTGTCATGATTGGCTATGCTGGCCTGCTCGCCGAGGAGGCCGAGGATCTATCCCGGAAGGATCCCGCGCGCGCTGAGAAGCTCAAGGGGTATTCCGGAATTGTTGAGCGAGCAGCCGAGTATTGCCATCATCTCGCCGAAAACTGGCGGCAGACAACCCGCAAGACCGCCGAGTTCGCCATGCTGGACATCCTCTCCGTGATCAAGGAGGTTCGGCATGTGATATTTTTCGGCAATAGCGCTATAGAGATCTCGGGAGAGGATCAAGCTTGGATCAAGGGTGCGCGCTTCGAACTCGCCCGTGTGTTCCAGAATCTGTTCAAGAATGCGCTTGAGGCGAACGCGACCCGGGTTGAGGTGCGCGTCACAACTGTCGCTCAAACGGTTGAGATATTGGTCTCGGACAACGGGACCGGGATGGATGCGGAGACCCTGCGTAACGCGTTGCGTGGCGGCTTCAGCACCAAGGCGAGCGGAACGGGGTTGGGTCTCTCGATCTGCCGCCATCTACTTGGGGTGCATGGGGCATCGATGACCCTCGACTCTGCTCTCGGAAGAGGCACTACAACTAGAATCGTGTTCCCAGCGGCGCCTGAATGAGTGGCGCACGCGAGCCGTTAATGCGCTAATCGTAGCGCTACCTATTTTGAGCGACGATCGTATGGGAACACGATGAAGCCACGTGGAGTCAAGATCACAGGAATTGGCCCTGTTACTCCCGCCGGTATTGGGCGCGACGCGTTCTGGCGGGGCATCACGGAGTCCACAAGTCGCGTCCGAGTCGTATCTCACTTCCTTGAGGAGGCCGGAACGTTCATCGGAGCGGAGGTCGAGGAGTTCGCCCTATCGGACTACGCGCCGCTCTCGAATGCAAAGCGTGTCCCGCGCCATACTCAGTTCGCGATAGCCGCTTCGCATCTTGCTCTCAAGGATGCTGGCATAGGACTAAGCGAGCTGCAGGCGATGAGGGCGGCGGTTCTCGTCGGCGCTGCGTTGATGGACTTCGGTACCATCAACAAGTCCGTCGAGATCATCTTACGTAAAGGTCCGATCAACGGACTTCCGACCTCTGTCTCAACGGCATCCGTCAGCTCGATCGGAGGCGCAATCAGTGACTCCCTTCACCAGAGTACCCTGACGATGGCGTTCCAAAGCGCCTGCTGCTCAGGTCTGGACGCAGTCGGCCACGCCGCTCAGTTGATCCGGACGGGTGCGGCAGATATTGCTATATGTGGTGGGACTGAAGCCCCGATCTTCTTCCACCCGATGCTTGAGCTTCGGATGGCCGGTCTTGCGCCTGGCAACCCGGAACGACCGGAAACACAATGTAGGCCGTTTGATCTCTGGCGGACTACCGGTGCAATTGGTGAGGGCGCCTGCATGTTGGTGCTAGAACCAGAAGATAGTCCTCGTGCCGGCTACGCGTTTGTGAGAGGATACGCCTATGCAACAGACACCGGGGGAGCTCTTTGTAGTGGTTTGGCCCATGCGATTGTTTCGGCGCTCGCGAACGCGGGTCTTAAAGCAAACAGGGTTGGGGCGATCAGCGCCTGGGGGCCTGGCCATCGTGAAATCGATGCAGCCGAGACCGCCTCGTTGCGCGAGGTCTTCCGAGATGAGCTTGAGGGCATCCCCGTTTCTTCGATAAAGGGCGCGATTGGCAATCCGCTGGGTGCGGCAGGCGCGATTCAGATTGCTGGCGCCGCACTGGGAATGCGTGAGTCCCTCGTCTTGCCGACCGTAAACTGGGAGTACCCTGACCCAAGCTGCAGACTCAGCCTAGATTCTCGGACGCGGCACGTGGCTCATGATTGCGTTTTGGTGAACTCCCACGGTGTGTCCGGTACGAACGCATGTCTGATTCTCAGTCGCTGAGCGTTCATCCCTCGCTTATCGCCGCTCTCCTCGTGACGTTCGTGGGGTTCGCCGCTGTATGGGCGAACCCTAAGCGACTGTTCAACTGCGTCTTCTTCACGGTATCACTCCATGTTGCATGCTGGCTTGCCTGCCGGTATTTTGCTCACGCTGGGAGTGCAGTCGTTTTCTGGATTCGGGCGGCGTTCTTCGTGGCGGCGTTCTTGCCGCTTCATCTTTGGTTCTTGAGGGAAACGGTAGTTGGTAGTTTCGACAACCTGAAGTCAGTGCTGAAGGCTTCTCTGCCTTGGACGATCGCCGCTGTAGTGATGGCATGCCTAGCCCCAACCTACTGGTTGATCCCCGCAGACTCCACTCCCGAATCCCCGCGTAATGGCGATGGTTTTTGGGTTTATCTTTGGGTTCAGATTTCCGCGTACGTTCTCTTGTGGCGGGATACAGCCTCGAAGTTGAGAACGCAGAGCGGGGTAGCGAGGATTGAGCTCCAGGTTCTTCTCATGGGTGGGAGCGCGACGGCGCTGGCTGTACTCGCTCTGCTGGGCACAAGCCGGCTTGTCGAATCACGGGCGGTCTCTCAAGTGCAGGCGTGGGCTGTGCTAGTCTTCTATACGCTTACCGCGGTTGCGATGACAACGCACCGCATCTTCGATGCGCGGTACTTGATGCGCATCGTGCTGCAACGCTTGGGACTCGTTTGCCTGGTTGCTGCGATCGGATACACTGTGGGATCGCTGCTGCTCGCCACGTTTCCGGAGATCCTCGCCTACGTTGGTACGACCGCCGTCATGCTGGCAAGCGCTGTGAAGATCGACTCGTTCATCGATAAGTTCACCGGTCGATTTCCGCGGCTGGTACAAGCGCGTGCGGCGATCATCGAGTCGTCGCGGACGGTCGGAGGTGTTGGCGAACTCCGAAAGCGGTTTTGCGAGGTGATTTCTGGCTGGGCGCAGACGGATGACGTTAAGCTTTGGTTCAGGGAAGACGGCAGCTCAGCTGCCGCTTCCGAGTTCTGGACGGTACCGGCGGACGTTGCGGCCGCACTCTCCGAAGCACGGTGGGCTACTCCGGAGCGTCTGGCTCGTGAACGATCGACGGTTCGAACAGATCTCCTGCGAAGTTTCCTTAGGGAGAGTCAGTTCGGCCTAGTCTTCTTGGCTAAGGGTGCGACGCTTGAGATCTTTATCGGTTTGGGCACGCGGCCGTCGAGACGTCCCTACACCTTTCCGGAGGTTACGCAGCTACAAGAGATCGCCTCGATCATCGAGAGTGCTCTTGGGCGAAGCTTGCTGGCTTCCAAAGCCCAACAAGCTGAACGGCTGGCTACGGTGGGGTTGATGGGGGCTAGCGTTGCCCACGAGATCCGTAACCCCCTCGTCAGTATCAAGACGTTCGTCCAGCTTTTCCCCATTCATTATCAGGACGAGAACTTCCGC
>JANRKO010000005.1:0-53986 GCA_033763455.1 Polyangiaceae bacterium
GCCGCCGTCCGCCTCAACCCATCCCAATGGCTGCCCTGGAACTACAAGCAAACGGCCGCTTCAGCTCGATAGCCAAACTGAAGCTCTAGGCCCCCTGCACGTTTCCACGGCTGTTGCACGCACGCTTGCCGAAGGCACACGTTGCACGCACGCTTGCCGAAGGCACACCCAGCATCGGCGTTGAAGGTGGCGCGCGGTCTTAGGTAGTAGATGTTATTGAAATACGGCACCCACCAGCCGAGCGTTTGAACGTACAGCAAGGTGTTGCGCGAGAAGCGATAGCTACTAAAGACGTCGTCATCGACATCTGCGACGGACGAGGGACGGTCCGTGACGCTGGTGTAAAATCCGTCGTAGCCAATGCGCGGTAGGAGAAAAAGCCCGCTTGAGACAGGCCAGCTGTATTCTACGAACGCTCGGGGTCTGAAGGTAGAGGCGGTTCGCCCCTCCACCCGTTGAAAGTGAATGGCACCGTGGCCTGAGAACCGAAACGGTATCACGTCGCCGTCTTGGTAGAAGAGCGCATTGGCGCCGAAGCTGGGAGGCCCGGAATCGAGGCGCACCCGGCCCAAAGCTCCGAAACGCAGCCAAAGGTCGAATGCGTCGACGCGGCGCCGATACTCTAAGCGCTGCTCAAGGTAGGTAGAGCGGAAATCGTTAGCTCGTGTGTCCTCGGGCAAGGCTCCCACGACGACGCCAGACGCGGAAGTGACGGTTCCGAGATCCAGACTCCGCTCCGAAGGCGGCTCATCCGACTGCATCGCGATGTCTTGCCAGCAAGATTGATCGTCCTTGCAGGGACTTGTCACGCGGCGGGTGCGTCCGGGAAGAGTGGACAACGAGGCCGATAGCATTCGATCGGTCAAAACCCGTGGGGATTCCACCCGCTGGGCCAGTGCCACCGTGGCACTCCCGGCGCGGACCCTCACTTGCACGTCACCGCTTTGCGCTAGAGGAAAGATGTGGCGCACGCCATCGACCGCAACTCTTTGGGGTTTGCCATCTACCGTGACCATCAGTGTGGGCTCCCGGCTGCCCTCGCCCACGATGTCGATCCCAACAATGCCAGGCACCGGTAATCGAACCCGCAGAGGAACCGCTGGCTGAACCAAGTGGCGGTACTCAAGGCGCGGTGTTTCCAGCACCCATCCGAGCCCCTTCACTTCCCGGGTGCCTGGAACCTTTCTGTCGAAGACTAACTGCACTACAGCTGCCCAGCGCGCAGGAGCCTTCCCCACCGAAATTGTTAACTTGCCGCTTCCCAGCTCGGCGTTTTTGAGTTTGAAAGTGCCTTCACCCTTCTTGTCGACGCGGAGCCGATGCCGCGATGCCCCTGAAAACGCGGCGCTGAGTGGGCAGCCCGTCGCTCGTACCAACGAAGGTAGCCTCGGGATGCAGACATAATGCACGGTGAGGTTAGCTCCGCCCAGGTGCGCTAATACGGCACTTGCGGGGCGTGAATCTGAAACGGTTACATAGTCTGCTTCAAAGGGTGCTCCTGCCAAGAGCCACGGCTTAACGCTCTCCCCAGCACCGGGACGCGGAGGGCGATCTTTGGAGATTCGGTGATTCGCGGTGGCCAGGTCGTTCACGGCGCGCCATTCGGAGCCAAGCATAGAGCGTTGCAGGAGCTGCGGCATGCGTGGGTCGTGGGGGTTGAGGAGCGCGATTTGGGCGGCTTCGACTGCAAGCTTTCGATCAAATTGGCCGCTCGGGTTGCCCTTGGTCAGCCGTTTTTCGAGGGCTGCAAGCCTTGCGCGCGGGGAGGAGGTTGGAGGCTCACAACGTTGCGAATCGGGATCAAAATCAGCTTCGAGAGGGTAGGCCTTCACGCTCATCGTCACAGGTTCAGGCGGAATTGCCTGCACAGCTTCATGGATAGCAACGACGGGGTCCTTGCCAAATTGGTCTGCGCTTCCAAGTCTTTTCACCGCAAGCGCGTCGGCGAGCGCTGCATCCCGCGCTCCGGCTTCTGCAAGCAGGAGTGCACGCTGAGCGTACAGGTCACCGCGCTTTTGCTTGGAGGATGCGGTGCGGAGTGCGCGAGATAGCTGGATGATTTCATCGATTTTAAGATCGGCAGCAGTGAGCTCAGCCTTTTGCTCGATGGGTGCTCTCCGGATCGGGCGAATGGCTACATCTGCACGTGGTGGCAGTTGAATGCCAGATAACGCCCACTCGGGCAGCGGGATCCGAGCTGCCCGGACCCAACGAGTGCCTTCCGGATCTAGGGCGGTGAGCCCATTACCCTGGGTAACGACGATGTTGAGCGAGTCCGTTCGTTTCGCTTCCAGGGCGCGCGCTTGAAGTCTGGCGAAGCGGGTTCTTTCATGCAGCCATACCTCAATCCCGGGCGCACCTTCCCCAGGCGGAAATCGGAGCCAATTTTTCTTCATCGTTGGGATTGCTGGAGAGATTTGAGCAAATCTCTGCTCACAGGGGTTGTTTGGATTGGAGGCAAAGAGGCGTACGCCCGGGGTCTTCCCAACTTTCACTCGCACCTTTTCGTTCGCCACCACCATGCGCCAAAGCACTTGACGCCCAGAGGGATTGGGCGAGAACTTTTCGCCGTTGACCTCCAAGTCGATGGGGCCGGACTCAGTGCACGAAGCGTGGACAAGCAAGCTGAGCTCGCGGAAGCGTGTACGAGCAATACTGGTAAGGTGGAATTCGCCCTCAGTGAGCTCCAACAGGGCTTTGCCCTCCCTGTTGGGTGGGTTTGGAGTGCATCCGGGCTCTCTCCCGTTCTCTAGTACTGTCACCCAGGATTCGTTAGTGTCCGGAATGAACGGTGGACCTTGCCAGCTGGTTGAGCGCAGTGTGGACCGCCACCAGGTTTCACGCAGGGTATCGTCTACGTCTCGCGCCATCTGCTCGCTGAGTGCCGTTAACGCACGCGCGTCTCCACTGGAAGCCAGGAGTTCATACCGGAGAGTAGGGTCGAGAGGCCCTCCGCGTGCCAACGTTCGGGCAACCGAAACTGCTGCTGGGGAAGCCTCCGTAGCGGCGCGGTCCCAGGTTTTTCCCTCGTCGTTGCCAGTGAGCGCCAAGTACATGACACAGAGCCCCGGTGCTTGGAGTTCAGTGCATGTCGGCTTGGCCTGATCGAGTAGAGATTCTTCATTGAAGGTTCCGGCCAACGCGTCTTCGACGTGGACATTGGGCACGATGGCGAGCGGGAGCACCCAAGCATCGCCGCCAAAAGCCCGGACTCGGTAGCGGTGAGTTCCCGGCGGGACGTGGGTGACGATGCGCCGCATCACGGCGAGATCCGTCGGGATGGTGGTACTAGGTGACGAGTCCCCCGACTCGGGCGCCAAACCTGTTTCAAGGGCTCGCTCGCGCGCGACGGGCGAGGCAATCAGTCCGCGCAACCTCCCATGCTCTTCGATGCGGATACTAACCGTGCGGTCCACCGTGTCACGTGCGGCGAAGGCGACCAAATGAAGTAGCTTTGGGCCCTCAACCGTGAGTTCGAATCCTGTTCCCGAAGAAAGTGCACTGAACGTGCGCGAATTGATGTCTCGGGTAGCGATTTTGCCGTCGCTTACGATCGGGGTGAGTGCTTCGGCCGAGCCATACGGGAAACCTGCGAGCGGACGAATGGATCGCACAGCTCGCAGGCCCGCCACGCGACGTATGGCTTGTGCTGCCAATAGCGCATCCTTTGGGGGAGGATCTGCGAGCTCTCCCTTGATCGCAGTGTCGAGCGCAGCGAAGCCGGCCAGATTCAGGCGTGCGTTGGACGCCACACGCGGAAATGGCGAATCGAAAGGTCCATCCGCCCAGCGAGCGACTTCCTTCTCCCAATAAAACCATGCATAGCCGGGATCTTCGGCACGGCCGACGTGAACGTGATCCCATGCGTTGCCTTTGACGAGAAGAGCGGTCGTAAATAGCCCGATCCGCGTCAACACTCGTCCTTGCTGAGGAGCGTGAACGCTCCAAATTTCGGCCGCGTCCGGGCCACCTCCTATGCGCTCTCCGAGCGTGAGGGTTCGGTTCGTTGTGAAGCGCACCACCTCGCCGGGAAAGACCAAAACTTCGCGAACTTCTTCGCCGCCGATCGCGTGCGCTCCGCGCACTTCAGGCTCGAACCATACAAGTTGCGCGGCGGCACTTCGGATCGGATTCTTTGCACGCATCGCGGGTACGGCCCCTGAAAGGAAACTACACGCCACCAATGCCCAGCTACTGAGCAGGAGAAAGAAGAGACGAAGGGAGAACGACATTATTCCCCGCGCTGGCCGCTCATTCATCGAACTCACCTGCAACCCAGCGTGATTCAACTTGCTGAGCCACGAGAGCGCGCACCCAGACGGCATCCCTAGGCGGCTTATTGAAGCGGACACGATAGCTTCCTGGAGCGAGGTCGTCGCCAAGTATGAAAGACGTTCGAAGCTCCTGCCCCTTGGCGAGTGTTACCTGTCGTGGGCGTGTCAGGTACTTGAACGGGCCGAGGCTCTGAGCCCTCCCGCGTCGCTGTAAGGACTCCAGAGAAATCTCCACTTCGGTGGCTTGGTCTGCGTAGAGGCGAAGAGGCAAGACGCGCGCGCCGGGCCCAATGCCGACATACAAATGACTCCCACTCCACTCAAAGCCGCGCCCGTTGATCAGGCGACGAGGACCACCCAGAATGCGCGAGGTGTATTGGAGCGGGAGCGCCCGGGAGCGATCTACCACCTCTAACCGCTGTGCCAACAACATCGTTAGGGGCGGAGACTTGGCGTGCGCCTCCAGGTTGGAAGGGCGGCGTGCCACGAAACCCTCCCAAGGCTCGCCTCCGATCAGACGTGTGGTTGGGGCAGGCGTTGTGAACGGCCGCACAGCGAGCTCTTCTGCCGGAGCTTCGGGGTCTAACTCGGCGACGCTAAAATCGAGTGCTCCTTCGCGCGGCGCTAGCCTCACCTCTCCGGCTCTTGGAATTTGGAGATAGAAAGCATCCCGTTCAGTTGGCACTTCGTCGGTCGCATGCTCGTAGCGATCGCTTGGCGCGCGCGCGAGCGTTGTTTGAAAAACGCGCCTATCGCGCCGTCGTCCGATCGTCGTTGTGACATCTACAGCGACGGGCTGCGGCGCCTCGGTGGACACCGCCACTGGCTTTCGGAATGCAACCCTGAGCCAAAGAGGCGTGTGGGTACCACGTACGATGAAGGGGGTGGAAGGTGTCGCTCGGAATGCAGAAACTTTGGAATACCAATGGATGCCTGCGCCCAGGCGGCTTCGAACTTGCACGCGTGAGACCGTCTGGGTTCGCACCTCGACACCCCAAGGCCCCTGCTCGGTCACGGAGAAATCCACTTGGTGCTGTTGGCGCAAGCGGCGGCTGGTTCCGTCCGGTTGTGTGATCATCACTTCCAGGGCGGTGGGCGGGTCCGAGACGATGCGAACTTGAGTTTGTGGATCCGCCACGAACGCGATGTGTTCGGTTGGAGAGGAATCGAGCTCGCCTGCCAGGGGCCAGGGTGCCTCTCGAACAGGGGCGGGGAATCGATAGAGCATCAGGGCCAATGGCTTTGCTTCGCGGGCGCTCTCCTCGAAAAATGGCGCCTTCTTCCAGCGCAGGCTGGCGATTTCGAGTTGCTGATCCTCTTCTAAGTCGAGCCAGGTGGATTCCCAGGCTCGCGTTGCGAGCGCTTGCCGTTTGGCGGTGCTGAGCGTGCGGACTTGTGCCTCACGGTCGGCAGTTCCGAGCGTCTGACGCCGATAGGCCCGCAATAGCACGCTGTCACCCTTCGGAAACGACTTGAGCTTGACAGCGACGCTCCCCCCGCTGAGGTCGCGGGCGTCGATGTTGAAGGTTAAAGGATCGCTCACGTGAAGGGCCGGTGTTTCGGGCACGAAGCGGCCTGTAGTGCGGGGCAGCTCCAGCGCCAGTTCTTCGTGGCGAGTTCGACCCGAAGCATCGGTAGCCTTCACAACTAAGAGCAATGGGTTAACGTCTGAATTGAGTGGTGCGTTCCAGCTTGACCCCACAACGACGACACGCAACATGTCCGTGTTGGGCTCGATGGGCAGCATCAAAGAACCTTGAGGCTCAAGCTCGTACATGAACACGCGCGTGCGCTGAGCACCCGCGGAAGCCAGCACTTGGTCGAGTGACGCAAGCTTACTGAGTGCCAAGGGGCTCAAACAAATCGCGCAGGATAAAATCAGAAGCGTTGCCCAGAATCGCTTTCGCACAAACCGCCGCGGTACCAGCGAAGGCCCAAGGGCAGGAATATTCCACCCAGCGTTCATGGTCGGCTCGCCTCACACACTCCCCCGGACGCGCAGTGTTCTGCGCACGCTGCTAAGGATTCGGCTTGAAGCACTCCAGAAGCCCAGGCCTCAACCCCCGTGGGGGCTACCACCAGGACGTAACCGCGCTCGCCGCGTGCGAGTAAGACGAATCGGGCGCCTGATGGCGTCTGCACCAACGCCGCCTCAGCGCGCTTCGCGGTCAACATTGTCGCTAGGCGCTGCCGGCCCGCGGCACTGCGCTCCACCACCGCCTGTTTCACAACATCCACGAGCTCAGATGTTTTGGCTCTGGGAGAGCGGTCAGAAAGCTTGCGCGCCAGTTGCGCCTGCACGCGAGCTACAGTTCCGTCGAAAGCGGGAAGGGCGAGCTTCGAAAGGCTGCGCGTTGCAAGCCGCAGGTCCCGAAGGGAAGCCCGCTCGAGGCGGGCGGAGTCGAGCGTAATGAACGAGAGCTGGTGACCAATCGGTGACGTGTTGGCGATGAGATCACGGGCTGGCAAGCCCAGCGGGATGATTGGCAGTTCCAGGCCAAGCTTCGGGAGGGCCTCCAGAATGCCTTGTTCGAGCCCCGCGGCAGGTCCCCACGAAGACACCCCAGCGGCCAGAGGGTCCTCCACCTCACGCAGGATGATGAACTCGGTGTGCGAGCGCGCGCGCTCCGCGTGGGCCGCCCGGAGAGCATCCTGCCGGTACGCCCCGTCAAAACTGAGGTTGAACACGATGGCGTCCGCGAATGAAGCGGCGCCGAGGCGCAACGCTGCGTCGCGCAGCTCGGGCCGGTAGGCATAGGGAACCTCCATCACAGGCCCCTTCACGCCGCCCGCCCGGGCCAAGACAGCAAGAGGGCGTGATTCCCCGCCTGAGAGGAGGAGCCATCCCGGTGCCCCACCCAGCAAGCTGCCGCCGTAGATAAGGCGATAACCGAGCGCTCGAGCCGCGAATGGCAAGAGCGCGTTGGAGCTTGGTGTTGGGTTCTCGGCCAAGAGTGGCTCCAACAGGAAACGACGCAACGCGATACCGTCCCGATGGGCTTGGGGCTACCGCTGTTTTGGCACGTCTTCGAGCAGGAGCGAAATCGCGACAGAGCTTGCGAGATCTCCTGATTCGGGTTTCTCTGACAGTAGCGCCCCGAGGCCCTTCGAACCCACCTCCAGCTTGAACATCCCTCCGTCGAGGGGTGAGAGCCGAAACCTCAGAGGAGTTTTCACGAGTACGCTTTTGAGGGCGTCTGGGGCTCTCATCGCAGAGGGGTTCGACGCAGGTTGAGGATCCTCTGCGACGACTTCGAGGCTCAACACCTCTCTGCCGTTAGCCAATACGCTTGCCAGCTCTCCGACGCGAGAACGAGAATCGCTGACAGGGACATCGTTGTCTAGCTGCGAAATCACGGCGATCTTCGCCAAGCCTTGTTCCACGAGCCAGCCTGCGAATGCAGCGGCTCCAGGGTCTTTGAGAGGCCGCGGGACCACCACCACGAAGTCCAGAGCGCTCCCCCGCCGCAGCATCACGGCCGACAGTCCACGGCGTTCGTTCGGAAGGGTCGCGGATTCGTGAATCAAGAAAGTATCCGGTTGGACCTCTTCGGCAACCAGGCCAAGCGCGCTCCCTGCATCCCGATTTCCGTTCAGTACCCCGTCGGCGATCTTCGAGATGTCATGCGCGTTGGTCCCCAGCATGGGGCGCGTGTGGTTTCCATGTAGGAGGGCTTGCGCGCCGATCCAAAAGGCGGCTTGTGGGGCTCCCTTGGGAGCTCGACCTTCCTCCTTGTTTCGTGCGCTGGCAAAGGCGACGGGGGTCGGCCAAACATACTCAGCAAATGTTCCGACCAACGTCCCCAGGGCGAACCCCAGCCCGCTGATGGTAAGCGTCGGGATCAACACCAGCGGAATGCTTCTTTTCTGCGTAATTTTGACGGCAAGGAGCGTTGAGATCAGGTAGCCGAATCCCATGAGCTCGACGATATCGTTTCCTGCTAGGAACTTTCCGAGCGTGCCGGCTACTGCAAATCGAAGCACGTAGTCCACCACGAAGAACAGGACGATTCGACGCGGTCCCTCAATATTGGCCCGTCCGAGCGGCGTGAAACGCAGCAGCGCGGAAACGATTGCGACGAGGGCCAACGTTTCCGCGAACGTAGCCATGAACCGAGTAGGCTCGATAATCACTAGCCCCAAGAGAGCCGGCACAAGGATGCCGTTGAAATCCCAGCCGTATTTCAGATTGGCAAAAGCCGCAAGCAGCGCTCCTGTGAGCAAGATGATGTACGCCTTGGGTGCTTCCAGGAAGCTGGACACCATGTTCTCATTGGCAAGCGCAAAACCGCCCAGCGATAGATTGGTGTGAGGCATGAGTACAAATCGCAGCATCAGGTACACGACTAGCGTCGGCAGTCCCTTCTGAACCGCGCCACGAAGCAAGCCAACTTTCCACACGGAATGGGCGGCGAGTGGAACAACTACGAGCCCGATGGAGAAGGCCCAGTTCGACTGAGGGAACATGCGCCGAAATACAAAGCCCTCAAGGACAAGCCGCACCAAGATGCTGACGACCACCACTAGAAGAAACCGCTCACGTCCGAATACGCGGCTGCTCAAGTGAGCTTTTGGCAGATATTCCCCGATAAAACGCGCGATGAGGTAGCTCAGCGCGGCTTCGACAACATTGATAACGCCGCTCAGCGGTTCCACAAGGAAAACTGCGGCCAGGTAACCCGGCACAACGAGTCCCGCGAACACCCAGCCCAACGTTTCCGTCAGAAACCATGAAAGCAACACGCCGAGCAGGACTGGCGTGATGACCGAAGTGTCCAGACCTGATTGCGGAAAAATGCGCAGCAAGATCCCCAGAGAACCGGCACACATCACGGGTCGCACTGCTACCAGATGAGTTCGGAGGTTACTACATGTATTGAATCGGCTGTCCTTACGGTAGCTGCCGATGAGTGCCAATTCAGAGCACACTGATTTGTTGCAGGTCAACTAGATATGTGAAGGCTGTAGTTGTCCGTTTTGCACATGCCTCTGTGTCTAAACTGCCACACGTGAGGCGTTCATGTCGGTGCTCTGGACCTTTCGCGCACGCCGTGCGCCAGACTAAGCTCGCTGGCCAGTGTCGACGAAACACGGAGGCTTCGTGTCCTTTGCTGCCCGCGCTACGGTCTGGGCGCTGATGCTTGCCAGTTGCTCCGACGTTGGGAGCCCTGTGAGCTCTTCCGATCCTGCCGGGAGCAACACGGGCGGCGCGCGCAGTGTCGTGGGAGTTACGAACGGCGCGCGCGCTGATGCCGGGGCTACGGGCATTACGCTGAGTGGTGCGGGAGCTCCGGGCGGCACGCGCAATGCCGGAGGGACGAGCGGTGCCGGAGCAACGAGCGGCGGCTCGGGAACAGCAGGTGTATCGGGAGCCAACGGCGCCGATTGCTTGCCCCGTGTGTCGGCAGATCTAGTCGAATACATTAGGGCGGCGCCGTATTCAAAGGCAGGCACGACGATGCAGATCTGGGAAACGCAGAGCAGCAAATGGCAGGCAGCGCGTTCCGCCGCGTTGGCTTGGGCCAAGGGGGATTGCTCGTTGTTTCGCGCCTCCGCCGTCACGATGGGCTATGAGGCGATCCTTCTCACCGACCCCAAGGATCTGCGATCTTATTGGGTGCTGCGGGACATCTCGTCGCAATTCCAAGGCGTGTTTGCTTTTCGAGAACCGAAAGAAGCCGCCACAACACGCCCTCTGGTTATCGATTCTCCTCATTTTGGGTTTGACTTCCAAGATGATCGAGCCATCCGCCTGTTTCGGGATACCGGAGCGGTTGCATTCCTCCAGAACTCTGCAGACAGGTGCAGCCTACCTTCGTGTTCTGGCTGCAGCCTCGTGCAGAACTATTCCTGTGAAGGCGAATGCATGCGAGATTCGGATGTAGTGCATTCGGTCCGAAACGGCTATTTTGCCATCTACGACGGGCTCGAAGCAGCCCGGGATGATTGGCACTTTGAGTATCACGGCGCTAGCGTAAGCAACAATATTCGGGGTTGCACCGGTGCTGCGCACATCAGCCAAGCCTCCAACGTTCAGCTACCTGCGGAAGAAGACGATCACACTTACCCGAATCGATTCTGGACCGCTCTTAAGAAGCGCGTGGGGGATGCCTGTGCCTGTTATCACCAACGCCAAGAGGGGTGTAAGCTCAGCGGTCTCACATCAACAGCGGGTCGGCGCACCAACCACGACGGGAAGCTTCTGGCCGAGGCCGAGCTCGCATGCACCGTCATGCCAAGCTCGCTTTCTAAGCGTTTCATCCACTTCGAGGCGTACAACGTCGACCCCCTGCACGTTACCAGTGCATTGCTCGAAGCCGTTCCTCTGCCCTGACCGACTTGCTGCATCGTCAACGACGGCCCTCCGGAATCGCAAGCGAGAATGCCTGCAGGAACTTTGCGAAGAACTCGTCGTCTTTTTCGAGGGTCTTGCGGAGCGTTGCGGAGAGCTCAAGGTGGATGAAAGAAGCTCGATGTTCACGGCTCAGCGATGCCTGAGCGTTGGTGGTTCCGCCGAGAACCTTGACCTCATCGGGGTAGAGCCGCACTCGATTCGAACCAAGCAGGGCTTTCATGCTTTGCCCCATCGGTTTGATGTCCGCTTGGGTGCGGGCAGCGCTCACTACGAGATCGACACCAGGCACCTTGCTGTCTCGAAATCCATGAATCTGAACCACCAGCAGCGTAGGATCTAAGGAAAGTAAGGCTTGATGTACCAGCGAGTAGAAGCTCTCGCGGTTGTGCGCAACGTCAGCTTCCGATTTGCCACCGCGGGCCTTCTCCTTTTCTTCTTCGCCCTCCCCTTCTCGGCCTCCGGATCGATGTACGGTGTTGATCAACAGGGCTTTCGCCTGCAGCCCTTCAAATAGCCGCGTAGCGATGGGCAGCGTGCCGGCATCGAAAAAGGTGTGCGGGGCCTGCAAGATCAGCGGACGACCCACGCTTGCACGAAGTACGTACGCACCTGCACCACGTCTGTGGCTAGACTTTTCTCTCAATAGCCACAGTGTTCCCAGCTCGGCTAACACGCCTTCGAAGCCAGCCGGTGCGGCTTCGAAGGGCAACCGATCGGACCACGCTGCGCGGCTCACGGCCGTTACCCAACTGACAAAGGCTTTGCCTTCCGCAGGCGTTGGGTTCACGAACTGCACCCCCTCGCTACGGCGCGTGAAGCGCAAATGTTCGAGTAGCGGGATCGGGCCTCCTTGTGACTTCCCCACGCCCGAAGGAACGGGGGGCACGGGTGGCGCTGACGAAGCTGGAGGCGGCGGATTCATATGGACAGTTTCGTCACGTTTCTCGGCCTCGCAACCACGACATCCGGTGAGTAAAAGAGCTGCGGACACAGCGGCAAGTTTCCAAAAGTTCGTCATTCTTCCTCAGCAATCTCTGGCGAATCTTCTGCTCGGGCTTACCCTGCCGCAAGCACAGCCCAAACCCACAAACGCTCTGGTCCGCAATCTGACCGGATTACGAGCACGGGGCAAGCGCTGATGCTCGCCGCGATCAACGAAGCATTCGCTGGCTTCACGCGTGTCGAGGCAAGAGATGTGGCAAGACAAGAATAGGGAGCACGTTCGTGCTAGAGAATCTCTCTGGAGGCAATTATGTTTGACCGGTTCTCTCATGTGATGGTGTACGTGAATGACCTCGAGCGTGCGCTCGACTTCTACAAAGGTAAGCTTGGATTTACTGCCGACTTCGAGACACCGCACTACGCTTCGTTGCGTCATGATGGCATGAAATGCCGCCTTGACCTGCACCCAAGCGAAGCCCAGAGCAAGGACGTGGGCTTTGGCCCTATCCCATATTTTCTCGCCGAGGACTTCGACTTGGCCGTCGCGGAGCTGCAAAGAGCCGACGTCAAAGTGGGTGAGCCGCGCCGGGAGGGCAGTAGCCCGCGCTTCGTCACCTTCTGGGACAGCGAAGGCAACGCACTTGGCCTTGAGGAAGCGCGCTGAAGAACCCAGCCTTGGACGGTAGCCCAACCCGCATATCTAGCCACAGGAATGGAAGTCGCTTGCGATGTAGTCGCGATTCCTTCGCGCGCGTCTTCTGGCACGGGGGTCATTTGAAGCAGTTGAAGCAAGCGCTCGCGCGTGACGATGCCTCGCTGCGCCAACGCGCGGTTGAAAGCGATGTCCTTTTCGCGTCGGGCCACGTATTTGGAAATGGCGATCGGCGTAGTAGCCGAATTCCTCGTGGAACGGGGAATCCTGACCAATAACGTTCAGCCACTCGGTACGGGCCACCTTGCCCCTCGCGATCAGGTCGACCTCCGCGGAGCGCACGATGTCGTCTGGTAAATCTGGGTACCTGCCATGAAGACTCTGACTGCCAATGATGACGAACTGCTTCTCACCCGTGATGCGACCGGCGGCACGTAAGACGTGATCAAGCTGATGCTTCTTCATTGAGCCTCTTCACTTCGTCGCGCGGCAACAAGCCAACGTAGGGAGGCGACTGACGCAATGCAGGTCCCCACGACCTCAAGCACGCTGCCTTTGCCAACACCCCACTCCTTGAGCACGGATTTCGGAATGATCACTCCGAGAGAAGATCACCAACTTCACAGCCCAGTTATAACAATTATAACATCCCGGGCTAAGGGCTATTTTTTCTTGGAGACCCGCTGCACGGCACCGGTAGTTAGGTGTCGTGCACCCCGCCGCCAGCTCGGGCCCCAGGCAGCCGCGAGCACTCACGTTCTCAACCGTCATCTTGATTGGGGCGCGGCGATCGAGTTGTGTCTACTGAACAACGCGAACAAGACCAGAATTAATGATCCGTGTGTCAGATGTCACGAGGGGAACACCCAGCACACGCGCGGTGGCTACGAGCACTCGGTCCGCTGGATCCCAGTCGCGCGTAGCTTGGAGATCGGCGATCTCACGCGCGATCGTGGGCGAGATGCCGCAGCGCTCGACCAATGGTGCCGCGGTTGCGCGCATCAACCACTCGTCGAGGGGGACCGCCAGCTTTACGCGGCCGCCTTCAAGCAAGAGAGCGATCTCCAGCAGCGTAACGTCCGAGACGCCAACACTTACGTGATCGCTCGCTTTAGCGAGCAGGCGTCGCTGAGCCGCAGAGAGTCGCGAAGCACGTTCAAACCACCATAGCAAGATATGCGTGTCGAGTAAGGCGATCATCCGTCACCGACGTTTCGCCTTGCTGCGCACAGGGCCCGGCTCACCGCGAACGGCGTGCCATGCCCGGGGCGGCAAGATCGGTTCCACGACGTCACCTAGGATTGTCACGGTTCCCGCCAAGCTCGCCTGCAGATGCCTTGCCTTCTCCCCTGCGCTAGGAACGACGCGAGCAAGCGGCTTGCCGCGCTTAGTAATTTCGAGCGGCTCCCCTGTGCGTGACAAATCCTCAAGCAGAGCCAGACACTGGGCCTTGAACTGGGTGATCGCGATGGACTTCATCTGACCAGGTAATCTGACCAGTTTACGGACGCGGGTCAAGCCGACCGGGGGGAGATTCGGGTGGGGCCAATTGGGGCCATTCCGTTTGCCTGGCATCGCGATCCGGTTTAGGTAGGCTGAATGAAGTGGAAGAGAAGTCCACGCTATGTCGTCAGTAACAAAGCACAGGGTGGCCGACCGTCGCCCCCTGATTCTGTCGGTCGCACGATCATCCAAGCGCTGCATTCGCCATTGCTCGTTACGCTCGCCGCAACGCTGGGTGCTGCGTGGGTCAGTATCAACTGGCAGTCTGCGGATAAGCGGCGCGAGTTTGAGGTGCAACAGCAGAGGCTTCTGCGAGATTGGCGAGACAGGGTGTTCAGAGAATTGAGCGCCGCGTTCGACAGCAAGATGGGGCCTATGTCTACCTACTGCACGCGGGTAGCACTCTCCAATCAGCTTGAGGCGCGAATTCGGGTCCGACGTGGCCTTGCAAGCAGCGGGACTCCAGAGCTGAGCGCTGATGCAACCCAGACAAGCGACGAACGCAATCGAGATGAGTACATTGAGCAGAGGCGCAGTATGTACGAGAAGCTAACGCAAGGCCGTGATCTCAGCACGCTAGGTGTCGAGGTCGGCGCGATCTACTCGAGCGAGGCTGTTCGCAAGGGAGCGGAGGCCTTTGTTGCCGAATGGACGAATCTACAGCGCATTGCTGCCCCTGAAACGTCGTCGACCATACGGGCCGAACTCAGTAGTGCGCAAAGCACTGACGATGTTAATCGAGTGGGATCTCGTTGGGTGGCAAGCTGTCACGAACAATCAGAGCTGACAAGGGATGTGTTCCAGCGCGTCCTTAGGGCGATGGCTGCCGAGCTTGGCTCGCATAGTAATGGGTAGATTTTCTGCCGCTATCAACGCCGGAGAGCGTTGACCATGGCTCACCCCCGGCTCAATCCGATGACGCGCAAGTGAGGCTCGGTATGTCGCTACTCCACAACCTGCCGCATGCGCGCCGCGTGGGGACCAAACGGATAGCGTTCCAGGTACTTTCGCGCGGCCGCTTGCGCTTGCGCTAGATTGCCGGCGTTTTGGTGCGCGCGGGCTTGGCCCGCGAGTGCATCTTCGGCCAGGGCACCTTTCGGGGCGCGGCGATCGATTTGTGCGAAAAGTTCGGCGGCGCGGGCGTGCCTGCCGCGGCTTTCTTCCACGCGTGCCAGCGTGAACATTGCCGAGGCGGTTCGGGCGTCGTTCGGGAATTCGCTCACAAGGGAGGCGAGCTTTTCGGCGGCCAGGGCCGAATTACCAGTGCGCCGTGCTTCGTCAGCCTCGCGCAGCAGCCCTTCAACGGAGTGGGAGCTTTTGGGATTGGCTTCACGCACCGCCTGTGTTTCGGGCGGCGGGGCGAGCTTTTTCGCGGTGTCGGCATTCGGTATTGCCTGCGACCCTGCGTTGACCCCCATGACCTCTATGGCTTCGCCGGGACCCAACTCAACCGTTCGCACACCGTCCACCACGCGTACACGGCCCCGGGTTACCTGCACAGCGACCGTATCTCCGACGGAGATATCGAACGCGGTGCCCACCACTTCCACCCGCACACTTTTTGCTTGAATGACGAAAGGGCGCGCGGGGTTAGGGTGAACCTCGTAGTGAACCGAGCCCGAAGCTTGCGACAACCTCACGCTCTCCGCGCTCTGGTGCTCGCAATTGACGCTGGCTCCGGCTTGCAACACCGCGAGCGAGCCATCCACGAACTTCAAGACGGAGCTTTTTGGCGGCTTCGCCAGCGAGCGTGCTGGCTCCACCTTGGCGCTAACCTGTGAACCTGAAGGAACTTGATGGCTTCTTATAGAGGGCCCGAGGAGCAGAAAAGTGCCCGCAGCGACGGCCACTACCCCGGCTCCGATCGCTGCGAGATGCCACACTCGGCGTTCGCGTCGAGGCGGGCGTTTCGCCTCGTCGAGAACACGCTGCAACAGGCGTGCTTCATGCACGTCGTCCCACTTGGGGGCGTAGTGCTCACGCAAGAGCTCGATTCGCTTAGACATGCGAAAGCCTCCGATCCAAATGCTCCTGCGCCAGAGCGATGCGGCGCTTGGCGGTGGCCAAAGAAATCCCGCAGGCTTCAGCGACTTCGGTTAACGCCTGACCTTCAACCCGAGCGAGCATCCAAGGCATCCTGAGCTTCGGCCCGATGCGATCGAGCGCATCGTAGAGCTCGTCGACCTGGGCACGCTCCGCCGGATCCGAAATCTGCGGCGCTTGGCGTTCGACTTCCAAGCCAAGCCAGATGCGGCGCCGACGCGCTTGCAGGCGCCGTTGTACTCGGCGGAGCGCAATCGTCACAAGCCATCGCCGGAGCAACTTCGGATCCTGCAAACCTGCGAGCCCACGATAGGCTTCCACGAACGTCTCCTGCACAGTGTCGTCGAGCTCGCCCGCATCCCCCAACATGCGGAAAACTACGCCCGCGATGTAGCGCGCGTGGCGTCGATACAGCTGGCTGAAGGCGCGCGCGTCCCCCGCTTGAGCGCGCACCGCTAACACATCGTCGGCGATGGAGCCGGGGCGCTGCAGGGCAGGTTGGGCGCTCATAGAGATAGAGTGGCTGAAAGCTAGCGAATTCGGCTCAAAGTTCTAACGTGTCGGTGTTTTTTCTTAGGGCCCGCCGTAAGGTCCGGCGCGTCGGAAGATTTCTTGGAGAAGTTTGAGCTTCCGCGAGCCCGTGGGCGGCACTGGTTTAGGTTATGGGCTACTCGCGTCACGTAGGCTTCTTTCGCCTCGGTCTGTCAGTCTTCTGTTGTTTAGCCTCTGCGGGTTGCTCCGCGGAACCGGGTGGGGCGGGTGCCTCCGGCAGCCCAACGGTCGATCCGAGTGCAACGCCTACAACACCGCCGACAAACTTGCCTGGGTCAGGGGGGACCTCTGGTATTCCAACGGATCCGCCCGCCATTGATGGCAATAAGCCGCTCACGTGCGATCCTGCCCAAACGTCGTTGGGCCCTCAACGAATTTGGCGCCTCACGCGTGAGCAAATGGACCTTACGTTGAGTGGTCTCTTGGGAACGAGCACGCACCTCGCCACCGATCGCCTGCCAAAGGAATTTTCTACCAATGGCTTCCTCAACAACTCCGCCGCCCTCCGGGTGCGTGAGCCCGAGGTGACCCAACAGAACGCCATTGCCAAAGAGCTTGCTGCCGACACGGTGAGCGCACGCCTTGCCACTCTATTCCCATGCCCAGAGTCCCAGCTCGCAGACGCCACCTGTCAGCAAGACTTCGTGAAGAGCTTTGGGGAAAAGGCCTTTCGCCGGCCGCTTCAGCCAGAAGAGTTGACACGCTACCAAGCTCTCTTCGCCCTGGGTTTGGCAAAGAAGGACGCAAAGCTCGGGATCACGGCGGTGGTTGAGGCCATGCTGCAGTCGCCGTATTTCTGGTTCCGCACAGAAATCGGTGTTGCCAACGGTGCAAAAGCTCGCTTGGACAACTTCGAGTTAGCGTCAGCTCTTTCGTATGCGCTCACTAACACGGCGCCAGACGCTGAGTTGCAGAGTGCGGCGCGTGCGGGTGAGCTTACAACCGATGCTAACGTCGTGGTCCAGGTTCGGCGGCTCCTGGGCTCCGCGCTCGCGAGGCCTGCCTTGGGCGGATTTTTACGCCAGCTTTTTTCTTACCCATTTTTGGAAGATGCCAACAAGAACCCGCAACTATTCCCCAACTTTGCCACATTGAAGCCGCTCATGCAGAGCGAAGCGGATCAATTCTTTCCGTACGTGCTGTTTGATGACGGCGGCAAGCTGGAGACGCTGCTCACGGCGAACTACACCTTCGCGAATTCAGAGCTGGCTCAGCTTTACGGCGTGAGCGCGCCGGGATCGGCTTTCACGAAGGTGATGCTACCTGCCAATCAGCGTGCCGGTGCCTTGGGGCTGTCAGGAGTAATGTCCACGCTGGCCGTCGACAATCGAACCTCACCGGTGGCACGCGGGATGTTTATTCGGGAACGCTTGCTGTGCGCCACCATCCCGGATCCTCCGGCAGGAGTAGATCTCACGATCCCTGAGCTGCCACCGGGCCTCACCGCGCGGCAACAGCTCGAAGCCAGGACCACCGCGCCAGCGTGCAGCGCCTGTCATAGCTTGATGAATCCGCTCGGTTTTGGCCTAGAAAAGCTGGATTCTATTGGGCGCTTCCGCGATACGGAAAATTCTCTGCCAATCGATGATTCGGGTGAATTCAAGGATACTGCGGATCTGAACGGCACTTTCCAAGGCGCCGTGGATCTTGCGCAGAAGCTTTCCACCAGTGACCAAGTTCGCCAGTGCCTAACGCTTGACACC
This sequence comes from Polyangiaceae bacterium, assembly GCA_033763455.1. Classification (GTDB taxonomy): domain Bacteria; phylum Myxococcota_A; class Polyangia; order Polyangiales; family Polyangiaceae; genus JBBRRP01. The sequence goes on from JANRKO010000005.1 coordinate 18,025, forward strand.
TTTCGCTACGCGCTGGGCCGCGCTGAGAGCCTGGGTGACGCCTGTGCGCTCACCAAGCAGAAGGCGGCCTTCGCTGCGGCGAACTACGACATCAAAGAGCTGTGGGTAGCAACGCTGAGCTCGGAGCCCTTCCTCTACCGCGCGGTCGGTCAGTGACCAACCTTTGCAAATAACCGAAAAGGAACGACCATGAGTCTTGCAATTCCTCGCCGTCAACTCCTCCGCGCCACCGGTGCCGGCCTTGTCGCGCTGCCTTTTCTGCGCCCCTTCAAGCACACGGCCCATGCCCAGGCCGCCACGCCTAAGCGTTTGATCGTGTTCTGGCACGCGAACGGGGCCGTTCAATCGGATTTTTGGCCCACAGGCGCCGGCAGCGATTTCACCCTGAATCGCATTATGCAGCCGCTTTCGGCCCACCAGAAAGACCTCACCATCCTACGCGGGATCGTCTTTTCGGGCACCGGAGATCACAAGACCGGAAAACCCTACAGCGTTACAGGTTTCCCAAACGAGGATAGCACCGCGCTCACGGGGAGCGGGCCTTCGATCGACCAAGAGGTGGGAGCAGCGTTTGGTTCACCCCCGATTGTGGTGTGCGGAGAGGCCAAAGACAACGTGCGCGGCTATATCAGCTACGACATGAATAAGAATGTCGTGGTGCCACAGAAGAGCCCGGTGCGCGCCTATGAAAGCGTGTTTGGTGCCATCAGCCCGATGCCTCCCGGCGGCACTCCCGCTGCGCCGGGCGGTCGCGATGCTGAGCTCGATAATCTGATCCTCGACACGGCCCTAGCCGACGTGGCAGCCCTTCGCACTCGGCTCCCAGCCTCCGAGCAAGTGAAGATGGACGATCAAGCGCGTGCTCTCGCCCAGCTCAAGCAAAACTTGATGATGGGGGGCCCTGGCACTGGCTCGATGCCGCAGATCGCGTGCAGCAGCGACAATTCAGCCGCATTTGCCACCGAACCCTCCGACTACGAGGCGCGCGTGAAGTTGCACGCCGATCTCATCGCCACAGCCTTTGCGTGTGACGTGCGACGCTCAGCCAGCCTCATGTTATCTCCGGTGGGCCACGACAACATGGGGGGCCTTGGCAAATACGTCGCCAATGTCGGCGGAGACATTCACAACAACATTGCGCACCCAGACCCAGGCGGTGTACGCATGAGTGACATCGGAGTTTTCGAGGCAAAATTGCTCAATTACCTGATTGAACGCTTGAAGAGCATTCCCGAGGGCAACGGCACCGTGTTCGACAACACCGTGATCTTGTGGACCACCGAGTGCACGCACGGCAACCACGGCCATACCGAGATCCCGGTAGTGCTCGTAGGCTCCGGTGGCGGCGCGTTACGCACCGGGCAATACCTGCAATTCGCGCAAAATCCTGGGTACGGAAACGTACTGCTCTCGGTAATGCACGCCCTGGGACACAAGATCGCAAGCTTTGGCGATAACGGCAAAGGGCCGTTGACTGAGTTGATGGCGTAGGCGCTTCAGGCGGAGGCTGGGATCACATCCAGCGCTGGGGGAGGGGCTCAAGCTGCGTCGAGCACTCGCGAGGCTGAAGGCTGGGTTCGCGTGGGCCGCCGAGCGGATTGCTGAACGCACCAGGTGACCTATCGTGACACAGCGACCCGGCAGGCTCAAATGCCGAGTCTAGAAGGCATTGGCGTGTCACAGGCAATAAACTTGTCGTCGTCGGGGTCGGTGCAGATCTGCTCAGGCAACGGCGGCGTTGCTCTACCATGTCCACTGTTGTCAGCAAGAGCTGGATGATCTGCCCTGCCAACTCTGCTGAACGGGGGTGTCGCTTTCCAAGCTCGTCCGCGACGCGCTCATACTCAGCGACAATGTCGGGGGATGCGACCAGCGAGACAACCCCTTCTTGCCATGCATCCAGCAGCTTTCGCGGTGTGCCCTTCCAAAAGATCGCCGACATCAAGACGTTGGTGTCGAGGACAATCCTCATTTCTTGCGACGAGCCCCAGCAACGGCTTTGCGCAACTTGGCCTTCGTAAGCCTTTCGGACCGGGCCGCCGTGCTGGCTGCCGTAAGGAGCGGCCGAGGCGCGCGCTGCGCGTTACGAGGATTCCGTCCTTCGCAACACCGCTATCGAAGACGCCTTTGAGTCGCTGCTTCCACCGACGATCCTTGTGCAGCTCATCAAGCACGGGCCCCGACCCTCGCCGGTGGCCACTCAGGAACGCCATCTTGCCCGAAACCAGGGCGTCCACCCGAATATAGGCCTCCGGATAGCGTGCTTCCATCCTGTCCAGTTATCACTCAACTAACAATTGGTCGGGGCTAGCTATCAAATGACTGATAACTGGACAGGCCTAGATAGGCAACTTAGGCAACATTGAACCGCAACGGATAAGGTATGAAATCTAACCCGCACTGCGTGGCATTTTCGAACGACTTATCCAACGTGTCGCAGAAGAGGAAATAGACTGTCGCGGATCCGGAGTTGTCCGGATCGAGCCTGTGCGCCACCATATCTCCGCGGAGATGGTGTTTCGGATTCTCGACATGAGAATCAACGCTAAGCTATCGCCGTGCAAGATCGGCATGCAACCTTGAGTTAACACGATGAACCTCGATCACAAATGCGCACTTCTCTGCGGTTTAGCCGTATTCTGCGGCGCCTGCGCCAGCGCACCGAGCGGAACGCAGAGTGGCTCCACCTCCGAAGGCGGCTCGAACGTGGTGACAATGCCGACAACCACTGCGACGCCAACGACCACGGCGACGCCAACGACCACTGCGATGCCAACGACCACTGCGATGCCAACAACCACTGCGATGCCGACAACCACTGCGACGGCAGTGCCTAGGGCGCCATGCCCACCGCCAGCAGCCGTGTGCGAGGACTTCGAGACCGGCACTATTGATACCAGCGTTTGGGAGGTGCGTGCTCCCAATGCGACCCTTGAGGTAGTCCAGGACCGAGTAGCGCACGGCAAGTATGCGATGCATACGCACACGACTCAAGCCTCTAACAGCCAGGCTCAGTTGGTGCAGACACGCTTTCTGGGGAGTAATTTCTACGGGCGCGTTTATGCCTATTTCGAGGTGAAGCCCCGGAACATCAACGGCGGGATCTTTGAGGGGCTTGGCTACCTCAACGGTGATCAAACTGCCATCAGCATTGCCACCAATAGCCAGCGGCTCTTTATTCTGTATTTCCGCAATAATCCATTCTTGGATACTATGAGCCCGGCAAGTCAAACCGTGCCTGTAGGTAAGTGGTTTTGCCTCGAATGGAACGTGCGGCCCGTTGAGGGAACCAACAATCACATCTGGATCGACGGCGTAGAGGTTGCTGGCTTGGTCCGTGGCGGCACCTTGGCTAAAGAGCCCAGCGGGACCTTTAAAGTGGATCCATTCTCTGAGGCGCGAATTGGTTGGTCACACAGCGCACACAATGATCCAGACCCGTTCACCGATATTTGGTTTGACGACATCGCGTTCGGGCCCGAGCGAATTGGTTGCCTCTAATCGACAGCTGGGATCGCTCGATCGGAAAGATGCGGTTGCTTTAGCCGACCTCAGGCCGCGCGAGCTGGCGATGCTCCCGAGGTGTGCGCCCCGTGGTACGTCGGAACACCTCGGCCATGCGCTTGCTCAAGTGAAAGCCGCAGCGCTTGGCAACCGTCGCCATGTTTTGGTCCGTGTCCGCGAGCAAGCGCTGAGCCTCTTCGACTCGAAATCGAACCCAGGCTTCTGCCGGAGCAAGCCCGAGGCACTCGCGAAAGCGGCGTTCGAGCGTGCGCCGAGAAACCTTGAAATGTTGGCTCACCGCTTCCAGCCCCTCTTTGTCTACCAGGTGTGTCTTCATGTAACGAAGTGCCTCCTGCACCAAGGGATCGGGTGCTGAAACCGCGTCGGTGGAACGCCTGCTCACCACACGTACGGGAGGTACCTTGATGCTGAGGCTTGCCGGTGCTTCACCCCGCATGAGTTGGTCGAGAAGGTGTGCCGCTTCGTAGCCGACGCTTTGTGCGGCTGTCTGAACGCTGCTAAGGGGTGGATCCGCCAGGCAACACAAGGAGTCCGTATTGTCGATTCCGAGCACGGCGACCTCTTCGGGAACGCGCAAGCCCCACTCCCGGCAACGTTCCACAACTCCCGAGGCCCGGGCATCGCCATCGCACAACAACGCGACCGGTTTTGGCAGTTGCACTAGCCACTCAACCAACTCTCGGTAATTGGCTTCTATCGAAGTTGGGCTTCCAGCAATGAGGTTTGCCCACTTCGCCGCGCAGCTGAAACCGGCCTTCTTGAGTCGAGAAGAAAACCCGAGATGGCGAGGATCCTCGAAATCTGTTGGGTGCCCCGAGTACGCGAAGCGCGTGTGGCCGCGATTCAGAAAGTGCTCGGCCGCCAGCTCTCCGACCTTAACGTTGTCGTTGCACACTTGGCCCATCCCCATTGGTGGAGTCAGATTGTCGATGTTGACGGCGCTAATCCCAGAACCGACAACGAGCTTCAGAGCGAGCGGATCTCTGGTGCGCAGCAGAATGCCAGAGGGCTTCTTGGCTATCAGCGCGGCGAGGCCTTCGAGGGGCGGCCACACGGCCTCGAATATCCACGGCTTGTGGGGGCGAGCGTAGGCCGCAATTCCTAACAGCAGCCCGTTTTCGTAGCCACGCCGGTTATCGATGCAAAGTCCGATGAGCACCCTAAAACTGTACTACCAGAGTCGACTCCAGGCAGCTTATCCGATCCCATCCATTCCTATCCGGCGAACCCAGCGAGCGTTACGAAAGTGAAATCAGCGCGGCTCCGCCCTCATCGCCCGGAAACTCATGGTCCACACCCAGGGCATTGGCGATGCTTCTGAGCGCTCGAACATGCGGAGCCTGACCGTAGCCGATCCGCCGACCCCCCGCACGCACGCCGCCTCCGGCACGCCCCACGGTGGCTAAGATCCCCGGGTTGGAATTGTGATCTCCCCCCGATGCCAACTCCGAGGTGAGGAATACGAGCGTGTTGTCCAGCATGGTTCCCGAACCTTCTGGAGTAGCTTGGAGGCGTTTTACGAAGGCGGCGTACTGATCGAAGAAGTAGGTGTTTACGGTGTCGACGTCAGGCGAAAAGTTGTGCTCCAGCGCGTGATGATCCGCGGAGACTCCGAGCCACGGGAAAGTGATGCTTTGGCACCCTGATTTAAGGATCTGGCTGGTTGCGACGCGCGAGAGATCACACGCGAGCGCTTGATACATCAAGTCAAGCTGCTGCGTGAGGATCACAGGCAGATCGCTAGAGGCTTCAGGCGAGGTGGGAGCTTTGCAGCCTACACTCGGAGTCGCTCCTACCACGCCGCCGCCGGGGAACGTACCGCCCGTCATGGTTGTGGGGATTTGTTTTTCTAGCTCACTCAGAGACGTCAAGTGCTGATCGAGCTTCTGTTGTTCCTTAGTACTGGCGAGCTGCTTGATAAGCTGTACTTCACCCTTAAGATGATCCAAGAGTGCGCGGCGCCGGGCTCCCGTGTCTACTGCTGGGGGTGCGGTAGCCGTGCCAGTCGTTGTGGGAGCCGGAGTGGGGAGGCTGCCGCCGAACAATCGATTGAACATGACCGCGGGCTCGTCCACTGCAGGCGCCGTAGTGTTGTCCCGGCCGGTGGAGGCTGGGGCTCCAGTAAAGACTCCAAATTGCAGGGAGGAGAACTTCACCGTGGCACCCAGCTTTGGGCCGACCACGGCGTCGATCGACGTAGGGCCGGAACCGGACAGGACGGACGCCGTTGACTCGCTGTGAGGCGCGGCGCCGCCACAGCACTGCTCGTTCCATGTGTCATCCAAGAAGAGCATCTCCGACTCCAACGATGCGAACGACTTCAAGGTGGTGTCGAAACCAAAGTTGCCCGCATCCCCGCTGACCTTGTGATAGACGCCGCCCGGTACTGTTAGGACCACAAAGCGCAGGGGAAATGCGCTGGGTTGGGCCTCCGCAAACGTGTCGCGAAACACCGGCTGCGCTAGGAATGCCGCCGCTCCGAGCGTTCGGAGAAGGTCGCGCCGCTTCATGATTGAGTTTGCCATACTGTGACCTGTTCTCTGGGGTGGATCTAGAAGGCTCGGGGCTGAAGAACGTCAGCGGTCACTCCGCAAAGTGAAACCCTCTGAGCGAGCAATGCCCACGACGATTTCTCGGATGTCTGGACTGGCTTGTGTCATGCGGCTGGATATCGAGGAAAGCGCGCAGGCTTCGGTCGGAATGTCTTCTCGCCCATTGGCCCAGCGAAATACCTCTCGGGTGACGCAATCGCGCAACACTTGGCTATTGGCCAACCGTTGCGAGAACTCAACGCCGCCCACATACGGCCCATCAACCTCCGGTGAAACATTGATAATGGACCCTGAGGCATCCACCGGTTTGCCATTTTCCATGCTCCGGAAGCCGCCCGCTGCGTCATAGTTCTCGAAACCAAAACCCAACGGATCGATCAAGGTGTGACAGCTGGCACACGCTGACGAGGACGAATGTTGAGCAAACCGTTCGCGTGTGGTGAGAATCGTCGATGGGCCAGGCGCCTGAAACATCGCGTTGGCAGGAGGAGGCGGTAGCGAGCGGCACATCACGCGAGTTCGTAGGTACTTGCCGCGTGCTATGGGAAACGAATCGCCAGGCTTTGCGTGAGCCGCGAGGAATGCCGCCTGAGTCAAAATCCCCGCACGCTCAGCGGGAGGAAGATCTGTTCGCTGGGGCGTGGCACCCGCGGGTGGTATCGGTGCACCGTAGTAGCTTCCTAGGGGACCGTTCACCTCCGACCAACTGGCGCTAAACAGAGTATAGATGGAACCGTTCGACGTGCTGAGTACTGCGTCGATGAAAGCGTCGGCCTCGTCAGCGATAGGCGTGCGCAGGTTTTCAAAGGCTGGAAAGAGCGTGGCGTCTTTGGGGACTTGGGTAGTGTCGCGCACCTGATCAATGCCGAGCCACTCCTCAACGAAGCCGCGGAGCCAAGTGCTGGCACGCGGCGTGGCGATGAGGCGCCGCACCTCGGCTTCGATGGCGTCAGGAGTCCCGAGAGCATTGTTGTCGGCTGCGAGGATCAGCGTCGCGTCCGGCATGCTCCCGGTCGTAAGATAGGAGATTTCGCTGGCGACCTCATACGGAGTGAGCACACGATCAAGCCCAGAGTTGCCAAGCTCCGTCTTGTACAGAAAGAAGGGCGACTGAAGCATCACTTCAGCCAAGTACCCAATCGAAGCGGCGTAGTCAGCGCGGGCCCTTTCTGCTGAGAATAACGCCGAGAACTTGGTTAGCTCGGTCGTGTCAATGGGTCTGCGATAGGCGCGCTTGCCAAAGCTGCTGATGAAGGCTTCGGCACACGCCAATTCCTCGGCACCAGTCGCGGCGGGAGCACAAGGCGCTAGCGTTTGCACTTGGGCCACCACTTGTGCCGCCAACTTCGTTGCAGCACTTGAGTACTGTTCTGCCAAAATGGGTGGCACCACTAGCGTGGCCGAAAAATTCCGGAACGGCTGCGTCGGATCGACCTGGAACGAGCGACCCAAGGTTTCGGCTACGCCCAATAGATCCGCCACCGTGTTGTCGTACTCCGCGTGAGTTAATCTGCGCACGGCGAGTGATGATGCTGGGGGTTTGCATTGACCGTCTGGCGTGAGCCCAGAGGAATCCACTGGCACAGGTGGCGTAGCCACTGGCGTCGTACCGGGCCCTGGCGTAACGCCTCCCGGGCTGGTCACCCCCGGCGCCCCTGGCATGTCAACGCCCGGGCCGGCGCTCGGAGTGTCCGCGCTTGCTCTCGAACTTCGCCCAGCGTCCGTACTGCAGCCACCACACGGCATCAAAAAGCTCATGAATACCAGGACATGCCTGCACCTAAATGACCGCATGAGAGGCTCCTCCGCCGGTTGCAGACGCGTGAGTTCGTCGCTGCACGGCAGTTTCGAAATGGGCTCAGCAACCCAAGTTCACGATTACTGTACGGAGCGTACCCATCGGCCTCAAGTCCTTCTTTGGGACGTCAATTTCCGATTTTACGACATGCGGCGGAGGTAGAGGCGTTCGACCTTCAAGCGCAGCACCTCCCTACTCAAGGCTGGCACGTATATCGGCCAAGGTGACCATGACGATCGTGGGATGAAGCGGGGACGGGTCAAAGCCGAGACGTCGATAGAATTCTGCGACGTCCGTTGAAAGCGCATGCACGAGAAGCCCGCGAATTCCGATGGTTTCCGCGGCGTGAAGCACCCGCCTGGCAGCATCTTGAAAGAGGGCACGACCAATCCCCCTTCCCTGGTAAGAAGTTGCTACCGCGAGCCGCGCTGACACCACCACGGGGATTGGATCCGGCATGTTGCGACGAAAACGTCCCCCGACGGAGGCCACCGCGATAGCGCTTGAGGCCAATGAGTAATAGGCCACGACTCCGCTCGCGTCCGAAGCAACGAACGTTCGGGACGCTCCGCTCACCTGGTTCGCCTTTGCACGTCGCTTGAGCCAATCGTCCAGTGAAGGCTCCCCAGAGAAGAAAGCGTCCACTTGGTGGTGCGAAGCCAACGGCTCCGGCGCGCTCAACATCTACTTCTTCCAGGGTGACGGCATGCGCAGGGCACGACGCAGCCGCGCGTTGGGTTTCGCGGGCGCGTCCAGTCGGGCGATGAACTCCGAATAGCCTCGTGCTCCAACCGAAATGAGCGCCCGATCTAGTAAGGTGTCCTCAGCGGCGTGGCGCGCGGCCGCTAGAATGAAATCGGTCCGATTGGTGCCCCGTGCTTCTGCGGCACGATCGATCAGATTGCGCTCTTCCCTTCGGATCCGAAGATTGAGCGTTTCGCGAGGGGGGGCCTTCTTAGCGGCGGCTGTCATGGCTCTTGACCAAAGCTAGCACCTCGCAATGACGTTGTCATTACGCCCACCAGCAACAACATCGGACATTGGCGGAAGGACGAGCAAAATCGAGCGAGGCTCTGCCCGTTGATTGAGCGACCTAAGCGCCTAGGCAGCCGGGAGATCCCACTAGGATCTGCGCCAGAATGTGGCAAGCTCAGTCTGATGTCCAGCTCTTGGCTAGTCCTTGGGTGCGCCCTTGCGGGGAGCGGAGCCTGGTCGTGTGGTGTCAACGAACTACAGACATTTGAGACAGGCCCTGCAAGCGCCCCGACGGCCGTCAAGGCGAGTTTGCCGACAGGAACATGCAGCCGCGTGGAGCCTGAATCCGATACCGTTTCGCTGTTCTCCTTCGAAGATTTTGCCGCCGGCGCGGTCCGAGATGAGATGGGGCACGCTGCCTTGGGCAACGTTATCGGGAGTGCAGTCGCTAAAGTTCAAGGGCCAGGAGGTTGCGGTCAGGCGCTCGCGTTTGGCGCGGAGAACTCGGATTCGTACTTGACTGTACCCAACACGCCACTCTGGGATCTCAGCGAAGGCTCCCTCGATTTTTGGCTTCGCCCAGAGGCTTGTTTACCTGATTGGCATCTAGGGCAAGGCATCGTGGGTCGGGATGCTTCTTTTCAGGAGCTTCCCGGCCAAATGCGCATGCTTATCAAGGGTGGCTGCAAGCTCGAGGTGCGCGTGCAAGGAGGCGGCGCTGAGCAATGCCTGCTCTTGCACCCGGACAGCTTGCCATTGGGCGTCTGGACTCACGTGGGGCTAAATTTTGGAGGAGGTTCGTTCGATCTTGAGATAAATGGAACGAGCGTTTACTGCTCCGGGAATTGGTCGCTCGCGGGTAATGCAAATCGCCTAATTATTGGAGGTAACCCGGAGTGGTCTTCGGAAATCAACACCTTGCCGATCCAGTTCACTGCGCAGAGTGTAGCTATCGATGAAGTCCGTATTAGCTCGGCGCGTCGTACGCATTGGTACTGAACACGCACCAGTGCTACGTACGCGACATACCGAGCACGCACGGGCACTGAGTTAGAGGGCCCCGCACAGCGTCCGAAATGCGGGCTCTAACGCCGTGTTAACGAGCTGCTCACGGAGTGAAAAGTTGGAGGCAGCAAACGACGTAACGAGCGCTTGTTTCGCTGGATTGTGCGCTTGATTCAACGGCCTGGCGAGCGCATAAGTCAAAAGCTTCTCGCTGATGCACGCGGGGAACCGGGGATCGGCCTTTAAAAGCTGGATAAGCCCCTGGTGCCCATCGAAGGCAACTCCTGAAATTTCTCCGCTCGCGTCGATGGGCTGCCCATTGTCGACCTCGCGATAGCGGCCAACAGCGTCAAAGTTCTCCAGACCAAAACCTATCGGATCCAACAAGCTGTGACAGCCAGCACAGGCTGGAGCCGCGCGGTGCTGTTCGGCGAGAGCTCTCAGAGAAAGGCCAGAGCCATTCTGGACCTCGGGTAAGGGAGGAACGTTAGCAGGGGGTGGCGGTGGCTCGCTACAGAGAAGGGCGCTGAGGACCCATTTACCGCGCTTTACAGGAGAAGTGCGCGTGGAAGCAGAGGTGATCGACAGCACACTTGCTTGGGCCAATAGGCCAGCCCCGCGAGTTGCATTGGCAGGCACGCTCACCAGCGTAGCGGATCCAGGCACGGTCACTTGATAGTGCTGGGCGAGTTCGTCGTTGAGAAACGTGAAATTCGTTCCGAGAAGGTCGAGCGCGTTCTTTGGTTCTAGGAGAAAGCTCTGGAAGAAGAGCATGGATTCCTGGCGCATTGCCTGCTTAAGCATCGGAGATATCGTCCCAAAAACCTTGGGATCTGGATTGATACCCCCCACGTTGTAGAGGCCGAGCCATTCGGAGGCGAAACTGTCGACCAACGCGTTAGCTTTAGGGTCGGCGAGCATTCTCCGCACCTCACTCTCGATTCCGGCCGTTGTCGCAAGCTTTCCCGATTCCGCCGCGGTAAGGAGCGTGGCGTCGGGAGTGCTCGCCCAAAGCGAATACGAAATTCGCCCTGCCAAACTGATATCGTCGAGCTTGACGCCATCGGGCGAGGTGTCCACTCGGAAGACGAACTCTGGGGCCAGGAGCACCGCTGTGAGAGTTGCCTGAAAAGCCTCATCCAAACTATTGCCGAGGGCGGCCTGATTATCAAAGAAGGCTAGTAGGCCCTGCTGCTCACTAGCGGTGAGAGCGCGGCGCCAAGCCTGACGGCCCACACGGGCAACTTCCTGAGCAACGCAGTCTCGCGTCGTGCAACTGGTGAATTGTCCGCGACTGAAAGCACCGGCAACCACGCTCCGAGCGGCGAGCTCCATCTGCTCCACGTGAATAAGTGAGACAGACGCGTTTTCGATGTTGTTGGCAAACCCTCCGCCGATAACGTCAGCTGGGAATGCGTTACCAGGTTGGCTGGTGTCACCCGCGATGTCTCGCACGGTGTTGTTATATTCGGCGCGGGTGAGCCGCCTGAGTGTGTAGCCGTTGGGGCCGCACGCCGTAACCGCACCCGACGCGGAATTATTGCCACCACTGCCGCTACTAGCTCCGCCAGTAACGCTCCCGTTTGGACTGCCCCCCACCCCACTCGCGAACGCCCCGCCCATGCCACTTTCGCTGACCTGGCTATTGCCACCTCCTAAAGCTGTGCCTTCCATGCTCGAATTCGCCGCCGAGCCGCGTGCTCCACTTTGCTGAGCGCAGCCGAACACCAATGCCGCGCCCACGCTGAGCACAAAGATCGACCATGCGCAGCTCCTCGGCCCAATATGCACCAACCGGGGCCCCTCACACAGCTTCAACCAACCGCTAAACGCTCCCTTGCGCCTTTTCATGCTAACACCTGTGTGGCTTGTTTTCCAAAGCGCCCTATGCTGGCCATTTCCACCCCAAAAACCTTTAGAATCTCCAAAAAGAGGTCGCCGGTGGTACGCCCACTCAAGCCAGCTACATGCCGCCCTGTGGTTATCGCCCCCCCGCCTCGGCCCGCAACCAGCACTGGCATATTCGCGTTTCCGTGCAAGTTGGGATCGGAAACATCGCTCGAATAAAACAAAACGACGTTGTCGATAAGCTTACCCGAACCTTCGCTCGTGTTCTTTAGCTGTTCGAGCATGTAGGCAAGCTGTGCCACCTGCCAAGTGTCGATGAAGTCTTTAGCCTTCATCTTCACCGGATCATTCAAATGGTGAGAAGCGTCGTTGTGGTGGGCATAGGTGACTCCATTGACGGCGAACTTCATCGCGCTCAGGCCCTGGCCTAACATCATGGTGATGCTCCGTGTGGCGTCGCATTGAAACGCTTTCACCGAGAGATCTGCCATCAACCGGAGCGTCTTTTGCGGGTCGGTGGGAATGCCCATGGGCTTTACTCCCGGCGTACAGCCCACGGAAGGCGAGCTTTGGCTATCAATGCCCTTCTCAATTTGACGAATTCCGTCCAGGTATTCGTCCAGGCGCCTTTGATCCCCCAGGCCCACTTTCGTCTTCAAATCTGAAGCTCTCCCGCTCACATAATCGAGTACGCTTTTGCGCAAGTTAACGCGTCGAGCGGCAGCCGCGGAATCCACCGTCGACCCAGTATCCATCGCCCCAAAGAGCTTTTCGAAGACGAGCCTGGGATTATAGAGATTGGGCAGCATGCTCCCCTTGTTGAACGCCACCATGCAGTTGGCATCCGAGCAGTAGTCCGTGGCGTCATTGAAGCTTGAAGTAGGAGAATCCTTGTAGCCGTCGTTATTGGCATCCGTGGAGGGGTCGTAAAAGGTGTTTTGCTCGATGCTCAGCTGGAGCGAAGGGAAACGCGTGAGCGCTCCGAGCTTCTCTGCGATTATTTGATCGATAGACTGAGTTTGTCCGGCAATGGGCTCGTTGTGAGCAGTAAGAAAGGCACGTTGCCCGCCTTCGTGGCTTCCAACGTCCACCGAACCGTCACCGATGCTCAAACCACTCAACACGAGCAAATCTTGTTTGTAAGGTTCAAGCGGCGCTAACGTTGGGCCTAGCGCCGCAAGTGTTCCGGTTTGCGCAGGGGTCCAGTGCTCCATGAGTGCGCCACTCGTGTGGAACCACGCCATGAAGCGAACCGGGGCAAGTGGATCGGCCGCCCGGATCGGCTCCGCTCGAAAGGCCTCCAACCAAGGAAAAGCGATGAGCGCGCCAGCGGCTCGCAATGCGCCCCTTCGGGGGTACTTGATAGAAGCGGTCATGTCGTAGGCGACTCCATTTTGTTAAGCACTCCCGTCGACGGGTTTCCCAGTCCAGTGTTCGTGGGGCTTGCACGAGCGGAAAATTCCAACAGAAGCCGTATCGACGGCCTCCCCACCTGAGCTATGGCCGAGGCCACGCGGGAGCGCTCAGAAAAATGCACCGCCTTTCGAGCTGCGAACCCGACATCCCTCGCGCATCGAAACTTTCTTGGGCCGCCGGGGCCATGAGCCGCCATTGTAGAGTAAAGCCCATGAGCCAACCGTTCTCCCTGAGCCGCGCCGAGCGCTCCCACCTAAAGGTGGTTCGCGCTGAGCAAGCCGCGCGAGTTAGCGAGGAACAGTTGTGGCAGGGCCTGTTGGCGCAGGATCCGCAGAGCCAGCGTGAAGTTTGGTTGCGCTACGCCCCGCTCGTCGAGCGCGTCGTGCGGGGCCTTACCAGCGATAGCGCAGACGTGGCCGATCTCAGCCAGGAGGTGTTCATACGCCTGTTTCGCAAAATCGGCCAGTTGAGCGACGCCACCAAGCTGCGCGCTTATGTGGTGGGGATTTGCTACCGCGTGGCGAGCGAGCATCGGCGCTTCCTACGAGCGCGGGCTTGGTTCGGCCTTACCGCGTCAGGTGAGCTGCCTGAGCCTCCTCTGAACTTAGCATCTGATCACGCAGTGCAGGCCGTACAGCTTCTTCGCTCCATCGTCGCGCAGCTCTCTCGTCGAGACCAAGATCTCTTCCTTTTGCGTTATGTAGAGCAGATGGAGCTTGAGGAAATAGCGCTGGCGGTGAAAAGCTCCCTTTCCTCCGTTCGACGCCACGTGCAACGAGCGCGAACGCGTCTTCTTGCGCTCGCTCGGAGTGAGCCTGAGCTGATGTCTTATCTCGCGCTTGGAGGGGTTGCTCATGGCCCAGAATGAACCCAGGCTAAACGAGGAAGAGCTTGCCTTTCGTTTGGGTGAATTGGCAAAAATGGAGAGTTCGAGCCCTCATCCGGCAGAGTGGCAAAAGCTCGAACGTCGTCTCCGAGCGGCCCCACAGCGTCGGCGCGTTTGGCTTGGCGGGGCGGCTCTTGGCTTGGGGTTCGCCGTAGCGGCCGCGGTTGCGTTTGTCAGCTGGCCGGAAGCGGCTGTCACTTATCGACAGACCGGTGGCGTCACGAGCGAGCGCGGCTTTGTGAGCGCTAAGGACCGACCCACCACGTTCACGTTTTCGGAGGAGTCGCAGTTTACGCTTCTTCCGGGATCTACGGCACGCGTTTCACAGACCAGCCCGCACGGAGCACGCATCACCCTTGAGGTGGGCGAACTAGAAGCTAATGTAAACCACTTACCGCACGCGGCATGGTCGGTGGACGCCGGCCCCTATGTTGTGCAGGTAACCGGGACGCGCTTTTCAGTAGCTTGGAGTGCGCTTTCAGGAGAATTGGAGGTCACGGTAACTGAGGGTTCGGTGAACGTGACTGGCCCCGAGCTCCAGCCGGGGATAGCGGTAACGAAAGGGCGCTTTCTCCGCGCGCTGTCTGGGGGGAGCGTTCAGTTAGGTGAAACGCGGGAGCGGTTAGCCGGCAAGCCAAGAGACGTTGCGCGCCAAGCAGCAAGCGAAAATGGTGCGACTGATGCACCCGCCGTCAGCACTCCTGCACTAGAGAATGGCCTCACCGAGGGCAAGGCCGAAAGCCCCAGCCCGACAGGTAAGGCACAGCCTCGCGCGAGCTTCGATTTCCGGGCTCGCATGGCTAAAGGTGAATATCGCGAGCTCATTGAAGACGCACAGCGTTTGGGCACCGAAGAAGTGCTCGGAAAGACATCCAGCGAAGGGGTCGCAGCTTTGGCCGATGCCGCGCGCTATGTGGGAGCAGCGGCGCTCGCTGAACAAGCTCTTTTAACTCAGCGCCGTCGCTTCTCAGGCTCTGCGGAGGCCGCGCAGGCTACCTTTCTTCTGGGCAGGCTTGCAGAAGATGCTGGTAAACCTTCAGTAGCTATTCGTTGGTACGAGACCTACGCCGAGGAGGCTCCGCGTGGCCGTTACTTGAGTAGCGCTCTCGGCCGGCGACTGATCCTGATCAACAGTTCCGACCCACTGCGCGCCAAGAAGCTTGCCACGGACTACCTGGTGCGGTTCCCTAAAGGAATGTTCGCGGGCGAGGCGGCGCGTATTGTGCGCGGGCTATGAGCCATCACCTCAGAATGGTGGGGCACCCAGTGACGAGGTCAACCTGGCCGGAAGGATCTGCCGCGATCATTTTGCAGGCATTGGGGCAGAGCAGGATGCGCTCCGGTGAGGCGGGGACATCGTAGTACCAGCTCGATGAAGAATCGTCGCATTTCGCTGCGCTGGAAACGCTGGTGAAGGTGATCCCTTCCTTCGAACCTCCGGCCTGATAGAGCACATTGAGGCGTGCCGTGTCGGTGCCCGCGGGCACCTTATAGTCACAAGGTAACACCTCACCGCGAATTGCCTGTAAGGCGGCAGCGAACTCCGCTTGCGTATTCTGTCCGCTTCCATCCACAACAAATGGACCTCGGCCGGTGCCGCCCGCTACTGCCAGCTCGTTGAGGCTGTCTGGAACGCCGATGCCAATCACGTACGTCATTATTCTCGGCATACCCGCATTGGCAGCGGCGATGGCAGCTGCAACATCTGCGACCGAATTGTCGTTGCACACATCGGTTGGTTGGCCATCGGTGGCGAGCAGGAGGACCCCCACGTGATCCGGGCGCGGCTCCAGCCAGCGGCGCAAGTAATCCACGCTACCCTCAACGGCCGGACGGGTTGGGGTCTTGGAATGTGTCTCGTCGTTGCAGCATTCAGCCTGGGTAAAATGGTGCGCAATGATTGAATTTCGAAGCGGGGCGAGGTTAGCCGGCAACGGAGCGAGCAGAACATCGGGACTGGCGTAGCGGGATATCTGACACTTCTCCGAATCGTTGGCACCCAAGGGGAAGTACTGGAGCGCAACCCCTATCCCAGCGCTTTGAGGGGATTCGATAAAATCGAGGATGGCGCGCGTCACCGGCGTCCAGCGGTCGGCGAATTCTGTCATCGACCCCGACTGATCGAGCAGAATCATCATGTCGAGCGGGCGCCTTTCTGCACGGAATTGGGCTTGGGAGCAGTTGGGCCCTAGACCCTCGGCTGCGGTACCGACGTCCACATTGATGGATGGGCCGTTGGTACCCCCGAGCCCATTAGAGCTGTTGGCGGCGGACCCCGAACCCTGACTGATAGCGGACGAGCCACCGCCGTTCGAACGGGGAACGGCCAGCAGTTGCTGATCGCTCGAGCAAGCGACGCACAGGAGGAGGTTTAAGTAGCCGAGGATGGACAAATGGAGCTGCACCCTCACTAAGTAGCCATCCGTCTCAAATCCGATCACCGCGGTGCCCCTGGAGTCATCCAAAAGATCCCGAGCGAGATCCCGGGACGAACTGGCCACGCACGGACGTAGTGCTCAGAACCATCCCCGCGTTGGACACCGAAACGAATATCCGCCGGAAAGGCGTCCACGATGAGACCGAAACGCAATTTCAGCTGCTGTGTCAATTCTTGGTCCAACAGCAGGCCCGCGCGCAACACCGGATACAAGAGCGTGCGCTCGCGAGTGGCTAGCAACGTCGACGCCCGGGTTGACGGGGAAAGGTGAAGAACATCGACGCCGCCGCCAAGAAATGGGACTAAGCGCGTTCCTCCCCATGCACGCAAAGGGCGATCGAGGAGAAGGCGCGGCGCGAATACGTTCTGCTGGGCCTCCGTTTCATCCAATTTCAGGCGCAGCGAGCGATAGGTCAGCTGTAGCTCCACTCCGAGGCGCGCGCCCGTGATGTTGGACAGCAGAAGCTCGGCTCCCACCGCGTGAGATAGGGAATCGCTGGTAAAAGTCTGGAGCTCGTACTGTGCGCCGACTCCAAGCTCCAGCGCTTCGGAGCGCGCAGGCGCCCGTCGTTTGGGTATGGGCTGTGGGGAAAGCGGCGGCTTAACGGGGAGCGCAGGACCTGAAAGCTGGCGACGTGCCTGCTCGCGGGAGATGCCAATGCGAGCACCTTCTTGAAGCGCTTGCACGGAAGCGCGCAGGATTTGACTTACTCGTTCGTGATCGATGGCAGGATTGTTGGGCTCACGGGTCAAGAGGCGCACCAACACGCGCTCCCATGGCCCATCCACGACATACAAGATCACGCGCCCCTGCAAAAGATCTATCCAGATCCGCGCAAGGGCGGGCTCCCTCGCTGTTGGTGCCAAGATCGCGTTTGCATCCACCGCATCCGCTCGCTGTACGTTGACTCGGAGACCCAAATGACTGAGTGCTTCCCGAACCGCGAGGTCCAACGCCTCGCGTTCTGCCTCTGGGGCGGCAAACGTGATCACGACCTGCTGAGACTCGGCGCCCTCTGCTTTAGGGCTCACTACGATTGGAAGCAGCGCGATGAGAACCAACCACAAGAATCTGCGTGCCGCACGAAAGGGGCGCATAGGGCCGAGCAGCGGACGTTTACGGATCCGACTCGACCTTCAGCCTAGCTTGCTTTGCATACGTGGATCCAG
This sequence comes from Polyangiaceae bacterium, assembly GCA_033763455.1. Taxonomy (GTDB): domain Bacteria; phylum Myxococcota_A; class Polyangia; order Polyangiales; family Polyangiaceae; genus JBBRRP01. The sequence continues at coordinate 35,637 of JANRKO010000005.1, forward strand.
GATAGCGACGCAAAACTTGGCGCCAGGCACCTCGTGCCTCTGCCGGACGACCGAGTCGGTCGAGCGCCAACGCCTGCCCGACAAGCGCCTCCTGTTCCAGGGGACCCCCACTTTTTAGGTACGCCTCAAACTGCAGGAGCGCACCACCGGGATCGTTGGTGTGTTCCATTAGGAGACGAGCGAGGCTGAGCCTCGATGCACCCGCCTCGGGACTGCTTGGATGCTGACGCTGTAGCTGCCGAAAAACCCGCACGGCCCGAGATGCCTCACCCGCCCTGCGCAAAGCTGTGGCCTGCGCGAAGAGTTCTGCAGGTGAAAGATTACCTGAGAGCTGCGTGCCCCGTCCCCCTTCTTTGGTGGCGCTCGGCTCAGGCTTCTCGGGGGGCCTGTTTCTCACCTGAACGACAGACTCTACCGAGGGCGCTGTCTCCGAATCCCCATTCGGATCTCGCACCGCTTCCCTGGGCCTGGCTTCGATAGAAGGAGCTAGCTTCGCGTCGGCGCCCGCCGTCTCCACCCCGTCGCTTGAAACGAACTGCAACACTAAACCTAGCGCTGCCGCGGCGGCCGCCATTAACGACACACCAATTCCAAGCATAATCGGCGAGAATCTGCGGTGCTTAGTCCGGAGGTGTTTCGCGTCTCCGATTCGATGGACCCCGCCCTGACTCAATTGGAGTGTGGCTCGTTCGATCGCTCGCTCGATGAGCTCGCCATCGCCAGTCAAAACCTCCGGTTCCGCGTTCAATGCCGCGTGGAGGTCGAGTTCGAGACGGCAGGCGTGGCATTCTTGGAGGTGCAACTGGGGCTCCGCGTCGCTCTTGGATAGCGAAACACCTCGCACTACATGGTCGATGAGATGTTCAGGGTGAAAGTCGACCGATCTCATGAGTCCTCCGGCGAAAGCTCGCGCCAGTAAGCGCTCTGCCCGATACGCGCAATCAATGCCTGCTTCGCCAAGCGCAACCGACTCCGGACAGTGTTTGCTGGCGTTGCCGTCGCGTCCGCGATCATCTCGACGGAATAGTCCAGCACGTGACGCAGGGCGAAGGCCTCGGACTGAGCGGGAGGCAGAGTCGTGAACAGCTCACGCAAAAGTTCTTGGCGGCGGCTATCCAATGTGTCGCCTGGGTGCATGACGCGGGACGCGATCTGATCCGGGTCCATCGCACTTTCGCCATGTGCTCGTTTGCTGGCACGTTGACGCTTGCGTTCCTCGAGGACGCGAAAGAGCGCGATGCGCTGCGCAAAATGTTCAATTCGGCACTGTCCTCGAAAGGACGGCAGCGCTTTTATGACCGCAACGAGTGCCTCCTGCATCATGTCCTCCACGTCTGGGTGTTGTGCCCCGAGCGTCCTCCGAACTGTCCGCAAGACGCCGGGGCCGAGCTGTGTCAGCAGTTGCCGAATGGCTTGCGATTCACCACTCCGAGCTCTCTGCACTAATAGCTCCGATGTCATCACCTCACTGAGGACGTTCGCGGATGTCGTGGCTACTAGCTGCGTGGGTGGGACCAAAGCATTCTGCTGCCCCAAAACCTGCAACGGGAGCGCATGAGGATGCCTCACGCCGCCACCGAAGCTTAGCTCGGGCTCAGTCATGTGTGTTTTTGATCGCAAAGAAGGTAACCTGCGCAAAATCCGTGTCCGAACCGGTGTTGTTTTGATTGTAGGCGCCCGCCTTGAAGTACATCCAGTCGTCCGCGAGCCCGCCGTCCGTCATGTCTTTGGTTGCTACCACATCGGCGTAGCCGGAGCGCTGAATTGTTACTGTGAGAGTGTTCCCATGGGCGTCGATCACATAGCTCCAGGCCTCATTTAACCCTATTCCGTCGGCTGGGTCATTCGCGCTGTCGCTGCGGCTACCAAGCAGCTCAATGAACTGCTCACCTCCGATATTCGGCTCATAGGCAAAGTACACGGCCCCGCGCACATTGCCAGGCAGCTTGCGATAGTAGAGCCGGCAGGGCTCGTTGTTGGAGGCATGGATCTGTCCCACGATCACGCGCCCAACTTTGTTCGCGTCGCCGCTCGTCGATACGTGGTCTACCCGAAGTGTAGCGGTGAGCGTTCCATCCACGCCACCCGCCGCATTCTGGCTTGCGACGCTGGAGCTCGAAAAGACCCAGTTATTGAGTGTAATTCCCTGTGTTGCGACGCTTTCGTTGCCTGCCCGGAGCATTTCGCGGAGCTCGCTGCGCGAGTAGCTACTTCCGCTCGTGGTGCCGCCGATGTTCGGAACCCGAAAGACCATGCCACCACTGATAGGATCGGTGAAGAACACTCCAGGTTCTTGGCCACCGCTAGCGAGCCAAGCCTCACTCCGCTCGGATCCATCAGGCACGGTGAGCTTCCAACTGCGAAGGTCGAAGTTGATCGCCGGAGGCGCATTGGGATCGAGCCTACCGATTGCCCCAGCATTACCCCCTTGCGTAAGAGCGCCGCCGCCCAATCCCTGACTTCCGCCCAATCCCGGACTTCCACCCGATCCCTGAACGCCACCCGATCCCGGACTTCCACCCGATCCCTGAACGCCACCCAATCCCTGAACGCCACCCAATCCCTGAACGCCACCCAATCCCTGAACGCCACCCAATCCCTGAACGCCACTCGATCCAGGCGTTCCGCCCATCCCGTAGACGCTGCCCGAGGCTGTTCCCCCCGAATTCACGACACCGGTTCGGGGACCCACGTCGCTACAGCCGGCAATCAGTGCAGAAAGGCAGCAAAGAGACGAGCAAAGAGACGAGCAAAACACTCGCAGGGCTATCCCGTGCAGGATGGGAGTAGGAGTCATCGTTGGTAGAGTAGGAAACGAGGGCGTCGCCGATCACCGCGGACCACGACGAAATGCACCCGCGAATAAACCATCAAGCCACGTAGCGGCGTCACGTAGCGGCGTCCCGAGTGGCGGGGGCCGCACCCTACGGCAACCAAATGTAAATGTGCGCTGCGTGTGCCCCCGCATGGCCCCCTCCATCAGCGCTCGCTTATGCGGAGATGCAGCTCCAATTGCATCAGCGGCGGCCGTGCTAGAAGCGGAAAGGTGTGCTCCCTTTTTGCGCGAACCTGGCGGGCACTTCGTGGGAGCGGGCACGCGGTTGGCTTTGATATCGAATCGAGTGTGCTGAGCGTATGAGAACATGCCACCTTCAGCTGCGCACTTTCGCGTTGTGTATGGCTGTAAGTTCGTACTGTGCTGGCGCCGAGCGCGAAATGGGGCTGCTAGAGGGCGACTCGGCGAACCGAGAACTCCGCGCAGCGCTACAGCGGATTGAGGCTGAACTTCGCGCCTCCGGCCACCAAGTGCGTCGCGTAAACTGCGCCAGTAATCTGGGGCTAATCTGTAGCGGCGATCAAGCAGAAGAGCTCCCCCACCTCACCGCAATCATCAGAGTGTTAACGCTCCGGGCAGGCTACGCGGTTGAGGTACGCGGCCTTGGTCCAAAACCAAATCAAGTGCTCATTCGCCGTTCCCATATTTCCCAAAGGCAGGCGAGCCCCGAGGTGCTAGCTACTGACGCTGTAGAGCTCACGCGGGTAATGGAGCTTGATCAGCGCGCACGTGCTTTTTTGGACCAGCCAGCGCGAGTTTCGCTCCGCCCACGTAAGTTGCCAGAATCTGCCAGCCCAAGTGCTTCGGCTGCCTCACGCGTACCTGACACCATAGACGTTAGCCTGGAAGTTGGCGTTGCCGCGGCTAGCTTGGAGCAATCGTTAGCCCCGGAGCTTGATGCGCTCGTCGGTGCGTCGCTCGCGTACGGGTCGTTCGTATCACGGGTGCTCGGGAGGAGCACGCTAGCGGGTCCCACGCTCTCAGCAGGGGATGCCCACGCAGAATTTCGACAGCAGCTGGCCCTGGCGGAAGCAGGCTACAGATCCACACCAATATCACCACTGGAGCTCGATGTGAGTGCAGTTGGGGGACTGGTGAATGTAGAAGCCTCGGGAAGATCCGCAGTGGGTGATTTAAAGCCTGTTGGGGCGAGCAAATGGGCTGCAATCTTGGGAACAGCTTTCACATTGCGCCTAAACCAAGCGGGCTGGACTCCCTTCTTCCGCACTGAAGCCGCCTTCTACCTGCCGCGGGCGGAAGTGAAGATCGGATCCGAAAACGTGAGATCTATTGGCGCCCCCACGCTCCTCGCGGCGGCCGGCGTAGAAGTTTCAGTGTGGTGAGCAGGTGCGCTTCCATTCGAATGATCGGCAGTCAGCTGAAGACGGGGATCACATCGAACGCAAGACTCACCCGCTTTCCCGGGCCGCGAAACGGGAGCGTCCGATGGTAGAAAAAGGATGGGAAAAATACGATTTTCCCGAGCTCCGGGCGAATGCTGCGCGTGCTTGGCTGTGCCGCGCATTTCAGCCGAGGATCGACTTTTCCAAACTCCAACCAACCCGCCTGCGCGGCTTCAGAATCTCCCTCTGAGCGCTTCTCAGCGTTCCAGGTTTCGTGACCTTCGGGCAAGGCCAGGTACATCACGCCGCTCAGCCAAGCCTCAGGATGAATGTGCGGTATTTGGTGGCCGCCTTCCTCCAAGACGACCCCCCAAGCGTTGACCGTCACTTGGGCAGGCCGCGCCAAGAGCCAGGGGTGGCGGCTATCGTCGGGGAGTGCGCGCCAGACGTCGAGTAGCCGGGCCTCAAGTTGACGTTCGATCTCGGCGATCGGGCCTTTGGGCTCTATGAGGAGTTCACCGGTGTGACCGCCACTCACAGTCGCGTGATGGAGCGGAGCACGGATGAGACTCGGATGTGTGACCACGTGATGCGCGGCCTGGGCCACGAAATCCTCCAGCGACTCAGCGAGAGGCGGCGGATCCAACCAATGCTGGAACACAAGGCCATCCAGATCATTGAGCAGCGATGCGCGCGCTTCGTTGCCACATTCTCGCAACAAGAGCGCCAAAACTGCAAGCGCTCCGCAGTCTCCGGGCCGCGCCTGCAACAACCGTTCGGCGTGGGCCAAAGCTTCTTCCCGCCTGCCGAGTGCTAGCAAGGCCTCTACGACGTGTAGAAAGGCCTGATGCCCGCGCGATTCTGTGCGGAGCGCGCACTCGAAGTCCGAAAGAGCTAGGAGTGGCTCGCCCAGCTGCTGCCGTAACTCACCCCGGCCGAGGAGTGCCGCAGCGTTGTTTGGTTCGAGCGCGAGCGCTTCATCGTAATGCTGTGAAGCCTGGGATATCTCACCCTGATCCGAAAGCCAGTGCGCCAAATGGGCATGGGCGGTGGCGGTAGTGTTTGGTTCGGCTACAGCTCGTGCAAACGCAGCGCCGGCCTCAGTGGTGCGGCCAAGCTGTGCCAGGGCACTGCCCCAATCGCTGATCAGTGCAACCGATGCCTGTCCAGAAGCTATTAAGGTTTCGAAGTGGTGGAGAGCGCGCGGCCAATGCCCAAGGCGCGCCCAAAGGAGCGCAGCCTCATGGCGTACGGCGTGAAGGTTGGAATGAGCCTCAAGCGCTGCCTCGAACGCGCCCACGGCCTCGGCGAGCCGACCTTTGCGCACCGCGGCTCGGGCCGCAGCAAGGTCACGAACTCCGCTCGGATCTGCGGAGCCCCTTTTCGCCTTCCGTGCCAATTTTCGCGACCCACGTTGAGACATGCCTTCACCTCAGCAAGAGATACTTGCCATGCTAAGCACCTCAATCGCCACGAATGTACGCCACCCACCGCGCTTGCCAGGCCTTTGGCACTCAATCGGGTGAAGGATGCATAAAGTTGCGCAGTGAGTTGGTGTTCTCCCCCGCCAGAGCGAAGCGACTGGCCTGGGGGAGAACGGCCCGGCTTTTGGCCGGGACGAGCGGGGGCAACAGCTGCCCCCCTGGCACGAACGAGCACCTTAGCTCTTAGCGTCACCTCGGGCGAAGATAGACGCCACGTAGTTCAACACATCGGTGGCGCTCACCTCGTTGTAACCGAAGTAGCGAATGAGGCGCGCCTTGATGATGTCGATCTTCTCTTGCGTCTCTTTGTCGACCACGGCGCTCACGAGCGTCTTTAGCTTGATGCTGTCCTTCTGATCTTCAAACAGCTTGAGCTCTAGCGCGCGGCGCAGACGATCATTGGTTTGCCAGTCGAACTTTTTACCTTCCACGGCTTTGGCGCCGATGAAATTCATAATTTCCCGGCGAAAATCGTCCTTCCGGTTGTCAGGAATTTCGATCTTCTCTTCGATCGATCGCATCAAGCGCTCATCGGGCTCTTCATCTTGGCCCGTATACCGGTTCTTGACGCGTTCTTTGAGTGTGTAGGCCTTGATGTTGTCGATGTAATTCGCAGCCAGCTTCGCGATAGCTTCTTCATCTGCACTGATCGCGCGCTGTACCTCATTTTTGACGATTTCTTCGTATTCGCGCTTCACCACGCCGATCAGATCTTTGTAGCGCTTGCGCTCTTCGTCTCCCGTGATGAGGGAGTGGCTGGTAAGGCCCTTTTCGAGCTCATTTAACACCATGAAGGGATTGATGGTGCCCTCACCGGCGTCGCTCACAAGTGCGTTGGAGATCTTATCTTGCACATAACGCGGGCTGATGCCTTCCATGCCCTCGCGCGCACTCTCTTTGCGGAGCTCCTTCACGGTGTCTTGGGTGTAACCGGGCAACACCTTGCCGTCGTAGAGCTTCATCTTCTGAAGCAACTGGAGGTTGTGCTTCTTCGGATCTTTGAGGCGCGTGAGCGCGGCCCACATGGCCGCCACTTCGAGCGTATGCGGCGCAATATGCCGACCGCGAACGCGCTCTTGGCTGAAGTCCTTCTCGTAGATTTTGATCTCGTCGCTCAAGCGGGTGATGTAAGGGATGTCGATCTTAATGGTTCGATCGCGGAGCGCTTCCATGAACTCATTGTTGAGGAGCCGACGATATTCAGCCTCATTTGTGTGCCCAATGATCACCTCATCAATGTCCGTCTGAGCGAACTTTTTGGGCTTGATGCGATGCTCTTGGGAAGCGCCGAGAAGGTCGTACAAGAAGGCCACATCCAGCTTGAGCACCTCCACGAATTCCACAATCCCGCGGTTCGCAATATTGAATTCGCCGTCGAAGTTGAAGGCGCGCGGGTCTGAATCGGAACCGTATTCGGCAATCTTCCGATAATTGATGTCGCCAGTAAGCTCGGTGGAGTCCTGATTCTTTTCATCCTTCGGTTGGAAGGTGCCGATGCCAATGCGATCTTTCTCACTCAAGATCAGGCGGTGCACCTGGACGTGCTTGTTGACCACCTTAGCCCAATCGCCCTCGTAACGCTGCAACAGGCCGTTGAAGATGAAGCGGCTCGCGGGATCAAGATCGCCCTCGATTTTGACCTTGAATTTATCGTTCGAAAGCTTGAGCTGCGGAATCGCCTTTTCACGCCACGCGAGCGGGATCAAGCGCAACGGCTCTTCGTGCATCGGCGAATCGAAGATATCTGCGCCGCCACTCGCCAGCCCCGTGCCCGCGAGGTTTACCCAGCGAAAAGTGTAAAGTGCACCTTCCGGAGTAGCCGAATAAGCTTCGAGGCCCTTCTTCAAGAGGCGTGCGATAGTTGATTTGCTGGAGCCCACCGGGCCGTGCAGCAAGATCACGCGGCGCTCGGGGCCGTAACCTTCGGAGGCGGCCTTCAGCACGTTCATGAGGCGCATCAGCGGAATATCGAGCCCAAAGACGGCGTCCTTGCCATTGTCGATTTCGTCTTGGAAGAAGTTGTAACGAACCAGCTTCTTCTTGTTGTCGATGTACTCTTCGGTGCCGTACGAAATAACCATGTCGTACACGCGCTGAAAAGCATTGCGCGTAACCTGAGGGCGCTCGCGAATGATCTTTAGATATTCTTCAAAGCTGCCCTCCCACGCCAAATCTCGGTAGCGGTCGTAGTCCTGCAAGGCAGCGATCTCGGCCACCATACTTGCGGGGGGAACTTTGCTGATGGGCGAGGGCTTGCTCTCGGTTTCGGATCCAAATTCCGTCATGGGTCTCCTTGGGCGTCGGACAGTTTATCTATCAGGCTAGCAGACGGCGGAGCTCGCCGTCCTATTTGGTCATACGGCCAGAAACAGAACACTTCATGGCGCAGGAGCTCTTAGGCCCGGGGTCCGACCTTTGCGGAAAGATGTGCTCGCGGGTGAGCCTGCGGAAAGCGTGCACCGAGCCCCGTAAAACTCGGCGCCCGAACGAGAATCGAAGCGCTCCCAGGATGACGAACGTGTAACATCTGGAGGCGGTTGCCGGCCTTCGTTGAAGACCGGCCGCGCGGCATCGTATGCCGAACCCCGTGTTGCCCGAACCGCCCCGCGAGCCTTTTCCCGAGCCTGAGACGAGCCCCCCGGCGGGCGTGCCCACTATGCTCCAAGTACCTTCGAACACCCCTACGGATAAAGCGGCCCAGCGCCGCGCCGAACTCTTCATCAATCGCGAGCTTTCCTGGCTGGAATTCAACGCCCGCGTGATCGCTGAAGCGGCGGATGAGGCCGTGCCCCTCTTCGAACGCCTCAAGTTTCTGGCGATTTTCGCGTCGAATCTGGACGAATTTTTCATGGTTCGGGTCGCAGGCCTACAGGCCCAACTGTCCGGCGACTCTGGCGAAGTTCCCGCCGATGGCATGACGCCACTGCAGCAGCTGGAGGCCATCAGCGTTCGAGCCCACGACCTCGTGCAGCGCCAATACGCGATTTGGAATCAACAGGTTCGCCCGGCGTTGCGCGCCGAAGGCATCGCCCTACTACGCCCCGACGAGCTTGCCCCAGACGATCTTATCGCGCTTGATAGGAGCTTCGAGAAAGACATCTTCCCGGTGCTAACGCCGATTGCCATCGATCCGATGCACCCTTTCCCCCACATTCGCAACAAGAGCATCAATGTGGGGCTCCTGTTCGAAAAGGCAGCTCGCTCCAATGAGCCCTCTTTCGGCATCGTGCAAGTGCCACGCACCCTTTCGCGCTTGATTCCAGTACCTATGGCGGGAACCAGGCGCGCTTACGTCGCACTCGGTGATCTCATCATTCGCCACATGCGCCTTATTTTCCCTCAAATGAGCGTCATTGGGCACCTGGTGTTTCGGCTCACGCGCAACTTCGACATCGAAGTAGATGACGACGAAGCCGAGGACTTACTCACCACCATTCAAGCCGAACTGCGCCGCCGGGAGCGAGGGCACGCCGTACGCTTAGAGGTGGCCGGCGTGGTGCCGGAAGAATCGGTGGCGTGGCTGGCGGGCGAATTTGACCTCTCCATCGAACGCGATGTCTACCGTGTGGATGGTCCGCTCTTTCTCGGCGACATGCTGGATCTGGCGGCCAATGTGGAGGACCGCAGACTGCGCGATGAGCCGTTTTCGCCGCAATACGTGCCGCCACTGCGCGATTCAGACGACATGTTCGAAACCATTCGCCAAGATGACGTGCTCTTGCACCACCCGTACGAGTCATTTGAGGCGGTGGTCGATTTCCTAACGTTGGCTGCCGAAGATCCGAACGTTCTTGCCATCAAGCAAACGCTCTATCGCACCGGCGGTGAATCCCCCATGGTCCGGGCACTGCAACGCGCGGCCGAGCTTGGCAAACAGGTTACGGCGTTGGTGGAGCTGAAGGCGCGTTTCGACGAAGAGAGTAACATCCGTTGGGCGCGCGCCTTGGAGCGCTCTGGCGTGAACGTGATGTACGGGCTCTTGGGCTTCAAAACTCACGCCAAAGTGTTGCTCGTGGTGAGAAAGGAAGGCTCCGGCCTACGCCGCTACGTGCACCTTGCTACGGGCAACTACAATCAGCAAACGGCGCGCCTCTACGAGGACATCTCGCTCTTTACAGCACGCGAAGATATCGGCGAAGACGCCACCGCCCTCTTCAATCTTCTCACCGGCTACAGCGCCCCCCCACGCTGGAATCGCCTCATTATCTCGCCGCTCGGCATGCACGAAGGTGTCCTCGGGCTCATTCACCGCGAAACCGAGCATGCGCGAGCCGGTCGTCCGGCGAAAATCATTGCTAAAATGAACGCCCTGGTAGACGAAGAAGTCATCTCCGCGCTGTACGAAGCCTCCCAGGCTGGGGTGGACATTCAACTTCTCATCCGCGGGATCTGCTGCTTGCGCCCCGGAGTGCCGAAGATAAGCGAGAACATTCGCGTCAAAGCAGTGATTGATCGCTTCCTCGAACACGCGCGCATCTTCTATTTCGAAAATGGCGGCACCTCCGAAGTGTTCTGCACCAGCGCCGACTGGATGCCGCGTAACTTCCGACGCCGAGTGGAGGCTATGTTCCCCATCTTGGACGAGCGCTTGAAGGCTCGCGTCACCAACGAAATCCTTGGCACCATGTCCGCGGACAACGTGAAAAGCTGGCAACTTAAACCCGATGGCAGCTACGCACGAGTGCCGAAAAATCCCAGTGCGGAAGTGCGCAGCCAGAGCATTTTTGTGGAGCTGGCGCGCGAAAGAAACCGTGAACCTGACGCCCTTTCGGCGCTCGTCTCCCGCCCCTTCACTCCGGTGCGCGACGCCCACACGGCGCTCGACAAGCTGCGCCGCCGAAAAAAGCGCAAGCGCGAAGGCAAGAACTAAAACTCATGTTGTCCTTTGACGAAGCCTTTGCTCGAATTCTCGCGCAAGCCCGCCCCCTTTCCACCGAACAAGTGAGCCTAGAGCAGGCCCTCGGCCGCACCCTAGCCGAAGACGTGCTCGCCAGCGCGCCCATGCCTGCCTTCCACTACAGCGCGATGGATGGCTATGCGCTGGCGGTGTCCGATTGCGAAGGTAAGGGTCCTTTTCGCTTAAGGGTGCAAGGCGAGAGCCAGACTGGGCACGCCACTCCAAGTTTCACCCCACGAACCGCCTGCCGAATCTTTACCGGGGCCGCTCTTCCGGAAGGCGCCGACGCCGTTTTGCCACAGGAAAATGTGCGGCTCCTAGATGGTCACATTGAGTTTGACGACGCACCGGAACTCTGGCGACACGTGCGCAAAATGGGGGAAGATCTCGCGTTGGGAGCGCCCGCATTGCGCAAAGGCCAGCGCCTAACCGCGGCTCGCCTAGGCTTGCTGGCAGCGCTGGATAGAGCCCAAATTTCGGTGGGACGCCGACCGAACGTGGTGGTGCTGTGTACGGGGGACGAGCTTCGCCCCGCGGGATCAGAAGCGCGCCCGAACAGCATTCCGGAGTCCAACGCGATTTCTCTGGTAAGCCTCGCTCGCTCAGTGGGAGCAAACACGAAAGTGGCTCCCATCGTTCCCGATAAGATTGAGCTTGCTGAACAAGCCGTGCGCGATTCACTGGCGAATACGGATCTGCTCGTCACCGTAGGTGGCGCTAGCGTGGGGGACCACGACGTGGTGAAGGAAGCATTGGTGGGTGCAGGCGCTAGCCTAGATTTTTGGAAAGTGAGCCTGCGTCCGGGCAAGCCTCTCATCTTTGGTAAAGCCGGCAACACGCTGATTTTGGGTTTACCAGGCAATCCCGTTTCAGCGCAGGTCACTTTCACGTTGTTCGGGCTGCCGCTTCTGAGAGCGCTACAGGGCGAGCCCGAACCGAGCCTCGATTTTCTAACCGTGCCTTTGGGAGCGCCGATTTCCCAGCAGCCCGGGCGAACCGGATTTTACCGCGCGGTCATGGAAAAGGGCCGTGTTTATCCGGTTGCCAATCAAGCATCCGGAGCTGTTACGAGCATGGCGTCCGCGAATGCTTTGATCATGGTGCCGGCTGAATGCACTGGGTATGCAGAGGGGGAGTTAGTTTCGGTTTTGTTGTTGGTGACTTAGAAGTAGAGAGCCACACACTTGACCCACGCTTATGTCTAGCGATATTTGTCATAAGTGTCAGAGATCAGGTTAGGGCCGTCGGCCCTCCCGTTTTCACCCGCGCTCCTCTTGCCACAGCGCAAGCGCCGAAAGGACGCAGGGCATGGGCGCCTACATCCCACTTTGGAGGCGAAGCTTCATCAACTGCTGCTAACCAACGATAGGCCCTCCATGGTGGAGGTACAGCGACAGGTTTCGGTTATTTCGGCCAAGCTTGGGTGTTCGGCGCCTTCCCGCGCATCCCTCTACAATGCCATTGAGCGGGTGAACGCTCCGACTCTTGCCAAGGAGTCGCGGCATATTCCGGGAATGCGCAGGGGGGCCCTCAGGACGTCATTTACCCTGCGTATGCTCTGATGCTCCGCCCACTCGGCATATTCAAGGTTTTCTACGGCACCGCTCCCTTCCTCAAATCTGGCACAAATCCGCATGCCAAGCGTCAAAGCTGCCATGGATCCGTATGTCAATACATCTGTATTGACACTTAGTTACTCGATCTTTATCTTTTGATCTCTATGCCGAGCAAACCCAAGACGGAACAGCTTCAGATCCGGATTGGTACAGCAGAGAAGCGTGAGCTTCTGCGCCGGGCTAAGGCCGCGGGAATGAGCCTCTCGTCTTACATTCTCAAAAAAGCGATCCCGCCGAAAGAGGATGTGTTCCAACATATCTTGGAGCAGCTAGCCGTAGCGCCCGAGCAAAGCTTCGCGTTAGCTTCACTGAGTGATTTCCTAGCCACTCTCTCTGCGAGTGAGTTTTGCGATGTGCTATTGCCTCCGCGCCGCGCAAGGCTTTCCCCGTTTCTTTATGCGTACGTTGCAGCAATGGTGGAGCACGTTGCGTCACGCAAAAATGCGCTGGTGCCAACGTGGGTGCTGAACGCGCCAGGTGTTGAACGCCCCTGGTTTGCAAGCGAACTGCGTGGGCTACGCCTCCACCTGCTAACCACCTCGCCAGCTGCCTTCCGCCGTCGTAATCTGTTTGTAGACGCCAGCGTGGGTGAGCGGATCTAATGTCGCAATTGAGTGCGCCGGAAATTCTCGTATTGTTCAAGGAATTGAACGCTGAGCTCGAGCGAAGCGATACGCGAGCCGAAATTTGCGTGTTGGGTGGTGCGGTCATGTGTTTGGTCTTTGCCGCACGCGCAGCCACGCAAGTGGACGCCTATTTTCGCCCGAGCGCTGCCGTCCGTGAGGCCGCACACCGGGTAGCCATTGCCCGAGGTTTACCAGAAGACTGGCTGAATGACGCTGCGAAGGGATTTCTCAGCGAGCGGGGGCAATTTACGCCATTTCTAGAGCTATCCAAGCTCTCTGTGCTCACCGCCACGCCAGAATACTTGCTGGCCATGAAGTGCCTCGCAATGCGGCTCGGCGCGGAATTTCATGACGAAGCAGATATCCGTTTTCTGCTCCGCTATTTGAATATTACCGAACCGAAGGCGGCGCACGAAATTCTAGCGCGCTATTACCCGCTCGATCGGTTTCCTCCCAAGACATTCTTTGCGCTTGAGGAAATGCTGGAAGTTCCGGGCTGAGCAGCTTCAACGGCGTCTCACGGGTTCCCATGCACAGTGCGCCTCAATCTGGCGGCGCCGAAAGACCCCTAAGGCTCGGAACTCGCACCGCCTTGATGCGAGTGGTGGTGGTGCGCTCCGTGCTCATCTTCACCCACGCAACGTGCATCTTCCCAACCCACCCAATAGGGGCCGTCGGGGCCATGTTCGGCCAGGCGGTACATCGAACCGAAATCGCGCTGGCGCGAGCGCTCCACACCACTTGCTCCGTTTCGCGCGGCCCCTCGTTCACCCAAGCGCTCACTGTGGGCACATCAACAAGGCGGTCCTACCCGTGTGCTATACTCGTGGCTGCCGACAGGGGTGTACTGAATTGTGCTTTGGGTGCAAATCCTCCTACCGTTCGCGTGCAGCTCCCGGCTCCACGGCGCGAATCTGGCACAAGACCAAACTGCCACTCGGCTTTTCAACGCCAGAGCCATCACGCGGTCACCGCGGCTGACAGCGAATTAACACCACAGCCACGCCCCCGGGGGCCACGTTCTGATGACAACGAAATGCCATCTTAAAGACTGAGCATCGTCACTGGCCGTTGGGTCAGTGCCTCGCAACGTCGGGATGAGTGGGCGTAAAGTGGCTCCTCGTTGGGCGCACCACTCAAAGAATGTCCTATTGAGCCGCTGAGCGACGCCAACTAGGTTTGTGGGGTCGCGGCTGCGGACAGTCAGCTGTCAAAGGGGTACGCGTTCGAGGAATGTCGTTAACAGAGGGTGCTCAGCATGATTGAAAACAAGATTCCAAACAATATCGTCCGTGCGGCCACCGATCGCTTAAAGCGGGCTCAGACGGACATTTCTAACTCGATCCAACAAATTCGAAGGGGCCAGCCACTTAAAGCTGAGCCCTCTGAAGAGCGAGCAATGATGCGTGTAGCGTCGGCTCTGAATGTCGATCAGGCCACTGCGCTCCGAGTGGTTCACTATGAGTCGCCTAGTGAGCTCAACTTGACTCCCGGGCAACGCCGGCGGGCCGAGGCGCTCCAGGGCAAAACAGTCGACTATCTTGGGGTTGCTTGGTTAGAAGCGGGCAGGTTAGCGAGCTCGGCTGTGGCACGCATCGTGGATAATGCAGGCGCTCCGATCGGCACCGGCTTCTTGGTCTCTTCAAATCTGCTTATCACCAACAACCACGTGATCCCCAATCAGGACGCGGCGCAGACGATGCTGGCCGAATTCCGCTTTGAGGAAGGAAATGACAGCAGAGCGCTCAGGCCGGTACGTTTTCGGCTGGACCCAGGGAGGTTCTTTGTCACCAATGCCGAAGATAATCTGGACTTTACTCTCGTGAAACTGGGAGCTGCACTCGATGGCGGCACTCAAGCTCGTGAGTTTGGCTGCTGCCCATTGAGCGACAGCCAGGCAAAGCATTCAGTGGGCGAGCTCGCCAATGTCGTGCAACATCCAGACGGAGGCATGAAGCAAATCGTGATCCGCGAAAATCGCATCTTGAATCGCGGGCAAACCGTTCTCCACTACACGGCCGATACTCAGCCTGGCTCGTCGGGCTCGCCGGTCTTCAACGATGATTGGCAGGTCATCGCCCTACATCACTGGGGAGAACCCTTCCGGGAGCTTCTGGATCCCGAAGGCAATCCTGTGGCACGCGGAGTGAACGAGGGTATTCGCATCAGCGCTATCGTCGATGAACTCAGAAGCATTCGCGAGCGGCTCCAACCCCCGCAACGGCAGTTGTTGGATGAGGCTTTGACAGCGGCTCCGCCGAGTGAGCTTGGCCCGCTGCCTGCACATCCTGACCGACAGCCCGGCGATTCCAGAATCAACCGCCTTGGCTACAACACTGCGAATGGCAACGGTCGCCAGCCCCACGGGACCAGCGTCTGGCCAGCAGCGTTTGAAAATGAGATTCAAGCTAATGGGCGAGGCTCGACTGAGGGGGTTGGGCCAGAGCGGGTGCAAATAGACACGCGCTATTCAAATCGGCGCGGCTACAATGAACGCTTTTTGCGGAGCTTTCCCATACCGCTTCCGCAACTCTCCTCCAAGCAGCGGCGACAGGCAGCGCGGGTGAGAAGCTCAGGCGACAATCCCAATCCCTTTGAGCTCAAGTATGAACATTTCAGCATCGTTGTGAACGCGCGACGTCGTATGCCGTTTTTCTCGATCTGCAACATCGATGGATCGCGTCGCTTTACCGTCGATCGCGGGACGGGTCAGGTGCGGAGTGCGGAGGCGGCGGAGGCCACGGAGGCGTGGGCAATAGATCCACGCATCGAGCCTGAAGCCCAACTGGATGACGCCTTTTACGCGAGGGTACGCCGGGCGATGAACGGACGTGATTTCTTCGCGCGCGGCCACATGACCCGGCGGCAAGATCCGCTTTGGGGCAGCGCCAATTCCGCCTTGCGCGCGAACGCGGATACGTTTCACCATACGAACGGATGCCCGCAGGTGCAATACGCCTTTAACGGATCTCAACGGGTCTGGCAGGGCATTGAGAACTTCATCCTGGACGCCGCGGACGAGGCGGACGCCCGCATCACTGTGATCACGGGCCCTATATTTGGTGAAAACGATCCCGTGTTCGAGGATGAGGAGCTTGGCGCCATCGCTTTTCCACGACAATTTTGGAAGATTGTGGCGCGGGTCGAGGAGGATCGCCCTCTGGTGTTCGCCGTCCTCGCCGATCAAAGCCGAGCGATGGAGGCGTTGTTCGCCGCCCGGCGCGAGACACTTTTCGATTGGCCACGTAACTTGAGTCGGGAATTTCAGTCGAGCGTAAGCGAGATAGCGGCGCTCACGGGTCTAGATTTCGGCGATCTCGAGACATTCGATGTGCGTGGTGCCGAGAGTTTGCCAGCGCCTGCTGAAAGCGCGAGTTCATTCGCAATGCTAAAGACGTCGCGCCCGAGCAGCGCCGGTTTTGGTCGATTTCCAACTATCAGCGAGTTCCTAGAAACTTGGGAGTCATACCGTCGGGTTAACGTCGGCTCCGACAATGGTGAGCGCAAGAAGGGCAAGAGCGCGGGGAGCGGTCGCATGGAGGTCGAAGTCGAAGGCACCGTAACGCGTGTCCTTTCAGATGACCTAAGCGGAGGCCTGCACCAACAGTTCACCATTCACCTTCAGTCGCCCAAGAACCTCCCCGAGTCCTTGCAGGGAGAGGTCAAAAAGGCTCTCGACGCTGGTGGTGAGGTGCGAGTGGTGGTCGCGTACGGCGATGGGCGCACCTCCTTGGATCGAATGCAGGGGATCCGCGCCGGCGCCAAGCTTCAGCTCAAGGGGGAATGGATTCCAGCCCAGAAAGCCCGCGAGCTCGGTGGCGATCCAGTGCCCGTTCTGCACCACTTCCGAGAGCGAGTTCTGCCCGAGAGTACCAACTAGAAGGCAACGCCGTCGAACACCCGGACGCTGCGCGGGGTGGTAGGATTGTGGACTTGGGCGCTCGCACTATGAACGATGTTTGGACCTCGCTCGGTCAGCTCTTCGGGGTCAGCGGGACCTTTGGTGATCCAACGCCAACACCAAGGACCTTTGAAGCCACAAAACCCTTGAGCTTCTAGTGCTGGTGGTCCCCGAAGGCACCTCGCCGCACTCATTGCGCCATGAGCGACTTAGCGGTCCCGAATAGCCGTGCGAACTCAGCCTTGTCCGGGGCGCCCATCATGCCCTGGTGCATCACGATGCTTTCAATCGTGGCAAGGGCAGCCTTATCCGCGTAGGGGCTTTGTTTCAGGATCTCTGCGTACGCAGAGATGGCCGCGGCCCACTGGAAGTCACTGTCCAGATCCAAATAGCTCGCGCCCACTCCGGCAGCCGCAAGGCTTGAGTTGACCTCGAGCGCTGGATCCGTCTCGTTGGCTCCGGGCTGCTTGTAGCGCAGTTTGATCAGAGCGAGGTCCGAGGCCGCGACCTCGGCGGCTCCCGTGTGCGCGGCTCCATCTTCGGCAGCCGGGGCACCGGAAACGTTCGGGAGCATCCCTCCTGCCAGCACGAGCTCGTAGAGCGCGGTTACCTGGTGACCTGCACCGATTTCCCCAGCGTCGATAATATCGTTCCGAAAGTTTGCGTCGGCAATGGCACGGTTTTCGTAGCCCAGCAAACGATACGCGAATACCGCGTTCGCGTTGAACTCAACCTGGATCTTCACGTCCTTGGCGATGTGCACGAGCGTGGAAAGCATGCGCTGGGTCACGTAGCTTGTGGCTTGCTCGGGGTTCGAAATCACCCCGTAGATCCCGTTGCCTGCGTTGCTCACGGACTCCATGAGCGCGTCGTTCAGATTGCCGACGCCGAAGCCAAGCACGGTCAAGGTCACTCCCGTCTTGCGCTTTTCCTCAATCAGCTTGACCAGCTCGGCCGTCGAAAACGGACCCACGTTGAAATCCCCATCCGTACACAGCACCACGTGATTGATGCCTCCCGGGATGAACCCGGCCTGGGCCTGCTGATAGGCGAGATCGATGCCCGCTGCACCAGCTGTGCTCCCTGCACTCGTCAAACCGTTAATAGTGTTGGTAATAGCCTGCGCCTGTGAGACCGGGGTAGGCCCCAGCCTTACGCTTGTATCGCCCGCGTAGCTCACCACCGAAATTGTGTCAGTCGGCGCCAAGATCCCAACCGTTTCGCTGAGAACCTGCTGCACCAACGGCAGCTTGTCGGCGCTCTGCATGCTCCCCGATGTGTCCACCAGAAACACGATATTGGCGGGCTTCTTGGACTCTGGCGGCGGATTTTTGCCTTGAATCCCAACTCGCATGAGGACGGTTCCGCGTTCGAACAAGTTTGGCGCAGCAGCCACGGACACGCTGAACGGCACAGCTGAATCCGTAGCAGGGGCTACGTAGCCGTACTTGAAGGAGTTCACGTACTCCTCGAGCCGCACGCTTTCCTTCTGAGGTAGGGACCCTAAGTTAGTTCTCATCCAGAAACGGCAAGAGCTCGAAAATAAAGCTGTTCTTGATGGTTAATGATGGAAATAAAAGCATCGGAGTGCGTGTTTTCTCGGGGTTCCTCCAAGAACGCTCGAAAGAAACGGCACTCCGATGCGAG
>JANRKO010000006.1:0-742985 GCA_033763455.1 Polyangiaceae bacterium
TACATCGAGAACTACTACAACGCGAAGCGGCGCCATTCGGCCGCAGGAAACCAATCCCCCATCAACTTCGAGCTGGCGTATTCCGCTCAGCTTGCGGCATAATCACATCAACAATCTGTCCGGAAAATCCGGGAAACTCCATTCAAGCAGGTGAGCACGAGCTCGCACCACAGTTGCGGGGTGAAGACGGACGCTACGGTGGTCTGCTGGGGGAGAGGCTACTACGAGGAAGCGACGGCGCCAGCTGGGACCTTCACGGAGGTAAGCACGGGCTTTTTCCACACCTGCGGAGTGAAGACCAACGGCAACGTGGTGTGCTGGGGATACATCACGACGGCGCCAGCTGGGAGCTTTAGGAGCGTGAGCGCGGGCGCGGGCCACACCTGCGGAGTGAAGACGGACGGTACGGTGGTGTGCTGGGGGGAGAACTATTACGGGGAAGCAACGCCGCCCGCCGGAAGCTTCACGCAAGTGAGCTCGGGCTTTGGGTACAGCTGCGGAGTGAAGACGGACAGTACGGTCGTCTGCTGGGGGCGTAACAGCTATGGTCAAGCGACGGCACCTGCGGGAAGCTTCTCGCAGGTGAGCGCAAGTCCCGAGGGGGGGGACCACAGCTGCGGAATGAAGTCGGACGGTACGGTGGTCTGTTGGGGAGATAACAGGAACGGTCAATCGACGCCGCCTGCAGGGAGCTTCCTCTAGCAGCGGGGGCTCTCGTTCCGGATCGCGTACTTTAGGGGTAGGATTTCCTACCACGTAGTCAAGGAACTGAGCCGCGGCGGCATACCTGAGTTGCAGTTAGCGCAAAAGTGGCCCGATTGACTGGTACCACGTGTCCGCCATCACCGAGAAGCCAGCCGCGTTTGGGTGCACTCCCACTCCACCTAGGTAGGCATTGATGAAATCTGGGTTGGCTGTGAATGCGGAATACATGTCTACCCAAACAATGTGTTTGCCTTGAGCACGCCGCTGCTCCACTAAGGTTTGTAGCTGGGCGTTGTAGGGCTCGATCCAATTGGCGTTACGCGCAAGATCGTCGGCAGGGACAATTTTGGCAGCCACTACGAGGGCATCCGGAAGCACCGTTATAATGGTGTCGAGCAGGGTACCCAGGTTAGCCGGAGTGTCCGTAAGTGGAATTTGATCGAGGTAATCGTTCGTCCCAATCATTAAAAGGACGATATTGGGGTTGAAACCTGCAATTGCGTTTTGGGCAACAGGCAAGATTTCGGTGGTGCTGAAGCCTCCGTGCCCTTCGTGGTGCTGGGGAAAAGGCACGCCGTTGATCATCGCAGGCCCATTCTGAAGCGTGCCCACGAAAGTGATCGATTTTCCCGCAGTGTGGGCGAGCTTGAAGAGATAGGAGCGATAACCGCCTTCTTCGACGGGTGCTCCTACGCCTTCTGTGATCGAATCGCCGAGGGGCATGATGACGCAAGGGCTGCCAACGGCTGGACACGGATTGTAAGTGTTGGGCGCGCCCGCATTGCCCATGCCAGCTGCGCTCATTGCACCGCCTGTGTTGGCAAAGCCGCCAATACTTGAAGCACCGCCTGTGTTGGCAAAGCCGCCAACATTCGGAGACCCTCCCATCGCGCTCATGGCCACCGAGCCGCCCGTGCCACCGAGCATGCCGTTTGATGCTGCGCCGCCAGTGCCCGAAGTTACGACGGAGCTCCCTCCCCCCGTTGCCTGAACGGCAGGCTTCCCACCGGAGTTCGAAGCTTCTCCGCAACCCATGAGCGCTACTGACACCGCTGCAAGCCAACGCCAAGACAATAGTTGTGAGGGCGTGTGTAGGTGATCCATCAACAAGTCTCCATCGGCCGGGCAATGTAGCAGAGCGGGTGCCCGAGCGGCGCCCAAAGAGCTGGACATTTCAGTCGACAAACGAAAAACAGGACATTTTCACCAGCGTAGTCGCCAAAGGGGGAGGAACACGTCAGCGAGGTCCGATTTGCCGACGCGCCCCAACATGGCGATGCGGAGCCCAGGAGGCTGTGATATGGGTGTAATCATGCTGATGTCACGAGCGCCTCTGGTTGCGACGGCTGTCTGGTTGTTGGCTACAGGTTGCAGCAGTTCCCCTGCAGCCAATTCTGGGGCTTTGGCGGGGTCAGGAGGCCAGCCGCATTCCGCGGGTGGAAGTGTGGGCATGGGAGGAAAAGCGCCCACGGGCGGCAGCGTAGCGAGCGGCGGCAGCAGTACTGGTGGCGCGCAGAATAGCGGGGGCGGCGCCAGTATTGGAGGTTCGGCCTCCAGCGGTGGAAGCGCCGGAGCTGTTGTGTCAGGAGGTGCGGGGGGCGTTTCCAGCAATACGTACAATCCTTGTCCAACGGCAGGTTCACCGTGCGTGGTGCTGCCGTTGGGAGACTCCATTACGTACGGCTACCCGCACGGGGACCTTGCAGGCTACCGAGCTCCGCTTTTTGCGTTGGCACATCAGGCTGGCAAATCGATGACCTACGTAGGCATGAACATGGATGGCCCCGCAATGGTCGATGGCGTGGTTTTCCCAAAGGCCCATGAAGGTTACGGCGGTTGGACCTGCGGGCAGCTGCAAAATCGCGCCACAGAAACTGATTTTCAGGCCTTCGCACCGCACATCGTGCTCCTGCATGCCGGCACCAATGACATCCAGCAGGGCAACATGGTTCCTTCAGCTACGGTGGCGGCCAACCTCAGCGCACTGCTCGATCAAGTGATTTTGGACTTCCCCGATGCACTCGTAGTGGTAGCGCAGATCATTCCCAATACGGTGCCTTCGGTGGCCTTAGAAACCTCCAACTACAACGCGCTCATTCCGGCGGTGGTTAACCAACACACCGCGCTCGGCAAACACGTCATCCTGGTCGATCAATTCACGCCTTTTTATCAGGATGCGAATTTCGCCACCAACCTCATGGAAGACGACGACCACCCCAACCCAGCAGGCTATGCACTCATGGCTCAGACTTGGTACCAAGCGATAGGGCAGCTCCTGCGTTAACGGACCACGCAGCGCAGTGCTTCCAAACGGTGCCGTGCGGTGGCACCGTGCTTGCGCTTAAGTGAATGCTTCGGAGCTACTAGCGCATAGTTGCGGCGCTGTGTTGGTTGCGGCTTTCGCACACAATAGGTGCTTAGCATGACAAGTACTTCTGGCTGACGCGAAGTGCTTGGGTTTGTTCTCCCCGCTCGCTGCCGAAGTGTTGACCACCACCGGATTTGCGCTGATGCTCCCGCCATCATGGCTACTTGTTTGCACCAACGTCACTCGTCCTCCGTGTGGGAGACATCACGGATCGTTTCTAGCTTTGCCCTTTTCGCTCTCGGATCGCTAGCGGCAGCTGGCCTCCCAGGGTGTGGTGGCATGCCGGGCAGCTCGGAGTCGGACCTGGGCACCGCTGAGCTTCGGTTGGGCAACACGCCACCAGATGTTTTGTGCGTACAGCTTCAGGCCAAGGGAGCCAATCGTACGGCGCGTCAGTCCCTTGATATTACTCAAGGCCAGTCGGGAACATTCATGCTCAATCGTTTGCCTACGGGCAAAGTTGAGTTCAGTGCTTCCGCCTACCCGTCTTCGTGCTCCAGCGTTCAAGCGAATAGCGTGCCCACCTGGATAGCAGAGCCTGTCACCGTTACCGTTCAAGTGAATCCGCCCGCGGGCGTGAATCTCGTCCTGCTTCAGAATGGGCGCTCCCAGGTAGGTGTCTCTTTTGGCGACCCAGGTACATCGCTTATTGCAGACATTTGTCCGCCGGACTCACGGCTCTGCGACGGCGTCTGCACCTCGACCGCTTCGCCGATAACCGGGTGTGGCACTGGCCCATGTACACCGTGTTCACTGCGCGTGCTCCACGTCGAAAGCACCACCTGTTCGAGCCCTTCAAGCGGCGGCGCGCCACGCTGTGATTTTACGGCCTGTGAAACTGGCTATGCAGATCTCGATGGCAACCGCGATAACGGCTGCGAAACGCGCACACCCGTGGGTATTGGCGGCAAGAATCTACGTTTGTGGTTTGACGGCGACACGTTACCAAGTGGCCTTGTCTCCAAGTGGGCGGACTCAGCATCTTCATCTTTGGCCACACTCACCGGTGCGGGCACCACTTGCTCAGCGGACGAGAACGGCGCTCCGCTAGGCTGCACATCGGGCTTGGCACCGGTGCGTGCTGACAACTTCAATGGGTCCGGGCGCCCCTGGCTTTTGCAGCAGTTCTCAACGGGCGCAGACTTCATGGCCACACACGGGCCGAATTTCCTTGTCGGCTCCGCCTACACGGCTATTGGCGTGGTGGGGCGTACTCGGATCCCGGAGCCCGGCTTGCACTTTGTGCTGGGCTCGATCCCTGGTCCGAGTGAACCCAGCAACGGCTTCTTGTTAGTTGGGTTTCGCGATCCTCTGACTTTTACCGCGGCCCAGGGTGCGAACGACTTGGATTTGCCAGTGCCGCCCCCACCGGGAGGTGAAGGCATTCAGGTGCTTGCTTTCGCGACACGCCTAGATCTCTCGAGTGGCCGCCTCCTCAAAGTGTGGGGTCCGGGGCTCCCGGAAATTAGCGCAACGTCTGCTAGCACTGCGCCGATCACGGGTCCTTACCTTCCAGGCTGGGGCATTGGGGGGCCAGGTTACTTCAATCCGGCCTCGGATTGGCTGCCTCTCGAAGCAGGCGGAATTGCCGAGATCCTCGTGTTCGATCGCGCGCTCACGGACACCGAAATCACGCAGGTTCAGAGCTACCTCGCGTTGAAGTGGAAGCTGTGAACAAGCACTCACCTAGTGCTGCGACTGACAATAGTAACAGTCGGCGCCAGCGCAGTTGGGTTTGTAAGCGCAGGCTCCCAACTTCCCAGCCGTAAATTCACACACCTGCCCAAGCTTCTTGCAAGGTTCTGGCACCTTCTTGCTCACACTTTTTCCCGGACAGCCGCTCACTGTGAGAGCCGCTGCAGTCACGACCCAGAGCGCCCAATGGCGCAGCAGCGTAACGTTCCAAGTGGGTCCCAACATGCGCCGAGCGTTGCTTGAATCGCGGGGGTAAGCGAGACAAATCTGGGTTTTGCCGCCATGGTCAACTTCCAGGTCCCCGGAGCACATAGGCCTTTTCGGGAGTAAAAGTGCCGTCTAGGCTCAAGGAGCGATGCCGCTCACGATTCGCCACCTTACCTCTGAAGACGCAGCCCTGATGCAGTCCTTGCTCGCAACATTCGGCGAGGCATTTGACGATCCTGCCACATACAGGGCAAAGCCCCCTCGGCCGGATTATCTGCGAAAGCTGCTGGGAGGAGATTCGTTCATCGCGCTGGCGGCCTTGGTGGACGGCGTGGTGGTTGGGGGCCTAGCCGCCTATGAGCTTCGGAAGTTCGAACAAGAACGGTCGGAGATCTACATCTATGATCTCGCCGTTCTTGCGGCGCATCGGCGCATGGGGGTGGCAACAAGCTTGATCGAAGCACTCAAGGAGATTGCCCGCGCACGTGGGGCATACGTGATTTATGTGCAGGCTGATCAAGGCGTTGAAGACGCTGCGGCGATCGCCCTTTATACGAAGTTGGGCGTGCGTGAGGATGTTTTACATTTCGACATCCCCGTAAGCGACGATTGAACACCCCTTTTTCGTATGCTTCGGGCGACGGCGGAGCCCGGGGAGGGTAGGGTGCGGGCCCTCTATGATCGCCATCGGCCAATTCAATACCCTTCGGATCGTCCAAGCGCGCCCCGAAGGGCTCTATCTCGGGACCGCCAAATACCAAGTTCTTTTGCCCCAGCCTGAGGGGCCCGTGGGCGCTCGGATCGGTGATGAGCTCAACGTGTTCGTCTACACTGATTCGCAGGATGTGCCGGTGGCCACCCTGCGCCAGCCGTATGCGGTGGTGGGGGAGTTCGCGACGCTCAAAGTAGTTCATGCGAATGCTCAAGGGGTTTTTTTGGATTGGGGCCTCGCAAAAGATCTCTTTGTTCCCAACAATCAACAACAAAGGCCGCTCGTTGTTGGCCAAAATTACGTGGTGGCGGTCTACTTGGATGAGCGTACAAATCGCGTTGCTGCAGCGACTCGCCTGGGCCGTTTCCTTGATTACGACGTGAGTGGGGTTGTAGCTGGTACAGAGGTTAATCTAAGAGTGTATGATTTTAGTGAGCGTGGCGCGCAAGTGATCGTGGAAGGGCGCTACTCGGGGCTCGTTTACGCGAGCGAAATCTACACGCCGCTTGTTATCGGTCAGGAGCTGCGCGGGTTTGTGGATGTAGTGCGCGCCGACAACAAGCTGGATATTCGCTTGCGTCGCCAAGGCCACCAGGCCTCTTCAGACGCCAAGGCCATTATTTTGGAGCGTCTCAAGTCTCAAGGTGGCTTTCTGCCCCTTCACGATCACAGCTCCCCCGATGAAATTCGCGCTGCCCTCGGTATTAGCAAGAAGGTTTTCAAAATGGCGGTTGGCGGGCTCTTTCGGTCCCGCCGGGTGGAGCTCGTTGAAGGCGGTGTGCGGCTTATCGAGAGCGAAAAGGCTGGCTCAGTCGCCGGGTAAATTGAAGTTTGCTTGCCGGAATATGACTTCAAGTACCAGGCCATATGCTCTTTTGCTTGGGGCTTGCGCGGGCGAATAGCTAAACTCTTCGCCCTCAAGCGTATTGCCCCAGTTAGTGCAACGGCTCACTACCATTCGTGCCTCTTGAATGCGCGTTGGCTAAAGGACGGGGTATCGCGCTGCACATGAAGTGCTTGGCATGCTAAATAGTTTTATACTTAGAATTGGCCGCTCCAGTATTGAAGAGTAGGAAAGCGCGAGGTTTGCGGCATTGCCGCTGACCGCTTTTCCTGGCGGGGTGCGCTAGGCGCGCGCGTCTACACCCTCGGCTAGCTCAGATAGAGTAACTCAAGCGTGGCGTTACTTGACCGTGCCGTAGATCCAAAAGGACGCTATCGCCCTGTTCAATGCCATGCTCCAGGAACTCATGCTGCGGCATTTGAACTGATATGCGATCGCCATTGGGCAACGCCACCGCAAGCTTCACGAAGCCGCCGATTCGAATCAGCCTTTCTACGCGAGCCACCTTGGCCGGCGTACCCCCTTTGACCTTGGCGAGCCGCACATCGTGTGGGCGGATGAAAGCCTCCACGATGGAGCCCTCCGCCAGATCCACCGCTGTTGAGAGGCCTTCTTCTGCAAACAGCGCCTGCCCGCGCACCACGCGGCCCGACAGGATCGTGGCGCCTCCCAAAAACGACGCGACAAAAGCATTCGCGGGGCGTTCGTAGAGCTCGGTGGGGGCGCCCGCTTGCTCGATTTTTCCGTCACGCAAGAGCACCACGTGATCGGAAAGCTCTAACGCTTCTTCTTGATCGTGGGTAACAAGAAGGGTGGTTACTTGAGTTTGCTCATGCAAGCGGTGGAGCCATTCGCGGAGCTCCACACGAACCTGCGCATCGAGCGCGCCGAATGGCTCATCCAGCAGAAGCACTTTGGGCCGAATCGCAAGTGCACGTGCGAGTGCAATACGCTGACGCTGACCACCTGAAAGTTGATCGGGCAGACGCTTCTCATAGCCTGATAGCTGCACCAGGCTGAGCAACTCAGCCACGCGCTCCTGGATCTGTGCCTTTTGGGCTTTCCGCACCGTGAGGCCAAACGCAATGTTCTCCGCGACCGTCATGTGGCGAAAAAGTGCGTAATTCTGGAACACGAAGCCCACATTGCGTTGGCGCACGGGAACGTTGGTGATGTCCACGCCGTTGATGCACACCGCACCCGCGTCTGGCACTTCCAGGCCTGCCACCAGCCGCAGTAGGGTAGATTTTCCAGAACCTGACGGACCGAGGAGGGACGTGATGCGATGCTCTGGACAGTTGAACGAGATTTCATCGACCCCCACCACTTCGCGGCGACCGCCGAAACGTTTGGTGAGGTTCTGGACTGTGACACTCATGTTGCAGCTCCTTTTATCACGTCACCGGTTCTTCGGCGTGCCGCTTGCCACTCTACCCAGTGTTTGGCAACAAGCGAGACCAGCGCAAGCAGGCCGAGCAGCGACGCTACGGCAAATGCTGAGGCGAATTGGTACTCACCGTAGAGAATTTCCACGTGCAGCGGCAAAGTGTTCGTTTCACCGCGAATATGGCCGGAGACGACGCTTACCGCCCCGAACTCACCCATGGCGCGTGCATTGGTCAAGATGACGCCATAAAGCACACCCCACTTCACCTTCGGCAAGGTAATGCGAAAGAAAACCGTCCAGCCGCGGGCGCCCAGCGTAAGCGCCGCTTCCTCTTCGTCGCTCCCCTGTGCCTGCATCACGGCCAATACCTCGCGAGCTACTAGCGGGAACGTCACGAAGGTCGTCACCAGCACCACGCCCGGAACTGCGAAAATGATCTTGATGTCAGCCGCGCTAAGCAGCGGTGCAAACCACCCGTTCGCGCCGAAAAGCAGCACAAACATGAGCCCCGCCACGACAGGGGAGACACTAAACGGCAGATCGATCAGCGTGGTGATCACGCTTTTTCCCGGGAAATCGTACTTTGAAAGGAGCCAGGCGGCTGCCATACCAAACGCGAGGTTCAGGGGAATGCTGATGCCTGCCGCCAACAGGCTCAAGCGCACCGCCGAAAGCGTTTCCGCATCGGAAATAGCGGCGAGGTAAACGCCGAAGCCTTCCTTCAGCGCAGAAGAAAAGACGATCAGAAGAGGCAGCCCAAGAAAGACTGCTACGAACGCGAGTGCCAGGAAGATGAGTACTCGCCGCGCCAGCACCGGGTCTGAAAGTGCGGGCCTTTCGTGGTGGTGCAGCCCCTCGGCGCTCGTGCGTTTCACTGCGACGCCTGTCATCGCGCACCAGTTCTTCGACGTTGAAGGAGATTGAGCGCGAAGAGGCTGAGAAAAGAAACACCCAGCATCACGCAGGCGATCACGGTTGCGCCCGCATAGTCATATTGCTCAAGCTTGGTGATGATAAGAAGCGGAGCGATCTCGGTCTTCATCGGCATATTGCCTGAGATAAACACCACTGAGCCGTATTCGCCCACGCCGCGGGCGAAGGCGAGTGTGAAGCCGGTCACAACCGCGGGAAAGAGTTGCGGAAGCAGGACTTTCACGAAGGTTTGCAAGCGAGTTGCACCGAGTACTGCGGCGGCTTCTTCGAGGCTAGCTTCCAGATCCTCCAGCACAGGTTGGACGGTGCGTACCACGAAAGGGATCCCGACGAACACGAGTGCGAGAAAGATTCCGAACGGGGTGAACGCGGCCTTCATTCCCAGCTTAAGGAGCGGCGCCCCCAGCCAGCCACTAGGAGCATAAATAGCGGTTAACGCTATTCCAGCTACAGCCGTGGGCAGCGCGAAGGGCAAATCCACCATGGCATCCACCAATTTGCGCCCCGGAAAAGGGTACCTTACGAGCACCCACGCCAAGAGAACTCCAAACACGGCATTGCACGTCGCCGCCGCGAACGAGGTACCGAAGCTTAGCTGGTAGGCGGCCATTACGCGGGGTTCGGTGGCGATCCGAAAGAACTCACCCAGCCCCACGCCACTCGCCCGGAGAATCAGCGCCGATAAGGGCAAGAGTAGCAACAGGCTCATGTAAAAAACGACGAAGCCAAGGCTGGGCCCAAACCCTGGCAAGACTCCGCGTTTGGTAAACAGGCGCATGGTTACTTCCCAGGTGCGTAGATCTGGTCAAACACGCCGCCGTCTGAAAAGTGTTCGTTCTGAGCCTTTGCCCAGCCTCCGAAGTCTTTTTCAATGGTGAGCATTTCGGTGGGTGCAAAATCCGCTGTGTGCCGCTTGGCTATCTCTGGCAACGTTGGCCGATAAAAGTGTTTTGCGGCTAATTCCTGCACCTCTGGCGTGTACAAGAATTCCAAGTACGCTTTGGCAGCTTCTGCCGTCTGGCGCTTGGCAGCGTTCTTGTCGAGCACAGCCACCGGGGGTTCGGCCAAAATGCTGAGGCTGGGCATGACCACGTCAAATTGCCCAGGGGCCAAGCGATGAGTGGTGAGCAAGGCTTCGTTCTCCCAAGCAAGGAGCACGTCGCCGATCTTGCGCTCTACGAAGGTTGTCGTGGAACCGCGCGCCCCTGAATCCAGAACGGGCACATTCTTGAACAGCCTCGCCATGAACTCCCGCGCCTTTTTGGCATCCCCGTTGTTCTTCCGGAGGGCGTGTCCAAAGGCGGCAAGGTAGTTCCAACGAGCTCCCCCTGAAGTCTTTGGGTTGGGGGTGATCACTTGCACCCCATCGCGCACAAGATCGTCCCAAGCTTTAATGGCTTTGGGATTGCCCTTCCGCACCAAGAACACGATCGTGGAAACGAACGGTGTGCTGTTGTTCGGTAAGCGGGCTTGCCAGGTTTTGGGCAATAGGTCCGTCTTCTGGGCGATGGCATCAATGTCGTAACCAAGACCGAGTGTCACCACGTCGGCGTCGAGCCCGTCGATCACCGAGCGCGCTTGTTTGCCCGAGCCCCCGTGGGACTGGCGAATAGTGACGCTTTGGTTGGCTTCTTTCTGCCATTTTGCGGCGAACAGCGGGTTGATCTCGGAGTAAAGTTCCCGCGTGGGGTCGTAGCTTACGTTAAGGAGTGTGATGGATGTTGCTGGCGGAGCGCTGGTGCCATTGGTGGTCGCGTCCGGGGTCGGTTTCTTTGAGCAACCGAGAAGGCACCAGGCGGCGATGAGAGTGAGCTGAGCTAGGCGCGCGGCAAGGCCAAGCGCTGGAGAAATTCTGAATGCTTCAGGGGTTCGGGTGGGGAACATCAACATGGGTCCTCTCAAAACTGGCTAGAAGGTGCCATCAATTAGGAAGTGAAAAAGATGATCGGCTTTGTCGAGCACAAATCCCGGTGGCATACGAGCGATCCAGTCCGTTTGTAGCTTTAACTTGTGGCCGTTTAGGTAGTAGTTTAAGCCGGTGGCCAGCTCGTTGCCCCGGGTGGAGACTTCCTTGATAAAAGCCGGGTCAGTGCCTTCTTTCGCCGTGAGCTTGGACACGCGCGCGACGAATTCTACGGGCGGGTTAAAGAGGTACGAGGCTTGAAGCACCCAGCCGCTGCCAGAGCGGGTCGGCTCCACTACGGGCATGCCAGTGGCGTCCACAGACGAAATCTGGTCTTTCGAGGCCCTTCGCCACAGATACTCGGCCAATAGCGCTGCGCCTTGCCATTTGAACGCTAAATCTGTGGCCGCTTGCGCGTAGTTGGTGGTCCCGCCGACGAAGGTGAGGCCCGTGGTGGCCTTCTGGCGATTCGTACGAAAATCCTCAGCAACTGCCGCGCCAATTGCCAGCCCCGGCTGTGCGCGCCGATCGAGATCTCCTTCACTATCGTCATCAATGGGGCCGAGCGGGCGCACTTCGACCCTGCCAACCAACAAGGCTCCGGGCTTCTTGTCGGTGCTTAGATTAGCGCCTGACCCTCCAAACGCGCCAAGGCGCAGCGCCACTGGGGAGTGTTCATCGAGAAATTTATCTGAATAGGCGACGACGCCTACATCTCGATCCAAGCTGAGCTCTTGCACAGGCCGTGCGCGATCCGCCAGCTGGAGGGCGCTTTCACGCACCGTACGCAGTCGATCGAAGGGAACGAAGAATTGGCCTGCTTTTATGCTGAAATCGCGATGGGGCTTCCAGTCAAAGTAGGCGTCGTAGACAGGCGAAGTTGCCCCGTCTCGGTAGTCACGCGCCCCGAGTGCCAACTGCAAAAGGTAATTGAGCTCCGGCTTGAACACCACTCCCGAGAATGTCAGCCGTGCGGTGTTTACAGTAACGAGTTGCTTATTGGTTCGCTTTCCAGCTGCGTCCTTCGGGGGGACGTTGAGCTGATAGCGGAGTTGAATACGGCCTTTAACGTTCAACGAAAAGGCCTCTGCCGTTTTGATCGTGATGCCGTTGCCGGGAGTGCCCGAGATTTGCGGATAGCTGGGATTGGTAGCTTCTGGAGAAGCGGGGTTAACCAGAGGCGCAACAGGGACGGTTGTGTTCTGAGCTTTTGTGTCCGGGGCGAGAGTTTCAGAGTTGCTTGGAGCTGGAGTTTTTGTGTCCGGAGCTAGCGTTTCGGACGCGCTTGGAGTTGGAGCTTTTGGATCCGGAGCTGGTGTGCTCTGGGCTGTCGTGTCCTCGGATGGCGGCAGCTCTGCCAGGGCCGGGCGTGCGGCCGTGATCGCTAAGAGGCAAGTGGCAATCAACGCGGTGCCAAGTGAATTGGGGGGGCGGGACATCGCGTATCGCACCCCAGTGGTCCGTTCGTTCATAAGAGGTCTATTACTCTATAGACTAGATAGACTTCAATGGCCGCCAGAATATATTAGAATTCTCAGGAATTTCGTCTGCCCGAGGACGACGGGGCGGCCAGGGCCGAAAAAGAACCTTGACCCCTTTCCTTTATTAGTCTAGTAAGGTGATCAACTAAATTAGTTTGGTCTCAGCTAATCCGGCGCTTCCCACCCCATCGTCTGTCCCAGCACCCACACCAGCTGAACCCGGCAACCGCGGAGCACGCACTATGAACGTTTGGCATAAATATCTGATCGAAACCGGCGGCATCGCTGCTCTGCTTGGGTCTGCAATCCCTGCAGGGGCAGTCGAATGTTCGACTCTGACGCCGGTCAACCCGGTTTACGGAACCGGGGGAAGTGCAGTGACATCAACGCTGAAGCGTGTCGCTGTAGAGCTTGCAAAGCTTCCCGACAATGATCCCGGAAAAGTAACCATATTTTATGCCGATAACCTGGCTGCGTGCCCAGGTTACAAGGCCTTTCAAGATCAGAACCCTGCCGGGCTTACCTACAAGTACTGGAACGCCGCGGGAGTTGAGAGTACCTGCACGGTGGCAATCACGCCCGTGCCTTTTGACTTCGCACATATGGGCAATGACATCGCCTACTGCGGCGCAGGTTACTCAAAGCCTGCAGACATTGGTGATTTCGGTGCACCGGTGCAGACCCTCAACATCATCACAGCGAAGAACTCCAGCCAGACCTCTATCAGCGCAGCCGCACTCTACTTCGCATATGGATTCAAGCAGAGCGGCCTCGCGGATCCTTGGACGCTGAACAACGGTGCGTCTCTTGTTCGCCGGAGCGCAACATCTTTTGTTAGCTTGCTTCTGGCCGATGCTATCGGTGTGCCGAATACCAAGATCTTAGGTACACCAGCTAACCCCAACACGAACCAGCAAGTCATCATCGATATCAATACGTTGGCTGTGAACGGGGTAGAAGCGCCTCTCGGTTACGCTTCCGGCTCGGCGGTAGATGCTGCAATTGGTACTGCAAATGAGGTGAAGACGCTGGCTTACCAGCACAAAGATCAAACGTGCGGTTACCTTCCAGATTCGAACCCAACAGTTCTAGACAAGCGCAACGTGCGCGAGGGGCGGTATTTCCTATGGGCTCCCGGGCATTTTTATGGGCGGGTAACACCGGGAACAAACACGCTCACCAATCCGCGCGTAGCGAATTTATTCGGCTGGTTTGACGGATCGATTCCGGCGCCTGGGTTCGACGCTTTGGAGGTGATCAGCAAGGCGGGCGACATTCCCCAGTGCGCAATGCGCGTAAACCGGGAGGGGGTATTGGGGGCAATTAGCTCCTTTGCTCCTCCGGAACCTTGTGGTTGCTTCTTCGAGAAAGCGGCTACAGGGGCTGTACCTGCGTCGTGCACGCCGTGCGGTACCGATAACACAATCTGTGCGGGCACCGCTAATCCCGTTTGCCGCCGAGGATACTGCGAAGCCTACTGAGCTTAGCCGAAGGGAATTAATGAGCATGAAACGCATCTATTTTCAGTTAACGCTTCTCGCGGGAACCGCTGCTGGAGCCGTTTTTGCCTGCGATAGCAGCGGCGGAAACGAAACACCCACGGGGCCCATCGTGATTGGCGCTGGCGGTTCTACAACAAGCGCGGGAGGCGGCAAAGGCACAACGGGGGGCAACGCTGCCGGAGGTGTGCCCACAAACGCGGGTTCGGGCGGCAATGCTCCGGCGGCAGGCGGTGTAACTGCAACCGGAGGTACGGCTGCGACAGGCGGTACGCCGTCCACAGGTGGAAACTCCTCAGTAAGTGGCGGCGCTGCGGGGGCTGCGGGGCAGCCAGCGGCGGGTGGCACCGGCGGATCAGCGCCCTTACCAGCTTGCAGCCAGCCAAACCAGTCAGGCTGTTTTGAAAACTGCGTCCCCAACCAAAGCACGCACTTTTTGAATCAGTGCGGGGGTACCTGCTTCGCTTTCAACAACACTGAGCGTCTCCCACAATACAACGCTGGCGTTCTTCCTCCTCTCCCTTGAAACCCGTAGCGGCATATTCCTCCCCGCCATTACCACGGATATTTCGCTTGAGTCCCTTTAAGCTCTCTTTCACCCTAGCCCTTTTGGCGATCTGTCCCTGTGCGTACGCACAGGCCCAGACCGAGGAGGATCTTGAGCTCCCCAGCGTGCCAGCTTCGACCCCGGAGCCATCGCTGCCTTCGAGCGCAACAGGTTCAGGCTCTACGGCTCCCGCTGCAACGGCTCCCGCGACCGCAACCGTTCCGTCGACCGCAACCGTTCCGTCGACCGCCGCAGGTGCGTCCACGCGCCGAGGGATGCCCGCAGGAACTGCAGCTACGTCCCATTCGGCTCCGCCGGTCTTGGCGCCCTCGAAGTCAATTGTCGCACCTGCGACGTCAACAAGCCCCGCATCAACGAATACTCGTGCTGGTAACGCTGGTACGGTGCCTCTACGCATCGATTCCGAGAGCGCGGGTAACCAGCCAACCTTCCCGCTTGGTTTTCACATCGGCGGGTTTGTTCAAGCGCAATATCAACTCAATCAGCTCTCCGAAAATCAAATCCAACAAGGTGGAGAGCCGCTCAATCAGGATGAATTCTTGGTTCGTCGCGGTCGGCTGCGCGTGGATCGCGGATGGCAGTGGGCGGCAGGCACGCTCGAGCTAGACGCCAATACGGTGCACGGCGTCGAGGTGGATATTCGAAGGGCGTTCGCATCCGCGTTGTATAGGGGGCAAGATCTTCAAGCCCCGCACCCTCTAGTGGCGCTTTCGGTGGGAGTCCTCGACATTCCTTTCGGATTTGAGTTGGTTCAGAGTCCAACCGAGCGGGTGTTCATGGAACGAAGCCCAGGGTCGCGTGCGCTATTTCCGTCCGAGGCTGATGCAGGGGCTAAGCTCTCCGGCTCGTATGGATTTGCCCGCTATGCCTTGGCCTTCGTCAATGGCGAGCCATTGGTGGGAGCGCGCGCGGCAGGAGATCCAAACAGATCCAAGGACCTCGTTGGTCGTTTTGGCGCAGATACTCGCGGGTTCACCGAAGGCTTTTCCGTGAGCGGGGGTGTTTCGTTTGGGACTGGGAAGGGTTTTCACCCCGGGCAGGAGAGCACCAAAGATAGGATCCAGTGGATCGATGAAAATCAGGACGGTGTTGCCGATCCCACCGAGCTCTTCGGGATCCCTGGATCCGCCGCTTTTCCGTCCTCGAACTTCAAGCGCTGGGTGGTCGGGTTGGACGCCGGCCTAGAGCTCAAGACGCCCGTCGGCGTAACGCAGTTGTACGGCGAGCTGGTGGTGGCGTCGAACTATGATCGCGGTTTGTTCGTGGCCGATCCGATCGTGAGCGGGGTGGATATTAGAGAGTTCTCGGCTTACGGCGCCGCGGTGCAGTCACTGGGTGACAAGGGTTTCGTCGGGGTGCGCGTGTCGGTTTACGACCCTAATTCGGACTTCCTCGAAGAGCGAAGGGGCACGTTCGTCCCGAAGAACATCGGCACCAAGACGTTCTCACCCGTGGTTGGCGTCCTCTTACCCGAAGGGGCGCGGTTTTCAGTCCAGTATGACCTTATCCGGGACAATCTCGCGCGTGATAGCCGCGGTGTCCCGAAGGACGCAAAGAACGATCAGTTCACGGCGCGCTTGGAGGTAAAGCTGTGAGAGCTGCAGCCATCCTGTCTCTCTTCTTGGCCGCGTGCGGCTTGGTCGCGTGCGGCGCAGATCCAATCACGGCGGGTCTTGAGCAGCCGATCCGCATTCGGGATGCACAGTTTCGCACCGGTGACTTGCCAGGCCTCACGCCGCTCTCAGCTGAGCAGACGCAGGCTGGCGTCGAGCCCACGTTCCCGGCAGTTCGTTCGGCCTCTGTGAGCAACGGCCTTCTGAATCCCGGTGCGGTCGACGTTTCCATTTCCGGTCGAACCTCGACGGACGCCTATTCTGTTGGAGTCCGCATCGAGGGTGAGGGAAGCGGATATTGGGTGGCGCCCGTAAGCGCCCCCGATCCTGTGAACCAGGGCGAGCTCACCTGGAACTTGTCGGCAAGCTTTGCGCCCGATTTAAAGCCGGGTGCGAAGAAGCTCCTGATCGCAGCCTTTGATGCGCAAGGCCATGCTGGGACCCAGACTGAGGCGGACATCTGTGTCCTGCCTCCCTTCAAGGACAACCTCAACGCCTGCAACCCCAAGAAAAAGCCCCCTGAACTCGTGGTGAGCCTCACGTGGGATTCCGACGCGGATTTGGATTTGAGGATCGTGACGCCAACGGGGGCGGTGCTTGATGCCAAACATCCAAGCGGCGCGGCTGGCAAGGGGGCGCCTCCAAGCGGTGGAGTGCTGGAGGAAGATTCAGGGCGCGACTGCAGCACAGCGGGCATCCGCCGCGAGGACGCGGTGTGGAAAGAGAAGCCCGCGAGTGGCCGTTACGTGGTGTACGCGAACCTGTTTGACCCCTGTGGAACGCGGGCAGTGCCGTGGAGTGCCACCATTCGTGCTTCGGCTCCGGGCCCCTTACCGGATACGTTTGAAACGCGCCAAGTTGCACAGAGGTCCGGGACACTATTGGACGTGCAGGCTAACGGCGGAGCAAAAATCGGCACGTTTGTCCTTGAATTTCTGGTTCCCTAAGTAGGTAAACAATGGTTTCGGTCAAATCCCAAAAAGGTGCCTCATGTTAGTCGAACGCCTTCTCAAAATCGCGCTGCTCGGCAGCGAGTGGGTGCTCTATTTGCTGCTCGCTCTCAGTGTGCTGTCGATTGCAACCATGGTGGATCGCCTGTGGTACTTCCGCAAACGATCAGAGGACCTCGGAAAGCTGCGCTCGGCGCTTCTAGCACGCCTCAGTGACGGAGACATTGCCGGCGGGAGAGCGCTCTTGGAGAAGAGCCCGTCAGTTCAAGCGAAAGTCACGCTTGCGGCGCTCGAATGGGCCGAGCGAGGGCCGGATGTGATGATCGATGTGGGGGATGCGGAGCTCGCGCGACAACGAAAGCAGATGGAAAGTGGGCTCAATCTGCTGGGCACACTCGGCAACAATGCCCCGTTCATCGGTCTTTTTGGCACGGTTCTCGGCGTGATCATCGCGTTTCACGCGCTCGGGAGTGCTGGCCAAAACACGGGTGCCATGGGCCAAGTGATGGCTGGTATCGCCGAAGCGCTCGTGGCAACGGGGGTGGGGATCTTCGTGGCGATACCTGCGGTGGTCGCTTACAACCTCATTCAAAAGAGGATCGGGGATATTGAGTCCGAGTCGATGGCGTTGGTCAAGCTATGTTCAGCGTTTGTGAAGTCGCTTCCGACGTTTGGCGAAGAGATAGTGGAGGATGGCGCGCCTTTGGTTGAGAAGGAACGCCATTCGGGCAAGCTGGCACTTACGCCGTCCGTTCTTGAGGGGGCGGACGATGAAGCTTCCGACGCCGACGCACGGGCTTATTCAAATTAGTGAGAGCATCTTATGGCATCCATTCAAAGTTCAGCGGGAAGCCGGCGCGGGGGCATCGTGGGCATCAATGTGACGCCGCTTGTGGACGTCGTTCTAGTGCTCCTCATTATCATGATGGTATCAGCGACGTACATCGTATCCCAGAGCCTAAAAATTGAGCTTCCCAAGACCGCAACCTCGGATAGTACCGTCTCCAGCCCAGACGTCGTCACCATTGCTGAGGATGGGGCTCTGAAGTACGGGGAGCATCCCATTACGCTCGCCGCGCTTACGGAGAAGCTGCGAGCTTCCTACCGCGCGCATGGCAAAGATACCAGCGTTGTTGTGAGTGCCGACAAGGGTGCGCGCCACGGATCCGTTATTGAGGTCATTGACGCTGCCAAGCTGGTGGGGATCACGAAGTTTGCCATCAACGTCGACAAATCCAAGGCGCGCTAAAGGATTTATCGAAACGCCTGGTGGTTCCCGCTTGCCTAAGGAAAGTTCAGGATGCTTCGGAAGTCAGTCCTCGCGGTTGGGAGCTTGGTGTTTCACACCCTGGCCGTGCTCAGCTTCGACAATATCGAAGTAAAGCAGAGCGAGGCCGCAACTCCCATTGAGATTATCGAAAGCGCTGCACCCGAGCCTACGCAGGAGCCGCCCCCTCCTGAGCCGCCCACGCCCGAACCACCGAAACCTGAAGTTGCGCGCACGGCCCCGCCGCCGTTGGCAAAGGCTCAAGCCGACGCTCCACCGCCCGAAGCCGATCTCCCGCCCGCCAACCCAAACCTCAGCAATCTGCCAGATCTAGGCCTCGCGCTCAGCGGTGGTGGCGAAGGCGGCCCCGGGCTAGCGGTGGGCAGGCCTGCTTCGGCCAATGCTAGCGAGCCACAAGTAGTTCGAAAGCCTTTGGCTCCGCCGCGACCAGCAGTTGGCGCCGAATGCTCGGAACCTGCGACCAAGCCCAAGCCGATTTCGGTACCGCAGCCAGCTTACACCTCGGCTGCACGGGCTGCGGCGATCGAGGGTAAGGTGCGCATTCGGTTGACGGTAGATGCAACCGGCGCAGTGCAGAACGTAGAGCTCATTTCGGGTTTGGGCTACGGCCTGGACGAAGCTGCTATCGCCGCGGCTAAGAGCGCCCAGTTCTCGCCCGCTATTCAGTGCGGCAAGCCTACTGTCGCTGTATTCACCATTGCCATGCGGTTTTCTGCTTCATGAATCGAGTTCTATTGAGCCGTCAGGCAATGGTGAATTCCTCCGCTCTCGCGAAGCATGTCCGCAGGCGCTCGTATGGTCACGCAGCCCAAGTGGCACGTGTAGCCTTATGCGTTGTTGCCCTGGGCCTGCTCCCGCTGCAAGCCCACGCTCAGGCAAGCCGCACAGAAGCGAACGCAACGACTCAGCCTAAGCTCACCAAGGCTCCGCGCCTCACGGAGCTCGTGGAGGCCCCTTTTCCCGAGAGCGAGCGGGCAAAAGGGCAGGGCGCTTCGGTGGTCATGGAGATGGCTATCGACGCCACGGGCAAGGTCGTCGATGTGCGGGTCGTGGCGTCAGCGGGCGAAGCATTCGACTCCGCGGCGTTAGCAGCCGCTCGTCAGTTTGTGTTTGAGCCGGCTGAAATCGATGGCAAGCCCGCCCCTGTGAAGCTCACGTATCGTTATGAATTTGTCTTGCGTGAGCCTCCAAAGAAGGTGACGTCTCGTTTTTCGGGAACTGTGAGGGACCGGCGTACGGGAGTGCCACTCCCAGGGGTTGCGGTGGCCCTCAACGGCGGGGCAACAGCAACCACCGACGAAAAGGGCGCGTTCGTGTTTGAAGATCTGGAGCCCGGGAAGTACACCGTGGCTCTTTCTGGCGCGCAGCTTAAGCCAGTTCAAACCGAAGAAACATTGGAAGGCGGCCGTGCCATTGAGGCTCGCTACGACGTGGATGTGCCGCCTCCCGAAGGCGCTAATGCTGGAGGTGACGAAGACGATATGGAGATCGTTATCGTCGCGCCCCCGCTCTCCAAGCAAGTCGTGTCCACTGAAGTAGAGGCGACTGACGCCGAGCGGGTTGCTGGGACGCAAGGGGATGTCCTTAAGGTGGTGCAGAATCTCCCGGGTGTGACGCGATCTGCAGCCGGATCGGGCGAAGTGGTGGTGTGGGGCGCGGCTCCCGAAGACACCAGAGTGTACGTTGAGGGGGTGCGAGTTCCCGCCCTTTACCACTTCGGCGGCGTGCGCTCGATCGTAAATTCTGATCTGGTTCGCTCCGTGGAGCTCATCCCAGGAGCATACGGCGCGGAGTTTGGGCGTGGCCTTGGAGGCTTGGTGCTCGTGAAGCTTGCCAATCCCCCAAAAGAACGCTTGCACGCTGGCGCGCAGCTAGATCTTTTGGATGCTTCAGCTTCAGTGCGTGGCCCCGTCACCGACAAACTCGAGATTACGCTTGCGGCGCGTCGGTCGCACCTGAGGCAGCTTTCGGAGGCTTTCTTGAATCAAGACTTCGAGGAATTCTTCGTGGTGCCCGACTACCACGACGCGCAGTTGGGCGTGCGCTACGAGCTTGGGCGTGACCAGTACGTGGAGGTTTTCGGGCTGCTGTCTTCCGACAAGGAGAGACGCAATGTTCCGAGCGTAGATCCGAGTGCACGTAAGAGCCAGGAGCGTACGCTGGACTTCAACCGCACGAGTTTGCGTTACCGAAAAAGGTACGGGGCGGGTAGCAGCCTGAGCCTGGAGCCGTGGTTTGGGACGACAAGTAACCGAAGGCGCGCTGAATTTGGTCAAACCCCCACCGAGCTCAGGACCGACTCGGAAATTTTTGGGATGCGCGGTGAATGGGTGGGCCCACTCTCAACGTGGATTGACGCGCGCACTGGGATGGACTTCGAAGTCGTGCGAGCACGGGCATTTCATGCAGGTTCGGTCACCGCACCGCCACGAGAGGGCGATCCTTTCGTCTTCGGTCGCGCACCCGTGGACCAGATAAACGCTGATAAGTACTCCACCACCATAGGTAGTGCGGCGCCCTACGGCGAATTGGATCTCAGCTTCTTCAGCTCTAAATTACACATTATTCCCGGGTTGCGAATTGAGCCCTTTTACACGCAGGCCAGTCGCCGTATCCCGACAGAAGGGGATCGGCCACCAGTTGCTCTTGCGAGCGCAGAGGTTTCGAAGCAGCCACGTTTAGCGGTCCGCTATGCACCTATTTCGACGGTAGCCTTTAAGTTGGGTTATGGACACTACCGCCAACCTCCGGCGCCGGAAGATTTATCGGCAGTGTTTGGCAACCCGGGAGCCTCCCTTGCCGAGGGGGACCATTACCTGGCCGGAGGCTCGGTTCAGCTCGCAACCGGGGTCACCCTGGAAACGACCGCATTTTACACGGTGTCTGAACACCTCGCCGTTAGAAATCCGCTAGAATCTCCGCTGGTTTCCGAGGCGCTCTTGAGCCTTGGCCAAGGGCGCTCGTTCGGGTCGCAGTTTCTTTTACGGCGCGATCGAACAGGACGCCTTTTTGGCTGGGTTGCCTACACGCTATTGCGTAGCGAACGCAAAGACGGCCCGAACTCCAACTGGCGCCTATTCGATTTTGATCAAACCCACGTGCTCACGGCGTTGGCCGCCTACGACTTGGGAAAGGGGTTTGACGTAGGCGTGCGCGGGCGCGCCGCTACAGGCTTTCCGCGAACACCTGTCGTGGGGCAGTTCTACGATGCTCGTAGTGATCGCTTCGAGCCCATCTTAGGGCCGCTGAACAGCGATAGGATCCCCGCATTTTTCCAAGCGGACATCCGAGTAGCCAAAACGTTCAAATTTTCGGGGAGCGAGCTCGAAACGTACCTCGACGTGCAAAACGTGACGAATCGCGAAAATCCCGAAGAGATCGCGTATTCGGCCGACTTCAAACAACGGCGCTACATTACAGGCTTGCCCCTGTTACCTGTAGTCGGCGCGCGGTTCAGCTACTAGGAGCCAAACACGATGAAGCTATTTTTGTGCAGTCTGGCGGCGCTTCTCGTTACGGCGTGCATTCCCGAGTTCCCCGAGGATACGGCGCTCGTGGACAGCCCCCGTGTGTTGGCCATTCGCGCCGAGGCGGCTGAGGCGGCTCCCGAACAAAGTGTGAAGCTATCGGTGCTCGTGGCGGCCCCGCCTGGTGTCGCGATCCCCACTCCCAACTGGGCATTTTGTTCTGCGAGAAAGCCCCTAGCCGAGCTTGGCCCAGTCGCATCGGATTGTCTCTTGCCTGAGAGCGCCGGGTTCACCACTCGCGAAGCTATTGGGTCTGGCTTGGATGCCGAAGCGTCGCTCACCAAGGATGCGTGCAGGCAGTTTGGGCCCATTCGTCCGGAGCCGAAGCCAGGGCAGCCTGCGGGGCGTCCGGTGGACCCCGACGTAACGGGTGGGTTTTATCAGCCGGTAGTGCTGGAGCTCGGCTCCGAGGTTGCGCTTGGGTCCGTGCGCCTCATCTGCGGCTTGACCGGCCTACCAAGAGAGGAGAGCGTCAAATACAACGCCCAGTACCGGGCCAATACCAACCCCGTGATCGACGAGCTAAAAGCCACAGAGGGGGGCGCCCCTGTTTCGATCCGAAGCGCTCAATCCGGCGAAAAGGAGCTGACGCTACACAAGGGCAGCTCAGTGGAGCTTTCAGCGCTCTTCGCCAGCTGTCCAAGCGAGCCCATTTGTGGAGATGGCGTGTGCAGCGCAATCGAATCCAAAGAAGAATGCGGTGAGGATTGCAATCTTCAGCGAGGTTGCAGCGGTGCAGAAGAATATACCTGGTTTAACCCAGTAACTCGAGTCGTTGAGCAGCGTCGAGAGAGCGTGGTGGCGTCGTGGTTTGCCACAGGGGGGAGCTTTGGGGCGCAGCGCACAGGGAATTCGGGCGCGGAAGGCGCGCGTTCAGCGCTCAGCAATCGCTACATCGCACCTATGCAGGTCGGCCCGCAAACGCTCTGGATTGTCCTGCGCGATGATCGTGGTGGGGTTGGTTGGCAGACGTTAAACATTTTGGTCCAGGATTGACGGGACTCGGGGGCAACCGAGGCCTGGCGCCAGCGAGCTCAGCCGCAACAGCCGAAGCTTTAGTGCCCGCACACTACCTGAGCATTCTGATCGAGCATTGACGCGGCGCTCCGAGCGGGCCAGGCTTCGCCGTTCCCCCATGCTGACGATGAAGACCAAGTACGCCTTAAAGGCATTGGCTCAGCTCGCGGCAGCGCCTCCGGGCGAGCCGATGCTCATTGCTGATATTGCGGCTAGCGATGAGATACCGCTCAAATTTCTGCAGCTGATTTTGCGCGAACTGAAACAGCATGGAGTGCTCTACAGCAAGAAGGGGCGCGGTGGCGGTTACTTGCTTGCGCGAAAGCCGAGTGAGGTGACCATCGCTTCAGTATTGCGAATCATGGATGGCCCGATTGCTCCGGTGCCCTGCCTCAGCAAGACGGCGTATCATCGTTGCGAAGGGTGTGCGGACGAGTCGCGGTGCGCAGTTCGCCTGGTACTGAAAGACATGCATGAGGCTACGTTGAGAGTGCTGGAACGCACCACGCTGGCCGAGCTTGCCATGCATGGCGGCCAAGGCGGCGTGGCCAAGGCGCTCTCCAGTTACAGCATTTAGAGTTGGGGATACTTGCGAAGGTTTCATTCTCAGATCTACCACACGTCATTCGAGGTCCGACGCATCGGCGCGGGCCTTGAAGGTTAGATGCGGTAGTGGGCCTTACCCCACCCTCCGCATTAGCCTTGGGGCATGGAGCGAGTACCGGGTGGGGCAAGGGGTTTTCCGGCGCCGGGGAGCCGGGGAACCGCCCATCGGGGACCGCCCTGGCGCTAGTGAGGCCAGGCAGTTATACTCAATGTATTACGGCAGTACGAACGAGGTTCCAATATGATGGTCAAGAAGCTTTCCGCAGTTGGCAACAGTCTGGGCCTCATCATCGATCGGCCGGTTCTGGACCTGCTCGACATCACCAAGGACACCCCGCTTGAGGTCAAGACCGACGGTGAGGCGCTGATTATTCGTCCCGTGAAGAAGTTGCCGTTGATGGACCGCGCGCTCGCCGCTGCGGACCGGTTGATGGAGGCGCACGAAGAGACGTATCGGAAGCTCGCCAGGTGAGTGATGCGTCGGTCGAGATCGAGTTCCTCACGTTCGAGGTTGTGCTTGCGCTCCACCAGCGTCAGCTCGATCGTTTTGGCGGATAGCAAAGTCGAAGCCGTAGTAGTCTGGAAAGCCAGCTAATTGCCCCGGGCATCGTGCAGTGCGTCCAGGATTTCCTTCACGCGCGATCGATAGGTGCGGTCACGGACGAACAATGATGGGTCCTTGCGCAGCTGCAAGGTGAGTGGGCTTCCGCGCCTCAGCGTCGTGTGTAGAACAGGCAGCTTTGCCGAGTCGAGCGTTTGAGTGGGCTTATCTCATGGTGGCAGTCAGCTTAGAACGCGAGGAGCGATAGATCCTTGGTTTGGATGCGGTCATGTCGCCTGCGGGTCACGCCTTCCAATCTTGACGCCTAGGACGATGAAAGAAGCTTGCGAGCGAGGTTGGCGCTAGCACCTGCTCGATATCTAGCGGTGAGGTGAAGCGGGTGCAGCAACGCTGCGGGTAGTTAGCATGCCAACAATTGCCATGCTAAGTACCAGCGTGACGCCAGCGTGCCTCCACGGTACGGTGTGAGAAGATGCGGCCAACCACCAAAGGAGCGGCTCTCCAGGCGAAGGGTGAGCCCACCCCGGTAAACTCGACGAGTGTGCGGGGCAGCGGTTAGATGCTGTATTCCGAGCTGGGTTCGCCGTGCGGATTCGGATTTCCCCCAAATCAT
This sequence comes from Polyangiaceae bacterium, assembly GCA_033763455.1. Taxonomy (GTDB): domain Bacteria; phylum Myxococcota_A; class Polyangia; order Polyangiales; family Polyangiaceae; genus JBBRRP01. The sequence continues at coordinate 24,479 of JANRKO010000006.1, forward strand.
TCAGAACGAGAGCATCCGGTGCTGCTTGCGGCTCGAGTGTAGCACCAGCGTTACCGATGGCGGACAGAACGCTTCGTCGAGGGGCCCCTCGGAAGTGTGAATGGCACGCATGACTTGAATGGCTTCGGATTCAAGATATTCCAAGTGATCCAGATGGCGGCGTAACATGACTGCATCAGACCTCATGCCACTCTGTGCCACGCCGCTGTTCCACAGTAGCTTCGTCGAGCCTGAACAGATGCATCCATTCGTTTTCTACAAGCTGACGCACTAGGGAGTGTTTGGCGATAACGCCTTCGATAGCGGCTCGGGGAGCTTCAATGAAGACGCTGAGCCGCAAAGGCGTGTGCCGAAAGCGTTCACCGTCGTGCACGGATTGCAGGGGGAGCCCAATCCTCAAATCTCCACCGTTGCCTTCGAAAACGCCGAGATTACCGCCCACAACGTTGTGGAGCACCTTGTTGCCACTGCCGTAGCGCTGATTGTCTACGGTGGACGCGTAATATTGCATGTTGATCCAATGAGTGACCACCATGGGCGCCGTCATGATCAATTCGAGGATCCCGAAGCCTGCATCTTGCTCGAAGCGGTAATCGTGCAAGAACACACGGCCGTTGAGGCTGAAGCTCGACGTGCGTTCCCGGGGAGCGACAATAAAAGCAGCGTTGTCGACCAACCCCCATTCGGGCCGCACCTCGGACCAATCGCGCGAACGCCGGAGCACGGAATGGAGCAAGGCCTTGTCGTCGCCCTTTAGCCCCAAAGTCGGAGCTCTTTCGGCCCGCGTGCGGCGCCCAGCTTCTAGGAGAGCGGCCTCTAGCTCCGCTACGTCTGCTTGGTGAGAAGGGGGAACTTGGTCGAGATCGAACAACTCCAGCTCATCTGTGGTGGTGTTGTGCATTCCTCCCAAAAAATGGGTGGTTTCTGGGATGAATAGGTTCCGCTCCCGGAGCCCATTCCGCACATCGGGATCATTCAGAAGCGCTGCGAGCACGCGTGCATTCACAGCACCGCTCTGCCCGGAGCACGCCCCGCAATCAAGCCCCGCTGCATGCGGATTGTTGCTAGTGGTGCTGCCATGGCCTGCAAACACTACGAGGCGGGCCAAACCATCAGCAAGCGTGGCTGCCTTAAGAATGTTGTGCACAAGCTCCACGCGTGTCTTAAGGTCCAGCGTTCCTCCCGCCACGTTTGAGACCAGGCGCGGCCGAAGCTCCGCTACTTCATCGGCCTTCAGACCTGCTTCGTGAAGCGGCGTTGGGGCCCCAAGACCAAAGCTGTCGCGTGCGAGCTTCCAAGCGTAGCCAAGCCCCAGCGCCTCAACGAATGCGAATCCGGAATTGGAAGCCCGCTGAAAACCAAGCCAGCTTTGGGTGAGCCCTAGGCGCGAGAGCCGGCGCTCGCGCAAACCCGATTCGGACCTCGGCGATGTTACGGTGTCTGTAACCCGCAGCCGCGCAGCTAAAAGACCTGGCAATTGTGCCTGTACGAGCTCCGTTCCGAGCGGCGCGTATTCGATGGGAAGTCCGAAAAAACCGGCAAATCCAAGCGTTTGCACTCGCGCCGACGCCGCCTCCAATCCACGCCGAAATGGCTCCGAGCGCACATCGATGCAGAACACGACTTGCGCCGAGGGTGTTTTCAATCTTGGCGTGGCCCGAGCATTCTTGAGATTTTCCACCAAGCTCTCTTGAAAGCTCAACTCAACGGCGCGCTGTAGGATCCACTCTTTGGCCGCGAGCTCACTCGGTATCGCGGTTTCGCTTTCCACCGGCAGCTGTTGCCGCGCCTGGTTCCAGTCATGGGCCAGCTCGGATGGTACGCGGCCGCCGCCATTGCGGAAAAGCAGTAACTCCCAGGCTAACCGTACTGCCGCTAGGTGCTCGATGGCATCGTCTGTCTTGCCCAAAAGGCCTGCCTGAAACCTCCGATACGCGCACCATGAAGCCCAGCCGTTGATGTCCAGAAGGAGCGCGCTCAAGTAGCTCTCCACTTTCTCGGGTGGGAGCTCGAGCTCTGTGAGTGCAAGACCGAGCAATTCCTCGTGGGTGTCAGGGAGGGTGGAGACCTCGTCCCTTAGGTCGCAGTGCATCAAAAGTGCGGCGCTTTTGTCCACGCGTGCGAATTGCTTCCAGGCTTGATAAAGGCTGGAAGGCCGCTTGGCTGTCCATGAGGCTTGGCCGCCGTCGAAGTACGACGCACAGAGTTGGCTCACGCTGTGTGTAACGAACTGAGCCCACGCCCCTTGGTGCCCTATATCGCGGCCGCGATCGGCTAGGTGTGTGATGAGCAAAACTCTGGCATCGGTCTTCGTATTTTCCGACTCTAGAACGCTGAGTAGCTCGTTAAGGGTTACGCTGGAGCCGCTCTGTTTCAGCGCATGCTCCAGATGTTGGTGTGTAAGCTGTCCTTTCACCCAGCGCTCTTTGAACCAAGAATGTGGCATCAAGAGTTTGGTCCCCGAGAGCCTCTTTAGCTTCTCCGCAGCAATCGACACTGGTTGCGAAACGTAACCCCAGTAGGGATTCACGGCGATGAATCTATCGAGAGGGAAAGTGGGGGCCACACTGGCACAAGCAGAGCCGAGCGCCTCGCGTGAGAAGGAAGCCTTGAAGGAAGCCTCGGTGGTGGCCTGTGAGGCAAAAGCTGTCATGACGAGAGACTTTCTTGGGGTTGGGGCAGGGCCAATTGGATCGAAAGTGAGGCCGGAAGCTTCGCAGGCCAGAGACGGAAGGTGAGGCGAGTGAAGAGCTCATCGAGGTAGAAACCTGCGAAGGCGCGTGGGTAGAGCCAAAGTGAGAAGCGGCTCTCTGGCCTTCTGCGGACCCAAGCATGAATCACGAACAAGAGTGCGAGGTTAGCTGTGGCGAATGCGGCAGCAGGCGTCGATACGGGCATCATTTGCACTCCGGTGGGCACTAGCTGCCCAAAGGCTAGGTGGCTGAGGGCGAACGCGAGTGCCACGCCGAGCCCAGCCAAAGCGAGGAAAGCGAGGCTTTTGAGGCTCTGCTGTTGCGGCAGCTTTAGGAGGAGCGAAGGCAAGGCCAGAGCCAGCATCGCAAGTGGGAACCAATGCGCGGGCTGGTTCACGAGGTGGACGCCCACGAGGCTCAACCCACCTGCTAGGAGTGCCGAACAAGCGCCGCCAAGGAGCAACTGGACTCCAAATGCGGAACCTTGTGTCCGTGGGGACATGGCGGCCACCCGATAACTTGCAACGGCGCCACCCGCGCTCAGAAAAGCGTGTGCCTTGTAGAGCGAGTGCGCCACGAGGTGTAAGAGCGCCATTTCGTAGGCTCCGAGCGCGCATTCAACCAGCATAAGGCCCATCTGCGCGCACGTTGACCAAGCCAGCATTACCTTGATGCTGATCCGAGTGAGCATCACCAGTGATGCCACGCTGGCGGTGACGGCGCCGACAAGCAAGAGCAAGCCCTGAGCGGCTTCCGCATGGGTCATGAGCGGAGCAAGGCGGAGGAGCACGAAGCCTCCGATGTTGACGACGCCGGCATGTAGCAGCGCCGAAACAGGGGTTGGTGCCTCCATGACCTGGATGAGCCAGCCGTGAAATGGAAGCTGCGCGCACTTCAGCAAGGCGCTCACGGCAATGAAGCCGCAAGCCCAAGCAACGTTGGTAGGTAATGCACCAACATGCTGCACGCGTTCGAAAATCTTGTCGAGCTCGAGGGTTCCAAAGCTCGAAGCGATCAGCGCAACTGCACCCAGCAAACACACATCCGCAAGGCGGCTCAGGAGGAATTTCTTGTGCGCGGCGATTTGAGCTGGCAGCCGCTCCCGGAAGTGCGTCAAAAGCCCGTGCAGTGCGAGGCTGGTGCCAAACCATGAAACGGCGATCATCAGGAGGTTGTTGCTGCAAACCAGGAGGCATACAGCTGCAAGCGTTAGGGAAAGCCGCGCAAGGTAACGCATTTGCTCTGGGTCGCCGTCCAGGTAACGCCGAGAAAAGCGCATCACTACCCACCCAACGAAGCTCACGAGTAGCAACATCACTCCGCTGAGCAGATCGGTGCGAACACTCAGCACCCGGTCTTCAGCGAAGGTTAGCCCAAAGAATGCCCCGAGTGGATCGGCAACGGGCGGAGCGAAGGCGCTGCCGAAGGCGAGCAGGGCGGCCCCGATTACAGCCAGCCCAGATAGCCGAGAGGCTAAGGTCCAAACTCGCAGAGGGTGGGGCCAGGACCGAAGGGTGAGTGCGGCGCTAGCCAGATAGAGGCCAGGAACCACGAAGCAAATCCAGGAAATGGCCGAAGATAAGGTTAAGAGGGAATTCATGGGCGCTTCATCCGTTGAACAGAATGGAGCGTGCTGGGTTCCACGACTTAAGTATAATATTAACTTTGGAACGAAGCGTTCTTATAATCAGAACGAAATGTCTCGCCTCAATTACCATCACCTCTATTATTTCTGGGCTGTTGCCAAACAGGGTAATCTCACCCGCGCGGCCGAAAAGTTGCACGTTTCCCAATCCGCCCTCTCGACGCAAATCAAGGAGCTCGAAGAGCAGTTGGGCCAAAAGCTGTTCCTGCGTCAGGGGCGTGCGCTCGCGCTGACCGAAGCTGGCCGTATTGCGCTCGGCTTTGCCGAGCAGATTTTCGCCACCGGCTCGGAGCTGTTAGCGACGCTACGGGACGGAAAGGCTCAGGAGAGGCAGGTGTTGCGCATCGGCGCGGTTGCCACATTATCGCGCAATTTTCAGAAGGGCTTCGTTCGGCCATTGTTAAATCGCACGGACGTGGAGTTGGTCCTCCAATCTGGGAGCTTGGGGGAGCTCTTGCCGCGCCTGAGCGCTCACACTCTGGATCTGGTGCTCTCAAATCGCAGTGTGCAGGGAGACACCCAAAACGCCTGGCGTTGTCAGCGCATTGCGCACCAGGCTGTCTCGCTCGTTGGCGCACCGCGCCCGCGCGGAAAGCCTTTCCGTTTCCCGGAAGATTTGGCCAAGCTTCCGCTGATTCTGCCGAGTACCGCGAGCGACATTCGCACAGGCTTTGATCTCCTCTGTGAACGGCTAGAGGTGCGCCCCGTGGTGCTTGCGGAAGTGGATGACATGGCGATGCTCCGCCTTCTCGCGCGAGCAGCCCGTGCTGCGGCTGTGGTCCCAACCGTCGTCGTGCGTGATGAACTGCGCGAAGGGCGCCTAGAGGAGTACTGCAAGCTCCCCAACCTGTTCGAGAGCTTTTTCGCGATCACGATAAAGCGCCACTATCAGAACCCACTTCTCCAAGCGCTCCTGAAGCGAAATGAACGCGACTTGCTCACTGCGCAGCCTAGGCGTGCGGGTGGCTGAGTTGGCACTTTGATTGAGATTCGGGCCACCGCGCTACAAAACACGGAAACCCCGGGCTCCGCTTGGAAGCCCGGGGGTGCCGTCGGTCGAAAGACCCAACTGCGTTCTTGCTCTTAGTTGGCGGGTGGGGTGAGCACCTTGTCGATGATGTGAACTACGCCGTTGGACACGTTGAGATCCACGCGGACGATGTTGCTGTCGTTCACCTTGAGGGCGGTGCCGTCTACGGTGACATCTTTGCTTGCGGCCGTTGCCGTCGCAGCCGGCGTTGAGAAGTTTCCAACAACGAAGGTGCTGTCAGCGGCGAGTGGCAGCACGTGGTAGAGCAGAGTGCCCGTGAGGTTTTGATTCACGTCGATCCCCGTGAACGCTGCGTTGCCTGGAGCGAACAGGGTGAGTGGGCCAGCACCGGTGAGAGCTGTCGCAACTCCCGCGTCAGCCTTGGTAACAGCCGTTACCAGTGAGGAAAACTGCGGGTAAGCGGAGAGCGCTTCCACGAAGTTGCCCGGGAAGGTGACATCGCTCGGGAGGATGACCGCGTCTACCAAGTGGATAATGCCATTTTTTGCCGGAATATCAGTGGCTGTTACTTTCACCATTCGGTTGATGAGAACATCGTTGCCGACGAGTGCTAGCGCGAGCTTCTTGTCCGTGGCGCTGCTGATCGTATCAGGCGATACGTTGTCCGTGATGGCCTTGACTACACCCTTGGAATCCACGACACCCGAAAGTGCGTGAACCCCCAGAACCTTGGCGAGATCTGCACCGAAGCCAGCCGCTGGGATGGCGTCGAACGCAGCATTCGAAGGGGCGAATACGGTGAAGGGGCCTTCACCCGTGAGAGCTTCCGCGAAGGTGCTTGCTGTTCCTGGAACGGTAGCCGCTCCTAGGGCAGCCGTGAGCTTGGTGAGCCCAGCCGCGGTCGCCACCTCTGCAATATTTCCCGGCGGGATAAGTACTTTGTCCAGCAGGTGGATGACGCCGTTGGAGGTAGTGAAATCCGTATAGATGACGTCCACATCTTTGGTGCTGTCGTTGAGCTTTACACCGGACGCCGTCTTGATACCTACGTAGGCGCCGTTAGCCGTCTTTGCCGAGGCGAGCCCAAGTACATTGGCTGCCGGTTGGACAGAAGCGAGCGCGTGGTAGGTGAGAATGGCTTCTAGAGCCGCCGGATCGGACGGCAACGTGAGCCCCACGAAAGCGCTGTTTACGGGGGCAAACAGCGTTCTGTCGGCTGCGGAAAGGGCCGTAGCCACATTAGCCGTTACAGCACCTGCGAGCGTGCTCAAGCGGGGGTGAGCCTTTACAGCATCCACGATAGTTCCCGGGAAAGCCGCCGGGAAAACCACGCTGTCGATGACGTGGATCACGCCGTTCGACGCTTGGATGTCTGTCATGGTGACTTCCGTGAGCCCATTCAAGTAGAGCTTGTTGTTAGTGACTCCGAGCTTGAGCGAAGCCCCGTTTACCGTTGGAGCTGTTGTTAGATTAACGGCATCCGCGGCCAGCACCTTTCCGCTCACCACGTGATACTTAAGAATGTCCCCGAGCGCTGCTGCACTCAGGCCATCCACCACTCCAGCTGGAAGCGCCGCGAATGCTGCGTCCGTGGGAGCAAATACGGTGAAAGGTCCCGGGCCCGACAACGTATCCGCAAGCCCGGCTTTCGTGACCGCACCTACGAGCGTTTTGAAGTTGCCGTTAGCCACCGCTATATCCACGATGGTTTGCCCAGCCATAGGAGCACCCCCGGTGGCCATCATGCCTCCAGTTGAAGTGCCCCCTGTGGTGGCCATCATTCCGCCGGTGCCATTGCCAGCGCCGCCGGTTGAGGTCATGGGAGTGCTGCTAGGTGTGTCGTCGTCACTGCTGCAGGCTACTAGCGATAGGGGCACGCTGGTTGCGAGCATCAAGACTGCCAATTTTGAGAAAGTGTTCATGATTTTACTCCGATTGTTTTGAGGTTGTCGTGGTTGGTGGTGTTTTTGGGTTGGGTTATCTGAAGCCCTGAATTGGGCTTGGACTCGGTGGTTTGGGCGAAGCTCCGCCCGTGCACCCACAAGGGGTGCGTTCAGAAGTAGAATCGGGGCGCAGCTATCCGCTCGCGTTGTTGGCCAACGGCGCTAGACAGGATCAATCGCTATTGGTGCTGCACTTATGATTGTGCAAGGCGTGCTGGTGAACTCAAAGAGAACCTCCCGCGGTTTTAGTGTCCTCCGGATCCACTTGGCCATTTCTAGCCACATCGCGGAATAACTCGACGCCTGGGGCTACGTTGCCTTCAAAGCGAGCGAGGTGTGCCGTGTTCTTCGTGTCGCTCAGCACAATGCCCTCTATGGGGTCTTTTTCGGCCGTAGCGAGGTCAATGCCATTCAGCCAGGTGGCGATATCGAACTCCATCAGGATGGCTGCGTCGTCTGCGCCAATTTCTATAGGTTGCGCGCTCGCGTCGAGGCGTATTTGGGCCTCAAAGTTGCTGGCGATCTTGAGCTTGGTGCCATCAGCTAGCCTGCCTACGATCACGATGGAGTGGTTGAGTACTTCTTCGGGGGCACCGAGCGGCCTAGAGCCGGGGCCATTCGTGAAATCTGCTGTCGCTTGACAATAAAAGCCGAGCGGTGCGTTGAGCGAAAGCTTCAGAGCATCTGGGCCGGAGTGATCTCCAAGGCCAATTTTAGTGGTCTCCACGACGCGCTCTGGCTTGATGCAGTTGTCGCCCTCACGCAGGCTCACCTTATCCAGCGTGAGCCAGGCCTGCTCCACCACCACGGCGCCTCCCGTTTCTCGCAAGGAGACGAGTGCGAGATTGGAGGACCGCGCGTTCAAGAGCAGCTCCACCTGGCCATTGGGGTTGCCCGTTTCCGTGCCGGTGCAGCCACCTACCGCTAAGACTAGGCCAAACAAACAAAGCTTTTTCATGGTGCTTCACCCGGCTCCCCGATGGCATTCGATAGTGGAAAGAGCTGAAAATTAATCTGGATTACGCGCCGCGGATCGTCTTCCAGCTCCGATAGATCCAGTAATTCGCGGCGGAAACGCTGAATGCGGGCTTTGATTCGGCGCAAGCCATCTTCACCCACGTTCAGCGTGAGGCATGAGATGTCCCGCTCTTCGGGAGCTACTAGATCGATCGAAGCAATGGCTCGTTCTGTCATAACTTTATGAAAGGAAGTGATGTGCAAACCGCGCGTTTCAGGGCCCGTGGAAACTAACGGCTCGCTTTGCACCAGGCGCTCCCCTTCCGGCGCAAGCATTCCGAGCTCTATCAATACGTCCAGCGCTCTCCGAGCTTCCGCTGCTGAAATCGGCGGGGTGAGCTGGCGACCTATCCATTCAGGATCGTTTCTAAAGCTGCGGCTAACGGCCAGCTCTCGAATGGCTGGGATAAACCAGGCAGAGTGGTAAGCTGCGTGCGCCAAATCCAGCTTATGTGCCTGCCGATACTTTCGAAAGCTGGTTAGGCGGGCGTAGCCTTGGTTGCGTTCGGTCTGCGTGGTGGCTTGGTTGAAGCTCACCAGATCGATGAAGTAGCTGAGTGGCTCTTCACCGAGGCCACAGGCTTGACCAAAACGTTCTGCCATCGCCTTTGATAGGTTGCGTTCGCCATCGATTACCAGCTTCAGGTAATTGGGTGATTTTAGACCAGCTCGCCGCGCGAAAGCTCGATAAGAGAAAGTGCGCCCCGCCCGGTTCACGCCTGCGTACCAGTCGCGAAGGAACGCCCGGTAGTCCAGGTACTGGAAGACGTCGATGTCGGCTGCGCGGGTCACAAGTGGGTTGTAGGCCCAAGCCTAAGCGTCACAAGGGGCGCGACGTGAGAAAGTGAAGACTCCTAGAATACGCAAGTCGTCACGGGTGCGTCATTTTTCAGTATTTTGTGCCGATTTCAGCGAAGACTCTCCGGGGGGAGCCGCTCTTGAGTCTTCGCTCGGTCACCCACGGCATTCTCAGGGAGGTGCAATGCCACGGGCGCAGCGAACTCCCGTGCCCAGAGCATATCCATCGGGCATGGTGATGCCACGATAAGCAAGGTGCCCATGAAAGACAGCACTTGCCTGGATTGCGCTACGCGATCTCACAGGCATAGAATGCCGAGTGCTTATTGGTCTGTGTTTGGATTTTTACAGCGGCTACGATGACGGGCTGCTGCGCGGGATCGGAGCTTACGCGCGACCCCACAAGACCTGGACGTTCGACCACGCTTTTCCGACGTTGGCTGGGGTGCGCGGGCTCCTCGCGCAAAGGCCAAGAGGAGTCATTATTCGCACGGCGGACGCCGAGTTGCTGAAGTTGCTTCGGCAAGCAACCGTCCGGGTCGTCAATATCAGCAATCAGCCCAAGGTCCCCGGCGTGGCCCAAGTCAGCAACGATAACCGAGCAATCGGCGCGATGGCTGCAGAGCACCTTCTAAGAAGAGGACACACGCGTTTCGCGTACTATGCCTTGCTGCCTGCTCGTGTTGACGAACGCTTGCGAGGATTCCAAGAACATCTCCGTCTCGCAGACCGCGATTGCGACGTGTTTTTGGGTGGCCCGGATGATGTGGAGCCAGAGGCACTAGAAGCTTACGAGCGAGAACTCAACCTTTGGTTGCAGAAGCTTGTGCTGCCCGTCGCCATCTTTTGCGATGGCGATAGATTCGCCTGGATGATCACCGAGAGGTGTCGCCGTCTGGGATTGCGCGTGCCTGAGCAGGTGGCAATCCTCGGTGTCGACAACGTCGCCTCGATGTGCGCGCTTGCGGACCCACCTTTAAGTAGTGTGCAAACCGCATCCGAACGCATCGGCTATGAAGCCGCCCAAGCGCTGGAGCAGATGCTCAGCGACAAAGTACCCAACTCCCTGTCGATTCAGGTCCCGCCCGTGAGGGTTGCTGGTCGCCGCTCCACCGACGGCGTCACCGTTGAAGATCCGTGGGTGCACGCCGCTTTGGAGCATATGCGGTCACATCTTATCGATACCCAAGGCATCGATTGGCTGAGTGACAAGATTGGGTGTTCGAGGCGAACTTTGGAGCGTCGCTTTCGGGAGAGCTTGGGGTACAGCCCTGCGGATGCATGGGCACGTTTTCGACTGGAAGAGGCAGAGCGGCTCCTGGCAGACACCGAGCTTTCGCTCACAGCCGTGGCCGAGCGTTGCGGGTTTCACGTTCCCAAACAAATGGCTTCGGTATTCCGCCGAATGTTGGGTTACGGCCCACGCGATTTTCGCAAGCTTGCGCAACCGGGATATGTGGGTTGATAGAGCTGGCTTGGTAGTCGAGCCAATCGGGCTACAGGTTAAATTTGAAACGGCGAGCTCGCTCAGCCTGCGATGGTCCCACTCGGACTCCGACACAGTACCGATCGCGGCTAGCGGGCCAAACCGCAATTGGTGTGCACGGCGGGAGCTGTTTTTCTGCCATGTCGAAGTTGCCCGGAAGACCACCGTGATTTGTGCCATTGAGCCTTAGGGGAGGGTCATTGCAGAACGTGACGAGGAGTCCGTGTATGCAATCTAGAAAAGCAGTTGGCCCGGCGCTCAGCGAACTTGACCTGACACCTCAACAGAGCGATCGATTCGCATATCAAAATCGCTTCGTTCCATTCGTGATTCGCGATGCGAACGGGAACCCCGTCACCAGCGTAGTGGCGCAAGCCATGCGGCAATTGCCCAAGGCAGCCCGATTAGAGGTGGCAGAGAAGCAACAAAAATCGGCTTCGCTAGTGAAAGCGCATAAGCCCACCAAGCGCCCCAAGCCTACGAAGCCTCCCAAACACCCCAAGGGGCCGAGAGCCAGTGTTGGACCCTCCGGCAATACCGGAACAGGCGCAGGCATGGGCAGTGGAGTGAATCGCCCAGCCGACGATCTTGAGCTAGCCGAGCGCGTATCCGACTTTGGAATTATTTTGCTTGAGCGCACGCGAGTGACTCCCAGTGGTTTTGCGCTAGGCGAGCATCTCCTCTCGTTGAGCCTGGCTCCAGGCGAAGAGGTAACTATCGAACAGAAGACCTTCTCCGAGAAGACGGTTACGTTCGAGGAAGTTAACGAGACTGATGAGGAGGTTAATACTGAGCTTGGGAGTAACTTGACAACGGAGCTCTCCGAAGCTCTCAGTCGCGTGGCGAGTGATACCAAAAACCGTGGTATAAACGTGGGAGGTACGCTCGGGTTCTCCTACTACGTGAGCTTGAATGTGAGCGCCGGCTATACGGATTCCGTTGCTAACGCGCTCTCTACCACTCAGGGCGAAACGGTGCGCAACGTGATGACCCGGACGGAGAAGCTAGCATCGCGACGTCGCGCACAACATAAAGTGACCATGAAGGTTTCAGAGACCAGCCGATTTGAAGCTGGGAACAAGCGAGTACTCAGAAACCCTAACCAATTTACCCCGGTTGATCTCATCTACTTCAAGCTGCTCCAGAAGATCAAAGTTTCACATGAACGATTCGGGATCCGTCTGTGTTGGGCGCCGTTCATTCCGGATCCAGGCGTTGTATTGGATCAAGCGGAACGAGCGGAGCGCACGAGGCTCGAAGCAGAGCTACCACTCAAGCTGCCCGTACTACGCGATAAACCCACCGATCGGGGGGTAGGAGCAGATATTGCTGTCTCGTCCGGTTCCGTCGAACTTACCAACTGGCTGCAACCCTGGGGGGACATGCGAGCTGATTACGAATACAGGTTTCCAGTTCCCGCAGCTGGGTACAAGTGGGATGGGGACACAGCGGGTATTGCGCTCGGGGTTTCTTGGTCCGGCTTTGGTGCTCGCGGCGCCCCCGGTGTTCGCGTCTTGCTGGCCGAGCCATATATCGACACAGCAAACTCAACCAGTGGAGTACGCGTGATCGTTCATGCTGGGGTTGATTGGGGCGGCGTGGGCGCACACTTGTATTGCAACGTTACGGTGAATTTTAGCGCTGACGCTACGGGTGCAAGCGCTTCGTACCAAGCCGAGCTCGCCGTGTGGCAGGCTGAAAAGGACACGTGGGATAGGGAAGTCGCGCGGCTCACTGCGGAGCGAGAAGCCACGATTAAAACCCGCCTCGCGGAATGGAAAGTGGCGTACCTGAAGACATTCGACCCAGTGTCGACAGCATTCCAATTGCTGATTGCCATGTTGTTTCCGCCGGATCAGCGCGACGAAGGGTTCGAGATCGAAATGTGGAACAAGGTCTTCGATTTCGAAGGAGTTGCATTTCAGTATTACCCTTCCTGGTGGAGCAATAAGGAGCGTCGCAATCCAGAAAAGGCTCCGGATGCCTTCGAGAATGCCAGCTGGATGCGGGTATTTCTGCCTATTCGGCCCGGGTTTGAGCGCCAGGCCCTCAACTTACTCATCGAAAGGCGTATCCACACTAACGTCCAGGATCCCGTCAAAAAATCTGCGATCGAAAAAGTGCTAAATGAGCTCGCGGGTGCACGCCAGCAATTCTTCGGCGGAGTGGACGAAATCCAAGTGGTGCCCGGAACGCCATGTCCCAGCGCGACACGGCCTTATGTTTGTCTCGCACACTGGAATGAACTTTTGCCCACCGACGGTACTCACCTAGAAGTCGTCCAGGCGGTTACGACTGCGATTGATGACACTAGCGCGCAGTCAATATCTGACGCGCATCAGCTCATGACCGCGCGTATTGGTAGCCAGACTTCCGAAGGCGAGCTCACGGCGAGTGTCAAAGACTCGGTATCCAGTTCTGCCACTGCACCGAGCGTCGACGTCCACATTGGCATTGGAACCAAACGAGAAGAATAGCCTAGATGGCTGGCACGCCCGTATCGAACCCGGTCGTGAAGGTTCCTGGAGGCCGTGCCCTCGAGGCGCTGCCTGTGGTGGAGCTATCGCTGGCGCTAGGGCGTACGCCGCCCGAAAGAGTGCTGGCTGCTGCAACTGTGCTCGTAGATCAACTGCGTGAGATGGAGTACGGGTTCTTGGCAAGCCTTCGGGGTCGCCATTTTTCCCGTTCAATCCGCAGCATTCTTGAATACTTCAACCTCACGAGGGATGAGTTCCAAGAGTTGATTCAGGTGCTTGGGCACTTCAAAGTTGCGAACTCGTTCTTCAACCTTGCCGTCCCAGAGAACGACGACGGCCTCAAGCGTTACTTGCTTGATCACGGTGTTCTGTGGCAGCAGATCCTGTTTCATTACGAGTTCTCGTTGTGGACGCCCGTGAGGTTTTCGGCAAGCTTTATCGCCGGCCTTGGCTATTCGGCAGCTTCTATCCTTGAAGTTATCAAGGACTTGTTCGATTTCGGCGTGGAGGCGTTCGAGAGCCCCAGTGTTGCGAAACACAAGATTAGGGACTTCGTTGATGGCATCCGTCAGCTATCTCTGGACGCGCTCGTCTCCATGGCGAAGGATGAATGGGTGAGTTGGAACAAGGAGTTTAGCGACGCGCTTTACGACTTGGACTTTGACAAGGCCGGCTTCATGCTCGGTAAGCTAGCGGGGGATCTGTGGCAGCTGCTCACGGGAATCAAGGCATTGGCTAAGTTGCCTGGGATGACCTTGAAGCTGGCGAGGAAGTTCGGTGGTCTTTTTGCAAAAGGAATTCGCTATTCGAAGGCGGCCATCCAACTTTTGGCAGAGCTACTGGGGAAGGTTGCGGCAGCCATCAACGAGGCCATCGAAGTTGGGTTCGCCGCTGTTGTGCACTGGGTTGAGGATGCTCGTGTTGTTCTTGATAGGCTCGGTGAAGGTGCGTTGATCGCCATCAACCGCGCGGGGGACATGCTCTTTCATATCCCCGAAAATGGCTTGGTGTTGGAGGGGGTAGGATTGGTCGATGAAGGTTGGTTGCTCGGAACGGCGACGGGGGAAACGACGACCATTGTCGCTCGTACGAGAGTTGGCTTCGACGAAGGGCTTAAGTACGTGAGCGACCTCTTGGCGAATACCTCCGGCAAGGTACGCCAAATTCCCAATAAGCTTCGATTTCTTCAAGAGGTAAAGCAGGTAGAGAAGAAAGCTGAGGAATATCTGAAGCTCTGGCGCGACACGCTGCAGAAGATCCTCCGTGAAAATAAGATCCCGATTAATCCCCGAGAGGCCGGAACCTGGATACACGGGCATCTTGAGGCGGCCTTCGATGACCTGGCAGCCGCTTTGAGCAAGGTGTACTCGTCGATGCCAGAAATTCAACTTCGGAAGTTAGCCGGAACCCTAGCAAGGGGCCCCGCTGAGCTAAAAGGCTTCCTGAAGCGCGCGGACACTCCACTCATGGATTTCATCCTCTCACGGCCCAAGATCATGGCGGCGCTCGGTGTGAGCGATGAGCAAGAGCTCGCGAGCTTCTTGAAAGCCCACTACAAGGATCCGTACAAGACTCGGATCGGCGATCTGGTGAGCGATGGCATCTTGTTTAACGAAGACACACGGCGCCTAATCAGCGTGGACTGGACGAGTGGGCTCGGCAAGTACAGGTTTGCTAATGAATTCGAGGCGGCGCTGAAGGCCGGGGAATCCCTCAGCGATGCTCAGAAGCTGGAACTCGCTAAGACTTTTCTCAAGCATTCCCTTCGAGAGTACGCTGTGCGTGAGGCTATTTTGGAGCACATTTTCGTTGGATGGGAAACGAAGGTGATAGAGGTCATGTACGACCCTTTTAGGTTCGTGAACTGATAGGTTCGTGAACTGAGAAGCAGGACCGTAGGAAATGGCTGAACCACTAAAGACATTCTTTTCGGCGTCGCTGGTGAAACGCCTGGCGGCGGACATTAGGAAGGTACACCCGGCGTTTCCCGACAAAGACTTCGTGAAACAAGCCTCAGCAGGGTTGGAAGAGCTCGAGCTCTTAGGCCGAGGTAAACACATTGCGGCGGCTCTCGGTGCCCATCTGCCGCCAAGCTATCCGAAAGCTGTCAAAGTGCTCCTGGCGTCGCTCGGGCCCGAACATGCTACTGATGAACTGGTGGGGGCGGGGATGGCGCCGTTTTATTATCTGCCGCACGTTATCTTCGTGGCGGAGCGGGGGCTTTCTCATTTCGACCTTTCGCTCCGTGCTCAATATGAGCTGACGAAACGTTTTAGCGCTGAGTTTAGCATGCGCGCTTACATTGCCCATGATCCTGAGATCACCTTCGAGATGCTGAGCAAGTGGTCCCAAGATCCCAACGCACATGTGCGCCGCTTGGTGTCGGAGTGTACGCGGCTAAGGCTCCCGTGGGCCGAGCGCGTTGCATGGTTGGACGCCAACCCCGAACGCGTGCTTGAGTTGTTGGAGCTGCTCAAAGACGACCCAGCGTCGGTGGTGCGGCGAAGTGTCGCCAACAACCTGAATGATTTGGGCAAGGTACGGCTCGATTTGTTGGTGAAGACGTGTGCGCGCTGGGCCAAGGGGGCACCAGCTGAGCGGAAAGCGCTCATCGAACACGCCTTGCGCAGTGCCGTAAAGCGAGGTGAGCCAGCAGTGCTAGAGATCCTTGGGTACGCCGGGCAGGCGTTGGTCGCGCTAGAAGCGGTGCGCTTTGATCCGGAGCGTGTGACCGTGGGGAAAAGCGTTTCGGTGAGCTTTGCCTTGCGGAGCCAAACCCAAAAGGCTCAGAGCTTGCTGGTTGATTTGGCGGTGCACTTTGTGAAAGCGAACGGCAAAACGGCTCCTAAGGTGTTCAAGCTCAAGCGCGTTGAGCTACCGGCTAAAGCCAGTGTGGAGCTCAAAACGACGGTTTCTTTGGCGGTGCACACCACACGCAAGCCCTACCCGGGGGAACATCGAGTGGAGGTGGTCGTGAATGGGCAGCGCCTGCGGGCGGGCAGTTTTTACGTGAAGGATTGAGGTACGCTACACTCATGACACCCCTTACGAAGAAGGAACCTCTTGCCATCATGGGTTTGGCTCACCTGGGCATTCGTGTACACGATTTAGAACGTTCCGTGCGTTTTTATGAGCTGCTGGGCTTTACCAAGACGGCCGGTCCGATCGGGCCGGAGCCTGTGGCTATCCTTGAACATCCTTCTGGCGTTGAGGTGAATCTGGTCCTAAATGCACCGCTGGCTGAAGCGCCGAACATTTTGATGGATGTGCCTGAGAAACACCCCGGGATCACGCACTTTGCGCTACTTTGCCCTGACGTTTTGGCTGCCAAAGCACGCCTTGAGGCGGCAGGTATTGGGCTCTCTGGTGGCCCTATCCAGTTTTATCCTGGGGCGCAGGCCATTTTCGTGCGTGACCCAGACCGCAACGTGATTGAGCTGCACCAACGCGGGTGAGCGGGGCTCAAGGCAGCCGTGCTCCGCGGCCCGCCACATACAGCGAGTACCATTCTTCGCGAGAGAGCGTGACGCATTCTGCGGCGCAACAAGCTTTGATGCGCGCGGGTTCGGTACTTCCGATAACGGGCTGGATGCCGGCAGGGTGCCGCAGGAGCCAAGCAATCGCAATGGCTTCATTGGGCACGTCTTTGGCACGAGCGAGCTCGCTCACGACGCGAGCCAGTTCGATGGCTTTGGGATCATCGGTGCCGCCGAGGGCGCGCCCTCGTGCAAGAGGTGCCCAAGCTTGAATCGTAATGTTGTGCAGCCGGCAATAATCTAGAATGCCATCGGCTCCCAGCGCGGGGGATTTTTGGTTGGCGACATAATGTGGAAAGTATGAGTGATTCAGCGATCCAACGGGCAATGGTGTATCTCAACGCAGGGGCGGAGGCCGCCTCTCTGGACCCCAATCGCCCAGCGTGCCACTTTGCGCCGCCATCGCGCTGGATGAATGATCCCAACGGGACCATTTATCACAACGGCTGGTATCACCTTTTTTATCAGTTGAATCACCTTTGGTGATAGCTGGATTCTTGTGGATCGGACAACAGTTGAAGTTTTCGCTGACAATGGGCGCACCGTTTGCACTCGTGTGGTGTATGCCCCAGCGTTGGATGATTCTGCCTCAATCGCCGCTGATGATTCCGAGGTGAGCGTCCTTTTGTATCGTTTGAGAGTTCGGCGACGGTGATGCTGCGTTGTGTCACGGTCTTTCGCACGTTGCCTGTGATTGGATCGTGTACCTTTGCGCCCCATCTCGGCTCAAGATTGAAGGCATCGTTCCGCTGAGAGTGCGTATCCTGGGATGCGAAAGGGAGCTTCTACTCAGAGTTCCCAGCGAGGTACCCGATGCAACGATTCATTCACGGAAGTGCCGTTTCTCTCGCCCTATTGGGGGCAATCTCCTGCTCAGCAGAGGTTCCCAGCCGAAGAGCGACACCGAATGGCGTTGATGGCCCTGCGGTTGGCGCGGGCGCCAACAGCGGAGCTTTGCTGGGCGCTGGCGGTTCGGGTAGCGGGATCGGCAACACGGCAATGGGCGGCTCAGGCGTGGGCTCTGGTTCTGGGGGTACGGGCATCGTCGTAGTCGACCCGGGAGCGCCGGGGATAACCGTGATTCGGCGCTTGAATATCGCGGAATACAACAACACCGTTCGGGATCTTTTGGCCGATACTTCGGCGCCCGCAAAAGAGTTCCCGCCGGAAGAGCAGAGTTACGGCTTCAACAACAATGCCGCGGCACTCACCGTTTCCCCTGTGCTGGTGCAGGCCCAATTAACGGCAGCCGAGACGCTTTCGGCGGCCCTGCTGTCGAACCTAACGACCCTACTCCCTTGTGCTGCCACAGCAGACGACGCCTGCGCGCAACAATTCATCGCTAGCTTTGGCGAACGTGCATTTCGCCATCCGTTAGAGCAAACAGATACTGACCGTTTGACGGCTGTGTTCAGTCAAGGCAAAGCCGCTGGAGGCTTTAATTCAGGCATTGAGTGGGTGATTCAGGCCATGTTGATGTCACCGCGCTTTCTCTACCGCGTGGAGCTTTCTTCGGCCACGCTTGACAGTTGGGAGGTCGCCTCTCGGTTGTCGTACATGTTGTGGCAAACGATGCCAGACGCTTCGTTGTTGGATGCCGCCCGCACGAACACGCTCACGTCGCCCACCGGCGTTGCCTCGCAGGCAGAACGGCTTTTGGCGGACCCCAAGGCCAAAGCAACACTCAAGGATTTTCATTCCCATTGGTTGAAGTATGGGGCCGTTCAATCACTCACGCGGGACGCCGCCATTTACCCGGATTTCACGCCAAAGGTGGCTCAAGCTATGCGCCAGGAGCTCGATGAGTTCGTGACTTACGCGGCGTTCGATTCCTCGACGACGGTGCAAACATTGTTCGCCGGAACAGAATCGTTTTTGAACGGCCCTTTGGCGGCTTTTTACGGGGTAACTGGCGCTACCGGGGATGCGTTCACCAAGGTTGCCCTAGATCCTGCCCAACGCACTGGTATTTTAACCCGCGGTGGCATTATGGCCGCGTTGAGTCACCCGGACCAAACCTCGCCGGTGCTGCGAGGCAAGTTCATTCGCGAACAGTTCTTCTGTCAGGATGTTCCGCCCCCTCCACCGAGCGTTGTAAACAAGCTGCCCGAAGCTGCTCCCACCTTCAACGCGCGGGATCGAATGGTGCAGCATAGCCAAGATCCCACGTGTGCGGCTTGCCACCAAACAATGGACCCAATCGGATTTAGCCTGGAGAATCTGGATATGGTGGGTCGCTGGCGGGACACCGATGGTGGAAAACCCGTAGACGCTACTGGTGACATCGTGGGCACGGACACGCCAGGGGCATTCAACGGTCCGACTGAGCTCGCAGCAAGGTTAGCCGCGAGCCCTCAAGTCAATGCCTGCGTCACGACACAGTTCTTCCGCTTCGCGACGGGTCGCAAGGAAACCGCCGGAGACGCTCCCGCCATCGCCGAGTTCTCCGGCGTTCTCAGCAGCCAAGGACGTCTGACGAAGCTCGTCGTGGCTCTTGCTGAATCCAACACACTACGCAGTCGCTGACCGTCCGCGGAATAAGGGATTAACCATGAAATACGCCAAGATTGCCCGAAGAAACGCCCTGCGCGCCCTGGCGGGCGTGGGAGTTGCCCTACCTCTCCTACAGACCTTTCGCGGCTTCGGAAGTGCCGTTGCGCAGCCCAACAATTACCCCAAGCGGCTCATCATCTACGCGACGGTTCACACGAGCTGGCCTGAGCAGTTCTGGCCCATCCTTCCTGGGCAGTCTGCACCCGCGATCGCGCCGCCTTCCATGAACGAGTACGTTACGGGCCTGAGCGCACTCGATGTTACGGACTTCCAGTTTTCGACGATTCTGAAACCCCTCGAAGCTCATCGTAGCCGCCTCCTGATCGCAGAGGGTATCGACGGTTGGGATGGGAACCACCAGGGCTACTCCAACTACTTCGGTGGCAGGCCCTCGAATCTCGAGAATATCGGCGGCGGAGTTACCGTCGACCACGTCTTAGCCAAGGAGCTGAACCTCTCCAGTGTTACCAAGTTTGCCAACCTGCAACTGGGAGTCCTCGCCAATTCCCTAGACACTGGCGTGGGCGCGCGCTTGAGCTGGTATGGCCCCGAGATGCCCGCACCTCCCGAATGCGATCCGAGCAAGGCATTCGAGCGCATTTTTGCGAACTTTACACCGCCGAGCGGCACAGCGAGCCCCGCCGCACCTGATCCAGCGATTGCGCGTCGTGCGTCCGTGTTGGATGCGAGCGCCAAGCAGCTCCAAGAGCTGCAAACGCGCCTTCCTTTTCAGGAAGATCGAGACAAGCTGGAACAGCACCTTACTTCCCTGCGCGCGGTAGAGATGATGGTGGGGCAAGGCGCGGGAACCGGTGCACTTCAAGGTTGCGGCAAGCCAGCGGTGCCGCCAAAGCTCGATGAGTTTTCCGAGGCTGACGCACCCGCAATCGCGCAAGCTCAAATCGAGAACATGGTGCTAGCCATGAGCTGTGACCTTACGCGTATCGCTACGTACCAATTCTACGATGATATGGGCGGCTTCCGCCACCCGTGGCTTGGCATTACTAAGGGGCACCACAATGATCTCGGCCACGCTCCCTCGGAGGATATGGATTCGCAGCAACAAATCCTGAAAATCCAAACCTGGCATTCCTCCCAAGTAGCCGCTCTTCTGGATCGCCTCGGGAGTATTCCGGAAGGCGCCGGCACGATGCTTGATAACACGTTGGTCGTGTTCGCTTCGACTGCAACTCGCGGAAATAACCACACGAATACGAATTCTCCCATTGTCTTGGCGGGTAATTTGGCTGGCAATCTGATCCGAAGTGGGCGCTATATGCGCTTTCAGCGTGCGCCTTCCCAAGGCACACGTCCGGTCGGCGGAGGCGGTGAAGCCACGAGCCAAATCGGCGTAGCGCGTAGCACTTCTGATCTTTGCTTCACGCTGATGAAGGCGTTTGGGCTCAGTCCAACGAGCTTTGGGGATCCTGCGCGCTTCAACGGTGGGATCAACGAGATCCTGGCGTGATCATGCGAGAGGCATAGAGGAGTTCAACGTGCCCAGGACAAACACGACGTTAAGTAAAAGCGGTGTTATTGTGTTCCAATCTGGGTGCGTAAGAGGCATTGGGCGACGTGTGTGTCCTTGTCCCTCGGCGAGTCGCCGCAAGTTCTTATATGTTACGGGTTGCCGGGTCGTAATCGAGCGCCTAGGCCAAAGTGGAAAGGCCTAGCTTCGGTGCTGGTGTCTACTCTTGAGGAATGCGGTATTTGGACTCGCTAGCTAAACTCGTCTCCCTCGGAGCTCTCACCGTCGTTGGCGCTGCGTGCTCGGCCTCTGTTGAGCGCGGAAACCAGCCTAACCCCGTAGCAAACGGTACCGGGGGTACGGTGAGCGATGGAACAGGCGGCGCTGGCAATTCTGGCAACGCCCCGCAGACCGGTGGGTCGGGGCCGCAAGGGGCCGTAGCAGGCCCAACAGTGCTTCGGCGGCTCACAAATCGGGAATACCGGGCCAGCGTTCGTGACCTTCTGGGGCTCGGAGCACTCCCCTCCGAGAATGTGGATGCCGATCTGCCGGCACCCAAGGGTTTCGATAACTTTGCCGATCGTTTGGCAGTTTCGACGTCCTTGGCGACGCAATACGCGACGATCGCAAATAACAAGGGGGTGAAGGAATTCGTGGCTCCTCCCTGCCAGGCACCCATGGCGGAAGCCGATTGCGGCGCTGCCTTTATCCGCACGTTTGGTGAACGCGCATTCCGTCGGCCTCTGACGGCGGCCGAAGAGCAGCAGTACCAGGGCTTGTTTGCCGCTGAAGTGGGGCGAACGGGTTACTCGGGCGGGGTCACCCACGTGGTGGAGATCATGCTTCAATCCCCCAAGTTTCTGTATCGCTTTGAGCTGGGGGATGCTTCGGGCGGAGCCAATCGGAAGCTCACGCCTTACGAAGTGGCTTCAGAGCTTTCGTACATGTTGCTCGGGTCCATGCCGGATCAGGAGTTGTTTGCCGCAGCCGCCGCCAATGCCCTGCAAACGAGTGCAGAAGTGGAACAGCAAGCACGGCGTTTGTTAAAGCTGCCGGGCGCGCGCGCTTCCCTTACCGCTTTTCTGCAGGAATTTTCCGGCATTCATCGCATTGCCGACATGCAAAAGACGGCTGATGTTTATCCCCTTTTCAATGCTGATTTGAAGAGCGCCATGACGGACGAAACGGCGCAGTTTATCCAGGCTGTCGTGTTTGATGGGGATGGGTCTTACAACACCTTGCTGACGGCGCCGTATTCGTACGTGAACGCGCCGCTCGCTCAAGTTTACGGCATGGCTGACCCAGGCCAGGGCAACACGCTCGTGAAGAAAGATTTGAACACCACCGAACGTATCGGCCTGCTTGGCCAGGCTTCCGTGTTGGCCACCTTTGCGAAGGCGTATGAATCTGGGCCCATTTTACGCGGAAAAATGGGGCGCGTGCGGTTTCTGTGCGAGACGCTTCCGCCACCTCCCAAGGCCGTGATGCCGCCACCTCCAGATCTGAATGCCACCACGCGCGAACGGTTCGCCAAGCATTCCACGGACGCAGAATGCGCCGGTTGCCACTCACTGATCGATCCGATCGGGTTTGGCTTCGAGAACTACGATGGCTTGGGGGCTTATCGCACGGAAGAGAATGGAAAGCCGATCGACGCCGCGGGTAACATCACCGGCACCCCCGATATGGATGGCCCCTTCTCCGGCGTGCCCGCGTTTGCAACCAAATTGGCAGCAAGCCAGGAGGCCAAACAGTGCCTCGCGCTCAAGGCCTATCAGTGGACTTTCGGCCGAAACGACATCGCTGGCGAGCGTGAGCTCGCCAACCGTATCGCCTCTGACCTCACGAGCGGTGGGCTCGATATTCGCGAGTTGGCAGTGGCCATCACCAAATCGGACAACTTCTTCTATCGGACGTTCCAATGACGCGCGCACTTGTAAGCAAGACGAAAGGGAACCTGTAAGAATGTCAAAAGCGATTCTTAAGCGCCGCACATTGCTCAAGCAGCTGGGAGCCGCCGCATTCCTGGCAACGCCCGTGTTTCGGTCGGTATTGGCCGAAGCGCAAACAGCCTTCCCGCTGCGTTTGATTCTTCTCAATCTGCCTGGTGGTATCCCCTACAAAGCAGGAGCGGACGGAACTCCGGACTTTTTCTTCGACACGCTGGCTAAGCCTTTCGCGGCCCTAGAATCGGACATGATCGTGATCGACGGTGCCGAGTCGCCCGCGTCTGAGGAGGTGAGTGCCTTCTACGAGCTGGAGGGTCACGGCGGCGGATGCCGCACGATGTTCGGAGGCAAAGGGGAGGGGCAGGGCTGCAATGGGCCGAATGCATGTGGCACGAGTGAAGCGGACGCCTATGGCTATGGAACCGCCACCACCATTGATCAAATCGTTGCCGATCAAGTTGGTACGAACACGAAGTTCCGAAGCATCGGGCTTGGCACCCTCTGGGATAAGGGCCAAGGCGGAGACCACGCGGAATGTTTCTTTAAGAATGGTCAGCCAGTGCGCCCATTTGGCGACCCCTTGGTAGCTTTTACACAAATCTTTGGAGGTGGAACGCCCCCTCCAGTATCTACGACCACGGGTACCTCCACGACCCCTACGGCGCCTGATCCAGCGCTCATCAACCAGTATGCGCGCGGTAGGAGTCGGCTCGATCAGCTCCTCGCTGAGGTCAACGAAATCAAGGGCATTGCGGGCACCAACGAACAAGCCAAGCTCGATCAACACCTAACGTCGCTCCGAGAACTCGAGAAATCACTGGTAGATCCGAGTGCTGGTCCGGGTGGCGGCAGCGGTGGCGGGATAGGAGTGATGCCGGGCGGCGCTTGTGCCACGCCCGCGACCCCGGGCAACGGAGCTGCAGATGATATCCGAACAGCGAGTGCGGCGTTTAACGCTATTGGTTATCAGGCAATCAATTGCGATCTTACGCGCGTTCTCGACATGCAATGGCTTTCTTCCGGGGACCATTTGCCGCGTTTTGAGTGGATGGGCTTGAAGCTTGATCACCACGGGATGGAGCACGGTTCATCGCGCACGGAATACGCGGCTGCGCAGACCTGGATCTTCCAGGAGATGGCGAACTTCCTCACCATGCTGAAGACCACACCCGAAGGCAGCGGCAACATGCTGGACAATTCAGTGGTCTACATGACGTCCGAGATGAGTGAGGGCAATCACGTTCATAACCCGGTGCTTCAATTCGTTGCTGGTAAAGGCGGCGGACAGTTCCGTACAGGGCGCCGGTTGGATGCCACGGGCAAGACCAACAACGACGTGCTTTTGGCGCTGGTGAAGGCAATGGGCGTGAACGCAACCACCGTCGGCGACGCCAAGTACAACAACGGTGCGATTAGCTTGGCGTAAAGGATCAGCGACGGCTCGCTCGGGGGCGCTCATAGCCAACGCCCAGCTCTAGCGCGTGCGTGAGGGAAGCGCCGGTTGCAAATTCACCGTTTTTTCCCACGTTGTACCAAAATCCAACTCCCGGCTTGCTGCGGTAAAATGCGTTGGGATAGACGTTAACCTGTAGTAATGACTCGCCAATATCACTGAGCTGAAGCGAAGCTAGTAGAGATTGGTTGCGATCTATAAATAGCGCTGCACTAGGCGCGAACTTAACTTCATTCTGAAGGCTATCGAGCGATACGTTCGTCAGTCGGTAAGAGCGCCCGCCGGCGGCGACCGAGATCGAATATTCACCTTTAGCGTGGTAGGAAACGCCCCCCAGTGTGCCGAGCCCGAGGTGCAGAAAGGGCGAGAAGCGCGAGCCCAGCGGCACCTTGACCGCAAAATCGTTCCCCGTGTTATTCAGGTTGCCTGCGGGGAACGTGAATGTTGGCATGCGGGACCAATCCGCCATGATGATGTCGTGGCTAAAGAAGCTCGCAACGCGGTCGGAACTGAAAAGCAGCATTCCCCCCAAGTCGAACACGTACACGTCAGCGATGGCGTCAGTGTTGAAGCCTGGGTTTCCGCGGTTTTCAAGGGTTTCATTGGCAAGGGCCGAAAGCAGCAGTGTGGTGCCGCTGAAGAGCCACGGCACGGGCACGTGGTGGTCTTCGTACCACTCGGAAAGCGCGCGAAACGTGACTCCCCCTCCGAACAAGTGCAGCCCATAGTTTGGAACCCAATAGGCAGTGTCGGGCGTGAAGCTGAGCGGAAGTATTTCGGTCTGTAGAAAGTGCCCCCAACCATCGTCCCGAATGGCCGGTAATGGGTTTCCAAGGTTGCGAAGCACCACTTTGCCATCGCGCCGGTACGGCTGTGAGAGCAGATTGCGCCGGCCAGGTCGGAGCTGCAACACGTCGAAGCCGCGGTTGAGGAAGACGGACATCGGCCCGTAGAGAGACTCGCTTCCGTAGTCGCGGTTGAAGTAGAAGTACCTTCGTGGCTTTGCCGGGCGCGCTCGTTTTGCGTCAGGTACCCCTTCCTGGGCCGTGGTCAGGGGCATATCCCACACGAAAGAAAGGAGTACGCTGACGAGTGTCAGCCATAAGCTTCTTGCTGCTTTGAACTTGGACCGAGTTCTAACCAAACGCACCCTCCCGGTCTTCATGTCGCACCCTTGCCCTGGCTTGCACTGGGAGCGCTCCTTAGCGCGTGGATGGGGCGAGCGAAAGAAGCGGTTCTAAGGGCCCTCTAGTACCGATCGTATCCGGGGCGAAGAACGAAGGATCTGTCAGAAACGTGCGCTCCCCTTCCAATTCCGTTCAGGAGCAGCGGCCATACGAGGTCCTACGGACGGCGATTACGACTCGTGTTACGTTTGCAGTATGCCGGACTCGATGCAGTTTGGAGAGACGCGCTGGCGGACCTGGGTGCAGCCGGCCTCCGCGGGGCAGGCGTTTAGGCCCCAGTGCGCCTTCGTCTGCGTGGATCTCGTTGAGGCGGTGGAGCCCTGGCTGTGTGCCCCGCATCTACATGGGGACAAGTTCGAGTTGGTGCATGTGATGCGGGGGAACTACGCGTGTCGCGTGAATCAAACTGAGGTGCGGTTGAGGCCCGGTGAAACGCTGATAGTGCGCCCGGCCGATGTGCACGAGGATACGGCGCTTTCCGCCTGCACGTTTCTAGCCGTCCGCTTCTTACTCCTTGGTAGCCACCGTTATTCCAGCAGCTTTGATATATTCGCGAAAGGTGTCAGTCCCGAGGACCTTGTGCTCGCCAACACGGGTTCACTTCTGCGTTCCTTCCATGAACGGGTGTTAGCTGAGCTTCAAGCCTTGACCCCCCTCTCAGCATCGTTCTTGGATGCCCTCATGCTCACGCTGTTCCTAGAACTTGTGGGTCGCCTTCCTGCGCGTTTGCTGTCAGCCAATCTCGGTGCTGGCCAGGAGCGAACCTTCGAGGCTCGCTTGCTCGAGCTATTTCAAGAGCATCGAGACAGGAACCTCAGCGTGGGGGACATGGCCAAGCGCTTGGGGATGAGCGTTTCTTCCCTCGAGCGCGCCTGCAAACGCGAGCTGAATGTGTCGGTGGCCCGCGCGCTGATGAACTTCCGGATGCAAGAGGCGCTTGAGCTGGTTCGCCACACGCGTACGCCCATCAAAGAAGTGAGCGAGCTTCTAGGGTTCGCCAACCAGAATCATTTCTCCTCGGCATTTCGAAAGCACTTTGGCCACGCTCCAACCAATTTCAGAGCTGATGTGAGCGGCTAGGCTGCCGTAGTGGCGAGCCTGGCTTCTACCCTTACGGCAACTTGAGCTGCTTCTCTATCGCTTGAGCTAGCTCCGCTCCGCCCGGCTCGACCTTGCTTGGCCACGCTGCCACCGGGCGACCGTGTTTATCGATTAGGTATTTGTGAAAGTTCCACTTGGGCGCGCCCAGTGCGTCTGAAAGCAACGCGTAAAGCGGCGCTCGCTCGGCACCTTTTGTGGCAACCTTTTCGAACATTGGGAACGTGACACCGTATTTGCTTCGACAGAATGTAGCAATTTGCTCCGGGCTACCCGGTTCTTGGCCACCAAAATCATTCGACGGAAAGCCTAGGACGGAAAAGCCTTGCGCCTCATACTTTGCGTGAAGCGCCTCTAGACCTTCATATTGTGGTGTGTACCCACATTCGGAGGCCGTGTTCACAATGAGCAGCACCTTGCCGGAAAATGAAGAGAGCTCTACGGGCGTGCCGTCTAAACGTTTCACTGTTAGCGAGTGGATCACAGGGGAGTCTTTCGGGGATGGGAGAACTGCGCTTGAGGCAGCCGTGGGGTTCGTTTGGCAAGCGCTTGCACCCGCAAATGCCATCACGAGAGGCAAGCCCCAAACGCAGCTTTTGGATCTTGTAACGCGCATTGGGCTAAGTGTCATGCGGGGGGCTCAGACTAGCCTTTTTCTTATGGGGCCCGCCCAGCGTAGCGCAAGCCCGGACGTGTGCATTTCTTCGGATAGTGGGGCCTCCGGTGGGCAGGATCTGAGAGGCCGCTTTACTCGGCCGCGTTGCTGGGCCGAGGCTCACCCGAGTGTCCCGCTTTGACACGCAGCGCCTGATCTAGCAACGTCTGCGCCCCTCTTAATGGAAGCAGTTGACTCGATTCAGGAACCACTTTTGGTCGCTCACGGCTTGGTAAAGTCGTTTGGCGAAAAACGCGTGGTCGATGGCGTTGATCTCACGTGTGCTCCGGGAGAAGTGCTTGGCCTGCTTGGCCCCAACGGTGCCGGCAAGACGACCGCACTTCGCATGTGTTACGGTTTCTTGCGGCCGGATGCGGGTTCCGTGCGGATTGCCGGTCATGATTTGACTGCCGCGCCCGATGCAGCACGCCGAGCTCTCGGTGTTTGTACCCAGGATGATACGTTCGACGCGGATTTTTCGGTGCGCGGGAACTTAGAACAGACTGGGCGCTATTATCGGCCACGGCTTCCCCAGCTCAGCCAGCGCATCGACGAGCTGCTCGAACAATTTGGCCTAAAAGAATACGAACACCACATGCCGGAGATGTTATCCGGCGGTTACAGGCGCCGGCTCATGATTGCTAGGGCCGTGTTGCATCGCCCGCGCGTGGTGTTTCTCGATGAGCCAACCACAGGGCTCGATCCTCAGGCACGCGTTGCGGTATGGGAGTTGGTCGCGTCTCTGCGTGCGCAAGGTATGGCCGTGGTGCTCACTACACACTACATGGACGAAGCTGAGCGGCTTTCCGACCGCCTGCTCGTGCTCCAAGGCGGAAAGGTTCGGGCGAGTGGCCAATCAGTGCATGTGTTGGGGGACATTGTGGGTGAGCATATCGTGGTGCTCCCAGTGAATGCGCCCGGTGCGGAAGGGGTCCCCGCGTGGCTTACGTCGCGGGGGCTAACGGCGTCCACGGTGCTGGGTTTTTGGCACGTGCCACTTGATGCCAGGGGGCTCGCCAGCTTCGCTTCGGACTTCCCGGTGTTGCGCTACGAAGTGCGCATCCCCACACTCGATGATTTGTTCATGGCGCTGGCAGAGGAGAAGAAGCAATGAGTGCGTTTCTTCCCGCCTTCGCGTGGCAAAGCTTCGCGGTGCTAGGGCGCCATTGGCGCGTGCATCTCCGAAAGTGGCACACTGCGCTTTTGCCACCGCTCATGGAGCCTCTGATCATGCTCTTGGCCTTCGGCGTCGGCCTGGGCTCGCACATGTCCACGCTCGCTTGGAACGGGCAGTCTCTTGATTATCTCACGTATTTGGCGCCTGGAATTTTAGCCTATACGGCCTTCATGACGTCGTTTTTCCAATCGCTGTTCTCGGCTTACGTGCGCATGCATTTTCAGAAATCCTGGGAAGGTCAGCTCACCACGCAAGTGCGCTTGGAGCACGTGGTGTGGGGCGAGGCACTTTGGGCCGCCAGCATGGCCACCGCCTACGCCGGCATGGTGTGCTTGGTGCTAGCGGGCTTCGGGATATCTGGCTCGCTACAACTGCATTGGTTCGGGTTGCTGCTCAGCCTGCCGCTACTGTTTCTCGCTGCCCTGGCATTCTCCAGCATTGGCCTGCTGTTCACGGCCACGCTCCCCAGCATGGATCACATGGGCTTGCCGTTCTTCTTGGTTATTATGCCGGTCGGTTTTGCCAGCAGTACGTATTTCCCGCTTCCAAGCTTGCCGGTGCTCGATCAAGTAGCGATGCTCAATCCACTGAATCATCTAGCGGAAGGCTTGCGTGACCTGTTGATTATGGGGCATCTAAGTTGGCATCTGGCTGCGGCAGCTGGGCTTTCGGTGCTCATGCTGGCTGTGCTGATACCGATCGATTTGCGGCTGTTGCGTAAGCGGGTGTTTGGAGATTCGCGATAGGGGATGGACGCCCCCGCCCCGCCCATAGTAGCCTTCCAGGTCAGTCCTATTTCTGGAGGTTACGCCTTTGGGCGCCGCTAATGACATAGAATCCGGGGTACCGATCGGCTCACGTTGCCAGCCGGGCGACTTGATTGCGGCGAAGTATCAAGTGGAGCGCGTCATCGGCACCGGAGGTATGGGCGTGGTGGTGGAGGCCACCCACGTGCAGCTCGGCCACTCGGTTGCGATCAAGCTTCTGCGCGTCGATGAAAGCCAGCGTGTGGAGGCGACGACGCGCTTCCTGCGCGAAGGTCGCGCAGCGGCGGGCCTCAAGGGCGACCATGTTGTCCGCATCTACGACGTGGGCACATTGGACGACGGGTCACCATTCATGGTGATGGAGCTGTTGCGGGGCAAAGATCTATCCGACCTTCTGGACACCCGAGGATCGCTTGAGGTGAGCGAGGCCGTGGAATTCGTTTTCCAGGCCGCCAGCGCAATCGCTGAAGCTCATGACAATGGGATCGTTCATCGCGACCTCAAGCCCTCCAATTTGTTCGTCACCGAACGCACGGACGGCACGCCTTCAATCAAGGTTCTAGACTTCGGTATATCGAAGTCCATGGGGGCCGAAGCTTCTCTCCAGGGCAACTTGACGGCGACACGCAGTGTTCTTGGTTCTCCGTATTACATGTCGCCCGAGCAAGTGCGGGATGCCAAGAAAGTCGACGCACGCTCCGACATCTGGGCGCTAGGCGTGATTCTACAAGAATTGCTCACGGGGGAGCCGGTGTTCAAAGCGGACACTTTGCCTGGCATTTGCGCTGCCATTGCAGCGGATGCCCCAGCGCCTTTGAGGACACTCCGCCCGGATGCTCCCACCGAGCTTGAGGCCGTGATCTTGAAGTGCTTGGAGAAAGATCCCGCGGCTCGTTACCAAACGGTGCGAGAGCTGATGTCAGCTCTATCGGTGCTGCGGCGCGGGCGGCCTTCGCAGGCTAGCCGCGATGATGCCCTTTCTGCGACCATGGCGATGCCCGGAAAGGTTCGTGGGAATGTGCCCACCCTGGCGGCCGCAGGCCCTCCAATTGGAGCACCTGCGGCGGACGTTGCGGGAGGTCTTGTGGGGAGCGATCGCCCTTCTCGCAAATCTGGTCAGCAGCTGATTCAGTTGGGCGCTGACCAAACGTCGCTTTCCGCCGGCGTAAAACCGCCTGATTCACATAGCGCGCGGCGCCCTCCGTCGCGCCGCAAGGGCGTGTACCTGCTGGTAGCGGTTGGCTTGGCAGCGGTGTGCGGGGCGGTATGGTATGGGGGGCTTGGAGGAAAGCTGGAGTCAAATCCGCCGCTTCCGGCGGAGAGCACGCTCGCGGTAATGGCCTTTGAGCTGAGCCTTGAGTCTTCGCCCAGCGGTGCTGACGTCTACGAAAATGAACGGAAGCTTGGCCAAACACCGTTTCGGCTTCGCGTCGAAAAAGGTTCATTAAAGTCAGGCCCCAGGGCTTTCAGTGTCCGCCACCCCGGGTATCAGCCATATTCTTTCGTGCAGGGTGATTCCGCCGAAAATGTGCGCGTTTTCGCCACCCTTCAGGCGGAGGCAAGCGAAGCGCCAAAGCCGAGCGCGCTGCCCAGTGTGGCGCCCACAGCCCCGCCGAGCGTTGCTCCGGCGCCTCCTCCAGCCGAGCGGCCTACGCGCCGCCCTGGTTCTCGTCCCAAGGCCAAGGTGTCGGTGCAAGAGAGCCCATCGGACATTCGCATGCAGCGCTAAATCAGCTGTCGAGCTTGGCGATGGATTCCGTGTAGTCTTTCGGCCCATATGTCCGAGCTCAGCATCGCTGCCACTCGCCGCTACAACACCCTGCTTAAATCCGGAGCCCGCGCGCTGACTTACTGCGCGCTTTTGTTACTCGGTGTTCTAACTTCACCAGTGGCAAGAGCGGACGATACGGCTGACGAGGCAGATCTGCAATTTAAGTTCGGCGCCGAAGCGTATCAACGCGCCGACTTCCGCACAGCCCTATCGCACTTCCTGGCGAGCAACCGCCTCGTTGCTAACAAGAACGTGCTATTCAATATCGCGCGCTGCTACGAAAAGCTGGCCTCCTATCCGGAAGCTTTCCGCTACTACACCCAAGCGCTTGAGGGCGAAAAAGACGAAGCTTCACGCGCGAAGATCCGCACGGCACTCGATGAATTGCGGGCGAATGTGGCCATTGTTCAGGTGGTTACGTCTCCACCTGGGGCAACCTTGTACGTGGACCGTAAGGATCTTGGCGCGCGTGGTGAAAGCCCCCGTACCCTCGGTCTGAACGGCGGTAGGTATGTAATCTTTGCGGAGCTTGCCGGCTACGAAGGCGCTAGCGCTGAGGTGCCTGAAGCGAAGGTCGGCACTGAGGTTCGAGTGGAGATTAAGCTCAAGCCCATCTTGGGCACCGTGCGTGTCCGAGGTGCCCCACCTGGCGCAGAGGTAGCAGTGGACCTGGGTACATCTCGGCCCAGTTGTAGCATGCCCTGCGATCTTGCCTTGCCTCCAGGGCGCCAGATGCTGAATGTGGTGCGGGTGGGGTTTCGGGCAGTCGAAGTGCCAGTGGACGTGATCGCCAACCGCTCAACCTCCATTGATGTGAATCTGGAGCCGCTGATGGGGTCTCTTCTGGTGAGTACCGATGAAGCGGGTGCATTGATCGAGGTGGATGGCCGCCCGCGTGGATTCACTCCAGCCATTTTGCCACTTGCCGTGGGTAATCACAGCGTGCGCATCACGCTGCCAGGGTTTCGAGCAGTGGAGCGTCAGGTTAAAATCGCAGAAGGGGCTGAGGCGCGGCTAGACGAGGTTTTGGCTCAGTCCGAAGAGGTCGTGGCGGCATCTCGTGTCAGCGAGCGTGTGCAAGATGCACCAAGCTCCGTTTCCCTCGTGCCACGCCAGGAATTGCGGCGTTTGGCCTATCCAACGATCGCTGAGGCCACCCGAGGTGTCCGCGGCTTTTACATCTGGGATGATCGCTCGTACGTCGCGGTGGGTGTTCGCGGCCTTGGGCGGTTGAGCAGCTACGGGAACCGCACTTTGGTTCTGTATGATGGGCACCCAGCTAACGACAACTGGATCGGCTCATCGTACGTGGGCTATGATGCCCTCACCAATCTGGAAAATGTGGACCGCATTGAGTTCGTGCGAGGCCCGGGTTCAGTGCTCTACGGCACGAATGCATTTTCTGGTGTCATCAACGTAGTTACTCGCTACCGTGATGTGCCCGAGGGCGTGGTGGCAGGAGTGGGCACCGCCCTTGATGGCGTAGCTCTTGCCCGTGTTCGCGGCGATCTGAAGTTTGGTAAGGATTCTGGCCTCTGGACCTCGGTTTCCACTGCTCGAAGCGGTGGCCGAGATTTTTACTTTCCTGAATTGGCACGCGCTTCCACAGGTCCAGCAGATGCGGGCTTTGACGGGAATGTGCGGGGTCGAGACGGCTTTCGGGCGGGCAACGTACAAGGCCGGTACTATTACAAGGATTGGACGGTGCAGTGGCTGGCTCACACCTACGAGAAGCACCTGCCCACGGGCGAATACGAAACCACGCTCGGAGATGCTCGGACGCGCCAGGCTGACTCACGACTGTTTCTGGAAGCCAAAGGTGAGCCCGAAATAGCCACGGGCTTGCGCCTGCTCACTCGCCTTCATGCCAACCACTATCGATTCGAGGGATATTACGCGCGTGAAGCGGCCAATGGCGGTGTAGAAAGGGATACCTTCCGGGGTTCGTGGGTAGGTGCCGAGGAGCGTCTCACCTGGACGCCTTCTAAACTATTTCGCCTCATGGCGGGGGGTGAGGGCCAGTTGCATCTCCAAGTGGACCAAAAAGCGAAGGACGATGGCGGCTATTTCCTGGACGGCTGCGGACAAGATCCGGCGGCGGCAAAATCGTGCCGCTATCAGCTTGGTGCTGGTTATTTCGTGGCAGATGCCACCGCCTCCGAGAGTGTGCACGTTTCGCTCGGCGCCCGGCTCGATGTGTATTCGACGTTTGGTGCGTCTTTGAATCCTCGTGCGGCGCTCATCGTGAAGCCATACGAAGCGGGGAACACCAAGGTGATGGCGGGCAAGGCATTTCGTGCTCCGAGTATTTACGAGCTCTATTACAATGACGGAGGCCTCACGCAGGTGATCCCTCAAAAAGATCTGCGCCCCGAATCCACCTATTCTTTTGAGGTGGAGCACTCTCACGAATTCTCGCCTACCGTCATCGGGTTTATCTCAGGCTACGTGAACGACGGATCGAGTCTGATCGTCACTCGCGGAAATGGAGACGCCGCTGATCCGCTCTATTACGAGAATTCAGAGACTGCGCTTGTAGTGTTGGGTGGCGAACTCGGCATTCGACGCGATTGGCGGCAGGGCTGGATGTTGGGGGCGAGCTACGGTTACGCGAATCCGCGTTACGTAGAATCAAGCAATTTGTCAGACCTTTTTCGGCTGAAGGAAGACACAAGCAAACGCGACGTGGCCAACGCTCCAGAACACTCGGGGAGCGTCAAAGGAGCCGTTCCGGTTATCGGCCGAGGGTTGACGTTAGGTTCCAAGCTGACGCTAGAAAGTGGGCGCTACGACCGCAATGAAGAAGTGGGCGCGGAGCCGCAGGGGCGTTCGGGAGCTTCGGCTCTGTGGGACATTGTGTTAAGTGGCGACGAAAAACGCTATGGAGTGCACTATGCGTTCGGTGTTTACAATGCCTTTGATTGGCGCTACCGGCTCCCGCTCACGGCTGAGTTTTCCCAGCGCACCTTGAGCCAAAGTGGGCGTACCTTCCTGGCCCAGGTAGAATTAGCCTATTAGGCGTTGGAGATAACCCGTAGGCTCCCGCTCACGACGCCGTAGCCAAGCTTCGCCTTCAACTTCTGGCGAAGCTCCTCAGGCCGCAATTGGCTCCGAAGGAGGGCTGCGTACGTTTCAACGAGCTCATGGGTTTGCTCGGGTGATTCTTGCACCAATTCCATGCGAAAGCGGTGCACCCCCAGAGCTTGAAGCCTGGGCACAAGAGCCGCCGCGCTCTGGGCTTGTGCGTGAAAGACGGTATTTCTGCAGCCAACATCCGCCTCAACGGGATGGTCGAGCCCGATTCGATCGCGGAGCTTAACTTTGTGGCGATCGCAGGGGCGGCCGCAGGTTTTATAGTCAGCGCCGTTCGAGAGGAGCGCTGCGTAAACGCAGTGTTCCATGTGGAAGAGTGGCATCGGGTGGTGCAGCACCAGCTCTGCGTAGGGCGCCAACTCTCCGAGATATGTCAGTAGCTGCTGCTCGTCCAAGTCAAACGACGGAGTGAAGGCTGAGAGCCCAAAGCTCAAGGCTTTGGCGACACTCACCCTATTGGTAAGGTTCAGCGAGAAATCCCCCACGAACATGGGGGTATTTTCGGTCTTGGGGAGAGCCTGAAGCTCGCGCAGTGTGCCCAAGCCTCGCACCAAAAAGCCCTCCGGCTTGAGGTTCCGGAGGTAGCCATCGAGCTTGCCTTCATTGGGTTTGCGGATTCGCGGCGGCGCCACGCCCACCCATGCCGCACCTTCACTGCGCAGCGCGAGTACGGCAGCGGCGCAACCCTTCAATTCGAGAAAATCCAGGTACACGCCCGCTGCGCCGGCGGCGAGTGCTGCACGTGCTTGTTCAAGCGTGCGGCAGAGCACGAAGAGGCCAGAGGCTTGGGGCGGGAGAGGCGGCGCGGCGATCGGCTGGGCCAGGGCTTCCGCGAGGCGCGTGTTTGCGTATGCCACGTCACGCTTGGGGCGGGGGAGATCGGTATTGGAGAGTAGCTGCGGCACCAATGCTCGGCGGGCTTCGTTGATTTGAGACAGCGGGATCAAAGCTCCTTCGGGCACGAGCCAGGTGAGCTCACCCAAGTGATACGGAGTCTCACCCAATCGCCCCAGTGCGCCAAGTACCTGTTCGCGCGTGGTGGGGGTTTTATTGGCTCGTTCGAGAGGTGCGGAGAAAGGGACGGTAGCCGTTCCACCGTGAGAGGAGGTTGCCGTTAAGCGAAGTGGCGTGCCGAACTCGCCTTCGAGCGTGAAGTTGAGCGTGTGCCGGCGCCCCAAGGTGCGTTGCTCCTCTTCGATCTGCTTCTGCAAACGCGGTGAATGGGTGAGAAACACGCGCCGCCCAACTTCAACGCGCCGCAACGGTCGTTCTGGGCCAAGATGGAACCACACAGTGTCGTTGGCGTTAGCGGCTTCGGCTGGCTTTCCACCGACCTCCATGGCCCACACTCGGCCGCCGACCTCGTGGTGGTTGGCTTTTTCGCCGGAAATCAAAACACCGTCCCCCAGGTGAAGCGCAAAAGCGCTCGTGATACTGACCTCGAAGAAGCGGCCGCGCTCTCGGACGCCTACCACTCGCCCAAGCTCCAGGCCTCGGTGGTCACAGGTTTCCCCGTCAACCAGAGCCTGGTGGTTTACGCCCGCGAGAAACCCAGTGCCAGAACCGCGAGAAAAGCTGCTATGGGAGAGTGTTCGAAGCTCCGCCCGGTGAGATTGGCCCGCTACGGCTGGCGCATCCAGCGACGCATTTTCGAGCGCGAGGCTGTCGACAGCATTTCGATAGAGCCGTGTGGTGCTCGCCACGTATTCGGGCCCCTTGAGCCGACCTTCGATCTTGAGCGAGCGCACGCCCAAGTCCGCGAGCTTCGGCACGAGATCCGCGGCGTCGAGATCCATCGGCGAGAGCAGGAAAGACTTGTTGCCCAGTTCAACGAGCTTGTCATCTACCAAAAGATCGTACGGTAGGCGGCAGGCCTGGGCGCAGGCCCCGCGATTGGCGCTCCTTCCCCCCAAGGCTTCACTCGTGAGGCATTGCCCGGAATAGGCAATGCAGAGCGCCCCATGCACAAACACCTCGAGTGGCATGTCCGTTGCGTTCTTAACCGAAGCGATCTCTTCGAGCGAAAGCTCGCGCGCGAGCACTACGCGGGAGGCTCCGAGCTCACGGGCGAATTCCACCGAACTTACATCCGTGCACGTCATCTGCGTGGAGGCATGTAGTGGGAGCTCGGGGAAGGCCTGGTGCGCCAGGGTCATCACGCCAAGATCTTGCACGATGAGTGCATCCACACCGGCTTGTGCGCAGGCCTGCAGCGTTTCCATGAGCGCGGGGAGCTCAGCATCGAATACGAGCGTGTTGAGCGTAACGTAACCCTTCACGCCCGCGCGATGGAGCCAACGCATGAGTTCCGGCAATTCGGAGACCTCAAAATTGGCCGCGCGCGCTCGAGCATTGAACTGCTGGAGCCCAAAATAGACGGCGTCGGCTCCAGCTTGCACCGCAGCCTCCATCGCCTCGCGTGTGCCGGCGGGCGCTAAGACTTCGGGCGGGGTGGGACCAAGCGGCATGGTGGCCTCTATATGTCCAAAGAACTGCGCCTGCGCTAGGGCACTCGCACTTCTCGGGTGATTCTAACGTTTCAACAATACTTTGATCACGCTCGCTGCACCGAGAAGGATCAAAAGTACTCCCAAGGAGCGTATGAGGCGTTCAACGCTCTCGGGCAGCAGGCGCTCTCGAAACTTCTCCACCAGCTTCACCATCACGAAAAACCAGCCCACAATCCCGAGCCCAACTCCGAGCGAAAACGGAATGGCGTCGAGCGGCTCCACGCGCAGCCAAGCGGTGCCATGAAGGGCCGTGACCACCGCTGTCCAGGTGAAAAGCAGGGTTGGGTTCATGCTCGTACTCGCGAACCCGAGCAGCCACCTGCTGGCAGCTCGGCGCTTCACCGGAGCTTCGAGTGCTCCCTCAGTCCTGCGCCGCGGCAGTGCAAAGAACAAGCCCACCAGCGCAATTGCGCAGCCGCCCAGAAGGCTTGCGGTGTTTGCGAACTCGGGAAACCGAACGAGTGCCGCTGTAAGCCCAAAGAACGCAGCGAACGCGTACATCGCTTCCCCGAGGCCGGCGCCTGCGGCGATGTGGAGGCTATCGGCGCGACCATTTCGCAACGCGCTTTGCAGCACAATGACGGACGTCGGGCCCGCCACTGGAATCGAGCTCACAAACCCGAACGTGAGCCCCACGAACCACACGAGCATGAGCGCGCCCATCAGCCCGAGCACCATGCCACCGCTTTTCAACGGAAGCAATCAGCGCTGATTCAGCAACCAGAGGGGACGCTGAGCCTCCGGCGCCGAAGCCTGGCTCCAGCGAAAACCAGCCCAATAAAGGCCAGCCAAGAGGAAGCGGGGGTCGCCCTCGCACCCATCCTACAACCATTGGCTTCCGGCCCTTCCGGGGCACGATTCGCTTCTCCACTAGCCGAGGGCGTCAACTTGGGCTCATCGATTGCCCCCTGAGATGGATCGTTGGAGTTAACCGAAGGCGGCACTGTAGCGCCGACCAGTTGCGGCCGTGGATGAGTTGCCTGCACGAAGCCACGCGGGCGGGGTGTTACGCCGGGCCGAGTTCCGGGATCTTGAGGCGAGGGCACTTTTGGAGTTGTTGTGGTGTTCGTCGGATTCGGGACAGGGTTGTTGGTGGTAGGCTCCGTAGCACGAGAGAGCGCATCGGCACGGGTCTTGGCAATAGGGGGCAGGGCCAGGCGCAACGAAGGATCCCCCAGAATCGACATGCTGCGCTCCGTCTCCGAGGGCGTGACCTTCAACTTGGCAGCGAGCGCTACCTTGCCCAACGTGCGCGCCCGCCCAGATGCCCATTCCGCAACGAAGGCCCGATAGAGTGGGCCAAGAGCTGCCGAATCCGCCATGGCCGGAGCTGCCCATACGCTTACGGCAGCACCATGAGGCGCGCGCAAGAGGCCCTCGGCCAGGCTCTCCGAATAGACATCGTGAAAGAAGCCATTCAAGCAGGTCATCAACGTGAAGACGGAGGGTGCACCTGTGCGCTCTAGGCTCACGGCATCATTGAGAGAAAACGCTTGGCCGTTACCCCAAATAGACGTTGACCCGTGACCAATGTAAGTAACCATTCGGCTCGACTCGCTGAGGGACATCAGCAGCTCTTCCTTCGTGGTGAGAGCCGTCAAAAGCTGCTCTCGCACCGTCAACGGTTCGGGATCGAGTGCCGCGCGGCCCATCAGTGCCACGTCGATTGTCGGATCTTCCCCGGCTACCAACAGCACATCGAGCGGCCACTCGGGGGGCGCAGCTGCATAGCGAAGCAGCTTTTCGACTGCTATATCCAGGTCTTCGGGCGTTCTAGCAGGCAGGCGGCCGACGGCAATTTCTGCGCGCCCATCTTCGTTCAGGTCCCCGTAGTACCCATCGTAGGCAGTCTCGAAGGCGACCGTATTCATGGTGGCCACAGGGATGTAGTCGACGACGTTTTTGCCGAGGTAGTTGTGCGGATCGAAACTGCCGTCACCCACCAACAAAAGGTACTTCGGGGTTTTGCCCTGCTGGGCAAGAAAGCGCATGGCCTCGCGGATGGCCTCAGGATCTTTGCGCCCGCGCCCAAAGTCATCATACAGAGCCTCCACATCTTCGACGATTACGCGGAGCCCTTCGCGCTCCCTCTGCGCTACGAGGGGAGCGAGGTGATCTAGGAACGCGGGGTGGCTCACGATCACGAGGTCCGCCAGAGCGGATGCTCTCAGCGCAGAAGCCTTGATGGGTTGCAGATAACCGACAGGCGTCTCCGCCCCTTTCGTGAAGGCGTAGAGCTCCCGCGTCCCGGTACCCGGGACGGCAACTTTGCCGCTCACCTCGTCGTTTACCGGGAATTCTAGTACCGCGAGCTCCACGGGGGCAGCGGGGTAAGTCACGTCGAGCACACGGATGCCGGGCGCCGCGAAGCCGCCCAGCGTTACGCGATCACCGCCGAGCGCTGTGAAGCGCAGTTGTTCGCCGTTTGCCTTGTAGGCCCTTTGATAATAGAGCCGCGCACTTTCGATCGCGGTGTAGTCCACGTCACCCGCTTTTCCTGTCAGTGTGAGCAGGTTCTCCGCCAATACCTCGGGTACGACGCTCTCAAAGGTGGCTTGCTCGCGGTTTTCAAATGCAACTGAGCCGAGCGGGAGACCATTCCAGTTGAGCTCAACGTCGTGAGGTAGCAAGCTTACTCCGCGGAGGGTCACCAGCAGCCGTGGCTCGGCGTTAACTAAAGCGTGAGGTGCTGGCAGAGGCACGGTGAGCGAAGTGGGGCGAATAACTGGGCCGAGAAAGTTGTCTGCTGCCCCATTGTTGAGAGCGGCCAAGTAGAACTTCTTCTCCGCGTACTCTTCGAAGGTAGTAAAGCCTGCCGGCCCAAGCGCGCTCATTGCCGGAGGTGTGCCGCCTGCGTGCGTTAGTGGCTTTCCCGCAAAAGATCCCCACGAAACAGCATAAATGCCCTCATTTGCATAAATGCCCGGTTCTCTCAGCCCCCAAAACTCAAGCGCATCACTCGCGTCCAACGTGCCGTCCCCGCCGTCTGCGACGAGCCGGGCAATGCTCGCCCCGTCCTTAAGCACGGCGACCTGGTTCGAGGAGATACCAAGCGGGAACCCAGCCTGAGCAAGCTCTGTCCCAAGAACACGAATCCACCCGTCCTTTACAACACCAAGCTTCACGAACGGTGTTGCGGAAGCTGCCGAGGATTCCATGGATCGCGCAACCTGAGAAAGGTCTGTGCTGGGAATTGGCTCATCCAACTTGGCGCCGACGCTTGCCGCCCACGCCGCCGGTGCAATGGCCTGTTCGGCGGAATATGCCTGGAGCATCGCGCCAGTTGCAGCCGTTGCTCGCCCGATTTCCAGAGGCCCATGCCGGGTGCGTATTCCAGACGCATCCACGTCGTCCACGTAGTAGCGCACGGGGCCAGCTCCCCAACTGTGGGGATCGACCCAGAAATACGGCGAGCTTTCGTTCCCGCCCACCATCGCGCGCAGGAGAGAGCCACCGATCAAATCCCGCGTTATCTGCTTGACCGTTCCGCCCTCTTCACGCAACACGTGAAACCCGAGGTTGTCCTGCTCTAGGCCCGTCTCCCAACCCACGAGCACTTGCCCGTTCGGGAGCCGAACTGCGTGCCCTCCAAGGAAGTCGACGGCAAACAGTGGTGCGGCAGCTTCGGCGCCTTTGGTGTAGAAGGTGGCGACGTTATTTTGGTTGTTGTACGTTGTCTTGATGTAGTCGGCATCGCGGTCAATCGTGGAAAGCCGAACCTCATCGATCTTGTAGAAGGCCGTGCTGGTGTTGATTCCGTAGGCTCCGCCGATGGTAACGGGGGTGGTAGTGGTGTTTAGGGTTCCTGTCTTGGCGTAGTTGCACCCGGCCTCGGAAGATTGGAGGGCACCGTTGACGTAGATCTTGACGGTAGAGCCATCCCAGCGCGCAACCACGTGCCTCCAGCCGTTGTTCTGGAACGAGTACGCGCAGGTCTGTTTGGTAGGTGCTGCACCACCGGTTCCGAAGTGGGTAACGACACCCTCGAAAACGCCGAGAGTGTTTTCGATCGTCATGGAAAAGACGAAATTCGTTGACGATGCGGTATCCGTGTTGGTCTTGGCTACCACGCGAGTTTCACCGTAGTCCTCAGTGCTATTCACCCAGGCTTCAGCTGTGAGCGCGGTCGCGCCCGACAAGAAGTTGGAAGTGTTCACCCGGTCATCGTCGTTGTCGAAGTCGAGGGCCTTGTGGCTCTTGCCGGTGACGCTCGTGATTGTGTTCATGCCGGTTGCAGTGCCGTTGTAGGCGTTGCTCGAACTGTCATACATCGTCGAGGTAGACGGGTTGTCGACGGTGGCTTCATCCAAGTGCCAAACGGCAGCGTAGTTCGTCCAAACATCCGTTTTGCGGGCCGTCGACGTGGTGATCGAAGAATCCCCGTAATACATGTAAATCACGGTATCGCTGCCTGCCGAAATTGTGTTCACCTTTGGCAGTCGTACCCACGCAATCAACTCTCCCGTGGTGGCCGTGTAAGTCACGAGTTCGTGGCTGAGTGTGCACGCACTCGCACCGTTGCAAGTCGTGGTGTCGAGTGCGCGAAACACAATGTCGTAACCCGACGAGCTCGTAACATCCCCACCATTCGCAACAGTTTCAAGGTCCGTATCCGTAGTGATGCTCACGAGCAGCGGATAGTTGGAGATAGTGGTGGCTGAGGTGCCACTTACTCCCACTTTGGTCCGATCGATGGTGATCGATTTTCGGAAGCCAAAATTCGCCCAGGCGGTTCCAGTACATAGTACCGCGACACTCGCTAGCACGAGGATCTGGAGCACTCTCAGCAGTTGTCTTCTTACAGGCATCGAACATTTCTCCGCGCACCACTGGTTCGGTGCTTCCTTGGGAGCCTTGGTCAATCAACCAAACGGTGAGAACGCTGGAGCCTTGAGCTACCCCTGCCCGCGCAAGCCGTTGGGCGCGGTGGGTCCCAGTCTGAGACATGTCGCTCGTGAGGCTTTGTGTGCACGCCAAGCGCCCCTCGAACATCTTCATGCGCCACGGAGGCGGGAGCATTCCCTATCCGTTCTGGACGGCCCTGGCTTTGCGATAGCGGGCGCAACGCCGTCGCTCGCGCGAGCGCGCGAGGCCCATCCCCGCAGTCAGCAGCAACAGCATGAAACCTAAATTGCCACCCGAGGACGGGCCGGAAGGCAATGCGCAAGCGGTGCGCTCGGGACCCACGTCTTGTTTCGCGCGCTCGTTAACGGCGGCGGGAGAAGAAGGTGGATCGCTGTTGCCTCCCGGGAGTGTCGCCACGTGCTCGGTCGAGCTCGGGTAGATCATCCGGCTCCCAGGTAACTCCCATTCAGGAGTCGCCGAGAATAGCCCGCGCACCGGACGCCTGGTTGACGTTGACGAAGGCGCCGGAGATGGCGGCTCGGATGAGGTCGGGACGGGCGGGGGAACCAGGACGCCCGGTGGAGGGTCGTTCGCTGGGGCTAGGGCTGCTGCTCGGGTCTGCGCGACCTGGGGCAGGGCTAGTCTGAGCGACGGATCGCCCAACAGCGCCATCATGCGTTCGGTGTCGGACGGGGCTACCTGGCGCTTCACCGCCACCACGAGCTCGCCCAACGTCCGGATCCTGCCCGAGCTCCACTCTGAGATAAAAGTTTGATAGAGCAGCCCGAGATCATCGGACTGCGCCATTGCGGGAGGCGCCCACACGCTCACGGCGACACCATGGGGTGCGCGCAGCAACCCCTCCGCCAGGCTTTCCCCGTACACATCGTGAAAGAAGCCATTCAAGCAGGTGAGGAGCGTGAAGACGGAAGGCGGTCCGGTGCGAGATAAGCTCACGGCGTCGCTAGTTGCGAACGCACTGCCGTTACCCCACACCTGGGTCGAACCGTGCCCAATATACGTTACGAGACGGCTGCTCGGTTCGGTCAGAGATCCCAACAGCTCCTGCTTGGGTGTCATCGGGGTGAGTGCTTGTTCGCGCACCGAAAGCGGTTCGCCTTGCAACGCATCTTGGCCGATTTTTGCTACGTCGATCAGCGCATCTTCACCCGCTACCAAGAGTACATCAAGCGGCCAGTCAGGCGGAGCCACTGAGTAGCGGACAAGCTTCTCGATCACGATCCCGAGCTCTTCGGGTGTGCGTACCGGTAGGCGGCCCACGGCAAGCTCTGGACGACCGTCTTCGTTGAGGTCAGCATAGTAGTCGTCGTAAGCAGTCTCGAAGGCAGGCGTGTTGAGTGTGGGCACGGGCACAAAATCAGCGACGTTTTTGCCGAGGTAGTTGTGGGGATCGAAGCTCCCATCTCCCACCAAGAGCAGATATTTCGCGGGCCTTCCCTGGGCCGCTAGCCAGCGCAGGCTTTCCCGGATCGCCTCCGGATCTTTCCGCCCGCGACCAAACTCATCGTAAATCGCCTCGACGTCGTCGACGACAACCCGCAAGCCTTCGCTCTCGCGAAGTCGCACGAGCGGGCCAAGGCGTTCCAAGAAGCTCCCGTGACTCAGGATCACGAGGTCGGCCGGGCCGGCCGCTCTGAGTGCCGAAGACTGGTAACGCTTCAATGATGCAGGCGGCGTGACGGCGTCCTCGGTGAAGGCAAAGAGATCGCGCGTACCCGAACCCGGAATTGCCACCTTGCCGCTGAGATCGTCGGGTGGGCCGAACTCCAGTACCGAAAGCTCAGTGGGAACTGCACTGTTGGTCAGATCGAGCACACGAATACCAGGCTGAGCAAAGCCACTCAGGCTCACATTGTCCCCGCCCAACGCCGTGAAGCGCAGTTGACCGTTCAGTGCCCTGTACGCCCGCTGATAGAAGACCCGCGCGTTCACGATGGCGGAATAGTCGTAGTCGCCCGCCGTGCCAGTCAGGGTTAGTGTGTTGTCGGAATAGATTTCAGGGAGTGCGCTTTCAAACGTCGCTTGCTCTCGATTGGCGAAGCTCACGGAACCGAGGTGGATGCCGTCCCAGGCGACATCCACCTGATGGGGCAGAAGGCTTGTACCTTGCAGGTTTACCTGTAGGCGCGGCACCACAGCACCCAGGGGGTCCGGGGTAGGAACCGGCACCGTGAGCCCCGAGGGTCGGATGAGAGGGCCCATGAAGTTATCCCCCGGGCCATTGTTGAGGGCTGCGAGGTAAAATTTCTTCTCCGCATACTCAGAGGAGGTTGGAAAGCCAGACGGGCCAAGAGCACTCATCGCAGGCGGGGCCGCGCCCGAGGTCAGCACATCTCTCCCCCGTGGCCCCTCCCAGCTCACTAGGTAGACGCCTTCGTTCGCGTAGATCCCTGGCTCACCCAACCCCCAAAACTCCAGCGTATCCTCGGCGTCGAACGTGCCGTCAGCTCCATCCTCAATGGAGCGAGCCAACTCGGCTCCATCCTTCAGCACTGCGACTCGATTCGACGCAACTCCAAGAGGGAATCCTTCGAGCGCCAACGCCGCTCCTGTCACGCGCTGCCAGCCATTCTTCGACACACCCACCTTGATCAGTGCTGGCAGCGATTCAGGTGTGAACTCTAGTGATCGGGCCACCTCTGCGAAATCTGACTCCGCCACCAACGCTTGCGCTTTCGCATGGTTCTCTCCGCCCAGTTTGTCTTCCTGTTGTGCAGACCACGCACTCAACAGGCCAGCGTCAGCGTCCGACGGTGGCGCAGGTGCAAAGGGACCGTGCCGCGTCGCTTTGCCATAAGCATCCACGTCCTCCACAAA
This sequence comes from Polyangiaceae bacterium, assembly GCA_033763455.1. Lineage (GTDB taxonomy): Bacteria > Myxococcota_A > Polyangia > Polyangiales > Polyangiaceae > JBBRRP01. Next base: position 68,429 of record JANRKO010000006.1, read on the forward strand.
GTAGCGCACCGGTCCCGCGCCCCAGCCGTGATGGTCCAGCCAGAAATAGGGGGAGCCGCCATTGCCATCGAGCATCGCTCGCAAGAGCGACCCTCCCACCAAATCCTGAGTGACCTGCGAAAATACGCCACCCTGCTCGCGCACCACGTGAAACCCGAGGTTGTCGCGCTCCAGGCCCGTTTGCCAACCCAGCAACACTTGCCCATTTGGCAGCGCTATGGCGTGTGCCCCGAGGAAATCTACCGCAAATTCTCCGACGGTAACGGCGTCTTCCGCTCCCACGGTGTAGAAGGTGCTGGGGGAATTCTGGTTGTTGTAAACGGCCTTGAAGTAGCTGGCGCTTCGGGCGACGGTGGAGAGGCGCACCTCGTCCATCGTGGCAGCCAAGTAGCTCGTGCCTGTGCTCGTGAGGCGCCCCAAGGTAACCGGGGTTGTCGTGGTGTTGAGCGTGCCCGTCTTGGCGTAGGTGCAGCCAGAGCCACCAGGGGCGGCGCCATTGATGTATACGATGACGTTGGCACCGTCGTAGCTGAAGGCGATATGGCTCCACTCAGAAAAGATGGAAGCGTCGTAACACTTCTGCGCCGTCCCCGCGACGCCCCCGGTGGCGACGACCGTCTGCACGTAGGCGGGGGGCTCGGGGGAAGGGTCCGGAACATGCCCGAGTGCGAACACATAGTTCGTGCTGCTCACTGTATTGGTACTACTTTTTCCAACCAGCGTCTGGAAGGCGAGGCCGTCGTCCGTGTTCAGGATCCACCCCTCCGCGCTGAACGCACTGACTCCTGACAGGAAATCCGCCGTGCTGACTCCGTCGTCCCCATCCATGAGGAGCCCCTTGGTGACCTGACTGGTAACGCTCTGCGCGGCGGTCATGCTCCCGGAAGTGGTGCCATCGCGTGCGTTGCTGGTGCTGTCGTCCATCTGAGGCGCGGTTCCGTTGGGGGCCTCTTCGAGGTGCCAAACCGCTGCGTAGTCCTTCCAAACGTCCGTCTTCCTCTGCGTGGAAGACGTGATGCTGGAGTCCCCGTAGTAGATGTAAAACACCGTATTGCTGGCCGCAGAATAGGCGTTCACGCTCGGGAGCCGCACGAATGCCACGATTTTCCCCGTCGTCGACGTGTAGCTGATGAGCTCATGGCTCAAAGTACAGGAGGCGGGGCCACCGCAAGTTGTGGTGTCGTTAGCTCGAAAGACAATGTCGTGGCCTGAGCTGCTCGTCACGTCGCCACCGCTCCCGGTGACCCTCAGATCGGTATCCGTAAAACTCACAAACACCGCAAAGTCGGTGATGGTGGTCGTGCCAGCGAGACCTACCTTAGTTCTATCCACCGTGATCGACTGCCGGTACCCGAACGCGGCCTCGGCCGTGCCCGCCCAAAGGAGCAACAGACAACCTAAAATGGTGGAACAAACTGCTCTCAGGGCTTGGGTAGGAGGCATGGTCACAAACCGGGCGGTTGCACAGCAGGGGTAACCTCGGGGTAAACGGCACATCCGACCAGTTCCTTTAGTAAGTCCGAAACGTCGAGACGCCGACCTACACGCACTCCCCCCAAGAAACCGGCTTTTTCAGCTCCGCAGAGTCGTTGGTCCTTCGGCAGCCGTAGGCCGCCAGAGCATCCGTTGCCAAGCTCTCACCCGACGCATGCGTCCGTTGCTCTGAGTCAGTCGTCGACCTGTGCCCGAACGTGCCTGTTCAGAATCGCCACGACGAGTGTTCAGGACGCTCCGAACGCCGCTGGCTTGCGCGAAGAGCCGTTTGGCGCACACACCCCCATTCTGGCAGGAGCGCTGCGTTACATTCTAGCCGCTATTCCCACCCGCATACCGTCGCGTATACGGGCGATTCGTTTCAAACCGGTCTAGAAGGTGGGGTACCGGTTGAGGTAAGAAGCGAGTACTTCATGACAGAGAGCAGCCCTTCCACACTCAAGCAACCCACGGCGCGAGGCGTTGAGCTCACGTCTGAGGTCGCGCGTGAAGGATTGCTGCACGCCAAACGCCCCACGAGCCTGCCGCTTGCCCCCAAGGCTCCTGTTGCTCGTCGCAAACTGCCGCTTGCCGCTGAATCGCGTCCTATCGATCGCGCGTGGCGGCCCATTTATGCTGTTTGGGAAATCACTCTCAAGTGCGACCTCGCGTGCCGGCACTGTGGCTCCCGCGCTGGCAAAGCGCGGAGCGATGAACTCAGCACCGAACAATGCTTCGATCTCATCGAGCAGATGGCGGAGCTCGGCGTGAAGGAAGTGACCATCATTGGGGGCGAAGCTTATCTGCGTCCGGATTGGCTCGATATCGTACGCAAGATCCGTGATGTTGGTATGCAATCCACAATGACCACGGGCGGCCGCGGGATAACGCCGGAACACGCGCGCGCCGCGCGTGAAGCTGGGCTCATGAGTGTCAGCGTTTCGGTAGATGGCCTGGAAGAAACTCACGATCGCTTACGGGGTGTAACGGGGTCCTTTCAGTCGGCGATGGCCGCTATTGCCGCTTTTCGAGCCGCGGGAGTGCCGGTTTCCGCAAATACTCAGATCAATCGCCTGAGTGCTCGGGAGATGCCCGAGCTCTTGGAGAGGCTCATTGTGGCTGGCATTCATGGTTGGCAGCTACAGCTTACGGTTCCCATGGGCCGTGCCGTCGATGAGCCGGACGTGCTGCTCCAGCCGTATGATTTGCTGAAAATCTTTCCGATGGTGGCTGAGCTCAAACGGCGCACGGTTGAAGCTCGTGTAACCCTCTGGCCGGGCAATAATCTCGGCTATTTTGGCCCGTACGAGTCACTGCTGCGCGGCTCGATGCCTGAGGGCCACCTGGGATCCTGTGGAGCCGGTCGCGGTACGTTGGGTATCGAAGCCGATGGCACCATCAAAGGTTGCCCTTCCTTGCCAACCCGTGAATTTGCCGGCGGCAACGTGCTCGACAACCGACTCGTAGACATCTGGGAGCGAGCCGAAGCGTTGCGTTTTACAAGGGATCGCCAGGTGCCGCGTGATCTTTGGGGCTATTGCGCCACCTGCTACTACGCCGATACCTGCCGTGCCGGCTGCACCTGGACGGGCTTTACCGCCCTTGGTAAGGCCGGGAACAATCCGTATTGCCATCACCGCGCGTTAGAGTTCGAGCGAATCGGCAAGCGCGAGCGGCTCGTGCTCGCCTCGCCTGCCCCCGGTGAGCCCTTTGATCATGGTCGCTTCGATCTTATCGAGGAAGACATTCCTTCAAGCTCTTTATCCCTAGAAACAGCAAGCCCCTCCTAAACCAAAAGGAAACTTAAAATGGCTCAACACCTCGTTCCATGCCCCTCCTGCTCACGCCATGTGCGGACCGATGAAGGAAGCTGCCCGTTTTGTGCGACAGCGCTCAACCTTTCAGGCGTTCCAACCCGCATGATGCCCGCGCGTCGCCTCGGCCGCGCCGCCCTCTTTGCCTTTGGTACGACGTTAGCAGCGGGTGCTCAGTTTGCCTGTGCCAGCGATGATGACGGCGGTGGTTCAAATACGGGTACGGGTGGCTCGGTCTCTACGGGTGGCGCGAAGGCTACTGGCGGCGCCTCCACGGGTGGCGCGAAGGCAACCGGCGGTACGGCGAGTAGCGGCGGTGCTGGCAATACGCCTGCAGCTGGGGGCACGTCTGCGGCGGGAGGAACGCCGAACATTCAGCCGCTCTATGGTGCTCCTGCGCCGGTGGGTGGTGCGGAAGCAACAGGCGGTGCTGAGGCGGGCGGCGCGGCGGGCGAGGGCACAGGGGGCACGCCGAACCCCGTAGCGCTTTATGGTGCCGTCCCAGCGCCTTAAGCTGCGTGAAGTCAGAGGCGAGGGGCGGTTGGTTTCCAAGTGGGCGGGCACAGAGAGATACCTGTGGCCGCCTACTTGGGGATGCGGTGGATGTAAGGGGGTCGTTAATATCTGAAGGCTTCAGCCAATAGAGGTCGACGTCGTCCGTCAACATGTCCGAGTACTGAGGACCTATAGCTTAGGCGTCACAGACTTCGAAATTTCTCCGCAGCGCTTCTAGCTCCAGCACTTTGGGCCGAAATTCGTGACCCACGTACCCCGCGTAATGGGTGCGTGCGATGGCCTTGCAGATCCCCCGGTAGTTGAGCTCTTGTTCGTCGTCGAGGTCTCGCCGCTCTGGGTTGCCAGCGGTGTGAAAGTGCCCGATGTGCTGAATGTGTTGCTCGATCTTGCGGATCACATCCCCCTCCATGATTTGCACATGGTAGATGTCAAATAGCATCTTCACCATCGGGCTTCCCGTGAGCTCAAGCACTCGAACCGTCGCGGCCACGCTGTCGCATTCGTAACCTGGGTGGTCCACTTTGCTGTTGAGAACCTCTAAGTTTAGGTTCACTCCCAGCTCCTCGGCAAGCGGCGCAACTTTCCTCAGGATTTTCGCGGAAGCCTGAGCAGCTGCTTCAGGGCCCTGCCCCGCCAGCCGATTCCCACTCAGGCAAATCAGGCCGCGGACCCCCGTGCGTGCGGCGGCATGTAGGCTTTCGGTGAGTTCGGCCTCAATGCGAGTGTGCTCGCGTTCATCGTTAGTGCCGCGTTCAAGATTTCCGTGGCCGCTCATGCTGGCGATAGTTAATTCGTGGCGGCGCGCTGTTTCTACCACTTCCTCGAAGTCAGCTCCTCGATCCCACAACTCAATGGCCCTATATCCAACCCTTTGCGCGTAGCCGAAGAGCTCCGAGAGTGAGCTGCCAATCGGCTGAAATACGGGGTAACAGAAGGACTGTTGAATGCGCATGGAATAGCCGGAGAACTCCGCTCACGCTGGGTTCTCAAAGGGCAGTATTCCGAATGGGGGGCGTGTTGCCCATGGAACAACTTCGGAGGGTTTTGTGCTTTGTTAAGATTGCTCAACTGTGCGCAGAGGTAGCGGTCTGAGGCGGCCTCTGAGGCACCGCCGCGGATCGCGTATGAAGTGCGTGTAGCTTTCCATGGGAAGCCAACCCTTGAGGCGTTCAATCCACCTAAGCCGAGCAACGCGGGGTTCGCGCTGCTTGCTCACGCGCAGAGCTTGCCGCCCTGATGGTTACTCAGGTTGTAACTGATTTTCCGCTTGAGACACACGTGTTTACCAGTCTGCTCACCAAGAAGCTCCTTTACGTTGGCACACGGCGAGGTATCTGGCGCGTGGACGGTGAGCGCATATCTCTCCTTGCAGAAGATTCGACACCGTAGTTTCGGGGGCGTCGGCAGTCGGAGGGTTGGGCCGGCTCAACCCTCTCGTGCGCGCTTCCTTAGCGTATTCGGGCTCACCCCCACATGCTTCTTGAATTGCTTGGAAAACTGAAAAATGTCTTCGTAGCCCACGCGCCGCCCCACTTCACTGATGCTCAGGTTCTGATCTTGGAGGAGATATTCGGCTCGCTGCATGCGTTGCCGAATTACAAGCTCGATGGGGCTTACCCCAAAGTATCGACGAAAGGCGCTGCACAAATATTGAGGTGTGAGGGCCGCGCGCTCCGCCAAGTCTGCCAAGCGGATGGTTTCTTCGCTGTGGGTTTCGATGTAATTCTTGATCTTGAGCAAGCGTTCGGGTGGCTGCCAAGCGGTTGAAGTGGCCTCGCGGCGACGGCGTACTTCGCACAAGTAGCTCTCTAGACAGTTGAGGGCGATGACCGGATCTGGTGCGAAGGGCCCGGTTAGCTCTCGATAAAGTGCGAGAAAATAGTGCTCCGCGACTGCGGGATCCGCATCCGCAATAGGCTCCCCAAGCGGCAAGCGCTGGGCTCGCAAGATGGGAGCGATGGCTGTGCCGTTGCAGTGAATCCACGTGTGGCGCCAGCGCCGCTCTCGGTTTCCGTAGAAGTGTGCGTGCTCAGGCCCCCATAGGATGAGCGTACGCGGGGGGTGGATGTTACCGGGCCTATCGAGCTCCACGCGCTCGTAGAACAACATGAAAAGGTAGTCATTGGTGCCGTTGGGACGGTGCACAATCTCCGCACGTAGTGCTTCCTGAACGCCCATGGCTCCGATCGAAATCTCCGGTGTGTTCAGGGGTTTAGAGAAGATGGTTTTCATGGCCTACGGGAATCGTAGCGTGTGCTTCGCCCTCGCGGTTGAAGAAAGGGATAGGGGCGGCCGCCCTGCTTCTTAATATAAGACAAATTTCCCAAAAGCCACGACATACCCTCACCACGCTTGGTGTGCGACCTTTAGAGGACTTCAGAATTGCTGAAGTTAAGGAGTCGCCGTATGACGCGAGTGCTCGGTCGTGGTCTGTTTGTGGTTGTTTGTCCTTTAATTCTAGGCCATTGCGTATCCGAGGCAGCTGCGCCACGCGAGGTAAGCCAGGCCGGAGGTGCACCGAGCAGCGGCGGAGCTTCGGCAGGTGGGAGTCCCCCAAGGGTGAATGGTGTTGTTGGGGCCACTGGCGGCTCGCAACTCAGCAATTCTGGCGGCGGAGGCCCGCTTGCCTCCATGGGTGGTAGGCCCACTGTTCCAAGCGGCGGCACCACATCCGCTACAACCGGCGGGTCTTCCCCGAGTTTGCAGGGGGGAAGCGCGGGGGCCACCGGGACTCAGATGAACCCTGATGGAAGCCTCACGCCCAAGTCCAAGTTCTCCCTATTCAACGGTGTAGCTCTTACGGGTTGGTCCGCTGACGTACCAGATAAGGAAACAGATCCAACGCTCCCAGACAGTTTCATCGTAAAAAATGGCCTCCTTGTGAGCCAAGGTACCGCGATCGGCCACCTGCTCACGGACGCTACCTACAGGGACTATCGCTTGGAGGTGGAGTACAGATTCTCTGCGGGTGAGGGGAATTGCGGGGTTCTGATCCACGCCTCCGAGTTGCGGGCTCTTTACGGGGCCTTTCCGAAGTCGATTGAGGTTCAACTATTCAGCGGGGATGCGGGAGATTTTTGGTGCATTCAGGAAAACATCGAGGTGCCCAATATGGATGCGCGTAGGCCCCACGATCCTGGGCAAGCTTACGGTGGGGGCGAGGCGGACGCGCGACGCATTCTCAATCTAACGGACGACTCGGAGAAGCCAGTGGGTGAATGGAACACAATCGTGATCGAAGCCAGGGCTCGCGGCATCACGGTTTGGATGAATGGAGAACTAGTGAACGATGGCTTTAACTGCACCGCCGATCACGGCAAGATCGCGCTTCAAGCGGAAGGGGCGGAGGTTGAATTCAGGCGAGTGGAGATTGGCCCACTTTCCGCGACACCCTGAAAGGAACACCGATGAATAGCCGTGCTTATCATTCCCTAGCTAAGCTAAGCGTTACATTCGGGTTATTAGCCGCCTCTGGCTGCCAGCCAAGCGTTTCTCGCGAAACCCACAGTGGCGCGTCAATGACCACCACTGGCGCCACGCCCGGCAGCAACGCCTCGGGGGGACTCCGAGCACACCAGATCCCGTTTCGGCAACGGGTGGAGGCGTTTCCCCGAGTGCCACCGCCACAGTTGATGCGCTCACTCCAGCGAACCTCTCGTGTCCCGCGGGGGCCCCGATAGCGCCTGCCCCGCGGCGAATCTTGCGTCTAGCGTCGTCTGAGTGGCTTGCCTCGATCAAAGCTGTGGCTCCTTTTGAGCCAACGAGTGTCCCTCCGGGTTTTGATAGCTCTGTGTTGGGCGAGGCGCCCCAAGCCTCGGATGCGGTGTCCAAAGATTGGCACCAAACGGTGGATCAGATTGCTCAGGCGAGCGCCAAGCTACTTGCCGAGGCACCTTTGGGGCTCGCGTGTCCGATCACTGAATTCGGTAGAGATGTTGCCTGCACTCAAAGCTACCTCACAGAGCAAGCTCTACGGTACCTGCGAGGGCGCGCGAACCCGAATGATGTGGATAGGCTCCTGCAATTGGCAACGGCAGTTCAAGGACGATCAGGGGGAGCCGCGGCACTCAAGGTTGCGGTCAGAGCGATGGCCCTATCTCCGAAGTTCATTTACCTCACCGAGGGGCTCGACCGCTCTCTGCCAGCCACAACTCCCGCCCGTATGAGCGTTGAAGAACTGGCTTCGTTTCTTGCCTTCCGAATTGGCAGGCGTCCGCCGTCCACACTGCTGTTGCAGGTGCTGGCTCAGGCGCCGGCTCTTGATAATGCGCAGTTGAGTGCCATTATCGAGCAAGAATTCACGCCTGCCGAGCGAGCACAGAGCACCACTGATTTTCTCGCAGCTTGGCTCAACGTTGCGGCGCTCTCTGGGAGCGTCTCAAAAGATCTCTCAATCCACCCCCAATTCACCTCAGAATTCCTACTTCAACTTCAGCGGGAAACCTACGACACGCTTCATGCGCAGTTCGTCGCGCCTGGCAACGGTGATCTGAAGCAGTTGCTCACTGAAAATGTTGAATCAACGTTGCTCGATGATAAACGCAATCCCTTGGTGCAAACCTACAAGCGCCCTGGCGTTCTTGCGTTACCGGGATTCATCGCGTCCATTTCTTCCCCGCAACACACCGGCTTGCCAAAGCGCGGGAAGTTCCTGGTAAACGCCTTTTTCTGCGACGGGGCTCAACCACCACCTGCAGGCATCAAAAAGCCTGACTTTCCACCGGGCCTATCCGAACGGCAGCAGTTTGAAATGATCGAACAGCTGCCTGGCTGTGGCCCATGCCACACACGGATCAATCCTCTGGCCTACCCATTCGAACGCTACGACGAAGTGGGTAATCCCCGTGCCGCTGATGCGGCCATGAATGTGATTGATACGAGCGGTGCTCATGCGCTAACGAGCGGGGGCCCCCGTGACTTCGTTTACTCTGATCTTCAGGATCTAGGGGTTCAGATGTCTGGCAATAGCGTGGTGCAGACGTGCCTCAGCATTCAAGCGTTCGAATACACTGCGCGCCGAACGGCAGCTTCCCCATACACGGTGGGGCGCAACGATAGCTGTGCGGTGTCGTCGATAAAGGAGGCGGGAGCCTTGAGTGGTTTTCAACTCACGGGCCTTCTGCGTGATGCTCTCATCGCAAACGCGCTCGCGCCAAGAGCGGATTGATAGGGAGAAACAGTATGTTGATTAAGACAACGCGTAGGAGATTCCTTGGTGCCCTGGGCACGGCGACGTTTGCGGCCTCGACTCTTCGCTTTTTCCTCAAAACCGCCGAGGCTCAGACCTACCCAAAACGCTTCGTGTTCGTCTTTACGCCGAACGGCGCCGACGGCATGGCAGCGAGCTCTGGCCTTGGGAAGGATTACGTGCTGGGTCCAGACATGAGCATCTTCAACGAGCTTAAGCACAAGTTCACCGTGCTGGATGGTCTGCAGATCCCCGATCACGGCGGAGAAGAACATCCTGCGGGTCGCTGCTCAATGCTGAGCTCTTGGCGCTCATCCGGCACTCAGTCAACAGCGGGGAACCGGGGGCAGTCTTTCGATATCTTTCTCAGGGCTAAGCTCCCTGGAGTTAATGGAAATTCGATCTACACAGGTACCGAAGGGTTAGACGATACCCTGGAGCTTCCGATCAGTTGGCTCAGCGCAGGGGTGCGCAATGACAGTTATCTGCAGGGCCTCGGACCGCTCATTGGTCGAGTTTTTCAAAATGCGCCCGTGGTGCCTTCACCTATGGCGACAAACTCGGCGATGAGTGCAGCCACGGCAGATGAGCTTGCGCTCAATGATTACTTGAGGGGAGAGGTGGAACGGCTACGCGCGGAGGCTCCCTTGGCCGAATTCGCAAAGCTGGACCTCCATTTGCAGGCGCTCAGTCAGCTACGGGCGGGGCTCGTGCCCGCCTCTGGCGATCCGGGAACTGCCCTTCGCATGTGCGATTCGAACCCAACCTTCACGGGGGACGTCGCGGATCAAATGGGGCTCGCTTTGGCACATGGGCTTGCGTGTGGGCAAACGCGGGTGGCCGTTTTCCGCATCGGCTCTTACGAGCCGAACCACGTGCACAGCCATTGGGAGGAGGGCGGTATGGACGGCGTGAACGGGTTCCGCGATGAATTTAGGCGGATCAACCGCGGGTGGGCGCAAAACATCCTCAACTTCTTAAAAGCACTCGATTCGTTCCCTGAAGGCAACGGCACATTGCTCGACAACACCGCCGTGGTGTGGAGCAGCGAGCTTTCGAACCATTACCGCTCCGAATCTTACCTGCGGAATTATCCCAACTGGGCCTACCCAGCAAAAGCTGGTGACGTAAACACTCATGGCACGGTGGATATGCCATTTTGGCTTGCTGGAAGCTTAGGCGGCACGCTCAAACAAGGCGAACGCATCGTGGCACAAGATAGGTACGCCGGCGAGCTCTACAAAGCCATCGCTACGGCCATGGGCGTAAGCAGCACGGATCTTTCGAGCTACGGAGAGCCTGCGTTTGCTCCTGGGATTTTGCAGGAGATATTGGCTTAGTGGCTTCGCCTTATGGCTGAGCATGGCCTTGTGCCACGGCCTCGTGGAATTGAGCCCGTTCCGCCGCCAAGCCACGCCGACGCGTACGTCTGGGACGTAAAGGAACTCCGAAGCCCTTCGTAGGGAGCGAAAAATGCGGCGCGTGCGTTGCTAGCGACACAAAATGTGTCAAAGGGAGGGCGCGGCGCAGACGCCAAACCCCACGATATCCGTCCCGGCCGCATTAGCCGCGCATACACTGAAGTAGTTCATCCCGTCGCACCCACACACGCTGGCGGCGATAGGAGCTCTAATGGCCGGACCCTGCACGCCCGAGCCGCTCACCGGGCACACCTGCGGCCGTTTCTTGCAAACGCCTGCCGGGGAAGGGGAAAGGCACGACGCATTGTCGTCGAAATCACAGAACTCATCGTCGAGGCACCCAGCGCCCTGTACGCCGCCGCAAGGCTTGGCTGGACATGCTATTTCGGTGCACGCCACCGCGCCACCAGCACACGAGCAGGTGTTACAGCCATCAGGCGCAGGAATGTTGGTAGTGCCGTCGGCATAGACTTGACCCCCAATGGTGCACGTGCCAGCCGCCTGACACTCACCCTTAGTGCTGAAGCCCGTACCTGCAGCCGCAGCAACGCAGTCGTTGGAATAGGTCTTCCCATCGCACCCGCACACTGGATCAAAGATGTCAGCGCATACCTGCGGACGCTTAGCGCACACCGCCGAGGCGTCGGCTGCCCCGCACAGGCCCGTGCCCGCGTAGGCACAATACTCGTCCGTTGCACAGGTTGCTCCGGCGAACCCGCCGCACACGACTGCCACGCACGCTTTCAAGGTGCATGCGACCGCACCATCGTGACAACTACAGGTATTGCAGCCATCCTCTGAGGGGAAGCTGCTGCCATGTGGGTATTCCCGGTTGCCCACCGTGCAGTTCTTTGCAGAGCCCGAACCTCCAGAGGCAAAGCCTCCCCCGGTCGCCTGAGCGCCGCCCGTACTGCTCATTCCTCCGCTGCTGGTTCCTCCACCGGTCTTTGCCCCACCCAAAGGCCCCGCGCCCCCTGTAACGGCGACCGAGCCTCCGGAACCCCCCGCCCCCTCGGGCGTTACCGCTTCGAACGAGCCGCCACAGGCCACGAGCCCGCCACAGGCAATCAGAAACAGAAAGACACGACCTGGCAAACGCGAAGGGGTAAACATGACGCAGCTATAGCAAGCTTGGTGCCGAGGCGCTGCGCTCTTCTTTCCTCAAAGCATCGGCCAGGCCCAGTGAGTGTTTACGCAAAGGTTCCCCTTGGCTGGGTCCTTCCCGCCGGATCGAGCCGACTCGCGCCCACCTGAGGCCATGCCAGAACGAAGTTGGCACAGCTACGGGCACGTCGATCAGGGTGGTACGAGGTCGAGCCAGTTGTTGTACGGCACTTGTCAATGCCTTGGTTGCGACGCTGTTCGGAAGGCTACTGTGCGGGGCTCACTTCAAGCACATCTAGTTGGACGAATTGCCCATCGAATACCTGAGGTGCTGGCGGGATGCCTGGCACCACTAGGCTCACGTTCGCGGATTGCTCCGTGTTATCGTCCTTGAAATTGAACGTGACGACAGAGCCCCCTTTGACCAGGATGGTTGCTTCGTAATCAAGCACAAATAGCTGATGATCCACGGAGCCGCTCACCGTGTAGTAAGCGTTCAAGTAGTACTTCTCTGCAGGGGTCGGCACGTCGATCCAGAACAGCGCATGAGCGTCCTCGTTAGGTGTGCCTCCGCTGCTATCCAAGAAGTATGGCGCCGCAGTTTCCGTTGCTATCGTCTCGCCGTTGGCATCATTGAAGGTGTGAGCCTCGGTGACACCACGGACCCTTAGCTTCACCTGATACGTGAGCTCCGGGTTACCACCTACCGACAGCATCTGTGGCGGAAGGCTCTGCGCGGAGCTGCAAAGGTCGCCCTCGTGCGCACCTTGGCACGGTACCTCTATGCGCGTATTCAACGCTTGAGCGATGGATGCCCCGGCAACCCCGCTGGCGCCGCCCAATGATGCCGCTCCCCCCGAACCTGACGTGCCTCCGCTCGCGGGCAGGCCGCCTCCGGTTCCTGCTCCACCCAAGCCGACGTTACCCCCAGTTCCCCCAGTTCCCCCAGCTCCCCCGGAACGATCTGCTGACTGGCCACCCGAAGCCGGAACCATCGCGCCTTTGCCCCCCGCAGCGGTGGGGCCTCCAGGCTGTGCTGAAGGTACCATTCCCCCACTACCCCCCGACAATGCCGAAGAAGACCGTACTTCGCCGTCGGAGCTGCAGCCTACAACGGCACCAAGAAGAAAGCAGAGCGCGGCCCATTTGTTTAACATAGATTTGCCTAACCGAGCGTGAAGGCACCCGCTCAAACGAGGATACCTGGAAGTGGGCCTGTGCCGAATTCGGAGCTGCCGAAGCTGGTTGCGGGGACGCCGAATGCGTTCAACAAGGTAACGTGGAGCTTGTTGTGCGGCTGGCTGCCAAACGCCAAGTGTTGCCCGGTTTTGATTTTTCCTCCTGCGGTACCGAATAGGAAAGCTCGAATGTCGGTATAGGTGTGGCTTGAGGCGTAGGAGACTTCGGAACACCAGAGGGCCAAAGAATTGTCGAGGAGTGTAGCCCCGCCCTCATTGACCGAATCCATCTTTCCCAAAAGGTACGCCACTTCCCCGGCATACCAGCGATTGATCCACGCCATTTGTGCGTCGGACTGAGCATCACCGCCGCGATGTGAAATCGAGTGGTGATCTTGCGTGATCGTCCCGCAGCCGGAGCACCCCGTAGGATCGATCCACTCCAGGCGTTCAACCGAGCGGGCGTAGGAGTATTGGAGCGACGCCACTCGGGTGAGATTGCACGAAAGGGCGAGCACCATGAGGTCCGCCTGCTGGCGACCCACGACGGGGAAATTAGAGTGCAGATTGTGATCAGCAATCGGAGTAAAGCTGGTTGCTTGGTCACAAGAAACAGGCAGACCGTTCGCCTCGGCCGCCAGGCGCCGCTCTACCTCACGGATCATCGTTAGATGTTGATCGAGCCTCGCCTTGTCGCTGGCCGGGACCGTGGCGTTCACGGTCTCGAACTCCTTGATCACAAAGTCGATGACGCTCTTGCGGCGAGCCAGGTTGGTGTTCAGCATCCCCGGAGGGGTTGTGGGTCCGCTCAAGTTGCTGAAGAGGCGGTTGTAAGCCGCGAGTGGGCTATCTTCTGGAGGGACTGGCGCGAGTGGGCCCGCGTAGCTCATTCGGCTAAAGGGGTGGTTGCCAAATCGCACTGAGGTTTGCACGCCAAAACCCAGCGATTTGTAAGGGCTAGCGCCGCCGATCTGGTTAGCCAACTCCTGATCCACGGATATCCCGTTGGCAAACCCCACGGGGTAATCCGGCGCTACCCCGGGCTCAGGATCGGCAACGGGCAAGGTCGGATCCACAGAAAAGACCTGACCGGTTAACATGTGACCCATACCAACAGAATGCTGATCCCCAACATCGCCCTCCGCTGCGCTAACCATGTCCACCCCACTCAAAGCCAATAGCTTGTTTTTGAAGGGCAAGACTGGCGCCGATTCAATGCCCAAGGTGAAATTCGCGCCGTCCCCCTGGGGCATGAATTGACTCAGGTTGTTGGAGCCGTTGGGTGTGAATAGAACCAAGAACCGCGACTCGGGATTGGCGGCCCTTGCGGCACGTGGCGCAAAGGCCTCCAGGAAGGGCAACCCCACCGCGATGCCGCCGGCAGCAGCGAGAAATCGACGGCGCGCTAATGAGCTGGTTTTTGTGTTCGTTGGCATGTGGCGGCTCCTGCTAGGGCACTTTGCGATAGAGAAAAGTATCCGTCTGTGTGAGCGCTACTAGAAGGTCGCGGATGTCGCCCTTGGAATTGGCGAAGGTAGCTCGGAGCTGTTCCATGGCGCAGGCGTCTTCCTGAGCTTCCACCCGGCCATAGGCAAAGTGAAACCACCTGGTAGCGGCACAGTCACTCACCACGCGACTTGTCCCTAGCTTTGCACCGAGCTCCACCGCGCCAACGAACGGCCCGTCGACATCGGTGTCGGTGAGCATTCCAGTCGCGTCGATAGGCTTTCCAGCTTCTTCGGTGCGCCACCGACCGACGGCGTCATAATGCTCCATACCGAGGCCAATGGGATCGAGCTTCTGGTGGCACTGCGCGCACGCCGCATTGCTGGTGTGAGCAGCAAAGCGTTCTCGCGTCGTGAGCGCCGGGTCAAACGCGGGCACCATGATGTTGAGGTTGGTAGGGGGCGGGGAAGGCGTCTGGCAAAGAATGCTATCGCGGACAAAGAAGCCGCGCGTCACCGGGTTACCTTGCGTGGGGGTGGAGTGCCCAGCTAAGAGGCCCGCAAGGGTTAAGAGGCCCGACCTCTGAGTTGGTGGCTGCGACACCGCAACCAATGCGGTTGTGGAACCGGGTGCGCTCAGCCCATAGAACGCCGCCAAGGCATCATTCATGAACGAGTCGGGAGATTGAAGCAGTGCGGATAAGGTGCCCGCGCCGTCGAATACCGTGCGCTCCACGAAGGTATTGGCTTCCTCCCGCATCAACTGGGCAACCTCTGGTGTGAAGTCCGGAAAGAGCGTTGCATCCTTGGTGAGCTGCCCCATTGCCATGAAATCCAACCACTGCGAGTGAAAGCTCACCACGTTGGATCGAGCCTTGGGGTTTTGAACAAGCCGCCGAGCTTGCGCCGCCACTTGCTCTTTGGTGGCCAGCTCCCCCCGTGCCGCGGCTCCGAGAAGCTCAGCATCCGGAGAACTCTGCGTGAGAGTGTACGAAAGGCGCGTAGCGCGCTCATACGGGCCGACCTCCACTACGCCGGGTGCAGCCGGAAGCGCGGGGCCCGCGGTTTCCTGGAGTTCCATGCGGTACAGGAACTGCGGCGTCTGCAGGATAGCTGCGACCAGCATTGGAACCGCCTGAGCGAATCCGTAACTTGCCTTGGCCCCTTGGTAGAAAGCCCAATACCGGGCCTTTTCGGCCGGCGGGAGCGGGCGCCGAAAACTCTTCAACCCAAACGAATTCAAGAACTGGTCCGCGCAAGCATCTTCTCCTGCGGTCGCAGGGTCACATCCGAGCAAGGCCGGCAGATCCTGACCCGCTGTTCCCGCCAGCAGAGTGGCCGCCGACTCGTATTGCTCAGCCAGTACCTGGCTTACGGAGCGAACAGTCGCGTTATTGTCGAATTGGTGGGCTCTCTCCTCCAAAGGGAACGCCCGAGCTGGTTTGGTGGTGATGCCAAGGATGGCCTCGACGGTGTTGTCGTACTCGGTATGGTTCAGCCTCCGAAGTGGCGCTGCTCCCGGCGAAACAAGCGTTGGGTTTAGGCACGGACCCACCGCGCCCCCGCCGCCCGCCGACGTTGCCCCACTACTCACAAGGCCGGCGCCGCCCGATGCAGAGCTGTCCCCGGACCCGAGCGCAGCCCCGCCGCTCCCAGTGGATACGCCAGTGTTGGTAACCGACGACGGACCGGCGCTCCGCTGCGCGGAGGTCGAGCATCCGACAAATGCCAACGCTGCGCTGAGCATGAGCCCGCCTGACTTCAAGCCTGGAGGTCCTAGACGCATAGATCGATCCTCTCGCTCCGTTTGCCACATCCGGTGCCGGTCACAGCCCGAGCCCAACTTTGGCTTTGAGCAGTAGGTGACCACCGACAGCCGGTAGCCAAAGCAAGGATGACAGACATGAACTTAGTTGTCAGCGAACAGTATTCGTCATGGTCCCACTATTTTGATCATGTCTTGCGTGCGCCTGTGTTCTAATAGTGCATGAGTGAGCTCCATAAGGTGCGCTGCGTGGCAGCACCCCGATTGGCGCTCCAGGATTCAACCCATGCTCGCTCTGAATCGCCCGTATTCTCCATGGATCCACCTGGCTGGCACTGAGAGGCGCGGCTCGCGTTGGGCGGTGGTGCAGCGGGTGGTTGCCCATTATGTCCTGGTCGTGAACTACCAAGGCACGGAGGACATTGTTATCGCCGGCAATGCCTACGAGATCCCCGAAAAGGGAGCATATCTCGTCCAACCAGGTGTGTTCATGGAGCGCATTGGCTCGCAGAAAGGGAGCCGCCCTGCATGGATCCATTTCGATCTCATCTATAACGAGCGCCGCAATGAGCACAAGAATACCTATTCGTTCGATGGCTTGGAGGGGCGGGAACATCTGCTACAGCCGACAGCCAAGAGCGTGTGGGGTGTAGATCTGCCAGTACTGGTACCCAAGGCGTTGCTGCCCATGTTCACCCGAAGCGTCGACACCATCGTTCGTCGCTGGTTAACAGGTGACCCCTACGATCAGCTCTTCGCAAACCACGAACTGCTAGGGCTCCTTCATGCATGGGTGCAGTACGAGCTACCAAGGAGCCTAGAAACGCTCGACATAGCGCCGGAAACGCGGTTGCGCCGAGCTGAAGCCAACGCAAGGTTAAACCTGGCCAAGAATTATGGCGTGGACGACTTTGCACGGGCAGCGGGGCTCGGAAGAGCGCAGTTCGCCCGTATCTTCAAGCAAGTGCGGGGCCTTCGCCCAGGAGAAGCGTTGAGGGATATGCGCATTGGCGAAGCCGAAAGGTTGCTTCGAACAACGCAGCTCAGCATTCAGGAAATTGGCCGTCGCGTGGGCTATCCTAATATCACAGTGCTAGCGCGCCTCTTTCGAGAACGACACGGTCTCAGCCCAACCGAATGGAGAGAAATGCATAGGTAGCGCGTTCAGCCCGCGCTCAGGGATGCTTGGCGAAAACGTCCTAAAAGCGGGAAGCACGACCTGACCGGTTGTTGGCAAGACGACTTGAGCCATACCCGCCTGGGTTACCTGCGATGCCTCCGTATTTCGGTCGTCGAATCCCTGGAGTTCCAGCGTTAAATTGCCAGTTGTGCGGTTCACGAGAAACAAAGACTTCCCAGATTTGCTCATCACGCCAAGCGGAACAATAGCTTGGGCGTCTTCAGTAGTAGCGCCCACCACGCTGCCGAGAGCGAGGCGATTAAAGAGCTCAAATACGTACGAAGCCGGGCGAGGCTTGAGTGCGGAATCAAGCTTTCCGTACCAACCGTCAGCTTCGTTCCAGGCCGCGCTCCCTGTAATATCCACTTTAGCAAAACCAACCAATGCCAATGCATCAAAGACGGCACCTTCGGCGCCGTTCATGCGTACGTCCGGCGGGGCGTAAGAGATATTGTATTCGTTGTGAAAAACCTCAAGCGTGATGCTCTGGTCCTTAGTTGGGGAGAAGCGGCCCCATGAAAAACATCCTCAGCTTCTCAAAGGCACTCGACTGGTAGCCAAAGGCCGCCAAGGCGACGCTTGAGGTAATCTGCGAGGCGTTGCCCCCATCGCAACGGGCGAGAGTCTGTTAGCGCGAATCACCCGAGCCTGCGTGACACAATTGGCATCGTGCGAACTTGTCTCAGGGCTCGTGAATTACCAGCCGAGCTCCAGCCAAGCCGAGGTGGAAATCTGTCGACCAGCAAGGTTCGATTTTCTTGGCCATCATGATGTGCAGCCCCAGGGCATCGGTTAGCGTGAGCTCCTGATCGTCAAACCGTCGCGCAACCTCTGAGGCGGCTTGAATATCCTTCGCTCCTACCGAAAGCACACAGAGCGGCGTCAGGGCCTCAGCGAAGGCCAAGAACTGCTACGCCCGGTTGCGATCATATCGGCGCAGAAACCAAGCACGTCCCTCTGAAATCACAAGAGCCGTGGTGAACAAGCGCGGAGGCGACGCGAAGAGCCGCCTGAACAAAAAATGGTACGAGTCCGAACGATCTAGCAGCGCAACGAAGGCCGAGGTGTCGACATACGCATCAGGGCTTGCCGCCGTAGACGACCTCGTCAATGCTTTGGCTCGATTTCGAGTCGCCACTTTCCACCATCCCAGCAAAGCGCATCCATGGCTTTGAGTCATCCACGGGAAGTAGCGTCCGCAGGGATCGCCGGAGCAACTCGGCAAGAGAAACGCCGAGCCGCTCGGCCTCCGCCTTGGCTGCTTCGTACTCCTCTTCTGTGAGACTTACGTGGGTGCGAACCATAGTGATAACAGCATGCCACGAAGTGTTATCATCGGCAACCCTTCAGGGCGGAACGCAAAGAGATGCTCGGCGACTAAGCATCCCGCATGAGCGGGGCTTTTGGCTCGCAAATGCGAGCGCCACTTCAAATCGACGTTTGAAGTCGTTCCACTTCCACCCGCGCATCGTTGTAAGTGGCTTGCCCACCGAGATCTGCAAGCGATTCGCCGATAAGCGCATTCGCAGTGTTGCCATTTTTCGTGTGGTGCCCCCAAAGCCCTTTGGGCAACACCACGACGCCTGTGCGCACTTCTGTGGAGAGCCGCACATCTACCCAGACTTCGCCAAGCTCGTTCCAAACGCGCACGGTATCACCTGCTTTGATGCCTCTCAAAGTTGCATCGTGAGGATGCATTTCGAGCGCGACGCAGCCTTTCCTTAGGTTACCGAACGTAGAGCTGATCTGTTGGGCAATTGCGGGCGAAATGAGGGCAAGCGGGAAGCGTTCACTTTTCGGATCTGCTCGGTAGTTATAGAGGCCATTGGCTTCTCGATCCAAAGCTTCGGGCACCAAATGGATCTTTTCGTCGGGTGTTGTTGGGAAAACATCCATGAACGCAATGGGGTGTGCACCTGAGAGCGGCTCTGCAACGCCAGCTTGCTCCAATTGCTGTCGCAGGACGGCTCCTTCTGGCGTGGCTTGAAAGATGGCGTCAGAGATTTCCTGATCGGTGTTGGGATCGCCGGGTCGTGTGAGCGAAAGGCGCTGGCTGAGCTCGAAGAACAGCTCGGTATTGCTGCGAGCTTCACCTATGGGTGCCAGCACTGCTTTAGAATCGTAGAGCCGCATGGTGCCGTAACCACGACGGACTTCTCGGTGCTCAAGGAACGTAGTGGCTGGCAGGATAACGTCCGCCAAAAGTGCGGTCTCTGTCACGGTTTGTTCGTGCACCACTACAAACAGGTCGTTGCGCGCAAGGGCGTGCCGTACTCCGTTTTGGTTCGGCGTCGTGGCCACGGGGTTCGCGTTGTAGACGAAAAGTGCCTCAATTCGTGGGTTCTCTGTTTCGTTGAGCACGCTCGCGAGTTGGCTCATGTTGAGGCCTCGGGTGGTGCTGGGAGGTTCTGCAATTCCGGGCTCCGCGTTGATACCGAAACGCGCATCCCCGTTTGAAAGTGTGTAGCCACCTCCGCGAACTCCGAATTTCCCAGCCACAGCAGGTAGAGCGAGTACGGCGGCCACAGCACTACCGCCATTCCTGTTGCGTTCGAGGCCCCAGCCCGCTCGCACCGCAGCAGGCTCGGAGTGGGCATAGAGCTCGATGAAGCGCTCCAGCGTGGCCTCGGGGATGCCGCCTTCATTGGCAGCACGGGCAACTGTCCATTCGCGCGCTCGCTTCTCCAATTCTTCGGCGCCCACGGTGTGCGCTGCTAAGAATTCCTTCGCTGCCAAGCCCCGCTCGAAGAGTGCCGCGATAACAGCCAGGGCCACGGGAAGGTCTGTGCCTGGACGGAGCGCGAGGTGCAAATCGGCTTTTCTTGCCAGCGGAGTGCTCCGGGGGTCGACCACCACCAGCTTGGCACCTCTCTCCCGTGCGCGTTCGATGATGGGCACGAGGTGAATACCTGTAGCCGAAGGATTCACTCCCCAAAGCACAATGAGCCGAGAATGTTCGTAATCTTCCAAGGGCACGCCCGGCAGATGTCCATAGAGCCCACGTGTTGCAGCTGTGGTTGCGCACGCACACAGCGTACGCAAGCAACGCGAAGCACCAAGGCGTCGGAAGAAGCGTTCGGCGGTGCCACCTTCGCTGATCCAGCCGTTGGAGCCGCCATAATGGTAGGGGAAAATGGCCTCCCCGCCCGCCCGGTCGCGGATCTCGCGCAGGCGGCCCGCAACCAGTGAGAGCGCTTCTTCCCACGAAGCACGGCGAAATTCAGCGGCAAGTGCGCGCTTTCTGGGAGGATGGCTCGACCCTGCATCGGGATGTTTGGGTGCCACCCGAACCATCGGGTAAAGGACGCGTTCATCTGAATACAGGTAGCGGTCGATGTTGCGTACCTTACCGCAGATGAAACCTGCGGTGATAGGCGAACGCTCACCGCCGTTCACGCGCAAGAGCTTGCCGGAGGTTTGGTCGACCTCTACTTTGAGGTCACAAATATCCGGGCAATCGAGCGGACACGCCGTATGTTGCACCTCAAGGCTCATGGTGCGGCCGTTTCTCCTGAGCGGTGAGGTCGATTCGTTGCTTTAGCCTTCTAAACCTGAAGAGGCCAAAGAGGCCGAGTGCTCCCGATAGCGGGATGAGAGCAATAGCGAAGGCGACTACCGCCCTATCATCCGCGAAGAGCTTCAGCAGTGTTACTGCTGATATCAACATCATGATGGTGGTGCGCGCGTAGGCCAGCAGCGTGCGCTCGTTGGCCAGGTGCGTTCTCTCCAGAGCGAGGTAGTCCCGAACGATGAGGTCAGTTTTTTCGGCTCTGTCGTAAGCCATGTGGGAGTGCTTGGAGGGGCTAGTTGTGCTGTTGCTCTAGCGGGTTGCCATCCTACACGGAGGCCGCCCACGGCGCGCCTTGCTGCCGCACCATGGCTTCGAGCGTATGCTTGGGGCAAACATAGTCTTTCATGAATTGCACAAGAGCTGCGGCGAGCCCCCGCAACGCTTTGGCCGAGCCTTCATCGGTGACAGCTCCACTATCGTCAAAAGCACCGCGCACGCCGGCGATGGAAACGGCGGCCGGCAGCACGATGGCGCCGGCATGTGCGCACACGCCGCGTAACTGCTCCAGCGACTTGATCGCGCCGATGCGGCCCGCCGCCACACCCAGAAGCGCCACCGGTTTGCCGGCTAAGGCGGACGGAAAGCCTAGGTTTTCTATGATCAGTTTGGTCATAGCAGAGAAGGTGCCGTGGTATTCTGGAGTCGCTAGCACGATTGCGGGCGCTTGCTTCACTGCCGCGAGCAGGCGTTCCGCGTCGGGCGTCGACGGTTGCCCGGGGAACCCAAGCGTGATGGTGCGCGCGTCGACAGTCTCGGTGGTGGAGCCAAGCCTGGTCAGCTCAGCGGCCACAATAGCGAGGGCTCGGGAGGTGTAATTGTCGGGGCGGCTTGAGCCGGAAATGCACACGATGGGGTTCATGCGGCGCAGCATAGGGCTCAAGTGGGCCAGAGCAACCCAGACGACGGGCTCACTCCAGGTCGTTCGCCAGATCCTGCGCGGAGGCTTCGGCAGGTGGCTCGGAACTCGCGCTCTCAGGGCGAGCATTCCTACGAAATTGGCCCGGTGTTAGCCCCGTGAGCCGTTTGAAGGCAGTGGTCATGATCGACGGGCTAAAGAGCCACACTCAAGTTGGGGAGGATGCTGGGCACGGCAACGGCTTCATGACTTTGGGTTGTACGCCGTTGACACCGGCCCCTGGCAGTCCGGACTTCTTCATTCCTGGCGGGATCACGTTCGCCCAGCACCTAGCGAAAACCATCAGTTCGAGCACCGTCCGGCGGTCAGTGCTGATTGCGCAGGGCAGCAAGCCGGACGACGAATTCAAATCCAACATGTTCGCCGAGGACCGCAACAAGCCGCTGCCGGCGTTCCAGAGCCCGACATCCTTGTACAAAGATCTGTTCGGCGACGGCATGGCGCAGGCCGCCGGAGTCGGTACAGAGGCTCCGAACAATCGGCTGCTTTTTGACGGAGTTCCTCACAATTACCACTTCACCTTCGAGCTCAATACCAAGTTCAAGTACAAGAAGGGGCAAGTGTTCACGTTCTTTGGGGATGATGACCTTTGGGTGTTCATCGATAAGAAGCTGGCCTTGGATGCCGGCGGCCTGCACGGCCGACATGAAGCAGATGTGCAGCTTGATACGCTTAATTTGGTAGAGGGGATGGAGTACGAGTTGAGCGTATTCCACGCCGAGCGTCGCACGGATCAGTCGAACTTCGAGGTGACCACCAACATCACGTTTACGAACTGCAATCCCATTTTGCGGTAGATTCGCGCTCGAAATAGTTGGGTGCTCAGCCTCAAATTGAGTGGGTGCTCCGCAAAGAAAGAGCCGTCGCCCTCAACCGGGCGACGGCTCTTCTGCATGGTGACCAACGCGCTGCGACGGTACTAATGTCAGCCCCTGCGCTTCGGGCTGTCGCCAGTGTCGCCGAAGCGGATGCCCAGCATGGGGCGGATGACCAGCATGGGCGTCGCATTCACTAAACCCCGCGAGTTTTGGCTAGGTTCCCAGGGGTTTTGGCTAAGCTTGGGCCAATTTTCGGCCGATTCTCACGAGTTTCAGGGCCATCTCCTCGGTAAACCTGCGTTAGCATGCGGCGATGAGCAAAACGCCGTTCTTCACAGTTGCAGCTTCTTCGCTCGCGGTCACAACTCTTCAGCTCATGCTTGGTTGCTCCGCGGGAAGCAACGATTCAGGAAAAGCGCAAGGGTCAATATCCCCCGCTACATCAGACGGTTCGGGTGGTGAGGGCAGCGGAGGTGGCCGACCAATATTCCAGGTGGCGCCGCCTACGGGCACGAACACAACGGCGATCGATCCGAACTTTGGCGTTGGCGTCCCAACGGGGTCGTGCAATCCAAAGTTGATTGGGGTTGTGCGGGACTTCAATTCTGCCGCCTCTCCCGTGAACCCGAATTCAGACTTCGAGACATTCGTTGGCACCGGTATTACGGCTGGTCTCGTGAAGCCAGTTCTTGGTGCGGATGGCGCGCCTGTCTATCAGGATCCGCAACCTCCGGGTAACGTCCAGCTCACGAGTGCGTCCAATTTTGCCCTTTGGTACAACAAGAAGCATCCTGCCAAGGCCACGATTCAGTTGGATTTAGATAACCCTACTGCATCAGCAGGCATCAAAAAGAGTGTTGATCAGGTCACCGGCGCCACGACTTACGAGTCCACCAGTTTTTTCCCGATAGATGGGGCAGGCACCCAATCGGAGGACCTCCCCTACTTCGACGAGCTTGCCCCGCCCAACCAGCATAACTTCCACTTCACCTTCGAGCTCAATACGAAGTTCATTTACAAGCCGGGCCAAATCTTCACGTTCTTTGGGGACGACGATCTTTGGGTGTTTATCGACAAGAAGCTTGCTGTGGACGTGGGCGGGCTCCACGCTCAGGAATTGGGCTCGGTTGCTCTCGATACGCTCGGGCTTGTAGCTGGCAAAGAATATGAGCTCAGCGTGTTCCACGCGGAACGGCACACGGATCAATCAAACTTCAAGGCAACGACCAACATCACCTTTTCCAACTGCGAGCCGATTCTCCGCTGATCGGACGAGGTAACTGCCGGGGCGCCCAATTGGCGGCGCGCCCCCAGCGATTGGATTCGTGTCGAGGCGCTTCTGCGTGCGAAGCAATAGGGATTTGTCCTAAGTCGTCGGGGTGCCTTGCGGTGGAAAAGTCGATCCACTGATTAAACGGTTTACTGACGCTTTGGCCCAGAGCTGTCAGTCTCCCGAGCAGACGACATCTTGCGAACTTTCGGCCGAACGCAACCAAAGGTCCGCAAACATCTCCATCGAGGGTCTCATGACGAAAACACCGTTCCGCATGGGCAACGCCGCCCTGCTAAGCGTCGCAATTGTTCAGATCTTGCCAGGCTGCTCCGCGGCCAGCACCGATCCTGGGAAACCGCAAGACCCAATGGCTCTCGTCAGCGGCGACGGCTCGGGTGGTGCGGGCACGGGAGGTGGCTCGTCGATATTTCAAGTGGCACCGCCTGTGGGGACGAACACCAGCGCGATCAATCCTAATCTTGGGGTTGGTGAGCCAATGGGGTCTTGCAACCCGAAGTTGATTGGAGTGGTTCGCGACTTCAACTCGGCCACTTCTCCCGTGAACCCGAATCCAGATTTCGAATCATTCGAAGGGATGGGTATTACCGCCGGTCTCGTGAAACCAGTTCTCGGCGCGGATGGTGCCCCCGTGTACCAAGATCCGCAGCCTCCGGGTAACGTTCAGCTCACGAGTGCGGCTAATTTTGCTCTTTGGTACAATAAGAACCACCCGGCCAAGGCCACTATCCAGCTGGATCTAGATAACCCCCTGCCTTCTGCCAGCATCAAGAAGAGCGTTGATCCAGCAACCGGCGCCACCACATACGAATCGACCAGCTTTTTCCCAGTCGACGGCTTGGGCACACAGGCGGAAGATCTTCCGTACACGGACGATCTCGTTCCTCCGAATGTGCACAACTACCACTTCACGTTTGAGCTCAATACGAAGTTCATTTACAAGCCGGGCCAGGTTTTCACATTCTTCGGCGACGACGACCTTTGGGTGTTTATCGACAAGAAGCTTGCCGTAGACGTGGGCGGGCTGCACGGCCAGGCCTTGGGCTCGATCACTCTTGATACGCTCGGGCTGGTAGCTGGAAAAGAATATGAGCTCAGCGTGTTCCACGCAGAGCGGCACACGGATCAATCGAATTTCAAGGCAACCACGAACATTACCTTCTCCAACTGCGAGCCACTGATCCGCTGATGGGGTAGGTAACAATTGGGCCTCGCTGTAGCGCTGCCCCAGAACGCATAAGAAAAACTGAAAGGATAGCAATGCCAGGCTGGAGCACCCCCCTCAATCTGCTGGAAGAAGAATTCATTCAACGACGAGACGAGGGCGTCGTGATCCCCGAGGCGCTGATCCAACGCGCGGCCGAGCTGCACCGGCAAGCGGATGCTTACAATCTTGCGCTGATCGATCCGATCTACGACGCACTCATGGCTCTGCCGGATGATCCGGAGCTCCGAGCTCGCGAACCCAACGAGCTCGACGCGATCCGCGCTCTTCGCCCCGAGGGCCCGCGGGATCTTCACTGGCAGCCAACTGACGCGGAGTTGTTAGACCGCCTACATGGCGCTTGGACAGGGCGGGCCTCAGGCTGTGCTCTTGGCAAGCCAGTTGAGGGCATGGGCATACTTTCTAACGAAGGTGGCAGGCACGTTGGGCGCAAGCGCATTAAGGCATATTTGAGCAACCGCGGCGAGTGGCCGTTGAAGGACTACTTTTCAGGTCGGGATGTTGGTGACGGCCTGAAGATCCATTGCAGGATGTCGCAACGCGAATCCATTGCGTACATGGAGCCCGACGACGACATTCACTACACATTGGTGGGCTTGGGGGTTGTTGAACAACATGGGCCGGAGTTTACCTGGCAAGATGTTGGGCACTACTGGCTCGATCGCGTACCCCAGACCCAGATCTGTACGGCTGAGGCTCAAGCTGTTCTGAATCTTCAAAATCGCTCGCTTCGAGGACGCCATGGGCACGCGACAGCAGCCTTCACACGCCGTTACCGCAACCCATACCGCGAATGGATAGGTGCTCAGATCCGCGCCGATGGCTGGGCCTACTGCTGCGCCGGTAAACCAGAGCTAGCGGCGGAGTTTGCCTGGCGTGATGCGCATTGGACCCACGAGCGCAACGGCGTTTACGGCGAAATGATGTTTGCCGCGATTCAGGCGGCAGCCTTCGTCGAAACGGATCCTTGGCGCTTGGTCGAAATTGGGCTTTCAGAAATCCCGCGGGATTGTCGCTTGGCATGCGCTGTGCGCCGTTGCTTGGAAGCAGCCAAGACCCACCAACACTGGGAGGGTTGCATGGATGTCGTGGAGGCCGTCTGCAAGGAGCTGAGCCCTAGCCACATCGTAGCGGAGGCGTGGTGGGAGCCCGTGCCAGTACAGGGCGTGAAACGGGTGGAAGGGATGAACGGGATTCACACCATCAATAACGCGCTCATCTGCGTACTGGGGATTATTTTTGGACGCATGGATAGCGTGGAATCAATTGCGATCGGAGTCATGTGTGGGCTCGATACGGACTGCAATGGTGCCACTATCGGGTCCATCGTAGGTGCGGCAGCAGGGCGTGCGCGATTCAAGAACGATCTTGCGGGGCGCTTGAACGACACGATCAAGCCCAACATCGTTGGGTTCCAAGAAGTGAGCATGAAAGAGCTCGCGGCGCGCACAGCCATCCAGTGGAGGCGCGTTGAAGATTGGGCTCGATCTCGCAAAGATGTCCTCAGAGGAGCCTGAGCTGTTGAATCCGTAGTACGGGGCCTCGCCGGATGCTCTGGACGGCTAAGTACCAGTGCTGCTGTCGCAAATGCGTAATGTGATGTCAGAGACTGACTGTTGATAGGGGGCTAGCCTCCAGTCACACTAAATACGCAATGAATGGCGGTCGCAGGGTTAGCGGCAGCCAGGTGCGTTGCTTTACCGAGAGGCTGAGAATGACGAAGAATTGCAATCCTTTGCGCTCGCTCACTGGTTTTCGTGCGGGGGCTCTGATGTCCGTGCTGGTGGCCGCAACCGGCTGCTCCACCAGCGTTGACAGCCCGCGCGGGGGAGGCTCTCAGCGGCCTCCAGGTGAGGAGGCTTCAGGTTCGGGTGGGGCCAACGCCAATGGGTCAGGTGGGGCCCCGGGAGCTCAAGGGACGGGTGCGACCCCAGCCATGGGTGGTGGGGTGAATCCGCCGGGCACGGGGGGCACGGCACCTGTAATCCCGGTGACCCCCACCGAAGGCCCTGCGCGTGGCGTGCTGCGATTGCTAACCAATGAGGAATATCGGAACACCATTCGCAGTCTGCTGAATTTCCCGGCCGTCCCCTCCGATGATCTTCAGCCTGAGACGGTGTCCCAGAGCTATCGAAACTTCTCGGATGTGCTCATCGTGACGGGCACCTTGGGTGGCCAATATGCAAGTCTCGCCGCAAGGGTTGCGCGAGAAGTCACCGACTTTCAAACACTAGCGCCTTGTGCCGAGGGCGCGGCTCCGCGTGAGTGCGCAGGCGCTTTCGTTCGGAATTTTGGCAAGCTTGCCTACCGCCGCCCGGTTACCGACGCTGAAGTGGAAATACACTTGGGTTTGTTTGACGGAGAGCTCGCTCGCAGTTCTTATCAGGAAGGCATTCGCTTGGTTCTCGAAGCGATGCTTCAAGCGCCCAACCTCCTGTATCGTTTCGAGCTGGGGACCCCCTCTGGCAACACGCGTACGCTGAACTCGTACGAGAGTGCTTCCTTGCTCTCCTACATGCTCACCTCGAACCCGCCGGATCCAGAGCTTATGGCGGGCGCGGATGCCGATGCTCTCGCTACACCCAGCGGACGCGAAACGCACGCGCGCCGGTTGCTTGCCACCGATCTAGCGAAGGGATCCATCCGGAGCTTCATGCGGCAATGGTCGCAGATCGACATATTAGGCCCGTTGCAGAAGAACGAGACCGTCTACCCGACCTACTCCGCTGAGCTTTGGGCCTCGATGTTGGCGGAAACCAATCAGTTCTTTGATTCGGTAATGTGGCAAGGCGATGGAACCTTCAAAACGTTGATGACGAGCGGCAATTCCTTCGCCGACGGCCCGCTTTCCACGCTCTACGGGAGCGACAATCAGTCCGCTCCCGGGACGCTCATGCCGATCGCGCTGAATCCAGCACAACGCAGCGGCTTGCTCACGCAAGCATCTGTGCTCGCTTCGCACTCCAAGCTGGATGAATCGTTCCCCATCGCTCGCGGTAAGCTCGTGCGCACGCGCTTCCTCTGCCAGGACCTGCCACCCCCACCCCCAGCTATTGCGAACGAAGTGGTGCCCATCCCCGTTGACCCAACCAGGACGGGGCGTGAGACTTTCGAGGCACATTCCATGAATCCTGCGTGTGCCGGTTGCCACGCACTCATCGACCCGGTCGGCTTTGGACTCGAGAATTACGACGGTATTGGCCAGTGGCGCACGCTGGATAACAACAAGCCGATCAATCCCGCGGGGAACATGACGGCTACCCGGGACATCGACGGTCCATTTACCGGCGTGGAGCTTGCGCAGAAGCTCTCTACCAGCTCCGAGGCGCAAGATTGCTTCTCGCTTCAAGCCATGCGTTGGGCGTTTGGTCGAGAAACCTTCAAGAGTACCACCGATCGCCAAACTGCAACCGCCATTACCACTCAAGTCGGGGCCGGCCTGAACATGCAAGAAGCCCTCGTGGCACTCATCAAGAGTGATTCCTTCGTCGTTCGCAGCGCCCAGTGAGCAGTCTCATCTTCAGTCTTCGAAAGGGAATCTAAAATGCAAAAGAGCCTGATCCAACGTCGTAGTTTGATAAAGCAGCTCGGTGCGGCTGCGTTCCTGGCGACTCCCGTTTTTCGCTCAGTGTTTGCCGAGGCTCAGGTAGCAAGCCCCAAGCGCCTCATCTTGATGGGGATCTTCGGTGGACTGCCAACCAAGATGGATGAGCCGGATTATGACTGGGCGGGGGCGATGTCGGGTCTCAAGGATTTCCAGGCGGAAACGATCACTTTTCGCGGGATCAAGAACGAAGCCTGGGCAAAAATGAGTGCCGCTACAGGTACTGACTGCCACGGTGGCGGCACCTGCACCATGTTCAGCGGACAATCAGTGCCCGGTCAGAATCATTCTCTTGACCACGTGGTGGCGGACCAAATCGGCGGCGGCAATCGCTTCTCCTCGCTTCAGATCGGCGTTGTTACTGATGGCGGAGGTGGCATGGATGGCCTCTTTCAGCCCAGTATCAACAATCACCGCACGAGCTGGAGAAATGGCCAGCCCCAGAAGCCTGACCAAGATCCGCCTGCGCTCTTCAATCGCCTATTCGGCTCGGCTGTTCCCGCGCCTGCTCCCACAGGCACGGCTCCCGATGTCGCCGCTCAGATGGCGGCTCAGAATCGCTACGCACGTGGCAAGAGCTTGCTCGACTTTCTCATGGGTCAGGTAACGTCTGTACAAGCTATTGCGGGCGCTGGCGAAAAAGCCAAGCTCGATTCTCACTTAACGGCGTTGCGCGAGCTCGAAAAGGGCCTGGTGGATCCTTCCACCATGATGGGGGGAGGATCCGGCGGCGGCGTAGCCGTCACGCCCGGCGCAGGCTGCATGCCTCCGGCGATTTCGGGAGTTCCCGGTGTGCTCAATACTGGGCTTGCCGATATTCAGAAGGTCGGCGCCGATCTCACCGCACTAGCCTATCAGGCGCTCAATTGCGATCTCACGCGAGTCATCTCTTTCATGTGGTTCAGCTCGGGCGATCAGGTTCACCGCTACAACTGGCTCAACGTGGGCGATTCCCATCATGGCCTGGAGCACAGTTCCAAGGACGAGGGCCCCAACTCCAAGGCAGCTGCAGATTTCTTGGTGCTCCAACGCTGGACCCTCGGCGAGATCGGAAAACTCGCAGGTATGCTGAAGCAGACTCCTGAGGGTGGCGGAAACATGCTAGATAACTCGGCGCTGCTCATCGGCTCAGACATGGGGCAGGGCGATCACGGTGAACCCGGCATTCCCATGCCGTATGTGCTGATCGGCAAAGCTGGCGGCTCCATCAAATCAGGTCGTTCGATCACGCACAGTGATCCTGAGCTACCAACATTGTCCCATAACGACTTGCTAGTGGCGGTTGGGCAGGCTGTCGGAGCTAACCTTACCTCCATGGGTGATGCGGACTTGAACTCCAGCCCTGTTAGCTTGGGGTGATCAGTTGCGGTAGGGGGCCTTTGGCCGGCCTCTATGGTTAGGGCGTCCGTGCCCAATCAGTATGCTTGCGCTTGCCAGTGCGGCTTTCCACAAACACTTTAGCTAGGGTTCGGGTGGCCAAGTACTCATTGCCCCCTGGCTCAGGTCAGTGTATGGTATGTGGTATGGCGTCTGTAAAGGTAACCATCACTCTGGGCGATGCCGAGCTTCTGCAAATCAAGAAGTTAGCAACGCAAGGGAAAACGCCCAACGTATCAGCCTTCATCCAACATGCTGTTCAAGTTGCTCTGGCGGACGTGGCAGGCTGGGGGGCCATGCTGGCGCAGGCGCTTCAGCAAACCGGAGGCCCACTTTCAAACTCGGAACGCGCCTGGGCCGACTCGATCTTGAAGCCGACGCCTAGGGGGCGAGGTCGCAAGCGCGCTGCATGAGCGGAGCCACGCTCGACACTGGCGCTCTCATCGCGCTCGATCGAAATGACCGGCGCGTGGTCGCGCTTCTGGCGCGTGCCGCGGAGCTCGGTGCTACCATCACGGTTCCCGCCACGGCCCTCGCCCAGGCGATTCGTCGTCCTGCCCAACAGGCTCGCCTTGCCCGGCTCATTCGCCAACCGACCACCCAGGTGGCTCAGTTGGATGGCATAGATGCAACACAAGTGGGCATTCTGCTTGCCAGAAGCGGAACCAAAGACATTGTTGATGCGCACGTCGTGATTTGTGCGCGGCGAAACGCTCAGTCAATCGTGACAAGCGACGCCCAAGATCTGAGGCGCCTCGATCCAGACGCGCATTTGATCGCCGTCTAGGCGGGCGAAGGACGACGGGAGTTACTTCGCTGTGATGCTGACAGCCTCGATGCTGGCTTTGGCCGAGCTTCCGGGTTCTGCAGCCGTGGGCACTAAGCAAAGCTCGTGTCCGCTTGCAAGCTCGACCTCAACGTCAAACGCAACCTTGGCGCCGTCGGAGGGCAGGTCCACCACTTTGAGCGTTACCGCGCGCTGCGTGTCCTTGTTGAGCAACACCAGTTGGTGGGAGGCCGCTTTGCCCTGAAGGCTTTGGGCCGAGGCGAGGCCGCGTATGCGATAAATGCCCGCGCGCTGAGCCATAAATACCAATGCCACGGTCTGCTGGCTCTTTTTGTCCGCTTTGCCCACTTCTGGGCCAAAGATAGTGGCTTGGAAGATCCCCTGCTTAACCTCAGCCGAGGCTTGCCCTCTGGGCGCTACTCCT
Source organism: Polyangiaceae bacterium (assembly GCA_033763455.1). GTDB lineage: Bacteria > Myxococcota_A > Polyangia > Polyangiales > Polyangiaceae > JBBRRP01. The sequence goes on from JANRKO010000006.1 coordinate 99,526, forward strand.
TGCGGCGACCAGTTGGTGCCGTTCCAGGCTAGCGGTGTGTAGCTCTCGGCCATCATCAGATCGAATGGCGCGAGCCGATCCAGGCGGAAAACCGGATGGTTGTCGACCAGGTAAGGATTGCCGAGAGTGTTCTGGGGAGAAGGCTTCCACGTCTCGGGAAGGCTCCAGCTGTTGGGTCCTGAGTCTTCAAAGACGACCTCAAGCTCCCGAAGCTGTACATCTCCGCCTGTAAGCTCTCCAGAAATTCGCGGCAGTACCACGAGTTCCTCACCGGCCGCGAGCTCGGTGGTGAACTCGGGGAAGGCTTGGTTCTTCCCAAAAGCAAGCGGCATCCGTTGGAGCTCTTGAATGCCTTCCTTCGACTTGCGAAGGAACGTAAGGGCCACGGGGTTGCTGCCATCCCAGAGGTTTAACCGGGCATTCCCCTGCAACCGGTAGCGCCCCGCCTTAGGGGCGATGAAGACAAGCGCGCACAGCTTCTCTTTCGGAGAATCATCATTCGGTGCGCGAAATTCAAGCCTCACGCCTCCTTCTTTCATCTCAGCTTTGGGCTGATCGCCGAAGGTGTGCTGTTTGGCTTTCCACCAGCCGTTGTCCCAGGTGAGCGGGCGGTAGCTCTGGGCTTTTTCAACATCCGGATAAACCTGATCCAGACGCCAAATAGGCTTGTTCAGGTGCATCTGTGGATTGCCATCGGCGACGCCATCTTTTTTGCCTGCCCACACCGGAGGGAAGTGGATGCGGCCACTCCCAAGATCCACCAGCGATACAAGAGAGCGGTCTTGCGGCTTCAAGGCGGCCAGGAAGTCCTTACCGGGTAACTTGGTGCTCGAATAGATGTAAACGGGGCGCCCCGTCTTTGACAGGGTGATGCTGCGGCCCGAAACGGGCTCCTTGTTGCCCATCGGATCTTCTGCAATCAAATCTGAAAACGGAAGCTCTACCTTAATATCAGAGCGTGCTTCACGATCGGCATAAGCCACGATGACTCCGCGCCGGTTCCGAAGGTCCTGAAAGATGCGCAGGTTGGCACCTGGTGGCCGTACACTTCCGACGCGCTCCGAGAGGCCCAAGTGGTGATTCAGGACGTTCCACGCGCCAGCGAGAGGGAGAGGAAAGCCGTACCAGTCCCAGAGCGAAGTGCCGGGACCATAATAATCCCAGAAGCTCATCCCGTGCTCCTCGTAATTGATCAAGAACAGGATGGTCTTATCTTGACCAGTAGCCGTGAGCTCGACGACAGAAGCCATCGCGGCATTGGTGCTTTGAGCGGAGGTGAGGCGCGTTGCTGCTGGAGGCTCATCTACGGCCGTATTCGTGAACGTCCAGCCCTCGTTGAACCAAATCTCGACGTGTTTGCCGCCGAGTTGGTCGAGCGCCGTGCGCATGCGCCCTATGATCAGTTCGTCAGCCAACCAACCCTCGTGGTATTCATGCCACGACATAATATCGATGTATTTAGCGCCACCGGCTTCCAGAAAGCGGCGATTGAGCCCACTCGGAATCGTGTAGAGATTGTTCACCATCACCTTTGCTTTGGGATCGACCTGCTTGATCAGGCGTGCGGTGCGGATGGTGAACTTGGCGTATTCATCCTCTAATTTGTCCCAGTGGTCGAGCTCAGGTTCGTTTTCAATCTCATAGACCACTGAGCGCCCGCGATACGTTTGCACCACCTTCTTGATGTAGCGGTCCCACGCTGTCTCAAGCTTCAGGTTTCCCCAGCGCGGATCATTGCCTTTCCAACGCATATCTTTGGGCAGCGGATGTTTGTCATCCATGATCCACTTGGGCCAACCGTAGAGCACTACGTGAGTCGACATGCCGGTTGCTTCGAGATCTCGGATCTCTTTTTCGTACGAACGAAACCCGTTCGTATTGTCAGGCTGTGTGTCCTGCCACTTGCTCGGGGGGTACCAACGACTCCAACCGAACCCCAACTTGGCGCCGAGCTTGGCTCCTTTGGGACCAAGGAATGAGGCGCCGAAACGCTCACGCGGATCCGGCTTGCGATCCTTTTGCGGGTAAGGCAGCGAAGTGACGGGAACATCTGACTGATCGATCAACTTTCCGTTCAGCCAGGCGCTCACGCGGCTAAGCACCGTCCCCGAAGCACCTAGCTTCATGGGCACGGTTTCACTCAGAGTCTGGCCAGGAGCTAACGTGAGCTTGCGTTCGACCATTGTACTTCTGGGCAGCGTGCCCTCATAGTCAATAAGCTGAAAGCGCACGTTCGCAATTGCGGGTTGGGCGGTGGCGTTGGAAACGTGAGCGGTCAGCTTGAGTGTCTGACCCGGTTCAAAAAAGCTGCCGTTTGTCTTGAAGCTGGGCATATCGCGCACTTCGCTCAACACTTCTAAGCGGCGGCGAGGCATGTAGCCTTTCGTTGTGGCGGTCCCCTCGGTAATCGTAATCGCGTCCACTTCGACCGGCACCGTTCCCTCCAAGAACAGCGCGTACATGGGTGCCACCCAGAACCCGTCGGTTGGCAAATCCGCTTTTGCTACGAAAGAAAAGCGTTTCCAGGTCTTGTCCACCTTCGCAACCTGAGTACCGGCTGCATCCCAGATCCTTTTGGTAGCCTGCGCTTTTTCGCGAGCTGTAGGCGGTACCTGAACATGGAGTTCGCCTGGCGTATCGGCTCGGGCACTCAAAGTGATCGTGTAAGTGCGACCCATTTGCCAGAGCATGGGAGAGCTCAGCACCCAGCCCTTCTCACTTCGAAATACGTACTTGCCCGAAGGGGCATCCTTGCGCTCGACCACTGATTGCGCGGGGCCGGCACCGTGCCAATAGAGCAAGCTGCCTTCAAATGAGCCATTTCGCAGTAGATTTTGCGGCGTGGAAGCGTTTACCACTTTTGCGCTTGGGGAAGGCTTTGCAGCTGTGTATCCCCACGCCGTCGCAAGTATCCCGGTGGTGATTCCTACCTGCCGGACAGCACGAACCAGGGATGTGGATTTTAAAGAGCGCGCTAGACATGCAAAGGAGCTCATCTTTGGCAAGTGCCACAGCTTTATACCCAGTGTCTAGGGTGAAGAAGGTGCTTGGTCGGGCCTCGCGCAGCGCACTCCGGTCTCGCTACCACCAGGCGTATTCGATGTTCGCTGACGCGTTTTACGGCCTGACTGATACGAAGTTCGGGGACTCCATGCTCTGCGGCGGCGGGATCAGCGAGATCCGTGCATAGGTAAGTAGCCTCTTTGGGGACATTCGTATCGGCAAGGCTCCGCAGTCTGCTCGTGGGCTTCTGCGCACCATGATGCGTGGCGTGGGTGAATCGAAGCCCCTACGGTGGAAAATAAGGGGGCCGCCCAAGAGCGGCGACAGAAAGAGCGCCAATAGTACCACCTGCTGGCGCTCCAGCTCTGCCGCCTCACGAGTTGAGCGGCCCCTTGCACAAAACTTTGTGGTGCCGACGTTAGTTACCGGCACACGTTAGCGCGTGCGTGTAGAAGAGCCGGGAGAATAAGACCGCCGCTTGAGTGGCTTTCCTGCGCTCGCTGCCTTTCCACATAACATTCTTTAGCCTCCCGTACGGGTGTTGGCAATAGCAAAATTGCGCAGCCGTAGGTCAATTCAATGACAGCACTCTAGATTCTTGCTGCGCAGCTCGGCACGAGTGAGCACGATGTGGAGTCGATGAGCAATAGCTGGATTGAGTAGGAAAATAAGCGAATAGGATGTGGAGTCAATGAACGAGATGTGGAGTCAGTGAACAAGATGTGGAGTCAGTGAACAAGATGTGGAGTCAGTGAACGAGATGTGGAGTCAGTGAACGAGATGTGGAGTCAGTGAACAAGATGTGGAGTCAGTGAACAAGATGTGGAGTCAGTGAACAAAGTGGCCAAATCACTCGGACGCTTCCGCGCGCTTTGCCGTCCGTGTAGTTGATGCGAGCCTTACGCGAGTCCCGGATTGTCTTGGGGAGGGAGCGCGTGGGCGCCAAGAATCTCTACGCTCTGTAGTTTAGGCGGGCGCGATGGCGCCGCCAAAGAGCCATGCCGTAGAGAGCAGTGAGCAAGAAGGCTCCGGCCCAGCTGCTTCTCCCCGAAGCTCCAGCACTCACCGCACATGAATTGCGTGCCGGTCCCTCAGGAGAATCGAGTTTTTACAGGCTGACCGTGAACGATCGCTTGCGGGGAGGGGCTTCGTGGTTGGGGGCTGCTCGAAGACAGAAAGCTGCTCGCCCTCCAAGCCATCGTGGCCGATCTTTGCGACGTCAATCTGCGGAGCTTCGCCGGAGCCTGGGAAATACCTGCTCTTGGTCGGGGACAGTACCTTCGATCCCCACAATCACTTAGGAAAAAACGTTGTCGATTTCTTGCCGGTGCCAACCATCAACACACCTGCCTTTGAAACCGCATACGACGATTTCTAACGGAAAACCTGAATTCGTTCGCGTAGATCCCTGGCTCCCCCAAACCCCAAAACTCCAAGGTATCATCGGCGTCGAAGGTGCCGTCCCCACCATCTGTAATCACACGTGAAATGTCGGCCCCATTTTTCCAGAGGGCGATTTGATTCGAGGGAATTACGAGCGGGAAACCTTGTGCGTAAAGGTCCGCTCCAGTTACGCGCTGCCAGCCAGCCTTCAACACGCCGAGCTTAATGAGTGGAGGGCCTGAGACAGGAGCTACCTCCATAGAGCGCGCTACTGGTGCGAAATCTGCCCCGGCGTCCAGCGCGGATACCGGATCTGTCGCCAATGACATCGGTTGGCTCGCAAGCACAGGCTCTGGTTGCTGCCTGGCCCTCCAAACGCTCATCAACGACTCATCCGCACTGCCTGAGGGCGCGCTAGGCGCAAACGGTCCGTGACGCGTGGTCACGCCTTGGGCATCCACATCATCCACGAAGTAACGCACCGGCCCAGCTCCCCAACCCGTAGGATCTAGCCAAAAATACGGTGAATTGCCGTTGCCGCCCACCATCGCGCGCAACAGCGAACCTTCGACCAAGTCCTTCGTGAGCTGCGAGAATACGCCCCCCTGCTCGCGTACCACCTGAAACCCGAGGGTGTCGCGCTCAAGGCCCGTTTCCCAGCCGAGCAATACTTGGCCATTGGGAAGCTTGAGCGCGCGCCCACCGAGGAAATCCACAGCAAAGGCGGGAGCGGCCTCTTCTGTGCCGATCGCTGTGTAAAACGTGGTTGGGGAATTCTGATTGTTGTAAGCCGTCCTGGCCCAATCGGCGTTGCGAGCCACGTTCGAGATCATGACTTCGTCGGTCCACCCCATCAAGTTTCTTGTCCCTGTGGACGTCAGTCCGCCCAATGTCACTGGAGTAGTGGACGAATTGAGCGTCCCAGGCGTTCCCACCGCGTAGTTACACGCGGCACCTACGCCCGGATAGGAAATCGGAAGTGCTGGCTTGATCGTCGTAGACGCAGCCCAAGAGCAGCCCACTCAGCCCCCGCCAAAGGTTCTTCATTCGCATGCTCATTCTGGTCACCGATCGCAGGCGGGGGGGAACCCTCCCTCGGACGAGAGCCCGCTCTAGCTTGCGAACGGCGAAGCTCGCGATTGCTTGAGTTGTAACGGGGCCGTCCGCCTCTCCTGTGTGCGTTTCTTCCGTAAAGATGCCTACATGCACGCAGGGCAAGCTTTCAAAAACCTGGATGACCAGTGGCACCCGGTCTTGGCTAGCGTTCATCGTCGTAGCGTCAGAGGCCTTGGCGGCCTAAACCTCCGCCCGAGCCGGATGTCAGGACAAGAACCCACTTCGCAGCAGCGCTATCAGCAGTTCATCAAGCAGAGGAGCACGCTTGAGCGTGCGATGTTCGCGCGCACCGAGGCTTCCCGGTCCGAACGCAAGCACCTTCGGCGCCAATACCTGGAGTGGCTGTTGCCGCATAAGTGGCAAGTAGGCGTCGTCTTTTTGCTCTCTTTGGTGGGCATCGCTGTGGACATGGTGTGGCCGCTCTTGTCCGGCTACCTCATCGACAAGGTAATTCTCAACAGTGCCCTGACAACGACCAAGAAGGTTGAAACCATCGCCTTAGCTTCGGCCGGTATGCTCGCTCTATTTTTGCTCAATTCTGGGATGAATTGGGTGCGAAGCTTGCGCATGCAGCTCCTTAACTCGAATTTGGCGTTCAGCTTGCGTGCGTTGCTTTATCGCCGAGTGCTGCGATTGCCATTGCAGGAAATCAACGCCATGAAAACGGGCGGAATCGTTTCGCGACTTTCGAACGATGTGGACAACACCACGGGGCTCCTCCAACAAGCGGTGATTAGCCCAACGCTTTCGACGCTGCGCCTGGTGGCGACGCTGTCGATCATTGTGATGCTCAATTGGAAGATCGCTCTGGCCGTGATGGTGGCTATTCCACCGATCCTTTTGGTCCAGAATCTGTGGGCGAAGCGCGTTCGTCTGGTGTGGAAATCTTCGCGGCAAGATCGCCAGGAGATCGACGCGAGGGTGTCAGAAGCCCTGAACGGGATCCGGATTGTAAGGGGCTTTCAGCGGGAAACGAGGGAAGAGCGCGAGTACACAGTTGGGCACCACACGGTGATTCGCAAGCAGATGCTCATCACGCGCATGCAACGCAGCGTGGCAATGATTTGGGAACTGATCTTGCCAATTACGCAGCTTACCGTTATCGCCTACGGCGGCTACTTGGTGGTGATGGGGGAAACCACCGTCGGCACATTGGTGGCTTTTCAGGGCTATGTGTGGCGCCTGCTTGAACCCATCATTCAGCTTTCCAATTCCATCAGCGAAACTCAAAGGAGCTTTGCGTCGATGGAGCGAGTGTTCGAGGTGCTCGATAAGCCAGCAGAAATGCCCGACGCACCGCATGCGGTTGAGCCAAAGAGCCCCATCGAATCCATCGAGTTCGACCACGTCCACTTCGCTTACCGCCCGGATTTGGTGGTAATTCAAGATTTTCATCTTACCGTACCTGCCGGCTCCGTCGTAGCTCTGGTTGGCCCGAGTGGTGCGGGCAAGACCACCGTTACCGATTTGGTGGCTCGCTTTTACGATCCAACCAGCGGCGCGATTCGGATCAACGGCATAGATCTTCGGGAGCTTCGGCTGCGCTCCTACCGCAGCCTATTGGGCATCGTTGCTCAAGAGGTCTTCTTGTTCGATGGAAGCGTGCGTGAGAACATTGCCTACGGGCGAAAGAGTGCGGCACATTCGGAGATTGTGGGTGCAGCTATGCGGGCGAACGCTCATGAGTTTATCGAGCAACTTCCGGAGGGTTACAACACTCTGATTGGTGAGCGAGGGGTCAAGCTTTCAGGTGGGCAGAGGCAGCGGCTGAGTATTGCGCGAGCGCTCTTGGCGGATCCGAAGATCCTGATTTTGGACGAAGCCACGAGCAACCTGGATACCGAGAGCGAGCAGTTGATTCAGGCGTCGATCGCCGAATTGCTAAAGAATAGAACAACGTTTGTGATCGCTCATCGCCTCAGCACCATTACGGACGCCAACGTGATCGTGGTGATGGATGGAGGGCGCATTGAGGAGCTTGGCACACATGATGAGCTGATGAAAAAGCGCGGGATGTATTTTCAGATGGTGGAGCGCCAGCGGCAGAGGGAGCTTTCGGGCGAACATGGGGCTCTGGAGTGGGCGCCTGCTCCCGGCTGAGCGTCGCGCCGCGAAAGGTGTGAACCGGGAAGCGATATGGAAAAGGCGTGTTGAGCGGATCTGCTACTGCCGTTTGAAGAAGCTCACGATGATGAAATCACCCAGAGCCAATGGGGCCATGGTATTGCCGTCGACAGGATTTGCCGCACCCGTGCAGCCTACAAGGCGCTCGGGCAACCCGCGGGAAGGGCGTAACCGGCGACGAATTGGTGGATAAAGATATTGCTCGTGCCCGGGGCATCCGTCCATGAGAGGCCGTCGTTGCTGGTCGCGAACGCCGCGTTGTTACCCTGGCGCGCCGTGACCCAAGCACCCGAAAGGGTCCGTACGTTCGTCTCGATGTGTGCCCCACCGGGACTTATCGTGACGCTCGTCCACGTAACGCCATCTTGGCTCCGAAATCCATCGTTCCAGTGGTAAGCAATGAATTCGCTACCGGTCCAAAGGATAGTCCGCAGGTTGTCGGTCGGCGTCGAGGCCCCCACGGTTTTCAGAGGCAGAGGGCCCGTCCAGTGAACACCACCGTCGTCGGAACGGCAAACGTGGCCGTCGTTGGTGGTCATGACGAACACTCCGTTGCCATAAGCCAAGCCGCTTGGGCTACAGGCTTGGGGGTAGGCGAGAGGACGGGAAAAGTTGATGCCGTCTGTGCTCACCACCATGTCGCGCGCGCCTCCCGTATCGTAATGGAGCAGAAAACGCCCCCCTCCGTAGGGGGCGAAAAATGCGGCCCGTGCGTTATTCGCGCCAGGAAATGTGTCAAAAGGGGCGCCCTTTTTCCAGGTTGCACCGTCGTCGTCGCTGTAGAGCGCGGGCCTGCTGTTGGCAACGATGCGCCCGTTGCCGACGGCCATTCCGCCGGTGCTTTGGTCATAAACTCGTTCCCAGTGGAGGCCGTCGCGGGTGCGTCGGATCTGGGTATCATTCCCTTCGTTGCCGAACGGCGCGACAAACCAGCCGTTCGAATACGCAAGACCGAGAGCCCGACCGGGATCGTGTGAACAGTCGCCATCGTTTGCGCAGTTCCCTCCCGGCACCGCGCGACCTTCGCGCCAGGTTCGGCCGTCGTCACACGAGACCATTGTCAGAAACCCGGAGCCGACGCCGAGTACCATCGGCACCCCCCCGGGAATGCTCGGCTCGTTTGAGCCTCCATTACCACCGGTACCGCTGCTTGAAGCTGTCCCTCCCGCACCGACTTGTGCGGAGCCGCCTCCCGCTCCTCCAACCTGCTGTGAGCCGCCCGTCGGGGACGAAGCACCTCCTGCGCCGCTTTGCGTGGAGCCGCCTATCGGGGGTGAGCCACCGGCTGCTAGCGGGGCCGGGCCAGCCATTGTCGACCCGGTTCCGCCCGCTTGCGGGGAGCCTCCCCCCGAATTGGGGCTGCCTCCTGTGGCGCTCGCGGGGGTGGAAGCGATCCCCCCACGGGTCCTCTCGCCGGACTGGCCGCAGGCACCAGCCACTAAGGTCGCAGCAATTGCCAGAGCATGTGCACTTCGTCGCATCGCCCCCAGTAACTCGGGGTGCGACTAGTGGGTCACCAACGGGGAGCCCAGTGAGCGCGATGAGCCAAGCGTGACTAACCGGGAAGGCGTGTCAGAGGCACGTTTGCGTGACCTTCGAGGTACTGCGCACGCAAGAGCCAACGCAGCCGAGGATACGTCCGATCGTAGCAGCTTGGGCCACCGCCGGTCCGATCACTAGCTGGCAACGTGGATGGAATAAAGCGCTTACGCCGAAGCGCCCCGGCTCCTGAGAGCCGAGGCGCCCATCGAGTACACCCGCTCAGCTTCCGATCTGGCCGCCGTCCTCTTTCGTAATCACGATGGTCGACGAGCGTGGACGCCCGCCCAAATCGCCATCGGGCCATGAACTGTAACGCTTTGGGTTCAGTGGGTCATTCACCCCAGTGGGTGCCTCGCCAGGGTGTTGAATGCCCACAAACATGGTCTTTTCATCCGGGGTGACGAACACTCCGGTGACTTCGCACACGTTCGGGCCCTGGAGGAAGCGGCGTGTTTCTCCGGTCCAAGGATCCGCACACAACATCTGGTTGTTGCCGAAGCCCGCGTAGGCACCTGCGTTGATGGTGCTGCCCGAAACGTCAGTTTGGATCCAGAGGCGGCCGCTCGGGGCCACGTAGATGCCGTCGGGTGAACCGTATTTGTCTCCCACGATGGTGGAGCCGGTAGCTGGATTGGCAGGGTCGCCGGCGAGCGCGAAGATGTCCCAACCGAAGGTATTTTCCGTCCAATCGTTGCGGTAGTACCAGCGAATGATGTGGCCGTAGGGGTTCGGACCACGTGGGTTTGGCGCATCCACCGGGGCTGTGGTCCCACGTCGACTATTGTTCGTGAGTGTTGCGATGGCCGTGAGTTGATCCGGGAACGTGTCGATCCACTCGGGTCGATCCATCTTGGTTGCACCCACACGGTCTGCGGCGCCGCGCGTATTGATGAGAATGTCGCTCATAGACCAACCGGCAAGTGCGGGATTGCTCGGTGTGAGCGGAAGCCATGCTCCAGAGCCGTCGGCGTTGAACTTGCCCACGTAGAGCGTGCCTTCGTCCAGTGGGCTCTTGCCTTGCTTGATGGCCTTGCGCCACGGCAAGGCAGACACGAAGCGGTAGATGTACTCGAACTGCTCGTCATCGCCCGAGTAGACGACAACACGGCCGTCCCGAGCTTCTTGCACCCAGGCACCTTCGTGCTTAAAGCGGCCGAGGGCCGTACGCTTGACGGGGGTGGACTCGGGATCGAACGGATCAATCTCGACAACCCAGCCAAAGCGGTTCGGCTCGTTCGGTTCAGCATCGACACTGAAACGCTTGTCTGTCGTGTGCCAGAGGTAGCCGAACCCAGATGCCGTTATCCCATAGCGGCGCTCGAGTTCGGTCTGTGTGCCCGTCTTACGGAAATAACCATTAAAGTTCTCTTCGCAGGTGAGGTAGGTACCCCAAGGCGTGTAACCCATTGCGCAATTGTTGAGGGTTCCAAGCACGAGCTTGCCAGTCGGATCTGCGCTCGTCATGAGGCGCGGATCGCCCGCCGCAGGGCCGCCCATGGCGATGGGCGTCATGCCCGTGATGCGCCGGTTATACTCAGACCTTTGCACCACTCGCCACTGGTTGCGAACTCGACGCGCGCGACGTTCGTCGCGAGCGTCATCGTCCTTGTCCTCGTCGCGCTTGTGGCCGCGCTTGACCACCTCAACAATGCTCACCCCGTGCGCATTTAGAGACTTGTTGGTCTTCTCTTGGTTCCAGTTCGCTATGCCATCAGTGAAGAGCAACACATCGTCAGTGTATTCGTGGTTTTGCACGAGGAGCCCGCGATCGGAATCCTCAATCGGGAAGTAAACCAGGCCATCGTTGTGCATGCCCCACTGCTTGGCCTGATCTTCTGCCGTATTGCTGGCGTCCTGCGCAAAAGCAGGGGCTCGGCGAAGGATCGGATCGCCCCAGGAAATGAGCACCTCTGCCTTGTACCCCTGGGGAACGACTATCGAGTCGGCGCTCGAAACCGGAATTGCCTGAAAGCCAAGTAGCGCTTTGGGCTTCTTGGCGGCCGCAGGGACGCTCGCAAGGAGGGCGCTAACGCCTGCCAGCGCAGAGGCTCCGAGCAAACCGCGGCGCGACAAGCGCGCTTTGGCTACCTCTTCAAGAGTTTCGTTGCTTGAGATGTTAGAAATGTTGTCATCGTCGATAATAGACATTGGGGGATTCCTTTGGGTTGTAAGGACGGACCAATCCCGTCGAGCAGCTCCGTGCTAGCCCATGAGGGCGGTGTCGCTGGGTGACGTTCTGGGGAAGAATCGGCAGCGGTTCCTCGAACCCTTGGTGAAAGTTTCAACCTTTCATCACCGCGCCGGACAGGTCCGACCCACTGCAGTTCCAAGGCCCCGCGTCGTGCGCCTAGAGCTCCAAGAACTTCCAGTCGCAGCTGGATGTAACTAATTCGACAAACGCACGAACCTTGGCCGAAAGCATGCGCGTGCTCGAATACACAATATGGATCGGCAAGGGGGGAAGCTCATATTCCGGTAGAATAACGCGCAGCCGTCCGGCCTTCACCGCCTCGACGACTTGATAGCTGAGGGCCAATGTGAGCCCTCCGGCGCGTTCGGCGTGCCCGATGGCGGCATCCGCGCTGTTGGTGGTGTAGTGGGGCTTGATAGCGATGCGATGATCTGCGCCCAAAGCGCTCTGGAAACGCCACTCTGGCAAAGGATTGAGCGCGGTGAACTGGATGGTATGGTGGTGCACGATGTCATCAGGTGTGCGGAGCTTTTTGCTTCGTGCCAGGTATTTCGGTGCTGCAACCAACACGCGCCGAGTAGCGCCCACCATGCGAGCCACCTGCCTTGAATCTTCAAGGTGACCAATGCGCACGGCTGCGTCGATCCCTTCCTCGACCAAATTCGAGACGCGATCAGATAAGGTAAGCTCCCCTGTGACGGCCGGGTAGCGAGCCAGATATGTGCACATGAGGGGCGCGACGTGGAGGCGACCAAACACGTTGGGCGCGGCAACCACGAATTGCCCGGCGGGCGTGGTACGCTCGGCTTGCGCGGCAGCCTCCGCCTCTGCCACGTCCGCCAAGATACGCCGTGCGCGTTCTAGATAACGAGAACCAGCATCCGTAAGCGTGACCGAACGGGTAGTTCTTTGCAGCAGGCGTGCGCCTAAGTGCTCCTCTAAGGCGGCGACTAGGCGAGTGGCTGCCGAAGCTGACACTTTGAGACGCCGCGCAGCGGGCGCAAACCCACGGAGCTCGGCCACAGCTACGAAAACTCCCATGGCTTCCAGGCGATCCATCCTATTATTGCATCATGAGCAATAGTGAAGTGTCAATCGGCATAATTGTTATCTTTCGGGCAATGACGCACCTTCTCAGCACACCGGAGCGAACCTTTCGTTCCCATCATCCCCAGAAAGAACCCTAATAATGTCTCGTATTCCGACCCCTGATTCGATCGAAACCTCCCCCGCGCAGGCTCAACCGCTGCTCCAGGCAGTTCGCCAGCAGCTCGGCAGCGTGCCCAATCTCTTTCGCATCGTTGGCAATAGCCCGGCCGCTCTCGAAGGGTACCTTGGGCTGAGCGGCGCGCTCGGGCACGGAAAGCTGGACGTGCGAACGCGAGCTCGCATCGCCCTTCTGGTCGCAGAGTTGAACCGTTGCGGCTACTGCCTCTCGGCGCACACCTATCTCGGAAAGAATGTGACTCGGCTGGACGACGCCGAAATGGAGCAGAACCGTGCCGGGTTATCCGCGGAGCCGAAATCGGAAGCAGCTCTGCGTTTTGCGAGCGCCCTGGTGCGCGAGCGTGGCCATGTGTCCGAAAGCGACGTCGAGGCCGTAAGAGCGGCAGGCCATAGCGATGCCGAAGTAGTGGAGATTGTAGTCCACGTGGCCCTCAATACGCTCACCAACTACGTGAACAGCGCGCTTGGAACCGATGTTGATTTTCCAAGCGTTGCGCCTCGCCCCCAAGCGGCCACCGCGCGCGTTTCGGCCAACACTGCTACTTTGAGTTTGTAAGGCGGTTTCAATGAGCAATCCGCATCTGTTCCCGAGCGATGTCGCGTTTACGCCCGCCGTCAAGGCTATCCAAGCCTCTAAGGGCTCACGGGAGGCGTACGCGCGTATGGAGCGGGGCTCCGGGTGGGAGACCAAAATCAACGAAGAGCTCGCTGCATTCATCCATGAACAGACGAGCTTCTTTCTGGCGACCGCGAACCAGGAAGGTCAGCCCTACATCCAGCACCGTGGAGGCCCCAAGGGGTTTCTGCGAGTGTTGGATGAGAGCACGCTGGGCTTTGCGGATTTTCGAGGCAACCGCCAATACATCTCCATGGGAAACCTCGTGGAGCAACCGAAAGTGCACTTGTTCTTGATCGACTACGCCGAGCGCAGGCGTGTGAAGATTTGGGGCGAAGCACGCGTGGTGGAAGATGATCCTGAGCTGCTAAAGGAACTTACTCCTGATGGGTATGAGGCTCACCCCGAGCGGGTAATGTTGATCCACGTAAAGGCCTGGGACGCCAATTGCCCTCAACACATCCCGCAGAGGTTTGAAGCGGCCGATGTGCAGGAGGCCCTGGAGTCGCGCGAACAGCGCATCTTGGCGCTAGAAGCTGAAGTGGTGAAGCTGAAGCGAGAGCTGGGAAAGGCACGTTGACCAGATCGGTGTTTGGTGATCTGGTGCGGACCCAAAATAACAGCAACCGCGGCCAACGGAGCATCGCTTGAGATCGTGCCTGGCTCCGCACTCTACTACCCGGAAGCTATGGACCCCGGCGGCGTGGGAACCGGTGGCAGCACCGGTAACCTTGGCCCAGCTGGAGGCGCACCAAGCAGCCCTCGTGGAACCGGCGGTGCAAGCACCTCAGCAATTCCCACACCCTCCAATTGCCCTTAGCGTGAACGGAACAAGTGCGGCTTAGCTCACGCGTTCCACCCGGAATTTTTTGCCTTTGATACGCCCGGTGCGGAGGCTCTCGAAGGCGCGTTCACTCACGTTTTTCTTGATCGCGACGTAAGCAAAGCGCTCGTGGAGCTCGATCTTTCCTATGTCTTCGCCTTTGAGGCCTCCGGCGTCTCCGGTTAATGCTCCGAGAATGTCGCCAGGGCGCAGCTTCTCCTTGCGGCCGCCGTACAGCTTGAGAGTGTCCATGCTGGCATCGCGCACTACAGCCTTTGAGGGCGTCTCGCGTTCCTTAGAGGGCCGAGGGCTATGCTGAGTAGGCGTTAAGGTGGTGCCCACGTAGTGTTCGATGGCTTCGAGCCTAGCCTGCTCAGCGGGAGCGCAAAGGGAAACGGCCAGGCCCTGGTTGCCGGCACGCCCGGTGCGGCCGACGCGATGTAGGTATACTTCTGGCTGGCTCGGGAGCTCGTAATTGACCACCAAATCGAGCTTATCGAGGTCGATGCCGCGGGCGGCAACGTCAGTAGCCACGAGGACGCGGGTACTGCCGTTTCTAAACTTTGCCATCACTCGGTCGCGGTCGAATTGTTTAAGGTCTCCATGCAAACTCGCGACGCTGATGCCTGCGGCGCTGAGCACGGCTTCGAGCTTTGCCACCGAAAGCTTGAGGTTAGCGAACACCAACGCCGAATCATGCCGATGTGTTTGAAGCGTGTTAAGGAGAGCTTGTGGTTTGTGCTCAGCTGCAACGTGCACCACCAGCTGCCGAATGTCGCGGGGTTCGTCCGGTTGGTCGATGCTGATCTGCAGCGGATCGCGCTGATATTTACAGCTCAGCTCCTGCATTGAAGGCGGGAAGGTGGCGGAGAAGAAGATCGTCTGCCGCGCGGAGGGGAGCGCTTTTAAGATCTTGGCCATGTCGGGGGCAAAACCCATGTCCAACATGCGGTCTGCTTCGTCGAGCACAACGGTGTTCACGTTATGCACTCTCAAGGTGCGGCGGCGAAGATGGTCAAGCACGCGGCCCGGCGTGCCAATCACAACGTGCACCCCCGTGGTGAGCGCGCTGGTCTGATCCCGGAGCGGCTGGCCTCCCGCCAACACCACCAGCGAAAGCCCCGGCAGGTTGCGCCCAAGCTTACGAAACTCACGTGCAATTTGCGCACCGAGCTCACGCGTCGGGCAGAGCACGATTGTGCTGAGCTCGCGCGGCTGAAGCTTGAGGCGCTGCAAGATCGGCAGAGCGAACGCGGCCGTTTTACCGCTCCCCGTTTTCGACTGCCCCACCACATCTTTGCCTTCGAGGATCCTCGGGATAGCGGCGGCCTGGATGGGCGTGAGCTGCTCATAACCCAGCGCTTGGACCACCTCGAGCAGCTCGGGAGAGAGGGCGAGTGTGCTCGGATCTGTGTCGGAAGGCATCTGGCGGAGCATAGCCCTACGTGGAGTGCTACTGTCACGGTATGTCCAAAGAAAGCGAACTGGAGCTCTCTCGACGGCGTGCCCTCAGCCTTGTGGTGGCCGGAGTAGGCGTCAATGCGTGTTCTCGGGCGGAGGGCCCGAAAGGGGGGCCAGCGAGCCTGGTGGCGCCTGCTCGCAGTCTTTGGTCGACCACTAACCCCGTGTTGCAAGCATCGCCATTGCCCGCTGGGTCAACCTGGGAAACGTTGGATCCTTTCCTTTTTTGTGCCCACCACGACGACCATTATCCACCAGGTAACGGCGCATTCGGCCCGCGCGTGAGCTTGGCTGGCCGCGCATTGGGGCAGGATTTTAGCGGTAGAGATGGCTTTAGCATGTACCACGGCCTCAGCGTTCCCGGGTTTCCGCAGCACCCGCATCGCGGCTTTGAAACCGTAACGGTGGTGCGCCGAGGCCTTTTGGATCACTCTGATTCATTGGGGGCCGCCGCTCGCTTCGGCGAGGGGGATTTGCAGTGGCTCACCGCGGGCGCCGGCATTCAGCACGCCGAGATGTTTCCGTTGCTAGGCCAGGCTTCAGCGAATCCGCTGGAGCTTTTTCAGATTTGGCTCAATTTGCCCCAAAAGAATAAGATGGTGGCGCCTTATTTCTCGATGTTTTGGTCCAAAGATGTGCCGACGCGTACTTTTTTGGATACGCGCGGGCGCCCCTGCGAAGTTAGCCTGAGAGCGGGAGATCTTGAGGATATGCGAGCTCCAACGTCGCCTCCGCATTCGTGGGCCAAAGATCCGGGTAACGCCGTGTGCATCTGGACCATCAAGCTCGGGCCTGGGGCAAGCTGGGAGCTGCCGGGTGCGTTAGCCGGCCTCAATCGGTCTCTGTATTTCTTCCGCGGCCAATCGCTCACCCTCAACGGCGTGGTGGCGCCCACAAGGCACCGGCTGGATCTCCGCTCCGAGTTGCGCGTACGGCTCGAAAATGGTCCCGAAGAGAGCGAGCTTCTGCTCCTTCAAGGGCGCCCTATCCGTGAACCCATCGCACGCCGTGGGCCGTTTGTGATGAATACAGACGAAGAGATCCGCGCCGCCTACTACGATTATCAGGCCACCCAATTCGGCGGCTGGCCCTGGCCCAGCGAAGCGCCGGTGCATGGCGGCGAGCGGCAGCGTTTTGCCCGCCATCCAGATGGTCGCGTCGAGCGCCCGGGTTGAGCGCAGTCAGTCGGCTACCAGCTCCGTACCTCACCAAGAAGCAGGCGTCGCCGGGCGTCTCCCTGCTCGATCATCTCGCGCACCAAGGGGCCATCGAACGTCTCCCGTGGCTTCATCCAGGCGTTTTGATAACACATCAGGCACACGCGCCGATCAACCGTGCTCGTGTTGTTACCGCGGCGGTGCCAGAGCCAACCGTCGAATAACACCGCTTGGCCCGGGCTTGCGTAGACGGCCACTTCATTCGGTAGTGCGGGGTGGCCATCTGGCGCGGCGCGGTTCATACGGTGGCTTCCCGGGAGCACGCGAATGGGGCCGGTTTGTTCGGTCAAAGGATCTAGGTAGTAACCGCAGTTGATTTGGCCGGGCAAAGAGCCGTACGGCGTGCCCTCGGGGTCCATCGGCCACGGCCCATCACGGTGCCACTTCTGATCCGGCGCACCTGGGCGAGCGATCTGCGCGCAGGCGCTGTGAAGCTGTATGCAGGTACCAAGGATCGCTTCGATTCGACGGATCACCGGTTCATTGTCGAGCAAGAAGTGGAAACGTCGATCGACATCCAAAAGTTGTTGACGCAGCGCTTCAACGCCTACGTTTGCGAGATCAAAGACTGACGAGAATGCACCGCGTAGCGTTTCAACCTGCTCGGGTGTCAGAGCGTTATCGATGACTAGGTAACCGTGCTTACAAAAGAAGTCCACATCGCGTTGCATTGCTGCGTCGCGCTTCACGTTGAGTTGGGTGGGCACGATGTTCTGCTCATACATGAGGGTTGTATATCCTGTTGGGGTGGAATGCTCAGTGTGCGATGGATTTGTTGCGGGTTCTTGTACTCCTCTGCATAAAGGATTGTATATTCTTGCGGGTCCTGAGTGCTTGAAATTGCACCCCTTCGTGTCACACTGGTAAGCACCCATGCCTCCCTCGCAGCACCCCGCGTCTGAGTACCATTGGACGGTTGCTGAGCTGTTTGGGTCGAGCAGCATTCCTGTGTTGGTGTTAACGCATCGGGATTATAGCGTTGGAAGCCATACACATGAGTTTCTAGAGCTCAATCTGATTACTTCGGGCAGCGGTTGGCATGAGCTCTCCGAAGGTCGCATGCGCGTTCAAACGCACGATGTGTTTGTCATTCCTTCTGGTGTTGTGCACGCATATGGTAGCGATCAAGGTCTGGATGTGTTGCACATTCTGTTGCGCCCTGGGTTCTTGCTGGAGCATCAAGCAGAGTTCTTGGCTCTCCCCGGGTTTGATCTGCTGTTTACGGTGGAGCCCGCGTTTCGTTCCAGCGTCGGCTCCCGCTACAGCCTGCGCTTGGAGCCGAAGGACACTGCACGGGTGTTAGCTCTCTGCAAGTCGATCGAAGAGGAGCAGCAGAGGGAGCCCTCTCCACACCGTGACATGATCATCGGTGGCCTAGGCTTGAGCCTGATAGGCCTACTTTGTCGCTGTTACATGGCCCAGCACGCTGGCATGCTGCAGAAGCGCGGCGTTACGGACGTTCGCGCCCTGGCCATTCACGATACCGTGCAGTTCATGAGTCAACACGTGGGCGAAGCCTTGAGTTCGGCGGCACTCGCCGAGAGGGCTCGGATGAGCCCTTCTGCGTACAGTCGGCTATTTCACCGGATTATTGGCGTCACACCGAGCGATTACCTGGCGCGTTTGCGAATACAACGCGCTCGCCAGCTCCTCACGACCAGTGATATGCCACTTACAGCTATCGCTTTGGGCACCGGCTTTTACGATGCTGCACACTTTACGCGAACGTTTGGGCGGCTAGTGGGGTGCACCCCTGGGCAATATCGCAAGCGCTTTGCGCAGGCATGAATAGGTCCCGCTTGGGGTCACGAGGGCGCAAGAGCGTACAAGTGTTTACTACAGCGCATACAAGACCGTGCCCTACGTTCAGAGTCATACTGTGAAAATCAACCACCGTCCTTTGCGGGTCGCGGCAGTTCGCTAACCGAACGCCGATCAGGAGAGTGACGAATGGCGCCCGTTTGTCGGCAGCGAGGATGAGAACATATGCGGTCATTGGCTCCGAAGGCATCGTTGGGGTGGGCGGAAAACGCGAAAAAGGCGCGAATTTCATATTGGCTTCTGGGTAGCGCTCTGGCCTTGGGCTGCACGGCGAACGTGCCCGAAGGGAGGCCGCATTCAACTGCTGCGGATCCCAATGGGAGCGGCGCTACAGGCTCTGGCCCGCTTGGCGGTGGAGCGGGCCCCAGCGGAGCCGGTGGGTCGACGTCGGGTTCGGGTGGGTCTGTCACTGGCCCTGTGGGAACCGGTGGCAGTATTGTTATCCCCGAAAATTGTAACTCGCCTGTGGCTCCGCGCGCCCCCATGAGGCGCCTCAGTCGCTTCGAATACACGAATACGATGCGCGACCTTGTGGGCGATACCACCTCACCGGGTAACGATCTGGCGGCGGAGGATCTTGGTAACGGCTTCAGCAACGACGCCGATACGCAGACTGTGTCCTCCTTGCTCGCGGGACAATACGTCGATGTGGCCGCCGGCATTGCAACACGAGCGATGGCGCCGGGTGGCGCGATCTCAAAGTTGAACGCCTGCGCTACCAGCGTGCCTGCGAATACAGCTGCCGAAACGGACTGTTTTAACGCTGTAATCCCGCCTTTGGCTACCGGCGCGTACCGTCGCCCCTTGGCTGCGGGTGAGGCGGAGGAGTTGCTCGCGCTGTTCCAAACGCTGCGCAACAACGGTAGCGATTTTGCGAGCAGCCTGACGGGCGTGGTGCAAGCCTTGCTGCTCACTCCAGACTTTCTCTACCGCCCGGAGTTTGGCGTACCAGTCCCTGGCCAAGCCAACTTGTTACGCCCAACTGGGTACGAAATGGCGACGCGCCTTTCGTATTTGTACTTCGGCAGTATGCCGGATGCGGAGCTGGCTGCAGCCGCTGCGCGGGGAGAGCTGGACACGGCCGATGGTGTGTTGGCTCGCGCCACGGCAATGGTGAATGACCCCATGGGCCGCGCCGCCACAAACGTGGGCTTCTTCTTTGATAATCTGTTGCCGATAGCTCGTGTCGGGTTTCTCTCGCGGGATGCAGCGACATTCCCGACGTATTCGACCAAGATCGGCTTGCTGATGCGGCAAGAAACGCAAGCCTTTGTTAAAGGCGTGATCTTTCAGGAAAACGGCACGCTCGACAACATTTATACCGCGCCCTACACCTACGTGAACGACGAGTTGGCAGCGTTCTACGGAATAGCTGGGGTCACGGGAAGTGAGTTTCGCCAAGTACCGCTCCCGGATACTACCAAACGTTTGGGGCTCCTTACCCAAGGAGCCGTGCTCATGGGGCCCATCGCTACCAACGTGACGAGCCCGGTTGCGCGCGGTGGTTTTCTCACCCACAAGCTGCTCTGCCAGGAAATTCCCAAGCCGAGTGCGGCCATCTTGGCGATGATCAAGCCCCCCGATCCGTACTCGGCGCCCACGGCCCGTGAGCGCTTTGCCCTGCACTCAAAAGATCCCGGTTGCGCTGGTTGTCACCAGTTGATGGACCCAGCGGGCCTTGCCCTTGAGAATTTCGATGCCGTGGGTATGTGGCGAGATCAGGAAAACGGCGTCACCATCGACGCTTCGGGTACGTTGGCCGTACTCGGCGCCCCTTTCAACGGCCCCGTGGAGCTGGCTCAGCGTACCAACGCAGCTATGGAATCCAAGACGTGTTTTTCGAAGCAGTGGATGAATTTTGCTTACGGTCGCACGCTGAACGCAGCCGATAAGTGCACCCAGGAAGCCGTTCAAAGCAAGTTCACCGAGGCCGGCAGCAATGTGAAGGCTTTGCTCACGGCGCTGGCCCAATCGGATGCGTTTCTCTACCTCAACGCGGTGAAGGAGTAATCAGGTATGTCATCAATCCGATTGAGCCGAAGAGCCATGATTCGTGGTGCGGGTAGCATTGCGATTGCCCTGCCGTGGCTTGAGATCATGGAAACTCCGAAGGCAGTTGCTCAAGCCGCATCGGCTGCCAAAAGGTACCTTCAAGTTTATACTCCCGGTGGCTGCCAACAGTTGCCCATCAACGGTTCCCAACGCTACTGGCCAAGTGGCACCGAGACGGCGCCTGTGTTGAGCCCCATCTTGGGTCCTCTTCTGCCGGTAGCCTCCAAGCTGTTGACCATTCGTGGCCTCGAGATGAAATGCGCAAACAGTGGAGAGGCCCCCCCGCACCAAACAGGTTCGGTGGGCCTATTCAGTGGCGCAACATGGGACGGCGGAGCAACGTTTTCGAGGTTGGCCTCGATCGATCAGGTGATCGCCGGCCGGATCTCCACGGGAAAGAAGAAGAAGAGCCTTCAGCTCGGAATTCGTTGGGGCACAGGTCAATTCAACGGGGCCGTTTCGACGGGAAATACCATGTCTTTCGAGGATGGCCCCGGCACAGCTCCCATTCCTCCTAGTATTGATCCGGTGGCCATTTACTCCGATCTATTCGGCACCCTTACGCCCAGCGTGACGCCCACGATGGGGCAGCCTGATCCGAGCATTGCGCGCAAGAAGTCCATCTTAGACTTTACGGATAAGAAATTTGTTTCGTTGGGCGCCAAGCTGGGGCCCTCTGATAAGGCCAAGCTCGATCAGCATCTCGAAAAGATTCGCGAGATAGAAAAAAGCTTGGATGTGATGGTTACAGCGAGTGCCACGTGCCACGCGCCCACCAAGGTGGATACTAGCAAGTACGATCCAACTGCGGGGCTCTACGCGGAGATGGACAACGCCGCACTTGATAATGGTACCGATGGCATGATTCCGACGGTTGGCAAATACATGACTGATATGATGGTCATGGCGTTGGCTTGCGACATCACAGCGGTTGGCCATTTGCAGTGGTCAGACAGTGAATGCCAGCATTCGCTTCCCTACCTGAATCTTCTCCAGCACCATCATTACTAC
The DNA here is from genome assembly GCA_033763455.1 of Polyangiaceae bacterium. Classification (GTDB taxonomy): domain Bacteria; phylum Myxococcota_A; class Polyangia; order Polyangiales; family Polyangiaceae; genus JBBRRP01. The sequence goes on from JANRKO010000006.1 coordinate 121,113, forward strand.
CAGCACGAAAATGGCTATGCACCGGCAGAAATCGAACAGATCGGCATGTGGTATAGCCAGCAACACCTATACCTCTTGCAACAAATGATGAGCGTGGACATGGGCGGGCATTCACTACTCGACGAAAGCTTGGTATTTTTTGGTTCAGAAATTGGGTGGCCCGAAAGCCACTCGCAAGACAACATTCCGATTATGCTCGCTGGTGGCGCCGGCATCCGTACGGGGCGGCACCTTGATTTCAGGAAAAACAAGGCGAACGATAGTGACCCAGGCATACCCCATAACAACCTCCTGGTGAGCATTCTGAACCTGTTCGGTGATGCAAGGACGAGCTACCAGGAGCCCGGTAAAAGCCTCTGCAACGATCCGATCTCACTCACATAGCAACGCGGTCCAATCCAGGTTATCACTCGCGTTGACGATACTTTGAAAGATGCGCGGGGACAGGCATTACCGCCTCGGGTTAGGGGTGGTGATGGGTACCGCGCAAATGCACGCCGCGTGCGTTCAGGTTGAGAGCGAGGTGGGGTGGGGGACGCGGTTTCGTTCCGGGGATCAGCCAGTGCCGGTGCGCCCGAGGGCTCTGGAGGCGGGCGACTTCGCGGCTTTGCGCAGCGGGGTGGGGGGCGTCGATCTGCGTTCGGTTCCTGCCACACGGAACCGCCCAGCTGTTTCTTCCAGCGAGGAAGCTTGCCCCAAGAGCTCTTGAGCAACGCTTGCGGACTCTTCGGCGGCTGCCGCTGTCTGCTGAGTGCTTCGGCTCAGTTCGGAGACGGATTGAGAGATATGATCGACGGAGCGTGTCTGCGACGTTGACGCAACAGAGATAGCTCCCATCATTTCTTTGATTGCACGGATCCCCGAAGCGATGGATTCTAGCCTTCGGGACACTTCGGCTTGGGCCGCCACTCCAGCTTCCGCCTGGCTCTGAGATTCGACGATGAGCCCGGCCGTGCTTTTCGCGGCCTCTGCGCTGCGAATAGCGAGGCTGCGAACCTCCTCGGCTACGACGGCAAATCCGCGCCCGGCGTCGCCCGCGCGCGCGGCCTCTACGGCTGCGTTTAGGGCGAGCAAATTCGTTTGAAAGGCGATTTCATCGATCGATTTAACGATGCGAGCGCTCTCGTCACTCGTGGATTTGATGCGGCCGATGGTGGTGGAGAGGCCTGTCATAGCCACTAGGCCTTGGTTGGCTTCGTCGACTGCCTTATCTACAGACAGCTGCCCATTTCGAGCATTCTCGGCAGCGGTTCGGCTTGCGTTAGATATTTCGTCGATGGACGCTGAAACCCTGGCTAGTGCGCCGGCCTGTTCAGTGGTCGCAAGGGCACTGGCTTGGCTGCCAGCGGCCACTTCACGCGCAGCGACCTTTACTTGCGCAGAGGCCTGCACAACTTGTGCGAGAGCTTCGCCAATCTGAGCAACGGCTCCGTTGAACAGCGTACCGACTCGTTGAAAGTCAGCATCGCTGGCTTGGGGGATGGTGGCCGTAAGGTCACCTTCGGAGATCTGCTGCACGGTGTTCGCAACGCTTTCCACGAAGCCCGCCATTTTTGTTTGCTGCGATTGCGAGAGCACCTCAATGCGTGCTGCGCGCGATGCCATCAGCGAGTTGATGGTGATCGCCGAATCTGCGTAGAGTAGGCGAGCGAATGCGTTTTGGAAGCGGCGAAACTCCACGGGCGTTGCGCCCGCCGCTTCGACGGCAGCCGCGAAGGAAGCTCGCAGGATTTCGTATCCGCCGAAGTAGTACATGGTGTCGAGGTTGATGTCGTCATGACGCCGTCCAACGTGTTGGCGAAACGCGATCCATTCGTCGTCAATCCTTCCGTCGAAAAGAGTTGACAGATAACGTTCAATCACGGGCCGCTGCTTGGCAACCGTCGTGTGTTTCTCGAGAACGCTACGAGCTCCGTTGGTGCGATTCACCGCGTCGTAGAAAGCCGTGGATACGCCCGGGAGTGCCGCACGACAAACCTCCGCCCATGTAGCGACCACCCCGACGTCTTCTTCGGTGAGCCCAAGGAACTGGAGTCGCTCGAAGATTTCGGTGTTGCTAATGCGGACGGTTCCACGGAGGTATTGGCGTTCGGCTTTGCGAAATAGGCCCATGGCCCGATCAACGGCACGGTCATTCATTCCCTAAGGGGAGCTTCAGAGCGTTTCGCCGTTTTCGCGATCGCTCGTTCTGGGGAGCGCCATCGTGTCCAATATTGGCCCTCTGGTCGAATTCAAACCCTGGCCGAAAGCCGGGCCTCCTGGTTGTGAACCCCTTGTCCGCGGGCCCTCGCGGCGCAACACCTCCGTCCATGGAGCTCGCATCGTTTACGCAGCGCGCCGTTCCGGCCTTCGGCAAGCGGGTGCACAGACTTGGCTTGGCTTGCAACATGATCGACGAACGAGGCTTTGATGCTGCGCTGGATCGTGGGCTCAACTACATTTTTTGGACGGCGCTTAGAACAGGAAAGCTGAAGCCTGCGTTGAGGCGAGCACTGAGCGCGCGCCGTGAAGACTACGTCTTGGCTACGGGCCCTTCTTTTGGCTACTTCGGTGGCAACGTGCGCCGAGCCGCGGAGCGCCTGCTTTCAGATCTTGGAACTGACTATATTGATGTTTTTCAATTGTTTTGGTTGGGGGTTTCTTCCGCGTGGACGCCCGGCACCATGGAGGCATTGGTGCGGCTCAAAGAAGAAGGCAAGGTGCGCGCAATTGGCACCTCCATTCACGATCGGGTGCGCGCAGGAGAGCTCGCCAAAGATTCGCCGTTAGATCTTCTCATGCTGCGCTACAATGCAGCTCACCCCGGTGCGGAGAAAGACGTTTTCCCGCACCTTTCCCACCGAAATCCAGCGGTCGTAGCCTACACGGCGACCTCTTGGAGAAAGTTGCTCAAGGCCCCTCCAGGTTGGGACAAAGCGCCCATGACGGCCGGCGATTGTTATCGTTTCTGCCTATCTGATCCACACGTCGATCTGGTGCTGATGGGTGCGGCCAACGAAGCCGAGCTCGACGAGAATCTGAAAGCGCTAGGGCGTGGTCCGCTTTCCCCGGACGAAGCCGAGTGGATGAGGAATTTCGGTCGGGTGGTTCACGGGTAAAGCGAGTAAGCGTTCTTACGCTTCTGCGCTAGTTAGCCGCTTGGACAACCGGAGGAGTGGGGCGTGAGCCTGAACTAACTGGCCACACGCACCTTGTACGTCCCGTCCGCGGGAGTGCCGAACGGTAACCAGTGGGGCACCAGCTGCCCGTAACTCGCGAAAGAAATTATCCACGCGTTCTTCAGTTGGAGAGCGAAATTCGGCGTGTTCGTGTTCGTTGAAAGGAATAAGATTGATATGGTGGCGGAGCGGGCGAGCGAATTCCGCCAGGCGTACCGCATCTTCTGGCGAATCGTTCACGCCAGAAAGCAGCACGTATTCTAGGGTAATGCGCTCTTTGGGCCGAAGTGGGAAAGCTTTGAGGGCGGCCGCGAGGTCAGCCAGGTGGTAGCGGCGCCCTATGGGCATAAGATCTGAACGCAAGCTATCTGTAGTGGCGTTGAGGCTCACCGCCAAAAGGGGCCTGACGGGCAAGCGCCCCAGTTGGCCGATCTCGGGTACTAGGCCCGAGGTGGAAACCGTGATGCGGCGTGGCGCCATGCCCATACCAAGAGGATCGGTTAAGATGGAAATCGCCTTGGCAACGGCGGAGAAGTTGTGCAGTGGTTCGCCCATTCCCATGAAGACCAACGTGAGATCCCCAGGGTGCCTTGGCCCAAGCCTATGCACTGCGGCCAGCACCTGCACCACAATTTCACCCGCGCTCAAGTGGCGACGAAACCCCATGCTCGCGGTTGCGCAGAAGCGGCAGCCCATACCGCAACCAACCTGACTCGAAATGCAAAGCGTTACGCGACCTGTTCCCACGTTCCGTGGCATGTGGACGGCTTCAATACGCTCGCCTTGCAGATCTAAAAGTAGCTTGGTGGCTCCGTCCCGCGAGGCGTCCCCGTGCAGCAATTGGGGGCGTTCTAGGCCGATTTTTCGCAAGATCGAGCGCGCATGCCCGGATAAGATTGGCCCCTCTTCGCTCCACAGCCAGGGCCGCTGCAGGGCGGCAAAGCTCGACGAGCTCAGGCCCAGAGCTTTGAGCTCGAGCGGGCTTTGTGCAAAGGCGTCAGCCTGCAACATGCCGAGTTACCAACCAAGCCTTCTCGTTCAAAGCGTCCAAGCCGCGTTCCTTGAACCTTGGCTCTTTCTCCAGAATGTCCCGATCAGCGAGTTGTTCAAGCGTGCTCGCGTGGCTGTATAAAGCCGCAAGCTCTGCATCAGTAACGCTGAAGGGAGGGCCGTTCATTTTCGCCGAGTCGTAGACGAAGGTGATAACCAATAACTTCGCTTTTGCCGTGACCCATTTTAGGAGTTGTTCGACATAGCGTTCGCGATCTTCGCGCCGAAGTGCAACGAGTGCCGCGCGATCATACACGGCATCAAAAGAGCCAGCCGGGATGGCGCCCAGCTCAAACACGTCTCCTACCACAATCCGGATCCCATCTCCTGCCAAAGATTCGTAGCCGTACCAACCCTCCGAACGACCAACGAGCTCATTTTCCTCGAAAAACGCCTGAGCTGCACTCCGCACCAACTCGATCCCCACGACCTCAAAGCCTTTCGCATGGAGCCATCTGAGGTCTCTTGACTTCCCACACAGGGGCACAAGCACGCGGGGCCTTTGGCTAGCAGCCGCGGCTGACGCGTTCGCTGGTAACAGGCGATATCCGAACTCTTCTAACAGCGCGTTCGGACCCCCTTCATGGAAACCAATCTGCTGCTTCTCCCAACGCTCGCGCCAGAAATCAGGTTCCATGGTCAATGCCATAGCGCTCGGGGGCGAGGTTGTCGACGGCGACGCTATTCGAGGAGGTTCTCACGGTACGTGCCAGCAAGGAAGGGGAAAACTGGCAGATCTTTCGCCTTCCGATCGAGCGGAGTCACCAAAGTAACGTCGAGCCCCAGGTGTTTGCCAGAAAGGCGGACACCGGTGCCAGCGGCGATTCCGTTGTAGATCCCGGCTTCCCGCCCCAGCGGCACTAGGCTATCGACTTCGAATAACCAATCGACGGTATCGCTCACTTTTAAAATAGACCCAACGGCGTTGGCGGTGATGAGGCCCGGGCCGATCAAAAGCAGAGTGGAAGCCACGTTCACGCTCGAAGAGCACGCCTCGTTGAAGCAGCCCTGAAAGGCTCCTCCGACGCGACCTACGAATGCGGCTCCTTCTTTCAGGCCCAAGATGCCGCTGGCTGAACCAAAGGCGGCTAGCCGCACCTTAGGCTCTCGAAGCACCACACTCTTAAGTGAGATATCAAGTGGGAGTACGTCGTCTTTTCCAACCGGAGGCGTTAATGTAAAGCTAATCTGCGTGTCGTTGCCCACCGCATAGCCCGCTTGCAAAAGCACGATCTCGTAGCTTGAAAAGTAGAGGGTGCCCTTTGGTTGTGTTTCTGCCGTGGGCATGAGGATTACCCGATCCACGTGGGTGTTGGTTGCACGCTCACGCTCGGCGGGTGATTGAGGGGGTGCGAGCGGCACGGGGGAGGCTGAGCCTGCAGCGTTGGGCGCGCTCAAACCCTGAACGGGAGGAACATACGTGTAACCAGCCGTTGACGGTGGTGTGTAACCGTACGGCGCCTGAGGTGGAGGAGCCGATGGGGTCGCGGGAGGTGGAGTTAGGGCCGCCGCACTTGCGGGCGCTGGCGTAGGGGGTGATATGGCCGGAGCCACGGTAGCCGGGGCGGTTGGCGTCGCGGCTGGTGGCTCCGATGACTGCGGCGTGGAGAGCGCCTCGGTTGTTGAGCCCTGTGCGTGCGCGGGCTGCTCCAGGCACACAAGGAAAATGACTAGAAGGGGCGCGAGGGCGCGGAGCGAAGGCATAGTCAGCGGTAAAGACTGCGGCTTTCGTGCCAGTTACTCAGCCGGGCCGCCCGGGGGAGCTCCCGCGCCGGGCTGCGGGAGCACATTTTTCCCGAGCAGGTATTGAAGTAGCGCGAGTGACATCAGTCCACTTTGCTCGCCGGCTCCGCCACCACCCTGGCCACCACCCACGTACACATCCGGAATGAGCTTAAGCTTGTTGGAGGCAATCTTTTCAACGACCTGGATTTGGCCGAAGACATCGTTGCCCATGGCGTTAACCTGCAATTTGTAAGATTCGGCTGTCGATTTTCCTTGCTCCAGGATGACAAGCGCGCTTGCTAAGCCCTTCTTTTCGATGGCTTCTGCATCGGCTGTGGCCGTAACGGTGGTCGCCTCGGCATCGGCGCCCGCCTGCAGGCGCGTGGCCTTGGCTTTGCCTTCGGCGCGAATTTCAATGGCTCGAGCTTCGCCCGTGGACTTTTCAATCTCGCCGTTGGCAAGGTTCTTAGAGATTTCAACGCCTCGTTCTGACTCCACGACTTGGGGCTGCATGTTGGCTTGTGCCTTGGCATTTTCGAGCAATTTGCGCTCCTCTTGGGCCTGGCGCTGGGTGCTGAAGGTGATCCTCTCCTGCTCGGCTATTTGCCGGTCCGTTACGGTGCGCGTGAGCTCACCGGGCAACACCACGTCTGCTATCATGGTGTCTTTGGATTCGATGTGGTGAATGCGGAGCACGCTTTGCAGGTGTTCCTTGGCTCGGCTTTGGAGCTCGGCGCGCTTGGTATAGAGATCGAGCGCCTTTACCGCCTGTGCTGAGTTGCGAAAGTGCGAGGAAATTGCCGGCTCAAGCACCTGAGAAATCATGTTGTCGACCGAACCCAAGTTGGCCACCACTTTGGGTGCATCTAACATCGCAATGTGAATGATAACGCTCACATCCATGCTCACGTTGAAGGCATCTGCGGTGCGCAGCGTGATCGTTTTCAGGTTGGAATCGAGGGCGTGCGCGCTCGATTCGTTGTCAGCCCAGTTCAAAAGGATTTGGGTGGTTGGAACCTTATCTACCTTGCATACACGGGTGTTGATGGGGTGCTTTCCGGGGCCTAGTGGTTCGGCCCAGATGCCCTTCTTTCCGTTCTTCACGATCTTGGCGTTGACGTCAGCGCTGGTGGTATCTTCGCCTTCTTCGCCGACGAAGCTTGTAACCACGGCGCATTCGCCGATTTTCACGTCCACCATCGGCACTTGCTCAATCGATGCGAACCACGGATTGATGGCGTAATTGCCCGAGCGCAGCACGGATATCTGCAGGCCTTTTTGCCCGCCCGCCTGCAAGAAAGAAGCAGCATCCTGGAAGTTATTGTGCAAATCGAGGGGTAGCTCGTCCGCCGCGATCTTACCGGCGTCGATGATGGGGCGGCCTTCCAATACTGTAACAATACCTACGGAATCCGATTCGATGTGCACCCAGGGCACCACGGCGTGGATCTGAAAAAATTGGGTATTGATGCGGTAAGTACCGGGCATCAGCACGTCAAGCTGGTGGCCCTTTTGGCCGCCATTTCTGATGAAGGCGTCACCGTTTTCGAAGTTCGAGTGGCCGTCAAATTTGCGCCCCAGCAGGCTTCCTTCAGGAATGCGCGCCCCATCCATGGCAGTAACGAGCCCGATATGCCCGTTGGGAATAACGGTAGCTGGGTAGCTCGTCACGCTAAAGAGCGCGGTGTTGATACGGTAGCTGCCGGGCGGAAGAACGGCCACTTGGGGTCCTTTTTGACCACCCCGCTTCAAGAACGCGTCGGCATCTTGAAACGAATCGCACTCCACTGGGTCTGCAAAAATTCGGCCCACCGCGCAAGGCATGCCTGCGACCGATTCAACAATACCCACTTCTGCTTCGGTGATGATCACCGCGTCACGAATATCGACCAAGAACAGGTGCGGATTGATTTGGTATTGCCCGGGGGGCAGGATTGCGAGCTGCGGGCCCTTTTCGCCGCCGTTGCGCAAGAACGCTTCGCCATCTTGGAAGAGTTGGCATTCGACGGTTTTGGCGAAGAATTGCCCGGCAGGCATGGCGATACCTGTGATGGCTCGAACTATGCCGACCTGATTGGTGCCGAGCGAGATGAAGTTATGCTTGGTGACCTTGTAGATGAAGGGAATGAGCACGTGTACACCTGGCCCCAGCGTGCGAGCCTGCACACCCACCTCATGCTTCAGGGCGACCGTGCGCCCGTCCGTCATCGTGTTCCCGAACCACCGCCGCTCTAAGGTAATGAACTGATCTCCACCTGCGATTGCTAGGCTCTGGTAGAGGACAATGAGCCCCAAGAGCACAGCCAGAGCTGTGTACCAATACGTGACCAACAACGTGAAAACCGTCTCCATGACTTATGTCCTTTTCCCTAAGAGCGAGGCGCCCCCTCGCGGCGCCGCGGAACGTAGCTTTCCTTGCGCAGATGCGCCATTTGGAAAGGGTGGGGTCCCAATAAAGTCCCCAAATTTGTGACCTTATTGCCTGCGGGCGCCCGCTGCACCTAGGATCCGGTCACAGTGCCAGCCTTCACACCCTACCTTGTTGTGAGTTTGTTGTTGAGCAGCGGCCTTTTGCTCTTTTCCGTCTCGGCGGCCGCAACCGAGCCCAAGGATAGTGGTCACGATGCACACAAGGAGAAGGTTGAGACTCGACAATATATTAACCTCCGCGGCGGCGCTTCTTCGGCCAATCTGAATCAGCGTCCGGAAGTGTGTATGGAGGGCTCGCCGTTTGCCATGTTATCGGTTGAGAGTTGCGGTACAGGTAACGGGATCTGGCATCATGATTCTGGTACTGAGATGATGCACGTGCGCTTGAAGCTGAAAGTGTTTTCGCTCAGCTCAGGCCCAATGCTTTTTCAATATGGCGTGGGTGCCGGAATGGCGGAGCTTCAGGTGGCGGCCGATGATCCGGGGATTCAGTTTGGCACGGGGCCGCGCGGAGTAGAAACGGCGGGGGCTGAAGGGTCAATGTTTTTGCGAGGCCTCTTGCCTTTGACCAAGGCTTTCGAGCTCGTGGGGGATTTGCAGACAGGCACAGCTTACCTTCCAAGTGCTCCGGAGCTCATCGTACCGAAGTCGGCTTGGCAGCCTTTTGTTACGCTTTCCGTGGGTGTGGGGTATTGAGCGAACACGCTTGGGCTAAAGTCGGGCGCTTCGCGGCGGTACGGAAAGTGTGTCCTTTAGTTCACGGTCGGGGCGACCTCAGGTTCACACGCGCGTGGAGGTGGGGGTACCAATTGGCCATTTTAATGCACTTTTGGGGCCAGCACGAAATCTGCACTGGAGGCTGCTAGGCTAGCGCGTCCTTGGGATGCCCCACCTGAGACCCCATCATGCACCTTCCGAGAACTCATCGTTCGCTCCTTTGGGGGTTTGGCGTTTGTTTCATGTTCGGCTGCGGCCGCACCCCGTTGGATCCGTTTGCCGCAGCTGACGAAGGAGTGGAAAGTGCCGTGCCGGATCAGAGCACTTCCGCAGCTTCTTCGCCCACACCCACACTTCCCCCCGCTCCGGTTCCCACCCCTTCGGCGAGTGCGCCGAGCCCCATACCGTGTGTGCCCGAAGCTGAAAGCTGCAATGGCCTCGACGATGACTGCAACGGCCGCGTGGATGACGTGCCGCCCTTAGCGTGTTCAGAGGGTGGTTTTCAGTATTGTGTGAATGGCCAAATGAGTGATTGCCCCAGGCGCTGTGAACAGTGCCTGCCGGGGAGCGAACGCGTTTGCCAGATCTCTTATTGTACGTATTGGGGCGTTGAGAGTTGTGCCGCGGATGGCAAGGCCTTCAGCTTCTGCAAAGAACAGCGAGTGCCGCGCGAATGCCGTGAGGTGGCGGAGCGCTTTCATGACTCTCCCGAGCTTGAGCAATGTTGCATTGACAATGGCTATTGTTGTTTAGATTCACACGACCTGGATAAAGACGGCGATACCGGAGAGATGATGGGGCGCTGCGAAGATGTGATGTGTAGCGCTTCACCGGCCAAGAGCAGCCTATGAGCCCGAGTAGGAACTTCTTGGGGGGTTTGGTGTTGGGTGCGGTTGGGCTTTTGCCCAACTTAGCCCAAGCCCAGAGCTGCGCACGCCCGGATGTGCTGGAGACATTTCCGGCAAATGGGTCGAGCGAGGTGCCTGTGAATGCGACCTTGAGCGCTCACTATTTCGCCTCAGCTGAGTACGATGGCGAGCCGATTGTTTTGGTGGAGTTAGGGGGCGAACGCCGGGAGCTGTTGGGCAATTTCAGTCCTAATGAGGGCTCATTGTCGCTCGATCCGATGGGCTTCCTGAAGCCGAATACGAGCTACATGCTGGAGTGGCCCGCGCTCAGAGGAATTGGAAGTGCTAGCCGTGGCAAAGGGGCTAAGCTGAATTTCACCGTGGGCTCCGGGGCAGACACGGCGCCGCCAGAATTCGGTGGTGTTCGGAAAGTGAAGTACCACCTGGATCGCGATCAGGATGGTTGCGCTGAAACGGTGCAAGATAGGTTCGTATTTGAATTGAGCTTGGAGCCCGTGAGCGATGAGTCGGCCAGTAAAGATTTGACGCTCGTGGTTTTCCAAACCCAAAAAGGCGCGACAACGCCTCCGCAGCCAGTGCTTACCGCGAGCTTCCCGGAAGACGGTCGCGTGAGCGTGGCCCGGCGAATTGAAGATTCTTTGGGTGAGGTGTGCTTTGCGGCGTTGGTGCGAGATCTTTCAGGCAAGGTTTCGGCGAGTGCAGATCGCTTGGCCTGCACCAAAACGGTTGAGCCTCCCTTCTTTCATGGCTGTGCCGTCGCCTCTTTGCGGCGTTCGCCAAGCAGAGGTGTGGGGTTCTTTGGTGTGGGGTTCGCGTTCATTTTGGGTGGCATGTGGGCACGACGTCGAACTCGCGGTGCCTGAGCTGGCCGAGCCTCGTTCGGGCGGTGCATGTGGGGTCGCTTCTAGCGGTCAGTGCGTGTGGGAACGCGCCTAAAGCTAGCTATGGGCCCGGCGACGCAAGCACGTTGCTCAGTGTCGACCTCAAGGAAGCCGGTCGGGGGCTTCGTGCGCCTTTATCGGAGCCCAGCGGCGATTGCAGAGATGTAGGCCTGGTTCGTGTGTGTTGGGGCGGTGCCTGCAAAGATGCCACGTGTGTGGGGGCTCGGCGAGTGCCTGAGGTGGCCGGCGCTCCGGCCATGCGCTGCTTGGGGAGCGGCGAGAATCGTCGGTGTTTTCCGCGGTTTGAAGGGGTTGGGCGTTTCGTGTGTAGCGGCAGCGAATGCGTGCAAGCTCATCCGCGGTACCCAGATGTGAACGAGTGGTCGTGTGCGGATCGCGGCGGGGCTGTGGTGTGTCGTAAGGAAGGGGAAGCGGCCGTGAGCTCCGGCAGCGCGCCGGATGCAGGCTGGGTGTGTGGCGCGCGAGCAAGAAGCGGCGAGCGCCTGTGCGTGAACTTCGATCCCGATTATCCGGATGCCTCCGGGGCGCTCGCGTGGAGTTGCCGGTATGAGGCTCAACCCCAGGCTCGTCGCGTGTGTCAACGCGCGCATTTCGGAACGGCTTTGGGCGCACAGTGTGGCGCGAATCTGGCGCCGTGTGACCCGGGTGCCGCGTGTGAAGCAGGGGTGTGTGTGCCGAGGCCGCCTGCGGTTGGATGTTGGTTGGATGCAGATTGCGACGCCGGGCAAACGTGCGGATTGGGGACCTGCATGGATCGAAATGCTGCGCAATTAAAGCCAAAATCGGCGTCTTTTGGCCTACCTAAGGTTGACTCCGCGGCACCCGGTGCATGGGGGGTGGTGTCAGTGAAAGACATGCCCTTGCCCGAGCAACTCGAAGTGCGCCCCGCTGGGAGCGTCACAGGTTATCAGGTTTTCGGCGGAGCATGGCGCTTACGACTTCTGCCGGGGGTTGCGAAGATCAAGGTGCGCGCAGCAGGTGCTTGCGAGCTTGAACTTAATACCTCCGAACAGAAAGGCGCCCACGTTGTTGCCTTTGCTGAGCTGAGACCGCTCTTTCGCTTGACCACGCCGCGCACGGAGGTGGGGTTCGGGCAGTCCTTTCACGTGCAAGCGCAAGCAAACTGCCGCCTGCCAGCAGGGGCTCGTTTTCGCTTCACCGAAACCACGCCATTGCAGCCGGGGGCACCTGTGCGTGAGGCCTGGGGAGCGGAATACAGCGGTCGGATGCCGAGTGTGAGTGAGGCACTGGGGAATTCCATTCCCTGGGGAATTGTCCCGGTGAGCGCTCGGGCGGCCTCCAAGACCGAGCTTGTGGCCCAAGTATTGGATGCCACGGGCAAGGTGCTTGCAACCCAAACACAGACCCTTTTCGCTGCTGCTCGAGCCTCGGGGTTACCGAACGTAGCGGTCGACCACTCGCTCTATTTGGGGGGCAAAGGTTGGCGCGCTACGCTACGCCCGCCCCAGAGCCGAGCGACGTTGAACCAGGAGGCAAGCCTCGCGAGTTTCTTGCTCGATGTACCCGGCACCTTCGAGTTCACCGACAACGAACAAAGAAGCGTTCGGGTGCACGCGGGCCGGCTCGACGCGATGCCGCTCGATTGCGGCCGCTCTGGATGCCACACAGAAACCGTGCGGTTGGGCGTCGGCACGCCGATGGCACGAGCACTCCAAGCTGTGTCGGAGGGCCAACACGCCTGCGCCCTGGGTTGCCACACATTGGGCGAGCCGGGGTTGGAAGATGGCGGTTACGTCCACATCTCTCGTGAAATAGGCCCAAATTTCAACAGCGCGACACCAAGAGAACTCGAACGGCTAGCGCACGTTGGGTGCCTCGGCTGTCACGGGCCGGGGGCAATTCCTGAGCCCGAGGGACGCTGGGCAATCCTGCGGAGTGACGTGTGTGCGGTGTGTCATGACGCCCCGCCAGCTTACGGACACCACCAAGCCTTTCTGCAATCCAGGATGGCAAGAGCCCCATCAACACCCAAGATGTCGCAAGCCGCTTGCGCGCGTTGCCACACAACTTCAGGCTTCTTACAAGAGCTCTTGCCTGGGGCACCGAACCGCACGCAACCGGCGCATGTTAACCAGGGCGGCCTCACCTGCGTGACCTGTCATGCAGTTCATGGGGAAGGCAGTTTGCCGCACCTGGTGAGGGATATCGGCGTCCAGGCACGGGGATTTAACCCGACTCAGCTGGGCACGAGTGCCGTGTGTGTGGGCTGCCACAGTGCGGGCCAAGGAACGGCCCTCCCATTCGCCAGTTCGGCTTCGATTTGGGCTGGAAAAGGTGGAATGGAGCCCCTCACCGGCGAACCCTTAGTTGGCGCCGCACCTCACGCAAATCTTGGGCAGGGGTGCCTTGCGTGTCACCGCGGTGCGGGTGGTGATCTTCATACTGGGTATGGACACAGCTTCTCAGCTTCACGCAGCCAATGCACTCTCTGCCACGGGGACGTTCCCGATAGCAGCGGCCTTCGAAAGCGCGCTGAGGCGGCGTGGGCGGCACTCGGTTTTCCAGCCTGGGCGGGCCACTCCGAGGCGCCGGCGCGCTTTTCGCCCACCTCAGCCCGAGACCGCGCTCGCTACAACTTGACCCTCCTGTTTGAAGATCCGGCTTTTGACGCCCACAATCCCAGCTACGCGGAACAATTGTTAAGTTCGGTGGAGCGCTTCATAACCCATACCCCCACTCCCATCGAGAGCCCAAAAAGATGACGCTTGCGTTCGCCAGCCTGTTGTTTGCCAATGTGGCGCTGAGTGCTCCGCCGCCACAAGTGGCGGCCAACCCTCAGCCGCCGTCCGGTTCAGAGTTTCGCCTGTCTCTACAGGCCGAGTCTGCCTTCGGTGTCGGGCGGGGTTCGTTTGTTACGGGGCTTGGCGGTGCGCGTTTCGATTACCGTTTCAGCCCCGAATGGAGCGTTGGTTCGTACGTTGGGTACGCCAATCTCAAGGGGCCTAACGGGGGGAGGGTACACAACGCGCTCCTGTACGGACTTCTTAGCTACGAAGCGCCGTTAGCATCGCAGCTTACCCTCCCACTTCGGTTGGGGATGGGCTACCTGCCCAAGAACGGTCCATACCTTCGGACCAGTGTGGGGCTCGGTTATGCGGTCAATGAGAGCTGGGCGCTTGGGTTGGACGCGGTGCCCGCGTTTTGGTCTGTGGATGACAGAACTGAACTCTCGGTGGGTCTGGCGTTCGGCGTTTCAAGGAATTTCTGAGGGGGCGCAGGGCGATCAGAAAGCCTTCACTGAACTCAGGTGCAAGATTGAGAATCGTTGCGTGGTGAGTCGAAGGTAGCGTGCGTTTACCGGCTGGGCCAGCTTCGGCTTCCAAAGCTCAAAGTCCTGCGTCTGACGGGCGACTTCCTTCCAGCTCTTATTGTCGATGCTGACTTCCGCAACCAGTGGAATTGCCCGCTCTCCCAGACCCTCTCCGCGATTATGCACCTCAAGGGAGGAAAGCGTCTTCACCGATCCGAGATCGTACTTAACCCAGGGATTATTCTCCTGATTGGTGTGAAAAAGGAGACCGTATGCGGACGGATCTAGTGCCGCGGCACTGCTTGTTGCAAAGCCAACTCCAGCTAGCAAATTGACGGGCGCTGTTAGCTTGTTGAAACCAACAACTGCCGCCACAACGAGCGCGCAGGCTCCCACAGTAAGGGCGGCCGAACGAAAGAAGCGCAGCCAGCGAAGTGCGCTCACCTGTCGGATTGGACCGTCTACGGCGGCTAGGAGGGCGCTTACCACCTGACTGAGGAGATCGAGGTCACTCTTGATTTGGCCGGCTGAAATCGTCGGGTCGAGCGGGAGTTCCCCGGGGAAGAGCTGATCGATACGTTGGAGCGCTGTCGGCGACAAGGGCACCGAGTCCGCAACCGCGGTGCGCTTTTGCGACCAAACGTCAGCCAGTGTTTGATTGGGTTCTTGGGCAGCCGCCAGAGCTGTGAGCCCAGCGCTATGGAACAACAGCAGCGCTGTTGTATCCACTGAATCCGCGCTCACGGAAGCCACTCGATCCCGCACGCGCTCCGCCAGGTCAAGAAGTGCGTGTGCCTGGTCGAGCAGCAGGCGTTCTCTCGGGGCAACGCGGGTCGCATTGTTGCGAGCTTCACGGATCGCCCTTGACTGCCACAACCACTCCCAGAAACGAGAGAAAGAGCCGGTGCTAGGTGCCGGGATGCTGGTGGTTTCACCAGAGGGAGTGGGGGCGTGGCTGGTCTGGGTCATGGGTCTTTCTTGAACCTAGCGGTGTGGCGAGTATCAGGCTCGGTCTTAGTCGATTTGCGCTCGTTCTTGAAAGGGGGTTTCAGAGCTTGGGTGGGGGCCGGGTTCGACAGTGTTTCGGGCGCAGTGCGAGCTAGGGGCAACCCTACCGGGCCGAGGCGTCGCTCGCTCATTCGCGGAGCGAGTGAGAATTCGGCGGTTCCGCCCCATGCGGATGCCCGCATTGGCGCAGCTGCTAGGGTTGGGCTATTCCCAAGCATGCCCAAGCAACGGCAATTTGTGTTCGTCATGGTGGCGGCATTCTTTTGGGCCTGCGCGCCACGCGCACAGCACGGGAAGATGAGCGCCCTTAGCTTGGCGACGAGCGAGCAATGGAAGGCTTGCCCACACGGTGTGCCTGAGGATGTGTGCGTGAAGTGTCATCCTGAGCGTGCCCGGGCCTATCGCGACCGAGGGGATTGGTGTGAGGAACACGGGGTTCCCGAGTCGCAGTGTCTAACGTGTAACCCCGATCTCGATTTTTCGCCACCCAAGGCGCCACCCCAGGGTTCGGACGTGATTGAGATCGTGCATGCGGGCGAAGACTTGCCTGCTCTGGAGCCATTCCTGGCAAGGGGCCGTGTCACAGTCTTTGATTTCTACGCCGCTTGGTGCACACCGTGTCGCAAGCTGGATACTTTCCTTTATTCACGCCTAGCGGGCGATCAACACATTTCCATACGCAAAGTGAACATTGTTGATTGGGACTCGGAGGCTGCCCAAAAATGGCTGAAAGGCGTGCCTGAATTGCCGTACGTCATCGTTTACGGGAAGCGCGGTCAGCGAGTGGCAGAATTGCACGGGGTTGATTTTGCCGCGCTCGATCGCGCACTCACCGAGGCGGCACGGTGAACGGGCGGTTTTTCAAACTCCCCTTGGTGCTCATCGGCCTTGCCCTGAGTACTTCACCCAGCGTGGCAGAAGCGTGTGCAGGGTGCAGGAATCCTTCTATGCCGGTAGCTCGCGGCAGCGCCGGGACCCTCGACGTAGGTAATTTTCGAGCGGGAGCAACGCTTTCCGCAACGGCGGTCAACGTGGCGCACAAAGCTGGCTGTGCCGATCTCAATAACTGCACCGAAGTGCCGGTTCAGCCTGAATATTTGCACGATCAAGGCATCTATCCCGCAGAGCTTCGGCTATTTGCTGAATTTGCGCTCGGCGGCCCCTTTGGGCTTGAGTTACAGCTTCCGTTCCGAATGGTTCGCACCACCATTCACTACGAAACGCTCGCCGGTGCCCCGTATGAGCCGATGGACGCCGGAGTGCATCATCGCAACGAGACGGTTGCCGGCCCCGCAGATCCTTGGATGCTGCTTAGGATTGGTCAAAATTTCGGGAGTTATTGGCTAGCCGCGCGCCCTGGCATTTCGCTGCCCCTGGGAAGTACGGAAGAAAATCCCTTTGCCCTCGGTGATCAGGGTTTGCGCCATCAACACATCCAGCTTGGGTCCGGAACCTTCGACCCGCTGCTGATCTTGGAGGCCAGCACCTCTTTAGAGAAGATAACTTTGGATGCCTTCGCGCAGGCCCAAACCACCCTTTACAACAATACTCACGGCTATCGCGCCCCCACTCGCTTCTATGGGGGCGCTCATGTGGGTACCGATCTAACGCCGGAGTTTGGCGCCAGCTTGGGGCCCGAGTTCAGTCACGAAGACGCTGAACGTTGGGGCGGCGAGATCCAGCAAGATGGATTGCTGGGGCGCAGTGAGCTCTTGGGAGCACTCCGAGTTGGCTACAAGTTCAACAAGACCGAGCTCAGCCTTTCGCTGAGAGTCCCCTTGTGGCGCCGGCTGTTGGAGGGCAGTGAACCAGCAGGTAAGTTCGAGAATCCGCTCAGTGTGGCTCTCGGGGTGGTTCAAGCGGGGGCGTTCTAGGCCTATCCGTACCTCTTGGCTCTGATAGCTGCAGTCGCTGTCGTGGGGGGCATTTACGCGTACGTTCAGGTCTCGGCGCACGATGCGAGCTTAGATCGAGCTTGGGCCCAGGTGCGTTAATTACCCTGTGCCAGATTTTGGATCTCTTGAGCGGAGAGTGCAGTATTGTAGATCCGCACGTCGTCGATTCGCCCGTTCCAGAAGTCGTCGGTGCCATCACCCGAACCGATATGGAAGGACGCTGGGGAGGAGCAATCAACAGCCGTATCAGTGTTGGCGCTCAGCACTCCATCCACGTAAATCTTCCTGATGTTGAGACCACCGTCTTGCACCGCAGCCAGGTGGTGCCACCCCGTTGTCGCAGCGGCTGTGGCCCCCGAGGTGACGTTCGGTTCAAATGTCCATTCATTGAATGGGTTGAGCCAAAGCCCGCAGTATTTGGTTGTATCTTCTTTGGCCACCACGGCTTTCCAATTATTGGGAAGTGCGCTCATGAAGGCCCAGGCAGAAAAGGTAAAGCTTTTTGCAGCATTCCCCGTGTAATTGGGCGAATTGGGAATAGTCACGTAATTCGTGCTGCCGTTAAAACGGAGGCAGTTCGGATCCGGGAATTGGATCGCCGCTGGCACAGTGGTGACGACGGTGGGCTTGCTGGCACTGTAGGTACCGTTGTTTCCAAAACCTGAGGAATCAGCGACAACGCCTGCGGTCGTGGCTTCATCGAGCTTCCAGTAACCAACCAAGCCGCCTGCGCCACCGGTGCTAGTGCCACCGGTGCTAGTGCCACCCGAACTCGTGCCACCCGAACTCGTGCCGCCTGAACTCGCGCCACCTGAACTCGTGCCGCCTGAACTCGTGCCACCCGAACTCGCGCCACCCGAACTCGCGCCACCCGTTGAGCTCGCCATGCCGCCAAGGAGTGGCGTTACACCCCCGCCGGCAGTCGAAGCGAAGCCTCCGGTTGTGCCCCCAGTCGCGCTCATATTGGAGCTACTGCTGCTTGGCATTGCGCCGGCACCGCTCGGGGCACCATTTCCAGCCAGGCCGCCCAACGTGCTGATTGCGTCGAGGGGTAACGAATCGTACCCAAAGCTGCAGCGCGTGAGGCCAACACCCATCACCAATAGAGCGACCGCCGAATCTACGCCACTCCGCCCGCGGCTTACAACGCGGCCGGCTCGCTTCTCGATGCTTCGCGTTGCCGTTCTCACTCTCCCGATCCTAGCAACCAAACGGCTCTCTGGCGTGGAAGTTGAGCTTTGGGTCCGGAGCTCTCGCTCGGCCATTATACTGGCCTTTCCCACCTACAGTGGAGTCACGCGCGCTCGTTGTGCTAAACGTGGCGGATCTGTTGAGGAGCTGAAGCTATGCAACCACCGCCCGGAGGCTATCCACCCAATCCACCCCCTGGTTCGCCGCCACAATGGGGTGCGCCACCAGGCGCTCCGGCGGGAACGCCTCCTGCTGGAATCCCTCCAGGGCAACCTCCGGTTTACGCTCCGGCTGCACTATACGGAGGTCCCCCGGGCACCATGGGTAACATGGCATTGCAGCATCCCTCCGGGTTACCGCCGCACCGCGGAACGTTGATCATGGTGTTGGGCGTGCTTGGCATCATCATGTGCCAAGTAGTCGGCGTCGTGGCATGGGTGTTGGCAAACAAAGACCTGGCGGAAATGGATGCCGGCCGGATGGACCCATCGGGGAGGGATTTGACCCGGGTCGGCAAGATCCTGGGCATGATCGCTGTGGGCCTGATGCTGCTCGCCATCGTAGGATTCCTGGTTTTTGGAATGGGAATTCTGATTGCGGCATTTCACTGATCGAGTGCATCGAAGGCTGCTTAATTTCAGTTATTGGGCTGTTCTCTCGTTGGTGTGTTGCTGGGCCTGCCAGCGCACACCTTCTGAATCACACCGTTCGAAAGATGCGGGTGCAGCTCCCGGTGGAGGTAGCTCGGAATCTGCAAGGGCAGCGGAAAAGCCGGTCAAGAGTGTCGTGGCGTCCGAGGCGCTCCCCACCAAGGACGCCGAACTTGCTTTTCAGGCCGCCAAGCAGCTGATTGGGGCAGCGCTTGCCCGAACGGGGCTCAAAGGTGCTC
This sequence comes from Polyangiaceae bacterium, assembly GCA_033763455.1. GTDB lineage: Bacteria > Myxococcota_A > Polyangia > Polyangiales > Polyangiaceae > JBBRRP01. The sequence continues at coordinate 140,218 of JANRKO010000006.1, forward strand.
CGGAGTTTGATCGACAACGCGCTCAGATCGTCGGGCGCGCCAAGGGCGAACCTGTGGTTTTCGTTCGGACGCCACAGTTTAACTCCAACGATAGCCAGGAAGCCAAGTACTATCAGGCGCGCTTTGCGTCGGAATGGAAGATATGGCCTCGCCTTGTGAGTGCACGGAAAGTATTTCTGGATAGCCCAACCCTTGGTCGAGCTTCGCTTCTGCGCGAGGGGTACCTGTATGCGGAGAGCCCCAACGAGGCTTTTTCGCTGGTGAGCTTGGTGGGCATGGATTGGCTATTCTCCGAGGCTCGTGTGTGGCTTGAACGGGGTGAAGTGCTGATGCACGCCGAGCGTCGGGAGCGAGGCGAATATTACTTCAGCGATGGCCCGCTGAAAGATTCAGTGGTGCGCCTCATGCATTTGGATCGCATGGGCGTAGGGGAGGGGCCAACCGAGCCTGCGCTCCATCGAGATTTTAGGGCTCTACAGTATCGGCTCCATTTCGATCGCGCAAAGGTCACTCATCTCAGCGAAACAGAGCTCGTGGCCGAGCTGCGCTACGGGGAAAAGCTTTGGGTACCGACGCTACTCCGGTCAACCGGGGCGCATTTGGACCTGGCTGCGGAGGCCGTTGCGCCCGCTCAGGTTTCTGCGCTGCGTGCCTACCGCTCGGAGCAGGCGCTCCGGCAGAACGGCCTTCAAGCCTTGCGTGAGGCCATACTCGGTTTGGTGCGCGAAGGCATGCCGTTTGATGAACCAAAGACAGAAGTGGGCCAGGAAGATGGCAAGCTTCGCGGGGAGTGGCGTCGCGCCTACTTAGAGGGACGCGATACGTACAAATACCGTGATGATCGTTACCAGGTTTTCGATAAACAGGGGCGGCCGCTGGTGCCCCAAGTGTGTGTTGATTTCCTCGTTGACTCGTTTGAACGAGCCTCGGGCACTTGGTGGAAACCAAAAGGCGCGGCAGAGCGGGAGCTTACCCAGGGCGCCCTAGATTGGGGCAGCCTTCGCACTGAGCTTCGCCGCGCTCGGGGCCTTGTGGCGCTCGGGCAAACTCACCCCGAGTGGTTCGAAGTGTGGGAGGTGCCGGAAGCTGAACGCATTGAGCTTGGGTACAAAGAAAAATTCTTTAACTACCTCGAGCAAAATGCGGGTTCTTTTAGGGCCGGGGATATCATTCTGATCCGAGGGCTCACCCCTTGGGATGAAGAGGAGATGCACACGCACTCGTTCTTCATCTACGAGACAGATCCCGTGACAGGTATTCCGATCCTCATCGCCGGCAATGCGTGGCGTCCCCAGATTTGGTCGTGGGAAGCGGAAGCTCGGCGGACGCCCAAACGCACAGTGCGCTATCGCATGCGACCCACCCTAGAATTTCTGAAGCTGCTGGCTGGCTCGCGTCGCTTTTCGGAAGCACCACCCCCGGTAGCGCCGGTGATGGAGTGGTAGGGCGCGTGGTGATGCCGAACCACGCGAAAACCGATTGAGGCTTGGGCACGTCTGCGCTATGGCGCGCGGAAGATGGTAGCCGAGGCTTCGCCGCGGATTTCAGTGGGCCAGTTACGAGCGGTGCACTTGGCGCGTCTGCCGCGGCACTGGCAGAACCAACCGCACTCTCACTCGTACAGCGAGATTGTCATTCCGACGAGCGGCCGAGTTGAAACCACTGTCGGGGGGCAAACAAAATCGGCGGGTCCGGGGCAAGTTCTCATCTATCCGGCTGGCCAGGTGCACCAATCTAGGGCGGGTGATGGCAAACCCCTTACGCAGATCGTTATTGGTTGGGAAGGCCGTTCGTCGTTACTTCCAGATGAATTCACCGCTATCGCAGACGCCCAAGGGCGTTTGACGGTCTTGGGGCGTTGGTTCCTTGAGGTACACCCGGTCACGGACGACAAGCAGCGCGAGTTAGCACAGTCGCTGCTCACATCGTTGCTCTTTGAGATCCATCAGAATCTCCAATCTCCCGTCTCCAACCTGAGCTCCATGGTGCGGCGTTATGTAAAGCAGCACCTCGCCGAGCCGCTCTCTATCGCAGATCTCTCGCGCGCAGCGGGGCTCAGCCCATTTCATTTCTCTCGCGTTTTCAAGGAGGCGGAAGGTATTCCCCCAATGACCTTCGTGCGCAACGCTCGGCTTGAAGTAGCGCGAACGCTTCTAGAAACAACGCGGCTCACGCTGCGGGAGGTGGCCGAAAGCGTCGGTTTCAGCGATCAGTTCCAGCTCTCGCGAATCTTCCGGCGAGTGCTCGGGATGGCCCCAAGTGACGTGCGCGCTAGCAAACCTAGAAAGTAGCTTTAGCTAGCCCGCGAGGCTGCGGGCGCGGGCGTAGCTTGCAACTTCTTCGATGCGTTGTGCGGAGGCTAGGTGTTCGAGGCTTCCTGGGTGTCCTTGTCGGAGCGCGTGAGCGTAGTCGTACAAAGCTGGCACGTCGGCGTGCGGCATTACAGAGATAGCCGCCTTAAGGTCCGTGGCGAGCCGCTCGCTGCACAATGCGGTGCGCTCTTGCAGTAAGCATATGGCGTGATCGAACCACTTCCGATCGCGTCGCCCGATCGTCAATTTCAAGCTGAGGCTAACAGCTCCCCGGAAGGTTTCGTCGTCGATTTCGCGCCCGGAGCGCTGTTCACGCAAGACTCGCTCTAGGTGGCCACTTACAATGTTTTCGGCCTCAGCTACTTTGCCTGCGAGTAAGAGGGGCTCAGCTGCCCTTGCCACGAGTTCGAGGACAGCGGTTTGGCGGGTCGCCTCTGCTTGGGTGAGTGCGCTAAAGCGCGTGGGGGTTACGGCGAGTGCGGAAGAGCGGCCCGTGATGAGCATGTTGCCTAGCGCGCGCGTGCCTTCGCCGAGTGTGAGAATTTGCGCGTTGCGCTGATGACCGACCTCGAACACTAGCTCCTGACGCCCAATGCGCAGCGTATCCTGCGGCCTAAGTTTGACGGAGCCCGCAACGCGCTGCTCGTTCACGTACACGCCGTTTACGCTCTGGAGGTCTCGGAAGAAGGCTTCGTTGGGCCTGATGTCCAGTTGGCAATGGCGTCGGGAGACTAATGGCTCATCGAGACAGAAGTTGCAGATGGGGCTCCTGCCAAACAGGTAGACGCCCTCCGTCAACAGAATCGAGTGCCCGGCGTAGCGCAGGTAGACTTCCTGCACTTCGTCTCCCGCCGACCGCCGCAAATGCTTTCCAGACGGATAGGTTCCCATCGGAGGAGGTGAACGGCCGAAAAGCTCGAAACGTTAGGAGGAACGAGACAATTTTGTGAAGACGCCTTCAGGGCCCCAAAAACTCGCGAAACGTGGGCCCGCAGCTGCGAGTCGAGGTCGGAAAAGGGGCTGAAGCCCCCACTGGCCCCGAGTTGGGGAAGAGCGCGTTCCTCAGAACGTGCCGGTAACGCCAACGCTGTTGAACCCGACGTACGGTGCCACGGTCCTGGCCGAGCTCCCGCTATCGCTCTCCGAGCTCAGAACAAAGAGTGTGACGCCTGCCCCCACGCCCAACACGCCTGCCACGATCCCAACCGCACCCAAAGTTTTGGCGCTCGCGGCATCGCTATCTAGGGAGGTTATTTGCTGCTGAACGTCCGAGTTGCAGGCGGCGCCCTTAGGGCTCGCGCCGCACTGGTTATCGTCGAAAAGCTTGTTGGAATCTGAGGTCTTACCGCTTCCGTCCAGAAGAAAAAACGTCCCCACTCCAAGCCCAACGGCTCCAACCCCAAATGCTACGTAACTTCCGATACGGAGTGAGCTGGTCCCACCGCCCTTCGGCGTGGTGCCAGTGTCACCCCCTGGCGACGTCATGCTAACGGCTGCGCCGTTCCCTGTGGTGTCGCTAGGTGCCGGTGCTGTACCCGGTGAGGTAGCGACGGGCGGGGGTACGGCGGTCGCACCCGGCTGCGTTTGAAGATCTAGCACCACTGTTTCGCGAGCTGCCTCTGCAACGTTGATGATCTTTTCCTGCGAGCGTTTGCCCTCGGCAAACGCCTGAAATACGTGCTTCCCCGGATCTATCGGGTGGGGGACACCGAGCAATGCTTGCGGAATGGCCACACCATCCATCGTTACGGTTACGGGCAAGGGTCCGGCGCCCTGAGCGGCGGCGGTAATGTAAGGAAGCCGAGGCTCCAACACCTGTAGATCCTTTTCAGCATCGGCAACCGCACGGCGTACCGCCTCGGAGGCATCTGCCGACATACCTTCACGGCGGATCTTTAGATAAAGCTCGCGCGCTTTTACTAGTTTCCCAAGCTTTGCGTAGGACCTCGCTAGGTACAGCTGCTGCACGGGCGAGTGAACAATCGATTCGGCGCGGGACATCATGTCCACGGCGTCTGCGTAACGACCCTCGTTGAAGGCTTTCGCTCCTTCGGTCGCTGCTGCGCGGGCGCCCGAGATTTCCTCCGCCGTCTGGGCAGAGGCGCGGCCGGAGAGTAGGGCCCCTGAAAGCGCTAACGTGGTGAGAAGGACGGCGTTGGGGCGGACTAAGAGGCTTCGATGCAACATAACCTCACCACGATAACACGACCCCTCTAGCAACCGAAATTGCCTGAATCACGATTTTCGGTCGGATTGGGACCTTTGCGCCTTTCACTGCTGCGGCTCCTCAACCTGCTGCGGCTCCTCACCACTCCCCGGCGGCCGCCCGGCACGGCTGGCTTGCCCGGGGCACTGGCCGATGCTGCAGTAGTGTCAGTTCGGGGTTGGGAGGGATTGAAGCCTGGACCCGTTCGGGGCATCACGCCCGGGCGATCCGCAATATGGCTACCTGGAAAGTACTAAAGAGCGAGACTCTCCTTCAGCGACCCTGGCTCACCATTCGGGAACAGGAGGTTTCGCTCCCGAATGGTAACGTTATCGATGCGTTCCATTTGGTCGAAAGTCCTGATTGGACTGGGGTGCTCGCCCTCACGGACTGCGGGGAAGTGGTCCTGGTGGAGCAATATCGCCATGGTTACGGGGGGCTGAGCGTCGAGCTCCCGGCCGGCGTCGTCGATCCGGGTGAAGAGCCATTGGCGGCGGCGAAGCGAGAGCTTCTAGAAGAAACCGGCCATGTTGCCGAAGATTGGTTGCCGCTCATCAGCGTGTGCGTGGAACCAAGTAGAAATACCAACCAGGCACACTTCTTCTTCGCACGTGGAGCGCGCCGGGTTCAGGAGCAACAGTTGGACCCTTCCGAAGATCTCAAGGTACGCCTCTTGCCGGTCGCGGACCTTTTGGCGGCGCTTGAGCAAAACTTGGTCGCGCATGGGGTGCACGTTGCGGCCATCTTGATGGCCGCCCGGCGCCAGTGGATCTAAGCACACACACTACTTGAGCGTGAGCACGTAAGGCGAAAGCGCAAGCACTTGATCGCCGCGGGCCATCGCGTTGACTGCGTTGAGATAAGGCCGGAGCTCTTCGGGCACGGCTTCGGCGAGGGAGCTCTGACGGGCGATAAAGCCGCGCAGGCGCGCCTCCGCTTCGTCCGCATCCGGCGCGTCCCCATGGAACAAAAGATCGAGCCAGCTTTCGCTGAGGCCTTCAAACGATACTGGGGCTCCCTCAGGCAAGCCTGCGAGGCGTCGAGCCGCGACGATCGAATCTTCAAGCCCACCGAATTCGTCCACCAGCCCGCGTTCCAGACCCTGCACGCCGCTCCAGATGCGGCCTTCGGCGCTCATGGCGATGAGCTCAACGGGCTTCTTTCGACCCTCAGACACTCGCTTTAAGAAAAGATCGTAGACTGTAAGGATTTGTGCACGCACGCGCTCCTTCATCACATCGTTCCAGGGCGTAAGCAACGATAGGTACGCCGCTCGCGCTTCGGCATCGGGACGGGGGCTAGCAGGGAACGTAAGCGCATGGACTCCGAACTGCTCAAGCGCCTGGTTGACGCTGAATTTTCCGCCGACAACTCCGATCGAGCCCACGATGCTGGAACGGGGAGCAATGATACGGTTGCAGCCGGAAGCGATGTAGTAGCCACCGCTCGCCGCCATGGCGCCTATCGATGCCACCACAGGCTTCCTTTGCCGCAACGCCATCACGTCTTTCCAGATAAGGTCGCTGGCCAGCGCTGAGCCACCTGGAGAGTCAATGCGTAGAACAACAGCTTTTACGGCATCGTTGTCCTTGAGCCTCTGCAGCGTCTTGTGCATGGCGTTCGCCGTAATGCCCTGGCTCTCGAAAGTTCCCCCGCCCGCCATGGAAATGCTGCCCACCGTGGGCACGAGCGCCACTCTAGGCGTGGAATCGAGCTCTGCGGGTTGATTCATGAGGCTTCGAAGGAGCCGCACCAACGGCTGCCCGCCTACCCCCTTTACGTGGGGGCCGAACCGCGCCTCAACGGCTGTGGTTTTGGTTTGCAGTTTGAGCGCGGAAAGTGCTTCTGGCGCATAGCCGATTTGATCGACCAAGCCGCGAGCTACGGCCTCCCCCGGCGTGAACGGCCCACTCTCGAAATCCTCGGCGAGGTTCTTCGCGCGGGTGCGCTCGCGCGCAGATTCGCCGAGCCAGGCCTCACGGATTGAGCGGAGCGTAACCAGCAACGATTCGCGTGCTTCGTCGGTGGGGCCGTTCCGCGTGAAGGTCTCTGCGAAGCTCTTGAATTTGCCCGCGCTCACAAAATCTGCCTGAACACCTACCTTCGTAAGCAGATCACCCAGGTAAACGGACTGGCCAGCTAGCCCAATTGTTTCGAGGCTTCCCGCTGGACTCATCCAAATCGAATCGCAACCTTTGGCCACGAGCCAAGCGCTTTGATTGCCAAGGCTGTGGGCGTGACAAGTTACCGGCACACGCAGCGCCTTAAGGAGCGCACCTAGCTCCTCGGCATGAGCGAAATCCATTGGGCTCTCCCCCAGCTCAACGAGAACGCCTCGAACCTCACCGTCGCGGCGCAGCTCTTCAAGCTTCCTTACGAGACCAAAGTAGGTTGCCTCCACGGACGCCGGCAACAGCCCTCCACTGCCTGCGGCTTCGGGCAAGCCGCGTGTAAGGTCGAGCGAAGCGATGCGGGGCACGCCGGTTGGCAAGGCCTTCTGCCCGGACTCATTGGCACCGTCAGGCAAGCCGAGGGCTCGTGGGCGACCGCCACAGGCCGAGCCGAGGCAAAGGGCGCACAGTCCCGCAATAAGGGAAAATTTACGCGGCATAGAGCCAGAGGGAAGCATGGCGTTGCGATGTGCACCATGGCGCGCCCGCATCACGGACGTGCTCCGGGCAAATCCGAGGTGTCGACGGGGGTCGGCGTGGACTCGGGTGTGCTCGCCGGCGAGGGCGCCGGGACGGGTGTGGGGGGCGTGGGTGGCGGGGCGCTCCCGGCTTCATCCAGCCGCGCCTGTGCTCGTTTGCCGTAGGAGCTGGTTGGGCCCACCTGGTCCACGACTCGCCGGTAGATGGAGAGAGCGGCACCGCGGTTGCCGTTTTGCCACTGGTAGTCCGCACTGCCAATCATGGCGGGTAGGTAATTGGGGTTGATGTCGAGAACCTGTTGGTAGAGTTGGGCTGCGCGGGCGTTGTCGCCGCGTCGTTTGGCTACGTCTGCCCGCCCAGCTAGCGCCTCGGTATTTCCCGGTTGGCCACTCAGTACGTCTGTGTAGAGGCGATCAGCCCGTTCGACGTCGCCGGAGCTTAACGCTTTGCTTGCCTGCTGGAGCTTGTCTTGAAAATTCTGCCCGCCCGGCGCTGGGCTTGACGGTTGGCTTGCTTCGGTGTTCGCAGGCAGGGCTCCCTCTGCCGGGCCGGAGTTCGCCCCAGGTGGGCTCGTGGGCATTGCTGAGGCTTTGCCGCCTGCAACGAACGCCGCTAGTGCCACGGCCAGTGGGTGCGATGGCAATAGGTGCGGGAGCTCTGCGCGCGCTTCATCGTGGAGCTTTGCTTGCACCAGTGCGTAAATCAGCGCGGCTTGAGCTCGCCCAAGAGCACCCTCACCCAACGCGGCGCTTCGCAGACGTTGCACCACACTAGCCCATTCGGGTTTGGGTTCGGCGAGGTCCAAGGCTGCCAGCACATATGCGCTTTCTTCCGCTCCAGCGTTCGCCCCCCCCAACTTGACCACCAGGGCACGCGCGGATTGCAGTTGTCCGCGCATCCGCAAAACGTCGATTTGCGCTCGCAGCACCGCCACGTCTGAGCTTGCTGGCTGGGCGCGTGCAATGGCGGCATCGGCTTTGGAGAGCCGGGCCTCAAGCTCGCGTTGGGTGGCCTCGACGAAAACCCGATTCTCCGGATCTAACAGGCGCAGCTTGAGCCATTCAATGTCTGCGCGTACGGCTTCAAGTTCTGCTCGTGCGCCCAGCGCCTCCGCATCTTTTTCGGACAGGCCAAGCGCCTGATCGATCTGCTCTTTGGCGGATTCAAGGTCGCCCTTACGGAGGAGTGCCTTGGCGCGATCGAGGAGCGTTCGCACCTTGCCGCGGCTATCGTCCCCTGCGGGTACTGGGCCATCAGCCACGGGGAGCACATATTTTTTCCCCACTGTGAGGGCCAAAAATCCGAGCACGGCCAAGAGCACGAGCGCGAAGAGCCAGCGTAGGGACGTGTTCCGTGGCGCAACTCCGGGGATTTCACTCGGTCGCTGTTCGAGGTCTAAATTGCGGAGCGCCTTCGTGTGCGAGCGCGCGGGGTCCGCGTGAAGCGGCGCCTGACCTTCGGGCAGCGTGCGCGAAAACGGCGAGCGATCGCTTGGTCCTTCTGAAGGTTGAGCGTTAACAGCAGTGGCATACGCAATTTCTTTGGGGGCAGCGTTGGGATCGGGGAGCGCGCTTGGATAACGTTGGGTGCCCGCTGCTCCCGTTGTGGTTGGCGGGCCGCCATCCTGGGATGCAACCACATTGCTATATAGGGCGGGTTTGGTACTGCCGACGCGCGGCGCAGGAACCGGCGCGTGATCTTGCAGTGCTCGCCCGGCGGTTTGGAAAACCTCCGGGCGAGCCCCACTCGGCTGCTTTTGGGAGCTTGCTGCGCTCACCTGGGTGTCCGGCTCCTGGGATACTGGGCGTGGCGGGGCAAGCTCGGTGCTGGGAGGGCTTTCCAGTGCCGAAGCTGGCGGGGCGACGCCATGCAGAGTATTCGTCTTCTTGCTATCGGGCTTTACTGTGTCGCCCTTGTTGCGGAAGAAACCTTCAAGCTCCGCAATTGAACGCAAGGGCTTGGGCGCGTGGTTACCCCGGGAAAGAAAGTCATCGGAAGTGACGTGACCGCCGGAGATGGCTTTTTGGAGATCCTTCAGCGAAGTAAAAGAAAGCTCCTGACCACCACGCGTGCGTACGAGCCATTGCTCTGGTGCCCCGTGCCCCTGCTGGGGAAAGATTTTAAACTGATGCCCGCAATTGGTGCACTTGACGGTCGTGCCTCGCTCAGAAATCAGCGAGTCGTCAAACTCGTAATCGGTAGCGCATCGAGGGCAACGGACATCCATTGGAAACGGCAGAGTGTGGAGAACAAATCGAAGGGAGCGCGCCTTATTTGATGATTCGCAGGTACGGCGGCAATGGCTTTTTGGTTCCTGGCGGGGCACTTCGCGGCACTTCTGCCGTAGGCTTAACAGGGGCGGGAGCCTCTGCGATGGCCGCGGCTTGGGCTAGCTTCCTTTCTTTGGCAGCCTCGCGCTTCTTCTTCGCGGCGGCTGCGCGCTTCGCCTTAACGGCTTCCTGCTTGGATTCCGGCACAGCTACTAGCTTTGGCCCGGGAGGGCGCACTGGCGCGGGCGGGGCTTTGGGGCGCTCTTCGCTCACTTGGGCCGCTACCTCCGCCGGCACGTCGTCGGGCCACACCATGCCACGGCCGTTGTCTCCAACCATCGCGAAGATTGCGGACCAAGGGACCACGCAATAGTGGGGGGTTCGGTTGAAACTCAGCGTGCAACTAATTCCGGAGTCATCCACTCGTAGGTCGGTGATGGGTACGGGCATGTTGAGGCCAACTTGCAGCACCAACTGCGGCTGTTTGGTAAAAGAAACGGGGACTTGCACGCCCGCCTTTCTCGGATCCAAGTGCAGGTAAACGCTAGTTTGCTCCAAAAAAGCAAGCGAGACCGCCTGCTTGTCGGGGAGCTCGTTGGTGCGATTCGAGGACATACCAAGCGACGTAATAGCCAAACCAGGAGACAAAGGCCAGGCAACTCCCTCAATCTGGTAGGTCCCTTGCCTTCCAGAACTGCTCAAGCGTGAGCCGTGTTCCGATCCGAACCGTCGAAAACCCTGGCTCTGGCACGAGGAGGCACGCGAGCGCCGCGGTAGGCATGTGTTCCTCCCGGCCAATCAGAGAGGACAAAAGCGTTTCGATCCCTGGATTGTGCCCGATCATCAGCACCTGTCGGGCTTGCCCACACCATTTGCCGAGCATGTCCACGTAGGCTTGCGGCTCGGCTAGGTAAAGCTCCGGTAACGCGTGCGCCGGTCCGGTGTAGTTGCAGGCCCGGCACACGAGCTCCCCTGTGGAGATGGCGCGGCGGGCCGTCGAGGTGAGCACTAGATCGGGGATCAACCCAGTGTCGGCAAGGAGCTCACCGACGCGGGCTGCGGCGTCGCGACCCCGAGCGTTCAGAGGCCGATCGTGGTCCAACATTCCGGGCTCAGCCCAGCTCGATTTAGCATGTCGGAGGAGAAGAAGCTTCCAGGGCGCTCCGTTCGCTGGGGGGGCATCGTGGCGGGCCATGTCTCAATAGTCCGCCGCCTGAGGCGTAGTGGCAATGTCTCAGGGAGGCGGTCGCCGGCTATGCTAGGTTGGGCGCGAAACGGGAGGCCGTGTGGTCGCGAGGATTCTGGTAGTAGAGGATGAGCCTGCCATCTTGGAGTCGGTTGCCTACGCACTGGAGCGCGAGGGGTTTCTGGTGGACCAAGCTGGCACCCTGTCCGTTGCTGAACAATGCGTCGACCGAGCCGATCTAGTCCTGCTGGACCTCATGCTTCCCGACGGAAGCGGGTTTACCCTGATAAGCTCGCTCAGGCGCGCTTCGAAGCTCACCCCCATCATTGTTCTGAGCAGCCGGGATGCCGAAGCTGATCGTGTAACGGCCCTAGAAGCGGGTGCGGATGACTACGTCACAAAGCCCTTTTCTCCCCGCGAAGTGGTGGCACGGGTGCGCGCCGTACTTCGCCGCGTGGTGCTTGCGGGTGCGCCTCCTGGGGATGTCGGACCACTGGTGGTGGACGTGGAAACGCGCCGCGCCAAAGTGTTAGGGCGAATGTTGGACCTTACGCGGGTTGAGTTTGATGTGTTGGCGTGTTTGCTCCGGGCCCAAGGCAAAGTGTACACGCGCGAGCAACTGATCGACGAGGTATGGGGAGATGGCTTCGCGATAACGGATCGCACGATCGATTCCCACGTCAAATCCTTAAGGCGCAAGCTTGGCGAGGCTGGGGCCCATCCGGGCTTGATAGAAACTGTGCGGGGCGTGGGTTACCGCGTCACCTTCGAGCCTAGCGCTGTGAGCCCCGCGCCTTGAGTCGCCTAGTAGTTGTTGCCGTAGCAGCCATTGGGCTGATCCTGTTCGTTGCGTTCGTGATTGCTCGCCTCGTGCGCACCCGCACGCGCGGGATGTCGATTCGCATGCAGGTGTTTCTCGCTCTTGCCTTTATTGTTGGCACATTCTCGCTTGGCCTCGGCCTTCTGGTGCTCGACCGGATTGAAGCTCGCGCGGTGCGAGTGGCCACGTTTGCTGCCGAAGAGCAGGCAAAGATGATTGCGGCCATCATTGAGGGGGATCTTGAACGCTCACGAGTCGCGATTGAGCGGGTGGCTAGGCGCTTGGAAGTTGGAAGGCAACCTACCGCAGAGCTTCGGCTCGAATTGCTGGACACTAGCGGACACCTCCTTTTCCCTTCAGGGGCAAAGAGTGCCGAAGGCACGCCGGGTACTGTATCGTACGACGCACCGGTGAAGCTCAAGGGTCGTAACATCGGCGTGGTAAGGGTTGTAAAACCAACACTTGAGATCAGACGCTTGCTAGCTGATTTGGCCCCCACGGTGCTCGTGATCAGCCTGGTGCTGGGCGCAGCTGCGGCCCTTGCTGCGGCGTGGATTGGGCGCGCAATTGCTCAGCCGATCGAGGCGCTCAGCGATTTTGCGGAAAGCGTCAGCCTCGGTGAGCGTACCCAAGTTCCGAATTCCGTCTTCGGTCGCGAGGTGAAGCGCTTGGTTCAGTCGATCGACTCCATGCGACGCCAGCTCGAAGGCCGCCCGTTCGTTGAAACGTTCGCAGCCGATCTATCCCACGAGCTCAAAAATCCGGTGGCTGCGATTTTAGCGAGCGCTGAGGTATTGGAAGAAGGTGCGATTGATGAGCCCACCTTGGCTCGGCAGTTTGTCGGCCGGATTCGCGAAGCCGCAAGTCGCATTGATCGATTGCTGCGCGATCTAGTGAGCCTTGCTCGCATCGAGGCCCGTGGGGTAGAGGCGCTCGGCTCGGTGGATATGGCCGGCGTCACCCGCAGTGTGGTCGAAGCCCTTGGGGACGCCCAGCAAAGAGTCGAGTTCGTCGCCATGAATGAGCTGTGCGTGCGTGGAGACGAGAGCTGGCTTGGGCGTGCCGTGTTCAACTTGGTGGATAACGCGCTAGTGCACTCAGCAACGGGAGCTCGTGTCCGAGTACGAGTCCAACGCGAAGAGGGCGGGGTGCTTGTTGCCGTCACCAATCCGGGGGCGATTAGCAAACACGTCCGCGGGCAACTCTTTCGGCGCTTCGTTACGACGCGTGCCGACAAGGGGGGCTCAGGCCTTGGGTTGGCCATTGCCAGGGCGGTGGCGGAAGCACACGGCGGGCGGCTTGAGCTCCAGGTGAATGGGCCCCCGGATGTCACGTTCGGGCTTTGGTTACCTGATCCCTCACCCTAGACTAGGAGGAGAGCTGCGATGTTTGGGGGTGTTGAGCCCCACCCTTGGCCCGAAATCCCCGAAACCTCCACAGTATGGGCCACCCAAAGAGCCAGAGCTTCTGGCAAGCTCCCGCACTTGCAGGCACCGGCCAACTGCCGGCTCGCTCTGAGCTTAGCTTCAAGGAGTATGCGCGTGGGTGATAAGCAGCAGGGGTTAGGGGCGATGAGAACTGGTAGCGGCGACTCGTTGGTGAACGCGAGCAAGGCTGAGTTGCCGCGTCACATAGCTATCATTATGGACGGCAACGGCCGTTGGGCTAAGGCACGTGGCCTCGAACGCGTGGAGGGCCATGCCGAAGGCGCGCGCGCCGTGCGTGAAACTGTAGAATCATGCGCTAAGCTTGGCGTGCAGTTTCTTACGCTCTACGCCTTTAGCGTCGCTAACTGGGCTCGGCCCCCGCGCGAAGTTCAGGCCCTGATGAAGCTTCTGGTGTACTTTGCCAACAGGGAAAAAGAGGATCTTCGTAACAATGGTGTACGCGTGCGCGTGGTCGGCAACCTTGATGATTTGCCCCTCTTGACCCGCCATTCGGTGGAAGAGCTCATGGCTTACACTGCCGATTGTCAGGGAATGACGCTTTCTTTGGCGCTTTCCTACGGTGGCCGCAAAGATATCGTGGATGCGGCCCGCGCTCTGGCAGCGAAGGCCCGTGCTGGGCTCTTATTGCCCGAGGACATTGATGAAGCATCGTTTCAGCGCGAAATGTCCACGGAAGCACTCCCCAATGTGGATTTACTGATCCGTACGGGCGGGGAAACTCGCGTGAGTGATTTCTTGCTGTTTGAGTCCGCCTACGCGGAATTCGTGTTCCTGCCCATCATGTGGCCCGAGTTCGACGCCAAAGCGCTCGGTTTGGCGCTCGACATCTACGCAGGCAAAGAGCGCCGATTCGGGCTAACTTCCGAGCAAGTGCAGCGGAGCGTCCATTCATTCGACCCGCCTGATTTACTTGCCGCCCAATAACGGCCGAGCTGGGCACCTCCCCGGGGGAGGTGCTCAGGATCGTCCTTGCTCAGCAATTACCGGATTTGAAGTAACTCAACGTCGAACACGAGCGTGCCAGCGGGAGCTCCAGGCCGCTGCGGCTTGTCGCCGTACGCCAGGCTGCCGGGGATCCAGAACCGAACTTTTTCGCCCTCGACCATGAGCTGAACGCCTTCGGTCCAACCCTTGATGACCTGATCCAAGCGGAAGCTTGTCGGGGCGCCGCGGGCGACCGAAGAATCGAACATCTTGCCGTCTGTTGTCCAGCCAGAATAGTGGACGGTAACGGTGCTGGTTGCGGTGGGCTTCGTTTTTCCGGTTCCCTTGGTGAGCACCCGGTAGGCGAGGCCACTTTTGGTCTTAATCGCAGTTTTCGGGGCGGCCGCTACATCTTCGGGTGTTTTGGGAGCGCTCTTGATCTCCAAAAGCTCCACATCGAACACCAACATTCCCGCAGGCGCACCGGCGCGGGGAGATTCGCCGTAGGCTAACGCTCCAGGGATCCAGAAGCGTCGCTTCTCGCCTGTGACCATGAGCTGCAAGCCTTCGGTCCAGCCCTTGATCACGCCTGTAACGCCGAAAGTGGCGGGCTGTCCGCGCTGGACGGAGCTGTCGAACATCTTGCCGTCCGTGGTCCAACCGGTGTAGTGCACACTCACGCGGTCACTCAGGGTGGGGTGCTCTTTGCCCGTACCTTTTTGCAACACTTTGGTGGCGAGGCCGCTCGCAGTTTTCTGCGCGTCAGCGGGCGGCTTGGCAACGTCTGCGGGGGCAGGAATGCCAGTTGGCTCCGGCGGTGTGGGCACTGCGGTGACGGCGGGTGCGACAGTGGCGGTGGCAGCGGCCGTGGCAGCGGCGGTGTTTTCGCTCGGTTCGGTTTTGGTGTTGCTCATGGTGTCAGCGGGTTGCGTGTCGCACGCAGAAAAGGAGAGGAGCAGAAGCGCGCAAGCAAGGGTGGAGCTTTTAGCCGTCATGGGCGCCGAGTGTAGTGCTTGCCCTCTAGCGTTTCAATCGGGTGAAGTACGCTATCAATACGCGTATTCGATGGTATTGAGGGACTCGACGCGGTCTTTCCATTCGAGCTTGCTGAGCTGTTCCCGCAGGCAACTCTCCAACGTCGCGTTCTTTGGGGTTACCGCGAGGTCCAGGCCGACGACCTTGCCGTTCCATACAGCGAGGCGGAGCTTGAAGTGTTGAGCTGCAGCCGGCTTGCAGGGAGCGTAAAGATCGGGATTCTGCAAGGGCGCCGAGAGAACTTCCGGCTCCATATTGAGGCGGGCAACGCCATCGGGCACTGCCCGAGTTGCTTCGTCCACGGACATGCCTGGCTTGAATTCGGGCTGAACTCCGACGGGCTTTTCCGCGGTAGGCGGGGCTTCGTCTTCGTCGGCCGCAGGCTTCTCGGTAGGCGGGGCTTTGGCCTTGGGAGCATCGGTGGTTGCTTCGGTCGCGGGCTCATCCGCAACTTCTTCGGGAGCGTTCGGGGGTGCCGATGGGGCGGCGCCGCAAGCTGACAGGCATAGGCCGGAAACGATGCCGCCGAAGAACCATAACTTCAATGTGGATGCCCTCATGGCGCCGAAGGCTAGTCGGGTGTGCGATGGGCGTCGAGGGCCCCGTACCGACAAACCTGAGTGAATTGCCACCACGGTGGATCGCCTCACGCGGTTGAGGTAAGAGCCGTCCCCGCAAGCGCCCGTAGCTCAGCTGGATAGAGCAGTGGATTTCTAATCCACTGGTCGCAGGTTCGAATCCTGCCGGGCGTGCTGAGCCGAGCGGTAACTCCCCCCTGACCCCCGCGGAGCGGGGGGATTTGGGGGGAGCGGAGGCCCGGAAGGCCTCCGGAGGGGGGCAGCTCATTCGATCTTGGTGCGTTGAGCTTTGCGTTGGATGTCGAAGTGAAAGTGGTTCTTGTGAGCGCGATTGAAATTAGGGGTTAACATGTGGTGAAAAACGCCCGCTTCGAAAGTGGCGCATGCAATCTCGCGCAGGCGCTTGGCGTTGAATGGGATGCTCGGCGGAGGTTTGTCCGGACAGACGGGGTCGCCGATCTTCCCTTGCCAATCCTTTTCGACGTTGAGCACACTTCCGTCGCCGAGTTCAAACTCCGTGATGTCCGCTGCGAGCCCATAGGCATGTTGGCTTTTCTTGCGACTTCCTGGAAGACGGGCTCGCGGGCGATAAAGGTTGTCTACCCGTACGCTCACGACGTCGAAGCGGGTCAACACCTCGCTGAATTGCGCGAGTGCGAGCACAAACCGACAGTCGAGCAACCCGTAGGGGCTCTTCGCGCCCGCCGTACGGAACCTGACGCTGCCTAGGGGGCCCGTAATGCGCACCGGTAACGCGATGCCACTTGCTGCTGTGCGCACCCGCACCACCGAGGCCCCAAAGCGCCCGAGTTCCGCACCACAGGCTTTGGGGCTAAGGCGAGAGAAATGATCCGCTGAGGATGCCTCGGGCTTAAGGGGTCGAGCCCCTCGGTGGGGCGCACTTGGCGCCGGACGCGTAGGGGGGCGCTTGCGGGCGGCTGCCGCCGGCTCAGAGGAAAGGAGGAGCAGCAGGAGTGCGAGTCCGCTTTGGGCCTTCATCTGGGCAGCTTAGTGGAAGATGCGTCGATTTTCGGCCTTTCTGAGCACAACTTGAAACAAACCTCGGGTTAAGGGGGGTGCTCGTGGAAGGTTTTCGGTCGCTGCCCTTCATTTCGCGTTTGGAGCGAGCGCGGCCAATGCACTATCACTGCAGAGCTCTGTCCCCACGCTGAGGTTGAATGTTCATCGATGCGCTAAGCTTGCCCGACGGAACCGAACTTGAGGCCGATGTCGTAATTGCAGGTGGGGGAGCAGCTGGCATTTCGCTGGCCCGCAGGCTTTCGGCGGCCGGGGTTTCGGTAGTGCTGCTGGAAAGTGGGGGGCACGAGTTCGACGCCGCGACCCAAGCGCTTGCGTTGGGAGAAAATAGCGGGGCCGACTACTGGGCACTCGATACCGCCAGGCTTCGTTATTTTGGAGGTACCACGAATCACTGGACGGGTTGGTGTCGACCTCTCGACCCTCACGATTTTGAAAAGCGCCCCTGGGTGCAACAGAGTGGCTGGCCTCTTTCACGCGCGGATCTAGATCCCTATTACCGCCAAGCACACGAGCTGTGTGAACTCGGCGAGTTCAATTACGATCCCAAACATTGGGCCGAAAAAACCAAGACGCAGCTATTGCCTTTGGACGAGACACCTTTGCTGTCCACGCTGTGGCAGCTCAGCACGCCGACGCGCTTCGGCCCCAAATACCGAGAAAGCCTGCTCAACGCCACGAACGTGCGTGTCGTGTTGCATACGAACGTGGTTGCCCTCGAAAATGGCCAGGACGAAAAGGTGGTACAGGGCGTGACCGCTCGCACCCTCAGCGGCATTTCTCTGCGTGTAAAAGCGCGCGCTACGGTGCTTGCCTTGGGTGGGCTCGACAACGCCCGCATGCTTTTGATTGGCAATGGGGGTCGCCCTGGAGGCATCGGTAATGATCATGGTCTCGTGGGTCGCTATTTTGCGGATCACCCGCACTCGGCGGTTGGGATCCTTCTATGCAACGCCTCGCAAGAGCAGATGCGTTTGTATCAGGACGTGGTGGATGTGGGCCGCCCGGCGGCGATCCAAGCGTCCCTCGGTATCAAGCCGGAGGTGCTCAAAGAGCAGCGCTTGCTCGGGTTCAGTGCTATTTTGCGCCCCGTAACGCACGAGCCGCCATACCCTGCGGCACAAGCGAAAGCTGTAGCGGCACTCTGGGACGGGCAGAAATCGAAAGACGTGTTTCCGTTGGAGCTATTCATTCGAACGGAGCAGCTCCCTGATGCGGAAAGCCGGCTTACGCTGAGTTCAAAGAAGGATGCGCTTGGAGTGCCAAAGCTCAAGCTCCATTGGCATCACCACTCGCAAACTCTCGACAGCATCAAACGAGGCGTGGAGCTTCTGGCTGGCGCCTTCGGTCAAATCGGCCTTGGGCGCGTGCATAGCTACATTCACGCGGGCATTGAGGTGCCCGGAGCGTGGCCCGAAATTGCAGGTGGGAACCATCACATAGGCACCACTCGCATGGCCGAGGATCCCAAGCAGGGCGTTGTGGATCCGCATTGCAAAGTATTTGGGATGGAGAATCTTTTCGTGGCCGGCAGCTCCGTATACCCCACCACCGGCTACGCCAATCCTACGTTGACGCTCGTCGCTCTGGCCTTAAGGCTAGGGGATCATCTCGCAAAGACTCTGAGCTAGCCTGCTAACACTCGTTTTCTTCTATGACTCAACCTCAAGATCCCCAGGCCACACCTGAAGTTCGCCGATCGTTGCGAGTGAGTCGCCGCGCAGCTGGAATCATGGGCGGTGGCATTATTGTTGTACTGTTTGGCACCGGGGTGGCGATCATGGGTACCGCTTCCTCCAAGCTTCGCCCCTACCGCAAACTGGGTGCAAGGCTTATGGCGGTATTCGGCAACGGGCCGGCCCTGGCCGCCATCGGGCAAACTCAGCTTCCCGGAGTCTCTCCTCTGCAACAGTGGGAGGCGCTGCGTGGTCAGTTTGAGAAGGCGGGGAATGTTGAGCGCTGGCTCGACGCACCAGAGGCTGAGTTACCACAAGCCGTGATGAACGCCGCCAAGGCTGATTTCAAGCAGGGCTCCATCAAGCCGTGCGCAGGGTGGCTGCTCAGCAAAACCGAAGCCTCGCTGTGTGCGAGCGTTGCTCTTACGGTGCAGAGTTAGCTAGATGCAATGTGTAGTGTTAGCTGGCGGCCTTGGGACCAGAATGCGGCCGCTCACCGAAACGGTGCCCAAGGTGCTATTGCCTGTGCTTGGCGTCCCCTTCCTAGATCATCAGCTGCGCTGGCTGTCGACACACGGGGTCACGGAAGTGGTGCTTTCGGTCGGGTATTTGGGGGAAATGGTGGAAGCGCACCTGGCGTTCGCAACACCCCCTGGGCTCTCGGTGCGAATTGTCCACGAGGGGCCAACTTTGCTCGGAACCGCCGGGGCGCTGCGCCTGGCTTGTGACCGTGGCTACCTAGCTGAGGAGTTCCTCCTCACCTACGGAGATTCGTATCTCCCGGTGGATTTTGGCGCTATTGGGCGAGCCTTCCGCGAGTCTGGGCGCGCGGCCCTCATGTCCGTATTTAAGAACGATGGGCGTTGGGACACCAGCAACGTGGTGTACGACGCCCAACGGCACTTGGTGACCTTGTACGACAAGAAGCGAGTTCTCCTTCCTATCTCCGAATTTCGTTATATTGACTACGGGTTATCCGCATTTGCGCGCGAAACTGTGCTACGGGAAATTCCCTCTTCCACCAAGTACGACCTAGCGGAGGTATTTCAAGGGCTCAGCTTGCGCGGAGAATTGGCGGGTGCCGAGGTTTTTGAGCGGTTCTATGAAGTAGGTTCGCCACAAGGGCTCTCCGATCTCGAAAAGCACTTAGAAGGTGGAACATGAAGCGGCGGGGTCTCATCGTTCTCGATCGCGACGGAGTCTTGAACCGTATGGTATGGCGCAGTGCGGCTGAGCCAGTCGATAGCCCGCTCTTTGCGCAAGAGGTGGAGATCTTGCCGGGTGTGCCGGAGACGTTGCGCAGGCTTATGGATG
Source organism: Polyangiaceae bacterium (assembly GCA_033763455.1). Classification (GTDB taxonomy): domain Bacteria; phylum Myxococcota_A; class Polyangia; order Polyangiales; family Polyangiaceae; genus JBBRRP01. The sequence goes on from JANRKO010000006.1 coordinate 159,676, forward strand.
CAGGCTTCACTCTCAACATTGCGAGCAATCAGCCCGCTTATGCTAAGGGCAAGGTGTCGTTAGAAGATCTAAAGGCCACCCACGCCCGGGTGATTTCGCTCGTCCAGAGCGCGGGTGCTCGCATCCAACAATCCTATATTTGCTTTCATCGCGCTGAAGATGGTTGCGATTGTCGCAAACCACGCACAGGACTTCTGGAGGCGGCGCTACGCGGTTTTCCCGAGGGTTCGCCCTCGACGTCGTGGATGGTTGGGGATCGCGCTGTCGATGTTATTGCCGGGGCTACCCTAGGATTTTCGACAGCCCTTTTGGGGCTTTCGACGGCGGCTGAAGATGAACGCCTTGCACAGGCCGGGGTTCAGCCTTCCTTTCGGGGGCCGGATCTGACAGGCTTCGCCAACTTCTTGCTGGGTGAGGCCTAACCGATGTTACCTACTATCAAGCTTTTTTCCGATGGAGCAGATCTCACATCACTGCTCGAAATGGCGGCGAATCCTAGGATTTCAGGGTTCACCACCAACCCCACGCTGATGCGAAAGGCGGGTGTCAGTGATTACGCCGCGTTCGCGCAGGAAGTGCTGCGCCACATCAAAGATCGACCGATCTCGTTTGAGGTGTTCGCGGACGAGTTCAAAGAGATGGGGCGACAGGCGAAGATTATCGCCGGCTGGGGGGCTAACGTGTACGTCAAGATCCCGATCAGCAACACCCGGGGGGAGTCATCTCTGCCGCTAGTGAGGGCTCTCTCTGTCACCGAGAAGGTGCAGCTCAACGTGACGGCGCTGTGCACCCTGGAGCAAGTACACGGCGTTACTCAAGCTGTAGTGGGGGGTGCACCAGCAGTGGTATCCGTGTTCGCCGGGCGCATTGCCGATACCGGGCGCGACCCCGTGCCGTTTATGAAGGCTGCCCGCGCCATTTGTGATGCATCGGGGGCTTCGGCTGAGCTCCTATGGGCGAGCCCGCGCGAGCTGCTCAACATTGTTCAAGCGGAGCAATGCGGAGCGCATATCATCACGGTTCCTCCCGACATGCTCAAGAAAATGAACCTCTTCGGCAAGAGCTTGGGCGAATACAGCCTGGAAACCGTGCGCATGTTTCATCGAGATGCCGAAGCCGCAGGATACAAGCTATGAGCGTTAGTGAATTTACAGCACTTTTTCTCCAAGAAAGTGCCCAGTTGATCCGAGCCTTGGACGGCGTTGCTATTGATCGTGTTGCCGAAGGGCTCGCTGCCGCTCGCGACCGAGGTGGGCGCCTATTCATTCTTGGAGTAGGGGGATCTGCGGGGCACGCGAGCCATGCAGTCAACGATTTTCGTAAGCTGTGCGCGTTCGAAGCTTACGCACCGACAGACAACGTTTCTGAGCTTACGGCGCGTGTGAATGATGAAGGGTGGGACACGAGCTTTTCGGAATGGCTCAAGGTCTCCCGCTTGGGCTCGGCGGATTCCGTGCTTGTGTTCTCGGTTGGCGGAGGCAGCAAGGCGAAAAACATTTCTGCCAATTTGGTGCTGGCGCTCGAACACGCAAAAGCTGTTGGGGCTCGCGTGTTCGGCATCGTGGGTAAGGATGGCGGCTACACTGCACAAGTGGCGGATGGGTGCGTCATCATTCCCACAGCTTCGCCTGAGCGTATTACGCCGCATACGGAGGGTCTATGCGCCGTGGTGTGGCATCTCTTGGTCAGCCACCCTGCGCTGAAGCGCGCGCCAACGAAGTGGGAATCCACCAAGTGAGGCCTTGGGACCTCAAGCTACTATGAATCAAAACTGGAAGAATACGATCGCTGGCACCCGCTTCTTTGTCGTAGGCGGCGCGGGTTTCATCGGGGCTCACTTTGTCGATTGGCTTCTCGGCGAAGGCGGCGCGAGCGGTGTCACCGTCTACGACAACTTCACCTCGGGCCGCGAGTGGCACATCCAACAGCACAGCACGGATCATCGGTTTCGCTTGGTGCGAGGTAATGTTGAAGATTTAACGGCTCTGCGCCAAGCCATGGACGGACACGAAGTGGTAATCCATCTTGCCTCGAATCCGGATATCGCGAGGGCCGCCACGGAGCCGGATATCGATTTTTGGCAAGGTACGGCGCTCACTCAGTCGGTCGTGGAAGCCATGCGTGTAACGAGTGCCAAGCGGATCCTGTATGCCTCAGGTAGCGGGGTGTATGGGGACCTAGGCACCCAGGAGATCTCAGAGGATCAGAGATCGCTGCTCCCGATTTCCACCTACGGTGCTAGCAAGCTCGCGGGCGAAGCTCTCATCGCCAGCTACACCTTTATGTTCGGCCTTTCTGGGTGCGCGTTTCGCTTTGGCAACGTCGTGGGGCCCAGGCAAACGCACGGTGTCGGTTTCGATTTCGCTCGTCGGCTACTCGACGATCCAACCCGCCTGCGCATCTTAGGGGATGGTTCGCAGGCAAAGTCTTACGTGCACATTTCAGACATTATCGCCGCTGTAATGCTCGCTCACACGAAAACCCCCACGCCCTATGACGTTTACAACGTGGGCACGGGGGACACGATCACCGTGAGCGAGATTGCCGAGCTCGCTGTTAGCTGCGTCGGGGTAAACCGCGAGGACGTCACCTTTGAATTTACCGGCGGCGACCGCGGCTGGAAGGGCGACGTTCCCATCGTTCGCCTGAACACCGACAAAATCCAAGGCTTGGGCTGGAAGTGTGCCCACACCTCGGGGCAAGCGCTGAAACGCGCCATTGAGGCTATGATTCCGGAAATGAAGGCAGGGCGGATGTAATGTTGCAAGTCCCCTCAAGCACCTCGCCCGGTGCTGACCCAGAGGTCAGCCTACACGTTCCGGAGAAGGACGTTGCCGCGCCCGAGCTTTCGATCGTGATCCCGGCGTTAAACGAACAGCTCACCATCAGTGATTTTGTCGAGTGGTGCCACGAGGGTATGAAGAAGGCTGGCGTGAGCGGCGAAATCCTGATCGTTGATAGCGGAAAAGATCAAACACTAGAGCTTGCACTTGCGGGTGGTGCCCGGGTTCTGAAGACACCAAAGCGCGGCCTGGGGCGTGCCTATCAAGATGCGCTTCCGTTTATCCGCGGTAAATACGTGGTGATGGGGGATTGCGACTGCACCTATGATTTTCGTGAGCTCGCTCCGTTTGTCGAGAAGTTCCGCGGCGGCGCGGAATTCGTGATGGGGTCGCGCTTTCGAGGCTTCATTGAGCCCGGTGCCATGCCGCCCCTCCATCGCTACCTTGGCACACCCGTCACCACCTGGATCCTGAACACCATTTTCTCTAGCTATTTTTCGGACATCCACTGCGGTATGCGGGGGATCACGAAGGAGGCTCTGGAGCGCATGGATTTGCGCTCTCAATCCTGGGAATACGCCTCCGAGATGGTCCTGAAGTCGGTCCACATGCAGCTGCGTACTGAAGAAGTGCCCATTCGTTTTTTGAAGGACCGCGATGGGCGATTGAGCCACCACAAGCGCTCTGGGTGGTTCTCTCCATGGCATGCCGCCTGGATCAACCTGCGTGCCATGTTCATCTACGGGGCAGATTTCTTCTTGTTCAAGCCCGGTCTTGTGCTCCTTACCCTGGGCCTGCTGCTGACCTTTCCTTTGTCGCTTGGCCCGGTAACCTTAGGCCCTATCACCTTTTCACTGCACTGGATGCTGCTCGGAATGTCCCTAGCGCTGCTTGGGCTGCAGTGCGTGTACATGGGGATCCTGGCGCAGGTATTTTTTGACTACGGAGGAGCGGTAACGGCCAAGTGGTTTCAACGTTTCAGCTACACACGCGCTGTAGCGCTTTCAGCCCTCATGTTTATTGTTGGCCTCGGCTTTGCCGGATTGCTGACGTACTCTTACCTCGCGAATGGCTACAGGCTACCTGCTTCCACGAATAACCTTGGCTTCACGGGGCTTTTGTTGATGATTATGGGGTTCATGACGTTCACTTTTACTTTGATTTTGCATTCGACAGCGGTGGCGGTCCGCCGCCGGTGAGCGCGGAACGCGAAGAGGCATTCGGCCAAGGCTACGCACCTACGGCGGTGGATCGCTTTGGTGTTTGGCTTTCAGCGCGCCAAATCCGAAGGTTTGCCCCGTCTTTTGCTGGCAAACGGATTGCAGATCTGGGCTGTGGGTACCACGCTGCCTTCACGCGTACGGTGCTCGATCAGGTTTCGAGTGCACTGTTGGTGGATGTCGATCTCGCGAGTGACCTCGTGCAGCATCCCAAGGTGCGGGCGATTCGCGGCGGGCTTCCGGAGTCTCTCGCGGAGCTCCCTGGTGCAAGCTTGGACATCGTGATGATTGTGTCCGTGCTCGAACACCTTTGGGAGCCTCTGCAAACACTGCAGGAAATACGGCGTTTGCTGGCACCCGGAGGCACTTGTCTGGTGAACGTGCCTTCCTGGCGTGGGAAACATTACCTGGAGCTTTCCGCATTCAAGCTTGGCCTTTCGCCTGCGTCGGAAATGGACGACCATAAAATCTACTACGACGTAAAAGATCTGTGGCCCTTGCTCGTGAAGGCGGGTTGGAGGCCTAGCGAGATCCAGTGTTTCTCGCATAAATTCGGCCTGAATACGTTCGCGGCGTGCAGGCTTGGGGGCTAGGGTGAAAAAAACGCTTGTCCGAGACCCAGGCGCGCGGTTTGGCGATCTGATTGCCATTTTGTGCGTCACCCTGGTTCATCGGGTGCTTGGCCAGAAGTTTCTTTGGGCACCGTTTAGCTTTGATGAACACTACTTTCTGCATCCTGGCTGGTCGATGACGAAGGGGCTGGTCCCCTACCGAGACTTCCAAGATTTTAAGCCGCCGATGATCTTCGTGGTCAATTGGCTAGGCGTTGAGCTCTTTGGGCTTGATGGCTCAGGGTACCGCCAGCTGCTTTCGCTCCTTTCCCTGGGGGCTTTCCTCTGGGTGACCATTGCACTCCTCAGCCGAGGCACAAATCGGTGGTTTACGGTGTCCGTCGTTGCTCTGCTGATTCACCACTTCTTCGACGGTGGGTTTCACGATTCGAGTATCAATAACTCGGAGAGCGTTGGCTTGAATTTCATGATCATGGGGGTGGGGGTATTACTCACTCATACGAATTGGGTGCGTTCGCAGCTCTTCCTCGGAGGGTGTTTGCTTGCACTTGCACCGATGAGCAAGGAACCATTCGCTCTTCCAGTAGTCGCCGCGTGGGTTACCTTATTGTGCATGCAATGGTGGGGCTCTGCGCGGGTCGGTGCCGTCAAGCGCTTCGTAATCTATACAACTGGAGGCGTGGTGTTCGTTGCTTCCGTCTGGCTTGGCTACATGCTGCTGACTCAGTCGTTTGGGTGGTACATCGTTCAGTTCAAGCTCAATCTCGCTTACGCCGGCAACTACGCGTACCAGATGGGGTGGTTCCCAAGGAACCCTGCGCGTGGCGTTTGGGGGGAGTGTTGGCACCGGCTTAGGGAGGCCTATATCAACTCCGCCCACCTCGCCATTTTTGTGCCTTTTTTCGCCGCTCTCGTGGCGCTCTGGTGGAAGTGTCGCCCCCTCGTCGTGGCCGGCACCGTACTCACACTGGCGTCGGCGGTTTACGCGGTCACGATTGGTCGCGCCTTTGCCCCTCACTATTACATAATGGCCATGAGCGGCGTGTTTATTTACGTTATCGTTAGTGTCATCGCCATTGACGAGCAGCTACGCACCATCAACGGCAAGATCTATCATTGGGTATCTCTTTCGTGGGTCGTTACCGTGCTCGTGGCTGTTGGCCCACGGCTGTCGGATGAGTGGGAGGCTTATTCAACCTACAAGCCTCCGCAGCCACCTGTATCCCAGGCAGACATTGCGCTCGTGAGGGCTTACAGCAGCCCCGGGGACAGGATTTGGACCCTTGGAGATCCGCTCCTTTACGTGTACTCGGACAGGCTGAATGCCGTTCGTGAAGGCATCGTGATCGACGAAATCATTTCGTATCACCCTGGGCAGACGGACGAAGAAAGGCTGGCGGGGCAACGGGCTGAGTTACTGGCAAATCGGCCCAAACTTGTTATCTTTGGGGAAGATCCGGTTTCTTATACACGCAAGGAGCGCTACATCCGCTCCCTTGTTCGGCCCTTCCTCAAGGAAGCGGGCTACAAGCAGATTAGCGACAAGCTTTTTGTACGACCCTGATGCAGATTGATGCTCGTTCCTTGCAAATATCGCGCTCTGCCCGGGTCCCGTGCTACTGACGCTACACAGCTACCCCCATGATGCGCCCCACACTTGCCAATCAGTCCGAGGACCCTACCCAAGCCCCCCCCGGCCTACACGACGCGCTTGAAAGCGGTGCTGGGGCGAAGAACTATTATGCGTGGTTAACTTCGGCCTGCGCACCATTCATGCGAGGTACCGTTGTGGAACATGGGGCTGGGCGTGGCACGCTGTCTGTCGGGCTAGTCACGGTGGGTGCTCCGCAGCTTATTCTGACGGAACCGGACGCGCAGATGTCGAGCGCGCTCCGAGCGCGATTCGGTGCCAACAGTGGCGTTGCGATCTTCCAAGGGACGCTGGATGACTACTTGGCCGTGGCTGGCCCCAATTCGGTAGATTCTCTTATATCTTCGAATGTTCTTGAACATATCGAGGACGACGAAGCGTGCCTTGCTACGATGAGGAAGCTGCTTCGCCCAGGGGGCCAATTGGTGCTGTACGTACCCGCTCGTCCCGAGCTTTACGGTGATTTTGATAGACTAGTTGGCCACCATCGGCGCTATCGCCCCAAGGAATTGCGGCGGAAATTGCTTGCCGCGGGGTTCCAAATTGAGAAGATGGAGTATCGCAACCTCGTTGCTAGCCTGGCGTGGCTCTGGCTCCGGGTGGCAAAGAAGCAGCACGTGCCCGGGGGCAATGTTGAGTCATTCGATCGGTTTCTCTTCCCGCTTCTTCGACGAATCGAAGACGTTGTCCCCCTGCCATACGGGTTGAACATCCTAACCATTGCTAGCTGGTCGGGAGGGTGAGCTTCGTAGCTTGCCCCATGGGGGGGCCACATGGCGCGGTCATTTTTGAGTCGGGGGCGCTCCAAAGTCCCCCGGGAAGGGTTGCGTCGCGCCCCACGTCGTAGCATGGTGCCTCGCGCGGTGATCGAGAGCTGGCGAAACTCAGCATTGTTTGCTCAAGTGCTTGAACACACTCCCCAACCTGGGGCGCTCATTTTAGAGATGGCCCGTGTGCTGAAGGACGGCGGGAAGCTCATCCTCTCGGCCCCTTTCCAGTTCCGGTTACACGAGCAACCGCATGACTATTTTCGCTACAGGCCGCACGGGCTTCGCTCCTTATGTGAGGCTGCAGGATTGGAGATCCTGGAGGTCCACAATCAGGGGAGCCTATGGAGCGTGATCGCGCACAAACTGAATAGTTACCTTGCATTGAACGTGGCTCGTTTAGGGGGCCTTGCCCAAGCCGTTGGGAATCTCCCTCACGAAGGCGCATCTTCTGTGCGTATGCGAGTGTGGCCTCTTCCACTTGTGGCACCAACGATGCTCGCCCTTTCTGGCACGGCGCCTGTCATGGATCGTTTTTTTTCTGACCCCGAAGAAGCTCTTGGATTTCTGATTGTCGCCCAACGAATAAGGCCCGTATGATAGTTTCCCGCGCACCAGTTAGGTTTTCCCTCGGTGGGGGCGGCACCGATCTCCCCAGCTACTCTTCCGAGCATGGGGGCTTTCTTGTAGCTGCCGCAATCGATAAGTATATCTACGTCAGCGCGAATCGTCGATTCTACGATACGATCCGCCTCGCTTACTCGAAGACCGAGACGGTTGATGCAATCGATAAGATAGAACATCGAATTTTTCGGGAAGCACTGCGCTTTACGGGGATCAACCAGGGAATTGAGCTCACCAGCGTGGCCGATGTGCCGCCCAATTCTGGGCTCGGTTCATCCAGCAGTTTCACAGTGGCTCTACTCAATGCTCTCCACACCTTCAAGCATGAATTCATCTCAAGTGAGCAGCTTGCCAAGGAAGCCTGCCACATCGAGATGGAGGTTCTGAAGGAGCCTATCGGTAAACAGGATCAATATATCGCTGCCTACGGAGGGATTACGGCGTTCACCTTCAATCCTGACGGCAGCGTAGCGGTTGAGCGCCTGCCTGTTCGCCCTGAGGTTATCGATGAGCTTGAGTCAAACCTGCTCATCTTTTATTCGGGGGTTGAGCGGGCCGCGGCCAGTGTGCTTGCCGAGCAAGGGAAGAACATTCAGCAGAATCAGAGCAATGCGGTCGAGCGTATGCACCGAATCAAGGAGCTCGGCCTGGAGACTCGTCGAATCCTGCTGGATGGCAATGTCGACGCCTACGGGGAGCTGCTCCACGAGCATTGGTCGAATAAGCGCAAGCTAGCCGGGAACATGACAGACCCGACGATTGACGAGCACTACGAAGCTGCACGCACGGCTGGTGCCATCGGCGGTAAGCTCATGGGTGCGGGCGGTGGCGGATTCTTCATGTTCTATGCGTTGCCTGCCAATCGCAGACGTGTGTACGACGCACTCACGAAGCGCGGCCTCAAGCCGCTGAGGTTTCGTTTCGATACGAGCGGCGCACGCATTGTGGCAAACCTCCGGCAGTCTTAGCCCCTAGAAAACCGCCGTCCGGGTAGGTAGTTATGGCCGGTATTTAGGGACATTGGGCGTTCGGTTGCCGCATACCGACAGCAGCTTGACGAACTTCGCGTCCAGTTCCGGATTAAAGGCGCGAAAATGCCCATTGTACCCTTGGTAGCCAATCAGGACTCCGAGGACAATACTCGCAAGCGCAAGCAGGGAAACAAAACTGAATGTCAGGCCTCTCGCCCTTCTTCCCAGTGGGTGAGAGCTGAGTGCATAGGCTCCAAGCAAGGACACCAATACGAGGCCGAAAGTGACGTCACTCAGGTAACGCATGGTGGCACTGTAGATCCCCGTTCCGATGAGGCCTGTGAAACTGGCTAATGTACAAAATACGATCAAACACCAGACGTAGCCTCGAGTGCGCAAGTTCCTGAGATTAAACGGACGTGGGGCAAGCAAGAATGCAAGAGGTGACAGCCACGTGATTGGAACGGCGCGCAGCCATCCGATTACCGGTTCAGAAATCATGTAACCCGGGGGTAACTGGTAGCCGCGAGGGAAAGCGTCTGTTCCCATAGCCCACACTTGAAACACATAAGGAAATTGGCAAGAAAGTACCCCCGGGCGGAGCATATATGAGTATAAGTTCGGTAAGAGGTATGACGCTGAAAGGTGTATTTGCGGTACGCCCGAAGTCTGCATGTTAGTGCCGAATTCGAGCCAGCTGTCGAACCTCAACTTGTTGTAGTAGAGCAGGGCACTAGCGATTAGGGCTACCGGCGCTCCGAGTGAGATGCTGCCGCTGAGCACTTGTCTTACCGGTTGCTTTGACGTCCATGCGCCGGCCACCGCGGTTACGCAGCAGAATATCGCCACAGCAGGGGCAACGCTTATACGGCACGCGAGGGCAAGGCCGAATCCCAAACCGGCCAGAGCTAGGCGGGCGTGGTGCGCGCGGCGTATTCCCGAGTACCACACGGCGTCGAATGCTGCCACTAGTGCTCCGAGCAGGCACGTTTGGGCTGAGACGATGGATACGGTGTACGTGCTCGCAGTGGAAGCAGCGTGCAAGGTCGGATTCGCGCACACCAGCGTCAACGTCCCGAGTATCAACAGAGGTCGTGAAACTCCTCCAAATAACCGGCGCCCCACCCTCTCAACCATAAGCGCTGAGAACCAAGCGCCAAGGCACATGAAGAACATCACGAGGTATTGGTCGCCGATGCTACGCTTGATTTGCAGTAGCGACTTTGCCGCTGCTTGGAGCATGGCGGGCATAGGGCCCCAGTAGACGTAGTACTTCCCCTTGTAGAAGCTTGCGTCCAGCATCCAGTACCTGAAATTGACCCGATCCAAGGGGTTCTTTGCGTTGACCAGCGCCGGATCCGGAGTTACAGGAAGGTAGAGGTGCCCGCTTCGAAAGCCTTCGGCCAGCAAGTCGTGGTACGTGCCATAGGTGGGCCAACGTGAAAGCCCTCCGGCTGAGATGAAGTACCAGTAGATGCCGCAGGAAAGTAGGGTCACTGCGAGAAGCCAGAGTGGCCGAAGTGAGGCGCGCGCGCGGCCAGGAATCAACTGGGCCTCCGACCGCTCCATAAGGAGCGCCGAGAACATTGCGTGGGCAGTCTAAACACGGTCGGACACTACTTCTTTTGCCGTGCGGAGGGCTAGCGTGAAGTAACGATGAGATGTCCAAGCGTGCAGTTCACGCGGGGGCTTATGGCGGGCCAATAGGGTTGCCCGAGGGCCTTACCCCGAGTACGTAGGCGCCGCCTAAGTTATTTGCCGTCGCTTTGGTCCCGCAATGCAATTGCCCTACACCACCGACTATCCCGGAGCGGTTTCTTCTGCCGCACAAGCTCTCGGGTTTACATTCTCTGCGGTTGTCTTGTGGCGGCCACTGCGGTCTCGCTCGGCAACAGCGTTATTTGTCGCGGCAATACTGGTAGCGGCGGCTCTGCCAATTTTCGGAGGGCAGTGGCTCGCGTTAGCACCGCAACTGAAACTGGTGAACGTTCTCCAAGCCTCCAGTCTACTCGCCTTGCTCGCCATGCTCGCGCAGCGTCCGGCATGGCTCAAGGCACTTGCAACAGTGGGCGTCGGCGTACTCTTGGTGCTTACTCGGTTCATCAAGGGATCTGACGACGAGCTAATGTTTGCTCACCTGTTTTGTTATGGCGTCCTTTATGGGGCCTACCTGTCCACAGTGGCGCCACCCACACGGAACTGGCGCCTGTACGTTCGTTCAGATTCTTTTCGGTCCCACGATGCAGTTGTGTTTACGGTGGCGGTGGCAGCCGCTTTTTCCGTAACCCATCTGGTTTTTGATGCGCGCACTGCGAACGGCGACGAGCTAGCGAATACCTTTCAGGCCAGCCTTTATGCGCAGCTCAAGGCCTATGCGCCGATCCCAAAGTGCCCCGAGGCTTTTGAGAACTGGTGGGTGTTTCGTCATGCGGGGCGAGCGTTTTCGCAATACACGCCCGGTTGGCCCCTTTTTATGGCGGTGTTTGTGCCCTTGGGCGCGCTGCCCCTAGCTGGCCCCGTCATGTTTGGAATTCTCTCCGTGGCGGTTGCGCGCATTTCTCGTCGGCTGGCGAGTGCCCTCGGCGATGCAAGGAACTCTAGGAGAATCGTTGCCACAGCGGGAGTGTTGGGTCCTCTCTTCGCAATGCTAGGCCCCTCGCTTATGCTAAACGCAGCTTCACGCTTTTCGCATACCATGGTGTGCGCATGTTTCGCGTGGAGCGTTGAAAGTCTATGTGTCGTTTCTGAGCGCGGGGTCTCGCGTCACCGTTCTTGGCGGTACGGAACGGTCCTTGGTGCTTCGACGGTCTTGGGGCTGGCGACACGGCCGGCGGATGGGGCGATGCTCGGTATAGGGATCTTCTTGTATTTCTTGCGTGCGGCGGTGGGCTGTCGCATCAGTTGGCGCACCTTCTGGGCTATGGCACTAGCGTTTTCCTTGTTCGGCGCACTTACCTTGATCATTCTCCGGCTGCAATTGGGAGAATGGTTCCAGACCGCGTACGCCTTGGGCCCTTCAATCCATCCAGAAGCCAAGATGGTATTTAGCGTGCCCAAGCCCAACGAGTTCAAGTATGGATTCCCTCTAGCTACTGGGTCCTATTGCTGGTGGCCCGCTGCCCCTGCTTTGGGCGTTGCGGGGCTAATGCAGGCATTGGCCGGTCGGGAACGGAGGATCCCCTTTATGTTCGTGACCAGCGGGTTGCCTCATCTCATCCTTTACGCGCTGGTTGAGTTTGGACGGGGTGTCGATAACGGGCTCGGCCCACGCTACCAATTGCCATTGGTGGTGCCCATGGCCACAGGCATGGCAGCGCTCCTGGCGCCACTGGCTGTTACCTTCGCCGCACAAGTGCACATGCGTTGGCGTGCTCGGGTTGGGGCACTCGCCTGCGCGGTCGTAGCCGCTGGTGCCATAGTCCACGGAGTGGTTCGAATCGCGCCCCTAGTGTATCCCGTGGCTGCCACTGAAAACAGGCATGCGACCAGCCCAATCCGTAATGCGCAGGAGCGCGCCCTAAAGCAAGCGATTGTTTGGATCATTCCCGGTGACGCAACCGCTCACGAGACCAACCTCGCGCAGAACGACCCCACTGAACCGAACCCCGACGTGTTCTTCTTCATATGGCGAGGGGTGCAAACGGAGCAGTGCGTCAGCAAGAATTTCCCTGGGCGTACTTGGTACCGCTCGGACCGCGCTGGCGCGATCAGGCCGTTCTAAGATCGATAAGTCAATACCTCACCCCCGCGCTGCCAAGAACGCCACCACCTCCGCACGCGTGGGTATAGAAGCCATGGCCCCCCGCCGACTCACGGATACCGCTGCCGCCGCACACGCATCGCGCAGCGCCTCCGGCCAAGCTAACCCGGCATCCAGATTCGCTAGCAAATAACCCACGAAACAATCGCCCGCCGCCACCGTATCTACAGCTTTTACGGAAAACGCAGAAACCTGGTGTTGTTTGCCGTCCACGAGGGCGACCACGCCTCGCGCACCGTGGGTCACGACCACCGCAGCCTTGGGGCAGAGTTCACGGAGCCGGGCGGGCTCCGTACTTCCGGCGAGCGCCTCAGCCTCGATTTCGTTGACGATGAGGATATCCACCAAGTTCAACGGGAACTTCTTCACCGCGTCCGTCATGGGAGCGGGATTGAGGGCCACTTTATGGCCGTGCTTTTTGGCGAGCTCAATGCAACGCGCCACGTCATTCGTTTCGTTTTGTAGAAGCACCGTGGCGGGCGGGCGAGCACCGAGCTCGGCATCGATCCGCGCAATATCGAGTCTCTGGTTCGCGCCACCAAAAATTACAATGCTGTTCATGCCTCCGCGATCGACTTGGATCACGGCGTGGCCGCTCGGCTCGTCGACAACCTCTAGCAACTCCACGTTGGTGCCCGCCCGGCCGAGCTCGTCGCGCAACCACACTCCATCCCGGCCGACCTTACCAACATGCGCTACCGCGGCTCCCGCGCGCGCTAAAGCCAGGGATTGGTTGGCGCCTTTGCCCCCTCCGAGTACGGCGTACTCCTCACTGGAGATGGTTTCGCCGGGGGCAGCGAGGTGTTCGACGCGGTAGACGTGGTCAAGATTGATCGAGCCAATGTTAATAATCACGGGAGTCCTCGGGGCGGGCGGCATTGTGCCAACCGCTCACGGCCTTGTATACGGCGCCTCGGTTCTGTCGAGAATTCCACAATTCGTGAGATCTCGAGGGCTGTGCTCTCAGAATTGGCTAGGATCTGCGCGTTGGCTCCGATAATTTGTGTTCTCGAGTCGTATGCTTGCCGCTGAGGGTCCGTACACGCCCTGGATACACCTGGCCGACAATGGGCCGCGTCCTCCAGGTTGGAGCATTCATCAACGGGTGCTTTCGCACTACCTGCTCGTGGTGAGCTACGAGGGGCAGGAAGAGAACATCATTAACGGCCGGGCTTACACGGTGCCGCGCAATGGCGCCTACCTGGTGCAGCCCGGAGTATTGACGCAGCTTATCTCTTCGCCGGGGGGCAGCCGGCCGTCGTGGGTTCACTTTGACGTGAAGTTTAACCAGCGCCGTGATGAACACCGGGACACGATGTCGTTTGACACTGATCTAGACCTTCGTTCGCACTTGGCACAGCCGGGTGCCCGCGAAGTGTGGGGTGTAGATCTGCCGGTGATGGTGCCCGAAGCCCTCACACCACTGTTCGCGCGCAGTCTCGATCCAATTGTGGAGCTGTGGAGAACTGGGGACCGTTACGATCAGATCAAGGCCAACCATGATCTGGCTGGCCTCCTCTTGGCATGGGTTCAATCTGCTCGGCCCACCGAGGTGCGCCTGCCGTTGGACTTACCTGCCCGTTTGCGCCGTGCAGAAGCCATTGCTCGCGAACGGCTGGCCCATGGCTTCGACGTTGAGGAGTTTGCTCAGGCCGCCGGGTTCAGCCGTGCACATTTCAGCAAGATTTATCGGCAGGAGCGCGGCGTGAGCCCGGGTCACGCCCTCCGCAATTTGAGGCTGGAAACGGCCGAACATTTGCTGTCGAGCACAGCGCTTGGCATCAACGATGTCGCTCGCTTGGTGGGGTATCCGGACAGTACCGTTTTTAGTCGTACCTTTCGGCAGCGCCACGGAACAACGCCTTCGGCCTGGCGGCAAGAGCGCCTGAGTACGGGTTGAGTGAACCCCTCTAGGGGTTTGCTCCGACGAGTTTTCTGAACTCCGGGTCGCCCTCTAGATACCGATCGGGAAATAGCACCACGCGCGAAGGGTGTGTGGAACTCACGATGAGTGCGGTGATCCCGGTGAAGGGGTGGTCAGTGAGCTCGCACAGGGTGAGCTTATCTCCGGTGGGAGTGGTTTTCTCTGGTCCCGGGCGGTAGCCACCAAAGTCGTTGCAGGTAACCGGGACCGCTATCTCCCATTCCAAGCGAAAGGTGTTCGAGTTGTTAGCTAAGTAGCGGACCTTGAAGGGCGTGCTAGTGGGTGATTCGACGCTAGCTGTGCAGAATCCAAAATCAGTTGCGCCCCTAGGGGCGCAGCTGACCTTCCCGATGCGTTCTTTGTTCGCTGCCAGCACGCTCCTGGCCCATCGGAGGAATGGGCGCAGTGGTTGCTTCTGATCTAGCAGTGCTTCCTGCTGGCGTTTTTCAGCCTCTAGTTGCCGTTGCTTTTCCTCGCGCCCGATCAGATCCGAAAGGCGCGTGATGTCCCATGCCGAGGCCTCCCCGCACACACCCGCGGCAACCTGGAGCTCAGCCTTGGCAGCCTGGACTTTGCCCTCACGCAGCAACTCCCGAACGCGCTGCCTGCCCTTGGCGCATTCTGGGGGTTCGCCCAAGCGATTGTCACAAGCCGTGAGCGGTGCGCTCATCAGCGCGGCGAGTAGTAAAGCCGAAAGCCATCTCACATTCGGTGCCCTAGCACGACCTACTGCCACGCGTTAGTAGCTAGCTATCATGGTGGTCATTGGAGCGCTAAGCGGATAATCTCGATTTCGGCTCGCTCAAGCCCCTCTGAAACCACGCTAATGAGCGCCTTCGTGGGGACGGACCCGAGGGAGGTCACAGTGATGCGATGCGTCCACGAGCTCGGCCCTATTTCGAGGAGCTCGAGGTGCGCCAAAAGGGGGCGCTCTATGGCTAGGCTTCCGAGAGCCGTTTCCAGCCGAGTACGCTCAACGCTGCGGGGAACCTCCAGCAACAACGACGCCATTGCCTTGTTCGGGAAGTAGCGGGTTGGGCGAAATAGGCCGAGGAGATGGGGAACGCGCACCTCAGCGCCATCGAGACCGCTCAACCGCACTTCGAGCAACCCCACCTCCAGCACCCGCCCAGACTGACCTCCGAACTCCACATGTTGCCCCACTTCCAAGCGACGTAAGAAGAGGGTGGCGCCGCCCACGGTAGCCGTCGCCAAGAGCGGCAAACTCGCAAGGGCTAGACCTGCGAGCGCTAACATGCCCGTGCGGGCTACCGGCCCATCTGGCTCTCCGGTGACGACAGGCGCCACAAATACGACGGCGACCAGTACGATGCCGATGCGGAGTACCAAGCCGAGAGGCATCGCAAAATCTCTTGGGATCCCCCCAAGCTGAGTTTCCCCCCGGGCGACGCTTTCAAAGAGGAGCCCCAAGAAACGCAATACCAGGAAAACGGCAAGTGCCACGAGTGCGGCAACGAACAGCACAGGGAGGGCCTGGGCTAGACGGCTGGTGAGCGCCGAAAGGGGAACGAGCACGATGCCCGTGAGGCGTGAAGTGAAGCCGCGAGTGCTCTCGAAGAGCGACAGGGAAACGACCAAATACGTGTAGAATAGGCCGAACTGTAAGAGCCAGCGCGCCGCGCTCACCGTTACCAATAGCGCCCGTTGCACGGGGCCCGGCCCCAAGAGTTCGAACGAGAAGAGCCGGAAGGCGGGCACATCGTCCGCGTTGTCGAGGAGCCACTCACGGATTCCGCTGGAGACTGCGCGCACCTTCCGCACGAGGTAGAGGCAGAGCAGACCCAGAAAGGCAGTGAGGGCGACTGAAAGCGCCGTGTTGGTAATCGCCTCTCGGCGCCTCTCGGCGGTAATCTTGGCGCGCAGCTTGGCCTCCAGAGTTGCTGCGAGGGTTTCTACTGAGACCTCCCCGTGGCTTTTGGCGTCCGCGGCCGATAACTCAAGAACGGCAACATCTCCGACGAACAAGATCGACAGATCGGCGTTGCGCACTAGGCGAACGTCTTCGGGCTTGGCTCCCGGCAGCGCGGATTTTAGGGCCTCATTGGCACGTGCTGCGCGCTCATTGGGGCTGTGTGACCCAAGCGGGGATTTGAGCGCGATGAGGAGGTCGTCCCCAAGGCGAACCTCCACACTCTGTTGGGTTGGCGGAGAAGGGGCACTGGGCGCTTGGTTCGACTCTGCTAGCTGGGATGGGCTCGCGCTCGGTGCAGAAGATGGGCTGGTGGCCTGCGGGATTGCTCCGGAGGCGTGTAACTGGATGGCAGAGACGGCGGGCGCTGTGCTTGGGCCCCTTCCTCCCTGCGACGCCCCGGCGTGGTCGGCAGCTGACGCCCAGCTACCAGCGCTCACCCCAAGCGCGCAGAATAACCCGGATAAGGCAACGATACGGAGACTTCGCAGCAGCTGATGGGCCGACCCAATCACGAGGCCCCTTTTGTCGACGCGCCAAGCGCCACGGTTGTGTAGACCGCCAACGCAAGGTTCATCACCACAAGGCTTACAAGCTTGTAAATTACCCACACATTCATCGGCAAGTAGAAGGCAACGACAAGATTCAGGGCTCCCGCGAGCGCCATCGCCCAGCCCCATACGGAGTTAATGCGTTGCCACACGTTGGGCTCTATGGGGCCGGTTTGAGGCATTACCTTTTCCAACAAGGTTCGGATGGTAAGAGCACCAGTTAGCCACTGACGGCCCAAAATGACGGCGGAAAATAGCCACAGAAACACGCTCGGTTTCCACTTGATAAAGTTGTCATTGTTCAGCCCGAGAGTGAGGCCACCGAGCACGAGAGCGAGCCCTAGGCTGAACAAGTGCAGCTTCTCAACACGGCGCTTCCAAAACCACTGGACGGCCACCTGCAGGACGGATGCCGCCATCAGTACCGCGGTGGCGACGTAAATTCCGCGTGCGAAGTACGCAACTAAGAAGGCCACTATCGGGAGGGTGTCGACAAGAATGCTCATGGGAAAACCTTAGCTTTGCGCGGGACGGGTCCAACGCTAACACGGTGTGCCGCCGCGCAACACGAGCTCGCCACGCTGTGCAATCAGCCCGAAAAGTGCCAGCCTGGCCCTAGTGTTCCTTCCTTGACCAGGAGTGTGTTAAGCGAGCTCTTGACACGGCCCCCGCCGGGCCCTGAAGGAAATGCGCAACATGGTGCAACGTAGAAAGCTTTTGGTTGGGTCGAGTGCTCTTTTTCTATCGGCCATAGGTTGCAAGAGCTCCCAGTCTGGAGAGCCTAGCGGCGGACCCCAAGCCAAGCCCCTCGGGGATATTGTGGTAGGGCATTACGCCGCGATGACAGGCAGCATCGCCCACTTCGGTCAAGATACGGACAAGGCGATCCGCCTTGCCATCGATGAAGTCAATCAGTCTGGCGGCGTGAAAGGGCGCAAGATCAAGCTCGTAACCCTAGACGATCGCGGCGACGCAGCTGAGGCCGCCAACGCCGTTTCTCGCCTCATCGACGTGGAGAAAGCCGTGGCACTCCTCGGTGAAGTAGCATCGAGCCTTTCGCTAGCAGGGGGGCGCATCGCGCAGCGTCGCAAAATCCCGATGGTGTCCCCGTCGTCTACAAATCCTAAAGTCACTGAGGTGGGAGATCAGATTTTTCGAGTCTGCTTCTTGGATCCATTCCAGGGCAGCGTGATGGCAAAGTTTGCTCGGGAGAAGCTTAAGATGAGCAAAGTTGCCATCATCAAAGATGTGCGGAACGACTACTCCATTGGCTTGGCCGACGCGTTCAAGAAGTCGTTTGTGAGCCAAGGCGGCAGTATTGTAGTCGAGCAATCTTACAGCGCTGGGGACTCTGATTTTAGTGCGCAAGTGACCGCCGTGCGCGCGGCCGCACCCGAAGCCATGTTTGTGCCCGGTTATTACGCTGAGGTGGGCGCAATCGCCAAAACTGCACAAAGGTTGGGCTTGAAGATCCCTTTGATGGGTGGGGACGGTTGGGACGCACCGGATTTGTACAAGATCGGAGGGGATGCCTTGGATGGATCGTATTTCAGCAATCATTTCGCCCCCGATGTAGCGACCCCGAAGGCGAAAAAATTCGTCGCTGATTTTACTAAGAAGTATGGCGAGCCCCCGACGGGATTGGGAGCCCTCGGCTACGATGCCGCTATGGTGTTGGTCCAAGCAATGAACGGAGCCAAGGACATCACCTCACCTTTGATTCGGGATGAGCTCACTAAGGTGCGTGATTTTGAAGGGGTCACTGGCAATATCACAATCGACGAGGGGCGCAACGCGAAGAAGAGCGCTGTGGTGCTAAAGATTTCCGGGGGAGCCGCCAAGTTTGAAGCCATGATCGCGCCGTGACAGAGTTTCTTCAGCAGGTCATCAACGGGCTATCGCTCGGTTCCGTGTATGCCTTAATGGCCCTCGGCTACACGATGGTGTACGGAGTGCTCCGGCTCATCAACTTCGCGCACGGCGAAGTCTTCATGGTGGGAGCCTATGTCGGTCTCTACGCCGCGCGCGCGCTGGGCGTGGAACATGCGGCGAGCGGCTTTCCTCCTTACTTGGCCTTTTTTGTGTTGATTGCCGCAATGGTCGCGTGTGGTGCGCTGGGCGTCGTTCTGGAGCTTCTAGCTTATCGCCCCGTGCGCCACGCTCCCAGGCTCACGCCTCTTATCACTGCCATTGGCATGAGCCTGCTTCTGCAGAACCTCGGTATGCTAATTTTTTCCCCGAACCCACAGTATTACCCGCCTATTCTCAAAGAGGTGCGTTTTGAATTTGGGGGCGTGATCCTCACGAATATTAAGCTCGCCATTTTCGGTGTGGCGCTCGCCTGCATGGCCGGCCTGTTTCTTCTAGTTCACCGCACATGGACGGGCAAAGCCATGCGTGCGGTGTCGATGAACCTTTCCGCGGCCCGTCTGATGGGTATTAACACCAATCGCATTATCAGTATCACGTTTGCGCTTGGGTCCGCTTTGGCCGCCGCCGGTGGCATCCTCTTTGGTCTGGATCAGATCATCGTAAATCCGCTCATCGGAGTGCTGACCGGGCTTAAGGCCTTTGTGGCGGCAGTGCTTGGAGGTATCGGCAGCATTCCAGGGGCCATGCTGGGTGGGCTATTGATTGGTTTGGCCGAGCAGCTCACCGCGGGCTACCTTTCGCCGGATTATCGAGATGCGATTATTTTTGTGATCTTGATCATCATTCTTCTTCTGAAGCCAGAAGGCCTGTTGGGGACCGTGCGCCAGGAGAAGGTTTAGATGTCCTGGGTGCGGCGCGGTATGTCCGCGGTGCTCGTGGTGCTGGCGCTGTATGCGTTCCAGGAGGTCGCTAATCACTTCTTGATTGAATACGTCGTACGGATCCTGATGCTCGCGGGGATCAACATTATCCTCGCGGTGGGCCTCAATCTCATCAATGGCACGACGGGGCAGTTCTCGATCGGGCACGCGGGGTTCATGGCTGTTGGTGCGTATGCTGCGGCCTTCTCGGGTGTGCAAATGCGCCCCACCTTCGTGGGTTGGTTTGGGGAATCTCTCGCCGAGCCGATGGTGTTCAACGTAGCCCTGCTGATAGGCGCGGTTTTCGCGGGCGTGACGGGGATCTTGGTGGGGATCCCGAGCCTGCGCTTGAAGGGAGATTACCTCGCGATCGTTACCTTGGGTTTTGGGGAGATCATTCGCATCTTCTTCACCAATCAGGACCGTTTGGGCGCCGCCACCGGATACTTCGGTGATGGCAGCGCAGGGTTGCCAGCGTACACGACGCCATTTTGGGTGTTTCTCTGGGCATTCCTGGTAACCCTTTTGGTCTCCAATCTAACGTCTTCGCAGATAGGCCGCACGCTCCGGGCTATCCGGGAAGATGAGATAGCCGCCGAGTCCATCGGCGTGCAGACCACACGGCTTAAGGTAACGGCGTTTGCGGTTAGCGCAGCCTTGGCTGGCATTGCCGGTGGCCTCTTTGCTCACATGCAAGCAGGTGTGCGCCCGGATGATTTCAAGTTCGAAAAGTCTGTCGACATGCTCGTCATGATCATCGTGGGGGGCTTAGGTTCCATCACGGGTGCTGTGCTCGGCGGGGTGTTCCTTGCGGTCACGCTTGAAGCCATGCGAGATCTTCAAGAATACCGACTGATTCTGTACGCGTGCCTCCTCGTCGTTATTATGATTGTTCGGCCCCAAGGGATCTTGGGGCAGCGGGAGTTTTCGCTAAGGGCGCTTTTGGGCGGGAAGCCCAGAAGGGAGCCCACGGCATGAGCGTGCTTGTGCTCGACCGCGTGGGGAAGGTGTTTGGGGGGTTGCGAGCTGTGACTGGTGTTTCTTTTGAAGTGGAAGAAGGTGAAATTTTCGGTCTCATCGGACCCAATGGCGCTGGCAAAACCACCGTCTTCAACATCATCACGGGTGTGTACCGGCCTGAAGAGGGAAGGGTGCGGCTGGCGGAGCACGATATAACCGGCGAGAAACCTGCGCAGATCGCCGCCCGAGGCATCGCCCGGACCTTTCAGAATATTCGCATCTTTGGGGCCATGACGGTGCTTGAAAATGTGATGGTTGCGGGCAAAAAGCCGGGAACCTCGGGTTTGCTACGCACCATCTTTCGCGCCCAGGGTTTTGCTTCAGAGGAACGACGCCTCGAACAGCGAGCTCGCGAATTACTTCAGTTCTTTGGGCTAGAAGGGAATGCAAAGGAGGCCGCGGGGAGCCTCCCCTATGGATCTCAGCGCCGGCTCGAGATTGCGAGGGCGTTGATGCTCAACCCTCGCGTTTTGCTCCTGGATGAACCGGCGGCGGGGCTCAACAGCTCCGAGGCGGATGTGCTCACGGGCCTGCTTCGAACCTTGAGACTGGAGCTGAAGCTGAGCATGGTGCTGGTGGAGCACAACATGGCGGTGGTGATGCAGGTGTGCGACCGTGTTCACGTTATGGACCACGGAGAAACGATTGCCGAAGGTTCACCCAGCGTGGTGCAAAATGATCCGAAAGTACTGGCCGCGTACCTGGGAGCTGACTTGCCATGACGGCGAACTTGGCACTCGAGATAGATGAGCTCGCTGTCGCTTACGGTGGAATCAAGGCCGTGCAGGGTATTTCGCTAGAAGTTGCAACCGGTGAGATTATTGCGCTGATTGGCGCCAACGGGGCGGGGAAATCCACCACGCTCAAAGCGATCGTACGTTTAGTGGAGCAAAAGGCAGGCCGCATTCGGGTATTCGGCACCGACATCGCCACTAAGAAAACGCACGAAATTGTGGAGCTGGGTGTGTCTTTGGTGCCGGAAGGGCGTGCAATTTTTCCGCAGCTTACGGTTCGCGAGAACCTGGAGCTGGGTGCGTATCCACATCGGCGGCAAGCGGCGCGCTTAGCGCAGAACTTGGAGCGAGTGGTTGAGCTTTTTCCCCGGCTCGGCGAGCGAATGAAACAAGAGGGCGGAACTCTATCCGGCGGGGAACAGCAGATGCTGGCAATGGGGCGTGCGCTTATGGCGGAGCCAAAGCTGCTCTTGCTTGACGAACCCAGTCTCGGCTTGGCACCGATCTTGGTAGCTCAGATTTTTGAAAGTATTGTGCGTATCGCCAAAGCGGGCCTCACGATTCTGCTGGTCGAGCAAAATACTCGCCTGGCGCTCCAAGTTGCCGAACGGGCTTACTGCATGGTGACTGGTACGATCTCGCTGCACGGCCAAGCGAGCGACCTCGCAAAAGATCCCCGCATCAAGAACGCCTATCTCGGCGCGGATGTTCAGGCAGAAACGCGCTAGCTGGCCAGCCAGAATACAACAGCAGCCAGGGCGATGCGGTAGTAGGCAAATGGCGCGAGGCCGTGCTTGCCGAGATAACGCACGAAGGTGGCGATGACAGCCCACGCCACCAGAAACGACACGACGAGACCGACCGCGAGGCTCGTGGCGCCGATACCCTGCTCAAGCTCGTGACGAGACTTGAACGCCTCGTACACGGTCGCCGCGCCCAGGGTGGGTAAGGCCAAAAGGAACGAAAACTCGGCCGCCGTACGGGTCGAAAGACCACACAGCTGTGCCGTTACGATGGTGCACATCGAGCGTGAAGCTCCAGGCCAGAGCGAAAAGCACTGCCCGAGACCGATAAGAAAAGCTCGCTTGGGAGTTACGGCATCGAGGTCATCGCTCACCTCGTTCTGGTGTCGTGCCACACGTCGCTCAACAACGAGCATGAGCACTCCGCCAACAGCAAGCGCAAGAGCTACAGGCAGAGGGCCAAACAACAGGCGTTTGATCCAGCTCGCGAACATGAGCCCTACGATGGCGGCCGGCAAGAAGCCTAGCAACAGCGCCAAAAAGAGCTGCATGGATCCAGGCTCTCGCGCTACCATACTCCGGAGCCGCGCTGAAAGTAGTGCCCGATAATGCACGACCACGGCTAAAATCGCTCCTAGCTGAATAACGATGTCGAACGCCTTTGCGGCTTCCCCGGTCTGCCCCAGCCAGCGGCTTACCAGGATGAGATGTCCCGTCGATGAAACGGGCAGGTATTCGGTTAGGCCTTCGACGAGCCCGAGAATGATGGCGGTAAAGAGGTCCACGGAGTTGGGCGTTTACTCCGAATCGAGTAGTCTGCACCAGCCGGTTTCAACCGAACCCCTCGGGTGATAGTGTTCGCCGCCATGAAGCTCCCTTCGCGATGTTTGCTCCTTTTGGGTATTGCCATAAGTGTTGGTTGTGAGGGAACAGAAAGCTGTACCGAGTGAGGCGCCAGTAGCTTCGGCGAAGCCGGCGGCCGAGCCCGTTGTACCCGCACCTACGCCCACCCCCACAGCTCCGCCCGCTCAGGAAGCGAAGCCAAAGAAGGTAGCTTCGGATTGCCCTAAAACGGATCCCGTGAGCTTCCCATCTGCTGATTTTGAGGCGGCTGTTCGTCTGAAGCTGCAAAAACCAACCGGGGATATCTCGCGCGCCGATTTGAAGAGGCTGCACTCGCTCAATCTGGTTAACGTCAGTTTGAGTGAGTTAGATGTTTGCCTCTTTCCCCACATGACGGGCCTGAAGGAGCTATTTTTGGGCAAGGGCGATTACTCCGATCTTTCGCCCATATCCGGCGCCACGGGGCTCGAATCTTTGCGCGCATCACTGAACAAGGTTTCCGATTTGAGACCCCTCTCGAAGCTCACCAAGCTTGACCGCCTAGATCTGGGACACACCGAGGTGACCGATCTTAGCCCCATCGCAAGCCTCACCAATCTCACCGAGCTCATGCTGGATGACACCCAAGTCGCGGACCTTGCGCCCCTTTCTGGTATGAAACTGCTGGAGCGGCTCAGCATTCAGCGCACGAAGGTGGCTAAGGTGCCGGACCTAAAAGACCTCAAGAAGCTTAAGTTCGTGTACGTCACGGGAACTCCTGCTGACGAAGATCCCACCTCCTGGGCACCGTTTCGCCGAGTAGGTGCGAAAATAGTTAACCAGTAAACTAAAAAAAGAGCGCGCGCTCAGGCGTCGCGGACAGCCCCGAGCAATCGCTAGCGCTGTGACCTTCGGCTCAAACGGGACCTCGGGATGCGTTAGTCGGAGAGATCAAACGGAACTTTTGCTTTTGTTTGGCCTAGGCTGAGCTGGGTCTCAAACCCCAATGAGCACTCTACTGCTAGAGGGGACGCCTCTTTACCGATGCTCTCGACGCGTGCTGGCTGCGCTTCGGCTAAAGCGGGGCCCTCCTGCGCAGGGGGAAGGGCAGGCAACGAGCCTGGAACCCCCGGCGTGGCTTCCTCCGGAACTGGTGCTTCCTGGGCGTTTCTATCGACGAACGAAACCGCTACCTTATCGCCGATCAACAATTCCCACCATTGAAACGTGACGGCCAAGATGTGATCGAGCTGCCAGGTTCCGCTGTTGATCTGGCCCTTTTGTCGCGCCAATTTCCCTAACTCAGAAGTGGGCTGGCAGTAGGCAGCATATTCGGAGCTCTGCAACATGTGCAGCACACCCTCCGAAAAGCCTGTGCCCGCATACACAACAGCGGCTGGCATGCGTAGGGTTGCTAAATCTTGCAAGGTATACGGGATCTTCTCGTCTGCCGTGCCGCTCGAATCTTGATATTTGCACTCAAGAGCCAGCGCTTTGTTCGTACTCGGTTCGACCAAGAGCAGATCCACTCGCCGTTGCTTGCCAATAATGGAGGTTCCGATGTTCACTTCGTCGTACACGCGCAACCTGTGGCCGTACTCTTTTACGACATATTGAGCGATCAGCCTCTTGTATTCGTGGCCATTCATGGAAATTCGTTCGAAAGACGCTCGGTGGTTATTTTTAGGGCTTCCTCACACAGATCATTGCCCAAAAACCTACGGCCTTCACGCAATGCTGCCACGCCAACAGAGCCGGAACCCATGAACGGATCTAACACGAGATCTCCCGGTTGGCTGCTCTGGTTCACGAACACCTGCGAAACTTGCCAAGGCTTTTCGGTGGGGTAGCCGCGGTGGATGCGGGGATGGCTCAATACATCCGGCACCGAAAGATCTAAGAGCTTCCGTTTGCCCTTCTCAAAGAACAGAATGAATTCGTAACGAGACCGGTAGTGGTAGCCCATGCCGATTTTCTGTTTATCCCAGACAAGAGGCTTCCAGAAGCGAAACCCGGCCCGTTCGGCGATGGGCTTTACGACAAACATCGTTTCCTGATCGCTGAACAAGTAGAGATGTGAATTGGCCTTGAGCACTCGATAGAGTTCAGAGAAAAGCTCCGGGAAACGCTCGTTTGGAAAAATCTGAAACCAATCATTGCTCGAAGATTTGCTGTGGCTCAGGCGCGTGGTGGTCCCAATCGCTCGGTGCTTTTCGAGTGACTCATACGGCGGATCAGTGATCGCCAGATCGATGGAGCCATTCGGCAGCCCACTCAGAAACTGAACGGCATCACCCAGCGCCAAGGCAGAACGACGCGTACCAGCGAGCGCCTCCCGCACCTCGGCGGGAGGGAAGGCGAGCGAAGGACCTTGTTGGAGCGCACGTCGGGGCACGGGGGGTGGGAGGGTAAACCCAGGTAGGCTCAGCGTCGCCGTGGGGTGCCCAGGATCGTCAAAACACTGCATAACGAAGCTCCTTCAAGCTTTACGTTTAGCACTGAGCACCCGTGCAGCCTAGCGCCATCTGCCCTAGGCTGGGTCGTAAAATGTCCTAGCAGGCGCGCGTTCAATCTAGCGGAGATCTGTCACGCAACCGGGGGTGCACCCGTCGCCGGTGGTCTTGTTGCCGTCGTCGCACTGCTCGGGACCGTTCACTTTTCCATCACCGCACCATTCGCCGAGGCGACAACCTGCCGCGCACTTGCCGTAGCTACCCGCGTTGACTCCGTCGTCACAGGCTTCACCGAAGAGGCTGTCCACCACGCCATCGCCGCAGAAGTTGGGCTTCTTGCACTCTGGTGCACAAGCCGCTGTGTCCGTGAGGGGCGCATAGCTAGAAAGATTGACGCCATTGTCGCAAACCTCGCCGGAAGCTGCCTGCAAGGTGCCGTCGCCGCAACGCGGCCCCAAGGTGCAATCTGCGTTACAGCCGTTGTAGGAGCCGTCGTTCGTGCCTTTATCGCAAGCCTCACTGGAGGCGACGATTCCGTCTCCACAGGTAGCGTGGCAAACGGAGCGACCATTCAGGAAATTCTGAAGCGTGAGCTTGAACGTGGAAGTGCCTGTTTGGCGCTCCGCATTGAATATGGCCACTTCGTAGACCCCACCGACGGTCAAACCGAGGACTGCCGGGTCGAACACGCCGGTTGTGGGGGGATCGTTGGCGATGACCCAATCGGTTCCACCTACCCCGGGTGGGCCGAGCTGGATCCAGCGACCTTCACTGTAGTGAAGACCGGGAATCGAGACCGCCAAGCGCCCATTGATGAACACCCAGAGGTCATCATCTCCGTAGAAAGTGAGCTTCTCACCGCCGCGATAGGTGAACCAGTAGCGCAGCTCGGTGGTGAAAGAGAAATTCCGCTTCCCTACTTGGAAGGCGTCACGAGGGTGCTCGAGGAGCGCGTTTGGATCGTTGAAGCCGCGGCCCTCCAGGGGAAAGAAGAAATCGTTGACGTATTCGAACGCGCCAGGCGTGTTGGTTACCGGCGTGAGCGCCATGGTGTCCACAACGGTGCGATTGATATTGTTATCGCTGCGGTACCACTGAGCGAACGAGGCTGCACTCTGGACGCAATTGTTGGTCTTGTTGCCGTCCAAGGCAGGCTTCTTCATCGCGTCGAGCGTCAGCTGAACCTCATGCTGGCAATTGTGATTGGTGACCACGCCAAAGTTCTGAAAATCCGGATGCTTCGGTCCCGTATCTACGGGGGTGTTCTTCTGGGTTCCGACGAAATCGCGATACACTACTGGCAGCACTGGAGATTCAACAGCGACCTCACAGGTGAAGCCTTGTTCGATCGTGCAGGTGGAAGAGCAGCCGTCGAAATCGCGAGTATTCCCATCGTCGCAGGCTTCGCTATCCAACTTTAAGCCATCGCCGCATTTCGCTTGGCAGACGCCGTTGGTGCAAACGGGCTCACTCCGGCAGAACGGAGAACAGCCGTCCCCGGTGTCGAAGTTCATGTCGTCACATTGCTCGGTGCCTTCAACGATGCCATCGCCACAGGTGGTGGCGCTACAGGCCTGGCCCGGTGTTGGACACTTAAACTTGGGTTCCAGCGTGCAGGTTGCAGAGCAGCCATCACCTGGATTGGCATTCCCATCGTCGCATTCTTCGAGGCCAGCGACCATGCTGTCTCCGCACAGAGCGGCGCCGCAACGAGCCCCAACTACAGGGCATGCCCAAGCGACTTCCAACTGGCACTGCGCGCTACATCCGTCTCCTGCGGTAGCATTTCCATCGTCACAGGTTTCGCTCCCGGTGATTTTGGCATCGCCACAGGCAACAGTAGAGACACACGGCATGCCCGGGGTGGGACAAGCAAAATCTTTCTCAACGGCGTCGCAGTTTGCTCCGCAACCGTCGCCAGATGCGCCGTTTCCATCGTCACACTTTTCATTGGGATCGAGATATCCATCGCCGCACGCAGGAACCCGCTCCATGCACATCGAGGCCCCACACATACTGCTCCCCGCTTTTGCCATGCCCGCGCCCATGTCGAGATCAATCACCATGGAGCCGATTTGGCCTGTATTCCCGCCTGTACTTGTGTTGGGACCCTGATCGGGTCCCGCACCGGACGCACCGACCACGGTGCCCTCGTTGCGAACGCTGTCGCCCGAGGTGCAAGCCTGTTCAAGCGCTACACTGGCAAGTGCCGCGCACATTAGAAGAAGAGAAGCTTTTTTCATCGCCACGTTTCCGAGGTAAGCCGAAGAATGTTGGCGCAGCGTATCGCGACTGACAGAAAAGTTCTAGCAAGTTGAGAACAATCAATCTGCGGTGTCGTGAGCAATGCGCTGCGACTCAGCTGTGATGGGAATCAAGTCAGAGAAGAACGAGTTGCTGAGCCCTCTGCACGTGTTGATGAGCGTGTCGCCAAGGGGCAGCGTTTAATTTCCGTTCATGCCGTACGGCACTACAAGGTCACCGCTTGTGGGATGATGTGTTCGGGGCTCAGGGTTTCCTGTGGGCTTGCGGGTTCTTGGTTTCGCGGGTGATGCCAAACCCCCTTAAAAATGCGTTACTCATAGGCTTGCCGGGCTAAGCTAACGAGCGCCTCGGTCACGGCGACCAAAGCTGCAAGTCGCTCTCCGGCGCGCCCCGCGGTACGCGGAGGTTCCAGGGGGGCGGCGAGCTTGCGCGCACACTCGTGCATATCGCCGAGCTTCTGCTTTAAGTGATCGCGAGCAATCTGACGAATGTCCAGGTGTGGCATCGCGCAAGCTCCGTTCGCTTCGAGCACGGAGGAAGCGTAGTAACCCCACCCTACAAGCTCATCTTCCGATCTGAAGAACGCTTCCCAACGGCTCTTGAACGACTCGAACGATTCAGCCCGTTCGAGGTGCGCCGGGGAAAGCCCGGTGTGCTGAAAGAAGGAACCCGATAGGGGGAAGCGTGGTCGAATGTAGGCTTCGAAGAACTCCCCGGTTGCCGGCCTTTGCGCCACCCAGTGGATGATTTCGGGAGGATTAGCATTGGCGGTGCCATAGGGCCACGCGTTGGCCTCCCCATAGCCGACGACGAGGTGAGTGTGTCGCTCAATAAGCACTTTGGGGACCCGCGGCTTCTTTATGCGAATCGATTTTCTTAGGTGCCGGCGGGCACGCTGTTCGCTCGCGAATCGCAATTGTTGTTCAACGAACGCATCGAACGGGTCGAGCAGGGGTAGCAAGTTACATGTGGGCGGCTCCAATATCGAAAGCGCGTTCACAACTGCCTCAATTGTTGAGACGTGAAGTGGTGAGGGCTCGCGGCGGATTCGATAACGGCTCGGCGAGCTGGGTGACAAAAAGTAGCGCGGGATTTTGGCGATTTCAGGATTCAATTTGAGGAGCTTGCTCGCCTGCCACCAGGTGCCATCGATCACCAGTAGCGTTACCTTACCAGCGGGAGGGCACTCTTCGAGGCTCACCGCGTCTTCCCCTGGATAAAGTAGGATCGGGGGGGCTGTGCTGTTCTCAAGCTCTCGTTTGAGTGCTTCATCGTTCGAAAAATCTAGACCCACATGCACCCTGGCATTGGGGAGGCCAAGCAACAGCAATCGAACCGTTCCAATTCTTACGGTGCTTTCCTTCGGGTGCTGCAGGAGCACAACTCGTGTGTCGGTGGGCACTGGGGTGACCGTTCCGCATAAGCACAGCGCCTCGGGCCTCTGGCAGCCGCCACAGATCGCGCGGGGTGTCGGGTCCGGAGCGGATTTCGTACTCATGTGGACGTTTTAGCTGGAAAGGTCGCGGTATCACACGCCATCATCCAACTTGACACATGTTAGCTAGGTCGCGTGTTTTTGGCCTCTTCGGCGCTTGTGCGCTCATCTTTTGTGGCCAGAGGGCGCACGCACTGCCAAACGGGGATCCGGCGGATACGTGCACGCGAGAAGACGTGCCTTGGGTCCAGGTGGATTTTGAGGGCTGGACAGTCTCTGCGAAGGTGCGCAGCCGAACGCTCAGCGATCTGAAAGTCAGCCTGAAAGACGTGGGGATTAGCGCGTGTTTCGCGAACGCGAGCCCACGGGGAGCCCCCCTTGCCGTAGTGCGAGTAGCCGAAGCGGTCGAGGGGCGCACGGGCAGCGCGGAAGAACACGTTGTCGTTACGGTGAGTGTTCGTGACGCGGTGACCGCGAAGAATGTCAGCCGAGAAATCGATCTTCGACGCTTTCCAAAAGGTGCACGGGAGCTCGCGCTTGCCATTGCCGCTGATGAATTGTTGCGCGCTAGCTGGGCTGAGGTCTCGCTTACGACGCAAGCCTCAGAGGCAATCCAGAAGACCGCGCCGGCACAGGCTAGGCTTGCGGTGCGTCGAGTGCAACGGGTCGAGCCCCCGCGCCGATTTGAGCTGGGCGCCCGAGCGGCGGCCGCGGCGTATCAGGGAGGGCAACAACAGCTTGGCGGAGATCTATTGTTGGATTGGGAGCTGTCACGCCACTTCAGCTTTCGCTGGGCGTTTGGTTATCGAGGGAGCGCTGCCGAGCGGTCCGCACTTGGTACGGTGAGCGGCAGTGCGCTTGGCGTGGAAGGCTCGCTCGCCTGGTGGTTTTGGCGAAGGCCATTCATAGATTTAGGCGTCGCGCTTGGTGCTTTTGGGGGCAGGCTTACGTTCTCGGGGCGAGGCAATAGTGCCACCACAGGGCGAGAGTATGGGGCCATGTTTGTCTTCTCGCGCGCGGAGCTCGGGTCCGATTTTCACGTCAGTTCCGTAGTGACCGTACCACTCGCTCTCTCGCTGGGAGTCCCGCTTCAAAGTGCCACGGCACTCGGTGAAGGACAGCCACTGACGGCTATGTCAGGTCTTGAGACAGCCGCGACCCTGGGGCTCAAATTCAGCCTTTGACCCCTCGGGATTCATTTCAACGTTTGCGGGTCTTGCGTCCGTACGAAAGCTCGGCACCGCCCGACAAGATGTGATCCACTCCGGTGGTAAAGGTTGCCTCGGCCGCTAGGAACAAACAGAGCTTACCTGTCTCTTCGATGGTTCCCATCCGCCCAAGCAATTGCGCGGCATCTCCCTCCGCGCGGCACGCAGCAGGATCGGGTGCGGCGTCAATAGCCTCCTGCCATAACGGGGTGTACACGTTGCCTGGGGACACCGCGTTTACGCGTACATCGTGGGCGGCCTCATCCACAGCCAGAGCTTTGGTGAAAGCTGTGATCGCTCCCTTGGTGGCGACGTAGGTGGTAGCGCCGGCCTGGCCCATAATGCCCACGAGGCTCGACATATTGATGATATTGCCTCGCGTTTTTCGCAAATGCGGCAGGGCGTATTTGCAGGCTGCAAAGATGCTCACCAAGTTGAGATCCAGGAGCTCCCGGAAACTCTCGACGGAAAATTCGTCAATCGTTTGGTGGGGTGGGTGCCAGCCTGCGTTATTGATCAAACAATCGATGCGCCCAAATTTCTCAACCGTGAAATCAATGAGGGCACGAATTTCCTCAGTTTTCGAAACGTCACACTTGAAAAACAGCACTTTGGATCCGCCTTCGCATTTCACGTCTCGCGCGAGAGCTTCGCCTTGAGCTTGATTGCGCGCGCAGAACACCACGTGGGAACCTTCGGCGGCGAACACTCGCACGCAGCCCTCTCCAATGCCTTTGGTACCGCCGGTAACGATCGTAACTTTGTTTTGATAGCGCATGAAAAGCCTGATTATTGTTAGTTCAAGGTATAGGGCATGCTGAGAGAAAATGGCTCGATCGTTGCCAGAAAAGTGAGCCCGTCGTCCCGCCGCATTTCATAGGTGCCATGCATGGTGCCGTGGGGGGTAGAGAGCACACACCCGCTTGTGTACTCAAAGTGTTGGTCTGGTTCGAGCCGAGGCTGGTGCCCTACGACGCCCGGCCCCTTCACTTCCTCAACGCGCCCGCTGCCGTGCGTGATGATCCAGTGTCGATTTACGAGTTGTGCAGGAAGCTCCCCCTGGTTGGCAATCCGGATCGTGTAGGAGAACACGTAACGCTGTTCTCGCGGCGCGGACTGCTGCGGAATGTACTCCGAGCGCACTGTAACGCGGATGCCCTGGGTAACCGAATCGCTCATCAGGGGGCCCTCTTAACATAGGCCCCCGTGTGCAGACCAGGGCAGGGCGGCTCAGGTCAACAATTTGAAGCCCGCGAGCGCGAAATGCCTGTCAAAGGAGAAGGCTGTACCAATGCCAGCCTTGCGCATGAGGGTGAAGGAAATGCAGTCCGTGAAGCTTACTTCTTGGTCGGCAAACTTGCGGAAGAGTTCGAGGGCGAGGAGCTCCTCCTCCTCGACTGTTCTCAGAATGGCCAGTGCCCGAGACTGGTAAAGTTCTTGCCCCCGATCGGCGGCAAAGTCGTAGCTGGCGCGTCGCCCCAGGAGAGTGAGCGTCTCGTCGATCACATGGTTACTCGTCACGAGGCGGACGCCACTCAGCTCCACTTTTTTCCACAAACGCAGTGCACGCTTGTGGTGCGCGTCTGAAGCCAGGTAGCGAGCGAGGAAGGCGCCGGTGTCGACAAAGATCATCACTCCCCGTAGAGGTAATCGTCGTGTTTCTGCGCCAGATCCCGGGGTGTGTTGCCCGTATAAACCTTCTGATAGTCGAACAGAGGATCCACGCCGGAGCCGGCATTTTCCACAGCTGTTTGGAGCGCTTCACGTATAAAGTGTCCGAGCGACATCCCCAGCGACTTGGCACGCTTTTCAGCCACTCGCTTCAAGTGGGGTGGCAGCATGATCGTGGTCCGATGCATGCCATAACCATACTGCCATATACGCCACTCGGCAACGTCTAGGGCGCAGGCACCGTGGGAACCTGGCCGAGCGCGGCTTGGGCTAAGAACTTCACAGCATCCGTATTCGCGTGGGCCACATCAAACACCACAAAGTGCCCATCTTTGCCCATGGGGGGCGCATATTGCTTCACGTCGATAGTGTGATCCTTAGGGCACTGAGCGGCCATCGAGCAAACCTCGAGGGCGTCGGGGGTCATCACCGAATCATCCGCCGGCACCTCCAGGGCGCTTGAGGTGCGAGCAAATAGGGCAATCGTGATGGGCGGGCTGTAGTTATCGCCATGGCCGTAGGTCAAAAAGACGTGTTTGGCGTCAGCGGGCGTTTCGGGTTTGGCGAGCAGGGGCCCGAAATTCAACGGATCCGCCGGATCGATCCAATGCTGAAGAAGTGTCAGCACCGGGTGCGTGGTGCCCATGGGGAGGCCGGGCGAAGCGAAATTTAGCTTGTGTCCCAGCACTACGGGAAGCGCCGCCGCAAGATTCACGGGCTTCGTCTTGTTGAGCAATGCGTGCATCAGGCTCGCGCCGTTTCCTGAAAGCACTCCCGCCTTGAATTCTTTGGAGAAAGGCAACGCCAAGCTACCATGGGTGGAGCCTTGTGAGTGCCCAAAGAGCACAATCTTGTCTTTGTTCACCTTGAGTGGGGTACTCGTCACCGTACCGTCAAGGGCTGCGGCAAAGCGCCCTACCGAGAGCAGATCTGCCGCCCCCTGCATTGGGTTGCCGCGTGCCGCGCCGGGGTTGGCGAAGTTGAAGAACAGATTGTCGGGCGACTCTGTAGAAGCTCCACGGCGTGGTCCGTGTTGTGGCAGATCGATTCCGAGAACAGCAAAACCGACGTTATTGGCGCCAATTGCGACGCTTGAAAGCGCGCCGTTTACTTCTGGCCGAATGAAGCTCCTAAAGGAACCGCCGGTGCCGTGACCAAAAACCACCAAGGGCCAGCCATCTGCAGGCGCAGTGCCTTTAGGGATAGTAACGGCCATACACACGTCTTCTGTGCGCACGCGCGTGAGCGAAATGTCTCCTCCGTCGGCGGGCGTAAGATACGGGGCCGTTCCCTTCTGGAAGATCGGGAGTGTTACCAGAGCGTGGTATTCGTCGAACGTGTCATTTGGAGCGCCACATCCTCGGCCCCCGTCGTGCTGGGGGCAGGGAGATACAGTATTCGCCTCACACTTCACCCACGCACCCTTTACGGTTGGCACCGGATCCGCGTAAACGGCGTCCGCCAAACTCTTCATGCTAGTTGCTGGTGTGCCGACCGTGTAAACGGTCGCGTTATAGACGTCTTTGGTCGCCACGTTGGCGGTCTTTAGCGCGGCGCGAAAGGCTGCGTACTTCGGGTACGCCGCGGCCAGCGCAGCATCTGCGGGAGCGGTGTCTGACAAGAGGGCGTCGAGGTGTGCTGAGCGTTCAATCGTGGCACCGCCTTTGGCCTTGGGTGGAGTGGCGCCATCCTTGCCGGTTAGGTACACCGCGTAGGAATGTCCGGGAGTGAGGGGGTAATCCCCACCGATTCGCACGGTATAGGCGTTGTGGCAGACGTACTCATTCTTGTTCGGATCGACGCCGTAAACCAAGCCTGGGTACCCGCCATTCGGGTCAGTGAGATCCATGATGTGTGGGACGATGGAATTGAAGTCCACCTGGCCAGAAAATCTGAACATGATTGTTGAAGCGCCGCTCCAGGTTCCCTCTGTAGCTTGCAAGGCATCCACATAGATCTTTACCGGATCAAAGCCGAGGAGTGCGCTGCCCGGTGTCGGAAAGCCAGATAGATCCAATTTGCCATCTTTTACGCGAATATCGTTGGGGAAGGGGAGGCGAAAGAAGTCCCCTTCTTGACCCTTAGGAGCCGTGGCGCCTGGCACTTCGAAGTATGCGCGCGCAGTATCCGGCGAAGGATCTTCGCACGTAACGCCCGGCGTTCCTTCAAGCGGAAACGGCACAGGACCAGCTGGTGCACATTTACCGCCGTTACAGGTTAAACCAGAAAGACAATCGGTCGCAGTAGTGCAATCACCACCGACGTCCTTGGTGCCTTCGGCCACGCACTGCGCTGAAAATCCTTTGAGTGCACAGCGCAACCCCGCACCGCATTCGAGGTCCACCTTGCAACCTTCACCCAACGCCCCGGTTCCGGTGGCCACGCAAGTGGGAGCGGTGAGGGGGTTTTGCAAAGCCGCGGCAAGTGGCACAGAGCAGCGCAGGCCATCGGCGCACTCGCCACTCGTGAGACAAGGCTGGCCTTCGACCGTGGACTTGCCGGCCTCACACGTGCTAGTGGCATTGCAAGCCAACCCATTCCGACACACGTCCGTCGCACTGCAAGGTTGGCCGAGGCCTGCGCCCTTGGGGATGCTAACGCCGCCCCCGGAACCCAGATTCGATCCTCCGCCAAGGCCCGTATTGCCCGCGCCTGCCGCTGCGTTTGGGCCGTAATCCACCGGGAGACCGGTTGCGCAATCCAGCCCGTCTTCGGTGACGCACTGGTTCTTCGTCTTGTTACAAGCGGCAGCTATTCCGAGCCCACCAACAACAGCTACCGTAAGTAGCTTCCACGGCCTTTTTATCATGGGATTCCCTCTTTCGAGCAGACGTCAAAGTAAAAGAAGCGGCGAAGCGTAACCTGCTCGGCGCGCTCAGCTCAAGGGCTTGGATTTTCGGCCCTAAGCTGGGCACCCGCGTAGGCTAAGATGCGGCCCAGAGGTGCAGCGTGGGGGGAATTTTGAGACGCCGAACTCCACCCTTCAACGGCAGCTGTGATAGAGAGTCAAAACCTTATGTGGCGCCCAAAAATCCTTTCTTTTCACCTGTATTGGGCCATGCCCGCAGTTCTGGCCTGTTGGCTCCTGCCCCCCGTGAGCGCCCAAGCTGAATCTGCAGAAGATGTAGCTACGGCGCGCCGAACGGCCACCGAAGGTATACGCCTCTTTCAGCAGGGGGACTTTGCGGGCGCCCTTGAACGCATGGAGCGAGCCCAAGCTCTCTACGACGTCCCCGTGCATCGGCTGTTCATCGCTCGTGCCCAAGTCAAGCTTAACCGCTGGGTAGAAGGTGCGGAAACCTACCGGAAGCTTTCAC
The DNA here is from genome assembly GCA_033763455.1 of Polyangiaceae bacterium. Classification (GTDB taxonomy): domain Bacteria; phylum Myxococcota_A; class Polyangia; order Polyangiales; family Polyangiaceae; genus JBBRRP01. Next base: position 194,889 of record JANRKO010000006.1, read on the forward strand.
GCCTTGAGCTCGACGCCAAAGCTCCCAAAGAGTTCGTGAGCGCGATAGAAAGCGCCAAAACGGAGCTTGCCGAGCTGGAACCAAAGATACCAACGTTACGGGTTGTTGTGAAACCTGAAACGGCGAAGGGTATCACCGTTACGCTGGATGGGCGTGAGCTTCCAGCCGCAGCGGTGGGTATCGAGCGGCCGAGCGATCCGGGCAAACATACTCTTGTGGCGCGCGGAGTGGGCGCTGAGGCTCAGGAGCGCAGCGTGACTCTTGCGGCAGCCAGCAAAGAAGAAGAGGTGTTCACTTTTGCGGCGGCTAGTACGGGCGCGGCCTCGGTGAGCGAAAAGGGCGCGAAAACCGCTGTGGGGGAGGCGAAAACGAAGCCGGAGGATAAAGCGAAGGCGGGGAGTAAAGCGGCTGCGCCCGAGAAGAAGAAGCCGTTTCAGTTGGAGTTTATGGCGGGGTTGAGGTTGGGGTTATCGGCGCCGAACGGGGACTCTGTGGCAACCGTCGGAGTGAACGAGAAGAAAAACTTATCGATGGGCGAGCTAGCTGGCACAGGTGGAGGGTTGGAGCTTCGGGGAGGCGTTAGGTTTCATCCGAACTTGACCGGCGTCTTGTATTTTGACGCAAGCACAGTCCCAGGGGGCACTTGGAATCCCTACCCCACGAAGGTAGTAACGGAGGACGTGAAGTTCAGCCGGTCGGCATCCTGGACGAACTTCGGTCTCGGTGTTGTCGCCAGTATGGACCCGAAGGAGCTGGGTGTATTTGGCGAGGTGGATCTCGTCCTCGCGAGTTCGCTGACGGCCAAACACACGTTTACGTCACCGGACGTTTGCAAGGGTGACGTAAACACTTTCACTTTGTCGGGATCCGCTCTGCGATTGGGTGGCGGGCTTAACATCCCGACGAAGATTATCGGCACGCTAACGCCCCTGTTAACGGCAACCGTGGGCAAATTCGGGACGGCCAAGCCCGTTCTTGGGTGTGGTGAAAAAATCAGAGGGGTGGGGATGGAAGAAAGGGCTAACCCCACAGTCAACGGCTCCAAGTTGCACAGCCTGGTGTTCCTGGGCATTGGGTCAGAGCTCCATTTCGGCGGCAACTAAAGCCCCAACCTCGAACGTCCGTAAGGTGACTCGATGGCTTCCCCTTCCGAACCCCGCGTAACTCCTGCATTGGCCACGATCCTCGTGTCCTGCGCGGACAAGCGCGGAATCGTGGCTGGCCTAGCCCAAACGCTGGCTGGCCACGGCGCCAACATCTTAGATTCGGATCAGCACACCGATCGCTTGGAGAGGCAGTTCTTTCAGCGCATCCGCTTCGATGTTTCGGACATTCACACGGATAGGCTCACGCTGGAGCGAGCGATTGCGGAAGTGGCGCAACGCTTCGAGATGAATTACCTCATCGAATACGCCGACCGAAAAAAGCGGGTCGCGTTGTTCGTCTCCAAGTACGACCACTGCTTGCATGATCTGTTGCTGCGTCACCAAGCCGGTGAGCTCGATTGCGAGTTGGCACTGATCGTTAGCAACCATGGCGATCTGCGCAAGGTGGCGGAGCAATACACGGTCCCGTTTTTCGAGTATCCCGTCACTGCTGATACCCGTCGCACCCAAGAGCAAGCCGAGCTTTTGCTTCTCAAGGAACACAAGATCGATCTGGTGGTCCTAGCGCGCTACATGCAGATCCTCTCGGACACGTTTGTGGCGGAGTTGCCACACCGGATCATTAACATCCATCACTCATTTTTACCCGCGTTTGTTGGGGGTAAGCCCTACCATCAAGCCAAAGAACGAGGTGTGAAGCTCATCGGAGCAACAGCCCACTACGCCACGGCGACGCTCGATGAAGGCCCCATCATCGAGCAGGATGTGGTGCGTTGTTCCCACAAGGATTCAATTGAGGATCTGGTGCGCAAAGGGCGTGATCTTGAAAAAGTGGTGCTGGCACGTGCGGTGCGCTGGCACTTGGAAGATCGTGTGCTCACTTACGGCAATAAGACAGTTGTATTTGACTGAACCAGCGCCGAACGGGCTATTGTTCGGCGTCGCCGCCTGGGACACGAGCGCACAACGCTACATTGTCTCGCAATTTGCCGCCCCCCAGTAGCTCAAGCGGAAAGTGTTGGTGCTCGTCTTCACCTCAAAGGTGTCCCTTTGCCCCGATTGCAAGAACTCGAGCGTGTAAGTTTTCTCCGCAAGTACGGTAGGCCCATCCATTACCCGACTGGTCAACGACTTTCCGTCAGTGATGTTATCGACATTCAGACCGCCGCCGCCGCCTTCAGCGGAAGGATTCTTGCCGAAACTGGCTTGGGGACCGCCCAGCTGCTGGTCCGGCCGCAATACTTCTTGGCACCCCATGATTGCCTCTTGAAACGCGGTGCCATCCCATTCTTCCAAGAGGAAATGTGCCGCAGCTACTGGGACGTTCTGTTCCTGCTCACTCTTGCCGGCGCAGGCCGTGATGCAAACCACGACGACTACGAATAAGGGGACTAGAGATTTTCGAAGCCCGGACAACATGAACTGCATGGTTCGCCTTCTTTGGTTGTTTGGACCTGACATTCGCAGTACGAATAGCCGTCCAGCGAGCAGGCGCAGTGGCCGTCCTGACAGAACGATCCCCAGTGGCGCTGGTCAATATCCTGACAGCTGGCCTCGCACGCACCGGGACCAGCGGTTGACTGGGAGAGTGGCCCGCAGGTAACTGCTAGCCCCAACGTGCTGCAACCCGGAACTTCGGGTCGCAGCAGGCCGGGCTTGCCGCCTACTGAGTTGGCCGTTGGCATGGCGCCCGCACCGCCGATCATCATGCCTACCCCGCGGGGCAGGGATGACGGGGCAGCGACTGAGTGTGATCCGCCTCCTCCAATTGGCGAGCCGGAAGGGGGATTGCCGATCGTCTGTGTTTCAACTGCACGACCGCCGCAGGCTGCTGAAAGGAGGCAGCCTGCGGCTAGAAACCGCCTGAGGTCGCGAGCATACATCTGATTCGGCGCACCGGTCAGTGGATGAGGCGTTTCATCTATGGCCCAAACTGCACCAGTGGTACGAATCTCCGCTTGCCTGATCTACGTAGGAGCGTGCGTTCCAGTCAGCAAACCAGGCGATACGATTTGTGAGATACCAATCTGCCCTCGACCAATACCCGTTCGGGACAAAAGTGTCTAAAAACGTCGATCCATCACTGGAATTCCTGAAGTGAATCGATCCACCCCCATATACCGATACAGTGGAATAGGCGCTCTTTACTGTCCTCTTCCAGTTCCCGTCTCCCGTCACCCACATCCACGTGAAATCAAATTCATTTGACCAACCCGAGAACGTCTTGTAACAGAAAGTGCAATTAAACCACTGATCGTACGAGGGGTTGGGCGAGGTGCAATCGTAATACAGAAGTTGTTGCTCTATTTTCCCTGTCCCAGATGAGCCACTTGCGGAAGGTAGCGTGCTCGGCGCGGAAACAGCCTCGGCACCCGCTGTGCTTGTGGGTACGCGTGTCATTCCGTCCGAATCAAGCGCTACCAGCTCCGCCGGCGCATCGGCGTGAGCCAGCTCCTTGTACAGCTCCACGGCTGAGAGCTGACGTTCTCTGAGCTCGCGGCTTATCAGCGGGGTGGACCCATTACGGCCGGTCTCCTGGACCAAAATCTGCCCACCCACATTATAAAAGCCAACAGTGGCGCCATCGCGTGCCACCTGGGCCACGGGCACGGCGAGCTCCCCCTTTTCATTCCTAACGACCGGCTCGGTCGGCTCCGCTCCCGCGCCTATTCCCGGGCTCCCGTCCGTCCCCGGCGCCGTCTCGTCCACAGCGCCGCACCCAACAAAACTTAGGCCGCATCCCATCATCACGGCACAACTCGATAAAAACTGCTTGATGTGTTTCATTTCACTAGCCTCCCTTAGTCGTTTTTGCCTTCAGTTCTGCGAGTATCCTGCGGCGCTAAGCGTCAACCCTTGCCTAAGGCAAACACCGCAGCACTTCATCGGCGCTTGCCACGAGCAGCGTGCAATCCCCTAGATTTCTGACCTCCCGACGCACGTTATTGGCGACGATTTGGACCGCTAGCCTACAGCCTAGCTGAGGCAAGAAAGTGGTCCAGTTTGGTGACGGAGCCGTGTCGCTCAGCTTGGCTTCAACCGGGAGCCACGGGGTGTCATCGCGCGTCACCAAGAAATCAAGCTCTTTGCCGTCGCGATTTCTCAGATAGCAAAGCTCGAACTTCCCGTGCCCCGTGTCGGACCAGTAGTGGCAAGCTTTCAAAAGGTGCGCCGCAACTAGGTTCTCGAAGCGTGCGCCAGGGTCCTTCAACTCGCCATATTCCCAGAGGTAAGTCTTGGACTCTTTCTTCAGCGATCGGGAAATGCGCTTGGCGAAGGGCTTGAGTTCAAAAGTATAAAAGAGCTCCCTCAGGTTCAGCAGCCAGCGTTGCACGGACTCGTGCGTTACTTCCAGTATTTCGCGAAGGCCATTCACGCTTGTTGGGGAGCCTACGCGCTCAGGCAAGAGTGAGGCGAGTGTCTCGACGCGGCTCACATCCACCACATGGGTAAGGTCCCGCAAGTCCTCCCGCATCACCAGTTCTCGGCGGCTGTCTTGCCAGATGCGAACGCGGCGTTCGTTCTGACTCAAAAAAGGCTCCGGAAATGGGCCGTAACGCAGAAGCCCCTGAAAGGCCTCATGGGCGGTACCGCGCGCCGGGCGTGCGTCTTCGAAGATTTCCGCCAACGCGCTTTCGGGTTCGGGAGGGTGACGACGCACCAACTCGCCCACACTGAACGGGTGGAGGCGCACAGAATATTGACGCCCTAGCAGACTATCACCACCTCGTCGGTACACGGCGAGGCGAGCACTGCCTGTCACCAATAGGTCCACACGCCGCTCCTGTGTATCGAAAATTCCTTTTAACGTTCGCTTCCACAAACGATCTTTGTGGATCTCATCCAGCACCACGAGTGGAACTTGAGCTTTTGGAGTGGGGAGAATATCGACGAGGGACTGCGGATTCTTGCTCCACACGCGCCTAAACTCCGCCTGGTCCCAGTTGTAGTAGGCGCCTGCCTTTCGCTCGCGCAAAAGAGCCTTGCTGAAAGTGGTTTTCCCACACTGGCGGGGACCAGAAAGCAGCACCATCTTCTGGGAATCAAACCCGAGCTCTTGTACCGCATGGGCCAGGTAGCGCTTCTTCACGCCCCCGAACTTAGCAGAACCCGGTCATCTCCGCAGGTTTTTCGTTAGTCGAAATCGGCCAAATTACGATGGACCCGAATCCTGCCGAAATCGGCCAAATTACGATGGACCCGAATCCTGCCGATCAGTGCGTCGGTCCAAGGCGTGGGCCCTCTTCGTTGGCACAAGAGGTACTTAGCATGACAAGTACTTCTGGCTCAGGGGAAGCGAGCATACGCCGCTCATTGGGAAGTTCGGAATGTGAAGCCCTGCTCAGCTCTCCCCCACCAGAGCAACGCGACTGGTAAGGGGGAGAACGCCGAGCGCTCCGCGCGCGAGGCGAGCGGGGGCGCCGACTAACCCAAAAAAGCGCAACAACTGGGAAAACCGCGAATCCTGCCGATCAGTGGGTCTGCTCTTTGGTCTTCACGAATCTGAGCTTCGGGTAGTCCTTCTGGGCTGTTTCCAGGTGCCAAGCATTGCGGGCCAAAAATACGAGGGCGCCGGTGTGGTCGTCGGCTACTGCACCCTGGTTCTCTTCTGCAAACTTGCGCAGCTGAGTGGCGTCGTCCGCCTCGACCCATCGGGCCGTGTGAAGCGATGTTCCTTCGAAATGCACGGCAATATCGTATTCGGTGCGGATACGGTCGGCTAACACGTCGAACTGCAATGAACCCACCACCCCAACAATCCAATTGGAGCCAATTCTTGTCTTGAAGACGCTGGCAGCGCCTTCTTCAGCTAACTGCTCAAGCGCGCGCTGCAAATGCTTGGCGCGCATCGGATCGGCAGGGCGCACCGTTTGTAGGAGCTCGGGCGCGAAGCTTGGGATGCCTGTGAAGTGAAGATCTTCACCTTCGGTGAGAGTATCCCCGACGCGCAACTTGCCGTGATTCGGGATGCCGATAATATCGCCAGCGTAAGCTTCTTCGGCCAGGCCGCGCTCCTGGGCCAAAAAGAGGACAGCATTGTGCACTTTGAGGGCGGTATTGCTCTGCACGTGCTTGAGCTTCATTCCGCGCACAAAGTGGCCCGAGCAGAGCCGTACGAAGGCGATGCGGTCCCGGTGCTTCGGGTCCATGTTCGCTTGGATCTTAAACACCACACCGGTAACAGCGGGCTCGGTGGCTTGAACTATCCGTTCAACCGCGGGGCGCGTGGTGGGGCACGGAGCGTGATCGCAGAGGCCTTTGAGGAGCTCGCGCACGCCGAAATTGTTCAGGGCGCTGCCAAAGTAAACGGGCGTTAAGTGCCCTTCGAGGTAAGCCTTGCGATCAAAAGGCTTGCACAACCCTCGCGCCATTTCGACCTCATCCCTGAGCTTCTTCAAGGCTTCGGCGGGTAGCAACTGTTCGAGCTTCGGATCATCCAGACCTTTGCACGGAATGCCTTCCGGTACGCGTGTCATGGTGCCTTTCGGCATTGGTACGAATTCATCGCGAACCAGATCGTAACAACCGAGGAAAGAATGCCCCATGCCTACGGGCCAGCTTGCTGGCGTCGCATCCAGCGCGAGCGATTGCTCCACTTCGTCGAGCAGCTCAAATGGCTCCATGCCCTCGCGATCCAGCTTATTTACGAAGGTGATCACGGGTACATCCCGGATGCGGCAGACTTCGAAGAGTTTGCGTGTTTGCCCTTCAATACCTTTGGCGACGTCGAGCACCATGATGGCTGAATCCACAGCCGTGAGCGTGCGATACGTGTCTTCGCTGAAGTCTTGGTGGCCGGGAGTATCCAAGAGATTGAAGGTGCGGTCGTCGTACTCGAACGTCATGGCCGACGCCGTTACGGAGATGCCGCGCTCGCGTTCCACCTTCATCCAATCTGAATGAGTTCGGCGTTGTTCGCCGCGTGCCCGCACCGCTCCTGCCAACTGAATGGCGCCACCGAACAGCAGGAGCTTCTCAGTGAGCGTGGTTTTCCCCGCGTCCGGGTGCGCGATGATGGCAAAGGTGCGGCGCCGTGAAATAACGCGCGAAAGGTCGTCCATTGGCGGGCACTGGGTAGCGCTCTCGGTTCGGCCAAACAAGCGCTGCTCTGAAGTAGCCGAAAAACTGTGAAATTCCGGGCTCTGTGTGTGCAAAGATGCGTCTCTGGCGGAATCGTCGATTCCTAGCGGCGGGGGGAGTGAGCCGCCCTCGACATTGCCGGGCACATGGCTAGTCTCCCTGCGCCGACGGCGGGGCAATCTCACGTCTAGCGAAAAACTCATGGCTCATCCTCAAAGTCTCACGGGCACAGCAAACAAGGTTGCCTCCGATCAGAAGGAGCGCCCGGCTGGGCCTACGTCATGGATCCCGGAGCGTCAGCAGCCTCTCGATACTGAGGATATTGATTCAGAGTGGCCTGCAGAGCCTGACGAGAACTTGAAGCTTGCGGTTGCTATGCCGCAGGTTCCGAAGGGGCCTTCAGTGCCGGCGGACTTGCTGCGTGTTGCCGAAGAGATCGATTCGGAGTGGCCAGACGCGCCGCCTGAGCCGGCAAACGTTGCGGCTCAACACCCCGTAGCTGTTCCCAAAGCGCCCGGATTGCCTAAAGATCTGAACGTCGCCGAGGAAGCGAATGTGGAGGCCGTTAGACGCGCAAGCGACGACGTGAAACCTCCAGAGGTGACAAGTCCCGAAAATGCAAAGGTTTCAGGGAAACCGAGCGCGCGGCCTTTGCCGCTCGTGCCGAGCCATATTCAGGATCCCTTCGTTGAAGCGAAGGGTACCCGTGGCCTGCTCATCGCGCTCATGGCTGTCGTCGCCGTCGCGGCCGTGTTGGTCCTCGTAATTCGCAGCCAGAATCACGTCGAATTGCCTGCCCCCCAGGCTCAGCGTCCAACCGCAGTCGCCGCGACACCCAAGGCCGCGGCACCCAATCCGGACCTGGCCCCAGAGGCGAAACCCGCGCCTCCGGCAACGGTGGCTGTTATGGACGAGGAGGCTGCAAAAACAGCTCCAGAGGCCGCGGTTGCACCCCCATCGGCCGAAGCTGGCACTTTAGCCGTCGCTGGCAAAAAACCTGTGCTTATCGAGACGTTCCCAATCTCAGCACGCGTGTACGTGATTGAAGGTACCAAGTGGATCGACCAAGGCTTTGCTCCGGCCACCGTGGAGGTCTCGTCGGGTGCCACGCTTCGCGTGATGTTGGTGAAGGAAGGCTTCCGCCGTCGCCAGCTAAAGGTGGACGGAACCGAAGCACGGCTCAAAGTGGGGTTGGTGGAACAAATACCCGCGCCGGGTGGAAACGAACAAGCAACCACCGGTGAACCTCCTGCAGCTCCCCCTGAGCAGGCACCCGCAGTCACGGCTACTCCCTGAGTAGTCGCGGGAGCTAACCGGAGCGCGTCGTACGTGCGAAGGCAAGAGTAGCATTGTTGCAAAGAAATCGCGAGGCGCGCCTCGATCTAATTATCGTGGCCCACCGCCAAGGCCAACCCGCCCTCACGCTGATCCGCAACGCCGTACGCAGTGCCGCCAACCACAATGATGTTGTTGGCGTCGCCGAATGGAGCGCGAGAGGTTATCTTGTGACCGCGTAGCTTTAGGTTGGCAATTACGTCGCTTGGGAGCGCGGAGGACCTTTCCACTTGCAGGGCATCTGGCACGAACCCGTGGTGCACTCTTAGCGCGGCGACCGCTGCGTCGAGGGGCTCCCTATGATCGACTAGATGCGTGAGCACTTGCGCCACCGTGCTCGGGATAGTGTCTCCGCCTGGTGAGCCCAAAATGAGTGTAGTGCCGTCTGGCGCGGTAACAAGCGTGGGGGCCATGGAGCTTGTGGTGCGAAAGCCTGGAGCTACCGTGTTGGCTCCAGCGGTGCCGAACGCTGCCACCGAATTGTTGAGCAGAAAGCCGGTGCCTGGAGCTACAATTTTAGCCCCAAAGGCCGCAGAAAGGGTCGTTGTTAGGCTAACTACCATGCCTTCCTTATCCACCACAGAGAGGTGAGTGGTGTGTTCAAGTTCCTTCATGGCTTCGTTGTAGAGGGGGTGCAAGGTCGAGGAGGGGATCGCTTTCTCCATGGTCAACGGGTGATCGGGGAAGGGCAAAGGACCCGTTTGCCAGACAGCGCGCGCGGTATCGTTGGCTGCTGGCGGAAAGCGATCCGGGTCAGCGACGCTGAAGCGACGTTCGGCCTGGGCGCGCTTGGAGGCTTCGGCAAAGAGGTGCAATGCGTCAGCGGATAAGTGCGAAAAACGCTCGCCGCGGTTGGTTTCCAAAAAGCGAAGCAGCAACAACAAGGTGACGCCACCCGCAGAAGGCGGGGGCATCGTTTCGACGCGCCAACCATGATAGGTGAGCACCAATGGCTCCCGAAGTTTTGCCTCGTAACGCGTGACATCATCGAGGGAGATAAGACCGCCTTTGCCAAGTGATGCGAGCGCTTTGGCGACACTCCCGGCATAGAACCCTTCGCGCCCCTCCGCCGCAATAAATCCAAGCGTTTTGGCCAGATCCGGGCGCTTCACAAGTGTGCCCGCCGAGGGGGGCGCGCCTTTGTTCGTACCCAAAGCGCTCAGGCTTCGGGGGTGTCGCCCAAGGGACTTCCAGTTCCACTTTATAGTTAACGCTTCACGCCTTCCCATGCGGTGTCCACGTTCGGCCAGGGCAATGGCTGGTGCTACGAGTTCACGCCAAGGCCTTGTGCCGAGCTTCTGGTGCAAGAGAAAAAGCCCGGCAACCGTGCCAGGGATCCCAACGGCGGCAGGGCCTTGGGCGCCGTCGCGAAGCATCTTGTTGAAGTTCGTTTGGGTAAGTGCTCGTGGGGCCGTTTCCCGAAAGTCGATGGCGATGGTTGCCCCGTGGGCGGGGCGAGCCAGAAGAAAACCGCCGCCACCGAGGTTTCCAGCACTCGGATGGGTGACGGCCAAAGCGAAGGCGGTGGCGATGGCGGCATCGGCCGCGTTGCCGCCGTTCTCAAGGATCTGAACGCCAATGCGGGTCGCGTTGTCTTCAACTGAGGTGACGATGCCCGCGCGGCCACTGACCGCGAGCGGCCCGCCGCTGAGCGTGGGACCCGGCGTACTGGAAGGTGCGCTCGGCACAGATCCTTGCGCGTGAGCGGGAACGCCCTGTGGCGCTTGGTGCTTCGGCGGTAAAGTAGAGGCAACGCTTGGCGCGCGCGTTTGCGGGGGAGGCTCGTGTGGGCTGCAGCCCAGCGCTACAAGCAAGAGCATGCGACCCACTTGTGCGCATCCGACCCTCTGGGATGTCCACAGAAGCGAGGGCGAGGGGGGCACGTTTCTCACCCTAGCGTGAACGATCTTGATAGAGTAGGGGCATGTCAGACGTTGATTTTCGGCCGCTAGGGATCGCGGTGCTCACGGTGAGCGACACAAGAACGCTGGCCACCGACAGCAGCGGAGCCACCGCGGTGGAAATGCTCCAGAATGCGGGCCACGAGATCCTTGGCCGGACGATTGTTAAGGACGATGTGGAGTTGCTGCGGACAGCAGTGAAGGCGTGGCTTGCTGACAGCCGAATCGAGGTGGTGGTGACGACCGGAGGAACGGGCATCACCCAGCGCGACGTCACGCCAGAAGCTCTATCTCCGCTGATCACTAAGCCCATCGAAGGCTTTGGCGAACTTTTTCGCTACTTGAGCTACGCCGAGATTGGGACGGCTACCGTTCAGTCGCGCGCGTTCGGTGGCTTGTGTGGAACCACGCTTTTGTTTGCTCTCCCAGGCTCGACGGGAGCTGTGCGCCTGGGGCTGGAGAAAATTCTCCTGCCCCAGCTGGATAGTCGCACTCGCCCCTGCAATTTTTCCGAGTTGTTGCCACGTATTCGGTGTGAGTGAAGAGGCTTGAGACTCCCTAACGGCGGCGCTCCGAAAGCACGATAAGGCCTGGATCTTTGCGGCTAAGCGCGCGTAGGTCTCCTGAATCTGCAGCGACCACCGGCGTCCCGAGTGCCCTCGCCTCACGCACCACAGACGACGCACCCTCGTGTTCCGAAGGGTGCACCAAAACGTCTGCCACACTTATGAGTCCCAGTGCCAGGGGTCGTGGCAGCTGCCCGACAAAGCGAACGTTCGGAAAATGCGAACTCAAAGGCTCTAAAAGAGGGCCCTCGCCCGCGACCACTACCTGAGCCCCCGGCACGGGAGAGACTGCACGGAGAGCCATTTCAACGCGCTTTTCTGGCACAAGGCGCGCCACGATCGCTATCAGCGGGCGGGCTTGGGAAAGCTCGAGGCAAGCTCTGGTTTCCGCTTTACCCGCGGCATCTAGCGCGAGTGCACAAGGCTTCACGTATATCTCGGGCAGCTCGTGTTTTCTAAACCGGTGTTCAATTCGCTCCCGCTGTGCCTCACTTACCAGCCGCAGCGTGCACCGGTTGCGCTTGAGCATCTCAAGGTACGCTCCACCGAACATCGACGGGAGTCGAAGCAGGAGCTCCACGTCCGTGCCGTGCCCAACAATCTCTGGCTTCTCACTCATCGTGAAAGGAAGGAGCGCACCGGCAGGAAATAACCAATGGAAAATAATGCGATCCCAAGGCCCCAATTGAGTGAGCTTTTGCTGGGCGCGCCATGCGAACGAGAAGATTCCAAAAATTCGTCTTGGGTCGGATTTCAGACGGGTGGCTAACCCCGGCCAGCCAAACGCAGCAATGCGACCTAACCAAGCCACCGTATAAGCGTTAGCTTGAGAGTCTGATTGGCCCGGAGCGACAACCGTTACGTTGTGTCCGGCCTTGGCCAAATGGTTCACCTCGGCTTGCACAAAATGGCCTGCAGCGTCGCCCGGCCTCTCGGGAAAGGACGACGTGACGACTGCAATCCGAGCCATGCTTCGCTAAACGCGGCCGAGGCGGCCCATAACGATGAGCCCGTCCCCGCCGTGCTCTTCTAGGAGTGCGCCCAGGTGCCGGAGGTAGCGGAAGCTGTAGATCCCGGAATTGTGGCCATCGCCCCAGGTGAGGCCGAGGGCGTAGTTGCCGATGGGCTCCAGCCCGCGGAGCTCAAGGTTCCCATCCTTTTGGAAGGTGATTTCTCCAGAGTGCCCTTGGCAGGCGGCGCAGGGGCAAAATCCGCGCAAAATCACATGTGGGTAGAGGTTGCGATGCCCGTCGCCCCACGAAATCTCCAGGTCTCGGGCGCCGTGGGGGGCTTTCACGCCGGTTGGGGTAAGGCTCGGGTTGGTAGTCATACGGCCATTACTTTCGTTCGGAGCCCGTAACCTAGGCTTTTTGGGGGTTGCAATAGGGGGGCCAGAATGTCATATCAGCCGCCCCTTGGCGAACCCGAACGAGACCGTCCAGTGCAAGCCCCTTGAAGTCGCCGTAGGCGACAAGGGGATCGAACGTGCCATCAAGCACCTTAAGCGTCGTATGGCTGCTGAAGGTATTCTGCGCGAGCTTAAACGCCGCCGGCACTATATGAAGCCTTCAGTAAAGAAGCGCAAAAAGATGAGCGAGGCAGCTCGCCGTCGTCGTAAGCGCGTCCGTCCCGACGAACGGATGTAGCGTCAGCGCGCGTTCGTTTCGGTGAGCGCGCCTTGAAGTTTACAGCGTATTTTTGGCCGGGTTGAACCCAGCCGGCTAACCTTGAACGGTGACAACCTCTGTTGCCCAAGGCGCCCAACTTGTGGCCCACCCGCCGATTCGGCTGAGGTGGGTTTTAATGTTGGCGCTTGGTGTTGGGGTCCTGGCCTTCAGTGTACCGAGGGCGATTTCGGCTTGGCGTATGTACACCGTAGGACCCGCCGCCGCCGACTATGCGCTGTGTATGGCCGGCCCTACAGGACTGGGGCTTTTTCGCACTTCACCTGCTGAATTTCGAAAGCTGGTCCGACGTCGGCTAGTGGCGGCCGGAGCTCAGGACCGTCCGTTTGCTCGCTGTGCGGCGCTGGCTGAAAAGCTCGGAGCCAGCGCACGAGAAAAGAGTGCACTTGGAGCTCCTGCCGCGCTTTTTCAGGAATGGGAAGCCGGCGGCCAAAGCAGCTATTCTCTGGAAGACTTCGGTCTCAGCATCGCCCCGGTGAATGAGCTCTACGAACGCGCCTGGCCTTGGCTCAGAGGGGATCCGGGTCGACTCATCCAGGCGTCCCTCTTGCCGCCCACCGCGGTCCATCCGCGCGAACCCACGAGACCCGCGATGGGTCGAGGCTTGCCTGACCGAGCGAGTTGGCACCGGGCGGTCTCTTTTGGTCCAGGTCAGGCGCAGGTGACCTTTTCAAGCGGTTCCAGTTTCTCAACTTATACCTCTACCGATGGCTACAATTGGAGGGAAGTTCCGCGTTCACGCGCAGACCATGCAGAACGTTGCTCTGGTTCATCGAGCTCATATTCCGCACAGGTAGGCCTCGATGCAGTTTCGCGTACGCCGCAGGTTCGCACCTTTAGAGGTAAACTGTTGATTTCGGAGACACCGGTTGTGCCGTCTGGCGAAATTGTCGCGACAAGCTGCGATGATCGCGGTCTTTTGCTTCTGGTTCGGCGAGGAAAGGAACAGCGACTAGGCCTCTGCTTGTATCAGGAACGTTGCCGAGAGCTAGCACTCCCGACGTTGGGTACAGGCCTCAGCCTGGAGAAGTACCCTCTTGATATCGCCAGAGCCAACGGCACAACCGTGGTTGCCGTAACGATGGGAGCCTTGGTGCGAGTGGCCTCTACGCGCAACGATGGGGTCAGCTGGACACCGTTCTCAGTGGCCTTTGATGCGCTCGAGTGGGGGCAAGGTGGCGGCCCCGAGACCCTTCCGAATCACCTGCTCGCTCTTGGGGCCAAGGTAACGCTCTACGCGGGCTTCCGGCAGATGGGCGCGGTGTACCCGGTGTTGGTGTCCGAAGACTTCGGTGCGAGCTTTCGGGGTGCCCGAGAATCTAAGCATTGAGCGCGCGTTTTCCTCAAGCGCCCTTAGCCCCCGGCTACAAGCGTGAACGTGCGAGTGTGTAGTCGTCTGACAGGCTAAAGACCGCTAGCTCTCGCGCTTCGTTGTGCCGCATCAAAAATCGAACGCGCGCCTCGCGATCAAGATCGCGTAAAGAATGCTGTCCGGAACTGAGCGCTATGGCCTCCATCGCGGTGTTCACGTTGCCGTACGCCAAAAGCGCTGCTCGGCTGGCCCACTGCTGTGCCAAGATCCCGAGTTGATTCGCACGATTCCCGAGCGTTTGGGCCACTTGGGCAGCCAAATCTGCAAGTTCGGGTGAGGCGGGCAACATGTATGGCGTGAGTTTGGCACGCGCGCTTGCAAGCTTGGCTGCATCCACGTTGATCGGGTGAACCTGTGGAGAAAGTAAGTTGAGTAGGGCCGCGAGGATCGGGCCGAGCTCGATCGCCGCAAGCCGAGTCAGTACCGAGGTGTGCGCCATGAGGAGCTTCAGACTGCGTGTGATCACGAAGGTGCGCACGGTGGGCTCGCTGAGAGCCAGGCTCTTGCCGACGATCAAGAGGGGGCCGGCACCGAGTGTTGGGATGCACACCGCGCCCAGAACAGGAGAAGCGAGAATTGTCGGAGTAGGGAGCCCCAATTGAGCGGAAATCTCCACTACCTCCTCTTCGAGCGAGAGCTCCGTGCTTCCAAACGGTTCGGCGCGCAGGGTGTGAGCGTCCAAGGGGTACGCGAGTTCCAGGATTTGGTGGGTTTGAGCCAGCAACGTGCGAAAACCCTGCGTGAAGATCTCCGGAGCCAAAAGATCATCGAATGCCGAGTCGAGTGCCCCGAGCCCCACCCCGCGCAATGCGAAGGAGCCTCCAATTAGGCCGGAGAGCGTCGCTTCCGCAGCTTCGCCAAGCGCCAGATCTTGTTTGAGTTCAGCGGCTTTGCGGAGAAGCTGAAAGAAGCTTGGGTCAAAGCGCCCGGCGCTTACGGCACGGCGGGCATCGGCGAGGGCTGTTTGCAGGGCCTTATCCGAAAGATCTGTTTGCCCCGCACGTCGATAGACGCCCACGAGTGCACTCAGGACATCACCGTCTTGAGGCCACTGACGTCGAGCTCTTTCAAGTGTGGCCTGTGCCTTCTTTGGTTCCTGAGCCGCATGTTCCTGCAACAGTGCCAACTCGACCGTGCGGTTTCGCTTTTCGTCGTCGGTGGTGGCGTGCTCCAACAGTTGAGTGGCAAGCTTGATCGCTCGATCCGTCTGACCGAGCTTGCTATAGACTTGAGCCAGGGCCTGAAGCGCCCTTGCGTCATCCGGGTTGCGCTTGAGAACCTCGTTGAATGCCACTTCAGCACGCTCCGGGTTTGGTAGCTCTGCGCTATAGAGGTGCCCCAAACGGAGGTAAATTTCAGTCTGTTTCAGTGGATCAACCAACTGTCGAACCACGCGCAGCCAGGCCTGCTCCGCCGCCGTAAAGTCGCAAGCCTGGACACTCAAGTCCGCAAAAGCAGTGAGCGCTTCGGCGTGGTTGGGTGAAAGCTCTAGCACTCGGGATAGACCTTCGCGTGCTAGCGCATGCTCACCAAGGCCAATCAGTGTTCGGCATCGATCCACCTCTAGTGGCAAGCGGACCTCAAGGTCGCTCGTTATCGCCAATCGTTGCTCAAGCAGATTCACTACGTTCGCGAGCTGGTTAGTTTCACGATAGAGGGCGAGGAGCCGCGTAAACGTGTCGTCGTCCCGCGGGTCAATGTCGAGCGCTCTTCTGAGCGACTCAATGGCCCTGGGTTTGTCGTCCACGTGATCTTGCCAGACCATCGCAGCCCGGCGGAAAGCCCGACGTTGTTGCTCTGGCGAGCTGCTCGCGGCCCCCAGTGCCTCCCACGCGCGCGCGGAGGCAGAATAATCGCCGAGCCTTTCCGTCAGATCTGCTTTGCGCATAAGGAGCACCCAGTGCTCACCCACGGCTTCGAGTCCCTGATTGATCAGGGCAAGCGCGGTGGGATAACGCTCCAGTGCCATGGTGGCCTCTGCGGCTCGGAGCGTCAGTGTTGCGCGGTCCAGCGGGTTTTCAGCCCGTTCGATGAGAGGGTAGCTCAACGTAAGCGTGCGCTCGGCGTCGCGCCCAAGCGCCTGCGTGTACAACTTTCTCTGTGCCCAAAGGGGAGGGGAGAGTTGCCCGTGGGCGAACGTCGTCGCAGCCTCGGAGCGCTCAGGCTGATCGGAAACAACGCCGAGATGCGCCGCGAGCCACGCGTAGGCGAGACCTGTGTGCCCATCTAGCTCCGCGGCAAGAACCTCGCTGATCCTTGCTAGCTCTATCCAGGGTTCGCGTTCGGCAACGGCACTTCGTCGAACAGCGTACAACGCTGGAATGTGCCTGGGCACCAGGCTCAAAATGGCTCGGTACTCGCGGAGACTTTCTTCGTTTCGGTCCTGGAGGCTGAGCAGTCTGGCTCGTTCGTTCAAGATTGGGAGGCGGTCCGCGGGACCTGCCTCAAGCGCAGCTTGGGACGCGCGAATGTACTCGTCGAGCCCTCGACCTTCGCGCAGGTTCAGATCGTGAATGAAGCGACCGAGTGGTTCGTCGGGACCCCCCAGGCACTCGACCGCTTTGTCCCGTTCTCCCAGTGCGGCGTATATGAGTGCTGATGAGAATCCGAGTGTGCGCGCATCTTCTGCGGGGAGTTGGGCAGCGAAAAGCTGCCTCAGTTCGGCTCGTTCTCGGAGCTCCAGCGCGCTCCATCGCTCGAGGAAAAGGGCCGTGGCTAGGTCTTTTTGGCCAAGATCGATCGCTTGTTCCAGAAGGCTGCGCGCTACATCCGGCGCGGTTTGCGCCACATGCCAACATTCTCGAAGCAGCAATAGTGCTTGCTCTCGGGGCGTTGACCGATGCCTTCGGACTTCGCGGAAGAGATCGCCGAGTACCACTTCTTCGTTCCTTCGCCGTGCGTCGCGAAAACGCAGGTCCTCGGCGAAAGGCAAGGAAGGTTCGGCTTCGAATGCTTCTTTCAGAGTTTTCTGATAGTCGCGGTGTTCGTTGCCTAAATGAAGCGAGCTTTCCGTCAGAAGGAGGGCTCGCCGGACCGGATCTTCGGTGGCTTCCGCCACACTCAACAATAGCTGAGCCTGGAGTTCTGCGGGCTTACCCTCAAGCAAAACGCGCGCGATACCCTCATTGTCAGCGTTGCGGCGGAGCGCCTCCGTGTAACAGACCAGCGCGTCGCTAGTAAGGCCGTGGGCTTCGTAGAGCAGCGCTGCGGTGAGCAGGCGAGCAGAAGGACCGCTGGGATCTTTAGCCTCTTCTCGAAGTTGATCGGCTAGCCCCTGAGCATCGCGATTCCTGTGCTTGAGCTCGAGTTGCAAGGCCGCAATGAGTGACTTTGCGCTGGCTGGGGCGCCGCGGTAGCGGAGCGCCTCGCTCAAGGCAGTGAGTGGCTCCGTTGCGCTCAGGGCGCTTGTGTCTGCAAGCGCGTGGGCCAGCCTGGCTTGCCAGATCGCTTCGTGGTCACCCGCGTAGGCTCGTTCTTCAGGGGGAATATCAGATGCCGTGGCCGTCACTGCGGCAAATAGAGGCAACGATTCGCGGCTATGCAGGGACTCCGAAATGAGGTCACGGCCCTTTCCCAGTGCCGCACCCAAGAGCGCATAGAGAGCCGTTCGTTCCTCAAGGCTCAACGCCCGTTCTCCGCGCGCTTCACCTATAAGTTGGAGCACGTGCTCGAATTGCCCTGCCTCCACGTTGCCCGCGACAAGGGCGCGCGTAACCAGCGCTGACTCCTTTCGCTTGGCGAGTTCCTCAAGATGCTCTAGCGCTTGTCCACGTGTCTCCGCTCGATGGCTGAGGAGCATGGCACGCAGCCACAAGGTCGCGCCCTTGAGGCCTTTCGACTGAGCGATGGGTTCCAGGTTCTTGACGACTTCCCCCGTCTGCCTATCCCGCATGGCCCGGCTTGCCTGCTGGAAGGCGACACTCATTGGCACATGCTGCCAGGTGTGGTTGGCGCCGGTTCCTCGGGCCCGTAGCATGTGTTGAGCCGCGTGCTTGAGTTCGCTCAGGCCGTCGCTTTCAGGCCACGTTTCCGGCGACGTTTTGGGGGCTTCAACGTTTTCCAGAAATGCGTTGAGCAAGCACCTCGGGTCCGTGGGCTTGAGCTTGCTCAGTAGTTCAACCTTGCGGCTGTGCTGCCCATCATCGCCGAGCTTGAGCCTTTGGATCTCCGACGAGAAATAGCTGGCGTGGGCGCGTGTTTCCGCTCCCTCACCAGCGCGCAGTTCCCGTTCAAGCTCGTCTGAAACTTTCTTCCAGTCTCCGCGTTGAGCCGCGAACCACCGCACCTGGCGCGATGCGACTGAAGCGCTTGCGCTTGCTTCGGCTGCCGCAGTCGCGAGTTGGCCTCCGCGAGCAAAATCGCCGACCATCGCGCAGAGCTCACTTGCCACCACCAACAGGCGGGCACGGGCTTTGGGATCCTTGGTGACTTGGGCCTGTTGCTCCAGCCACGCTGCCCGTTCGGCCCACTGCTCCAACATGCCCGATGCGTTGATGTGCAGCGCTGCGGAACGTTCTCCCTCAAGCGTTCGAGGGATGTTTCGAGGCAGCGGTGGTGGTTTAGATGTGCGCCTCAGCGTGAGTGCCTCTTCGGCAAAGGACTCGGGCCCCCACTCGTCGCCAGGAGCGTCGGGTTGCCCCGGGAAGGCGCGCTCCTCGTTGGCCTTAGCCTGGGCGTTAGCCGAGAGCGTGCTCGGGTCGAATGAGGAGACTGGCCCTGACCAAGCCTGAGGAGTGGGGGTGTGCGGCGGCTGTTCGACGACTGGGAGATCTTCGGGAGCGGAAGGTGGGTGAATGGACGGCAACGCTGCCTCCAAGAGGGCGTCAATCTCGTCGTCGCTGCGTGGGGCAGGCCGAGCCAGATCCGGCGGACGACCGATCGACACGGGGGCGCCTTCGATTCTGGGCGGGGGACCTGAGGCGGCAATTGAAAGGTGGTGGTGTCCAAGCGGTGGGGGCGCGGATGCGCGGTCGCCGCTGTTGTCGTCACTCAACAGTGCATCCAGCAGCTCCTCCGGTCGAATCGAGGCCGGGCTTGCTTCTGCTTCCGCACCGTCGGGCGGTGGCGTCAGGTTTCGGTCCGTCATTGCACCCCCAGGCCCAGCTCTCTGCGCAGCGCGAGGTAGCGTGGATCCAGCACAAAACACAGCAGCTTGCGTAACCGCTCACGCTCGTCCACGGACGACACCCGGCTCCCCCGCATATCTGGAGTTTTTGCAAGAACCCAGGAAACGTCACCGGCTGCGAGCGCCGCAACACGGTCCATACTTGATAGGGCTGCGGCAACCCAGCGGAGGGGCTCTTGGGCAGCTTGGCTGGTTTGCTCCAACAGCGGGGGTAAAGCCTTTCTTGCCTTTCGGCTCAGACCTTTGCCGAGGAGGCGAACGAATTCTGCAGTGAGGGCGTAGCTCGGGGCTTTTTGGTCAACACCCAAAACCTGACCGGTTGCCGCGATGAGTGCGGCGACTTCGGTGGGCTCACGCGATCGTAGAATGCTTGTCCCGCGTCTTAGTGCAAACAGTTCGCGTGCTACAGCTTGACGGTGCGCGGGGGATAGCGGCGAGAGGACGGAGGTGCCGATAACCAATGCGGGTGGCTCGCCGACAATTCCTCGCACTCTGTCTGGTTGCTCCCCGCCTACGTACAACTCAAATTCGCCCACGCCTAGCGCCCCTGCCCACGCGGAGATTTCGTTTCGGATGGCGAGCCCGAGCCGCGGCTCAACCCGTTGCTTTTTGCCCACTCCGAAACTCTCGAGCGTCGGTCCGAGGATCTCGGCGTAAGAAGGGGCAGCCTCATGAAACAATTGCGCCAGAGGTCCCTCGTCCTCAGGGTCCAAAAGGTCAGGGATGGAATGCGCGTCGATAGCCATACTCGGACTTGATGGGACCTTTTCGTCGAGCTTCCGCAGTTCGGCTTCGATCGCTGGGTCCCCGTGGCCCAGCAGAACGAGCGCCCCGAGTGTGACTTGCCGCAAGGGTGCATCACCGAGGCACGTCGCTAGGCGGTCGAGGAGCTTCAGCGGTCCTGGTTCGAAGGGGTCGCTGAGGACGAGTCGCACGAGTGGTGTGCGTGAGCGGTTAGCCAATTGCTGCATTATCTCGGCATCGTGCTCACTTGTCGCCATTACAAGGTCTAGCGCTTCGGGATCCGCCGGCAGTTCTGCGAGCAGGCAGAGGGCCGCTTTCTTAGCGCGAGCCGGTTGCTGCAGCTTATCGCGAGCGATCACTAGGCATAGACGAGCAGCCTCTGCGCGCCCCTGGGACGTTTCGCGCTCCCGGCTCAGATCTTCTAACACATCCAACGCCTGTTCGAAGGCGCCGGCGCCGGCGGCGGCGCGGGCTAGCCGTTCACGCACCGGCAACGTGCTATGGCCCGAGCGGTAGAGGTCCGCCAAGACGGACAGCGCTTTTGGCGTGTCCTTCAGTCTGTTTTCATAGATATCAACCGCCGCAACGCCACTCATAAGACGCTGCTGGGCGGGTGCGTTGCGCTGATTCGCTAGATTGGCGAGTTGTTCGGCGGCCTGGGCGAAGTCCCCTTGGCTCATGTAGATTTCGGCGGCGAGAGCCAGGGCTCCGACGTGATCGGGCTCCAGCATCTGAACGCTCTCAAGCGCTAATAGTGCTTCGGGCAGCCGATTCAATGAACGCATCGCTCGCGCCCGTTCCCAAAAAAGCTTAGCGAGTTCCTCGGGGTCGTCGGTTGCGCTTTCGCGAGCATCGATCAGCTCTAGCAATCTCGGGTGGTCCTTTTTCTCACGAACAATCCTAAACAGACGGTCAAAACACCGTGTACGGTGAATATCCCGCGCAACAGATCTGGAAAGCGCGTGTTCGCCAAGCACGGGTTCACTCAATTCATCCAGGAGAATGCCTGCAGCTTTTTCCCAGTAGAGTGCCCCCTGGGCATCGTCGGTCACAGAATCGCCGAGGCCTGCGTAGGCCTCCGCCAAAAGGCCCCGGTTGTTGCTAGCTTCGGCCACGGCACGGAGCCCCTCCCAAACGAAAATATCTTCGGGGCTTTCCGCAGCAGCTACCTGGAAGGCTTGTTCAGCGGACGCTAATTCACCCGCGGCCAGCAGATTGTAGCCTGCAAGAGCGGTCAGAAGGCTTCGGTTCTCATCACCCAAAACGTCCATGGCGTGTGCCAGGGATGTGGCGCGTCGGCGAGGATCGCTGCCGGGCGGCGAAAGCTCAAGGTTGAGGAGGCGCGACTCCGCGTCCGTGCCGGTGAGTTCGGGCTTGGGGGCGTTTTCGTCGAGCAGCAACTGCATCGTCGCCGCTGTTCTTTCGAACGTGCAACGAGCGGAGCCGTGCAAGCGTGCTGCAAGCGTGTGGTGGGCGCGTGCCTCGCTTTCTGGATCCTCGCTCTGTTGCGAAGCCCAGAGCCACTCGAGGGCTGGTAGCACGGTTGGGTCGCACTTTACCCACTCTTCGGCGCAATCCCGAATATCTGCCTGCCCAGAGCTCTCGTCAGCTAAGCGCGCGTAGTACGTAGCTGAGCGGGCGATGACGGTGGCTTGCTCGCCCCAGTCCGCGAGGCGTTCGAATACCTCGCAGCGTTCATCGCAGCTTGCCTCCGTTGCGTTGAACCAGAGTGCCTCGGTGAGTGCTGACGTCGAACAAAGCTCTGACGGGGTTTCTGCGACTAAGAGTGCAAGCGTTTCGCCGGCCTTGGCTAGCCCATCTGGCTCCTGTGCTTCTAGAGTAAAGCGCTCCAATAGTAGTAGGGCGCGGCTCTCATCGGAAAGCGGCGCTTCTAGAGCTTTGCGTCGCACGTCCGGGAGATCTGGCTGGTGCACGCGTCGACCCCAGGCCAAGAGCGGACGGCTCGCAGCCGGTGCGAGCTCGTGGGCGCTCTCAAAGCTAGCCAAAGCGGTCTGAGGCTCGTTAGCGCGCCATGAGCATAAGCCAGCTTGCAGTAGCAATGCCGCCGCATGTTCACGGTCGTGGGTCCCGAGCGCAAGCTGGCTGAGGGCTTGAGCCGTTTCCTTCCAAGCTCCACGCTTTTGGCTCAAGTTGGCCATCATCAATGCCGCTACGGGTTCTCTATAGCCAGATTCTTCAGCTTCGGTGAGCGCGCGTGCGGCTCGGTCCGGCTTCCCGGTAAGGCACATTCGTAGGGCCAGGGCGCTCATGCGGCTATGTCGGAGCTCCGGATCCGATTCCGAATTGGCAATCCAAAGCAGCGCTTTGTCTACTTCTTCGGGAGTACTTAGATGAGAGCTCGGGCCGTACGCGCCGAGCCACGCAGACAGCAGTGCCTCGGCTTCTGGCTGGCTCTCGTTGAGCGGCACGGCCGCTCCGCGAAGCGCAGCCCTGCGTACGGTTTCAAAATGAAGGCCCGGCTCACCCGCGGTTAGAATAAGCCCGAGTTGTGTGCCGGCGTCTTCGAACCACTGCTTGTCGGCGATGCTGGCAGCCAGGAACCGTTCGATGCGGAGTCGCTCGACGGCGGTGTTTGGCTCACCGTGCTGAAGAAGCTCTCGTGCACGGGGAGCTTGCCCTAGGTGGCGCGCGCTCATCTCTGCGGCGCGGTAAATGTAGCGATCGCGTTCGGCGACGGTAGTTGATTGCTGAGCGAGGCGTTCGTAGAGCTCGGCGAGAGCCTTCGGCTGGTCGGCTTGTGCGTGGAGCTCAAGCTCTAAAGCTGGTGCAAGCAGGCCCTCCGGGGTGGCGACTCTAGCGCTACCGGCGGCCGCAAGGGCGCGCGCGAGGTCGCCACGTTGCCGAGCGCTCACGGCGATGTGCAGCCATGCTGCAGCCTTTTCCGAGTCGGTGGGCTCAAGTTCAAGCCACGCTGTCGCATGACGCGTGCACGCTTCAAGATCTGAGCCAATGCCCGCGTCTGCCAGGGCCAAAGCGCGCACGCCGGCATGACCCTTGGCCAGCTCGAGTGCGTCGTCGAAGCGCGCCTGCACTCCGTCACCGGAGGCCCGCCCCCAGAGTGCCGCCTTCAGCGCAGAGTACACTGCGTGCAAGGAGCCTTCTTCCGGCAACAGGCCGAGCCGTGAAGCTGCGTTTTCACCAAGCACCGAAAATAAGCTGGCCTGACGCTGCAGCGCTTCTTTGGTTACTTCTGGCTGAGCGTGCAAAATTCCCCAACGCTCCAACTCTTGCAGTGGTGCCCAAGCCGCTTCACCCCCCAAATCAGCAGCTGCTTTGAACGCTTCTAACGCACGCTCAGTTTCCCCCAGGCGATCAGCGATTCGTGCCGCCTCGCAATGGAGAAGAGATTTCCAGTCGCGATGTTGGGTGGCCTCCGCCTGCATCGCGAGCGCTCGTTCGCGCAAGTCTTCGTCGTGGGTGTGAACGGCGAGAAGCTCGAACAGGAGCCATGTGCTGGGCTCGGTAGCGTCGTTAGCGGACGCAGCGTCCAGGTATTCTCGCGCTTTCGCGGTATCAGAGCGGACAAGTGCCGCTAGCGCGAGATACAACAGCGCTTGGGTGCGTTCCTCACCCGACACAAAAGAATTCTCTAGGTGACTCAGGATCTCGCTGATGCGCTCAGGTGCTTGCCGTTCGGCGACACCGAGCGCCGAGAAGAGAGGCTCGACGAAGTGTTGCACGCGCTCGGCCGACTCCACGAGTGTGGTAATGGAGGCGTCAACGTCGTTGAGCAGCGCTCGGATCCATCCTTCCTCGTACAAGAGGATGGCGCGGCGTTCTGCGCTGTCGCACGCTTCGCGCTCAGCGCTCAGCTGGTCCAACGCTCCTTGTGGCACTTGCACTGCCACAAGGGGAGTGTGGGTGGGGGTGCCGGGATCAGGGCTCGGGGAAGGAGAAAACGACATGCGTAGGGGATTCGGGCGGCACTCTATCTCGATTTCGTCGAGCCTGATTCACAAACAGTGGCACACATGAAGTTGCCTCAATGCTCAGGCTGCGGGAGATTTTCGGTTCAATCGTGGCGGCGAACGACCCAGAACCCGCGGGGCGTGTCGATAGGCACTTCGCTCACCTCGCCCTTTCGCAGGCGAAAGACGGCGTACTCAACGCTCGGCTCGAGTACTCCCTGCTCGATTCTGCCCGCATTCTCTACCGATCCCCGATCCCCTTTCTTCACCGCCGCTGCAAAGTCCGCGCGTGCTTCGGGGATTACCGCCGAAGCCTTGGCGAACGCAACGGCGCGGGTTGGCGCGTCGGCCTCGGCCAATTCGGCTCCAGCATAAGGGAAAAGTATGACTCCAAAGCGCAGCCCGCGGGGCGCGTCGGCCGGCAAGCTGGGGACGGGCGCACCGTCTTCGAGTGTCGAGAATCTGTCCTTTCGAGGGCCCGCTGGCGCCACAGCGGCAGCCTGCGGGGCGCTCGGAATTGCCGCCTCGGATTTTGCGATTTTTGGCGGTTCCTTTGCGGGGGGAGCGGGCTTCTTGTCGAACCCGAGGGCGGCTGGGCGCAGCACCGCAAGGGCGAGTATCCCGGCACCGAACACTAGGCCGATTATTCTTAGGGTCCACTGTCGCATCGTGCTCTCGGGTTTCGCGTATCATGACCCTGTGTTGGCCTGGAAGCGTGCTCGGTGCGGAGAGCGACAAATCGCCGGCGGTTTGGTATTGATGAAGAGATACCCGCGATATGTTTAAAGTGAACTGCCCTGGTTGTGATGCGCCGTACCAGGTTGACGAGCGGCGAGTTCCTGAAACTGGCCTCAAGATGCGCTGCCCCAAGTGTGGCACCTCGTTTCAGGTAGATTCACCAGCGTCAGGACTGCCTACCCCTGGATCGTCGAATGCGTTGCCCGAGCCCGCCGCGCCGGGTCCCGGCAAGCGTGCGCCGAAGCCTACGATGATGGGAGTAGCTCCGGGCATCGGGATTCCGCCACCTCGCCGCCCGGCGCCTCCCAAGCCAGCGCAGGCGGCACCAAGCCCGGAGGAAGTCTACGAGGTCGCCTCTATCATGCCGGAGCCAGACGACGATCTGCCCCAGGCAGCAACCAATGTGCGAGTGCCGGCACCAGCGCGGCCCATGGGAGGCCCACCGCCCGCGCCACCTCGAGCACCGCTCGGCCCACCCCCGCGTGCTCCCGTGGCCGTGGCTACAGCAGAGGTGCCCAAGGCACCGGCTCCGAGTGCGCGCGCGCCGGCAGGCGTGCTAGAAATAGACCTTCCTTCGCCCGTGCCGCCGGATCCAGGTTCTCCGCGCGGTAGTTTGAAGCCCGATGCCGGTGAACTTTCGTTGCCCGACTTCGAAGACGCGCCTCTTCCGGCCGTGGCGATCGAGAAGCCAAAGGTGCCCGAAAAGCTCACCAGCTTGAGGCCAACGCTCGGTGCGAGCGATGCGTTCGAACTCGATTTGCCTGTCGTGCCAGTTGCCACGTCTAAGCCAGCGGGTTCGTCCGCAGGTTTCGGTGAGCTTGACCTCGATGATGTTCCGCTTCCCGCGGTGGTTCCAGCGCCAGGACGGTCACGGGAGGGTGAGTTGGATTTGCCGACTCACGCGGAGCGCGGCGGTCTGTCATTGGACGCGCAGCTACCATCACCCGCCGAGAATTGGCCACGGCCAGGTCTGACGCGGAGTGCCGAAGGCTTGCCATCGTTGCCGATGGACAATTCACTCCCGTCGCCGGCCCAATCACTGCCGTCTTCATTGCATTCTCTTCCGTCGCCCTTTGGAGGTCGCGCAGGTCCTCCGGCGTCGTCCCAACCGGAGCTGCCAGAAGCAGCCGACGCGCTTCCGGATTTCGGTCAGCTACCGTCACTTTCGAATCGGCCGCCGCCGGTGGCTCAGGCAGGGCGTGCCAGCCAGCCCCAGCTGGGACCGTTCGAGAGCCAGCACGATGTTGGGCGGGCGCTCTTTGGGGACAGTGGTGAGCTTACATTCGAAAGTCAGCCACCGAGGGCGAGCCTCAGCAATCCACCATTCGGGTCGGCTCAACCCACTCGCACGGGTATGCCTTCTGCTACACCCGGTCCCGATAGCTTTGGAGAGATTTCGTTGCCCGGGGCAGAGAGCGAGCCACCCAACGCCGAGGCGCGTTCTCCTTTGGGGGCCCAGCCGGTACACGCATTGGGGGCTGGGCCGCTTGAGCTCGACACTTCTGGCAATAGCAATCGACCGCCAGCTAATACTTCTGTGTTTTCGAGCTCGGCGGCAGCCGCACGTTCTGCACGCGTTTCGCTGGGGCCCCGCGTGACCAAAGGGGCTAACGATGCTGCTCCGGCGCCTCAGCGCAGGGCGCTGAAGGTTGCGGCCGTCATTCTGACCCCGCTATTTCTTGGTGGAGGTGCGCTAACGTTCGTGCCTGAGTTGGGGCCCTTCGGTTACTATTTCGTTAGCGATAAGCTGAACGAGGAAGAAAATCGTGCTCTTTTGGCTTCGACTGTTAAGGCTGCGCGAGCCGCAATGGCAAGGGATACATTTTCGGACGGCAGGCGAGCCTTCGATTTAGTAAGAGCTGCCAGAGCACAGGCGCCGCGCGAGAAGTCTTTCGTTGCATACGCGGTGTTTGTCGGCTTCATGCACAAGTTGCGTTTTGACAAGGCACCGGAGATCCAGGCAAGCGCGGAAGTATTGTTGAGCGAACTCAGCGATAGCGGCGACATCGAATACGCGGATCTGGCCCGCGCCGCAGCGGCAAGCTCGCGGGACAATCTCGCTCGGCCGCTCAACCAATTGCGCGATCTTCAGAAACGCCAACCAAACAACGTAGACGTACTCATCATGTACGCGGAGATGGCGCTTCGCGCCCGCAAGGAGCCAGCGCTTGCTATCTCCGCCTGGGAACGGGCCCAGACTGTCGAAAAGAGCGCTCGTACGTGGTTTGGGTTGGCGCGAGCGAAACACCAAGCGGGAGATGCTAAGGGTGCAGAAGTTGCCGCTCAGCAAGCACTGAACGCGAACCCCGCGCATGCCGGTTCGAAGGTGCTCCTGGCGGAGCTGCTTTGGGAAGGGCAGGAGAAGGAGGCCCAAGCCGCGGATTGGTTAGCCTCAGTGATTGCGCCCAATTCGGGAGCCAGCACCGAAGAGATCGTGCGTGCTCACACGCTTCTCGGTGATATTCATGCTTCGCGATCCCGCATCAGCCAGGCGGAGAAGTCCTACGAAGCGGCGCTCAAGGTTAACCCACAAGATGCTTATGCGTTGATTGGGCTTGGCAAGACTTTGCAGCAGGCTGGTCGGCACTCAGAGGCTTTGGCCCGCTTTGAAGCAAGCAATCAGGTGGATGCGGACAATCTCAAAGCACAGTTAGGGATTGCGCAGAGCAAGCTCAGCCTTGAACGCTTGGATGATGCCGAAGCCGATCTTAAAAAGCTCCGCGAGGTACATCCTCAGGAGTTTGAGGTGGCGTATTGGTTGGGGCGAGCAGAAGACGCACTCGGGCATCGCGATGTCGCCGAAAAGAGCTATCGAGAGGCCATCCTGCTTGGAGGAGGCAAGCTCCGGGCTGCGAGCGCCTACGTAGGGTTGGTCACGCTGCTCAATCAATTGGGTCGCACAGCCGAGGCTGACCAGATGCTGAGCGAGGCTAGGAAGAGCTTGCCAGATGCTCCGGCTATCCGGCGAGCGTTCGGGGATTTGGCTTCTAGCGCGGGTAACTACGAACTGGCGCTGGCTGAGTACCGCGCCGCGCTCGCTCTGGATCCGAAGGATCTAGGAGCTAAGTTTGAATTGGGGGTAACTCTACGGCGGAGCCGCCGGTTTGCAGATGCCCTAAAGGTCTTCGACGAAGTGGCAGTGGCGGACCCGGATCACCCGGGCCTGGCACTTGAACGCGGCCTTCTATTTGAGGAGTCCGGCAGTCGGGACGACGCGCTCAAAGCCTACGAACAAGCTTTGGCAAAAGCCCCAACCGATCTCGACGTGATGCTGCGGGTAGGTTGTGGTAAGGCTGCCGCAGGCCGAGGCAAAGAGGCCGTGCAGCTGCTTCGCAAGGTGCTCGAAGCGCGCCCCAATTCAGCAGAAACAAGCCACTGTATGGGGCGAGCCCTGCTCGTGGAAGGCAACAACCTAACCGATGCACAGCGCATGCTGCAGCGGGCCGTCGAGCTGGATCCCAATCGAGCACATTACCACTTGTATGTTGGTTGGGTCGCAGCGGACGTGGGCCAAGCGGACCGAGCGCGAGCATCTTTCAACAAGGCACTGGAGCTCGACCGCGGGTTTGCTGACGCTTATTGGCGTCGAGGCATCCTGCTTGCGCGCCAGGGCGCCGTGAAGGACGCAGTCGCAGATTTCACAGAAGCACTTCGTCTGCGACCGAACCTGTATGACGTTCACGCAGAGTTGGCCGACGCGTATTACGATTTGGGCCAAGAAGCCGAAGCGTTGGCGCACTGGGGAAAGGCCGTCGAAGGTCGGCCGGATGAGCCGCTGTGGCAGTTTCGGTATGGGCGCCTACTGGTGGCTAACCGTCAGGATGCACTTGCTAAGCCACATCTCGAACGCGCCGTGGCCCTGGCTCAAAACGCAGATCCTCGCCCAAGGTGGCTCTGGGAAGCGCATCACATGTTGGCTCAAGCTCTCGGCCTAGTGCCTGCCGCCGTCGAACACTGGGAACAATTCCTGCGCTTGAGCCCTACGGACTCCCCTTATCGGCGCGAGGCCATCACAGCGCTAGAACGTTTGGGCCGCCGCTGGGACGAAGTGCCTTAAGGCGCCGTACCAATCCGTTTTGCGGCAGATAAAAACGAAACGGTAGCCGAGCAGCGGCTTCTCGGCAGAAGCAGAAAAGAAACCGGGCCCCCGATCAGAGGAGCCCGGTTTTTCTGCGTCGGTGCCTAGCCAACGACGCCCCAGCGCTGCCGTCGCAGCTGCGGCCAACTGCGCACTTAGCCTGCAGCAGGCGCGGCTTCTACGGGTGCGGGTGCCGTTCCGGGCTGGAAATCCCACACGAACGTCCCTTCACCATCGCGCTTGTCCGGCGGATCCAAGACCAGGCCATTGAGCGACTTTACGACACATTCGCCAAGTGCTGCCGGCGCACTTGTCTGATCCGCGGCTATCGCGGCGTTTACAATCTTGCCTGTCTCTTTCTCCACCTTGAATTTTACTGCCACGATCCCCTTGGCTCCCGGGTCTGCCTTGAGGGCGGCGTCGTAACAGGTTTTGACATCTGCTTGGCGTTGCTCAAGCACGGCGCGGGTATCCTTGCGGTAGTCGTCCGGACCACGCGCAATGAAGGTACAGCCCAGGGCACCCGTGGCCAGGGCGAAAAATGCTAAATGAATTGCTGCTTTCGTCATCACAAACACTCCAATAAGAGGTGAGAATCTACGGCTATTTCATCATCTTGGGGTTGGGCTTGGGTGCGTCTGCCTTCGGGGCTTCAGCCTTTTCGGTCGATTTGCTGACCTCTACGACTTTCTCTTTCCCATCGGGCCCCACTTCGACTTTCTTGGTGGTCACTTCCTGCTCCAAGACGATGAACTCGACGCGGCGGTTCTTTTCCTTACCTTCGTCGGTGTCGTTCGACGCGATGGGCTTTTCGGCGCCGTAGCCCTTGGCCGTCAAACGGGAGGCCTCGATTCCCTTGCCCGTGAGATACGCAAGCACCGCTTTGGCTCGCGCATCGGAGAGCTTCTTATTGTACCCGGCATCCCCTTCAGCGCTCGCGTGCCCTTCGATCGAAAGCTTCTTAATCTGAGGGTTCTTTTTGATCACGTCCGCGATCTCATCCAGCAGGCTGAAGGAAACTTTCTGGATGGTCGAAGCGTTGTGATCGAATTGGATTTTTTCTTTGATCTCAATCTTGTCCGCACGGAGCTCAACGCGAGGCGGCGGGGCGGGCGGCGCTTCCACTTTGGGTGGCGGAGGGGCCGGCGGGGCTGGAGGTGTGCCGGCAATCGCAATTGCCGACTGATCTTGAAAAACAATGGAACCACCGCATGCCGACGTGCCGAGCGCCGCAACCAATGCGATGCTGCCAAGTACGGGAACGCGGCCTAATTTGAAGCTATTTGCCTGCATGGATTTCTCCCTAAACCAATGAAAAGAACTTCCCTCAAGGACCGCCATAGTAGTCCTCCTCAAGGGCTTGGGGTCAACCCCGGGAATCGCCCGGAAACGCCTCAAGGTCACTAATCGGCCTTGCGGCCAATCACGGCTCTCTCGTCCACGCCTTGGCGTTAGCCACCGTCGATGAAGCTCTTGAGTTGTTTTGAGCGGCTGGGGTGGCGCAGCTTTCGGAGGGCCTTGGCCTCAATTTGACGAATCCGCTCACGGGTGACCTCGAAGTCTTGCCCCACCTCTTCGAGTGTGTGGTCGCTTTTTTCACCGATCCCGAAACGCATCCGCAACACTTTCTCCTCGCGCGGCGTCAGACTGTTGAGCACCCGACGGGTTTGGTCGCTGAGGTTGGCATTCATCACCGCCTCGGATGGGTTGACGGCATTCTTGTCTTCTATGAAGTCCCCTAAATGGCTGTCTTCTTCTTCTCCGATAGGGGTTTCTAGGCTAATGGGTTCTTTGGCGATCTTCAGAACCTTGCGCACCTTATCCAGCGGCAATTCCATCTTGTCCGCTATTTCCTCGGGCGTCGGTTCACGTCCGTACTCCTGCACCAAGGCGCGTGAGGTTCGCACGAGCTTGTTGATCGTTTCGATCATGTGCACGGGGATGCGGATGGTACGAGCTTGGTCGGCGATGGCGCGGGTGATCGCCTGCCGAATCCACCAGGTGGCATACGTGCTGAATTTGTAGCCGCGGCGATACTCGAACTTGTCCACGGCTTTCATGAGGCCAATGTTTCCCTCTTGGATCAGGTCCAAGAACTGGAGGCCACGGTTGGTGTATTTCTTGGCTATCGAAACGACCAATCGCAGGTTCGCCTCGATCAGTTCGGCCTTCGCTCGCTCGGCGCGCCGTTCGCCCGCGCGGATGGTGTTGTACACAATGAGCAGCTCAGGCACGTCCACCTGGAGCTCTTCTTCGACGACTTTTACGCTCTTTTGGGCGCGCTTGAGCGCCTCGCTCACGTCGCTGAGGTCACCCGTCTGAAGTCCGAGCTTCTCGGCAAGAGCGCGTTCCGCTTCCGGATCGTCCTTGGCCTCTCGCAGCATCTTTTTGATTTCAGTCTGGCTGGCACCTGAATGCTGTTGAAGCTCAAAGGCTTTGCCCTCCGCGCGGTGCACCTTGTCTATGATGACCTTCAGCTTGCCGACAATCTTGTCGATGGTCTTCTTGTTGAGCCTCAGCTCCTGCATCGTCGTCACGAGCTCAGCCTTGTTGTCGTTCAGATCTTTGTCGATCTCGCGACGGCGCGCTTCAGTCGTCGTCTTTCTCTCAACATTTAGCTCTAGCGCACGCTTTTCGAAGCGCCGCACTTTGTCGATCAGTTTGAAGATGCGCTTTTCGGCTTCTTCCTCATTGAATTCGCGCTCCTCGTCGTCGCCATCTTTGACGATGTCTTTGGCGCGAAGTTTCTTGTTCTTGAGGCGTTCCCCGATCTCGATAATCTCGCGAACTGCAATCGGGCTCGATAATATCGAGGCCAGGATCACATTTTCGCCCTCCTCAATACGCTTGGCGATGGTTACTTCGCCTTCACGCGTGAGTAGCGCAACGCTACCCATTTTGCGCAGGTACATGCGCACGGGGTCGTTGCTCCTGTAGACTTCTTCTTCCGAGAGCTTGCCGGCTCTGGAGGCGAGGCTGAGAGGTTTGCTAGTGGACTTCACCTTCACCTTCGCGGCGCGTTCAGCCGCGACCTTTTGGGGCGGAGCCTTGGGCGGGTTCGTCGAATCGAGCACTTCGATGTCCTCGTCGCCAAGCGCCGAGAGCAAATCGTCCATTTGGTCAGGGCTCAAGTCCTCCGCGGGCAAAGCGCTAGCTACGTCGTCGTAGGTGAGGAAGCCTTTTACCTTGCCAAGGCTGATCAGATCGCGCCGGGCTCGCTCTTGCTTTTGCTCGTCGACCTGCCTCTTGTTTGAAGCAGGCGGGCTAGTTGGAGAAGCCGCGGCTTTGGGTTGCCGATTGCCGTTTGAGTTGGCTGCCATGCGCTCGGGCGGTTTTTTGGATCCCACGCTACCTCTCAATCAAGCCGTGACGTGCCTTAGCGCGTCGCATTTGTTCGCCCAAAAGCAGAAGCTCTTGTTCAAAGTCCCCTGACTTTGCCGCTCTCTCGATTTCCTCGACAGTTTCATTTGTCTGCCGGGCCATCTCCAGACGCTTAAGCTTGTCCATGTTGCCAACGAGTTCCGTGCGGGCGTCCTCCAGGCGGGAATGTCGGGGGGCCGTCAGCCGGGCGAGGGCGAATGGATGGATCGAGCTTGGCAGCTTCGCAAGCACTAGTTCTACCGAAGTTCGCTCGAAATTGGTGTCAGTTTGACGCAGTGCGGCAACCGCGACGGCCAAATCTCCAGCGAGAAGGGAAACCCCAGCTTCGAGCTCGTCGCTCACCAGAAGCTCTGGGTAGTCGAGCAGCGCGCCCAAAATCTCTAGTTCCACCTGCGCTCTTTGGTCCCGGCTTCTCGCGGTGGATGGAGGCGCGACCACCTTGGATGCGGGAGCCATTTCCTTTCGGCCGCCGGGCTGACTCAGACCCTGACGGACGGCGGCGGCAAGAGCTCTGAAGGTTCGTACATCGTGCACGCCCAAACGTGCCGCGATTCGGTCGGCATGTTGTTCAGCCATGCTCCGTATGGTGGGGTCCTTTTCGGATCGCAAGATCTCCACCACCTGGCGGATCTTCTCGGCGCGGGCTCGTGCGTCGTTCTGCGCAAAGCCTCCGTCGAGGGCAGTATCGATGAGGTATTCAATCATACCTCGAGCCGAAGCGATGAGTCGGGCAAGGGCCTCTGCGCCGCGCTCGCGGCTGAAATCATCTGGATCGGTGCCGCTCGGAAGCTCCGCCACTCGAGCTTCGAGCTCGACTTCACTACAGGTTTCCCGCGCTGCTTGGGCGGCGCGTTTTCCTGCACTATCGCCATCGAAGAGCAGCGTTACGCGCGAACAAAATCGGCGGATCTGGCGGGCCTGTTCCACGGTGAATGCGGTACCAAGCGGAGCTACGGCGTTGTCGATGCCACGCGCGTGCAAGCTCATGACGTCGAAGTTCCCCTCTACCAGGACGCAATTCTCAGTGCGGCGAATGCCCTGGCGTGCCTGATACAGGCCGAACACCACGTCACGTTTGCGGTAGATTAGAGATTCGGGTGAATTGATGTATTTGGCGGGGGCTTCTCCCGGCTTCTGGGGAGGAAGGGGAGGTAGCCCCAGGCGCGCGATCTCCTCGGGGCTCGGATCGGGAAGGGCCCGACCACTAAAGCCGACAACTGCGCCGTTTAAGTCCACAACCGCAAACATCAGGCGGTGGCGAAACCGGTCATAATATCCCGGCCCTGCTTTACGTTCCTGCACCAGGCCCACGCTCTCGGCGCTGTGCAAGTTGTACTCGAATTTTCGCAGGTGCTGGCTTAAACCCTCCCAGCCGTAGGGGGCGTAGCCGATGCGAAAAGACTCGAGGGCGTTGCGGGTGGCTTCAGGCCCATTGAGGTCAAGCTTGCGACGAATGAGCTCTTCTCGTGCGTAGCTAGCGAGCGGGTGTGAGAGCAGTTCCTTTTCGAAGTACTTGGCGGCCGCGGCGTTTACGTCGAGTAGCTCCTGCCGTTTGCGCTTCCGTTCGCGTTCCTCGGGGGATTCGCGCTCGCTCTCAATGATCTGGATCCCGGCGCGCTCCGCGAGATAACGAATCGCTTCAACAAAGCTGAGGCCCATCGCCTGCTGACAGAATTTAAAAACGTCGCCTGACTCAGCGCAGCCGAAGCAATGGTAGAAGCCTCGCTCTTCAGAGACGTGAAAGCTTGGGCTCTTCTCCTTATGAAAAGGGCACAGCCCAACGTGGCTTCTTCCCCGACGCTCGAGCTTGACCGATTCACCGATGAGCTTGGCGATGGAGGTCTGCGCCCGAACGCGGTCAATGGTCTCTTGGCCGATCACCCGAGTCCGACTGATACCCCGCCTCCGCCGCTCGTGCCAGCCGGTGGTGAAGCCCCGAAAGTGCCCTAGTGGGGTTGAGCCCCACGTGTCTGTGTGGGTTCAGAGAAAAGCGCCGTATTTTCGACTCTGAGCGTGGGGCACCCATCCCCCAGGGACTTACTGGAAGTTTCTCTCAGTAAGCGTTGGCAGGTCAGGGCTCGCATGGTAAAGGCCGCCGCGAACTTCGCTTTGGCAAGTAGTTTTCACTGACACCGCAGACACGACTGAAATATGGCAAACAACGGAACTTCAGCTTTCTCCACCGGCAAGATCAGTCAGGTTATTGGTCCGGTGGTGGACGTCGCCTTTCCCCCGGGCAAGCTGCCCAAGATCCTCAATGCGCTCACCCTCACCAACCCAAACATCTCTAAAGAGAAGGACAACCTGGTCCTTGAGGTGGCTGCACATCTTGGTGAGTCGATGGTCCGAGCCATTGCGATGGATGCGACCGAAGGGCTTGTTCGTGGCACCGAAGTTCGGGACACCGGGGCTCCCATCCAGATGCCAGTGGGCAAAGAAACCCTGGGTCGGATTCTGAATGTTATTGGGCGCCCCGTGGATGAGGCGGGCCCGGTCAATGCAGCACACTCCTGGCCGATCCACCGTCCGGCTCCTGCTTTCGTGGAGCAGAGCACCAACGTCGAGATCTTCGAGACGGGCATTAAAGTGGTGGACCTCCTGGCTCCTTACCGAAAGGGCGGAAAGATCGGCCTCTTCGGCGGCGCCGGCGTTGGCAAAACAGTGCTCATCATGGAGCTCATCAACAACGTGGCTAAAGCCCACGGTGGCGTGAGCTGCTTTGCAGGAGTTGGCGAGCGTACCCGCGAGGGGAACGATCTTTACGCTGAAATGGCTGAATCTAAGCTCGAAAGCGGTGATTCGGTGCTCAGCAAGACGGCGCTAGTTTACGGCCAGATGAATGAGCCGCCAGGAGCCCGTGCTCGCGTGGCTCTGAGTGCGCTCACCGTTGCTGAGTATTTCCGCGATGAGCAAGGGCAGGACGTGTTGTTGTTCGTCGACAACATTTTCCGCTTCACACAGGCTGGCAGTGAGGTGTCGGCGTTGCTGGGTCGTATGCCGAGCGCCGTGGGTTATCAGCCCACCTTGGCCACCGAGATGGGTGCTCTGCAGGAGCGTATTACTTCCACTACGAAGGGCAGCATCACCAGTGTGCAGGCCATCTACGTGCCGGCAGATGATTTGACCGATCCTGCCCCCGCGACAACGTTCGCTCACTTGGATGCGACCACGGTTCTTTCCCGCGCCATTTCCGAGCTGGGCATCTACCCCGCAGTGGATCCGCTGGATTCCACGAGCACCATGCTTTCGCCGCAGATCGTGGGCGACGAACACTATGCGGTGGCTCGCCAGGTGCAGCAGGTGTTGCAGCGGTACAAAGACTTGCAAGACATCATCGCCATCTTGGGTATGGATGAGCTCAGCGAAGACGACAAGCTCACTGTGGCTCGTGCCCGCAAGATCCAGCGCTTTCTTTCGCAGCCCTTCTTCGTGGCCTCGCAGTTCACCGGTCTCGAAGGCCGCTACGTTCCGCTCAAAGAAACGATTATTGGGTTCAAGGCCATTCTCTCGGGCGAGTTGGATGATCTACCGGAGCAGGCGTTCTACTTGGTGGGCAACATCGAAGACGCGAAGGCCAAAGCCGCTAAGCTCAAGCAAGCAGCCTGAAGCCGGACTCAAGGACCAGCAT
Organism: Polyangiaceae bacterium; assembly: GCA_033763455.1. Lineage (GTDB taxonomy): Bacteria > Myxococcota_A > Polyangia > Polyangiales > Polyangiaceae > JBBRRP01. Next base: position 230,558 of record JANRKO010000006.1, read on the forward strand.
GGCCGACAGCATCAACCTTCAGATCGTCACTCCCGATGGGGTTAAGTTGAGCGCGCACGTCAGTGAGCTCACCGCGCCGAGTGTGGACGGTGAGTTTGGCGTGTTGCCTGGCCATCGTCCTTTGTTGGCAGCGCTTCGCACCGGGATTGTCAGCTATCGTGAAGCTGGCGGTGAGCAGCGGGTCGCGGTGGGCGGTGGATTTGTTCAAATCGCTGGGGATGTGGCCCGCCTCCTGACGGACAACTTCGTCACGAAAGACGAAGTGGACGTGGTGCGCTCCCGCCTCGAACTAAAAGAAGCAGACGAAGCTTTGGATCACTTCACTGGCGACCCAAAGGACCCGAGCTACACGGCGTTGGTACAGAAGGAGCTTTGGGCCGCCACCAAGCTTGAGCTCTACGGGGATCCCCCGCCTCCCACGATTCGCGCCGCCGAGCACGAGTTAGTGGCCAGCACTGAGAACTACCGCCACCTTGCGGACCCGGGCGAAGCGCCCGACGCCTAAGCCCGAGGAAAGTTGCCGGACGAGACTTCGCCAGCCAAACGAACTCGTTCGGGCAGCCCCCGAGCGCTCCTGGAGGGCCACGGCCTCCACGCCAAACGGCAGTTTGGCCAGAACTTTCTGAGCGATCCGGAGCTCTGCGCTCGCATCGCACTTTCCGCAACCGGGCCTCTCCGCGCGGCTACGGTGCTTGAGATCGGCGCGGGCCTCGGGGCCCTTACTGGCCCACTCTTGGAACGCTCGGAGCGAGTCCTAGCACTTGAAAAAGATCGAGAGCTCATCCCACTGTTAGGTGAAATTTTCGCGAGCGAAGTGGCCGAAGGCAGGTTGAACATCGAGGAGGCGGACATTCGCGATGTGGATCTCTCGCAGAAATTCGCCGACACGGCTCGACCGCGCATCGTGGCGGGCAACTTACCCTATCTCATCACGGGGCCCATCTTGCGTGCGCTGTGCGCGCTCGGCCGTGAGATAGATCGAGCCTGCGTGATGGTACAGCTGGAGGTGGCCGAGAGGCTGACCGCCAAGCCGGGGAGTGAAGCGTATGGGGCGTTGACTGTGTTTGTGCAGGCCCAGTTCATTGCCCAGAAGGCTTTCGTTATCCGAAAAGGTGCATTTTTCCCAAGCCCGAAGGTGGATTCGGCGGTGGTCGTGCTCCAGCCACACCCAACACCCGTCGCTGAAGAAACTCCGCAGTTTCAGCGAGTTGTGCAGGCCGCGTTCCAACAACGCCGCAAGAAATTGCGTACCGCCTGGGGCCAGTTGGTACACTCCCCGGAGATCCTGGCTCAGGCCGCGAGCCGGGCGGAAATTGACCTGAATTTGCGCGGCGAAGTGCTTTCAGTGCAACAGTTTGCCCGCATGGCGGAAGAACTTACAAAATGAACCGAACGTATGGCTTGCTGGTTACTGGCATGCTCCTCGGGTGTTCCACGGCCTCCAGCGTTCCGGAAGCCGAGTTGGGCGTCTTCTACGGCGGGCAGATCCAAGAGCTCCGTAGGGTTCCGCTTTCAGATCAGCCAGGTAAAGATCGCTATGGGTTTCAGGTTCACCTCGGAGCACCTGTCGCCGCGACCACACCCGTAACCTGGGAGATCGCTCGGCCCGCGCGCTACGAGGCGGGCAAGTGGGTGCCCGCACAAACGGAAGTCGGGCACGAGGACCTTTCTGCCGGTGAAAGTCAATTCTCCAAAGTGTTTTCGTTTCAGCCAGGAGCAGCGCTTGGAACCTGGAACTTCCGAGTTCTCGTGGGGCGTCGTTTGGTGCTGGATCGTGCGCTTGAAATTTACGATCCGTTAGCCCGACCGAAGGTCTCACGGAAGGGTTGAAGCAACGTCTCCCGCCCCCACGTTTTGTCGCACGAAGAAACGTTCGACCCGAATCCCTAGGCGCCGCAACTCACGTTCCCCGCGTTCCTGAGCAAGCTGCGCACGAAGCTTCACCGCATCGTTAGCTACGTCGCTCATTACGCTTGCACTTTCGGTCACGCTTTCGGCGGTACGCATGGAAACCCACCGGATCGCCGTCCGCGCGCTTTTGTGCTTTGCGAGCGCCTGGGCCATGTTTGGGCGAGTCAAAGGATCCGGGGGTTCGGACCAAACGTAGATGAGGCTAGCGCGTGGGCCTTCGGTGCGCGCGCGTCGGAGCGCTTCAAGCAGTTGAATGTCCGTCAGCGTGCGTTCAGGTTCAAGTCGGGCGGGTGAGCCAATCCCAAAGAGACTCAAATACCGCCGCAGGCTCTTGTCTCGGGGAGTGCGAGAGAATGGATCTGCCCGCTTGAAGGGGGCGCGCGCTCTTAGTCGATCGGCACGGCGAGCGATGCGTTCGACATCTCGGGAGCGCAGCTGGTGGGTGCCAACAGGATCTAGCGGGCGCATGTGTTCGAGGGCACGTGCCGCGGCGTCCCCCTCGTCCCAATCACTGCGGTCTGCATCGATGGTTGCCGTTTGAAGCGCAAGAGCGGTCTGGATCCTGTTGAGCTGAGCCGGGCCGCGTTGAGGCGAAATCCAAGCAAGGTTGCGTGCGGCGAGAATGCCGAGCCCCACTTGATCTCCCCGGCGCGTGAAGTAATGCGCCACTCGTGCCACCTCGTCGATGGCCCGATCAAGCGGGGCTTGCCCTGGCGTACCAGCCCAAAGCTCCACCGATGCATCCAGAAGCAGCCAAACAACGTCGCGCTCCTCACGCTCAAAATCCCGAACCATGAGCTTTCCGCGTCGGGCAGTAGCCTTCCAAGCGATGCGCTTAAAAGGGTCCCCAGGGCGGAGCTCGCGGAGCTCTCGAAGATCAGTGCCATCACCGGAAAGCGGCCCAGCCAAACCATCGCGAGCAACGCGGCGACTTCTACCTCCGCGAGCGGAACGCTGCGTGGAGCCAAATGATTGAGGCATTACTTCGATCCCGAAGGGGTTGGCAAAGGTGAGCGGTACTTCAAAAAGGCCAGGGCTGCCCTGCACTTCGAGCGATAGCCCGTGAATGCCATGGCGACCGACACGGGGCGTTTGCACCCGGACAGTCACATTCAAGCGACCAAGCGCCGGCACCTCACCCGAGGGCGGATCGAGCGTGACGATCAGATTGGGGGAAGCCACAGCTCGCAGCTCAACGTAGCGTGCTGCCCGGGTATCGCGATTGCGGATCTCAGCTTCCAGTTCGACCACGTCACCGCGCGCAGCCGTCACTTCGCGTTCATCCCCCCGCCACAACATCTCAAAACCGGCCGCCCGGATGCGGGCGATGCCAACTCGTGTCACAGCGCGTGCAATAGCGAGGCCGGCCAACAGCGAGCCCCCGAAAGCCACCACAGGCCCAAGCTGCAGGAGCAGGCCCACCAAAATCGTCCCGATCGCGGCCACGGCAAGATCCACGCTGGCCCGGGTCGGATGAACTTGCACGGCCCGATATTACACGCCAACAAGGGAAGATGCTCAAGCCTTTCTCAAGGCCTTTGGGTCACGCTTTCTGTAAAGTGGGGTGGCAACAATGCTTTGGTTGGTGGGTGCACTCCTCGTCTTCTGCCTAGCGGCAACGGCCCACGTCCTTTTCTGGGGAACCCACTACCGGTTGGCTCTGCCGTACGCGTTGGTCGAAGAAATTCCAACGCCGGATGGCTCCGCTATCGAGCTCAGGCGTGTCACGCCTTCTGAGGTGCTGCAGGGCGCACAGGTGCCCGTACTTCTGGTGCACGGAATTGCTGCTAACCATCGCAACTTGGATCTGGATGAAGAGCATTCCTTAGCCCGCTATCTTGCGGCGCGCGGGCTCGACGTTTGGTTGGTGACGCTGCGTTGTGGCCTCCCCAGAACACCTCGCTCTCTTGTACGGCTGGATGCCCTTCGTGACATAGATGTTCCCTTAGCGATTGCGGAGGTCCTTCGGCGCACTCGTGCGGAGAGCCTCGATGTGGTGGGTTTTTCTTTGGGCGGGTTGCTGGCATCTTCCGCGCTTCTGCGCCGGGTTCCCGAGGGTGCGGTGCGGCGTCTGGTGAGCCTCTCGGCTCCCACCCTAGTGGCCGAAAATACTTCGTTTTGGTTATTTGCGCGACTCCTGGCGAGTGTTGCAGGCACCCTCCCGCTGAGAACACTAGGCCTCCTTGCTTTGCCTTGGGTACACTGGGTGTGGACCCCGGTTCATCGGCTATTATATAACGCCAACAATATGGACAGCCGAGCCGTGAACCTAGCATTGGCGAATGTGGTGCAGAATGTTGCAACACGGCTAATTCGTGACCTTATCGAAGCGCGCCAAGCGGGAGTGTCCGAGGAAGACTGGTCGCGCATTCGTGCCCTGAATGTACCTGTTCTGTTCATTACTGGCTCGCGCGATCCCTTCACGGATAGCGTAGGCACCGCGGCGCTTTGCCGGGCTTGGGGGGCTGACACGGGCTGCGTGAAGAGCTCGTTATGCGTGGGGCACGGCTCCTTTGGCGGATCGGATTTCGGGCACGTCGATCTAGCGTTGGGTGGGAACGCAGCGCGCCAGGTATTTGAGGCCATTTTTCAGTTCTTGCGCTCATGAGAAATTGGGCGCGTTGGCAGAGGGTACTTGCCGTGGCGGTGGCTTTCGCCATTAGCTTTGCCGCGTCGGCGGTGCAGGCCGCGGAGGTTGCTCCCCCCGAGTACACAGACCTTGAGAAGCGCACGCTTGCGAATGTGCTTCACACGCTCAAGAGGAAAGTAGAGCCTGCTCCCGAAGGCAAACGCGTCCGAAAGATCCACGTCGTTGTTCAAGAAGTCTTCGACGAATCGGATCCGATTCCAGATTTCGTTAACGTATTTCACGCCACCTCTCGCCCCTACGTGATCGCGCGTGAACTGCTTTTTCAGGAGGGGGACCCATTCGCTCGGGACAAAGTCGAAGAGTCTGCGCGAAACCTGAGAGCGGTTCGGCAGCTATCCCTAGTGTTGGTGGTGCCGCTTGAGGCACCGGCCGGCACGGTAGATGTCTTAGTGATCGTGCGTGACGTCTGGAGCCTGCGAATGAACTCGGATTTTCAACTTGAGGGAACGCGCCTCAGGGATGCCCGGGGCACCGAAGGCGGTTTGGGCGGTTTGGCTCGGGACACCATCGAGGCGCTTACGCCCCTTCCTTTTTGGGGGTTTCGGCTCGAGGGTACACGCGTTAACTATCTGTTTTTAAACCCGAGTGAAGAGAACCTGTTTGGAACCCATACGAACGTGGGTGGGCTTTTCGTCCTAACCCCCACCAGTTATTCGACGGGTGCACTTGTCGGAAATCCTCGGCTACTCGGCACACGCGTCTTGGGTTCCCTGAACGCCAACCTTATTTTCAACCGCCAGACGGGCCAGAGAGAGGGCTCTTTTGGCGGCATCTTCGCTGGCCAACCTCTCTACTCAACCGAAACACGTTGGGCTTGGGCTGCGGGGCTGCAGTGGCGAAAGGACGTGTTTCGAGGTGTCGAGGGCGGAAAGCTTGCGTTGGTGGATTTCCCGGACACGGAAGCGGTGGAGCAGGTCCCCTGGCAATACCGTACGTTCTCGTTAGCGAGCGGCTCCGAAGTGGTGCGCTCTTACGGGAGGGCAGTAAAGCTAGACGTGTCATTTGGCGCTGAAGCAAACTCCACGCGCTATCAGCCCTTCGGGCTCGGAGCCGTTGAGCCTGAGCCTGCCGCCAAGTTTGTAGAGCGAGTGATCCCGGTGGGGACGTCGCGAGTCAGTCCTATTTTTCAACTGCGCAGCTACCTCTCGGAGTTTACCCCCAGGATTGAAATCAACTCGCTTGGGCTACAGGAAGATTACCGGTTGGGGCCCGAAGCTCTAGTGCGTGTTTTTCCGGCGACCGAAGCACTCGGTTCGAGTAGGGATTTGTTGGGGGTTTTCGGTGGGGTTGCCTACACGGCTCCGCTTGGTGATGGCCTGGCGCGTGCTGTTGCCACCACTCGACTAGAACTGGCTACACGTGCGCGCAACGACGTAGCTTATGAACTTGCGACGTACGCGGCGAGCCCGCATGTACCGTTCGGTCGACTCCATCATTCCGGCTTTCTCTTGGTGCGACCCCAAAATTACTCCAATCGTGGCGTCGTACTCGGTGGCGACAATAGGCTTAGGGGCTTCCCGTCGGGTGCGTTTGTCGGCTCAGGCGCCGCTGTCAGTAACCTAGAGTTTCGAACACGCTCTGTGGACGTCCTCTCGGCCCAAGTGGGGGCAGCAACCTATTACGACGTGGGGGCGGTATTCGGTGGGGTCCAAGCCATTCGGCACGGCTCAAGCCTGGGCGTGGGCGCTCGGGTGCTATTTCCTCAGGTTGATCGCTTGGTCCTGCGCTTCGACTGGGCCATCCCCCTCGGTGACCCTCGGTATCCGCCGACGTTACCAGGAGCGCTGTTTATTTCTTTTGGCCAAGCTTTTGCTGTCCCAGGGTTGTCTTCGCCGAGCCTCGTGGGCGGCTTTTTTTGAGGGTTCAAACCCCCATATTGGCGCCTCCGAGACCAATCGGCTGGAGTTTGTCTGGTTTTTCTGGATGATCAGTACAGTTTTCGGCTAGTTTGCCGCTCAATCGTACGGAGAGGTACTGCTTCGGAAAGGGCTCTCGAACATGGCTGATGTACTCACAGATGTGCTTGAAACGGTGCGTGTGCGGGCGGCATGTCATGGCCGCTTTGAGCTCTCGGCACCTTGGGGTGTGGAGCTCGGCGAGGCAGAAGGGGCGCAGTTCCACGTCGTCTTGGATGGTAGCTGTCATTTGACGGTGACTTCTACCGGCGAAGAGCTAACGCTTTCCCCGGGGGACCTAGTTACATTGCCGCACGGGCACGCGCACATCCTGCGGGATGATGTGAACACGGAGGCTCGCCCGTTCAGAGCCATAAAAGAAGATTGCCGCGGCTCCGGTCAGACGTACAGGGCGGCGGGTGAGGGCGCACGCACGACGCTGCTCTCTGGCTACATTCAGTTCGAAGAACGTCGACACAACCCACTCTTGCTCGCCTTGCCGCCTGTCGTGACGCTGCGTGGTGGAAGCAACCGCACGGTAGCTTGGCTTGAGACAACCTTGCAGTTTATGGGGTGCGAAGCGGCTTCTGGGCGGCCGGGCTCAGCTACAGTAATCAGCAGGCTTGCCGATGTTTTGTTCATCCAGATCGTACGCGGCTACTTGGCAGACCTTTCGCCCAGCCAAACGGGTTGGTTGGCTGCTTTGAACGACGCGCAGATTGGAGCCGCGTTGCAGCTGGTGCACGCGGAGCCCCAAGAAGCTTGGACGGTAGCCAGCCTCGCAGCGAAGGTGGCCATGTCGCGCTCGGCGTTCGCTGCCAGGTTTGTACAACTGGTAGGCGAGCCCCCGCTTCAGTACGTTACGCGTTGGCGCATGCAGAAAGCCACCGGTTTTTTGCGCGCGGGCCAAGCCACCTTGGCTGAGGTAGCTGAAAAGGTCGGCTACGACAGCGAAGCGGCCTTCAGCAAGGCTTTCAAACGTGCGGTGGGTAGCACTCCGGGCGCCTATCGGCGGAGTTTTCGTGAACCAATTGAGACGATCCGCGCGGCTTAGCCGCTTACATCATAGGGGCCGGACATTGCGTCGATAGCTGACTTTCGACAGTGCTTCTTCAATGATTGCGGTGCGCGCTCGAACATCGCCCTCCAGCTCCGGCACAAGGATGAGACGATGCGCGAGGGCGGCCGAAGCGACGTCCTGAACGTCGTCGGGCGTCAGGAACGGGCGCCCCTTGAGGATGGCAATCGCCTTGGCGGCGCGCAGCAAGCTGAGGGAGGCACGGGGTGAGGCCCCGAGTACCACCTTGGGGTGGCTGCGGGTAAAGCCGGCCAGAAGTACTACGTATTCGTAGAGATCTTCCTCGACGTGCACTCGCGAAGCGATAGCTTGTAGGCGCAACGCGTCGGCGGCGGTTAGAATAGGCTCGGCCTCTGGGGCTGCCACTCCGTGTGACCTCAACATCGCGACTTCTTCGCGGACCGACGGATAACCCATGCGAATGCGCAGAAGGAAGCGGTCGATCTGGGCCTCTGGAAGCGCGTAGGTCCCTTCTAGGTCGATGGGGTTCTGGGTGGCCAATACGAAAAAAGGGTCGGGCAGAACAAAGCGGTCACCTTCGATGGTAACCTGATGTTCTTGCATCGCCTCCAAAAGCGCGGATTGAGTCTTCGCGGGGGCGCGATTGATTTCATCCGCCAGAAGAATATTCGTAAAGATGGGTCCGCCGCGCAGCGCGAACGTCCCGTCGCGCGGATTGAGCACGTAGGTTCCAGTGATGTCGGCCGGCAAGAGATCGGGTGTGAACTGCACCCGCCGGACGGTCATGCCCAAGGCGGCGGCGAACGTCTTTACGAGGGTCGTCTTCGCGACGCCGGGCACGCCCTCGAGGAGCACGTGTCCTCGCGCGAGGAGCCCCACCAGTAGCATATCCACCGCGCTCGGATTGCCCACGTAAACGCGGGTTACCTGAGCTCGCACGTGATCTAGGCGTTCGCGCGCCGCTTCGATTTCATTTACTTGTAGCGCTTGACTCAACGTACGCTCCCTTATTTCCACCTTACAACGCTTTGAGCAGCTTGAGGGCACGCTTGCGAAGCTGGTCCACCTGCCGATCCCGAACTTGGTGCGGCTTCTTGCTCGCGAGGCCATTTTCGGCCGCTTCTAGCTCCCCAATCAGGTCCTTGAGCTCGGCTAACGCAGCTCGGTCGAGCACCCCTTGTTTTTCTGCTTCATGAAGTATTTGGTTAGGGGCGGCGTGGTGATCTAGGTGGAGCCTTTCTACAAAGCCCTCGGTGACGGCGCCCTTTAACTCCACGAGCGTAAGGGCTCTGTGTGTTGAGCGAGCACCCAACACTGCCGCGCGTCCCGCGGCTCCCCCCTGACCAACCAGCGGAGCCGGTAAGGCATAGCGCGGGGTCAATCTTCGGTAGGGTTTGGTGGCGCGTAAGAGGGCCCACGCAAGTGCCCCGAGAGCGCAGGCTGCGGAGAGGATGTACGCAACCACGTCGGGCAAACCTTGCTCTCGCGTTCTCGTGAGCTCCCCCAGGAGGCTGCTCATACTTTCGCGCACTCGTTCCAAGAGCGTCGGTGATTGTCCAAAGCTCCCCGTTTGCTCAAACTTATTGGCCAGCAGGTAAAGATTCCCACCGCGTTCGCCCCAGCTATCGGGCCCCACGAGGTACTGCACCAGGCCTTTGGCGAATTGTCGATTCCCGGGGTATCGCAACATGAGATTGATGAAAGCTGATGGATCGCCCATCGCGAGGAGGCGGCCTTGGTCTCCGATCACTCCCGTTACAGCAAGGGCGGCCTCCTCGCCTGCTTTGGTGCGAATGGAGAGGATTGGGGTGAGGTGCTCGTGCAGAAAAACGCTAGGATGATTGGTAACCAGGCGGTCCACGTTGTTGGCCGTCGGATGTCGTCCCACGTGGTTCTTGCTGCTCTGAAATGCCGGCACAGCGATGGCTAGCTCGGGATTATTTCGGAGCATTTCCACTGGATCCGAGGGGGCGTTGATGCGGGTGATCTGAAAACGCTTGAGGAGGCGGGCCCCGCTGCCGAAATCGTCCAGGATGGCTACACGGCCCCCGGCGCTCATGAATCGACTGAGTTGCTCGTAGCTGAGATCGGTGTTCGGGTGCAGTAGAAGGAGCCCGTCGGCCGGCTGCAGAGCACCGAAGTCGAGGGTGGCGAGGATCCGAACCCTTTTCGTTCCGAGCGCCTTGCGCGCCTCGGCGAGAAACTCGCTTGTTCCTTGCCAACCGGCCTCATTGAAGTCGAAGTCAGCATGGGCCACCGATGAGAAACCGAGGCCTAGGGCCACCACGACCCAAGACGTCCAGAACTTTCGGGCGCCCTTCACGAACCCCAACTTACCACCAAAGCGTCCGAGACCGAATGCGCGCTGTGGTCTATCGGGACCCATATGAGCCAATGGGGCTCAATCTGGCATCGAATTCCCCTGGGCCACAACGCTCAAACGGGGGTGCCGAGCGCACAGTACCCTACGCTATCGGCCTCCAATGGCTGATTAGGCTAAAGGAACGGCGCAAGTGACCGAACTTGACCAATAGGAACGCGCGACTAGATTAAAGAAATAGGTCGGCACAGTTGCCCAGATTGAGAGGCCACGAATGCTACCCCCGTTCATCATCGAGCAGATCCGTCGCAGAGAAGAAGAAGATCGCCGCAGCCGTCGGGCGGAGCAGCCCCGTTTGGAGTTGCCCATCGATAGTTTTCCTCAGCGCCCCGAAGCAGAACCCAAGCCTGCCAAGGACGACGTGGAGCGCGGCGTAGTGATTTTCGAAATCTAAGAAAGCCAGAAGGCGCGCTGCCCGAACCCAGTGGGAATTCGGTGAGCGCCCTTTTCGCTTCCGTCGACTATCGCGACGAGCAAATGGCAGCACACGTTGCAGCGCGTGGCTTGTGCAACTAGGCTCCGCCCCGCTGATGCACGTGCTCAAAAAAGTGATTTTTGCGGCCAGTTGCGTCGCTCTCAGTAGCTGCTCCGGAACTGGCGATGGTGTCGAACCGCCGCTCGAAGCGATCTACTTCCCAGTAGGTCTTTCGCTCGATCGAACGGGACAGCACCTCTTCGTTGCCAACAGTGACTTTGACCTCCAGTTCAACGGAGGGTCTCTGCAGTCGCTGGATACAAACCGCATCTTGGAATTTCTCCCAAAGTCATGCCCGCTCGGGCAGTCCTGCGCCGATCGCTGTGGGGAGCTTGGTCAGGCCACTGCGGCCGATCAAATTTTGGTTCCAGGCCCATGTTCACCTGTGGATCTAGCCTCACCTCAAGACGGTGGTCGGCCCATTTTGACCGATGCGGTTAAGATCGGGGCCTTTGCGACAGATCTTGTTTCCCTAACGCGACCCGTAGCCGAGCCCGCGGGGCATCCGGGTCGCTTGTTCCTGCCGTTACGCGGAAGCGCCTCTATGATGTTCGTGGACACCGCCTCGGATGGCTCCCTCGAGTGTGGCGCGGATGGTCGACGTCAGTGTGCCCCGAGGTACGTCGTGGACGCCGGTGTGGACGAGCTTGGCGCCGCCATTGAGCTTCCGCGAGAACCCGCTGGGCTTGCAGCCACTGAAGATGGAAAGGCCCTTTTGGGCATTCACCAGCTGAGCGATGGTCCACAGGTTTCGGTCTTTGAGCACGATTGGTCGGCAGGCTTGAGTTTGCGCTCGGTGCAGACTCTGGCGCCAACCATATTTGGTAGCGCGTTTCGTCCGGGAGCGATTGCTTCGGTACCGATCCCAAAGGCCTTTCAGTCCTCCGCTTCGCCAGCGTTTTTATTGACGGGTCGTACATCGCCCGAAGTGCGGCTGGTGAAGTTTCTGAATGCAGAAGCGGCGGCGCCGGAGGCCGCGCAGGCACGAGAGGTAGGCAGGGCGCCGGTCGACGCGAACTCCATTGGTAGCGATTCGCGAGGGATTGCGGTGGACGCGTCTGCGCGCCAAGCCGCGGAGGCAAGTTGTGCTGTTGCGGCGGGTGTCCCTCCTGAATGTCTCGCGAGCGGCGGGTGTGCGGAAGCGCAAACGCCAGCGTATTTTGCCTGCCTGAGTCAGGCGGCCTTGCTGCCAACGGCCGTGTTCGTGGCCAATCGCACACCGGCAAGTTTACTGCTGGGGGAAGTCGCCCCGCCGGCAAACGGTTCACCGGGTTTGGAATTGCCCACCTTCAAGCAGACTATTCCTCTCACGTTTGGTCCTTCGCGCGTGGTGCTTGGAAAGATCTTGAACGAAGCAGGCGAACTTGAGTCGCGCGTGTTCGTGTTGTGTTTCGATTCGCGTTTGATATTCGTTTACGATCCGGTGCGGGGGCGCATCGAAACTGAGATTCGCACAGGGCGGGGCCCGCATTCGTTGGTCGTCGACGAGGAGCGAAACGTTGCGTACGTCGCTCATTTTACCGACTCGTACCTCGGCGTGATTGACCTCAACCGCGCCCACACCGGGGATTACGCCAAGATTGTTCTTTCCGTAGGTCGGCCCAGCGCACCTCGAGCCTCGAAATGAAATCGCTTCTTCATAATCTCCCCATGTTTCGGCTCGTCCTAGCCACCCTTGCCTGCGGGGCGGTGAACCTTAGCTGCACAGATAATGCGGCGGATGTTCCTCTGCGGTCGCTGCAGGCAGCTGGTGCGGTGTCATTCTTGTGTGTGGGGCCCGATGGTGCAGGCCGTGAAATGCGGGAGTGTCCTGATCGAACGAGCCCCTCTATCAGTCAAAATAGAATTTTCGGTTTAGTTACCCAAACGCTCACAGGTGAGGTTGCGGTCATCGACGTTACGCGCGGTGGCGTTGTAGACGTGAACCCATCGGTTCCAGGTTTCTCGTTCCTGCCGGTCGGCGCAAGTCCAACGGACATTGTTTCCACGCCCGACGGGCGCGCAAGCTTTGTGGGCGTAGCCGAACCAGGGCGCGAAGGCATCTACTCTCTGCCAACCACCTGTATCGGCGCGGCGACGGACGTTTCCCAATTCCCCGCGTGCGCATTGCCCTCTCGGCCGAGCAAGCTTTTGATCGTAACGGAGCCCGCGCGCCCTGACGGGAGCATCCGTCGTAGTTGTCTCAGTACAGAAGCTCAACCAGCAACTCCTGTGGCCGCATCTCGGCAAGCGTGTTCAGCCGATGTCACCCAGGGGACCTATCCATTTGCAGGGCGCCGGAAGCTTTTGGTGCTGTTGCCCGAACAAGGGGCGATGGCGGTTCTCGACGCCCAAGCCGTTTTGGATCGCGAGCTCGGTTCCTATTCTCCGTGCGAAATTGAGGCCTGGGTCCCGCTGAAGGCGGAGCGTCCAGCCGGTGGGGCCGAGCAAACGCTGCCAGCCGATTTGGTCAGTGCTACCCAAACAAGCACCGTTCGCCGCTACGAGCTTCCAGGCACGGGTTTTGTGTCTCGCCCATCAGACGCGGCTCTGGTCGACACCACTCTTTATGTGGCCGATCGTGGAGCGCCCGTGATCCACCGCCTGGACGTAAGCGATCCTTGCAATCCGGTAGAGCAGTCTCCGCTTCTGCCCACATCCATGCGCCGCCCAGAACGGGTTGTGACAACAGCCAAGATTGCCGTAAGCCCTCTCACCGCCAATCTCGAACGGTTCCTTTATGCCATCGACGACCAGGACGAGCCGGCCGCAAGCGTGATGGTCTTCGATGTGAGCGCCAAAGCCACACAGGTTACGCCTCTGGTGCGGCCTGGTGCGCCGCGCATGCCTCTAGAAGATGCCGATCGCATCAGCTTCACGGCGCCAGCAACGGACATCGTGTTCGCCAATCACGATGTTCCGATTACGGATGAGGACACGAGCATCGGCGTGTGGGGCACACGTTGCGATCCGAATCCAGATCTTTCCCAACAGAGCGCCGCGGTCAAATACCGTCCTTCCTCCAATCTGCGCTCGGGCGCAGGGCCCACCCCTCTGAGAGGCACGTTTGGCTTCGTTCTGCTTTCGACTGGGCAGGTCGCCGTGCTCGATGTGGACGACGCAGACGCGGCTTGCAGGCGCCCTTTCGAAACAGAAAAGTCTGCCGTCGAGAACTTTCGTGGGTGCAAGAACGATCCCGCCGATCTGCCGGACTATCTTACACAGAACTTCGCCGCTGACGGTGCGTTCACGGTGACGAACGAGGTAAGCTGCCATGTGGTGGAGCGCCACCGGGTTCGTTCCGCGCAGACCATCGTGAACCGCAGTGACGTCGGCGTGAGAGCCCCAGCGCTCAATCAATTCCCGGTGTTAAGCCGCTTTGGAACCCGCCTCTCCAACAATCAGACGGAGCAAGGGCGACAGCACCCCAGGCTTTTACCGGTTGACCTCGCGCCGGGCACAGACCCAAACGGCTGCGTGGGCGGCGCGTGTGCACAGGTGTTCGTGAACACCACTCTTCTGTCGAGCGATCGCAACGCGGCGAATCTCTTGGATCTCAATCCGAACACCGCAGAACGCAACGCGCTCACGCTTCCCTTTAACCAGCCCCGCAGCTTTCCATATTCGGACAACGTCAGCCTGGCCTTTGAAGGAGCGCTCGCGGCGCGCGGCACCACCGGACGGCTCAACCAAGCACCCGGAAGTTTGCGTATAATGCGCGATGAAAATGCGCTTTTTTGCGACCAAGGGGTGCAGAGCCAAGCACTCCTTACTGAGCTCGGCGCTGAGAAATTCGGTCTCAAGGGAAACGCCCTAGCTGCCTTCGCGGTTCGGCATGCGGACTACGTCCAGCTGACATCCGAGGTGCCATCAGCTGTGGATCCGTACTGGCAAAGCGCGGCCGCGGACAGTTGCAGCTACAACATGTGTCGCGAGTATTTTGGAGCGGCCAACAGTCAAGATCTTGAGCCCACTCGTGATTTTCGAGTGGAACAAGCGTACCAAGATGAGCTGAGCGTGGTGGCGCGAGGTGCCGACGCAGCGGGCGCATCCGCGATGGCAACGTGCTGTTTTCCAGGCCTTGTGTCCTACGTGGTACGCGGTGGCAACCAATGGGTGCTTACCGGTTCAAGCTCGGGCCAGCGCCATCGCGTGAAAGCAGAGAGATCCAACGATGGTAAGTTCGTCTGCGCGCTGGATCACGACCCGAGCAAGGTTTTTTTCGAAGGCCGCGCTTTTGAGATCTCGTGCGATGCTTCGGCGATGAGTGCTTCGGGCCCAGGCTGTGCGGTGGGCGCGGCCCAACCGGAGGATGTTGTGTGCAGGAGCGCCCCTGGGCCTGTGCCAGCGGACAGTCCGTGCGTTTTCAACGGGCTCACTGCCCGGTTTGCGGTCTATCGAGGCGGCGAAAAGAGCACGCGGGACATGCTCTTTTCTTGGCGGACGATCGGAGGCTTCTCTCCCATGTTGCTAAATTTTGGCGGCCTGGAAGCAAGTTCCGGCCGGGTTTCTCCGGTGGCTCTGGAACACTTACCGGAGCTTGGCCAGTTGGGTATCGTCGACGGAAGCACGCTAGGCCTTTCCTTCATCGACCTCGTGACTCCCGTGGGCCGCTCGGTTTCCTTCTACTGAGCGCCAGCTACCTTTGTTGGCCTGTTCTTGCTAGGCAAAGGAAGTGGCAGGGCCGAATACCCCGGTGATGCAGCAGCATGCGGAGGCGAAGAATGCCTATCCGGATGCTTTAATATTTTTCCGCTTGGGTGATTTTTACGAGATGTTCGGGGACGACGCCGTCCTGGGCGCCCGGCTTTTGGATCTCACGCTCACCAGCCGCAATAAGGGCAAGCCCGACGAAATTCCCATGGCGGGTGTCCCGTACCACGCCGCCCACAACTACATCGGCAGGCTCCTCGCTAAAGGCTGCAAGGTCGCGATTTGCGAGCAAATGGCCGATCCTTCGACCGTGAAAGGGATTGTTCCGCGCCAAGTGGTGCGAGTGATCACGCCCGGTACGGTCACCTCTGAGGAGCACCTGAGCCCCAACACCAACAATTGGCTTTGTGCAGTGGAGGTAGCGCCGAGTGGGATCGGGCTTGCGCTGCTCGATCTCTCTACCGGTGAACTCCGAGCCACCGAGTTGGCTGATGTTGCCCTCTTGTTAGCCGAAATCGCCCACGCTTCCCCAAGTGAAATTGTGATCGGTGGGGTTCCAGAGCAGGTCCAAGAAGCGCGCACAAGTGTACAGGCCACGTTGAGTTCGGGCGTTGTGCGCGAAGATAGCGAGCTTTCGGCGGAGGCTCAAAGTGAGCATTTGAGTGAGTTCGTGGACGAAGCGCGTGCTTTGAGTGAG
Source organism: Polyangiaceae bacterium (assembly GCA_033763455.1). Classification (GTDB taxonomy): domain Bacteria; phylum Myxococcota_A; class Polyangia; order Polyangiales; family Polyangiaceae; genus JBBRRP01. The sequence goes on from JANRKO010000006.1 coordinate 246,237, forward strand.
CACACGCAGCGGGCAGTGGCTCGCGCGCTGCGCTTTATTCGGGAATGCCATCCGGGGCGCGCCGAATTACCCGTTCGGCGCCTGGTGCATTGGGATCCGGCGCAGTGTCTCCATCTCGACGCGCGCACCCAGATCCACCTTGAGCTCGTTCGCTCCTTATCTGGAAACGAAGAAGCCACGCTGCTGCACGTGATCGATCAAACATCCACAGCGCTTGGGGCGCGGCTCTTGCGGCGACAAATATTAGCGCCTTTGGTAGACCACGAAAGGATCCGCCGAAGGCTCGATGGGGTCGAGTTTTTCGTGCAGAATCCCGGGCTTCGGAGTGCTCTGCGCGAATGCCTCAGTGAGGTGGCAGATTTTGAGCGTTTGGGTGTGCGCGCTTCGCTCGGAGAGGCCACCCCCCGAGATCTGGGTAAACTTCGTGATGGGCTGCTCGCCTCTGAACGCGCAGCCAACATGCTGAACGAAACACGGGATCTGATCGCCCGCGAGAGCCTGCGGTTATCGGAGAAAATCGATACTATCACAGACCTTGCTGAGCTCCTCGCAGCGGCTCTCGTGGAACGCCCGCCCACCCAAGCCAAGGAGGGAAGTGTCTTTCGCCCAGGGTACGACGCGGAGTTGGATGAGTTTGCGGATTTGAAGAAGTCCGGCGCCGAACGCATGATCGAGCTCGAAGCGCGTTTGCGCGACGAGACCGACATTGGTACCTTGAAAGTACGTTTTACGCGCGTTTTCGGCTGGTATATCGAGGTGAGCCGCAGCCACACGGCCAAAGCTCCGAAGGCTTGGCGCCGCAAGCAGACGGTAAGCGGGGGCGAACGCTTCACCACCGAAGAGCTGGATGAGCTCGCTCATCGCATCACCTCTGCCGAAGATCGACATCGAGAGCGCGAGCTCCTTCTCTTCTCGGCACTCGTAGCGGAGGTGGCGTCGCGGGGGCCGCGTTTGTATCAATTGGCGTCAATGGTAGCCCGGTGGGATGTGGCCGCGAGTCTCGCTGAGGTGGCACACCGCTACGATTATTGTCGCCCCCACGTGGAGAAATCAGATGGGATCGAGATCCGCGACGGCCGTCACCCAGTGGTTGAACGGTTAGCCGCTGAAGGGCGCTTTGTTCCCAACGATGTGGAGCTCAACCTCAAAGCGGAGCGGCTTTGGCTTATCACCGGCCCCAACATGGCTGGAAAAAGTACTTTCTTGCGCCAGGTGGCTCTCACGGTGATTTTGGCGCAAATGGGCAGCTTTGTTCCCGCTCGCTTTGCTCGCATTGGCCTTGTAGACCGGGTGCTTTCGCGTGTTGGTGCGAGCGACAATCTGGCCCAGGGCCAAAGCACGTTCATGGTCGAAATGACCGAAACAGCTGAGATCCTGCGCCGAGCCTCGCAGCGGTCGCTCGTGATATTAGATGAAATTGGGCGAGGAACGAGTACTTTCGATGGGCTCGCCATCGCTTGGGCCGTGGCCGAATACCTCGATGAAGCGGCCAAGTGCCGCGCTCTTTTTGCCACCCATTATCACGAGCTTACAACGCTCGCTGAGGACTCGCGCCACATGGCCAACTACAGCGTGAGCGCTCGCGAACAGGGCGAAGATATCGTTTTTTTGCACCGCGTGGTGGCAGGGGCAGCGAGCCGAAGTTACGGCATCGCTGTCGCCAAGTTGGCGGGGTTGCCAGAATCGGTGTTAGCTCGCGCTCGGGCACTACTCACCTCGTTTGAAGCAGGTAGCACGACGGGCAGGCGGAATAATACCGGTTCCCGTGCCCAGCTCGGGTTGTTTGAGTCGTCCCACGTATCCCGCCAGCAGCTCGAAACGTTGGAGACGCTGCGATCAGCCAACGTGGAGAACATGACCCCGCTCGATGCGCTGCAGTTCCTGGCTCGCTTGAAGGAGAAGATTTAGCCCTTGAACCCGAGGAGCTTGCGTATTGCGAAGGCAGAACGCTTCGCGGTGATGCCTGCCTTTTGACAAAGCGTTTTGCGAGCCAGCGCGCTACCTCGCTCGAGACTTGATGCCTTCGGCGCGCGAATGTGCAGCGCCGTGGCTCGCCCTTGTGCAGACTATGCGGCAAACACCTGTAACTGCGATATTACCGGGCAGGCTTGGCTAGCCAAGATTCGTAGCCGCAGCCGCCCTGTTTTGCTGGGGGGCAGCGCGATGATGCGTTGGGCTCCGACTGTGGTTCCCCTGTGAACTTCTAACCAGTGGCCATGCCAGAAATCGATGGCGAAGGTCTCCACTCGTTGGCCTAAGGCGATAAGCTCGGAGAGGCGCACGCCTGCGACGCGTTCCTCGGCTCCGAAATCGACGATGGCGTGCCCAGTTGTTTGTCCGTCGGGTGTGGCCCAGGCGGTGTTCTCAAGGCCATCCACCAAATGGCTACCGGGGCAGCCCGGGCGCGCGTGGTCCGTTTGCACATTCTTTCCGGCGGCGACGTCGACCGCCCTGAATGCAGCGACGCGCGCGCGAAAATCTGCTAGCGCGGCTACGTCTTCGTTGGGCACGAGCCCCCGTCTATCGGGCGCGAGGTTCAGTAACATGTTGGCGCCTCGGCCGTAGGAAGATAACCAAAGACCGAAGAGCTCAGCGCCTGATTTGGGCTGCTCCGCGGGGTGCCAGAACCACCCCGGCCGGATGCTGACATCTACTTCAACGCCCCGCCACGCGGTGCCGTCAGGGTCGCCATGCGCGAGCCGTTCCATGTCATCGACTTTGCCAGGTAGAAATCCCTCCGGCCTCACCTTGGCCCAATTGGTAGTGCTGCATATGCCGCGCTCATTGCCACACCAGCGTATATCTGGCCCAGCATCTGAGAATAGGACGGCGTTAGGCTGTAGGCGTCGGCAGTTTTCCCAAAGCTCGCCGAAGCGATAGTATGTGGAATTGTCGATCGTTCGGGACTCTTGCGCGCCACCGTACCAGCCATCCCCACCATTGGCTCCATCGAACCAGAACTCAAATAACTCGCCATAACGTGTCATGAGTTCTGCGACTTGCGCGTGGTACACGTCCACGTACGCTGCGGTGCCGTAGGCCGGATGATTGCGATCCCAGGGAGAACAATAAAGGCCCAGGCTGATGCCGCCCGCTTTGCAGGCTCGTGCCAATTCTCCCACGAGATCGCCCTTACCGCCGCGCCAGGGTGAGGCACTGATATTGTGGGGAGTGGTGGAAGTGGGCCACAGGCAGAAACCATCGTGGTGTTTGGCGGTGAAGATCAGACCCCTGAGCCCTCCGGCTTTTGCGGCCGCCACCCATTGGTTAGCATCAAGCTCGCTTGGACTGAAAGCCGCGGGTTGCTCATCGCCAAAGCCCCATTCGCGATCAGTGAATGTATTGATCGTAAAGTGCACGAAGCCGTAGAGCCCTCGGCTGTGCGCTGCGAGCTGGCGCGGGCTGGGGATAGCGCCAAAGGGCGCCGGCAGCGCTGAGGAGAGTTCTGGAGGGGTGAGGGCTTTGCTGGGCTCAGGATTCATCGCGGTGCGCGTTATACACAGTTGCGCTTAGCGTGGTATTTGCAGGTAAGCTAGCTCGGTTTGAGTAGCGGATACTTGTCATGCTAAGTACCTCAGTCGCAAGAGAAAGCGCCCAAGCAAGGGCTAGAACCGTAAGCTTCCCTCGCACGCCCTTACTGCTACTTCGGCGCGAAGCACGAACAGGTTTCACTCATTCGCTACCCGTGAGGGCACTGTGCTGCACGCCGAAGGACTGAGAAAACAATACGGCGAGGTAGTGGCACTTCACGGGCTGGACCTCATGGTGAAGGAAGGCGAGCTCTTCTGTTTGCTAGGGGCCAACGGGGCTGGAAAAACCACGACAATACAGCTCTTTTTGGGCTTCATCCGTCCCAGCGCGGGTGCCGCTCGGATCGCTGGGCTGAACGTTGTGGAGCACCCACTCCAAACCAAGGCGTTGCTCGCGTACATACCCGAAAACGTAATGCTCTATCCGAACCTTACGGGTTTGGAGAATCTGCGCTTTTTTACGACGCTTGCCGGCAAAGGCGAGCTCCAGGATACCGAGCTCTTGAGCATGCTGAGCCGCGTGGGGTTAGCCGCCGAAGCGGTGAATCGTCGCGTGGGCACCTACTCGAAGGGAATGCGCCAAAAGGTAGGGATCGCGATGGCAATGGCAAAAAATGCCAAAGCGCTCCTGCTCGACGAGCCCACGAGTGGCCTCGATCCGAAAGCCTCCAACGAGTTCTCCGCTTTGTTGCGCCGGCTGCGGGATGACGGCGTTGCTATCTTGATGGCTACGCACGACATCTTTCGTTCCAAGCAAGATGGTGACCGCGTAGGCATCATGAAGGAGGGGCGCTTGGTAGCAATCCACACCACGAGCGAGCTAAGTCACGCGGATTTGGAGCGCGTCTATCTCGATCATATGCACCATTAATGGCGGAAGTGAACCCGAGGCGCTCGCGCCACTCTATGCTTGGTACGTTGATTCAGAAGGAGTTGCGCGAGATCTCGCGCAACGGCAGTCTGCGAATCGTTGGCGTTGCGGTGTTCGGCCTTCTTTTGGTGACGCTTGGGCTTGGCCTTCGGGAAGCTCGTGCCGTGCGCGCTGAGCGCTACGCCGCACAAAAGGTCGCGGACGGCCACTTTCGCACGCAAGACGACAAGAATCCCCACGTTGCGGCCCACTATGGTACTTACGTGTTCAAGCCCGCTGGGGCTCTTTCCTTTGTGAACCCTGGCGTTGATGCCTTCGTGGGTGTGTCGCTAAAGCTTGAGGCGCACAAGCGCAACAGACTGGAAGGCGCGCGCGCCCGCGACGGTACTGCTCTCGCGCGGTTCAGTCGCCTAAGTGTAGCCTCGGTGTTGGAGTTGCTCGTGCCCATCTTGGTCGTTGCAATGGGGTTCGCCGCGTGGACCGCCGAGCGCGAACGGGGCACGTTGCGCCAACTGAAGAGCCTGGGCGTTGAGCCTCGGTCGCTGTTAGTGGGCAAGCTCCTCGGACTGCTTTTGGCGCTGGCCGCTTTGCTGATCCCTGCGTTCGCCCTGTGCGTCGTCGGTGTTTCAGTGTTCGGAGGCGCGCTCGAAGTGGGCGGTTGGGGGCGCCTGTTCGCGCTCGTCTTGGTTTACGGAAGCTACGTTGTTTTGTGGGCAAATCTCACGCTCTGGGCCTCAGCCCGCGCCAAATCGTCGCGAGGAGCCCTCGTGACGTTGCTGGGGATTTGGGTTAGCGTTAGCCTGATAGTGCCTCGTGTGGCCACTGATATCGCGATGGTGCTTTCGCGTGTTCCGTCGGAGGCTGTCTTGTCGGCGCGCGTGAAGGCGAGCTTGAACGAAGGTGTGCCGGGTGGCACTGCTCGCGAAGCGCGTGTGAATGAATTCTCCGAGAAGCTGCTCTTGCAGTATGGGTTCAAGGGGGCTGAAACGCTAATGGATGCGTCTCTGTTGAACGGCTTAGAGTTGCAGGCCGAAGCGTTGTTCGAGAACGAAGTGTTAGATCACCACTACGCAGAACTCGGTGCTGCTCTCGATCGCCAAGAGCGCTTGGAGCAAGTGTTGGGAGTTCTCTCGCCGGTGATCGTAGCCAGATCTCTTTCCATGGCGCTGGCCGGCACTGACGCCGCTCATCACCGTCAGTTTTCCGATCGCGCCGAAATTCACCGTCGAGCCCTGGTGGATCTGCTCAATCGCGAGTTCGCGGAGAAGGGGGGCACTCGGGGTTTCGACTACAAAGCGGGCAAAGAGCTCTGGGAAAAGGCTCCCAAGTTCGCCTATTCGCCGCCAGCGTTGCAGTGGGTGCTCGGACGCCAATTCCCCAGCTTGGTCTTGCTGGTGTGCTGGCTCGTGGTTTCTGCGCTTTTGGCATACCGGGCAGTAGCTCGGCTTGAGGTAGCGTGATGTTTTGGACCGTTTTTGCCATCGAGCGTCGCAACCTCCTGCGGGATCGCGCGGTTTGGGCAGTATTGCTTGGTTTTTCGATCTTGGTTGCCTACGCGGCGCTTGGCGGAGCGAGCTACGCTCGGGCCGAGCGCGAGCAGATAAGGGTGACGAAGTTGGAAGAGGAGGCTCGCTTCAAAGCACTTCGGCAAGAGGTCATCGCCATTCAGAACGGGGCGCCCGTGCAGCACTCGAAAGATCCACGCCAACCTTCAATCGTTGGCCGAGAGCTTGGTCGTCAGGCATTGTCGTTGCCGGAAAGTCCCTTGGGCGCCATGAGCGTAGGCCAGCGCGATCTCTTGCCCCACACCGTTTGGGTAACGACCGAAGCTCGGCTCGCTGACACCGGGCAGGAAGACGTAGGGAGTCTGAGCCGCAAGGTTAGTGGCGTGTTTGACCTGGCTTTCGTCCTGGTTTTTCTGCTGCCCTTGGTGGTGGTGGTCCTGTCGTTCGATTTGCTGGCCCAAGAGCGGGAGCGGGGCACCTTGGCGCTGGTCCTGTCTCAGCCAGTGAGTCTTGCTGCGTTTGTCGGAGCGAAAGCGGCTCTGCGTGGAGCAGTCCTTCTTTTGGTGTTGCTATTCGCGGCTTTGATCGTGCCCTTCGTCTTTGGCGGTGGTCTTGGCGGAGAAGGGGCTCCTGGCCTCATCGCGCTCTACCTGGCGCTGCTCGTGCTTTACACGGCGTTCTGGTTTTGCCTGGCCTTGTGCGTAAACGCTTATGGCACGTCGTCGGCGGGCAACGCGCTGTCATTGATGAGCCTCTGGTTGGTGCTAGTGGTCGTAGTGCCCGGGCTTGCGAGCGTGGCGGTGGACGCATTGTATCCGTCCCCATCCCGGGTCGAGCTCGTCAACCGCACCCGCGAAGTTGCTCGCGAAGTTGAAGCTCAGATGAGCGCTGTCGAGGGAGATCACGGAGCGCCAGGAGAGTCCGCCGTGGCGAGTGCGCAACGTGGAGCCCGCATCCAAAGGGAGCTTGAGTCTCGGGTTCAACCCGTCTTAGACGCGTTTGCCACGCAGCTCGCTCGGCAACAGGCTTTGGTAGATCGTCTGCGCTTCCTTTCGCCTGCGATCATCGCCTACGAGGGGCTGAACGACGTTGCGGGCAGCGGGGTCACGCGCCACCAGCACTTCTCACGTGCGGTTGCAGACTACCACACCGAATACAAGAAGTTTTTCTTCGAGCGCATCGCACTCAATCGCAAGCTTGGCTCGGAGGATTACGACCACATGCCACGCTTCCAGTATCGCGAAGCTCCTGTCGCCGAGCTTCTGCAATCGGTTGGCCTAGGGCTACTTGGCTTGCTCGTCCCGTCGTTGGCGCTACTGCTCGCGGCTTTTGCCGGTTTTCGCCGCGATTTCACTAGCGGATAGAGAGCAACTCGACGTCGAAGACGAGGGTGCCTGCCGGTTTCCCCGGCGAGCCCTTGTAAGCGAGACTCTCGGGGATCCAGAGCCTGCGCTCTTCGCCTTCAACCATGAGTTGAAGGCCTTCGGTCCAGCCTGGGATAACGCGATTGAGAGGGAACTGCGCGGGCTCGCCGCGAGCCACCGAACTGTCGAAAGACTGCCCATCTGTCGTCCAGCCTGTGTAGTGCACCGTGACGACGCTTGTGGCTGACGGCTTGCGTGTTCCTGCCCCTTTCTTGAGTACTCGCGAGGCAAGGCCACTCGCCGTTCTGGCAGCATCTTGGGGAGCGGCAGCGACGTCGGACGGTGCGGCGGGAGCCGACTTTGGGACCTCCCCACCGACAATGCGAGTGGCACCAATGGCAGCCATTACCTGTTGATAAGACGCCACCCTCCCGTCCTCGTGGTGGCAGTGATTACGGTGACAGAGCTTCCATCCCGGAGGCGGATTGTTAGGGTCGAACACCACTTCAGCTGACTTGGCAGGAGCCTCAATGGTCACGGCTTTTGCCACAGGTTTATTGCTTGGCTCCGAATCTCCCGGGCCGAGACTCTGGCAGGCTGTGAGCACGATCGACGTGAGGGCGGCAACCCATGACTTCTGTAGACAGACGACCATTCAAAGCACCTCGTGAGGCTTTCGTTCACCACGAATTTTACTTCCAGGCAATAGTCGTCTCGTTCGATAAGCAACGAGCCCCGTGAGACGAAAATTGTCTGAGGGTTTCTTGATGCACGGGTTGCTACGGGATCCTTCGACAACCCTGTTGCGTAACCCTTCCAGGGTTGGTCCTCGCGCCGCAGACTCGCGGCCGTGAAACAGGTGGTCAAGTGATACGGAGCCCGCGGCTCCGACCAATGAATTTCCCTATCCGAAAAGCTAGCGCGTGCGGGGAGGTCGAGGTGGGGGTGGCGTTGCCGTGGCGCCATTTTCGGGCCACGCGTGCCGCGGGTAACGTCGCATGAGTTCTTTTCGTATTGAAGGGTAGTGGCGTTCCCAGAATCCGGAGAGATCGGCTGTGACCTGCACGGGGCGGAAATTGGGCGCCAATAAATGTACGGTTACAGGTACCTGACCACCGCCCACGGTGGGGCTCTTGATCATTCCGAAGAAGTCCTGAAGGCGAGATTCAATCCACGGTTCTTGCCCCTCAGCGTAGTGGACCACCACGTTGCTTCCACCGGGCAACGGCAAACGTTCGGGCGCTAACCGCTGCAGCAATTCGCGTTCTTCGGCTGTGAGGTAAGCCAGTGCAAGCTGGGCGAAATCGAGCTTTTCGAGCTCGTCGAGCCTGGTGGTTTCTGTGCAGGCCTGGTGGAGCACGCGGAGCGGCCATTCTTCGTTGTTGCCGGCGTAATTTGGCGACACGCGCGCTACTATCGCCATGCGCCCGGCAAGGATCGCTGTTGCCTCGAGCACCTTCGTCATGAGGGAACCATGCTTGACGGCGTAGCGCTTCAAGACTTCCGTGCTCTGTTCACTGGGAGCAGCAGGAGTACGTGTTTCTTCGAGCACGACTGAGCCGTAGCTTATCTTGCTGACCTGCTCGACGCGCCCTCGTTCTTCCTCAAATACGAGCGAATCCGCAAACTCTAGGTCGTTGTAGTAGTCCGAAAGCAGCCAATCGGCTTCTACCGCACTGGCTAACCGCACCTGGATCTGGGGGCCGCGTTGCCCCTCCCGTCGCTCCTCGACGTCGAGCGCGAGCATTAATGGGGCTACGCTCACAACGCTTGTTTCGCTGAGCGTCGCGGTCTGGCCATTGCACAAGATGAGCTCACGGCTCGCGGTTGCGCGCCTCCGTGCAACTCGATCGGGGAAGCCGCTGAGCAAGCAGCGGCAGAGCACGGCCCCAACTTGCTCGTCCGGAACGTGGGGAAAATCGCGGCGACGGCTTCCCAGCGCGCGAACGAGCTGCTTTTCAAGGAGCCCCACCACCCGCACGCTCGAAGCATCGAGTTCCAGGTAGCGCAGCTCGGACGCATCGAAGTTAGCCTGGCGCGCCTGCTCATAGCGCTCAAAGAGCTCCAGAGCGTCCGATGGGCCAGGCTCAAGGTGCGCGTTCACCTGCGGACCGCCGCGCGCGCGACTTTCCAGGCGAATATCTCGCTCCGTGAGCAAAGCTGCTAAGAGGCAAGCCTGCTCGCCCACACCCCGTGCCTCGCCTTCCAGAATGAGCCGCCCGAGGCGCGGGTGCACAGGGAACTTCAAGAGCTGTGCTCCGACCTCGCTGATAAGGCCGTCCGGCTGCAACGCACCGAGCTGCGAAAGCAGCTGATTGGCAGCTGCTACGGCCTTGGGGTCGGGCGCATCCAGCCAGGTTAACTGCTCCGGATCGCGGACGCCCATGGCCTTCAGTAGAAGCCAGGTGTCTGAAAGATCTGAGCGGCGAATTTCAGGGATTTGCTGCTCCGCACGGGTTTCAAAATCCCCGCGTGTGTAGAGTCGAATTACGTGCCCGGGTTGGGTACGGCCAGCGCGGCCGGCGCGTTGAATCGCCGAGGCTTGGCTCACCTTCACCAATTTTAGCTGGGAAACCCCCGTGTACGGCGAATGTTCGGCCTGCCGCATCAAGCCCGAATCAATGACAGTGGTGACGCCCGGAACCGTGACGGAAGCCTCGGCGATATTCGTGCAAATCACGATTTTTCGACGCGAGCTCGGGCCGAGAACACTCACTTGTTCCTTGAGCGGTAAGTCTCCGTGGAGTGGGAAAACGGTTACGTTGGCCTCGCGCGCGAGGCTCTCAAGCGCGCCCATGGCTAGGCGGATCTCACGTGCACCCGGTACGAAGACTAAGATGTCCCCTTCGCTCTCACGCATTAGGCATTGACGGACGGCACTCACGATCTGCTTTTCGAGTGGGCGATCATCGGGCTTGTCTTGATGTTCAATTGTGAGCGGAAAAAGGCGACCTTCGCTCCGCACCCGCGCACAGTTATCGAGCTCGGCCGCCAATCGATCTCCCTCGAGCGTTGCGCTCATGACGACGATTCGAAGATCAGGGCGCGCTGTGCGCTGTAGTTCTATGAGGCGAGCGAGGCACACGTCGGAGGGCAGGCTGCGTTCGTGAAATTCATCGAGCACTACCGCCCCCACAGAAGCGAGTGCACCAGGTCGCAGAAGTTCCCTCAAGAGCAGCCCAAAGGTAACAAACCTAACGCGCGTTTTTTCGCCGCGGAGCTCTTCAAAGCGGACGCTGTAGCCAACCGTTTCTCCCGGGCGTTCTCCCAGCTCGAACGCCGCTCGCTCGGCCGCAAGCCTGGCGGCGATTCGCCGCGGCTCGCCCACGATGATTTCCTTGCCCTTGCCAACGACGTCGAGCATCGCCAAAGGTGCGCGAGTTGTCTTTCCCGCTCCCGGAGGGGCCTCCAGCACCAGCGTTGGTTTTTGTTTCAAGAGCGTCACGAACTCGCCCAACACATCATCGATAGGTAAGGCGTTCCTCGGCCTTGGTTGTTTCGGGTTCGTCATGAGGGCGTGCCCAGAAGCTAGCCCGGGCTAAGCTAGGCTCCAAGGTCGGCCGTATTATTGCTAGAGTTGGCTCAGCGCATGTCTAACGAATCCCACGCTGCTCTCTTCGACATGGATCGCACGTTAGTGCGCCGCAACACCTCGCAGCTCTACACACGGTATCAGAGGGATATCGGTCAAGCCGGCCTCGTGGATGCACTCAAGGTTGCCATGTGGATGCTCCGCTACTCCGTCGGGCTGATGGACGCCGAGCGGGTAGCTGAACGTGCATTGCGCAGTTTTCGTGGGCAAGACGAAGGGGACCTTTTGGCCTCGTGCAAGCGATGGTTCAGCGAATATGTGTTGCCGCATGTAGCGGACGAAGGGCGTCGAGCCATCGAGGCGCACCGGCAACGCGGCGATACGCTGGTGCTCGTCACGGCCTCAACCCAGTATGCGGCAGTGCCGCTGGCCGAGGAGCTTGGCATTCCGCACGTCATTTGCACCAAGCTGGAAGTGCACGAGGGGACACTCACGGGTCGCGTTGATGGCAACGTTTGCTTTGGAAAGAAGAAGATAGACCGAGTCGCTAGCTTGGCGGAAGAGCATGGCTTCAACCTCAGCACCGCCACGTTCTACTCGGATAGCATCACGGATCTTCCACTGCTTGAGGCGGTGGGGTTGCCGGTGGCTATCAACCCGGATGCTCGCCTAAGGCGCATAGCTCGTAAGCGAGACTGGCGGATTGAACGTTGGGGCTAAGTTCTAGCTTTTCACGCGAATGGCCCAGGTGAGCTTCGCAAGGCTCTTTATAACAGCGGGCACTCGCCGAAGTAGGTGGATGGAGGGTGGGCGTTTTTCTACTAGTTGCACGGGGATTTCTCGTACGCGAACCTTCGAGCGGTAGGCTCGGAGCACAAATTCGCTTGCAAACACGTCTTTGTCGACGATGCATGCTTGCAGCACTTCCGCGAGGGCTAAGCGGTGAAATGCCTTGAGCCCATGAGTGTCTGTGCCGGGAAACCCAAAGAGCAGTCGCAAAAGCGAAGTGTATGCGTGGCTTGCTGCGTGGCGAAAAAGGGGCCGCGCATCGCGAGCACCGCCGATAAGCTTGGAGCCGATCACCATGTCGGCCTCACCGTTTCGCAGGAGCTTGAGTGCCTGGGAATAAAAATCAGTATCACACAAGTCGATCTCGTCGCAGATGATCCAGGTGCCTTTTGCTGCTTGGATGCCGGACCGAAGTGCTTTGCCGTAGTTGGGCGTACTGGTGCGAATGAGGCGGACCTCGGGATACTTATGGCAGAGGTCTCGCGCGATACCCGCGGTGTTATCGCTGGAGCCATTTTCCACAAGTAAGAGCTCGTAGCGTAGATCGAGTGGGCGTAGCCGCTCGTGCAAATCCACGACGGAAGCGTGAAGAAGGCCTTCTTCGTTGTAGATCGGAATAACGATGGAAACTTCTGGGGGAGCGTTCACGCCAGCCATGAGCGTGCGCTTTCTGCCGCACCTTGCCCGAAAATCAAGGCGTCTTCCATAGAAGAGTAGTTCCAGCCGCCGTAGCGCCCGGCCGAAAGCAGGCGCTCTTGTGCCAGAAAATGCGTGATGGTGGTGAGTGCCTCGCGGTATGCGTGGTCGTAGATTACGTACGCGTAGTCGATGCGGCGAATGCGTGCGAACGCGACGGCCTCGGGGTTGGCGATGAAGCCGAGCTCCAGCAAGCCAGCGACTACTTCAGGCAACGTCTGCTCAAGGCTTGGTGCATCACGGGAGGCCAACTCCACATAGAGATTCGAGCAGCCTGGAGGAGCCATCTCGGCGGAAAAGTTGGAATAACATCCGACGCGATAGAAAGGGTAGTGCGCTTCGGGCACGTAGACCCAATGTAGATCTTGTCCGCAAGGCACCCGGAGCGCCACGTCCAGGTAGTAGAGGTGTGTAGAGCGGAGCTTTTGTCGTGCTTGCCGCACCTCTTTGGGAACGTCAGCGATAAGGTCCACCAACACGGGAAGTGGCAGGGTACTGATGAGCACCTCGAAAGGTAGGCGCTCCCCGTTGAGGATGAGCTCTCGGCGTGCGAGATCAATGCTTGATGGGGCAGAATTCAGCTCAATTGGGGGGAGCTCCCGCTGCATGGCGTGGCTGAGCTCGCCAATGCCGAGGCGGGGGTAGATGAAGTGCGTATTGTATCCGACTTCGCGTAAAGGTGGACCTAGGGCCCCATTCACTACGTCTTTCAGGCTTGGGAGCGGCACGAAACGCTGACACCACTCACTGGTGATTTCCGAGGGATGCACGCCCCAAAGCCGGGTGTTGTAAGGAAGCATGAAGCGTTCGCTCATCGCGTTGCCGAAGTGGATGCGGCAAAACTCTTCGAAATTCTGAGGTACAGGCTTTTGGGGGTGGGTGGCGGCGGCAATGAAGTCCAAAAGGCATGCAGAGATGGTTTCTGGGGGCAACCCGTAGGTGTTAGCCTGAAAGGGGTAGTGCGTGTAAACACCCTGCGAAAATACACGGCTCTTGCGCGTGATGGATAGGTAATTTCCTTGAAGCCAAGTGTGAACCTTTTCGCGCACACTCGGGTCCCGGAGGTGCAATAGGTGCCCCGTGCGATCGAAGCGGTAGCCTGCTTCCTCTACAGTAATGGCGTGCCCGCCAACCTGCGTGAGCTTTTCAAAGATGCGAAACGGTACACCCGCCCGCTGCAGTTCGATCGCTGCGCTCATGCCGGTGAGCCCAGCGCCCAGGATGGCTACCGGCGTGGATCGGCCGCGGCTCAATGTGCGTCCTTCCAGTTTCCTCCGTGTCCGACGTCCACGACGAGGGGTACCTTGAGCGCGTACACGGATTCCATCGTGTGCTTGATCTTTGCCTCGGCTTCTTCCACCTCGCCTTCGGGTACCTCAAATACGAGTTCATCGTGAACGGTTAGAATCATCTTCGTTCCGGCCGTTACGGGCGTTCGAAGAGCTAGCATTGCCAGCTTCAAAAGATCGGCCGCGGTGCCTTGAATGGGCATGTTCATGGCAATGCGCTCGGCCGCAAGACGTTTCGCGCGGTTGCCGCTTGAGATGTCTGGCACCAGGCGACGCCGTCCCAACAAGCTGCGCACTGCTTCGCCGGCGCGGGCGCTTTCGAGGGTTTCGTTCATGAAGCGCTGCACGCCAGCGTGGCGCCTGAAATAAGCCGCAATAAAGCTGCCTGCTTCTGCGCGAGAAATGCCGAGGGATTTGGCCAGGCCGCTGTCCCCCTGGCCGTAGATAACTCCGAAGTTAACCGCCTTGGCGCGCGTTCGATGTTCGCGTGTTACCTCATCGGCACCAAGCTCAAATATTTCCATCGCTGTACGCGTGTGAATATCTTGCCCAGTACCAAAGGCTTCCAGCAAAACTTGGTCGTTGGAAAGGTGGGCGAGCACGCGGAGCTCGATCTGAGAATAATCTGCGCTCACCAGTACGTGCCCCGGCGGTGCCACGAAAGCTGCGCGGATGTCTCGGCCAAGCTCAGTGCGGATTGGAATGTTCTGCAGGTTCGGGTCGATGGAAGAAAGGCGCCCAGTGGCGGCAACGGCTTGCTCCCAGCGCGTGTGGACACGCCCCGTCTTCGGGCGAACCAAGAGCGGCAGTGCATCGATATAGGTGCCCTTGAGTTTAGAGTATTGCCTCAGTTCGAGGATAAGAGCGGGTAGGGGGTGTTCGTCCGCAAGCGACTCCAACGTCTCGTGATCGGTTGACCGGGACGTCTTGGTGCGCTTGAGGGGCTTCAGCTTGAACTCATCAAACAGCACGGTTTCAAGCTGGCGCGGTGAATTGACGTTGAATTCGTGTCCGGCGAGCGCATGCGCTCGTTTTTCAAGATCTGCCAGCAGAAGCTCGCAGCGTTTACCGAGCAGGGCCAGCTTGGAAGTGTCAATGAGCACCCCCACCCCTTCCAGCTCCGCCAGGAGTTGCGCGAGTGGGAGCTCCATTTCTCTCAGCAGAGGCACGAGCCCCACATCGGCGAGGCGCGGCTCTAGTCGCTCAAAGAGCGCTGCGGTGTGCGTCACTTCTGACGTCAGCTGACGAGCAGCGATGTCGATCGGAAGTTCGGAAGCATCGAGGCGCTGTCCGCGACTCGGATGCAAAAGTGTGGCGCGCGCGGGCAACTGTACGCCGAGCTCCGCGCTCACGACTGCGGTGAGTTCATGGCTGCCGTCAGGATCGAGCAAATAGCTAGACAGCTTGACGTCGAAGTCGAATCCCTGGAGGTTAAGCCCAAACGAGCTCAAATCGACTGCGCAACGCTTGAGATCGTAGGCACGCTTCCGAATGCTGGGGTCGGCGAGAAGTGGTCCGAGGATTCGGCGAATTGGCTCTGACCCGAGGAGTTGGGGAACGCCAAGGTAGCGGTGGCCAACGGGTAAGTAAAACACTTCCTCGGGACCGGCGAGCAGCGCTATCCCGACGATCTCCGCCGTTCGTTGGATTTCGGTAGTGAAGGTTTCTAGGGCGAGCTGCTTGGTGGTGCGTGCGAGCTCTACTAGGCGGTTCAAATCGGCTTCGTGGAATATGGTAGTGAGCTTCGGATCGAGCTTCGGTGCTGGTGTGGCTGCAGGCAAGGAGCTAGCGGTGGAGTTTGCGCTCGGCAGAGGGGAGCTCGGCTCCAACAAATTGAGCTGACGAATAAAACCGAGTTCGGCGTAGATTCGAGTCAACTCTGTGTCATTCGGCTTCCCAGGGCGTAGCGACTCAACGTCACACTGGATGGGACAATCTCTCTTTAGTTCCACGAGGCGGCGGCTGAGGAATGCTTGCTCGCGGTGTTCGCTGAGCGTTTTGCGTACCGCTTTGGACTTGATCTCGTCGAGGTGATCGTAGACTCCCGCCAAGGTGCCGCACTGATTCAGCAAGTCTTTGGCCGTTTTTGGGCCAATATGCGGCACGCCGGGAATATTGTCGGAGCTGTCCCCCATGAGTCCCAGGAGGTCCCCCACCTGCTCCACGCGCACCCCAAAGCGCTCTTCCACTTCCGGAGGCCCGAACACTTTGTTCCTCAGTGTGTCCCAGAGCAACACGCGAGGACTTACGAGCTGCATCAAGTCTTTGTCAGCTGCCGCGATCACCACACGCAGGTTCATCGCTAAAGTTCTCTCCACGAGGGTTGCGATGAGGTCGTCCGCCTCCACTCCTGCTTGTTTGAAGATGGGGAGCCCTCGGGCCGCGACGATCTGCTCGCAGCGCTGAAGCTGTTGGCGGAGATCGGGCGGCGAAGGTGGCCGGTTTGCTTTGTATTCAGGATAGATCTCTTTTCGGAACGTTTCGCGCCCCGAGTCCATGGCCACGGCGAGCAACTGTGGTTTCTGAGTTCTGAGTAGGCGGTCGAGCATGTTGACCATGCCGTGCACAGCGTGAGTGGGTTCACCGCTCGGTGCGTGCAGTTCGCTAATCGCGTGATAGGCGCGCAGCACGTAGTTCGATAGGTCGATGACGTAGAGCACGTCGCTCGCGCCGGGGGGGAAAAGGCTGGTTGCCATGACCCGCCTGTTAGCAGATGAGGAGATCGGCAGAAGGGGGCGGCGGGTGCAGTCCGAACCGGGCGCCAACAGAGGCGGTCCGCATGCTCAGTACTGCTCAAAAATACAGCGAGAGTGTAAGTGCGACAAGGTCGTGCAAAGAATTACATTTCGGTGACATTTGGCGTTTTGCGAGCTGGTAACTGAGCTGGGCCCTCATGGAAATACTGTTCGTTTGCGTTTACTTGGTTGTTCTGCTCGCCCTGTGTACCTACGGCCTGCATCGGGCCTACTTGGCGGTCATGTGTTGGCGTACCCGTCGGTTCGTTGAACGCATCGCGGAGATTCGGCCCACCCCCGAGGCGGATTTGCCTCGCGTTACTGTGCAGCTCCCCCTCTATAACGAGGCGACCGTCGTGGAACGCTTGATCGAGGCGACGGGCAAGCTCGACTACCCGGCTCACCTGTTCGAGATCCAGGTGTTGGATGATTCTAGCGATGAGACGTGTGCCCTGGCGAAGGCCGCTGTGGAGCGGCTCGTGCAGCGTGGGGTGGATGCAAAGTATGTGCGCCGTGCCGATCGAGTTGGGTACAAGGCGGGCGCGTTGGATTTTGGTTTAAAGACCGCGAAGGGTGAACTCATCGCGATCTTCGATGCGGACTTTGTCCCGCAGCCTTCTTTCCTACGTACGTTAGTGGCCCACTTTAGAAATCCCAAAGTTGCCGTTGTGCAGACGCGGTGGGCGCACATGAATCGGGATCACAGCTTGCTTACGAGCATTCAGGCACTCATGCTGGATGGGCACCATCTCATTGAGAACCGCTCGCGCTTTTCAGCCGGTTTGATGTTCAACTTCTCCGGAACGGGCGGCATCTGGCGCAAAGAAGCGATCGCGGATGCGGGTGGCTGGCAACATGACACGCTTACAGAAGATCTAGATCTCTCTTATCGCGCCCAGTTGCGTGGCTGGCAGTTCATTTATCGTCCGGATGTGCTCACGCCCTCCGAGCTGCCGGAGGAGCTTTCGGCGCTGCGCGCGCAGCAGTATCGTTGGGCAAAGGGCACCGTGCAGACAGCGCGAAAGTTGCTAGGCACGGTGCTTCGGTCGAAGGTCTCCACGAAGCAGAAAGTGGAAGCCTGCTTTCACATGTTGCCGCACTTTGCGTACCCGCTCATGCTCCTTTTGACGGTGCTACTGTTGCCATCGTTGGTTTATTTGCCGGCGGTAGATCTGCAGACGATGTTGATTGTCGATTTGCCGTTCTGTATTGGAGCGACAGGATCGTTGATCGCGTTCTACTGCTTGGCGGAAGTAAGCCAGGGGCGCTCAGCTTGGGCGGCGCTCGTTCGGTTGCCAGCTTTGATCGCGCTCGGTGCAGGCCTTTCGCCGCACCTTACGGGTGCTGTGTTGGGCGGTGTCCGTTCGATGGCGGGTGAGTTCGTGCGCACGCCCAAGCGCGGCTCGAATGCCGCCCGCTATCGCGAGGGTGTGAAGTGGCCTTTTGTTGAAGCCTTCTTCTCCGTTTATTGCATGGTGAGTGTGGTGGTGTCGGTCGCCACTAGCCATTGGTTTGCTACCCCGTTCGCTTTCCTCTTCTCACTGGGCTACGGCTACGTGGCCGTCCAGTTGTCGCTTGAGCTAGCTGAGGGGCGGCGCTCGGTTCGTGCCAAAGTCTCCGCGCCCGCTGCTCGGGGCGCGCTTGAACCTGGTGTTGACATGGCGCGTGCAGCGTAAGATTCGTACCGGCCATGCCTGAGCTTCGGGGGGCTCAGGTAAGCCGTACGTGGGGAACCTGAAGCTGGAAACGGCCTCTCGGGAGGTGAGAGGCGCCAGCCTGGACATTTGGGGCGGGCTGGGTACTATCTAAGGTGCTCGTTAGGTGTGGGCCTAACGGGAGTGCTCAACGCCCAGTCAATCGCATGACCAAGGCCGACATCGTACAAGCCGTTTATACGAAGTTGGGCGGATTCTCGAAAAAAGAGTCCGCGGACCTTGTGGACTTGGTATTTGAAACCATCAAGCAGACGCTGTCGCGTGGTGAAAAGATTAAAGTTTCCGGATTTGGCAACTTCGTCTTGAGAGATAAGCGGCAGCGCCAGGGGCGAAACCCTCAGACGGGCCAACCAATCACTATCACTTCGCGTCGTGTCCTGAATTTCAAGGCGAGCCAGCTCCTGAAGCAGGCGCTAAATACGGATGGGCCTGTGGGGTCGTATTCCACAGCCGGCGCAGCAGAAGACGAGGAATAATAAATCGTGTCCGAAGTTTTGCAGGACCAACCGCTCGTCAAGCTCTACTATCGGATCGGTGAAGTTTCAGAGATCGTTGGTGTAGAGCCGCACGTGCTCCGCTACTGGGAAACCGAATTTCGGTCGATTCGTCCCCAGAAGTCCCGAAAAGGGCAGCGCATCTACTCGCGCAAAGACGTTGAACGGCTCTTGAAGGTGAAGGATCTCTTGTACACCCACGGGTACACGATAGCCGGGGCACGAAAGAGGCTGCGCACAGTAGGCGATGAGCCCCAGCCCCAGGAAGATCCCACACGCTCCGCCCTTCGGGGGATCCGCCAAAGCTTGCTTGCTATTCGCGCCGAGGCACAGGCTCTGCTCCAAGAAGTCCAGGGGCCACGTTCCCCGCTTTGAGAAGCCCGGTCGAAGCCTCGCAAAGCGCTGGGGGCCGGGCGGGGTAGGACAGACAAAGTCCCGGCTGCGGTTGCTTTCAAACCCAAAACGTCACACGGTTCGGCTTCATTGAAGGAGCAATTTTATGGCTGAAGGTTTGAACCGCGTGATGCTCTTGGGGAACCTCGGGCAAGATCCAGAGCTCAAGGTAACAGGCGGTGGGCAATCAGTGCTCAAGCTGCGCTTGGCAACACCCGAGCGTTACTTGGACAAGAATAAATCGTGGCAAGAACGCACCGAGTGGCACAGCGTGGTTGTTTGGGGCAAGCGCGCTGAGGCACTCAGCAAATTCCTGACAAAGGGGTCGCGGATTTTCGTGGAAGGTGGCATTCGTTCGTCGAGCTACGACGATAAAGACGGGCAGAAGCGGTACCGTACCGAGATTGTCGCGAACAACATCATCCTTGCTGGCGGCGGGGGAGGCGGGCGTTCGGGTGGTGGCGGCGCACCGCGCGGCGACGAATCGAGCGGCTCGTCTCACGCTGGGTCGAGCCACGATGCCAACTACGACGATGCGGATTACGGTGGTGGCTCGGACGATGACATCCCGTTTTGAGCAAGAGGCTCTGGATGGGCTCCTTGGCATCTGAGGGCTTTCAAGAAGCAACGCTCGTGCTGGGCGGCCCGGGGGAGCTTGCGTTTAGCCTCACCGAACATCTCTTGAGCTTCCGGCCTCGGATGGATGTTTACTTGTTGGTGCCTTCGGGGGGAGGCGCCTCGGGGGAAGAGGCTCAGGGGGTTTTGGCTCGACACAAGGGTCGCGTGCACGTGATCGAGTGCGAGCTGGAGGCCCTTGATTTTGGTCTCAGCGGCGCAAAATACGTAGACCTCCTCGGGAAGATCCGTTGGGTTCACCACACCGCTGGGCTCTCGGAGTGGTCCCACGGGCAGAGCTCGGTGCGTGCCGGAGAGCAGCGCGAGAGGTTGGTGGGGAGCATGCGAGAGGTTCTTGCATTCTGTCGCGCAGCGGCCGGCCTCGAAAAGCTTGTCGTGTATTCTTCCCTCGCGGTCAGTGGGCAGCACGCTGGAGAGTTTAGGGAGGATGACCTCCACGTTGGTCAGAAGTTCTCATCGGAGTGCGAGGAGGGGCTTGCTGTGGCCGAACAAATGGCAAGAGCGGAGAGCTCTTCGCTCCCGATCACCACGCTGAGAGCGGCAGCTATCGTGAGCGACATTCACTTGGATCCCCCTTTAGCGTGGGGTCCTGTGTTGGACGGATGGTTCGATCTGCTTGCATCGCGGTCGGCGCTTCACGTGCCTCCGCACGTACGTGGAGATGAGCTTCTCTACCTAACGCCGCTTGAGTACGTGGTGCGTGCCGGGGTCTTTCTTTCTGGAGCTAGGGCCGCGGCGGGCCAGACGGTGCACCTGGTAGAAGAGTCTGCTCCTACGGTTCGGGATGTTCTTGGGAAGGTCGCTGAGGTCATCGGTCGCGTTCCTCCTGTTTTTGGGGCAACCCCAGGTAACTGGCTGTCCACACCGCGTTTCGGTCGCGCTGGTCGCCGAGAGCGCGCATTTTGGTCCCAGCTCCGTTTGGGCTTGCGTTACGGCACAACAAATGCCGCTCGCTTCTTAAGTGCAGCGGGCCTTGCGTGTCCTTCCATTAGTTCCTGGCTGGTTCCCAGCGTGGAGCGGCTACGGCTAGGGGATGAGCTCCCGGCTGGCCCCGGGCGAACCAACGCATGAGCAAGGTGAGGCGGCAGTTGGGTCCACTGACAAGAGAGGCGCTAGGCTGTCGCCGCACCAGAGCGATTGGTGCCTGTGTTCTCGTCATGTTAGCGGCGGGATCAACAGTCGCTTGCGCCTCAGGTCAACGCCGGGAAATCGGACCCGGGGCGGTCGAGAATTCAAGAAACTTGCACGCACCATCCGCTGCGCCATCTCTGCCAGCAGCCAAAGAGATTGCTCAGCGCGCCGCCATAGCGGGTCTTGAACCCACCGCCCCGACTTCAAAAGGGGTGGCGTTACCGCGGTTCTACTCGCTTCTTCGGGCGCTTGAGAATGAGGTGCAGGCTCGTCCTGTGCACATCGCCTGGCTGGGTGATTCGCACACCGCCGCGGATTTCTGGACGGGTGAAGTCCGTGCCCAACTTCAGGCCCGTTTCGGCGTTGGGGGCCCGGGGTTTTTCCATGTAGCGCTTAAGAGCTACCGCCACGCAAGTCTCAGCTTCGAACAGAACGGAGCCTGGGGAAGAGAGCCGGGGCCGCCCTCGCTCAGAACTCGCACGGGGGATGGCGTATTTGGCCTTGGGGGGATCCGTACCTTCCCTCGCTCTTCGAGTGCAACTTTCAAAGCGCAGCCCGAGCCCAACGCGACCTTGGGTGAGGCGATGTGGAAGGTGCGCGTTCGACTCGGGAATGCTGACAGGGTTCGGCTGAGCTCGGGTGAGCACAGCTTCACGCTTACCGGAGATGAGGTTCCAAAGATCGAGGAACAAGTGTTGCCCGCACCTCGGGGAGAAGCTCTTCACGTTCGTGTCTTGGCTGGGGCCCCCCAATTTCTCGGTGGCTCGCTTGAGTCTAGTCAAGGTGGGGTCGTGTTGCATACCTTGGGGGTGGACGGCGCTCGGGTGGAAACGGCGTTAGCCTGGAATGAAGAAGCCTGGAAGCTCGAGCTAGCCCAAAGAGAGGTAGGCCTTGTGGTGCTTGCATTCGGCACGAACGAAGCCTTCGATCAGCGAGCGCCGGCGGCCTACGCGGAGCACTATGCGCGGGTAATGGCTCGTGTCCGTGCTGCGGTGCCTTCGGCCGATTGCTTAATCATAGGCTTGCCCGATGCACTGGACGCGAACGGCCAGCCGCACCCCCGTGTGCCGGAAATCGGAAAAGTTCAAGAAGAGACGGCGGCGCATTTGGGTTGTGCATTCTTCAGTGCTGCTTCGGCCATGGCGAATGAGGGTGGCTTTGCCGGGTGGCTTCTAGCCACTCCACGGCTGGCTAAGGCGGACGGGATCCATCTTACCATCTCAGGCTATCAGCTTTTAGGCGCTCGAACGGTCGCGGCAATTGTCAGCGGGTACGAGGAGTTTCTTGAGGGCCGCTAGCCGCTCGGCACTCCGCACCTAGCGCGGCTGCGCCGCGGCGGCGTGGAACTTGTCATAACCGTCGACCATGCCGGCGAAAATCCAATCGCCAAGAACCTGGGCCCCAAAGCTTGTGGGGTGCGTCAGATCACCGGCGCCCCAGCCACGGTTCACCCACGTGCGCATGGATCCCGAGCCACCCATTGCCAGAAAAGTATTAAAGAAGGCGCACCCAACCTCCTTTGCAACCTTGGCCTGCTGTTCCACAATGAGCGGGATAATTCGCATGCTTTCCGTCTTGTTTTCGATGACGCGTGCGCGATCCATCGCGCCGATTATCAGGCAGCTCGCGGTGGGCACCGCCGCCTTGCCCTGCAGCAGCACTTCTTTCATGGTCCGATGGTAATCCTCCATCGAATAAGCCCATCCATCGCCGCTCTCGTTCGCTCCAAACTGATAGACAATGAGGTTTGGTGAGCGCCAGCGTAGCGATTCGGCATAGTGGGCATCGTCTTGTTTGTCGAGAAAGCGGATGCGTGCTCCCAATATGCCAAGGGCATCCCACACAACTCCTGGTTCCTCGCGCTCCATCACCACGCCAAATGCTCTTACAGAGCCGGGGCCAGACGAAACGAGCTCCAGCATGTGTTCTCCGTCGGTGGTCCTGACCTCGTAATGGGCGGTCTTTTTCTCTGGGGAAGCGGTTGGGATCTCACCGTAAGGAGCGCCGTCGAGGTTCACCTTGAAGCTGCCTCCAAAGGGCTCTTGGACGTAGGCGACGTCGAAGCGCGAGACTTTGCGGCCAAAATTGCCGGTCGTTGCGGTTCCAAATCGGGCTCTCACTCCGGGCGGCGCGCGAAAGGAGACGCCGCCGAGGCCATACCAACCGTCCGAGACCGTTGGCCCAACGATGCGGCTCACGCGCCAGCCCTCCGACGCGAAACGCGTTACATCGTTGTGAAAGTAGGCCGGCCACGCATTGGCAATCAGTGAAAAGCCATGCCCTGCATCACCGAAACGTTTCTGGAAGTTGCGCCGCAAGGTGGCGGAAACAAAATCGCTCGCCACCACCGAGTCCCCAAAGTGTGCGATGCGCGTAATGGCACGGGGTTCGCGTCGTTCCGTGCGCGCTAAAGCTTCGTAAAAGGAATGCAGTGATTCCAGGTGTTCGACGCCGCGCGGCGGCTTTCCAACGTCGGGGAGCCCGTCGTCACCGCCTTCGGCCTGGTGCTCTGTGGCTAACGGGCCGCGAGGGGCAGTGGGTGCCTCTACTTTCTCCGGTTGTGCGAGAGCCGCCGCGCTTTTGCTTTCCTCACGTAGTTCTGCTTCTCCACTCAAGACCTGGGTGGGCGAGGGCGTGGCTTGGTCAACTCGATCTGGCGCGGCGTTGGGGCTGGCGAGGAGCTTGGCCCAGGTCGGTCCGAAAAACTCTAGCGTGGCGCCGATCCCAAGAAAGAAAAGGGCGGTGAGTACGGGCCGGGAACGAAAGACATCCGCGCTCCGAGCGACGTCGTGCCCGTGGATCTGAACTTGCTCCTCCCCAACGCTCGCGGGGGCTTTCACTCGTAGGGATTCTCTCGAACGATTCCCCCGTGAGGTAGCTTGCTGGGGGAGGTAGGCGGCGGTGGTTTGGCAGCCCCACTACGATTTGCCCCAACTTTGGGGGCGGTTGGAAGA
The DNA here is from genome assembly GCA_033763455.1 of Polyangiaceae bacterium. Taxonomy (GTDB): domain Bacteria; phylum Myxococcota_A; class Polyangia; order Polyangiales; family Polyangiaceae; genus JBBRRP01. The sequence continues at coordinate 269,871 of JANRKO010000006.1, forward strand.
TCGCTGATGTCGACTGCATCCCCCGTCAATTTCTTGATTTCTTGCTCGGCTCGCTTACGGCTAAACGTATCCACGGTCGGTGAGAGTACAACCTGTTTGAGCAACTCTCGCTTAACCGTTGGATCGGTTTCGGCGTCTGCCTGTGCAAGCAACGCTTTGGCCCATTCAGACTCAATCTTCCTGAATGCGGGCGATTGCCTGGCGTTGCTGCTCTCGGGTAGTTCAGCCACTTTTTGGTGCGCGTCTTCAATAGCGCCTTTAGCCAAAAGCTCGCCCGCCTCCTCAAGTACGCGAGCCGCTTCGTCTTGTTTGCTGGACGCTATGCCGGTGAAGGTTGCATTCTGTTCGGAGCCCTTCGACGCAACCCACCCCACGCCGACGAGCACGGTGACTAAGAGAAGGGCGCCTACGACCTTGAGTGCTGGGGAGATTGGCTTTGCCGGAGGCGCTGACGCGACCGGCCCCACAGGCGCTGGCTCGGCGTACAGCAGGCTGAGGCTACGGTCGAGCAGCGGGTTATACGCCTGCCCTGCAGGGATAAACTTGAGCACAACGTCACCGAGCTCAATCGTGTCACGGGCATCTAGGATGCTTCGCTTCAGATCGACCCCATTGATGCGAACACCATTCGCGCTTTCCTTGTCGATGAACTCGTAGCGCCCATCGCCGAGCGAGCTGATCTCGGCGTGAACACGGCTCACAGACGCGTGATTCAGCGAGATGTCGCATTCGTCTCCTCTGCCCAGCACCAGCCGCTCCCCTGTCAGCGCGAACTCGGTACCGACCTCGAGCCCCGCAACGATGACGAGGCGATCTTGGTCAACCTGAGACTCCTGCGCGACACTCTGTGGGGATGTGTCTTTGGCATCTGCGGTTTCGTCGCCGAGCTCCATCCGGTAGTCCCCGAGTTGCACCACATCGCCATGCGCGAGGGCTTTCTTCTCGTGAACGCGCACGCCATTAACGTGGACGCCGTTGTAGCTTTTGCGGTCGATAACCACCCATCCAGAACCCTCGCGCACCAACTCAATGTGCTTACGCGAGATGTTCCGTTCCGTAAGACGTACGGTGCTCGCCTCCGCGCGGCCGATGGTGTAGTCGTCGCGAACCAGGTGAACGACCGTCTTGTTCCCTTGATCGTCCTCGATGGATAGCTTCCACATTGCAACTACTCAGTTCAGCCTCGGGGACTTACGGCACACGATCCTTGATAAATTTGTCACGGGAGGGCTGCCCTTACCAGTGGGCTTCTTGGCTTCCCTCCGCTTTCGGCGAGGGGCCAGAGGGATTGGGCCCTTAGGCCGTCACCAGTGGGCTTCATTAACCGTGCGTTTGCGGGAAAATGAGGGGGGAGCGGTGGAGAAGGCCCTCTCGAAAGAGTTGATCATGGACGTTCAGGCGCACTTCACGCATCGGGTTCGGCTCCCTTCGCGGATTCACTCGATTCGTGAGTAGGGACACGACGATGTTGGCGTCCGGGTCACACCAAAGGCTCGTCCCAGTGAAACCCAGATGGCCGAACGTGCGCGGGCCAAATGCGTCCCCGGTTGAGGAGGCCCCTTGCACGGCTTTGGTATCAAAACCGATCGCCTGGGTCGTGCCTGGTTTGGCTCTCGCCATTTTCCGCACGAAGACACTTGCGGGCCAGTTCGGATCGGGTGCGTTGTATGCGTCGCACAAGCGGCAACCGAAGGTAAGCAGAGCGTTCACATTTCCGAAGAGCCCTGCGTGACCAGCAAACCCATGTCCAGCGATCGCCCACGCGTTTTCGTCGTGAGTGGAAGCTACAAGTTCTCCGCCTCGCCAGGATACTTGTTCGGTCGGAGCAAAGGCGCGAGGCGTGAGGCCTTGCCGAAGCCAGAGCCGAGAAGAGCGGATTTCCAAGCCTAACGGGGTGGTGACGAAGCGCTCCAACAACTCGTCGAGCCTTTCGTTCTCAAGCCGCTCCAAGGCTTTGCCCAACAACAAGTATCCGAGATCGCTGTAAACGGCGGGCGGGGTGCCCATGGGTGCATCAGAAGTGGGAAGCATAGCTGCGGCTGCTCGCCTCATCATGCTTCGGCAGTTGATTGGTTGTTGAGCCTGATGGTCCCGGAACAAGTCGACATGAGCCCGTAGGCCTCCACGGTGGCTGAGTAGTGCCTCAACGCTGGCCTCCCCTGCAGCAAAGCCCTCCATTTCGATTAGGAGAGATGACAGCTTCGTGTCCCAATCCAAGCGTCCTTTTGCCACGCGCTCGGCGCACAACATAGCTAGGAAGGGCTTCGAAACCGACGCGAGATCGTAAATCGTTCCGGGCTCCACGGGCGTCCTATCTCGGATACTGAACCGCCCGGCCGCCCCTGAGTAGTGCTGCCAACCCTCTGCGGTCCGGACCGCTACCCCCAGCGTGGCCCCCGGCGCGGCTCCTGTTCCGACCACATTTTTCGCCGCGATTGTGTCCAGCGAGCCCTCACGCATGTGGCCTCATTCCGGCGAAGGTATGGCCTTTGGGTTGCTTTAAGCGGGACTTATGTACACGGACACTCGCCGGGTTGAACGGCGGGAGCCTACAGGCAGCGCTCACCACGCTGTCGCGCTTTTGACCAGGAGCACGGCCGACCGGTATGCTGGTAGGGATTTGCTCGGAGAGTATCTGACGTATGGCTGAGTTCACATGGGAAGCTCGCGGGCGCACGGGGGAGTTGCGCAAGGGAGTGATGGAGGCGGACACCGCAGAGGCTGTGAACGCGCGCCTCCGGCAGCAACAGCTGAACCCAGTCAAGGTTAAGAAACGGCTAAACCTAGCCAAGATCCAGTTTGGATCTGGGGTGAGCACCAAAGATCTTGTCACATTCACGCGCCTGTTCGCGACCATGATCGATGCCGGCCTGCCGCTTGTCCAGTGTCTAGACATTCTTGCCAATCAACAGCCAAACAAGACCTTTGCCGCCGTCCTTGTGGACGTCAAAAACTCCGTGGAACAAGGCGCTTCGTTCTCGGATGCTTTGCGCCGACATCCCAAGGTGTTTGACGAGCTGTTTGTCAACCTCGTACAGGCTGGTGAAGTGGGCGGCATCCTCGACGCGATCATGAATCGGCTCTCGATCTACATTGAGAAGCGCCAGAAGCTTGTTCGCCAGGTGCGTGGTGCGATGACGTATCCGACCATCGTCGTCGTAATCGCCGGGTTGGTGATGGCAGTGCTGCTCACCTTCGTGATCCCTGCCTTCGAGAACATGTTCAAGGAGTTTGGCGGTGGGAAGGACAATCTGCCCCAAATAACCCAAATCGTGATCGGGCTTTCTCGCGGTTTCATCGGCGGCTTGCCGTTCATCATCACCGGGCTCGTGTTGGCGTTTACTGGTGTGACCTACGTGTACCGTACCCCCGCTGGGAAACGGTTCTTTCATCGCAACTTCTTACGACTGCCGATCATGGGTCCGGTTCTCAAGAAGATCGCCGTAGCGCGTTTCACGCGAACCTTGGGAACGCTACTTCAATCGGGCGTCCCGATCCTGGAAGCGCTCGATATCTGCGCGCGAACGGCAGGAAATGTGATCATTGAGGAAGGCATCCAGAAGGTGAATAAGGCCATTAGCGAGGGTAAGAACATGGCCGAGCCCTTGATGGCGGCCAAAGTCTTTCCTGATATGGTCGTGCAGATGATCGCCGTTGGCGAGCAAACGGGTGCGCTCGATCAGATGCTCGGCAAGGTTGCTGATTTTTACGAGGAAGAGACGGACGTGGCAGTTGCAGGCCTCACGAGTGCGCTTGAGCCCATCATGATGGTGGGCGTTGGTGGCATGGTGGGCGTGGTGCTCATGGCGATGTACATGCCGATCTTCTCCTTGGCAGGGAACATCAAGGCAGATTGAAGCGCGGCCGTGGCGCGAGATGACGCATGCGCATTCCGCTCGGGCTCCCAGAAAACATTGCGAACGCTACGCTGCCAAGGCGTTTGGCATGGCTCACGGCGGCTCGCATGGTGTTCCTTTTAGGGGCCTTGGGCTTGGTGGGGCTGGTCTACCTCGGGCGGGACGCCTCGCTTGAATCCTTCTCGGTTCGCGTCGCCCTACTCGTGTTGGGAAGCTCGTTCTCGCTCGCTGGGCTCTACGCGGCGTTGCTACGGCGGGGAAGGAATATAGAACGGCTTGCAAGTGCGCAGCTGATTTTTGATCAGTTAACCTGGACCATGTTGGTCTACATCTCGGGTGGTGCGTCGAGCGGTGCCGTATCCTTCTACGGTCTCACCTGCGTAACCGGTGCGGCGTTAACTGGGTTCCGAGGAGCGGCCGTTGCAACCGCCGCCGGTGGAATTGGGTATGCCACCTTATTGGGTGCTTTGCAGCTCAATTGGCTTGTCCCCCCGCCTGATCAGCCCGTTGATCTTTACCAGCTTTCTCGCTTCGAGCTTCTGTATCACGTCTTGCTCAATGTCCTGGCCTTGATGGTGGTTACCATCTTGGCAGGGTACTTGGCCGAGCGCTTGCGCATTACCGGCGGGAAACTTGTGCAAGCGGAGGAGCGCGCCGAACAAGCGGAAAGAATGGCTGCTCTAGGCAGGTTGGCAGCGGGGCTTGCGCACGAAATTCGAAATCCATTGGGGTCTATTGCGGGCTCAATATCGCTCCTAAAGACGGCAAACGCCCTTTCCGCCGAGGATCAGCAGTTGTGCATTATCATTGAACGTGAAGCTGCACGCCTGAATGATCTTGTCACTGATATGATGGAGCTTTCGAAGCCTAAAAAGCCCCAACGGGTGGATGTCGACCTGGTTGCTATCGCAAGGGATGTCGTTACCCTTACAGCCAACAGTGGTCGCGGGGTGTCGGATGTGCGTGTGCGTTATGCTGGTGCCGAACACGCTGAGGTAAATGCGGACCCAGCGCAGCTCCGCCAGATGATCTGGAATCTGGTTCGCAATGCCGTCCAAGCTAGCAATGCTGGAGACGAAGTGATCGTCGAAGTGCGCTTGTTGCATGGCGCGGTAGAGCTAGTCGTAGAAGACCACGGTATGGGGATTGATGATGTCGCGAAGGAACGCATTTTCGACGCGTTCTTCACAACTCGCAGCAAAGGGACGGGGGTGGGGCTCGCGGTGGTAAAGCGCATTGTGGACGAACACGGTTTCGAGATCGCTGTAGAGAGCAAAGCGAATCGAGGCGCTGTTTTTCGGATTACCTTACCGGTCACGGGATCGCCCGTGCCCCTTTCGAACCGCTTCACGTTCCGTCCGAGCGCCCCCCATCCATCTGGGCGTTGATCCAGCCTCACTGGAGTGCTTTTTCGACCCCTGTTGCCCCGCCAACCCCCTTTGAGGCAGAAGATTTAGGTTGGAAAAGGAGGTTCCTCCTCGCCACCGCGTATAAGGTTTGGACTATAGGAGCCTGTTGTTAAGAGGTGAGTCATGCAGTCAGTGAGATTAGCAATCCGGATCTTGTTAGCCATCTCGCTCGTTGGCTTAACGTCGTTGGCCGCGGCTTCTGACGCCGGCGAATTTGTGAAAGGCAAACAGGCTTCGCTGGTGACGCTGTTAAAACAGGCGGAAACAGACAAGACGCAGAAGAAGATAGAAAGCGTGTTCGATGAGATGCTGGATTACGACACGCTCGCCGAGCAGTCGCTTGGGAAGCACTGGGCGGGGCTCAAGCCGGAAGAGCGCAGCGAGTTTCAAGACATCCTCAAGAAGCTGGTTCGCAATTCGTACCGCAAGAACCTCAAGAAGACGTTGGGTTACGACGTGAAGTTCAACGGGGAGAAGAAACAGGCGCCGGGGATCTTGGTGCAGAGCGTCGCCAAGAGCCGCAAAGACAAGCGCGCCGATCCCGTGCAGGTGGATTATCTGCTGCACAAGGTAAAAGGTGCCTGGCGGGTTAGAGACATCGTTACCGACAGGGCTAGCCTCGTCACGAATTATCGACAGCAGTTTAATCGCATCATTAAGAAAGACGGTTTTCCCGCGTTGATCACCCGTATGAAAGCCAAGCTATCCGAGGCCTAGTCCGTAGGGCTCCGCCCTGGTAAGCTTTTCGCTCTAGAAGTGTCGAGCTTCCGATCCTCCAGCACACCACCTGAGCCAAGCCTGGCATCTTCGGCGACTGTTGGGGAGCAAGCGGAGCCCAAGAGTACGTTTCGGCTGGCCGTAAGTCGTGGTGCTCTTGGGCTTGAGCTTGCGGAGGCTGTGGTACTCGGCCCGCTCCGAATCCTTGAATTCAGTCTTACCTTCCCAGGCCTGCGTTACCCGCTCGATTTGAGCGGAGGCGTTCAGCAGTTTCGGCACCGGCGTGGGGTAGTAGAGCGTCTCGTAGTTGAGCTGGACCCAGCGCTCGTGGGGCCATGGGTGGGGCGCTGGGTCGGCGATCTTTTGGGGCCGCTCGAACGGCCACCACGTGTGAGTATCACGGCGGATGCTCTTGAGTTTGGGTTCAACGGAGAGGCCTGTGCGCTCGCATTTGATCTCGTTTGGGTGCCAGAGGAAGCTGAGCCGCGCTTCATTGTTGATCACGTTCGAGGCATTGGCCTTTCCGGCCCGGCCCTCGGTTATGTGGAACGCGCGCTCGCCGCTGCATTAGGGGAGCTTTCGGAGCGTCGAGGTCGCGGTGTCGAGTTCAAAGATGGGCTGAAGCAACTGCTGCGGGCGTGGTTGCCACCAAACGGGGTGCGGGTACCGGCCATTGTAGGCGGTGGCTTTGGGCCCGCCGCTGTCACTAAGCACCACTCACTGGTTATCACTTATGAGGCCTCTTTCATTTCGAGCGAGCTGAGTAAACGAGCGCTCTTGGCCTCTGAATGGGCGAGCTTCCTCCGCGCGGGAGATGATTGGTTGCGCGCGGCTGAGCTCGGCCGCGCCCGGAATGCTTACGCAAGCTTGCTAGGTGAAGCCCCAAGGCACCCGGAACTTGTCCATTTGATTGCAGAAATTGACGCATTTTCAACTGCATCTCCGGAGGTGTTGCTTGGGATGTTACAGGAGCTCGGGTCGCTCTTGCCGAGCTCACCCGTGGCAGCCCGCCTTCTTGAGTTAGCAGGAGAGCGGGAGCAAGCGGTGCAAAGCTACACCGCCTTCGCGCGCATCGAAGCATTCGCTCCACTTGGCGCTCTCGCATTGTTAGAGGCCGCAAAGATCTCAGAGAACACTGGCATCCGACACTCGCTTTTGGATGAAGCTGTCGCCAGGTGTCCGACCTTCTTGAGGCTGCGTTGGGTCCGGCTGGAGGCGCGGATTAGGGCAGGGATGCTCACAGCGGCGCTGCTGGATGCCGAACAAATCGACGCACTAACCGTCGGTGCACCGGCGCGCGCAGCAGTTTGCCTGAGAGTGGCGCGCTTGTTTAGACACGAAGGGTTTCTGCAAGAGGCAGCGGTCTTCTTTGAGAGATCGCTGCGCTACGTTCCCGACAGCGTGCACGCCACGGCAGGCCTTGCCCGAACTCTGGGCTCCCTCGGTCGCGCTGGCCGCGCGATTAAGCTCTTGATGCGAGCGGTTTCGTTAGCGGAACAAAGGGGGCAGCCCGATTCAGAAGCGTGCTTGGATCTCGCTGTCCTTTTGGCAACTGAGCTCAAAGATTTGCCGCAAGCGATTGCGCGAGTACGGCAAGTGACTCACGAGTCAGGGCTTGTGCCGCGCGCGCGCTTTCTAGAGGGATCCTGGCGGGCTCAGTTGGGCGATAGGGTGGGAGCTTCCGCTGCCTTCGCTCGACTAACGGAGGCGCTTGAGCTGGCTCACGAACATGGGCCGGAAGTTGTGGGTTGGCTCCTGTATGCGGCCGAATTTGCCTCCGAACAGCTGGGAGAACCGGAGACTGCCGAACGCAGGCTTGCTCTCGCTCTCCGCTTGTTTCCAGAAGACACGACGGCACGGCAAGCGTACGAACGCTTCGGTCGCACTCGCGGCAAGGCGTAGCCCTGCTGTTCAAGCTGGGCGGCTAAAAGCGCTAACGCCAAAGGAGCCCACCGCCAATAGGCGCGTTAGCGCTTCGTCCCACGCCAGGCCGCGCACGCGATTGCGCAGGAATTCGCCGTTTGAATCCACGCTTGGCGCATTTGTATCTTGGATACGTGCGATGCATTTTCCGGAGGTCAATTCTGGTGTGATCTGCCAAATCAAGCTTTCATCAATTCCGCTGTCGTGACAAGCCACCCACACCGCGGGGCGATCGTCGAGTAGTCCGACGACGGCTGCTGTGGGTGTCTGCAACCCTCGGCAGAGCGTAAAGGACCGTGCGCCATCACAAGATACGAAGACTCCAAGCTCAGTATCCCAAACCACCACTAGGTTCAGCAAAGCCTCAAGCTTCGGAGCTCGCGTTCGAGTGAACCTTTTGGCATCTTCAGGGTTGACCAAGACTCCGTGGGATTCAGGTGCGTCGGGCATCCAGGTGAAAACTTGGAGTGCGCCGTCTAACCAGCCGAGCCCCGTGAGGCCCAAGCCACTTGAGCAGACATCCAGCGCCTTAGGTTCTCGCTGTTGCGGGAGCCAGGTGGTCCCAAGATCTTGGCTGAGCCACATCGTGCCGTCGGAAAGCAGCCACAGATGCTCGGCCCCCGCGTTAGGGTACTTGCCAAGTTTGACGCTGCCCCCACCATTGCTCCCTGGAGGCCTTCCCAGCAACTCGGGCTGGCTGGCTCGCGCGTGCCGGCGGCCCAAAAATCCTCGATCCGTGAGGTAGACTGCGGTGTCGTGGCAGAGGGCGAGCTGGGCGATATTTCCCCCTTCCACACTGCATCGGATCTGGTTGTGTCCCAGCTCAGCGAGCCAAACTAAGTCCGGGCCGCCAGACACCCAGGCTACCTTGGAGCAATCCACAGCAGTGAAGGACTTGTCGTGAGAAAGTCGTTCTTCGTGCCAGAGGCTCGATTCCTCAGTGATAAGAGTGAATCTGTCGTCAATGGCGATATCTTGGAATTGCAAGGCGAGAGCCCCGTCGTCTGTTGCTTCAAAAGACGGCAACGAAAAATCTTCGATGAGCGTCTCGGTAGCAAGCTCGCGCTCATTAAGCGTTACCTCAGCGTCAAGGCCCGATAACAGGAGCCCGACGTCAGTTTCTGACGGCAGAAGATCATCAGACGTTGACTCAAGGTGGCTTGTCTCATTGAGGAGGCTTGCCATATCGAAAGTAATGGCGGTGTCTTTTTCAGCGTCCAAAGGGAGTGTTGGCAGGCGGAGCTCAAAATCGACGTTGTTGGCATCGCCCACGGCACCCTCGTCCTCCCCGATATCCTCGAACGGGTGAAGTGGAACCTCCTCATCCAGGAAGCCGTCTTCGTCGTCACTCCTGTGCTCGGCGTGCGGTGCGTTGGAGCCTTCTCTAGGGAAGTTTGAACACTTCATTGCTACCTCGCGGACTTCACTCAGGGTTTAGGAAAAGGAGTTTTGTTTCAGACAAATTCCTCTAGCACGTGTCATAGGGGTGATGTAGCTTCCGCCGGCTGTGCCCGAGGCCGCCTTGATTGACACTGACATGGTGACACACTCTGTACGTGTTGCCGCGCGTGACGTTGTGTACGTTAAGGGGTTGCTTGAGGCGAGCGAGGGGCTGGCGGCGGTATTCGCTGTGAAGGGCGGGGACCTAACATTGGCGACATCTTGGTCACAAGATGCCGAACTCCGCGCGTTCATTTCGGATCTCAGTGAAGAGTTGGAGCTTCAGGTGGTGTCGAATGGCGGTTGAGCCGGCTCCCGAAGAGCGTGCTGTCGCAGCTTGGTGTCAGTGGCTTGAGGCTTTGGCCACGGACGCGCAGGCGGCGCTTTCGGCGTCTCTGGCATACGAGCAGCTGGAGGGCAGCCTCCGGGATGGTTGGCTGGACGCCTTGATTCAAGATCGACACCGTATTCAGGTGCCGTTGATTGCTGTTTACGCCCCGTTGCTGGCAGTGGAGAAAGATCCCGAAAGGCGCGCACGGATCCACGCGAGTATTGGTCCGGCAGAATGGGCCGTGCCGTGCGCCAGCGCTCGAGCCCTCTGGGGCCGCACCGCACAAAGTCGGCGCGTAGGGGTCATTATTTCCCCACTTTATCTGGATTTTGTTCAGGTCCTGTCCTGTAGCTGGCAAGCTAAGCAAGGGTTCGATTGGGTTCGCCACGAACCATTTCTCGAACGCACTCGTGCGCCTGGTCCAGGCAGCTTGTTCGAGGGAGTTCGACTGGAAAGCACGCCGCTTCGCGGAATGATAGATGAACTCTCGTACGCGATCTTGGCGCATCAGCGGCAGGGGTTGCCCTTGCCAGAAGAGTTACGCACTCATGCGTCCCTCTTTCATGCGCGCCCTGCATCCGCCGCACACGCGACGTGAGACACTTACTAAGAATTTGTGCTTCCCTCCTTGTCGTTATGGCGACTGTGGCGAGCTGTAGCAGCCCGCCACCTGTCGTGGTTCCCAAGCAAAGTACTTTCGCCGGAAGCAAACCTATTCGCTTCTCCATGTTAACGCTTGATGGGGCTATCGTTTCCCGTGCCACACTGCCCCGAGCACCCCTGGCAATCTTGTTCGTAACAACCTTTGATGTTCCGTCGCAACTCGCGGCAAAGCGTCTCGCGGATGTCTCTGTGAAGATGGGCTGTGGGGCCCTCGGCATCGTGCTCGAACCCCCCGAAAATCGCATTCTGGCGGAAGCATTTGGGCGAGCCTTGCACCTGCCGTATCCTCTGGCGATGGCCGACGCCGAAATACTGAGAGGCGGCGGTCCGTTTGGTGGTGTCGTCGGAGTGCCCACGCTTCTGATCCTCGATCGGCGGGGGCGCATCGCGTACAGGAGCGAGGGGCTACCAAGTTCACAGCAAATAGCAAACGCATTTGGGTTTGCTGCTCGCCGTTAGCCTAAGCCTCTGGCATGCCCGTCCTCAGGCTGCGTTGTTGTAGGCCTGATGAGAATCGCGCGAAGGAAACCTGATGAAAGTCGGGGGGCGTTTCAGCGCTAACTGGATGTCGCCCTAAAGAGGTTGGGAAGCCGCGCTTCTTGAGCGCTAACTACGTCGTGCCAAAGAGCTTGGTAAGGTCCAAATCTGCAATGATAGGCCGATGATCGGAGGCTTCCTTGGCCAGTCGCGTGGTGCACGTATGCCCCTTCACGACCTGCACGTTGCCGCGAACGAAGAGGCCATCTAGCGGGCGAAGTGGGACCGCAGCAGGAAACGTGTTGCTGAGGGCGCCCGCGCGCTCAAAGCCTTGGGGCAGTAGAAATCGGGGCCCAAGTGTTCCCCAAAGATCATTCAAGTCGCCACCTAGAACAATCGGCGTATTTTTGTGAATTCCACGGAAGGGGTCACTCGCCAGGAAACGCTCTAGTTGACGTGCACGTTCGGATCCGGCGAGGCCCAGGTGCAGGTTATGGAGCATCACGCTTCGGGTATGTTCGCCATGCCGAACATGTGCGCGAGCCTGAATGGCACCGCGCTTTTTGCGCCAGCCGACCGTAAGGTCTACTTCTTCGATATCCCCCAATGGGAAGCGGCTAAGTATCAGATTCCCATAGCCGCCCATCGCAAATCGATGCTGGCGATTGAAAGCAACGTGGCACATGCCCGTGGCCTCCGAGAGCAATTGCACCTGGTCATCAAATCTATTGCGAGGCATGTGCTCGGTCACTTCTTGGAGCAGAGCTACGTCGGGCTGATGGTGTCGCAGAAGTTCCACGACACGCTCAGGCGCGTACCGTCGGTCCACTCCGCCAATGCCCTTGTGAATATTCCAGGTGATCACCCGCAGGCGCATTGCACAAAAATTGCCTCTTCTTGGCGCCGCTGTCACTAGGCACGCGCGTTCCTGTTCCGAGAACTGTGCGCGAGCCGGCGATGTCGGCGCTAGCGCCGTGCGCCGCCCAGACCTTGCCGAGCCGTCGTAGAACCCGCCGACTCTGCGCAGAGAGCCCTCGGCACGGGCTAGCGAGGGCGTAACTACAGGCCTCTGGAGCGTTGAGCCTTCCCAGGCCCTTGACGAGGCGTCGAGCAGAGGGCTCGCTCTGCCCATGTCCGGGTGATATACGTAGGCCCCCTTAGAACTAGAGGATGACCCATGATCGACGACGTTCTCGCTGAAGTGAAGCAGGCCGGCGAAAAGGCCAGAGAGGCCCTTAAACGCGAACTCTCAAAGCTGCGAACCGGACGGGCTCACGCGGGTATGTTGGACGGCCTGCGCGTGGACTATTACGGTGTCTCCACGCCGATCTCGCAGATGGCGTCGATTGGCGTGCCCGAAGCGCGGATGATCAGTGTAAAGCCTTGGGAGAAGAATCAAATGGCGGCTATCGAGCGAGCCATTCGGGAGAGTGATCTAGGCCTGAATCCACAAAATGATGGCGACGTGATCCGAATCCCAGTACCGGCCTTGAGCGAAGAACGCCGGCGAGACCTGGTAAAGCTCGCCCGCAAGCACGGCGAAGACGCCAAGGTCGCCGTACGCAAGGGCCGCCACGAGGCACTCGATCTGCTCGCTGAGTTCAAAAAGGACGGCGAGGTAAGCGAAGATGAAGCGGAGCGCACCAAGAAGAAAGTGGAAGAGCTCGTCTCCGAAGCCACCACAAATATCGATCAGATTTTGCAGGCCAAAGAGAAGGAAATCCTCACCGTCTGACCCTTTGTGCCCGCGCCAGCGAATCGCTGGCCCTCCCGATCTTGACAAGCCCCGCGTAGCCCCCAAGAATTTCCTCCTTACCCATGCAGCTCCCAGAACAAAGAAAGCTTGCTCCCCCGGACCGGCTTTGGCTTTCGAGCTTTCATGCTGAGGCGGCGTGTCGATGAGGGCGGTAGCTGCAGGCGTTACAGATGTTGGCTTGCAGCGTGATCACAACGAGGACAGCTTCGCTATCCTAAGTGATGAGGAGCTGTTCATTGTTGCCGATGGCATGGGCGGGCACCGTGCCGGGGACATTGCCAGCCGGCTCGCCACCGAGGCCATTCGGGATTTCTTTCAAGTTACCGCCACCGAAGATGTCACGTGGCCCTTCCACTTTGATGCCCGTCTAACGGAAGAAGAGAACCGGTTAATGACGGGGATCCGGCTGGCGAATCGTCAGATCCTCGAACATAGCGTGCGTGTCCGCGAATGCCAGGGCATGGGCACCACGGTCGTAGGTGCGCTATTTAGCGCGAAGAAGCAGAAGATTTTCATCGGGCACGTGGGGGATAGCCGAGCGTATCGCATTCGCGGCGGGCAGATTGAGCAGCTCACTCGGGATCATTCGTTAGTTAACGATTATTTGCTGGCCATGCCAGACTTGAGTGAAGAGCAGCGGAGCGAGCTGCCGAAGAATGTAATTACGCGTGCACTTGGCATGCAAGATCAGGTAACGGTGGATTTGCAGGGGCAGCCAGCTCTCGTCGGAGATCTCTACGTCCTGTGTTCGGATGGCTTGAGCGGAATGGTGGAGGACGAAGAGATCTTGCGAACCGTGCTGACGTATCCGGATCTTCAAGTCGCCTGCGAAAAGCTCATTGCTTTGGCAAATGAACAAGGCGGAGAAGACAACATCACTGCTGTAGTGGTTCGCGTGGAAGGGGAGGCGCTCGGCCCTTTGGAGCGGGATCGGCCAACTGACGCCGCGGAATTGCGAAGCCCCACAGGGGCGCCAACTGGGCAGAACTAGGCCTGCCAAAGCCCGCGCCGGCAATCCTGCTTACGGGCGTCTGCCAGCCGTGGGGCACCGGGCAGCGCAGGGCAGCATGACCACCGATGTCACAATGGCGCCCGGCCCCGATCGGTACGTTACTTCGTGCAGTTCTTCAGGAGGATAAGCCCGTTGAGCACGTTACAATTCGTGGTCATCGGATCGCCCTGATCGTGGATCGACGGGCAGGTGAATTCTGCAAACATCTCGCCTGGAGCGATGCGCAGGGTTTCGCCGGCCCCCGGCGCAGGTGCCGTTCGAATTGTGCAGGCTTCGACATTGACTTGATCGCCTGATGCTGAGGAAGCGAAGGTGGCACTGCCGGGTGGGATAGTGCCAACCCCATTGGTGATCGACCCCTGTAGAAACACGCTACTTCCGGCATCTCCGGCACTGACATTGAAGTTATACGAGGAGCCATTCCCGCTGATGGTGCATTTCACCACCGCTCCGCCAATCCCATTTTTGACTGGAACGCCTTCCGACTGCGCATTGCTTGGCACCTTGTCGCCAAAACTCACAAGACCTTGGCGCATGCAGGCCTTCCCGGGGATCGCCGCAATGTACGCCCTGAACGCGCCCTCAGCGGGTGCTTCCACGGGATCGCTGCAAGAAGCCACAGCAACTACTGACAACACAGACAAACTTAGCGTCAAAACCCTCATTTTACCTAGGCTCCTTGTACTCATGCTTCCTCGGTGGCGTTCTACCACTACCGCAGCCGTTCTGTTCTGGAAAGTTGCGCGGCCCGGGGTTGGGTCGAATCGGGCGCTAGGCCAAGGCTTGTTCGAGATCGGCCCAAAGGTCTTTGGGTGCCTCAATACCGACGGAAAGGCGCACCAATCCATCGCTTATCCCAAGCCGGTCACGTTCGGCTTTTGGGATAGAAGCGTGGGTCATTGAGGCCGGATGCTCCGCAAGCGATTCCACAGCACCGAGGCTTTCCGCCAAAGTAAAAAGGCGCAGCTTCATTAGAAAATTCCTGGCCGGCTCGAGACCACCGCGAAGCTGCAAGCTGATCATCGCACCGGGCATGTTCATTTGTCGCGCGGCGAGCTCGTGATCTGGGTGGTCGGGCAGGCCCGGGTAGAAGACGTGTTCAACGCTGGGGTGCGCGGCAAGCTGAGTCCCGAGCTGCGCCGCGGTTTCGCAAGAGCGCCGGATACGTAGTGGTAGCGTCTTGATACCTCGCAAGGTCAGGTAACAATCGAACGGGCTTGGCACGGCTCCAAGCGCGTTCTGGGTCCACTTGAGTTGCTCGTAGAGGGTGGAATCATTGGTTAGCACCGCGCCGCCCACGACGTCCGAGTGCCCGTTGATGTACTTGGTAGTGGAGTGCACCACCGCGGTCGCACCGAGGCTTAGAGGCCGCTGAAGGATGGGCGTTGCGAAGGTGTTGTCGACCACGACGCGAACTCCGTACTTTGCGGCAACTGCAGACAGAAGCGTGATGTCGAAGACCTTGAGTGTAGGATTGGTGGGGGTTTCAAACCAAACTAAACGAGTGCTCGGTCGAAATGCGTTTTCGAAGGCACGAATGTCCCGCAGATCCAGGCGCGTAATCTCTAGGCGCTGCGTCTTTCGTGCGTGCTCAAGCAGGCGAAAAGTGCCGCCATATACATCATCTCCGCAGATGACGTGAGCTTCTGGTTGTAGCGTGGCAAGTACGTTCAATGTTGCCGCGCTGCCACTGGCAAACGCCAAGCCGAAATTTGCGCCTTCGAGGCTGGCTAAGGCTTGCTCCAGCGCTTCTCGTGTCGGGTTCCCGCTCCGCCCGTACTCGAAGCGAATGGGTCGCCCAGGCTCAGGTTGGCCGAAGGTTGTCGACAACACTATGGGCTCCGTTACCGCGCCGAGGAAAGGTTCCCGGCAGTCAGCGTGTACCGCTAGTGTCTCAAGATCCCACGAATCACGATCGATTGGCATAGTGGTTACGAATGCCCCCTATTGACGCTGTCTAGCGTGTTTGGGGTGGATGACGGGAATTGAACCCGCGACGACCGGAATCACAATCCGGTGCTCTACCACTGAGCTACACCCACCAGAACCCGGGCCAGCGCCCGGCTAGTAAGGAGCGAGCGTGTAGCCCATCGCAGCCGTCCGCATCAAGGGGCCCAGTGCTCAAACTTTCCAAAACCTCCGAGCTTGGGCTTTGGCTCGCTCCAGATCCTGTCGGTGAGCCTCCCCAAGTAGTGGCGTAGACGACGGCTTTTTCGCTCGTGGGCCGCCTGAGGCTCCATGCGCGAGGGGCGCCCCCAAACCGCCAAGAAGCGCCTCTAAACCTTCCTGGATCCCCTGCAGATCGTAGCCACCTTCTAGCAGGACGGCGATGGGTGTCTCGGGTGGCGCCGCGGACGCCAGCGTTCGGCCCATCTCGAAATACCCGGCTCGGCCGAGTTCCATCCCGCCCAGTGGATCCAGGCGGTGGGCATCAAAGCCAGCGCTTATGATCCATGCGTCCGCATCGAACTGCCGTAGAACGGGAACTACCAGCTCCTCGAAGGCGGTCGCGTACACCTCATCCCCCGCACCTTGAGTAAGCGGCACGTTGAGGTTGAACCCGAGCCCTCGCCCTTCACCCACGTCGGATGCTCGCCCCGTTCCTGGATACTGCGGCCACTCGTGTAGCGAGACGTACAGCACGCGTGGGTCAGAGTAGAAGATCTGCTCGGTGCCATTGCCGTGATGTACGTCAATATCTAAGATCGCGATACGATTAGCACCTTCAGTTAACGCCACTGCAGCACTCACGGCGGCGTTGTTGAGCAGGCAGAATCCCATGGCTCGGTCGGGAAGGGCGTGGTGGCCCGGTGGGCGAACGAGAGCCACGCCAAGTTTCGCTTCTCGGTTGCAGCGTAAGTGGCGAACGAGTTGCACCGAAGCCCCGGCCGCGCGTCTGGCGGCGGCCACCGAATGTTCTGAGTGGAAGGTATCCGCATCAAGAAACCCGCGCCGGTCGGCCAAATGGTCGAGCTCATCCAAGTAGGTGCAAGTGTGCACAAGGCCTAGCTCTTCTGCTGTGGCGTCAATCACCCGAAGCGGATCAACATCGAACGCTGCCATTGCCTGGCGTGCCGCGTGAAGCCGTTCCGGGCGTTCGGGATGTGCGCTTGGAGCAACGTGCTTATCGAAGAGTTCATCGTCGAGTAGAACGACGGGCAAAGCCGTGGCCATAGTGTTCCTTTTTGCGCGATGATGGTATGGTCTAATCTTATCCGATGCGCGCCTCGGCGGATCGGCAGTTGGGCAAGCGCCCCGCACCGTCCTGGTCGAAGCGCTTGCTGAGGTAGCAGCTACAGGGGCCAATTCGAAATGCGCTGGAAGATTATTGCAGTCAACGCCATCACCATGCTCCTCATTGGGCTTGGTATCTTCGGCCTGCTTATGAAATCTCTCTCTCGGGTGGTCTCAGATCCGGGAGCGCGTAAGCAGGAGGTTTCTAGGGCTTTGCGCTCGGCCAACGCGCAGCTCGCGCTAGACGCATCCAGGCTGGAACGCTGGCTAGCGGTCAATTCAGGCAAGGATGCGATCCGGTCTGTCTTCGCCGCAGGCACCGAAAGCGCCCGCCAGGATAGCGCTTCGAAGCAAGCGGATGAGCTAAGCGGAGCGATTTCGGCCGACCCGGGGCTCGATAAGATGGCCGCCTCGTTAGTGCTGTTCGCGGATGCGCAGGGCGTGGTGTTGGGCAAGAACGGCTCGGCGTTAATGCGCGGGGAGAAGCTTGCGGACATCTATCCAACCCTGAAGAGTGTTCTATCGAAAGGTTTGCCCACGGCCAGTGAGGTTTGGCTCAATCGTGAACGCAACGAGCAGTTATTGGTCGCCTACGCGGCGGTGCGTGCTGAGGACGGTGCGGTCCTCGGGGCCGTTGTTGCTGGGATGCCTCTAAACGACGAACGGATGCTTCGTACGAGCGATCTAACCAGCGGGTTGAGTTTGGCAGCGGCAGTGCCAGGGCCCAAAGGGTTGGAGTTAGTTGCACATAGCAGTAGCGCCTCACGTGAGGTGATGGCTTCGGCGAACTCTCCTGAGATCCTCGCGGCAGCCGTTGCCGCTCAGAAGACATCCAGCTTGAGCGTCTCGGACGCCGTGATTAACGGTTATGTCTACGGAGCCTCTCCAATCCAAGGCTATGGGTCGACTCCCTTGGTGCTTCTTGCCGCGGTGCCCGTCGCACTTGTTCCTGATTTTCTGAGCTCGCTAGGAGTTCCCATCCTCGGCATGACGCTGCTCGGTTTGGTTTTGGTCGTGGCTGGTGGGTTCCTATTGGGCAACTACATCTCGCGCCCAATTTCCGAGCTGGAGGATGGTTTGCTGGCCATCATGAATGGGAACAGCGACTTGCGATTTCAGATCGAGCATGCGGAGTTGGGTGGCCTAGTATTTCGTATCAACTCGCTTCTGAATACCCTCATGGGGGTCGCCGAAGACGACACCGACGAGCAGGGCCGTCCTTCCCAGGCACCCTCATCAAAGGCATTTTCGGAAGCCCTCAGCGTGGACGAAAGCTCGGCTCTGGCGCAGCAAACGGATCCACAAGTGGCTGCAGCACTGGCGGCGGAAGCTCCAGCCCAATATTACGCGCGTCTGCATCAGGAGTACGTGGCGGCGAAGCGGCAGCTGGGGGATCCTGTCGAGCACATCACTTTTGACGCTTTCGTCGCGAAAATCCGGGCGAGCGAACAACAAATGACCCAGAAGCACGGGCGCCCCGTGCGATTTCAAGTCACCCTGCGGGATAGCTCGGTGGTATTGGTCGCCGTTATCCTCCCGGGCTAAAGTCCAGGGCTTTACCTCCAGGGGCCGCGGGCTATAAGCGCAGCCCTGAGCTTTGGTGCTCAGGGCGGTGAGGGCCGATTGGTCCCGCAAGAGCTTTGAGGAACGTCATGGGTTTGCTGGATTGGTTCGGAAAAGGTAAGGGCGAAGCACCGGTTTCCAAGTCGGCTCGGGATGTGGCCCGGTACGCCAGGCTGGTGGAAAGCAAGCTATCTCAGGACTACGACCGACAGGACGCCATTGAGCAGCTTGGCAAGCTCGGCACTGCGGCGAGTTGTGAAGCGTTACTCAAGCGCTTCAACTGGTCGATGGACCCTTCCATCACTGATCAGGACGAAAAGGAGTCCGCCGCACGCGGCATCATCGCCGCGGGCAAAGTCGCGTTGGAGCCTTTGCGGGCTTACTGCAAGCGCGCCGAAAGCTTGACGTGGCCGCTCAAAATCTTAAAAGAAATCGTTGAGCCTGCTCACTACGTCGAAGAGCTGTTGGCGGCGCTCGATCAGTTCGACACCGAATATCTCAGGAATCCGGAGCCCAAAATTCAGCTGCTCGGAGCGCTATCAGAGCATCCAACCGAGGATGTTAGGGTCGCGTTGCTCCCGTTCGTTCAGGATGTGAGCGAGCCAGTACGTTATGCTGCGGTTGTGGCCGTTCTTGCGATCGACAACGCAGCCAGCGCGGAGGCCCTAGTGGCCGGCATTGAGCACGAAGAATCACTACGCGTGAAGAATCGCGTTGCTTCGGGCCTAGCAGAGAAGGGCTGGCCGGTGCCGCTTGAGTTGCGGGAAGCCTGTGCGGATTCGCTTCCCCCTGGGTTTAGGCTCGTCGGTGAATTCGTCCGGGCGAATTCCTAAGGCGCTCCTTTCCTCTCCAACTTGCCGACAGCTACGCCTCGGCTAGACGTCGAACGTCGCCTCACGCCCTGCGTCCTCGGGCTGTTCGCAAGACCGTGTGCTGCGAAGTCCATAGCCGAGGCGCAACAAGTCAACGACTGCAAGTTCGGCAGCGCCCGGCGGAACCACACAAGCTGTGGCGCACTGGTCAACGCTCGCAGGCTCGCTCGGCAAAGCGTACAAAAACAAAGCAATCTGCCTCCAGCTGGGCAGAGCACAACTCGCGCCGCATGGCGAATCCAAGGCCGCGAAGCGCGGGGCGACCAAGAGACAAACGAACGGGCACGCTGACACACAGGCATCGCCTGCGTGTGGGCCCAGCTAAACTACTCGCTGATGAGCGGCAGGGTAGGCAGATAGATGTTGTAGCTCACCGAAAGCATTTGGTTGAACTTGAACTGCCGGTCGTCTGCGTTAACTTTGTTGTCCGGGGTTTCGCCCTTGGGGCCGCCGCCGGCAACATCGAAGCCGCCCGTGTTCCAGGAGTACGGCATGCCCCGCCACTCGAAGCCGACGCCACTCCAATCGTTCACGTAGAAGGAGAACCCAAGGCCAAATGTTGGAGCGATAGCCATCCGGCTTGTCATGTTGAAGGAATTGTTGCAACCAGACTCACAATCCTCACGTTCTTTTAGCCCAACAAATGCCGGGCCACCGAACAGATAAAGATCCGAATCCAGCACGATTCCTTGGAAAAGAGCCAGCTTCCCGCGAAACGGGACGGCGGTTAGCTGCGGGGACGCCACCCAATCGACGCCTGCGATCTGGTCTTCGAAATTCGGGCCGAGATTATTCGCCACTAGGCGGCGCTGCAGCGAATCGGGGGGAAGGGTGCTTCGCTGCGAATTCACGTCCTGAATTTGCTTCGAGAGGTGCGTAGGGCCCTGAATGACACTGCCCGTTGCTCCCCATACGCCCAGCGCCAACCAGTCGGCAACGTTGTAGTTCAAACGCGCACCAAGAAAGATCGTGCGTTGATACTCGTCCAGCAACGTGAAGCTCGCCGAAGGAGCGATTTCAAACCGCCCCTGTCGGTAGAGCTTCAACTTCCGAACGGCCCTCGCCCCAGCGAGCGGACCAGTCAGCAGGATCTCCTGAGCCTGGGCACTTGCTGCTCCCACCGTGAGCGATACAGCTACGCCTAGCCCAACAAGGGCTCGTTTAGCTTGTTTATATGTGTTGTGCGTTCGCATCGTCGCCTAACCTTGACCTCGCCTTACTTAGGCAGCTGGTACTCGAAGGTGGGGGGAAGGAAAAAGGATACGCCAGCCTGGGCCTGAACGTTCCAAGTGAGTGATTTGTCGCCGAGCCACGTCGATTCGTCGCGCTGTGCCTCAGGCGTACTGGCAACCTCAAGGTTTTCCAGCTGATCATTGAAGGTGTAGTCCCGTACTTCGAGCACCGCTGCGAACCAGCGACTCAGGTAAATTCGAAGACCGATGCCTGCGTTGAAAGCCAGCTTGGTGCTGAACTTGAAGTTGCGGTTATCCGGGTCAATGATTGGTATGGGACGTGTGCTAATCGCTCCAACACCGCCCACGACATATGCATCGTAGTGGAAGATGAAGTCCTGAAAGCCGGCGAATTTGCCTTGTGCTGGAACGTAGCTGAAATTCAGCGCACCGCTCCACTGGTATTCCGTCAACGGCACTGCAACACGAGCTGCGCGACGGACCTGAGCATTGAACTTGCTGTCGATGTTGAGCGGCTCGTAGTAGTTGCCGTTCACACCAATGGCCAACGCTTCACTCACGTAATAGTTCAGGCCAAGGCCTGGGCCTGGGTGACCGACGAATTGATCGTTCAACGTGAGGCCCCAATAGGGGTTCACCTCGAAGCGGCCCTTCTTCACCACGAAGCGCTGCTGCACCGCATAGACCTCTTCTACGAGGGGCCGCTTGGCCTCCTTATCGAAGTCAAGATTCGGGCACGCTTCGGGATCAATCTTGCAGATATCTCCAAGGCTGTCTTCCGCGCCTTCGGCTCCAGTGCTTTCGGAAGGTGCATCGGCCGTGGCCTCCGCACCATCTCCGTCAGTTGGAGTTTCAGCAGCTGCTGGTGTCTTTTCGTTCGTCTCGGCAGCAGCTTTGCCCTGCGCCCAACTTGTCGTCGGAAGTGCGCATAACAGAGCTGCCCCGAGGAGCCCGATGTAAGTCTTCTGCATCGATGCGACTCCCGCTTTCCCTTCCGTAATCAACCGCAAGAACAACCGCGCCGGCTTGGAGTGAGATAACCACTCGGAATTATTGAAGAAAGATGCATGCCCAGCTGCCGGCGGCGACTATAGCACTGAGGATTTCCTACGATCAACCGCCAAAGTACCAGGCGTGCATTCAATTGGCGTTGACGCAGCACACCATGCGCAAGATCCCCGAGGATCGCGCGCAGGAACCCCCATCCGACCCAAGAAAACTTTGTTACACGCTCCACAGGTGCTGCTTGCTCGGACAGATGTTGGTTGACGTTAGGCAGCATCGGCGGACGTGTCCTTTCCAAGCAACGCTTCAACGAAGTCGTCTGGGGAGAACTCGTGCAGATCGTCAGGACGTTCGCCAAGCCCAACGAACCGGACTGGCAGCTTCAGTGTGTCGCAAATTCCGAGGATGACCCCACCTTTCGCGGTTCCATCAAGCTTCGTGAGGACCAAACCGGTGAGGGGGAGGCTTTCCTTGAATTCGCGCGCTTGAGCCAAAGCATTCTGGCCGTTCGTCGCGTCAATCACCAGAAGGACCTCATGAGGTGCGCCGTCGAGAGCCTTTGCGGCACTCTTAACGATTTTTTGCATCTCAGACATAAGGTTGGTCTTCGTGTGGAGCCGCCCGGCTGTGTCAGCCAGCACAACCGCGACATCCTCTTCTTGACCCTTCTTGATCGCCTCGAAGATCACGCTACTTGGATCGGCGCCATCTTTTCCGCGCACCACCAGCGAGCCAGTGCGCTCTCCCCAGACGCCTAGTTGCTGAACGGCTGCAGCGCGGAAGGTATCGCCAGCGGCCAACACCGAGCGGAGGTTGTCGGCCTTTAGCTTTGCTGCCAACTTGCCGATTGTTGTCGTTTTCCCAGCGCCATTCACGCCTACCATCAACACAACGGTCGGCGTGCCTCTAAGCTTGAAGGAGCCAAACTCACCGTTTACAGAAAGGATCCGTCTGGCCTCGCTGCGAAGCGCATCCCAGACCTGCGCCGAATCCGAGAGCTGAGAACCCTTGAGGGCCTCGCGGACGCGCCCAAGGATTACCTGAGTTGTTTCTACCCCCACGTCCGAGCTTAACAACACCTCTTCAATCTGGTCGGCAATGTCGGCGCCAATTTGCGCCTTGCCCCCGAACAAAGCGCGCAAACGTCCAAAAATCCCCTCGTCGCTCCGTGAACGCGCCAACCCGCGTCGCATCCCCTCCACGTCTTGCACAGGAGCCAAAGACTTCCGCGGAGGCGCAGTTGTACGCTTTGCATTCTCCTGCGACGCGTCCTGCGGCGCATCGCTTGCGCCTGGCGGGATGGCTCCGGTCGCGCGCTTCTTTGACTCAGGCGGAAGCGGGCTCGCTGCGTCGACCTTGCGTGGCCCCTTATCGCCGGGCGCTTTGGCCTCGGACACAGGGAGGGGAGGTGTGGACGCAACAGGCTTCTCGGTCTCGGATTTGTTTCCTCGACCAAACAAAAGGTAAAGGCCCAGTAATAGGGCCAAGAGGACGACGACGTATACAACTTCCATCGCAAGCTCAGGGTGCGCGGAGCGGACTATACGGGGCACCTGTTTCGACAGTCAACGTGGCCGAACTGGTGCAGCGGCGGCTTCGCGTTGAAGAAGTGCGTGTGCTCGTCCTGAGTCACGAGCGCGGCTCGCGAGTTCGCGCTGCATTTTCTTTTTCCTCATCGACTGGAATAGGTCCGAATGCGGCAGCCTCTACTGCTTCGGCCCACGCTACGACGTCTGGAGAAAGGTGCCGTTCGGCGATGCGCCCTACGTATCCGGGCGTCGGGTCGCCGGGCCTGTTCCACGGGCGGCCACGCCGCTGGGCCCAAAGCACGAGGCCATCTAAAAGTGCGCGCCGTCGCGAAATGAGTCGTACTAGCAATTCGCCATTCGTTGGAAGCTCCTGAACCAGGGTGGAATGCCACGCGGCGGTGACGACTAGGGAAAGCGGCTGGATTCCTTCGACTGGCGCTAGGCTAAAGTAGCCCTCGCCGTTGCTGTTGGTGGTCGCGAGTGTGCCAGTCGTTCCAAAAGAGGGTGTGCGGAGAGTGAGGCAAACGTTGCTGAGTGCCGCCCCGGAGTGAGCGTCGATGACGCGCCCGTGCCAGCCTTCATCTTTTGCAAGCGGCCGCACGAACTCTAGCCCCGGGCCAGCTGGTTGCTCAGTTGTCGGTCCTGGTGGTGATAGCTCGTGGCGGCGTCCCTTCGGGCGCCACCACGCCGTCAGGATCCATCCTGACGCAAGCAACGCCCCCAGTAACCAAGGAACCACCGATGGTTCAGCACCATCCACGACCGTGACCATTTGCACCGCTGGTTTTCCCGCGGTGAGATATGGGGCGGACGGGATGAACGTGTAGCGGACTTGCACGGGGTGCTTCTCTGCGCGTTGAAACTTCAGCTGCGGTTTGGCTATCCCGTTTGTCACTGAGAATGCTCCCGCAAATACTCCGTTCACTTCCGCTTGCACCGCCCCGGTCGCAACTTGCCCGAGTGGCGAGGTCGCGGTGACAGTCGTTTGAAAGGGTTCTCCGCGCGCAGCGTCGATGGTCGCTGCGGTGGTCAGTCGAACGGGCGCGACGAGCTGCAGCTTCAGCGTTGTCTTTGCCGGTTTGAGCCAGCTGGCTCCTGAAAACGACAGGCTTATTTCCTTTGCGCCCGGCGCCCCCATGTCGCGCGAGCGAACTTCGACTTCCATCCGTTCATTCGGGCGAGCGCGCAGCTCAGCCAGTTTTCGGACCGACCCGCGATCATGCACTTCTAGCAGTAGGGGGATTTCATGCACTGCATCGTCGGAGAGAAACGCGGGGACTACAGTTGCATCGATGTGCAGAACATGACTCTGCCGGCTAACGTCGAGCGTTTCGCCAAACGTTGAGAGAGCAAGATCAAGCGAACGGCGAGTTCGATCAATGGCGAAGTCTTGGGTCTCTCCAAGTAGCCAATCGGAAGCTAACACGCGTAGCTCAACGTTTCCCGTGAGGCTCGGTTCCAAGCTTAGGCAAAAGCGACCATCAGCCCCGGAAAGCACAACCCCTTCCTCTCGCGCAGGTGATTCAGCAAGCGCGCGAGCAGCCGCGTCATTGCAGGCGGTGGTAGCTCTGAAGCGCCGCGGCCCGCCCCCAGCAAGAACTCGAACTTCGAGGCTAGCGCCTGCCACCGGCCGGCCAGCGTCATCGGCCACGCTGCCCCGCACTTCGAGCCGGTCCGGGAGCTCTTCCACCAGAGCACTTACTTTTGCCGTTCCTCGGACGCGCATTGTCGGGGGCGGGGCTGCCACCGCCGAAGCCGCCAGCCAGCCGATCGCAAGCGCTGCGGACGCCACCGTCCAACCTATGCGCCTAAGCACCGACACGCACCAAGTGTGCCGACAGGCGAGCGCGGATGTCGAGTCCCGAAGCGCGAAGAGACGTGATAGGATTGAGGGAATGCCGAAAGCGATGCGCCGCTCGTTTGCCTGCCTGCTGCTGGCGGTGAGTGCCTTGTTCCCGGTAGAGGTTGGTGCTGCAGAAACGGTAGTCCGGCTCACGAAAAGGCTCGGCCAGGAAAAGGACTTTCGAGTCCGTACCCAGGCGGCCCTAGCGCTCGGTTCGAGCAAGAGTGCTGCCGCTGTAAAGCCGCTGTGTTCCGCTCTCGCCGATCCCAACGCCACAGTTAGGGCCGCGGCCGCGGCCGCGCTTTCGAAGTTGAACCGGGGCGGGGTCGACTGCCTGGCGCGGCGGCTGAGTGCGGAATCCAACGATCGCGTTCGAGCCAGCCTCAAACGCGCTCTCGCAACCCTTGAGCCGGGTCCTACCATCGATGCTTCTTCCAAGTATTATGTGACCCTCGCCGAAGCAAAGGCCGGGGGCTCCGAAGGTGACGCCCGAAATACGCTACTCTGTTCGACTATGCGTCAAGCCGCCAAGTCGGTGAGTGGGCTTGTGCTAGCGCCACAGGGTGAAGTCGCGGCCCGGGCAACGGAGCTTCTGCGCAAGCACAAACAGCTCCGTGGTTTTTACCTCGCCCCTAAGGTTTTCGCTCCCAAATACCAGAGTGGAAGCCTGAAGGTGAAGGTTGAAATAGCAGTGTTCTCGTACCCCGCACAGTCGCTCCTTGGCAGCTTCTCGGTTGACCTTACCACTCAGGCCGCTTCCGAGGGGGACACGGAGACCGAGAACACGCTCATAAAGATGCTTGCGGAGCGCGCACTCAAGAAATTCACCACCAATGCGGAGCAATTCTAGAATGAAATTCGCAGTGGACTTACAGCCGCATCGCGGCAGCATTTGGAGGACGAAGTGATGGTCACTCAGTCGATTATCCCAAGCTCACCCACGGGGCGCCACCAGCGGCGCCTTCGGAATTATCTCCTCGATAGCCGGTTTCAGCTCAGATACACCGGCTACATGATCCTCATCGCGTTCGTTGTCGGTGGTGGTCTTGGCTTTGGGCTTTGGCGCACCGGTTCGCGCTTGGCCACCCAGAGCGAGCAGGCCGTGGCAAGCGGTGAGCAGGCCGTAAGCCTCGGCAAGACGGTGCTAGCCGAAAGTCAGAAGGTGAGCGCTGTTGTAAAAATGAACATCGAAAAAGATCCCACCTACGCAGCTGATCCCGCGCTTCTTGCTGCGTTTCAGGCAGACTCAGCGGCGCAAGATGCAACGCTGGGCAAGCAGCAAGAAGCTCTGGAGAATCAAGCCCGGTTGCTTGAAGCGCAGGCAGCCGAGCTTCGCGCCCAACGCGCGCAGATGCTCTGGATGTTGCCGTTGGTTTGTGTGGTTCTGGTACTCGTGATCGCAATGATGGGGATCTATGTCACGCACAAGGTTGCCGGCCCGATCTATAAGATGAAGCGCCAACTGGCCGATGTCGGCGCAGGCTACCTGCGGATCCCTCAGCCACTTCGCAAGGGTGACGAGTTGGTCGCGTTTTTCGAAACCTTCGACACCATGGTTCGAAACCTGCGAAGGCGCCAAGAGGTGGAAATTGAGAAGTTAGATCGGGCGCTCGTCGGTTTGGAGGCCAAGGTCGCTCAAGATCATTTGATCGAGCTTCGGCGCTTGCGCACCGAGATGCAGGCGGCTCTCGACGTGTGAGCTAAAACGCCGCCCGGATGTACTCGACTTCCGGTCCACCAGGTGTGAACGTCACGCTCGCGGCGTCGAACCTCATCCGCTCGACGCTTGCGTCGTGGCGGTACCGTCTGTCCCATAGCCACTGGCCCGCCTTTCGGATTCGCCTTTGCTTGGTTCGCCCCAAGCTGCCAAAAGCACTCGTAAAGGCACTTTGGCTCCGCGTTCTCACCTCGACCACCACCACGACCGGCCCTTCGCGAGCAACTATGTCAAGCTCAAGCGGACCTAGGCGCAGATTCGTAGCTACTATCTGCAAGCCCCGAGCCTCAAGAAACTGGGCGACTAGATGTTCAGCGGCGGCCCCGCGCGTTCGGGCGAACCTTATGGGTTCACTCCGTTATCGCCGCAGGTCGCTAGGTCTGGGTTACAGAGCTCTGAGTACTTAGCCTTGCCGGCTGCGCTTGAATCGTAGTTCGTGCCGTCTTTGATACAGTAAGAGCCCGCTAGCTGCCCGCTCCCTAGCGACAAATCATCGATGAGCTTGACGCAGCCGTAGCCGCTTGGACAATCGCAGTACCGCGCGTTCTTGTCCGGCCCACCACAGCGACACGAACAGTAGACGCTGTCGTCCGCGCGACGCTTAACCCGCTGAGGGGGAACTGCCACCGTGATTGGGTCAGCGCTGCCTGGGATGTGACAGGGGTTCGTAACACCCGCAGCGGGGTCCTTCTGGCCGTAAGGACAGCTCACGCGCCCCTCGAAATGATTCACCAGACAGATGCGCGTCTCGCACTGAAACGAACGACTCTCAACGTTGGTCTGCTCTAAAGAGAAGCCAGAGAAGTCCTTCAAGAACTCTTCCTCAGGCACGCACGGATCGCCGACGCCTCCCTCACAACCACTGACGAGAGCGGCAACTGCTAGACACGAGGCAAATGAATGCTTGCTGAACCAATCTGACATCGTGGGCTCTTAAACTTGGGAAAGGTTTCAGTGGAGGGTTCGGTCAGGCGCTTTCGCTCAGTCAGCGTCTCGCCCGCTTACGTGGGCTCAAGCTAGCCGAGCCGGTGGAGACGCGTCAACGCGAAAGAGGAGCCGCGCCGGCGAGCGCAGGGTGTAAAAGGGTCCATCTGATCAGGGCAGTATGCTTGTGGAACGCTGGCGAAGACCCCACCGTCACAAACCAGCAGCGCACCCATCATCGAATAAGAACCTGAGCACACGCTATTGACGGATACGAGGCTGAGAGCACTGACACCATAGGGCGTTGATAATCTTCATTCAAAATTTCCGCGATAGCAGATTAGCGCGCATGTGGTCAGAGGTGCGTTGATCGGTAGTCGGCAGTGACGCTTGACAAACAAACTCCGCGCTATCTAACATGCGCCTCACCGCGGTGGTATGTATTGATTCTTACTAGGTTTTTCCGGATTCAGCCGCGGCCGCCATCCACACAGTCACGCGGGGCTGACAGAGAGAGGACGCATGTTTTTTAAGCGCAGTGTTACCGCTTTTGTTGTCGCGATCGCCACTGGTCTGGCCGGGGTGAGTATTCCAAGGGATGCCTGGTGCCAGAAGGTTATTGACCTCGACGAAGACGAGGGCGGTGCCGAGGCGGCCGTAGATAAGGAAGCTCCCGCCGCCCCCAAGCGCGTTGAGGCCGGCCAGATGACCGAGGCAGGAGCTGCCGCCAAGAAGCTGTTCGACCAAGAAAATTGGAGCGACGCTGCCCTTGCCTTGCACAAGGTAGTCGTTGGTGAAACCGGTGATGATGCCGGCAACCAACAGCTAGCAGAGTATTATCTAGCGATTTCGCTCTATCGCCTGAAATTCTTCCAGGCAAGTTACGCCATCTTCAGTGTGATTGCTGACAATCCGAATCACCAGAAGTTCGGCGAGACGCTATTGTGGCTCGCGAAGCTAGCGACACAGCTGCCGGAGCCCGCGGATATCGTGGAACGCGTCGGCAAGTACACGGACGAGCAGGTGAGTCGATTTAAGAACCCGGCCCAGCGAGACTTGTACTGGCAGCTCAACTACATGCTGGGGCGCTACAAGTATCGGAATCGCCAGTACGACGATGCTTTGGCGCTCTTTAAGCGAGTGGATCGAAAGAGCCCTTACTTCGTTAAGGCACAGTTTTTCTCTGGCATTAGCTTCGTTCAAACCCGGAAATCGGTTCCGGCGGTTAAGGCCTTTCAAGCCATTGTTGATGCCCTCGACGAGGGTGTTGAAGGGGTGGAGGATGAGGAACGAATGCGGGACCTTGCCTACCTCTCAATGGCTCGGACCTATTATTCGGCCGCCATTAAGCTCGACGCGGAGACGAACGCGCCCAGCATCGATGAAAAGAAGCTGAGCGCCGCCGTCAAGTTTTGGAACGACGTGGATGAGAGCAGTGAGTATTGGTTAGACGCCCTGTTTGAGGAGTCTTGGGCTTACTTCATGGCCGGTCAGTATCCGCGTGCTTTGGGTAACATTCACACAATCCAGTCGCCCTACTTCCCGAATGCCTTTTACCCAGAGGCCGATGTTCTCAAGTCGGTCATCTATTTCAGTAACTGCAACTACGACGCTGCCACAATCGTTGTAGCTCGCTTCAACAAGCGATTCGTGCCGATTCGAGATGAGCTGGCCAAAGTGCTCAAGCGCTACAGCGGGGCGAATCAAGAAGAGGCGTTCTTCAAGTTCTTGCTCGACGTTCGCGATGGCAAGGGTGACGTGAGTGCCGGCATTCGCCCCGTGATTGAGAACGCACTGAGTGATCGCCAGCTGCTTCGTAACATCGACTATGTGAAGGTGCTGGATAATGAAATTAAGCACTTCAAGGGTTCTCCCCCGAACTTCCGCTTGGCTCCCCTCGGGCAGCAGGTAGAAGACGCGCTCAAGTTGGCTCGCGAGCTCGCAGTCCGGCAGGCGGGCGAACTCGCCCTGCAACGCTACCAGCGGTACGTCGCGGACATGGACGAGCACCTGCGGAACGGCCAGAAGATATTGATCGATATTACCGCCGCTCAGAGGAATCTCCTTGATGAGAAGATCCAGAAGGGTCAAGTGAGCGCAGCGGATTCAAAGGTATTCGGGGTCGTCAATCCCGATGACGAACATATACTTTGGCCTTTCCAGGGCGAATACTGGCGTGACGAGCTGGGTTTTTACCGCCAAGTTGTCCAGTCGGCCTGTGGGAGATAATCGGAAATGAAAGCTTTCTTTGCATCCATAGTCGCAGCTTCAGGTCTCCTGCTTGGCCTTGGCGTAACCTCCACCAGCTGGGCGGTGGAAGTTCCACCACTAAGTAATGCCTGCGTGCCTCCCGAGGCACTGAAGACCCTCAATGAATGCCCCGGAGGGCCGGAGAAATTTGACGCGAGAAAGAAAGTAGACGCTTCGTTCAAGAGCGCGCCGCCCCCTCGCGAAGCGAACAAGCGCTCGGATGCCAAGCCGGGGGACATCGCCGCGCTCGCAAAGTTTGCGGAGCGCGACACGCGAAAGAATCGCCTCCAGGCACGCGCCAGAGCCCTGCTGATTACCGAGATTCAGGGGCTAGAGGGCCTCTATAAGCAGACACCCAAGAAGAGCCCGGACCGCCCTCAGCTGATTCGGCGCTTGGCGGAAGGCTATGTGGAGCTCGAGAGCGCTGCAGAGCGTGATCGAATTGCCTCGGATATCAAGGCGCAGGACGCGAAGGCGAAGAAGAAGGACGAAGGAAAGCACCGCTCAGACGCCGCGCGTGCGAAGAAGATTGTGACCGCCGCTCGTAAGAGCGCGATCAAGTACTACACCACCATGAAGGACGAGTACCCGGACTACTCGAAGCTCGACGAGGTTCTTTACTACCTCGCGTACGAGCACGAGCAGGCAGGTGACTACAAGAATGCCCGTAAGGTTTACTACGAATTGGTTCAGAAGGCGCCGAAGTCGAGCTACATCCCGAACGCGTATCTAGCTTTCGGTGAGCTATTCTTCCAGGAAGCGCAGGGAGATCCGAGCAAATGGGCGCTCGCAGAGTCCGCATACAAGGAAGTAGCAAAGTACCCGCCTCCGACGAACAAAGTTTACGGGTATTCCCGCTACAAGCTCGGCTACGTTTACTGGAATAGCGGTGAGCTGCCTAAGGCATTGAACGAGTTCAAGGCGGTTATCGAGTACGGTGACAAATTCGGTGAATTGCCTAACGCCAAGCAGTTGGCAAAGGCAGCGCGTCGGGACCTAGTGCCAGTTTACGCCTCCAGCGGTGCGCCAGATAAAGCGTACAATTTCTTCAGGCCGCTAAGTGGCGACAGCGGTGCGGAGAAGACCGAGACCGTCAAGATGATGAACGAGCTCGGTACCGCGTACATCGACACTGGTCATTACAAGGAAGGCGTCGTTCTGTATCAGGACCTCATGGGCCGCGACCCAGGTCCGAAGTACTGTTATTATCAGAGCCAAATTACTCTCGCGGTTCAGGCAATCTTTTCGGGGGATAAGGATCGTGTTGTCAAAGAGTTGGACCAGCAGATCCGCGTTCGGAATGACTTTGCCAAGCAGAACTACCCCGCTGACGCGAAGCTTGAGTGTTCAAACCGAACAGCAGAGTTCCTCGCCGAAACGGCCATGAGTTGGCACCTTGAGGCGGTTGGCTCAGGTGGTGTTCGTGGGACAGGCGACAAGAAGACGATGGATCTTGCGGCGGCGCTCTACAAGCGCACAGCCGAAAACTTCACGGCGCAGGACTTCGCGTCGTTTAAGTTCCCGCGGATTGCCAAGTCAGATTGGCCAACTATGTACAAGATCCGCTACGCGATGGCGGATTTGCTTTACTTCCAGCAGCGCTGGGAGGAGTGCGGTCCCGCTTTTGACGCGGTGGTGATGGCAGATCCCAAGGGCGAGGCGGCCGCGGAAGCGGCGTACGCTTCGGTGCTCTGTTATCAAAAAATGTACGATCAGATGTACAAGGGGGACTCGGACCGCAAGGGTCGTAACCTGGGTCCCAAGGGCTCGTCGGAGGAAGATCGGAAAGCTCAAAAGGGTGAATGGGAGAAGTACAAGCCCAAAGAGTTCACCAGCATGCAAAAGGGCATGGTTCAGGCCTTCAGCCGTTACATTTGCTTCATTAAGCCGCCCAAGGGTAATCCTGAGGCAGAGGATCAATACGTAGAGGTGAAGTTCGGTCGGGCCCGTCAGTATTATGAGGCCCAGCACTGGGAGGAAGCCGCACTTGCCTTCCGCGACGTCGCGATGAACTACTCTGACAAGGACGTCGGAATTTTCGCGGCACAGCTCTACCTCGAATCAGTAAACGTGCTCGGTTCAAAAGCCGAACCGCCGCGTCCCACGTGCTTCGATGACCTAGCAGGCGATGTCCTCGTGTTCTTGGACCTCTATTGTAAGGGGGCCAAGGCCGACGAGAACAAGGATCAGTGCGAGCTTCTGACTCGAATTAAGTTCGACGTTCAACGCTTGTCAGCGCAGAAGACTGTAGAACTGGCCGATTCGCAGTCGGAGAAGGGAAATGCAAAGGATGCCCTCGACAACTACAAGAAGGGCGGCGACGCGTATCTGGCACTCTGGCAGACCTACTGTGAGAAACCTCTCGGTGCAGGTGAGAAGCCCAAGCAGTGCGAGCGGGCGGACGAAATTCTCTACAATATGGCCCGCGCGTACCAGGCTGGGCGCCTCCTGGTTAAGTCTATCCAGGCAAGAATGTTGCTGTTGAATCCAAAGTACGGGCTCGACAAGGGCAACCTGGCCCAGAAGGCGACGTACGAAATCGGCGGCAACTATCAAGCTATCGCTGTTTACGATAAGGCTGCGACATTCTTCGAGAAATACGCCAAGGACACGAGCTACAAAGGTGAGTTCGCGGACAAGGCGTTGAGCGACGCTGTGGTACTTCGTTTAGGGCTCGGCCAAGAAGACGAAGCTATCGAAGGGGCAAAGAACTTCAACAAGTACTTTGGCCGTCGCAAACCAGCGGAAACCGCACAGATTGCCTTTGCTATCGCCAGCCACTACGGCGAGAAAAAGGACTGGGATGGCGTCGGTAAGCAGCTCTCGCAGACCATGAAGATGATCGATAGCAGCGCGACCCTGGATATCCGGGCGCAGGCCCACGCTCTTCTGGCCAGAGCGTACGTCCAGACTAAGCGCGTCACACCTGCGGATTCTGAGTACAAGTCGGTAGCTGGGCTCTGGAAGGATCCAGGAAAAGCCGTGGCGGAGATCCGAGGTATTGCTGGGGATAGCCCCAGCGCTCAAGATCGTCGGCTCGGCCGCACCTTGGACGCCGTAGGTGAGGCACTTTTCTACTTCGCAGAGAAGAAGAAGCTAAAGGTCGATTCCATCAAGTTCCCCGAATACAAGGGCCCCGGCACCAAAGAGGCCGTGCTCAAGCACATTCAGGTTAACGTAGCGGATTGGATCAAGAAGAAGCGCCCGCTCATCGAAGACGCGAGCGGTAGCTACAAGGAAATCATTGATCTGCAGCCGGTTCCACCCCCGCGTTGGGTTATCTCCGCGGGCTCGCGTGTTGGGGAGATGTGGGGTCAGTTCGTGAAGGAGTTCCGTGCCGCGCCGATCCCTGACTTCATCAAGAAGGACTACGAGCTTCGTACGTCTTATTATGGAGCGCTCGATGACGCATCGGAGCCGCAGAAGAAGCAAGCTCGCGGTGCTTACGA
This sequence comes from Polyangiaceae bacterium, assembly GCA_033763455.1. Classification (GTDB taxonomy): domain Bacteria; phylum Myxococcota_A; class Polyangia; order Polyangiales; family Polyangiaceae; genus JBBRRP01. Next base: position 303,035 of record JANRKO010000006.1, read on the forward strand.
GGTATGTCTCGGGTATTCGGTGAAGTATCAGTACTTCGACGAGTTCTCTCGCGCTTGTGAGGAGTGGCTCGCGACGAATTACAAGTCCGAGTACCACCTTATTGACGAGTTTAGGGGAGCACCCGATCGCGTGAACAGTGCTCTCCGGGAACAAGGACGTCCGCTCCGTATTGGTGGTGAGCCGATGATCGATGCCCCAGCTCCGGAAGCCCAGCCGAAGAAAGAAGCGGCGGCCGCAGCGAAAACGAAGGCCGAGTAGCTTTACGCGAACGTGGAGAGGATGACATGCGCAAGATTTCTTTAGTTTCAGGCTGTTTGGTCGCCTTGTTTTTGGCTGGTTGTGGCGCAGCGTCACAAGGGGCAAATCCCCTCGCTCCAGAGGAAAGGAGCGGTAAGAAAGATCGCCGCGGTGCGATGGTCAGCAAGGCCGCGGCGGAGAACTTCGATGGGGCCCTAAGTGCTTTTCTTGCCGCAGACAAGCGCGGGAATTGGGACGCCGGGACGTGCGAGAAAGTTGCGTCTAGTTTTCACGAGGCGAACTCGGAGCAAGAGGGCGCCACCGGCAAGGCTCTGCCGGAGGCTCTCTATAATGCAGGGCTCGCGTTTCAGCGTTGCGGGCAGGCGGACAAGGCTCGCGGAGAGTTTGAGGCTGCGATCAAGGCGGATTCAGCATTTCATCGGGCTAGGGCGCAGCTTGCGCTCTACCGGTTTCAGGAATCTGGAGATACCGAGCAGGCAGTTACTGAGCTAGACCAGATCATCCGGGATGCGAAGTTTCAGAACGTTGAGGGTCTCGTAAGCCTTGCTGCGCTTCAGATGCAGCGCGACTCAGACCGTCCAGATCCTGACGGAAAAGACGATCTTGAGCGGGCACAGAAGAACCTCCAGCGAGCGCTGGCGATTGATGACGCGTACATGCCCGCGTTCAATCAATTGGCTCTTTACTACTTAGAGCAGGCGAAAGCCAAGGCCGGCGCTAAGGACAAGCAAGCAAGCAGTGGTCGCCGCGGCCGTCGCGGGATGGTGGTGTCTGGGGCATCTCGGGTAGCGGTGAATGAACAGCAGCTCGATCTTGCTGCACTTGTCGCGGCACAGGCACAAGGCAAGAACCCCAATTACGCCCCAATTCACAACACCAGTGGTCTTATCCTGGCGGAACTCAAAAACTTTAACGGAGCGGTTAAGGCTTTCAAACGAGCGAGAGATCTAGATCCTGGTTTTTTTGAAGCGCATATGAACTACGCGGCCGTAAATCTTTCCTTCCGCGGCTTCGCTGAGGCTGAGCAGGCCTACCGGCAAGCACTAAAGTTGCGGCCCAAGGAATACGAGGCGCACCTGGGGTTAGCGCTTGCAATTCGCGGCGGTATCAATGATTCGAACTACGATCAGGCCGTCGCGGAAGCCCAGAAAGAGCTGGATGAAGCCAAGAAGCTCAGCCCGGACCGCCCAGAAACGTACTACAACGAGGCGATCCTCACTCAGGAGTACCGTTCAAAGCGCGGGGATCAGGCCACAACCATGAAGATGCTGCAAAAGGCCGCGCAGCAATACAAGGAGTTCATCGCCAAAGCGGGCAGTGAGCCGGGGTTTCAGGCTGCCGTGAAACGTTCTAAAGAGCGGACACAGGACATCGAAGACACGCTTAAATTCATCAAAGACGGTGAAGAGGCCGCTCGGCAGCAAGCGGAAATTGAAAAGGCTGAAGCTGCACAGAAGAAGCTTGAGGCCGAACAGAAGAAGGCGGAAGAGGCAGCCGCCGCGGCGGCGCCCAAAGCCCCAGCGGACGCAAAACCTGGTGAGACCAAGCCTGGTGACGCAAAACCTGGTGACAAACCCGGCGACGCAAAACCTGCCGATGCGAGTGGCGCTAAAGGCACGGCACCGGCTGATGCGAAACCCGGCACAACCGGCGGCAACGCCAAAGCGGCGCCTGGTTCCGACAAGAAGAGCAAGTAACTTGCTGGGTGCTAAAGCTCTGGAGGCGTGTCGATGTATTCTTGCCGTATAGCTGGAATCATCTGATCCTGTGCATTCAGTGGGAACCTCGCCGGCAGCCCGGTGTCTGAACCGGGGCCCGGCGCCGCAGAAACAAAATGCACACTCATCGTTCGCGGACGTTGTCTAGTGTCACAGGATAGGGTACGTGCAATCGCACTGTAATCACAGGAGGCAAAGGTAGTATGGCTTGGTTGGTTAAGACGGCAGCGATGTCTGCAGTGGTTGTAGTGACGCTAGCGTTTGGGACAACACGCGCGTCGGCACAGGAGGCGGCAGCGCCCGCTGCCGGCGGTGACTCTGAAGGCTACGGCTACTCCTTCGAGGATGACCCACTGAATGCAGGCGGGTTTGGCCCGAACGACGCGACCATTCGTGTGCGTCCTAAGGCTGCGCGTACCACGCTTATCAGGCCTCGAACCTCTTTCGTTCCTGAGATGTTGAAGTCAGTCGAGAACATCTAGGGCCGGGCAAACTCAGGTTTTTACCGCTCACGCGACTCCGATAGGACAGGAAGCAATGGCAAAAGCAATCATGACGTTCGCGCTTTACCAAGGTGATGCGCTGATCCACCGCGAAACGGTCACTCAGGACATTGTTAAGGTTGGCAATGATCCGAAGAGCCACCTTCGAGTAGACGATCCACAAGCCTCGCGCATGCATGCCGTGATTGAGGTGGCGGGTCCGGAAGATATCACGTTGATCGATCTCGGAAATGAGCCCGGCACGATGGTGAACGGCGCCCGAGTCAACAAGTGCAAGCTTCACGTGGGTGATCAGATCCAAGTTGGGTCGACGCTGATAGTGTTGGAGAGTGCAGAGGCCGCGGCGGCTGTGGCGAATCCGTTTGCTCCGGCTCCAAGCTCGCCGCACGCAGGGGCTAATCCGTTCGGTGTTCCAGCAGCTGCACCTTCCAATCCGTTTGCGTCGGCTTCGGCTAGCAGCCCGTTCGCGGCAGCATCAAATCCCTTCCACGCGCCTCCTGCGGCCTTTGGGGCCGGGCAATATGCGAGCTCAGCGGTCCCCGATGATGCGCCGCCCGGGACTTACACTTACACGCTTCTGAAGAGCGGTCCCGACGTAAGTCCGGATGAAGTTGAGTTGGTGCACGTCCAGGCCGTAGAAGTGATGATTCTGTGGGGGACCAACGTGTTGCAGGTGGCACACTTGGTTCCTCCCCGTAGCTATTACGTGGGCGAGGAGCAGGGAAAAAATTTCGCCTGTGACTTCTTCATCCCTAGCGAACAAATCGGGACGACTCGGTTGCCGTTGGTTATCGGCGACCGCACCTCGCTCAGCCTAGTGATTCCGCCTGGGGCTAAAGGCTACGTGGAGATCCTCGGGCAGCCGCGGATGACGCTGGACGAAGCCCGGGGCAGGGCTCAGCCAAGCGCTGAAGTCAGTGGAGGCCATCAAATGGCTTTCCCCGGCGGAGCAAAGGCGAAGATCGAGCTCGGCGGCTTTGTGTTTCAGATTGGTGCCGTAAATGCCGGCAAGCCATTGAAGCACGGCGTCGGAGCGGTTTGGGACTGGACGATGGCTCTGTTTTTCGGCCTTTCGTTCTTATCCGTGGCTGGGTTTGTCACGGCAATGGCGTTTTTCGTTCCACCGTGGGGTCTCACGGACGACGAGGACATCGATCGCGATCAGCTGTATCTTATGCAGCAGTATCTCGACAGCGCGGCGGAGCGTGAACAGCAGGAAAAAGAGGCTGAAGTTGTCGAGGAAAACGCTGACAACAAGGAAGGCGGCACCGGCACGCGGGCCAAGGGCGAGGAGGGCTCGATGGGTAACCCGACCACCAAGGCAGTCAACAAGCGCTATGCCGTTCAGGGGCCGAAGGACAACCCGGATCCGCATTTAGCCCGTCAGGCAGCACTCCGGGAAGCAACGGAGTTCGGGATGATCGGGCTACTTAACACAGGTGCTGCTGGCGATCCGAACGCGCCGACAGCTCCTTGGGGTCGAGAAACATCGCTCGGCATGGATGACGTAAGTGCCCGCGGCAACATGTGGGGCGACGAGATTGGCGACGCCTTTGGCGCTGGTGGGCTAGGGCTGTCGGGCATCGGCGAAGGTGGCGGCGGTCGTGGCGAAGGCATCGGCCTCGGGAACATTGGAACGCTCGGCCACGGCGCCGGAACCGGTAATGGTCAGGGCTTCGGTAGCGGGCACGGCCGGCTTGGCGGCTCGCACAAGACCGCCGCACCAAAGATGAGGATGGGAGCAACCACTGTGAGTGGGCGCCTTCCTCCAGAGGTGATTCAGCGCATTGTTCGGCAGAATTATGGCCGCTTCCGTATGTGCTTTGAGCAAGGCTTGGTTCGAAATCCGAATCTAGAAGGTCGCGTGTCTGTTCGCTTCGTTATCGGTCGTGACGGCGCGGTTTCCAACGTCGCCAACGGCGGGTCGGACTTGCCGGACAGCCAGGTGATCAGCTGCATAGTGTCAGCCTATTATGGGCTGAGCTTCCCTCAACCAGAGGGTGGCATTGTGACGGTCGTGTATCCGATTATGTTCAGCCCGGGCTGAACCAGCCTGCGTCGCTCAGACAAGACGTGGGTCTCGCACCTACACAGTTGGCGGCCAGTGTGAACTGGCCGCCGCGCGTTTTGTGGTTCGTGTTTGTTCGTGCGCTGATCAGAGTCTGAGGGCGCCGCTGGGGACGCCGCTAGGCACCAGGAGGCGGCCGAAAGTGCGGGGCAATTGCGACTAAATTTGCGTGGGTGCATCGCCGTCTTGCGGCTTTACTTCGTGGTGACCTCGCGCCTATGCTGAGCCGTCCGATTGGAGTCACGTTCAACACACTGCTCGTTTGTTGCGAGCGCATGGTGAGCTAATCCGATCAGGGCGTGTTAACCCCGGCTGACTTTTGGACTCTGGTCTGAATCGCGAAGAGAGGAATCTGGCAATGAATCTGTGGCGATATGGCAGTAAATTGGCGTCGGTAGCAGGCCTGTGCCTTTTGGCGACGGCGTGCAGTCGCGATCGCATCGAAGCCATTGATCTCGCGAACGAGGGGGACCAGGCGGTTAAGGTGAACGTCGAGGGTGCCATTCAGAAGTACGAACAAGCCATCCAGTTGGATCCCCAGAATCACCATATTCTTTGGAAGCTTGCGGTTGCGTACGAGAAGAAGGAAAGCTGGGACAAGATGGCGTCCACGCTCGCGAACGCGGGCCAGATCGCCCCCAGCTACGCCAAATACTGGTTCCGTCGCGGTTACGCCCTGATCAAGGAGGCGGAATCCGGGAGCCCGGATTCCTATGAGGCCGCCAAAGAGCCTCTGAAGAAGTGTATTGAAAAGGATCCGAACATTGCGGAGTGCTACTTCTTCCTAGCAGAAGCGAACCTTTGGACGAATGACGAGCAAGAGGCGCTGGCTAGTTACTCTAAGGCGATTGAGCACAACCCTACCGAGGCATACTTCTACCCACCCCTCGCCGAGCTCTACATTACCCACCGGCTTCACCGCGAGGCGAAGGAAGTTCTCCTTGAAGGAACCAAGTTGGTGCCGCTGACCGAGAAGAGCAAAGCAAACATGTACAGCATGTACACGCTGCTCGCGACGGTCGCTCAGCTGGACAAGGACACTGACGCACAGGTCGCAGCTCTAGAGAAGGCGCAGCAGATCGACGGCGATAACCACCCCGAGATCGCTTTCAACTTGGGCAGTAGTTACGCGGTCAGAAAGCCCCCGCAGAAGGAGAAGGCCGTGCGCCTGCTCAATTCGTTCACTAAGCGCGCCTGCCGCGGCGAAAGTGCACAAAAGTTCAAGGAACAGTGCGAATCGGCAAATGCGCTTATCCAGAAGTTGGGGACCTGAAACTTGAGGCCTGGGCCGCAACCGATTGATGGTTGGTTCTTGAGATCTATTCCATGTCCTGTTCTGGCACGTTCTGCTGGAGCAGGTCGCAAATCTTTCCTTTTTTCCCCGAGCACGATTGTGTTGCTCGGTACGCCATTTCGAGCGCTTGAGGGAGCATGAACCTAGAGCAGCGATTGAACGAACTTGAATCTCACAACGATTGGCAGGGGTTGGTTGATGCGTTGGAAGGAGCGCTGGCCGCCTCAACTCAGGCGGAGGAGCAAGCCGCACTCCACCTGCGGCTAGGCCATGTGCTGCACGCTCGCTTTTTGCACGGCGTGCGAGCTCTGAAGCATTTCCAAGATGCCTTTAAGTTAAATCCCACGCTTCTTGAGGCGTTGGCTGCAGCGCGGGGCATTTATTGGGAGCTTGGCAAGCTGAACATGGTTCAGAAGCTGCTTGAGCTTCAGCTGAAGAGCACATCGGATGCTAAAGCTGCGAGTGCTCTGCAGCGAGAGCTTGGTAATGTGTTTGCCGATGAGGGCGCCTACGAACGAGCCGCGGAAACATATGCCAAGGCTCTCGCCGGGGCTGCCGGGAACGCCGGTGAGATCGGTGCGCTCTTGGAGGACGTTCAGCTCGGAGCCGATCAGTGGCAGGAGCGAATCGCAACGCTGCTCCGAACGGCCCACGGCGAAGCTAACGCGGCGACGCGTGCGATGTATTTTGTACGTGCATCCCGCATAGCTCAGCGTTTCGCGCCCTCGGAGCGTGAGGCGATGCTCGCGCAGGCGTACGCTGCGGACCCGACTAATGTAGTCGTTAGTACGCTTTACGAGGGGTTGTTGTCGGACACGGAGCGGGCGGAGAGCATTCTCGCGGCACAGCGTGAGATCCTGGGCAAGCTGGAGAATAAAGCCGCACGTGGCGAGGCCGCGTTTGTGTTTGCGACGCGCTGGGCGCTGCGTCATCAGAATCCGGAGGTTGCCTCCGAGTTGTTCGAGGATTCGCTTCGGCTGGATCCAAGCAAAGAAGCTGCGTTTGCTTATCTGCGGGAGAATTATGGGGCACGCGGTGGCGATTGGGCTCGTGTGATTCGCCTTGCGGATGAACTCGGGGATCGCTCAACGGAAGGGCGCCGTGTGGCATACTTGCTGGCTGAGGGCGGAACGCTGGCGTGGCGTCAACTGGGCGACTTGATCAAGGCACGCGGATTTTTTGAGCGGCTGGCGAAGCTTGATCCAAGCCACCCCTCGCTCTTGGCCTTTGAGGCGCAAATTGGGGAGAAGTTGGCTGGTGCCGCGCTTGCGGGCAAGCCTCCAACTGAGGTTTCCGCGACGGTTGCGGAATCAAGCGGCGCGGGGACAGCAAAGGGTGAACCCAGCTCCAATGATGTTGGCTCCTCCGCCGACGTTAGATCTAGCGAAGGTGCTCCTGCGCCTGAAGCAGGAGTTCAGGTGGCTGCAGAACCGCCACCAGCCACAGAGCCTAAAGCGGCTGCAGTCCCCGCGGCGGCACGCGCGCCAGAGGTGAGCGAGGCTCAGATCAGCAAGCTTCGCTCTCAGCTTGCAGCGCAGGAAGAAGCGAAGCGTTACAACGAGTACGTAAAGACGTTGGTCGCTTTGGGTGATGCCATTAGCGACCCCACTGAGCGCGTAGAACTCTACACGAAGGCCGCGGACCTCTACGTGAACAAGTTCGTGAATCAGGCCGAAGCCGTGAAGGCCTACGAAAAGGTTTTCGAGCTCGAACCAAGTAATGCGCTTGCGGTCAGTTATTTGCGCGAGATGTACGAGAAGCGCCGAGACTGGGAAAAGCTCATCTCGCTAAGGCAGCGAGAGGCTGAGGGCCTCAGCAATGCTCACGACCGTGCGGTGGCGTACAAAGAGATCGCACTTTTGGCCACCGAACGCCTGAAGAAGCCCGAAGTGTGCGTTGGGCTCTGGGCTATCGTCCTCGAGAATGATGCCGATGATATTGAGGCACTCAATTCCTTGGCACAGCTGTACGAACGCTCGCGGGAGTACGAGAAGATTGCGGACGTTCTGGAGCGCCTAGCTGAGCTCACCCACGACACCACCGAGAAGGTGGAGATCTTGAACAAATTGGGTCAGGTCGCAGGTGATAGGCTCAAGGACGATGCTCGCGCCGTCGAAGCGTACCGTACGCTCTTGATTTTGCAGCCTGATGATCGCAAGGCTCAAGAGCAGCTAAAGAAGCGCTACGTAACGCTGGGCCGTTGGGACGACCTCGAGGTGTTCTACTCGGAGAGTGGCAAGTGGGACGAGTTCATTCGGGTTCTTGAGACGAACGAGAGTCGAGCCGAAACTCCCGAACAGCGCATCGGCATGTTGATGAAGGTCGCTGAGCTGTGGATGACGCAGAAAGGCAAACCCGATAGGGCAGCCCGCGCGTACGAAAAAGTTCTCAGTTTGGACGCCAACAACCTTGATGCGGCTGAGCGGCTAATGCCGCTGTATATGAGTGCCAACAATCCCAAGGGGTTGGCATCTGCCATCGAGGTGCGGTTGGGGCACGTCTCTGAGCCAGAGGATAGGCTTGCCTTGTTGCGGGAGGTTGCCGCGTTATACGAAGGCAGAATCAACGATAAAGATAGTGCGTTTGAGCGCTATCTTGCGGCTTTCCAGATTGCACAGACCGACGAACAGAGTCAGGCCGATCTGGAGCGCATCGCCAAGAGCACTGGTCGTTGGGCGGATGTTATTACTGCGTATCGGTCGGCTGTGTCAGACGCGGATTCGAGCGGGGACCGTGACGCTGCGACGGCACTCCGTCTCCGGCTCGGACGTGTACTGGTCGAAGAGGTGCAAAAGGTCGAGGAAGCGCTCGTCGAGTACCGCGCGGTTTATGAGTCCGAGCCAACCAACGAAAGCGCGTTGGGGGCTTTGGAGAAGCTTTACCGGCAGACGGAGCGTTGGCGCGATCTTTTGGAAGTCTATACCCAGAAGCAGCAGCTCGCCGACGATCCCGATCAGCGCAAGCGCATCCTATTTGGTATTGCCGCTCTGCACGAGAACGAGTTAGGCGCTGCAGCTTCGGCGATCGAGACCTACCAGAGTGTGCTTGAGGATGATCCGACCGATATTACGGCGCTTGGCGCCCTAGATCGGTTGTATCAGCTCACCGAACAGTGGGACGCCTACGCAGATGTGCTGCGCCGTCGGATCGAATTGGATTCAAGCGCTGAGGAGTTGGTCGATCTAAAGTTCCGCTTGGCTAAGACGCTGGGGAGTCATCTCCGAGACGATGCCGGTGCGCTCGAAAATTATAGAGAAATCCTGTTTCTCAATCCTGACCATGAAGGGTCGCGTCTGGCGCTCGAAGGCCTGCTCAAGCACAAGACGTTGCGAGCGGAAGCCGCGAGCATTCTCGAGAACATCTACGAGGCGCAGGAATCTTGGGAGAACCTCATCGGCGCGCTGGAGATCTTGGCTGAAACCACGGACGAAGTGCCACGGCGGGTGCAGCTCCTTCGCAAGATCAGTGCCACGGCTGCCGGGCAGTTGGGGAACGTAGAGCGCGCGCTCAAGGCCCAAGCTCGAGCCCTCAAGGAAGATCCTTCTCTTGCAGAGTCGCGCTTGGAGTTGGAGCAGCTGGCTGAGCAGGCAAACGCGTATGATCCGCTGATTCAGATCTACAGCTCGATTGCCGCTGACCTCGTGGACCCAGATTTGGCTCGTGAGTATTGGATTCGGCTTGCCGCGATCCAAGAACGGCTAGGGCGAGTGGATGCCGCTGCGGCGAGCTATGAGAAGGTTCTGAGCATCGATCCTAGTGACGCTGAGGCGCTGCAGTCGATGGAAGCGCTGTACCGTGGCACTGGCCACTGGGATGAACTCATTGGGGTGTTTCGGCGTCGCATCGAGCTTGCGGATGGGTCGGAACGAGAAGCCCTCTATGCGCAGATGGCACAAGTCTACGAGGAGAAGCTCGCGAAGCCACAAGAAGCGATTCTCGCATACCGTGAGGTGCTGTCGCTAGACCCAACCAGTCAAGTGGCGTTGACTGCGTTGGATGGCCTTCTCACCCGCAGGGAGGCGTGGGTTGAATTAGCCGAGAATCTGGAAACGCAACTTAGCTTGGCTGACACGGAATCAGCTCAGCTTTCCCTCATGCTGCGTCTCGCCGCTCTGCGCGAAACAAAGATGAATGAGGTGGAGGCTGCCATCGAAGGTTACCGGCAGGTTTTGGATCGCGATTCGGTCAATCGCCAGGCTCTGGAGGCTTTGGAACGCCTTGGACAGAACGAGGCGCATTCGTTGCTTATTGCAGAGATCCTTGAGCCACTTTACCGTGGCCAGGGGGATTTTCAGAAGCTGGTTCAGGTGCATGAGGTTCAGGTTGGGCGCACCGAGGACGTCAGCCGTAAGGTGGAGCTGCTGCATCAAATAGCAGCGTTGCAGGAGGATGCCGGCAACGATGTGAGTGCGGCGTTTGATACGTACGCTCGGGCGCTCGCCGTTGACCCTTCGCATGCGGGGACGCAAGAGGCGTTGGATCGGCTAGCGAGAGTCAGTTCACGCTTTCAGGATTTGGCTGCAGTTTTTGAACGCTTGGCCTCGGCACAGAAGGAGCCGGAGCTTGGAAGTCAGCTGTTCACCTTCGCGGCGCGGGTTTACGAGGCCGACGTAGGTGACGTTGAGCGAGCTATCGAGCTTTACCGCAAGGTCCTTGAGATCGATCCGACGAGCCTGCACGCAGCCGAGGCGCTGCAGATGCTCTTTCAGTCCACGCAACGCTACGCGGACATGTCACTGATTCTGCAGCGTAAGGCCGATATTCTTGACGATGTGAGTGATCAGAAGAGTGCGCTTTATCAGGCGGCTTCGATCGAAGAACAAGTGCTTGAGCGGCCGCAGAGCGCCATCGGGGTTTACCTCAAGATATTGGAAATAGACGGTGAAGATAGCCGAAGCATTGATGCCCTCATCAAACTCTATCTAGGCCTTTCGCGCTGGGAAGAGCTTCTGAGTGTGTACTCGAAGAAGGCGGATTTGCTTGAGGATGCTGAAGAGAAGAAGCTGATTCTCTACCAAGTGGGCGCCGTTTATGAGCGCGAGCTGCGCGACGTAAGCCGTGCCATCGACACCTACCAGCGCGTCCTGGAGTTGGATCCAGACGACGTTTCAGCTCTTGGCCGCCTAGATGTACTCTACCAATCAGCCGAAAACTGGCAGGAGCTCCTCAGCGTGCTGACACACGAAGCTGAGCTTACCAGCGACCCGAACGAAGCTGTGAGCTTCCAGTATCGTATTGCGGAGCTCTACGAAAAGCACCTGGCGGACGTAGAGCGAGCCGTCGAACTTTATCGAGAAATTCTGAATATTCAGCCGGATCACGATCCGACGGTGGCGGCTCTTGAAGCCATCAAGAATGGCAAGCAAGCGCCGCTTGCGGCCGCTTCAGTTCTAGAGCCCGTCTACGAGGCGATGGGGCATTGGGAGGGTCTGATCAGCGTGCTTGAGGTGCAGCAGAACGCCCAGCAGGACGCTTTTGCCCAAGTTGACCTATTGCACCGGATTGCCCGTTTGTTCGAGGAGAACCTACGCAACCTGGAGCGAGCCTTCGACACCTACTCGCGGGCCGTTTCGGTCGACTCGCAGAACGAAGATACACTGGCTGCTCTTGAGCGGCTGGCAACGATGACGGGGCAGTGGCCACGCGTGGCCCAGATCTACGACGCCGAGCTTAGGAAGCTGGAAAGTGAACCGGCGCGCTTTATCGAGCTTGGCCTAAGAGTGGCTCAGGTTTACGAAGTGCAGCTTGAGCAGACGGAAAATGCGATACAGCGCTACCGTCAGGTTTTGGAGTTGGAGCCAGAGAACCAGAGTGCCGTGCGCGCCCTCGATAGACTCTTTACCCAAACAGAGCGCTGGCAGGAGCTGAGCGAGATCTTGGCTCGCGAGGCTGAGATCGGTCAGAGCCCGGACGAGATACTCGAGTTCAAGTATAGGCTCGGGCAGACTCTGCAGTTGCGGCTGGGGGATTTGGATCGAGCGATTCAGTCCTACCAGGAGGTGCTGAGTGCGGCGCCGGAGCACGCGCCAACTCTCGGCGCCCTTGAGGCCCTGTTTGAGTCGGGTGTTAAGCAGCTGGAAGTGGGGGCGATCCTTGAGCCCCTCTACCAGGCAGCAAACGAGTGGGAGAAGTTGATTCGGGTGCGAGAAGCCGAGTTGCTTCACATCCAGGATCCCGAGGCCCGGTTGGCCACGTACCACCGTATGGCTGAGGACGCGGAAGAGCGACTCATGGATCCGGTGCTTGCCTTCAACATTCACGCGCGGGCACTCAAAGAAAGCCCTCTGGACGAGCGCTCGGGGGAGGAGAGTGAGAGGTTGGCAGCATTGTTGGATGGCGGCTGGGAACAGCTCGCCAATACCTACGCTGACGTGCTTGCGACTGAAGGTTTGGCGGCTGAGGTTCAGTCTCGTGTCGGGACACGCTTAGCTCGAGTCTTCGAGGAGGAGTTGGCTGACATCGCCAAGGCGGAGGAAACGTATCGCTATGTGGTGACGGTCGCGCCAGGTGATCCTGATGCGCTATTAAATCTCGATCGGATCTACTCCTCGTTGGAGCAGTGGCCGGAGTTGGCAGGCGTTCTAGAGCAACGAGCGTTAGGTGCTGCCGACACGCTCGACAAGGTTGAGCTCTGCCGCCGTCTAGGTGAGGTTTATGAAGAGCGCCTAGGACGCCTAGAGGATGCGATTCGGGCGTATCGGATGATCTTTGACGGGATCGACAAGACGAACGAAGACGCTACCCGTGCGTTGGGTCGTATCTACGAGCAAACCGGAGCTTGGTCTGACCTGAACCGTGTTTATCAGCGCGAGCTCGAGAACGCTGTGGGCGATGTTCAGGAGGCGGAAATCCGGGCGAAGATGGCAGGGCTAGCCTCCGAGCGCTTGGGGGATATTGCTGGCGCGATTGAGGGCTGGAAGCGCGTTCTTGATCTACGCGGAGAGGATCCCGAGGCTCTTTGGGCCCTCGGAGGCCTGTATCAACAGCAAGGTCAGTGGGCTGAGCTCACTGACGTTCTTGAGCGGCATTTCGACATAGCGGAAACGGACGAGGAGCGCGTTGGGATCCTGACGCGGCGAGCCCAGCTGTTCTCAGAACAATTGGGGCGCGACGATGATGCTCTGGAAACCTGGCAGCGGGTTCTTGACATCGACTACTCGAACGTCGTGGCACTCCGTGCCCTGATCGATATTTGGCGGAGTCGCCAGAATGCTGGTGAGCTCACGAGCGCCCTGCATGCATTTATCGATCGTGCGGCTTCCCAGGTGGAGCCCACCGATTTGGTGGAGGCGTACCGGGAGCTAGGTAGGCTTTACCAGAAGCTTGAGCAGCCGGTGGACGCGACGGAAGCCTGGCGCCATCTTTTGGAGGTTGGGCCAGGGGACTTCGAAGCGCTCGCTGGGTTGGAGCAGCTCTACCGCGAGAGCGAGGACTGGGAAAACGTTGTTGATGTGAAGATGCAGCGGGCCGAGGCCTTGGCGGAAGCGGACGAAAAAGTCCGCGAGCTCATGGAGGTTACCGAACTCTGGAAAACGCAGATCGGGTCGGACGATTCCGCCACTCTAGCTTTCCAGAAGATCTTGGAGGTTGCACCTGCCCACGACTTGGCATTCAGCGAATTGGAGCGCTTGCACACCGCCAAAAATCGCTGGGAGCCCTTGGTTGAGCTTTATCTTAATCGCTTTGAGACACGTGAGGAAACCAAGGAACGCAGCCGCATTCTGCGCTCGATAGCGAATGTCTTTGAGACGCGCCTTCAGGACAACAATCAAGCGTTTGACGCCTTGATCAACGCGTTCGGAGAGGATTTCGCCGATGATGAAACGGCTCGCTACCTTGAGCGCATGGCGCAAGCGACGGGGCGTTGGGGCGAGCTCATTAATACTGCCAATGCCTGGCTGCCCGAGCAAACGGAGACCAAGAAGAAGATTCGGCTCTGCCTGCGGCTTGGCAAGTGGTACGGCGAAGACCTCGGTCACCCCGAGTACGCGCAACCGTACTACCAGCAAATCATGGCGTTGGATCCGAACAACGTGCAGGTGATGCGGCAAATGGCGGCGATTCACCGCATGAGTGGCAACTGGCAGAAGGTTGGTGAAATGCTGACTGCCGCCTTAGATGTTGCCGTAGCGAGCGATGATCGGAAGGCCATCTTAGTCGACCTGGGCGAGCTGCTCGAAAAGCACATGGGACAGGTGGATCAGGGGATCCCTTATTACAAGCGTGCGCTCGAAGTGGACCCACACTTCCTGCCCGCACTCGAAGCGTTGGAGCGGCTGTACTCGGAGCGTGGAGATAACCACGAACTGGTGCAGGTTCTGGCGGCCAAAGTTGGCTCACTCACCGAACCGCGCGCCGTCGTCCGGGACAAGCTTCGGATGGCCGAGATTTACGAGACTTCGCTGCGTGATTCTGAACGCGCTGCCGGCGTGTATCGCGAAATTGTGGAACTTGACGGCCGAAATCTCCAGGCGCTGCGAGGGTTAGAGAGGATCTCTGACGCTTTGCATAACTGGACTGAGCTTGTGGACGTGCTTGGTCGGCAGTTAGACGTTGTGGAAAGCGAGCGCGAGCGTGTGGAAGCGCTTTTGAAGCTGGCGCGAGTGAATGAGGAGCAATTTCTCAAGTTCGACGTTGCGGCGCAGCGCCTGGAACAAGCGCTAGAGATTTTCCCCGCAGAAGCGCGAGCCTATGAAGGCCTTGAGCGCTGCTATCGGCGGCGAAAGCAATGGCCAGAGTTGGTGAACGCGTATGAGCGGCACATCACTGAGGCGGCGGATCTGGAGAAGAAGATCCAGCTCTACGGGCATATCGCGGAAGTGTACGCGCATGAACTCGATGACCCCCAGTTGGCCATCGACGCATACCAGAACATCGTAGATCTCGATGATACGAATGTTGCGGCGCTTGAGGCCCTAGGTAAGCTCTACGAGAAGCAGGAAGACTCAGCCCGTGCCATCGAAACGATGACGCGGGTTGCCGATCTAACCACTGACGGCAAGCAGCGCGTGGAGATGTATTACCGCATTGGCCGCGCCATGGAGGAAAAGCTTGGCGATAGGTTCGGTGCGCGTGAACGCTTCGAAATGGCGCTGGATTTGGAGCCCGCGCATCTGCCCACACTCGCAGCGCTCCGGGCGATTGCCGTGGACGAAGCGGACTGGGATCGTGCCACTCGCTATCTTGAACAAGAGCAGGAGCATACTGAGTCTCCGCGCGCACGCGCCAAGCTTTTGGTTGAGCTTGGGAAGATCCGCGAAGACATGCTTTCCGAGCACGAAAGAGCTGTGGAGGCGTTTGAGCTCGCGCTGAAGTTTGATGCGGACAACGAGGATGCCGCGCTGCCGCTTGTGGCTGAATACAGTCGTACCGAGCGTTGGAGCGAAGCCGAGCCGTTGGCTGAGCTTCTGGTCCGGAAGTCCAGCCGCCGGGACCGGGGTGAGCAGCATGCTCTTTACAAGCAGCTTGGTAAGGTGCACGCAGCCCAGAAGCACCACGAAAAGGCGCTCAAGGCATATCAGCAAGCCAACCAGCTTGACCTTACGGATCAGGAAAGCATCCGTGGCATTGCCGACATGGCATTTGAGCTTCAGGATTGGGCGAGCGCTCTCACCAACTACCAGAAGGTGCTGACCGCACTTGGTGAAGACGACGTCGACGAACGAACGGATGTCTACTTCCGCCTGGGGTGCATCAAGCGGGAACAAGGCCAGGCAAAGCAGGCGATCAATAACTTTGAAAAGGCCTTGGGCCTAAATCCCGAGCATCGGCCCACGTTGGAGGGGTTGATCGACACGTACCTCAAAGCTGGGGATTTCAAGCAAGTAGCGGCCTACAAGCGCCAGGTGCTCGACAGCACGTTTGACGGTGCGGAGCGCTTCAAGATCTTGGTTGAGATCGGTGACCTTTGGGCCGAAAAAGACAACAACGCCCTCAAGGCCATCGGCGCGTTTGAAGAGGCTCTTGAGCTTGAGCCCCAGAACCACGTGCTGTTGCACAAACTGCTCGCACTCTACCAGCAAGCCAGCGAGTGGCAGAAGATGGTGGATACCATCGCAGCCATTGCTGATCTGGAACAAAAGCCCGAGTTGAAGGCCCGGTACATCTACACGCAGGCGCAGATCTATCGTGACAAAGTGGGCGATGCTGAGCGAGCGGTGGAGCTGTTCAACGAATCACTGGATCTTAACCCGGACTACCTTGAGGCATTCGAGCGCATTAACAAGATCCTCACCACGGGCAAAGACTGGAAGCAGCTAGAGCGCTCTTACCGCAAGATGCTGCACCGCATCGCCGGCAAGGGGAATTCGGATCTCGAGCACACGTTGTGGCATCAGCTGGGCCTCATCTATCGCGATCGTATGCAGGCGACGGAGCAGGCGATCGACGCTTTCCGAATGGCAGCCCAGACAAAGGCGGGTGTTCCTATCGTTCACCAGATTTTGGCCGAATTGTATGAGCTCAGCGAGCGCTACGACGAAGCCATTGTTGAGCAGCGTGTAATTCTCGGGGGTGACCCGCTTTCTGTAGACACCTACCGAAACTTGTATCGACTCTACTTGCACAAGCAGGCCTATGATCAGGCTTGGTGCCAAGCAGCGGCACTCGCATTCTTGGGCAAAGCGGAAGGCGAGGAGCTGCAGTTCTTCGAGGACTACCGGCCGAGTGGGATGTTGGCTGTTCAGGGGCGCCTGAGCAATGAGCTTTGGGTGAAACACCTCATGCACCCTGACGGGAGCATGTACATCTCTCGAATTTTTGAATTCATCGTTCCCGCAGCGCTGCAGGCAAAGGTGGCGCAGTTGAGGGCGCAGTCGAAGCTACCCGTGCTTGACAAGCGGTTTAAGCAAGATCCCGCAACCTCTACGGTGACGTTCGCCAAAACGTTTGGTTGGGCAGCGCAAGTGCTGTCATTGCAGTCGCCGGAGTTGTACGTCCGAAGCGACGTTCCGGGGGCTATTGTGCCGGTTGCGTCGGCGCCCCCGGCGTCGGTGGCGGGCCAATCTGTGTTGAGCGGCTTCTCGCCGCAGGAATTGGCCTTCATCTGTGGCAAACACCTCGCCACCTATCGGGCGGAGTATTACATTCGTTCGCTGTTCCCCACTCAGGCCGAGCTCACCGTGATGCTTTTTGCTGGTGTATTTCTGGCAGTGCCCGGCACGCCGGTGCCTCCAGAGATGGCCCAGCAAGTTCAGGCGACGGCGCAGGAGCTTGCTAAGTACCTGCAGCCGGTGCAGCTAGAAGGGTTGCGGCTCGTGGTGAAGAAATTCCTCGAAGACGGCGCCAAGGTGAACATCAAGCGCTGGAGTCAGGCTGCCGAGCTTACGGCGTGTCGCGCTGGGTTAGTGGTTTCGGGGGACCTTGATATCGCCAAGAAGATCTTGGCGGCGGAGCCTCAACTTCCAGGAGATCCGACCCCAGCAGAGAAGCTCTCTGAGCTGCTCAAGTTCTCAACCAGCGAAGACTACTCCCAGATCCGCAAAGCTTTGGGTGTGGCCATTCAAGCTTAACGTCACCTGCGCGTTCGTGCGGGTCACGCTTAGGCGTGACTCGCCGTGCGTCCCGTTATTGAGTGCAGTGAAGGGCGCACGCCGTTAACGTGATTTGTTGACGCATGATCGGCGGGCCCCCCGGGAGTAGACATCGGGGTCTGTTGGGAGGGGGCGGCGGGAGCTTCTGCAGTTACAGGCTAGCTACTTGCGTGATGTGGTTGTGAGGCCGACCCGAAGGCCGCCGAGCAATCGAAAGTGGGCCGCTCCCTCGGAACCATCGCTCGGAACAGTTTGGTTCTGGCCGACCGTAAGTTCTGCGAATGGGCCAAGGAGTATCGAGCTACCTAGGTACCAATCGGCTCCGAGCCCCAGGCGAGCCCATTCGGGACCCGAGAAGCTCAGCTCCGTGCCGGTGACTTTCACCGACGTGAAGCTGTAACCCATACCAAAGGAAGCCCAAGGATCTAGGCGGGTACCCTGCGTTAGACGATAAGTAACGCTCGGGCCAAAGGCTACGCTGTGCCCTGAGCATCCTGAGCAGCTGGATGGCGCTGAATATTCGTCCCAGTGCCCCCAAAGCCCTAGCGCTACGTCACGGCTAAGGCCGTATAATGCTTCGCCCCCGATACTCGGGCCCGAGCCGAGGGAGCGCCGAACGGCTTTGCCCTCGCTCAATTCACCCCAAACATCGACCCAACTTGCACTCGCAAAAAGTTGGAGAGATTGCGACAACGTATCGGGTGCATCAGGGATTTCCACCTGCTCCGCCTCGGCCGCCGAGCCCTCAGCCCATGCGGTTGACGTTGTGCCAAGAACAGCGGCAAGACTGAGGAAGGTTGCCGCGGAGGGTTTTAACATGGGCGGGACTATATCAAAGGGCGATCGCGACACTAGCTCGGTTCCAAGGGTTAGGTATTACCCTACACAATTCGCGCAACTTCCCCCAGCGTGCGCCGAACTGAGGCCATGCAATCCCATGATCCGCCTCCGAGCGAGGCTTGCCCCAACACTTTGGAGCTCAACCATTCTGGACGCAAAGGACCCTGGATCCTCCAGCTGGGCGGGGTCGGGGGCGACTCCGCACGTTTGCTAGAGGTCGGCCGCACTTTGACCCTAGGAACCTCACTAGTCGCAGACATCCGCGTTAACGATCCTACGGTGAGTGCTCGGCACTGTACGCTGGAGGTCACGCATCTAGGCGTCGAAGTACGCGACCTCGATTCGACCAACGGGACGTTCGTCGGCTCAGCACGTGTGGGCAGAGCGCTGCTTACCAAGGCCGAATCAGTAGTGGTGGTCGGACGCACGACGTTGGCGTTTTATCCACCGGGAAGCTCCGACAAAGTCGAGGAAGTCGAGCCGATACCTGGCATGGTGGGTAGGAGCCCCGCGATGCAGCGCTTGTACCGGGAGTTGCGGCAGTTTGCGGGGAGGCGCGGGAATATCTTGCTTCAGGGGGAATCGGGCAGTGGTAAGGAAGTTGTGGCCCACGCGATCCACCGCTTGAGTGGGCGTTCGGGTGAATTCGTTGCTCAGAACGCCTCGTGCTTGCCCGAAGCTCTAGCGGATGCAACGTTGTTCGGCTCGCGAAAGGGTGCATTTACGGGTGCATTGGCGGACCGCCCGGGGGTCTTTCAAGCCGCGGATCGGGGGACGCTGTTTCTGGACGAAGTGGTGGACCTGTCGTTGGCGGTCCAATCCAAGCTCTTAAGAGCCGTGGAGGAGGGAGCTGTCCGACCGGTGGGAGGTGTCGCTTCGGTTCAGCTCGACGTGAGGCTGGTGTCTGCCTGCTGGGCGGATTTAGAAGAACGGGTGCGAGCGGGGGCCTTTCGTTCGGATCTTTTCTATCGGATAGCGACCACCGTGATCCGCGTACCCTCGCTTCGGGAACGCAAGGCAGATATCGCGGACCTCAGCTCCGTCTTGCTCAAGCGCCGGCTGAGCGATCTTGGACCCAAACGACTCAGTTCCGATGCCCTGGCGCGCCTCGTGGACTACGGGTGGCCGGGTAATGTGCGCGAGCTCGATAATGTAGTTTACGCGGCCGCCGTGCGTGCTCCCACCGAGAGCATCTCGGCGAGCCATATACAACTTCCGAAGATCCAACGCGTTTCGCGTCATCCAGATTCTGCAATTAACCGAAAGCCGTCAGATTTTAGAGCTCTCTTGGACCAAAATTCTGGGAATATGAGTGCTGCAGCACGTGCCGCAGGGCTCCCACGTAGCACGTTTCGAGCACGCCTGATGCGGCGCCTGAACGAGGGCCCTGCCGATGGGGGTTAACTCGTACGGTCGAGATTGAGCCCGGCAACCGTGGAGGCTTAGAAGGAGCCGCTCACGCTCAACCCAGCATACGAAGGGCCTACGCTCGGAGTCACGGTGACGTGTTCCACGGGCGCCCAGCTTTTTGCGGCGACGGCTTCGCTGTCATCGCTGTGCGATGTGTCGACGACGTAGTAGATAACCGTGCCGACAGCCGCGGCGCCGCCGAGCGAGAATCCGACGATGGAGGCGATCTTCATCGCATCTCCGTTGTTGACGTTGTCTTTGTAGATGTCGCACGCGTGTTTGTAGTCGTTGGCTCGTGCGGGGCCCCGCTGCGCCGAGATGTCCCCAATTCGGGTGCAAATCCCACTGGGAGGCTCCATGTCCTTCTTGGCTTCATTTTCGATCAGCACAGCCGTTTCGTCAGCGTGGGCGTAGCTCGATTTGGAGGCCAAAGAAAAAGCTATGCCGCCGCCGATGCCCCCAACTGCGAGCCCCGTGGTAAGCCAAGCTACTGGGTGAGTAGCGAACCAGTGCCCGACGTTTTTGGAGCTCTCCTTCGCTTCCGCTTTGGGCGCTTCGGTGTGCTTGGCTGCTCCTCCGTCGTCGGTTGCTCCGGGCAGCGCTTCTTCTCCTTCAGACTGGAGCTTTAGCGAGAGCTTAGTCGAGGTGCTATCTCCAGCCTCCACGCTGATGGTGGAGGTAACTTCTTTTCCAGCCTTGCGCGCGGTGAGCGTGTGCGAACCGGGCACAAGATAGATGGGGCCAGGAAGCGGAGATGTTCCGCGTGCTTTGCCGTCGACCAATATATCCGCGTCCGCTTCATCGACGTTGACGGTGACTTCCGCCACCATGCGTTTGGCGTCGAATAACCCAGTGGTAGCAGCTTGGCGTTCCTCGGCTCTGGCTTCCTTGGCCGTCCGCAGATATTCGGAGAAATGATCCGCCGCGTCCGCCTCGTGACCCGAGCGAAGTTCGCTTTGCGCCAGATTCAGGAGCACTGCAGGATGCTTCTTGAGAGCATACGCTTGGAGAAAGGCAGCCCGGGCTTTTGTGAATTGCTTGGCATCAAAGAAGTCAATGCCTTCCTTGAAGCGCTGGCGGGCCATCTCGACCGTAGGGTCGTCGTCCTGGGCCCACACGGGCCGCGCGGAAAGAGCGATGCACAGCCCACACAAAATCAGGACTAGGTAGCGAAGTTGCGTCATCTGGAGCGTCGGGAGTCTATCCGCTTGGTAATGAAAAGACAGGCTGTCAGAACGGATTGTCACGAACAATGGCCGGGCTCTTCGGGGGCGCCGCGGGTGCTTTCTGAGGTGGCGCTTTGGACTCGGCGGGACGTTTAGCAGGCGGCCGCGCAGGCCTCACCGGGGCAGAAGCAGGCTGTTTCGCGGGCTTCTGGTTGGCCTTTCTGGAACCGGGCGATGGGCGATCCTTTGCCTCAGCAGGTGCGGGAGCTTCTGCGGGCTCGTCAGTGCTAGGTGGGGGCGGCGCTGGGGCTGCCTCGGGCGGTGCTTGGGGGGCCTCTTTTTCTGAGGCGACTTTCTCTGGCTCAGCTACGGGTGAGGTTGCCGCCGCGACGCCCTCGCTTCGACTAGCGGTTGCCGCCGCATCGTCTTTGGGATCGCTGTTGCCACCCAGCATCAGTGCGCCCACCACGACCACGACAAGCGCGACACCGGCGACGATGACCATCGTTCGCTTGGATTGCGGGCGCATGTTCGGCACGTCGTCGGCCTGGAAGGCAGGGGCCGTTGGGCGCACTGGTATGGCAGCTGGCATTGCTGCGTTGAAGGCCGGCACCGACCTTGCCACGCTCGGCTCTACCATCACGCTGGGAAGGTTCGTCGGCGGAGGTGCACTCGCGGGCTTCTCTTGGAGAACCTGTACTTGCACTTGCATGGGCGCGGGCGGAGAGGAGCCGACCGGGGCTGGGTTCGCGCCTGGGACCTCGCTGTTCTTGGATGTGGCCGCCCCAGGTGATGTGGCCGCCTGCGCGGTGGTAACGGCCTCTTGCGCGGGTGGCGTTGACTGGGCGGAGGTAACGGCCTCTTGCGCGGGTGTAGCTGTTGCGGGGGGGGCACTCGTGATTGGAATCACCGGCGGCAGGACCACCGGCGCCATTCCGAGGAGTGTTTGCTTGGGCGCAGGACGGACACTTGCTTTCGGGGCGAGAGCAACTTTTTCAGACGCGACATCTGCTAATGGAGGCGGTGCCGGAACGGATACCGGCCTAGGGGCGGCGGGCTGCGCTGTGGCCGGTGTGGGAACCGCTGGAGCGGGGGCAGCCGTGGGAGCTAAGCCAGCCGCTGGTGCGGGGCTCAAGGGGAGAATCGATACCGGGCCAATTCCCCTCGGCGTAATGTCCTGCGGGCGTGGCGCGAGCGGGCCGGCGGGGTAAGAGTCGGGGCGTTTGCTTGGTAGGCTCGGGGTTGGCGCGGGCACGGCAGCCTCTGACGCTTTGGCCTTGGCCACGGGCTCTGCCTTGGACGATTTTTCCCAGACTGCCTTGAACTGCCGCGCGAACGCTTCGGCTTCATCGGGGGTGAGCTCTTTTTCTCGCCGAATTGGCTGCTTGCTGTCTGAAGAGGGGTTTTTGCCCGATGGATCGCCCATTTTTTCCCGTTCCGCCGTTGCTGCCGAGGTGCTCGCACGGTACCGCGATTCGCGAGGGGCGGCAATGTAGCGGCCTCGTGAACACGTCACCCGAAAGTCGTCCAATCGCGCTAGGTAGGATTACAACCGACCACGCCCTTCGATGACTCGACTGCCACATGCCCTCCGCAAAGCTATTTGGTGCGCGATATTACTCGCAGGCGCGCAAGGCTGCGGCCGAAATTCTGGCCTCCCCAGTGAGAAGCAGTCAGCGGCACAAGCCTCCTCCTCCGCTGAAGCCTCCCGCATAGCGCGTCCGGATGGTGTTGCTCGCTCGGCCGAGCTCGCGGCCAAAGGGGCCAGAAGCCCCGGCAAGGAAGGTGCACGGCTGTTGGTGGAGGCCGCGCGCCTCCGAGCCGGCTACTTTCGGACTGAACACAACCGGGCAGACGCGCTCGAAGCGATTGCACTCTACAAGGAGGCGTCTAGTCGGGCATGGGAAGGTGCGTGCCTTGCACGACTGGATGGGATCCTACTCGAAGCCGAACTTCAGCCGGAACCGGCGGCTGCGTACCGGGAGCTCGCATCGCTCGATACGTCAGGCAACGCGGTATGTCAGGAGCAGGTGGAGCGTGTCAAGAGCAAGCTCTCCGCCTACGCGGACGTCAAGAAGGATGCTGATACGTTGCAGAAGCAGACCGTTTTGAGCGCCTCGGGCAAGCTGATGGGGGGAGCGCCACAAGCCAACAGCCTTCGGAACCATGGCAGCGCGCTCATCACTCAGATCCACCGTTACGGAGCGAAAGATGCGGCACGTATTGTAGTGGAACTTTCTGATCCGGTGGCTTTTGAAGTAGGTACTCTAAAAGGGGAGGCCGGGGCTCCGGGGCCAAGAGTATTTGTGGATATCCCTAGAGCCGAATACCGCGGAGAGCCTACGTTTGAGGTTGGCGGAGTGGTGCGGCGTTTGCGCATCGGGGCGCGCGCTTCGGGTATCCGTATTGTTTTGGACCTTGAGTCGGAAGTTTATCAGAAGGTGTTCTATCTGCCTGAGCCGTTTCGCTTGATCATCGACGTGGCGACTCGTTCCCCGCGCTTGGTGGCGCAAGGCGAAGGTCCGCGCCCGATTCGTCGCGTTGTTTTGGATCCGGGCCACGGTGGCCATGACCCTGGCGCCACGGGCCCTTCCGGCCTGCGCGAGAAGGACGTGACGCTTGATATCGCGCGCCGCGCGGCCCCGCTCATTGCTGAGGAATTGGGCATAGCCACGCTCCTTACGCGCGACTCGGACACGTACGTGGCGCTCGACGAACGTACGGCCAAAGCCAACGCTTTCAATGCTGACGCGTTCGTCTCGATTCACTGCAACGCGACCGAAGATGGTCACAGCGACGGCGTGATGACGTTTGTTTTGGACGCGTCCAAGGACGCCTTCGCGACCCGCATTGCGGCGCGTGAAAACTCTGCGTCTGTGGCGGCGGCTTCCGAACTTGCCACGGCCATGAGCGGCGAGGCAGATACCGAGGTGATGGCTCTGAGTACGCATCTTGCCACGTTGCTGCAGCGTGCAACGGTGGTTTCGCTTGAACCTGGCTATGGCAAGGTGGTGGACCACGGAGTGAAACGCGCGGGCTTCTACGTGCTGGCGGGCGCCCACATGCCGGCTGTGCTTTTTGAGGCGTCGTTCATTTCTAACCCGACCGGCGAAGTGCACCTCAACACGGCTGACTACCGACAGAAGCTCGCGGATGGGATCGTGAACGCAGTGCGGGCGTTTCGCGACGGGCGCTAGGGCTATTAGAAGCCCCCCGGCCCTCGGCTGGCCTCAATCGTCGCCCCGCAAGCTTTCGGGCGATTGACCCACTGACCCCGCGTACTTATGCTGGGTGGCCGTATTTGGCCCCTGAGCCAGACGTTCACCCAACCTGCCAAGAGAGACATGACCAAGGCACAACTGAAGAAGTTTAAAGAGCTCCTTGAGGCCAAGCGTCTAGACATTGCAAAGCGTGCCCAGCAAACGCTCGAGCAAGACATGGCGCTAGACGTGGATGATCTTCCCGACGAAATGGACCTGGCGTCGAGCGAGTACTTGCAGGCCTTCACCTTTCGGCTCCGGGGTAGGGAGAAAGTCTTCCTCGACAAGATCCAACAAGCCTTGCAACGCATTGAGGACGGCACGTTCGGCGTGTGCGAGGAATGCAGCGAGCGTATTTCCATCAAACGGCTCGAGGCGCGCCCTGAGACGACGCTCTGCATCCGCTGCAAAGAGGATCAGGAGCGCGTCGAAAAAGACTTCGGCTGAGGGTTGCTTCCTAGGGGGAAAATTGGCCGCTCTCGGCCGGGGGGAGGCGCCTGAAGCCGGCGATCTTTATCGGGCTTTCTTCTTTGGGGTACCCGGTTTCGGTGTACTCCCTGGTGCGCTCGGAGGTTGGCTCGCCAAGGTGGGTGGGGCGGATTCGTCGACGATCCCTCCGAGAGCCAGCTTGAGATAGGTCCCAGTATGGCTTTGAGCATTGGCGGCAAGCATTTCCGGCGGGCCTTCTCCCACCACGAAGCCTCCGCCGTCGCCCCCTTCTGGGCCCATGTCGATCACCCAATCTGAGCACGCGATGAGATCGATGTTGTGCTCGATGATCAAGATAGAGTTGCCCGCGTCGCGTAGGTCAAATAACGCCCGTGTGAGCAGCTCAATGTCTTGGAAGTGTAGCCCGGTGGTCGGTTCATCCAAGACATAGAGTGTCTGCCCAGTCGCCTTGCGCGCGAGTTCGCTAGCGAGCTTCACGCGCTGAGCTTCCCCACCCGACAACGTGGTGGCCGCTTGCCCAAGTTGAATATACCCGAGCCCTACTTGCAGCAGGGCGACCAGGCGCTGGGCGATTCTGGGGACGGGCTCAAAAATCTTAGCGGCATCTTCCACCGTAAGTTCCAGCGCATCGGCAATGGAGAGCCCTCGGTACTTCACCTCCAAGGTTTCCCGATTGTAACGCCTGCCGTTACACGTATCGCAGGTTACGTAGACGTCGGGAAGGAAGTGCATTTCGATGCGCAAGACGCCGTCCCCCTGGCAAGCTTCACAGCGGCCCCCCTTGACGTTGAAGGAGAACCGCCCGGGCTTGTAGCCGCGTGCGCGTGCATCAGGAAGCCCCGCGTAAAGCTCACGGAGATGCGTAAAAATGCCGGTGTAAGTGGCGGGGTTCGAGCGCGGGGTTCGACCAATGGGTGCCTGATCGATGCTGATAACCTTATCGATAAACTCAAAGCCACGTATCGCTTCGCAAGCTCCCACCGAGCCACTTGCACCGTACAGCCGTGCACGTGCCGCGCTAAGGAGAGTGTCGACGATGAGGCTGCTTTTCCCAGAGCCAGAAACGCCCGTCACTGAAGTGAGGAGACCGAGGGGGATGCTCACGCTGACGTTCTTAAGATTGTTCGCGGAGGCTCCCACGATGCGGAGGCTCTTTTCCCCCGGCACACGACGTGGCCCCGGTGCCTGGAGAGTTCGTTCCCCAGAAAGATAGGGGCCGGTGACGGAGAGCGGATCCCGAGTGATGTCCTCGGGCGCTCCCTGGCTTACGATCCGACCGCCATGAGCGCCTGCGCGCGGTCCCATATCGACCACGTAGTCTGCTGCTAGAATCGCCTCGCGATCGTGCTCCACCACGAGCACGCTATTGCCTTTTTCCACCAACCGGCGAAGGGCGCCGAGCAGGCGCGCGTTGTCCCGGGCATGTAGCCCCACACTCGGTTCATCCAAGACATAAAGCACCCCCACCAAGGATGCTCCGATCTGGGTGGCCAAGCGGATGCGTTGCCCCTCGCCGCCGGAAAGTGAATGCGCCGGTCGGTCAAGCGAAAGGTAATCGAGCCCTACATCCAACAGAAATCCAAGGCGCTCAGTCATGGCGCGCAATAGAGGCACGGCAATCGCGTTGTCCTTAGCCTGTGGGAATTGCTGCTCCCCGAAGGTTCTTAGGAGTTCGCGGAGAGCTCCAAGTGGCATGGAGCACAAATCGGCGATCGTCTTTTTGGCAATCTTCACGGCCAATGCTTCTGGTCGGAGACGTGCGCCATGACACGCGTCGCAGGTTTGAGAAATGATGAAGCGCCCTAGATCGTCCGGACCTATCGTGCCATCACTCGGATCGTGTTCTTCCCCTTCAAGCCATTGATCGTTCCGGCGCATGCGTTCTAGGCGAGGGAGCACGCCTTCGTACTCAACGCGCCGTTTACCCTTGGCCTTTGCGCTTTCCCCACCAACACCATGGAGCAACTGCTCACGCATACGTTCGGGTAGATCCTGCCAAGCGACGTCCGGATCGACGCCTAGAGCTTTCACTGCTTGGTCCACTTCGTGGGCCGTAGAAACGGACCCGCGGCGACCCAAAGCGGCAATCGCCCCTTCGCGCAAAGTTCTCGTCTTATCCGGCACCACGCGATCCGGATCGATCACTGAGTGGACGCCGAGACCGTCGCACTTTGGGCAAGCACCGTGAGGACTGTTAAACGAGAAAAGTCGTGGTTCAAGCGGGGGCAGCACGGCTCCGTGCTTCCAAGAAATCAGGCGCTCACTCATGACGCGCGCCTCTGTGCCATCCATGTCGTCGATGAGGATCGTTCTGTCGCCCACGCTTAGGGCGAGCTCCACGGAATCGGTGATGCGTCCTTTGCTCCCTTCACGCACTACGATCCGGTCTACGACAACTTCGACATCGTGGAGAGCTTTGGGGTCCACGGCGAGCTCGTCACCCAACTCAAAGACAGCACCATCTACACGGGCTCGTACGAATCCGTCCCGCCGTAGGCGTTCGAACTCAGCCTTGAAGTCACCTGGTTGTTGGCGCGCGATGGGTGCAAGCAGCGTCGCCTTGGCACCGTCACCGCGAGCTAGGATGCTGTCTACCATCTCTTGCACCGTGTAAGCCCGGAGCACCTCGCCGGAGATGGGGCAATGGGGTGTGCCTACGCGGGCGTACAATAAACGCAGATAATCGGCGATCTCCGTGACCGTACCAACCGTTGAACGCGGACTCTTGCCCAGCGCTTTCTGCTCAATGGCGATCGCAGGGCTCAAGCCCTCAATGCTTTCCACCTCGGGCTTCGGCAGCTGATCGAGGAACTGCCGGGCGTACGCGGAGAGTGACTCTACGTAGCGGCGCTGGCCCTCCGCGTAGATGGTGTCAAACGCAAGGGAGGACTTTCCGGAACCACTCGGGCCCGTAAGTACGACTAGCCGATTCCGAGGGAGGGAACAGCTAACGTTCTGCAGGTTGTGTTGATTCGCCCCTCGGACGACGAGGTAATCCATTTAGGGTGCACACTAACCGAAGTCCCGTCCCTCACGGCTGCATTTTCGGGGGGACGCCAGGAGGTGCCGCTCTTGCGCCTATCTTCTTACCGTTCGCCCGGCCTTCTTCCGCATATGATCTGCGGCCGAGAGTTGCCCCCGAGAGGGGCATCGACTAGCGTCCGAGCCCCGTGCAACCGAGCCTACCAGGAATACCCGGGGCCCATAGCTCAATTGGTCAGAGCCCCCGGCTCATAACCGGGCTGTTGCTGGTTCGAACCCAGCTGGGCCCACTACTTTTGGGTCGGTTGTGTCTCTCTGGAATACGTGGCAAGGAGCGCCCTCAATAGTGACGATTCAAGCGGAAGTTGAGATCTTAGAAGGCCTCTCCAAGCTCGACCAAAGCCTTGCCGGTTTGCTCGAAGAGCTTGGCCGGGAACGCACCGCGCTCGAAGGGAAGCGACAAAAGCTTAAGGAGCTTCAAGCGCGCGTAGCTTCTGCGGCTCAAGGCCTACAGGAGATGGACCGCACTCGAAGTGAACTTCTCACCGAAGTTCGGCAGATGAGTGTTCAGCTCGATCGCTCACGTGAAAAGCTGTCACGCTGTCGGACCGAGCGTGAAGCCAACGCAGCCCAGCGAGAGGTCGAGGAGATGCGAAAGCTCTACCGAGACCGCGAGCAGGAAATAGAGAAGTTAGCGAGCATTTCGGAGCAAGGTAAGCTTGAGCTTGAGAAAACTACGGCCGAGCGAGATAAGTTGGAGGGTGAGTTGGGCGCTAATGAGGGCACCGTTACGACCCACCTCACAGAGCTTGAGAGGCGTTCCAAGCTCATTGAAGACGAACGCAAGGCCCTAGTAAGCGGCCTCAACGTAGTGCTCTATCGTCGGTACGAATTGGTGCGCAAGCGTCGTGGGTCCGCAATTGCGTACACGTCGGATGGGATCTGCTCTGCCTGTCACGTGCGGATCGCTCCGATGATGTTCCACACGCTTATGCGGGGTACGTCCTTCGAGCAGTGCCCTAACTGCAACCGCATCCTCTATTACCGTGAGCCCGGTTCTGCTGCTGCCGCCGAGCCCCAGGAGTCTTCTGCGACGCATGATTCCAAGTAGCGACCTTTCGCACCATCCGGAGCCGAGGAGTTTCGCATGAAAGCCTGCCCCACGTGTGGGCGCCTGTTTCCGCAGGACGCCGCGTTTTGCCCAGTCGACGGTCAAGCGCTGAAAAATGCGACGGACGTGCCGGTGGTCGCAGACGCAAGCGATCCACGTGTTGGGCAGTTGATGTGCGGGCGTTACCAGGTCCGTCGGGTGATTGCTGACGGAGGAATGGGGCGCGTTTACGAAGCTCTCGACGTGCAGGCTCGGGCGAGCGTGGCGCTAAAAGTGCTCCATCCTGAGGTCGCCGTCGACGAAGTGCAGCTTCAGCGCTTCAAGCGCGAGTTCGAGGTGAGCAAGGAGCTTCCACATCATCACATTGTGGATGTGCGTGATTTTCAGCCAACGCACGATGGCAGTTACGTGCTGGCCATGGAGCTGCTCTACGGCGAGGAGCTCCGCGCAACTTTAAAGCGAGAAGGGGTGATCGCACCTGCGCGCGTGATTCGCATGCTGAGCCAGGTGGCCATCGGCCTGGACGCGGCACACGCAAAGAAGCTCGTGCATCGGGATCTTAAGCCAGACAACATTTACCTGTGTCAGGCCGCAGATGGCGACACGATTAAGATTTTGGACTTTGGGTCCGTGCGCGACAACACCGAGACCGCGAAGAAGCTCACCGTAATGGGCACCACGATCGGCTCTCCGTATTACATGGCCCCCGAGCAGGCGCAGGGCCTAGACTCGTTGGATCACCGTGCGGACGTATGGGCGCTGGCCGCGATCGTCTACGAGGCAGTGACGGGGCAAGTGCCGTTTAATGGGCCTAACGGTCCGTCAATTCTGCTTCAGATCCTCACCAAGGAACCCGCCGCTCCCAGCCAAGCTGGGGCAGGGAAGAAATACCCCGTGCCGCCGACGTTGGATCGCGTCATGGCCCACGGCCTGAAGAAGCTCCCGGCGCTCAGAATCAACAGTGTTGGCGAGCTCGCGGACGCGGTGGGGCAGGCCTACGGCCTGACGGGCAACCATCTGGACTGGGCAGTGGCCGCCCAGGCTGCGCTCGCGGCTCAGATCGAAAGCCGCTTGCCGGGCTTGATGACACCCGAAGCTCCTAAGAAGCCGGACACGGTCGATGATTTTTTTGGTGAGTCTGAGGCCCTGGGCGCAACAGTAGCGAGTGCTCCTCCCGGGTTCGTTCCGCCAACCCAGGCGTCCGCGCCCGCAGGAGGCCCAGCGGTGGCGCCGTGGCAGCAGCCGCTTGCGAGCGCCACAAGCGAAGAAGGGCTCGCTGTGGCGGGGGTTCCAAAGCCGGGCTTAAATTGGCCCGTCATGGCCGCCGTAGCGGTGGCCGCCCTGGTGCTGGGTGTTGTCTTGGTGCTTTTTTTGCGCTGAGTTGGGAGAGGGCCCCCTTTTGTTCGGGGCTGGGGCGAGGTTGGCGCCTCGGCGCGTTTTGACCTAAGAAGAGCCTTATGGGTCGTTCTGTGACGTTCGTGGGTCCCCTGTTTTTTTCAATCTCGCTCGCGGGCGTTTGGTCCTGCAGCAAGCATGAGGCGAAAGCTGAGCCGCCCACAGCTGTGAACGTGGCGGCGGCTACGGCAGCGAATGGGTCGTTGGCCACCGAGGCCACGGGGCCCGCCGCAGCGCCCAAGTTCGATGATGTCGCGTTTGAGGTGGCGATGGTGGCCACTGGTCCCATTAAAGCGGGTCAGCCGAGCGCTGTGGAAGTAAGGCTTAAGGCAAAGAGCCCGTACCACTGCAACGACAAGTATCCCTACAAGTTCAAGCCGAAGGCGACGGATGGCATCGAGTTCGAAGAACCTGTCGTGCGGTCGGAGAAGGGCAAGCTCGAAAAATCCACCTTCACGTTGCCGATTCGCTTTACGCCCAAGGCGGCCGGTCCGCACAGAATTGAAGGGCAGTTCTCGTTTTCAGTCTGTACCGACGATCGCTGCCTAGTTGAACGTCGCGATCTCGCTTTGCCCGTGGAAGTTCAGTAACCCGCGGCCTTGCTGCACTGCGTTTCTAACGACAAATTGGCCTGGCTGGCGAGTTCTGAAGAGAAATCGCAAACGGCCGGTTCGTTGTCCGGGCTGGCGCAACTTTACGTTGTCCGGGGGTTGCGTGTTACTCTAGCCCACTATGGCCTCGAGCGTTCTAGAGGAACTTCGCAAGATCGCGACAGACATCCGAGCCTCCTTCCAGGAGGAGAAGCGACGGCTTTCGTTTCAGGAATACCTGGAGTTGTTCGAAACTGATCCCGTTCGGCATTCCCGCGATGCGTCGCGTTACGTGCGCGACATGTTCACCTTTTACGGCACCGAGGAAGTTCAGCATCCGTTTGGTGTGGCGACGCGCTTCAAGCTTTTTGATCTGCCCTTTTCCGATCCCGAAGTAGCCCGCCGCGAGGCCCTTGTTGGCCAAGAAGCGCTCCAGCAGGAAATCTTTCGCTCACTCAATAATTTTGGACGCGAGGGCCGGCCGAACCGAATGATCCTGCTGCACGGCCCAAACGGATCGGCAAAAACCACCGCGGTGGCTTGCCTCATGCGAGCGCTTGAAAATTACTCAACGCTGGACGAAGGCGCTCTCTACCGCTTTCATTGGATCTTCCCGAATTACATGAAGCTCAAGGGGTCGATTGGTTTTACCCGTGGGCGAGGCAATGCCAATGATGCTTCGAGCTACGCCCATCTCGACGAAGAAGAGGTGGACGCGCGTCTTTTCATAGAAGTGCGAGATCATCCGCTTTTTCTGATCCCTGAACCGAAACGCGCTCGGTGGTTAGAGGACCTCTACGCCCGCACGGGAGCCAAAGAGCCACCCCCGGCTTGGATCGTGCGCGGAAGCCTTTCGCATAAGAGTAAGCAGGTATTTGACGCGCTTTTGGGCAGTTACGACGGCGATCTCAATGAGGTGCTGCGTCACGTACAGGTAGAGCGCTACTTCATTTCGAGGCGCTACCGCATCGGTGCTGTAACGATTGGTCCTCAGCTTTCAGTGGATGCTGGAGAACGCCAGGTAACCGCCGACCGCAGCGTGGGTGCATTGCCTACTTCGCTTCAGTCCCTTTCGTTATTCGAGGCCTACGGCGAGCTGCTTGATTGCGCTGGAGGAATTGTTGAATTCTCCGACCTATTGAAGCGCCCGCTGGATGCCTTCAAGTATCTCCAGCAGACGGTCGAAACGGGCACCATTAGCCTGCGTTCTCAGGATGTGGCGCTCAACTGCGTCATGGTGGGTAGTGCGAACGAGCTGCACCTGGCGGCTTTCCGAGAACATCCCGAATACGAGAGTTTTCGCGGCCGCATGGAGCTCATTCGGGCCCCCTATTTGCGGAGTTGGGTTCAAGAGAAGCACATTTACGATTCTCAAATCGCGCCCCAGGTTCGGCGCCACGTGGCCCCGCACGCTACCGAAATAGGTGCGATGTTCGCGGTACTCACCCGGATGCGCCGTCCGAAGGCCGAACGCTATGAAGGCGCGCTAGCGCAGTTGATTTCCGAGCTAACGGCCGTCGAGAAAATGGACCTCTATTCCCTCGGGCATCCGCCCGAACGGTTCAGTGAAGACGCCCGCAAGCTCCTGCGAGCGAACATCCACAAGCTCTACCACGAGAGTGACGCGTACCCCGTTTTCGAAGGTGGAAGCGGCGCGAGCCCGCGCGAGATGCGCACTGTGCTCTTGGATGCGGCGCAGAGCCCACTCCATGAGTGCCTGTCACCTTTTGCTGTGCTCCGGGAGCTCGACGAACTATGTTCCCGCCCGAATGATTACCCGTTTTTGCAAGAAGAACGCTTGCCGGGTGGCTACCACGACCACGCTCTTTTCAGGAGCCTTTTGCGGCAACGGTTGCTTGATGAGCTCGAAGCGGAAATGTGCGCGGCGAGTGGGCTCGTAGATGAAGCCCGCTATGCGGAACTGTTCGAGCGCTACATTTCGCATGTAAGCTTCTGGATTAAAGGTGAAAAGATCCAGAATCCGGTTACCGGTCAGCATGAAAATCCGGACGAGAATTTGATGAGCGAAGTGGAGGCACTCATTGGGGGTGCGGATCGCCCCGAGCAAGTGCGGCACACGCTGATCAACTTGATTGGTGCCTGGGCTGTCGATCACCAAGGCGAACCTGTGAGTAGCTCAGCGATCTTTAGGGAGTACACCAAGCGCTTGAAAGATGCGGTATTTACTCAGCGCCGCACACCCATCGCCAAAATTTGTCGAGACATGGTGGTGCTCCTTCGCGACAACGGCTCAGGCCTCGATAGCGCGCAGAAGAAAACGGCGTCCGAGGCTATCGAGCGAATGAAATCGCGCTTTGGTTACGAGGAAGCTTCCGCTGTAGATGCCTGTGCAGCCCTCCTGAGCGAACGTTTTGCGGATGTTTTCCACTAAAGGCGGCGTCCGGAAAAGCGCCCCGGTGCCTCTCCTTGCCTCTCTCCCATGCTTCGGAAGATTCTCGCTCAGTCGACCAAAGGCTTGCTCGGCATTATTGAGGTAGGGCGATGATCGATACCCATTGTCACTTGGATGCCCGGAGCTTTCCAGAGGGGGCCGACGCCGTGATCGAGCGAGCGAACCAGGCGGGCGTGTTTGGGTTTGTTTGCATCGGGGTAAGCGACCTTGCCACGGCCCAGTTTGCAAAAGATCTCGCCGAGCGTCGCTCCGATGTTGCGGCCACGGCCGGCGTGCACCCGCACGATGCCTCCAGTTATTCGGACGAACTCGAACAGCAGCTAGCCGCCTTTTTCGAAAGTGAACACGTGGTTGCCGTTGGCGAAACGGGCCTAGATTACCATTACCATCATTCTCCGAAAGAGACCCAGGCCGAAGTCTTTCGCCGGCAAATCTCACTCGCGCGTTCCGCCCGTAAGCCTCTAGTTATCCACACACGCACGGCTCCCGCCGATACCCTCGACATTCTCACGAGCGAAAACGCACGGGACGTCGGCGGTGTCATTCACTGCTTTAGCGAAGACCTGCCCTTCGCCGAACGAGCTCTGTCATTAGGGTTCGATTTGTCGTTCTCGGGCATCGTTACTTTCAAGACGGCGCACGCCATCAAGGAGGTGGCCCGCTGGGCCCCCCTCACGAGCATTCTCCTGGAGACAGACAGCCCCTATCTCTCCCCAATGCCACTCAGGGGGAAGCGCTGCGAGCCCGGCTACATGGAGCACACGGCCCGCTTCATCGCTGAGCTCCGGGGGATTTCCCTGCCTGAGCTCGATCGAGTCACAACGGAGAATGCCATTCGGCGATTTGGCCCCCGGCTGGCCGCTTCACCCTTGACAGCCTGACCCGGCTTTCCCCATAGTGCCGGCCCTTTTGCCGAAGTAGCTCAGCTGGTTAGAGCACGCGCTTCATAAGTGCGGGGTCGACGGTTCAAGTCCGTCCTTCGGTACCGAGAATCTTGAGTGATTGCGGGGGCTTCTGGAGCCTTCGCAAGCGTGGGAGGTTCGTGGCACCTGGGGTTCCCGCCCGGCGTTGGGGTGGCGCTTTAGGCGTAAAGAGGATCGGCCGTTGGTGGGTCAATGACTTCGGCCGCTACGCGTCCAACCCTCCTCCTGGTAGACGATTCCACCGAAGTGCTGGAGCAGGCGAGTGCTTACCTCGAGCACCAGGGGTATCGCGTCGTGTGCGTCGCCGATGCTTTTGACGCTTTGGCTGTGATGCGCGAGCAGAAGCCACACCTTGTGATTCTCGACATTCAGATGCCGTTCGAGGGTGACGCAGTGGCGCGACTCCTAGATCGGTTTCATTCGACGCCTCTCATCTATTACTCCGCTGTGGATGACTCTGTTGGTGAGGCTTTGGCACGTAAGAGCAAAAACGCGAGTTTCGTACCCAAGGGTACGGGCCTTCGCGCCTTGGCTCGCGAAATCGCCGGGCGGCTGATCGCTGAAGCCGAAATCATTCCGCCTCGCGGTCCTAGCTGACGAGACCTCAGCGTCTTTTTCCACTTAACGGAGAACCACCAAAGATGTCGACAACCGCCAAGCTGAGCGTCAAAAAGGGCGCGTCTACTGCGAGCGACCCGATCCTTGCAGCACGCGAGCTTCACTCCGCCTTGTTCCAACAAGACATCTCGTTGGTGGTGTTCTTCTGCTCGCCGCGTTACCCGCTAGATCCCCTTGCAACTGAGCTTGCTAGGCTTTTCGGAGAGACCGAGATTGTGGGCTGCACCACAGCGGGAGAAATCTCTCCGATCGGCTATCTGGAGGGATCCATTACCGGCGTAAGTATTGCTTCAGCCGACTTCCGCGCGGCTACTGCACGCATTGACAACATCGGTCAGTTTGACGTCACCGATGCAGAGCGTGTTGCCACTCTGGTTAATGCCAAACTTGCCGGGCACGACGGCGCAGCATTGCCCGAACAGCGATTCGGATTCTTGTTGATCGATGGGTTGTGTACGCAAGAAGAGCTCGTGACAAGTGCGCTCTACCGTGCGCTTGGGGGCATTGATTTGTTTGGTGGGTCAGCGGGGGATGGCGTTGATTTCGTGAGTACCTACGTGTACCACGCGGGAGCCTTCCACTCGAACGCGGCGGTGATAACGGTAGTCGCCACGAGCTTGCCGTTCATGGTCTTCAAGACTCAGCATTTTGTGGGTTCAAACTCCAAGATGGTGGTTACCGAGGCTGATCCTGTGCGGCGTATTGTTAGCGAAATCAACGGAGAGCCTGCGGGGCGCGAATACGCGAGGGTTGTGGGGCTTGATGTGGATAAGCTGACGCCGATGATCTTTGCATCACATCCCGTTGTGGTAAAGCTCGGTGGGGAAGTTTATGTCCGATCCATTCAGAAACTGAACGATGACGGAAGCCTTTCCTTCTTCTGCGCCATCGACGAAGGCATTGTTCTGACCCTCGCGCAGGGCGTTGATATTGTTGAAAACCTGCAAGGGGCGTTCGCCTCGGTTCGCGAACGTATGGGGACACCGGAGCTCGTGTTGGGGTGCGATTGCATTCTGCGAAACCTGGAGCTTCAACAGCGCGCTCTTCGGGAGAAAGTGGGTGACATCTTCAGGGAGAACAACGTGATTGGCTTTGCGACGTACGGGGAACAGTTCAACGCCATGCAC
Organism: Polyangiaceae bacterium; assembly: GCA_033763455.1. Classification (GTDB taxonomy): domain Bacteria; phylum Myxococcota_A; class Polyangia; order Polyangiales; family Polyangiaceae; genus JBBRRP01. The sequence goes on from JANRKO010000006.1 coordinate 338,693, forward strand.
GTGAATCAGACATTTACCGGGGTTGCCATTGGGACTTCTAAAGGTGAGAGGGAGCGAGCATGACTGAGGGACGCGCAGAGCTCGAACGGGAGGTTGCCCGGCTCACCAAGATCAATCAGGCTCTTTTAGGGCGCGTGGAGCGATCCATGAACATGCAAGGCGATGCTTTTGCCTTGTTTCAAGCGGCGACGGTTCTCGAAAAGAAGGTGAAAGAACGTACCCTGGAGCTCGAGCAGGCGCTCCGCGAGCTACGGCTCACCAATCGTGATCTGAGCGAAGCTAAAGAAGCCGCTGAGGCTGCGGTGCGATTCAAGGACGCTTTTTTGGCGAGCATGAGTCACGAGCTTCGAACTCCGCTCAATGCCGTGCTGGGGCTGTCGGAGACACTGCAGGACGGTGTCTATGGTCCCGTGAGCGACAGGCAAGCCGAATGCTTGCGAACGATCGAATCGAGTGGGCGCCATCTGCTCACACTGATCAACGATATTTTGGATCTCGCCAAGCTAGGAGCTGGCGGTTTTAGCGCGAACCTAGGTGTTGTTACTTTGCAGGCGGTGTGTGGGGGGTGTCTGCAGTTGGTTCAGCAGCAAGCCGAGCGCAAGCGAGTTGAGCTCAAGTTGGATATGAGCCGGAGTCCGGCCGGACTTGTGAGCGATGAAAAGCGTCTGAAGCAGATCCTGGTGAACTTGCTGGGCAATGCCGTAAAATTCACGCCGAGTGGTGGTTCCGTTGAGCTTGCGGTAGAGCTCGAAAGCGACGGAAGCACACTCTTTTCCGTCAGCGACACGGGGATCGGGATTTCGCCGGAAAATTTGGAGCGGGTCTTTCAGCCATTTGTTCAGATCGAGAGTAGCCTGTCGCGTCGGTATGAAGGCACGGGCCTCGGACTGGCGTTGGTGCAGCAACTTTCCACACTGTTGGGTGGCTCTGTTAGCGTGGAGAGCACCCCCGGCAGGGGGAGCCGTTTCAGTGTGCGGCTACCACCCAGCTCGGAGCTCGCTGCGGGTGGCTCTGTTCCACGTGACACCCAGATTGGTAATCTGCGGCGTTCGAGCTTGCGTGTTCGCGAGGCGCTGACGGCAACAAATTCCGAAATGCTTGCCGTTGGCGGCGTGAGTGAGCCTTCGATAGCGCCCACCGGAACGCGTGGTCTGGTGCTGCTGGCAGAAGATAATGAAGCGAATCAGGCTACGATTGGCGGGTATCTCAACGCCCGCGGTTATCAGGTGGAGCTGGCCAAAAATGGACGTGAAGCCGTTGAATTCGCCGGTCGAAAGGCATTTGATATCGTGCTGATGGATGTGCAAATGCCAGAAATGGATGGCCTTACGGCGATTCAGCGGATCCGGGAGAACGCCGAAATGGGGAATATGCCGATTATCGCCCTCACCGCTCTAGCAATGGTCGGTGATAGGGAGAGATGCCTTGCGGCTGGAGCCGACGAATATTTGAGCAAGCCACTCGTGTTGCGCGACCTTGTTCGCCACATGGAAGCCCATTTGAACACTAGGTAGATCGGGTTGCCGCTCGATGCGAGCTGGGTGCTCGCGTCGCGTGAAGTCAATTCCGGAAAGATCGTGCTTTTGCAGCCTCCTGGCGAGAGTCAAGCGACAGCGGCTACGGGAGCCCGCGAGCGGCGTTTCTCGAATACCTGCCGGACGATCTTCGGCAACCGATCGAGGTCGCACTTTTCTACCAACGCGTCCGCTTTCACGACGTCTCCGAGTTGCCCGAGCTCAGCCGCGTCACCCGAGATGAGGATCACGCTGAGGTTGCCTACCTTGGGGTTGCTGCGGAGCAAAGCTGCGAGCTTATCTCCCCGCATGCTAGGCATCAGCACATCGATCACGACTACGTCGATGGCATTCTGCACTATGGCTTTGGTGGCCCCAATAGGCGTTGGGAGCGACTCTACCCAGCAGCCAGCCTCGGTCAGGTCGTCCGCCATCGTCTGGCGAACAATGTCGTCGTCATCGACCACTAAGACACGGATTGGATTGATCGCCATCTTGGCTCACCTTGTTCTTGAAAAGTACGCCGGTTGCAGACTACCCGCAGCGGAAGCCGCGTGCCTAAACCCTGAGCAAGGAGCGTGCCGTGGTACACCCCAGTGTCTGGACCCTTGATTCGCGAAGGTGTCACGCGCCCTGGACGTCAAGTTGTGCAACGTGTTGTGCAGGCAGAAGTGCATTTTGCACAGACTGGACATTTTCGTACGTACCGTTGCACAACCCCTTGAGTTATCGCGTCATCCTCTGCGCAACAGCGCCAACACTCTGTCGTTGGCGTGGATCAACCTGAGATTTGGTGCCTGCCTCAACCGTCCTGCGCAGAGACATGTCTGATATTTGGGGGGCTGGAGCCCCGTGTTGGCCTTGGCGCGGCGGTTTACGGTGCTCGCGATCACGGTTTCTAGCTATCCCACAGCTTAACTACCGTGCCGGTGCGCCGTTCCCATCGTCGTGGTTGAAGCAAGTCCTCGCCGCCCTTCCCCCGACGGGCGCCCACAACTGAGCATTCCGGCATGGATGGGAACCGACCGGTGACGACAAGCGCATCCGATTCCGGAACCTTCCTGCTGCTCTCCACCGACATGAGCGGCACCAAACACACGTACCCGCTGCCCACCCTGGGGACTGTTGTAATTGGCAGGGGAGCCAATTGCAGCTTTCGTATTTTTGATCCGTCCGTATCCAGGGAACACGCCAGACTTTCTGCGCACGAGGGGCTAACGGTTGAGGACCTCGGGAGCTCAAATGGTTCGTACATTTTGAGAGTTCCGGAGGTGAAGCTGGTGCCGGGCGAGCCCGAAACCGTATTCCCTGGGGAACGCGTTAGGCTCGGTGATGTTGTTCTTAGAATCGAGAGCCATTGCGTGCGCAGGGTTCAATCGACTGCGACAGTTCGCCCAATTCCGCGGCAGCCAATTCCCGACCAGCCGCCCATTTCGTTGGCGATGGCGGCCGTTTATAATCTTATCGAGCGCGCGGCGAAATCCACTCTTCCGGTCCTTATTTCTGGGGAAACCGGGGTGGGTAAGGAAATGCTCGCTTCCAAGGTCCATGAGTTGTCTCAGCGTGCAGAGGGGCCGCTTCTGAAGCTCAATTGCGCTGCACTCTCGGAGTCCTTGTTGGAGAGCCAAATGTTTGGACACGAGCGCGGAGCCTTCACCGGAGCGAATCAAGCGAAGACAGGTATGCTCGAAGCGACGAACGGAGGCACCGTCTTCTTGGATGAAGTGGGAGAACTTCCTCCGTCGCTTCAGGCGAAGTTGTTGCGCGTGCTTGAAGAAGGAAAGGTGTTACGAGTTGGATCCAACACGCCGCGGAGTGTCGACATCCGGATTGTGTCTGCGACGAATCGAAACCTGGCTGAGGAAGTGCAACAGGGACGGTTTCGCCGTGATCTTTTCTTTCGGCTCAACGCCGTTTCGGTCAATGTGCCCTCGCTTCGCGAGCGACGGGCCGAAATAATGCCGCTGGCTCGACACTTTATTGAAGCGGCATGCCGAGAATCTGGGAGGTCGACTCCAGACATCTCGGAGGAGGCAGCGGTGGTGCTCTTGGAGCATAGCTGGTCGGGAAATGTTCGAGAGCTCAAGAATGTAGTGGAACGAGCCTTGCTCATGTGTGACCACGGAGTCATTCGGCCCGAGCACCTGCACCTGCAATTTTCGGACGAATTTAGCTCGATTGAGCCATCGACGCAGACCTACTCCCCGATTCGGGTGAACGCTCGCCAAGTGGAGCGCCAGGAGATCGAGCAAGCACTCATAACCTGCGGACAGAACCAAACGCGGGCAGCAAAACTCCTTGGGATCTCGCGGCGAACGCTCATTAACCGGATGGAAGAGTTCGATATGCCGAGGCCCCGCAAGGGAGCACCTTAAGGACAGCCGCATTAGTACCGTACCGAGCCAAGCCATGAGTTACGACAAGCCTCCCCCCTGGCTTTCACCCAACGCCGTGTCGCGTAGGACCCTCTTGGGGGCGGCGTTCGGTGCTCTCGCTAGCGACATATTCTCCCCCCCAAGAAATGCGAGTGCTGCTGCAGGTTCGGCGCTTGTCGTGTTTGTGCATATCGATAGCAAGCTTCGGCTTCTACAGACAGCTCTCGAAAAGCAACTTCCGGGCACTAGCGTCCGCACATTCTCCCGCTTCGGTGATGTCCGGGGCGCCATGGCGTCCGCCGACGCCGTGCTTGCTCTCGCGCCCGTGGTTGCCTCACTCGGTGTCAGTGTTGCAAAATCAGGGGTCCGCTCTGGGAAGGTAACGGAGCCCTACTCCCTCGTCTCGACGGATGCTTCCGTGAAACCTAGTAACGTTTCGAAGGTCGGGTTCGTGGATATTCTGGGTCGCCGCGAAACGACCAGTTTCGTACAGAAAATCGTAGGGGGTTCGGCGCAAGTCGAACGCGTCACCAAGCTTCAAGATCTGCTCCCCCTTCTGCAATTGAAGATGGCTCAAGCCATTCTCGTACCCACTCGGTTGGTTCCAGCCTTCCGCGAGCAAACGCGTATGCAACTCCATGACACGCCAGCGCCCAATGAAATCCCCTTGCCGGTAGTGGGCGCTTCCTCCGCAGCGGGTCGCCGGATCGCTGATAAGCTGCAAGGTGCTAACGCTAGCCTCAACAACTTGCTGGGGGTGCAATCATGGCGCTGATGAAACGCGTTCTTGTGGTCCTTTTCACGCTTGTGGTCGCCGGTAGCGGCTGTGCCCCGCGAACAGGCAGTACTCAGGCACAGGTCCCTTTCCCGCAGTCCCCGGCGCCTCGCGGGCGAGATGTCGTACTTGTGGTGATGCCCAACGTTGAGCACACGCGTGAGGTTTACCAGGCGTTGGCCGCCGAGCTTTCGACGGAGATGGACGTGGTCGCCGTTGAGTTTGAAGCAAAGGATAGCGTTGAAAAGCTTGCGCAGGCGATCACGAAGAATAGTCCGAAGGCCCTCGTATTGATGGATAATCGCGTGCTGGCTGCGTACCGCGAATATCAGCGAACACGCCCCCCTGGATCGAAATTCCCGCCCTCGGTGGTGGTAATGACGTCTTTTTTGAGCGAGCAATATCGGTATGTCGTGAACGCGACGGGAATTAGCTACGAGGTCCCGAGCATCACCTTGTTCACGCAACTTCGCTTGCTTGTAAAGGGGCCGGTTCGAAGAGTGGGTGTCATCCATCGCCAGTTCTTTGCCGGGTATCTCGCTAAGCAACAGAAGCTCGCTTCACGCGAAGATATTCAAATCAGGGCGGCATCGGTCAGCGATAAGCCGACCGCAGAAGAAGTCGAACAAGCCCTTGAGGTGCTCAAAGATGAAGGCGTGGATGCCTTGTGGGTACTGAACGATAGCGTACTTCTAACCCCCGAATTGGTTCGCAAGGCCTGGCTTCCAGAGCTGAAACGCAACACGATTCCAGTGGTAGTGGGTGTGCGCAAGTTGCTGACCCTCGGTCGACCCTTTGGGACCTTCGCTGTTATTCCGGATCACCCTGCGTTGGGTGTGCAGGCTGCGAGCATGATCTTTGACATGGCTGATCACAACTGGGTGAGCCCCCCGCGTGTCGCGCAGCCGCTCTCCACAAGGACGCTTGCCAACTTCAAACTTGCGGAAAAGATGTTCACTTTAAGCCCTCAGGCGCGCCAGCGGGTAGACGAGGCAGTTGAGTAGACGAGTGGCGGCGCCTGGCGTCGCGCAGAGATCGACGAGGATTTATGACAGAATTACAGAAGGTTAGAGGCTCCCTTGCCAGTAAGCTGCTCAAGCCAACCATCGGAGGCTTCCTTTTCGTTGGGCTAGCTACGATTGGGATCGTCGGGTGGACTCATACTCGATCTGCCGATCAGCAGCTTTCTACGCTGGAAAGTCAGATGCGCGAGAGTGCGCTGGCGCGTGCTCGGACCCTGATCGATTCGCACGCGTTGGCCTTAAGGGGCCTAGCCGAAGCTAACGCGATCACAGATATCCAGGATCTTGTGAAAAATACGGTCACGGACGACAAGACGATTCTCTACGGGCTCTTCGTAAACCCCGAGGGTGAGACGGTTGCGTACGTGAGTCCCACAACGTCGGCCCAGCGCACCATCACGCCCACCGAGATTGTCCAGAAACAACTCGCGCTGAGCTCGCTCAAGCCCGACGCCGCCGACACTCGGCATGAGCGGAATGCAGAGCTTTTTGGAGCGCCCGTGTTCGAAGTTTCTAGGGGCGTGTTCGCCGACGGCGAATTGGCGGGCTCGGTGCGGTACGGCATGAGCCTGAAGGGCCTTCAGGAATCGTTGGCCGAGGCGCGCCAACAGTCCGAGCAAGATCGCAATCAAGTATTAGTGCTCATCAGTCTCTTGATGGCGGGGATTACGGCGGCTGCCGCGTTCATGGTAACGAGGACCGCTAGAAGAATAACGCAACCTCTCAATGCCCTAACGGGTGCGGCCAACGCCGTTGCCGCGGGTAACATGGACGCACGGGTTACGGTAGAGAGTGGTGATGAGCTGGAATTGCTGGCTTCCGCTTTCAATCAGATGCAATCCGCCAACCAGAAAGCTTTCACGGACCTTGAGGATAAGACTTCCCAGGCACTAGAGGCGGCTCGGATCAAGAGCGAATTTCTGGCGAATATGAGCCATGAGATCCGCACACCAATGAATGGCATCATCGGGATGACGCAACTTTTACTGCGTGCTCCTCAGCGAGATAAGCGCGAGCAACGTTTCGTGGAAACGATTCAAGCCTCCGCTAATACGCTGCTAACGATCGTGAACGACGTGTTGGATTTTTCGAAGCTGGATGCGCAGAAGCTTGAGATCCACGCCGACGTGTTCGATCTCCGGTTGGTAATTCAAGAGGTTGCGGAGCTCATGAGCCCGCGGGTTGAAGAAAAGCAGGTTGAATTGATTCCCGCGGTAGCCCCCAGCGTTCCTGCACTGCTTGTGGGTGACCCAGATAGGATTCGCCAGGTCCTCACTAACCTTGCCAACAATGCTGTGAAATTCACACACAGCGGTGAAATTGTGATCAGCGCCGAGTGCGAGCCACGCCCTTCCGGGGGCATGAATGTGCGGATCTCGGTGAAAGATACTGGCATTGGTATCGATCCCAAGAATCACGATAAGCTGTTCCAATCCTTCTCTCAGGTGGACGGTTCACTCACCCGGCAGTACGGGGGCACGGGTCTCGGCCTGGCCATCTGCAAGGGGCTCGTCGAAAAGATGAAGGGCGAGATAGGATTTTCCAGCGACTACGGCGTGGGGAGTACCTTTTACTTTAGCTTGCCTCTAGAAGTTGCGCAGGCCGAGCAGTCCGTGAAGTTGAAGTTGCCGACACGTCGCAACATCCTGGTCGGCGAAAACAATGCAACGACGCTTGAGCTCTTGCGGGTACACCTTCTCCATTGGGGATACATGTGCACCTCAGCAGGCAGTTGGCGCCAACTTGTTGAAGAGCTCGACAAAGCTAGCTCAAGCGGCAAGTACTTTGATGCCGTGGTCGTCGGTTCCGACATCGTTCGGGAGGGAAGCGTGCGCCTTGTGGAGAAGCTTCGCGACCAAAAGCCAGGCGAGCGAACGCCGTTCATCGTGATTGCCCACTCCGCCGAGGAAACGCTGGTCGATCCGGACGTGCGCCTCACTAAGCCCATTCGCACCTCGGAGGTTTACAATAGCCTTCAGAATATTCTCGAGGGGAAGCTCACTGAGAAGCAAACCTCAGGTAAACATCGCCCTGCACGCAGCAAGAACAGGGGTTTCAAGATCTTGGTCGTTGAGGATAACGAGGTCAACCAGCTCGTAGCACTCGAATTGCTTGCGGAGCTCGGGCACATCCCCGAGGTTGTCGGAAATGGTGCGGAAGCCGTCAAAGCTGTCTCGACACGCCACTACGACGCCGTCTTGATGGACTGCCAGATGCCCGTGATGGACGGTTACGAGGCAACACGCCGCATTCGAAAGTTGAACACCGCGGCAGCAAAGATCCCGATCTTTGCCCTTACCGCTCACGCCTTGCCTGGTGACAGAACGAAGGCGCTTGAGGCAGGCATGGATGCCTATCTAACCAAACCCCTCGCGGAAAATGCCCTCGTTAAGATGCTCGATCGTTGGTTCGATGACGTGGCGGAGCCGCCGGAGTTGATTACCAGTGAGGATCTCGATGCGCGGCGCGCCTCCCTGGGCGCCCCACCGGCTCCTTCCGCGCCTCCCGAGGCACCGCGGGTTTCCGTCGCGCCTATGTCTCGCACGATGAGTACACCCGTAAAGGGAGACCTGCCGATTTTGAACCCCGAACGCAAACGCTCAGCCCGAGCAATTGAACTGTTCATCAACCTGATGCCCGCGCAAATCAACCAGGTCGAAGGCGCACTCAACAACCACGAGCGCCAAGCTTTCCGAGACTTCGCTCATAAGTGCAAGGGAAGCTGCTTAGCCCTTGGTGCTGATCAAATGGCCGCAATCTGTAAGGAGTTGCAGGTTCTCGGTGAAGCCACAAATCTCGATGTTCCAGCGGCAACTGCGCTCATGGAGTCCCTGCGTAGCTCCTTCAACGACACGCGCCAGGCCTTGCGCGAATTCATCAAGCCGTCGTCGAACTCGTCGCCCCCGCCTGCCCCGTAATATTGCTATCTATCGCCCCTCGTTTAGGTGGAGTTACTTAGCGACGATGCCGGATGCGGGGCAACGACGCTCAAGAATTAAGTCGATCTGCTGAAGAATGTCGCCTGCGCGGCGAACCTTGGAAATGTAGGCAGTGGCCTGGCAGCGCTCGGATGCTGCGGCGAGTTGATCGTTCGGAAGCGCCGAGAGCAGCACAATGGGGCAATTGGCCAGGCCGGACTTGCGAAGGAGCTCTGCGGCGCGGTCGCCGTTGATGGCGGGCATAGCCACATCGACTAGCAGGAGATCCGGCTGTTCGCGTTGAACTGCTGCACTCAGACCGAGTGCGCTCCGCAGCGTTACAACTTCGAAGCCCTGACGTCGGAGTAGGCGCTCCAGGTTGCGTGTGAAGAATTGGTCGTCGTCAACGATAAGCACTTTGCGCCGCGCGTTCTGAGCATTCTCATTGCTGGAGACGCGGGGGGCACAGGCGATGGCGGCAGAGGATTGGGACATGCAGGGAGACAATGCACGACCCGTTCCATGCGCAATTTGCCGTAATTTTATCGGCTTCTTTCAACAAGTGTCTTACGCCGAGACTCGAAGTGGGACGCTCCACGGTAGTGACGCGTCAAACTGAGAATTGCGGGCTCGCCGGAGAGAACCTGCTCCAAACTGAGACGGAAGGCTCAAGTTCTGGCGAAGGGGAAGTCACTTGTGAGAGAAAGCTTCGTAGGTCGCGGCAGTTATGCGCTCAGCGACGCTGGATGGCGTCGAGCGTGCGGGCTGCTTCCTCGCACGTCTTGAAGCGATCCTCGGGGAGCTTGGCGAGCATCTTCAGCACGGCAGCTTCGAGCTCGGGATCGATTCCGGGAACGTGGCGACTCAGGGGCTCTGGCGCTTGCTCACGGTGCATCATGAGGAGCGGCATCATGTCTTCGTGATAGAAGGGAAGATTGCCGGTGAGCATCTCATAGGCGAGGATGCCGAGGGCGTATTGATCGGCGGCTGGCCCCACGCTGCTAAAACCCATGATTTGCTCGGGGGCCATGTAGGCAGGTGTGCCAGCCATGGTTCCAAGCATGGTTTTTTTGCGCTTCTCGTCGCTCTTGGCGATCCCAAAATCCATGATCTTGAGGACCCCCTCGTTCGTGACGAACAGATTAGCCGGCTTGATATCTCGGTGGATCACGCCGCGCGCATGCGCAACGCTCAACCCGTTGCACGCTTGGATGAGAATGGGCAGAGCCCACGCAGCCTCTCGTGGCCCTGTTAGCAGCTCATCCAACGGGCGCCCCCGAAGGAGCTCCATAGTGAAGTAGCGGTGGCCCCCGTGGATCCCAATGTCGTACACCTGGATGATATTGGGGTGGTTGAGCTTGCGGCAGAGCTTGAGCTCTTCTCGAAATCGCGCGACCGCATCTTCCAAGTGATCTTGTGTGACAAGGTCCCCTGAAAATACCTTGATTGCGAGCTCCTCATCCAGCTCTTGATCCACCGCACTGAAGACTGTGGCCATGCCGCCTCGCCCGATCTCCGCTTGGAGGCGGAAGCGCTCCCCTATGACCACGCCCGGGCCCAGGACAACTCGGTCCGGCACGCCGGTGGGCGGGATTAGCGATACACGCACATTGGAGGATGGTTCGCGCCGCTGGCTTGGGCGGTCGCTGGGAAGCTTCGGGCCAGCAGCGGGAGGCTGGGAAAACTCAGGCACGGGCCCACGAGTTGTGTGTCCGAATTGGGGGCTGCGCTCAGTGAAAGGCGACGAAGGCGGACCGGCAGCTTCCGAGAACGTGGATGGCAGACGTTGCTCGTCTGTAAGTGAGATTGTGGCGGAGCGAGCCGTCTCGTCGAGCCGAGCCCGCAGGGCCAACGAGTGCGCATCTTTTGGAAACTTTGCTAGGATTGCATCGACTGTTGCGCGGGCTTCCCCAATGTAGCCCCTCCAAACCAAGAGCTCGCTCCAGCTTTGGAAAACAGTGATTTCGTCCTCCGTTTCCGGGCCCTGCGCGATCGACGGCCGAAGGTAACTCACGAACGTACTCGTGCACCTCCCCATTTTGGTGAGCAAGCGCAGGGCTGTTTTCGCGGCTATGGGGTATTGCGGCTCATCTTGAGCGACGAGCATAAGGTGGGATAAGGCACGCGAGCCCTCCCCGGCCTTAATGAAGCCTAGGCCAGCTTCGTAGTGGAGATTGGCAGCGGCCAAGAGCTCCGCCGCCTCCAGTTTGCGATCATTCATGGCCAGCTGTTTGGCTTCCGCGCGTGCCATAGCCGCATCTCTGATTGGCCCGCCGGTGGGCACGGCCGCCACTGGACTCAACTCGGACGCCGGCTGGACTGATATCTGCGGTCGGCCTGACAGTGGGCCGATGTCCCCACCCGAAAAGCGCTCGCTCGCGGGAACGGAGCGCGAAAGGGCGGCCCGCTGCGGTTCACCCAACAATTCGTACACACGAGCTGCTCTTTCGGCCTCACCCGCCTTACTGAAATATGCAGCCGCCATGGTCGCGAGGCGTTTCTCCTCGGCCGAAAGGCTGGAGAATTCGCGTTCGTGGCCGCTGAGCCCGTCAATCAAGATCTGGCCGGCTTCAGCGTGTTTAGACTGCATGGCGAGCATCAACGCCTTATGCCGAAGCGCCCCGAGATTCCGGTCCGTCGGCTTCTTTGTAGCCGGAGCTTCTGATTTAGGATCTGAGCCGCTCATTGGGGGATTCGTTTAACTGCGCTACCGCATGTACCGTTGTTCATACCATATACCATGACAATGCTCGGTTCGTGTACGTCAGTAACATACCTACCTGTGAGCACCTGCGGTGAGTAGCCCAACTGGCCTTTCCCAAGTGTTGCTAGAAGGCCAGCGCATCGCTGCCAGCCTCGAGAGCCAGAACGCTGAGCTTGCAACTCGTGTTGCGCAACTGGAGCAGGAGCTAGCCAAGGCAGTTGCTCAAAGCAAAGACCCGCTCTTCGCGCCTCCAGATGCGGCCACCCAGGGTGCCGACCAAATTCGCTTGTTGCAGCAGGCTCTCCGACAAAAGGAGGCGGAGTGCGACGAGGTGAACGAAGAGATAAACCGGCTCTCCCAGCAGAACACGAACTACCTGAGTCTCTACGTTGCCTCATCTCAACTGCACAGTACGACCGACTTTGCGAACGTCATTAGAAGCATCCAAGAAATCATTATCAACTTGATCGGAGCCGATCAATTCGCCTTCTATCTTTTCGACGCTGAGCGCCGCGAGTTCAAGCGTGTTGCAAGTGAGGGCGAACGGGATCCGGCAGACGAAGTCATTCCGTTCGGCGACAATTTGCTGTCCCGGGTGGCGCGTTCGGAAACCCTGTGTCTGGATGTGAAGGAATCCGACCTGCCGAGCGGCGCCGTGCCGATCGCCGTGTTGCCTCTATCCATCGGCCACGAACCCATCGGCGTTATCGTGCTCTTTCAGTTGCTGGTGCAAAAGGGTGAGTTTGACGAATTTGACTTGGAATTGTTCAACCTCCTCGCAGCGCATGCCGCGAGCGCTCTGGCCTCCAGCCTTTCGTTCAGAAGGTTGGAACGTCAGAACAAGACGCTAAAAGGCTTGTTGGACCTCTTCAAAACCGGGGGTGGCTCGCTTCTGGCCGCCGAGGGCCCTTGAACATGGCCGGAGCCGTCGAAGGCAACCTGCGAGACGTTGCGCTAAAAGATGTGTTGGAGGTGCTGATCCTGACTGCACAGAGTGGGCACCTTTACATTAACCGCATCGGAAGGCGCGCCGAGCTCTACCTCTGGAACGGCCACATCGTGACCGCCCAGATAAGCCCGGCTCGGAGGCACCTCGCCACGTTTTTCCTAGAGCGCGGCTGGATCACCTTCGACACGCTACATCGCGCTCTTCTTCAGCAATCGCGCACCGAACAACATCAGTTGAGCGGGCAGATCTTGGTGGAGCTGGGTGTTATCAACCGGGAGCAGCTCACCCAAGGCCTCAAATGGCATGTGCGCCAGCTCCTCACCGAGCTTTTGGCGTGGCCTGAAGGCGAATTTACCTTCAACGCCGTGGTGGATCCCTCCTTGCCCAGCGGTGAAGGCTACGGGATTCTCTTTGAGCTTGAAGATCTGGAACGCCTGCAAACCATGGCTGTCGATCTCGCGACGGCAAACGGGCGGGGAAGCTTTGAGCGCGAAAGCTGGCCCACGCGCCCCCAGCTGGCCATCGTGATCACAGGTGACATTTTGGTGCAGCACGGCCTTGAGGGGGGGCTGCGCGAATTGGCATTCTCCGTGGTTCATACGCCGAGCCTGGAGGATGTTCCCAACTTCCTTCTGGCGGCAGAAGATGAATACCCAACTCTTGTATTCGATCTAGATCTATTCGCGAATCGTCAGCGAGAAGCAGAAGTGGCGTTTGATTTGTTGGGGTCGATGCGCAAAAAGTGGCCGAACCTTGGCACCGTAACCTTCGGCCGAGAACCTCCGGATTGCCTGTTCAATTTCCTTGGAAAAGATGGCCTCTTATTTCACGTGCCGCGCCCGGCGCGGAGTTCCGAAGCGCGGCTCGATCTGGTGAAGAGCTTCATACAATCGCTTGCCACGGTAGTGTTGCATAGCCGCAGCCTGCGGTAGGGATTAGGTGCGCAGCGGCATTCGTGCCGCAACGCGGCGGGCCGTTAACATGTTTACCGTTAGCCCGGTAGCGGAACCGCGACGGTGCCGCTCTGGGAACAAATAGAAACCGCCGACTGGCAGTCTCCGTAGCTGACATCGAAGCTAAAGCCCGAAGCCGGCGGCGCCACGCCTCCAGCTCCGCCCGACGCGCTTCCGGCTCCGCCACCGAAGCCACCCTGGAAGTATTGAGAGCACGAGCAGGTGGACGTACCGCTGAAGCCGTTCGGATAGCAGCTCAGGTAGAAGGTAGAGTTGCTACAGCTCAGGGTGGCGTCACAATATCCGGGAGAGTTCACGTTCACGCTACCAACGCAGCCCACGGGGGGTACGGGTACGGGATAGGGTGGAGGCATCGGCACACCGTACTGACAGCTGTAGGCGTTCGAATCCCAGTACGAGCAGCGATTTTCTGTATCGTTATAGTCGCAGCGCTCCTGAAGTACGGAGGTGCGGCATTGCTTGCCTGCTTGTACGTACTGCTGGCACACGGGGGAATAGGAATTCACCTCTGAATAGCAGCCATTGACGCAGTCAAAGTAGCGACCATCTTGCGGTACCCCAGAACACTTCAAGGCGATGCTACAATAGTTCTCACACGCGCCCATCAGAGGTGGTGGAGGTGGTGGCGGCGGCGGCGGCGACGCGCAGCGCTCAGCATCGGACATGAGTTGCCCGCACTTGGCCTGTGCGTCCCCAAAGCTGCAACTGGTACTCGCAAGCACACTTTGGTAACAGTCGAGAGCCTGGATGCGAGAGTTGTAGCAGTCACTGTTCATCGCCCCTTGATTTAAGTAGCTGTTGCAGTTCCCCGCACAAGTTGGGTCGCCTTGGCCGCACGACGAAAGCTGCCCGCAAAAGCGCTCACACGCCGTAATTGGAGGCGGTGGAGGTGGTGGTGGAGGCGGTGGCGGTGGTGGAGGTGGTGGGAATATCGGCCCGACCCCGCCAGTGGGAGCAACGGGCGCTCCGCCAGCTGGCGCACCACCGGACTTGGTGGGGCCTCCACCGGACGCTTTGCCACCAGTGCCGCCGGTGCCGCCAATCCCACCCGAAGACGGGTACGGGTAGGTGCCGTTGAAACCAACCAGGTCCCCACCGTCGCGCCCACCACATGCCACCAACCAACATGCCATACCCGCCAGAAGCGGCGCCTTAAGTCCAACTCGCATGAGCGAAGCCTAGCCTTCAAACCACCGCAGGTCCACCGCGCAAGGTGGGCCGATGCGGCACCGAATAGCTATTTTCTTCGAGGGTTGGCCCTATTTCTCACATCAAGAGGGCTGCTATAACTGAACGCAAAGCCCCCTGACACAAATTCGTTACACCCTCACCTTGACAGCAAACGCAGCGCTCCCTAGCTGCTATGTCGTCCTTTTGGGATTCTTGCATGCCAACGACACCACCGCCCAGCCAGCACCCCATGGAACTTCAGCAAGAGGGGCTGACGGACGCCGAGCACCACAAGAAAATGGTTGAGCTTAAGAGTGCACAGGACGCACTCGTGAAGAGCAAGGAAATCGAGCGAGGGATCCTGCTGGTGAACACGGGGGATGGAAAGGGCAAATCCACAGCGGCCTTCGGCTTGGCGCTGCGTGCGGCTGGTGCTGGCCTGCGCGTGGGTGTGATTCAGTTTATCAAAGGAACTTGGAAAACGGGTGAAGCGGAAGCGTTCAAACGCTTCCCGGAGATCGAGCACGTGGTATCCGGCGAGGGCTTCACTTGGAACACGCAGGACCGCCAAAAGGATGTGGCTGCGGTTCGGCGGGGGTGGGAGCGAGCTAAAGAGATGATCGAAGCCAGCCGCGGTGATGAGCCAGCGTTCCATTTGTTGGTGCTAGATGAGCTTAATATCGCACTAGCCTTCAACTACATCGGGTTAGATGAAGTGTTGCCTGTGCTTAAGAATAAGCCAAAAATGCTGAACATTGCCGTTACTGGTCGCGATGCCAAGCCGGAATTGATTGCCCTGGCCGACACGGTAACGGAGATGAAGTCCATTAAGCACGCGTTTGATGCTGGCATTGTGGCCCAGCGAGGCATCGAGTACTGAGGGCGCATCCAAGAGTGAGCGATGCACGAGCGTGCTCTGGCGGCGGGCAGCGCGTTTGTACGGCTTAACCGTTAGGGAGTTTTGAGAAAAACTCGAACGCTACCTTTTCGAATTCTGGCGCTACCCGCTTAACCAACGCTTGGCCTCGCGCAGTAACTATAATTCGCCAGGCGCGTGCGTCACCGAGCGTAGGCCCGCGATCGAGCAAGCCTCGTAGTGAGAGGGCTGTTGCAATACGCGAGGTAGTTGCTTGATCGAGCCCGGCGTGTTCGGCAACAGCCCGCTGTTGGACAGCATCTTCTTTGGCCTCGGTGAGGCTCAATGTGGAAGCCAACACCAGGTATTGGGTGTGCGTTAGCTCAAAGGGCTTGAGCGTCGAATCAGCCATCCGTTGCCAACGCATCGCGTCGCGCCAGAGGCTGAAGCCACGTTGGATGTTTTCTGGCTCTGGGGTCACCACTTCGAAATCACCGTTTGGATTGGGGACGACGGGACACACGCGGGCCTGAGGCACTTAGCATGACAAGCATCAGGAGTGCGAGGCGAAGGGGGTGGAGCGGCGTGCGAGGTACTTAGCATGACAAGCATCAGAAGTGCGGGGCGAAGGGGGTTCCCAGGGCTTGAGGTACTTAGCATGACAAGCATCAGGAGTGCGGGGCGAAGGGGGTTCCCAGCCGGCTTGAGGTACTTAGCATGACAAGCACTGGCAGCGGGTCGAAAGAAGGCCGCAACCGTCCGGCTACACCAACGGGACGCCAACAGGCCAAGCGTGTGCGAGGTTCTCCGGGCGTGGCGCGTTGCACGCCCGATCGGGTGTCAGCGGATTCGTGGAGACAGCCAGGATGAAACAACGCCCAAGGCCCGGCCTAGGAGCCAATAAGTGCGCTGCAGTGCTTACTGCTGGGTGGCGATGGGCTTGGGGCCCACCCAACGTTCCTGACGGCTGTAGGGGACCTCGTGGGCTTCGTCTTTGCTCACGGTTGATTTATCGAGCTGAATGTTCTTGGTCATGGTGATCATGAACACGGTGGAGCTGCCTTGGCCGCCTATCATTACGGACCAGCCGAGGAACATCATCCACATGCGGAACCAGCGTTGCCCGTATTTGGCCACGATGGCAGCTTCGTTCTTCTTCCAGTTTTCGTACCACTTGTGAATGGTAATCGAATAATGCACACCGCAGTTCTCGACTCGGTGAACCTCGAAACCGGCGCGCTCTGCCTGCGAAACCACGAAGCCGAGCGGACAACTCGCATCGGCACCGGGGAAGATGTACTTCGCCATGAAGAGGCCCCACACGAGGTCCTCATAGTGCCAAGGGCGGCGGAGCCCTGCGATCTGTAGATAGAAGATGCCGTCGTCTTCCAACATGCTTCGTACTTGGAGGAGGAACTGCTGAAAGTTCTTGATGCCAACGTGCTCGGCCATTTCCAAGCAGGTGATCTTGTCGAACTTGGTAGCCGGTAGGTTGCGGTAGTCATCCACGATGACGCGCACGCGATCGGCCACGCCTGCTTTCCTGGCTCGTTCGTTGGCCCAATCGGCTTGCTCCTGTGCCAGGGTGATCCCGGTGCTGATCGAGCCGTGGTTCTTGGCTGCGTGAGTGATGAGTGGACCCCAGCCGCAGCCGATGTCCAAATGTCGATCACCCGGCTTCATCTGCACGTAGCGGCATACGGTTTCAAGCTTACGCTCTTGGGCTGTTTCCAGGGATTCGTTCGGATCCTGGAAGATACCGCTTGTGTACGTCATCGATTCGCCAAGGAACCAATTGTAGAAGTCATTGCCGCGATTGTAGACGTGCGCGATATCACTCTCGTCGCTCTTTACCGTGTGCGTCACATTCTGACCGAGGAACTCTCGAAAGTAGAATTTGACATCACCCCAGGTAAACGCGAAGCGAAACAGGCGGTTACGGCGCAGGAGCACCTCATATACGTCCTGTTTGAAGTCTAGCTTTTCGGCCATGTACGCTTCGTAGAGGATCTCCATCGGGATCCGTTTTGATTGCCAGCGGGCAGCGTCAGCCGGATCACGCCAGGCAATGTACTTGCTGCAATCTTCAGCGGGCGCGCTGCTCTGGGAGTAGGAGCGATAAACAAGCCAGCCAAGAGGCAGCACGATTCCGAAAAGGGGGACAGCAACCCAAGCTAACGCTGCAGCCACCCAGCTACCGGTAAGCAGCCAAGCCAAACCCGCCACGGCCGTTGGGACCGCTAGGAGGACCAGGATATTTTGCTCAAGCAGCCAGAAGATGAAGGGCATGCCGTGCGTGCGCCCCTGTTCTCGGTGCTCAGAAGCCTTCTGGTGCGTGGGTCGTTCGGTCGCGTGCGGAGAGTTCAGTGCTGCAGAATCTGTCATTTTTAGGCCTGGGGCGGCAGCGCAAGAGTGCGCCAAAACAATCCGCTCGGGGGCCCTTAGACGCCAAATCGTGCCAAAAGTCCACTCCATCCAGAAATCCCGGGGGAGCCGAGGCGGCCTAGCAAAGCCTTAGGTCGAATGATTCAGAACAAAATCGACCACGTGGGCATCGGGCACAAAGCCCAGCTCGTACGTCGGCACGCACTCCACCACCCGTTCCAACGTCTCCAGACACTCGCCCATCAAGGCCTTATCGTAGAAGGGGACAAAACTCGTCGAGAGCAAGCGTGCAACGGCCAGAGAGCTCTCCATGCGGAAGGCCTGGTTCGTGTGGGTTTGTCGCAAGAAATAAAGCGCCGTAACGGGCACGCTCCCAGCTTCGCTGAAGGCGCCCTCCCCGTGCCAGGGGGTTCCGTGCATGATTACCTTGCCTTCGGAGAGGCGGAGCACGATGCGGTCGTCGCTCAAAATGCGCACATTCTTCGCGTTTTGCCAGATGCGGGACATGGTCGTCTTTCCGCCACCTGATTGGGCCGTGAATATGTAGCCGCGCCCATCTTCCGTGATTAGGCCAGACGCGTGCAGCTCGATCCCTTGGCGGGAGCAAAGTAGATGTTCCAAGAGGAGCTCTCCAAGTGGGTATTCGAGGCCTGCAATCCGCTCCTTGTGCGGGAAGCGCCGCTCATCAAGCAGCACCTCGCCATACGTGAACGTGCGATCCACCCGAGCCACCTGGTAAGGCGCATGGCCGAAGGCCGGCGTATGGCAGGCGAACATCAAGCCCCCGGAAGCCTCCTTAAACAGCTTCCAGCTACCACCAGAATCGAAAAGCGGCACTTCTGAGGGCGGCTTTGGCATCTCAGAAACGCGCCGCACCTCCAGCTGCAGATCTGCAGGACTTTGAGTTTGAAACGCCGAGAAGGCTCCGGGCATAACGATTTCGGCATGCTCGCCGTGTACAAAGCCAAGCGTAATACCGCCAATACGCAGGCCCACCGACGAATGAAGCCCGCTGTCCGTGTCGCCTGGTGTGCGCTCCCACCCGTCCATCAGCTCCCCCTCAGCTCCCGAGTGACATGCAGCTACCAGTCGTGCAGTCGTCAGCGGCGGGCCCGCTGATGCCGACCATCTTACATGCTCCTAGCACGGCCTCCTCGGGCCGGAGCGGCACGGCGGTGACCTGAGGCGAAACGTAGCGCCGCTTGGGGCTCAGCTTTGCAGGCGTTGGGTTGCTTTCGTCGGTCACGGAACCCTCCAAAGGTACGTAAGCTCTGCCGCAAACTCAAGTTCGCTGTACGACTGGCAGTGGCCGAGGGGCGCGAGGTTGGGTAACTGGCGTACAGGCCGCAAGCTTCAGAGGCTGCGCCCCGCCGAGCTTCTCCACTTTTGCGAGTAGATTTTCGTGCTCGGCTCCGCCCGGACAATACTCACATGGACCATGGGCACGGACGGGGTGCCCGATGGCATGGGCGCGCAGGTGCGCAACTTCACACAGAAAAGCGACTGGCTCTTCCGCATCGCCGGATTCAAGCTCGCCGTTTGCTGGGCACATCCCACAGATATTCTTAAGGCCACATTTCGTGCACTTGGTCTCACGTGTGTGCTTGCGTTCACGTTTAGCGCGCAGGAAGGAAGTCCAGCCTTCTTTGAATTTCCCCGACTCCAGAAGCAGAGTCTCTTTGGTGGAGAGGACACACATCTCCAGGTTTCCGTAGGGATCTACCGCGAACGATCGCACGCCCGCCCCACAATGATACAACTTCTCCGGATCCTCGGTCTCGGCCGTGCTTCGGGCAAAATAGTCCCTCCAGGCTGCCACTCGAGCCGAGTCTGCCAGATCCATCTCCACCACTTGCTCTGGTTGGATCCTCACGGCAAGGGGGCTTGAAGAACAATCGATGCGCGGGTTGATTAACGCATCGAACTTAAAAGGCACTCCCAGCTCCTCGGCCCACTTCCGCATGAGCTGAATTTCATGGCGATTGCGGGTAACAGCGACCGTCTTCAACTTGAGCGGCAACTTGCGTTCCAAGAGCAGATGAACGGCCTTCACACACCGCGCATGGGAGCCGGGCTTTCGCGTTAACGCCTCGTAAGACTCTCTGGTGTAGCCATACAGCGTGATCTCGATCGAAAAAGGGCGATACTCTGCGAGCACATCGGCAATCTCTTCGTCAATCAGGATCCCGTTCGTAAACAGTGTGATGAGGAAGCCTTTGCCCTTGGCGTAGCGGTAGATATCGAGGAAATCTTTGCGTGCAAAGATCTCTCCGCCTGTGAACAAGAGCCAGAGGGTTCCAGCGTCGGCGATTTCATCCAAGAGGCCAAAATACTGTTCGGTGGTCAGCTCGGTGTTCTTGGCCTGCTGGTCTCCCATCGGGAGATTGTTGTAACAGTGCTCGCAAGTGAGTGGACAACGCCGTGTCACCTCAATCGTGGCACTCAACGGAACGTGGGCCTGAGCGGCCGTGGTGATCGCTCCCTGGCTAAACGTCCCGTAGCTCGAAGTCTTCATGGGCTTTCGTTGGCCACGGCCTGCACTAGCCCCACATCCGATAGTGTTGCGATGAAGGTTGTCACATCAGTGCGGGCCTGTTCCGGGGAGAGCTCGTATTCGTCAAGTAGGGCTTGCACGAGGCTCTCCTCGGTTGCGCTTTGGGCTAACTTCGACCACAGCACGGACGCCGACTCGTTCAAGACGAATACGGAGGCGAGGTCTGCGATGTCACCCCGCACGGGCACGATGACGCTTTCCTCGCCCAATTTCCGAGTGACGGATTCCCCTCGCTGACTAAAAATACGGCTCCTCACAGCACATAAGAGTAGCTCACGCACGGGCAGCTACCAACCTGGAACCCACCATTGAGCTCATTACTATTCGCTACCGATCATCCTGGAAACTCCGTTCAGGCTGGGTATCGTGGTTGCCTCGCCCAGTTTCCGGTCATTTCTCGTCGCGCTAGTGGGAGCTCGACGCCTTTTGGGCCGCGTAGCATCGGGTGCCGTTCGCCGGTTCGGCCCGAAGAGTGCCACAAAATCGCCAGATTCCATGGCTCTGCGCCCTTCCTTCGTCGAGGAGCTGCTGGGTAAGGGGATGCGTGTTCGGCTGCCGGCGATGGGTGGCAGCATGTTGCCGCTGATCGCTCCGGGCAGCGTCCTCACCATTGCCCCACTTAACGAAGCTCGTCCCAAAGAGGGAACCGTAGTGCTCTACCGCGACGGGCGTCGCATGTTTGCCCACCGGCTGCTAGCTCGTACCAGAGCGAGCATGCCTCCTGGAAGCAACTACGCATTCCGCGGAGACAACCTGGCTACCTACGACAGACCCAGCCCGGAGCATCGCATTCTGGGCATTGTCGAACTCGTGGAACCCCCGACCATCAGCTACCGCAGAGGACCTGGTGTGAGGCGAGCACTGCGCCAAGCAGCGCGCTTCTTCGCCAACCGGGATGCGAGCCGCCAAAGCGGCCGCAGCGGCCTGCACAAGTAAAGCAAGAACAAGCGCGAACGTCGGGTTTCTTGGTAGCGATGCTCCATCTTCCGGATGGAGGGAAAAGTACTGATGAATATTAGCTTGAGCAGGGAGTTTCGGGCCACGAACCACCAAACTAGAAGCGACCGGCGGTATGCGTCCCCGTGGTGGGCTTCCTGCTCCGGCGGCCCTGGGAGCCAGCGTAACATGCTTCGCGCTCTCTCAGTGAGCGGCACAACCGGTTCACTCTTTAAAAGGCCACGGTCCTTTGCCAACTGCAAACAATAGGGAAAAATGTCATGCGTACGGGTGGAGTTGATGAGCTGGATGAGGCGCGGAAGGTTGAGCTCCTCACGCCAAGCCTCGTGAGCACGGGCGAATTCCTCCAAGATCCTGAGCTCTAGCCCCAAGTGCTGGAGATAGTGGCTTGCTAGGTGGAGCAAGCAGAGCTCCTTGTTGAGTACTGAGATTTCGGTATCGCGAAGGCGCCAGGTTTGGCGATTCTCCCAAAGTATGGATTCTGGCACCCCAAGGTACAATGGGAACGCGTTCCAGTGGAGTTCCACAACGAACGGTGCTCCCCGGGGAGGAGTGCGAAACAACGGGTGTTGAAAATCGCTCTTCAGATCCATTTCGAGGGAGCGAAGGCGAGGAGCGTGGTAGCCAAGCTTGGCCAAGATCGACGCCGCGCGCGGAGCATCGGATGCGTGCACCAGAATGTCGTTATCGGCGATGCGGCGTGTTTCGATGCGGGTGCCCAACCGATCCAAGAGCGGCAATCCTTTAAGCACCAGCGCATCTATCTTCTCCTCCGCGAGGGCACGGAGTATGGAAAGCAGCTCCTCTTCTAGCAGCGTGTTGTACGCAAGCTTACGTATGTCTTCGACTGCCGAGGGGCTGGGGTTTGGCACCAACCTAGGTATGCGACCGGCCCTGGCTCAAATAAAGGGCGAATCGCCCAAGTCTCCGCGCCTTAGTGCCCCAGGCGTTGGCTCAGCCAGGCAGAAAACTGGTGCGCGGGCAGCAATCCTTCTTGGCGAGCCGTTTCGCGACCCCCTTGGAATAGCAGAAAAGCTGGAATTCCTGAGATCCTGAACTTAGCGGACGGCCCTGGGTTTTCATCTGTGTTGAGCTTGAGCACGGCAACCTTACCCGCTTGTGCTCGTGCAACCTGCTCAAGCACTGGGGCTGCCATCCGGCACGGACCGCACCAAGGCGCCCAAAAATCCACCAACACGGGCAGTGGCGACGCTTCAAGAGCCGCAAATAGCTCCCCCGTATTAACCGCCTGCGGCAACCCGGCCGTTTCTAGCGTTTGCTTGCAGCGGCCGCAAACGGGCGTCCCTTCACGACCTTCCGCGACGCGATTGAAGGCGCCGCACTTAGAACAACGAAAGGTTAACATTAGGGGGAACGTAAACACGACGTAGTCCCCACGCAACTCTAGCCAGTGGGGCCGCGGCTTTCTTCGGCCTGAGGCCGCGGACTACGGGGAGGGAACGGTATTCTTACGTCTATCTGCTCCTTTCTCAGCCAGGCTAACGTTGTTTCCGGCGTCCGGGGTGCTTGTAGGCCCCAGGCCTAGGCCTGCTATACTCGCCCGCATGTCGTTGTCCCGGATAAGGTCAAAGGCGACCTTCCCGGTTGTTGTTGGCGCTTTGCTCGTGCTTCTTCTGTTGGCGTCCGTGCTTTCGCTCTGGGTTGGGCACGGGGATCTCTCAGATGTTGCCCTACGAGCGGCCTTCTTAGAGCTTCGGGGGATGCGGGTTGCCGCCGCCTTTTTCGCTGGTGCCGCGCTGGCGGTAGGTGGGGTGATGGTGCAGGGGCTGTTTCGGAATCCGCTCGCAAGCCCAGAGATATTGGGGACAACTGCGGGTGCCGCACTGGGCGGTAAGCTCGCGCTGTTCTTTTACGAAACCGTGCTTGCCGGGGCACTGGTTTGGATTTCGCCACTGACGTTGGTCCCATTGGGGTCGCTTTTGGGGGCACTTCTGGCGCTTTCGTTGCTGCTCGTGATCGTCCGCGTCCGCGACGATGTGGTGGTGTTGTTGCTGGTGGGCTTCTTGCTCTCCTCTTTGTTTCTGGCTCTTGGTGGGTTTGTAATGGCGTTAGCTCAGGAGCGCTGGGAGCTTGCCCGAGCGTTGATCGGATTTTCCTGGGGTGATTTAAGCAGTGTGGGGGCAAAGCAGCTGTGGATGGCCGCGCCGCTCGTGGTGATCGGAAGTGGCGCGTGTTGGTTCTGGGGTAAACCTCTCGACATTTTGCTCTCCGGAGACGAAGAGGCGCGCTCCTTGGGCGTGAACGTGAAGCAAACGCGCTTCTGGTGCATCGTCTGGACCTCCGTGTTAACGTCGGCAGCTGTTGGGCTAGGAGGGAACGTGGGGTTTGTGGGGTTGGTGGTGCCGCATGCACTACGGCCGTTTGTGGGCGTGCGGCATCGGCGGTTGATGTTCTGTTCGGTTATTCTGGGGGGCGCATTCTTAGTGCTGTGCGATGTCGTGGCTCGCGTGCTGCCCACTCGAAGCGAGGTGCCGCTCGGCGTTGTTACGGGAATTGTTGGCGCTCCCATGTTCTTGTTGTTGCTCAGTCGTACGCGGCGCGAGGTGCAGCTTGGCTAGGCTATTGGCTCCCTTGAATGCGGCGGGCGTCGCTCTCGCCTTGGCTTTGAGTGCCGGGGCAAGTTTGCGATTTTCCTCGGTGAACCAAGAAAGTACGCCTGGAAGTAAGCGTACTCCGGCGGCGCTCTTGGTGAACACTCCAGAGGGCCCTGCGCTTCGGGACGCCACTGGTGCGGTCGTAGTCGTGAAAAATTACCAACGCATTGTCGGCGGGAGCCTCGTGGCGGATCGCTTGTTGCTTGAACTGGCCGAACCAGCTCGCGTCCTTGCCTCGCTTGATTCCTCGCGTGCCACAGCTTGGGGCTTTCGCATTACGGCGCCGCACACGCTCTCCGAGCCGACCAACGCGGAACGGCTGCTAGCACTTAAGCCCGATCTGGTGATCTTGAGTGATCTCGGAGAGGCTTCAAAAGTTCAGCGGTTGCGTGAGCTCGGGTTGGCAGT
This sequence comes from Polyangiaceae bacterium, assembly GCA_033763455.1. GTDB lineage: Bacteria > Myxococcota_A > Polyangia > Polyangiales > Polyangiaceae > JBBRRP01. The sequence continues at coordinate 362,869 of JANRKO010000006.1, forward strand.
GTTTGTGCTCGGTCCCATGCGCGGACGGGCAACGTTACTTCCTCAAATACAGGCAATCTCGATGCTTCTTGGTGCGCCCGCACGCGGTGAGGCGCTCAGTTCAGCTTTTCGAGCGCGAAGCGAACGCGTAGCGGTGAGTGTGCCGAAGGGCAAACGCCTGCGAGCGCTGTATGTTGGAGCTTACGGGGATAAAATGTTCGGCGGAACGCGTGGAACGAGTTACCACGACGTGCTCGAAATGGCTGGCCTCGTTGATGCAGCGGAATCTAAGTTCGAAGGCTGGCCACAATACAGCCCCGAGCAGGTCTTGAGCCTCGATCCTGATGTCTTGGTCACAACCACCACGTCTGCCAAGAATCTGTGCGAGCAAACAGGGCTTCAGGCGTTACGGGCATGCCGCGCGGAAAATGGTGTCGTAGCCCTAAATGAAGGGCTTATGAGCGATCCTGGGTTGGCGATGCTTGATGCCGCCGAGGCAGTGTTCGAAGCCGTGTACGGCACGCGCCATTGAAGACAAGCTATGTGCTGGGGGCGGCCCAGCTATCACCCATCTCGGTGAAGTTGGAAGCTGAGGCCAGCGCCGACTTCTAAATCTACCCCATAGCCTTCAAAAATAGGCCCGCGAGTGATCACTTCGCGCGAAGGACCTTGGGCAATCACACGCCCGGCATTTAAGAGGATGCTCCGGTTGGTGTAACGCAGGGCTTCCTCCAGGTGATGGAGTGCCAGGATGATCAGGTGCCCCTTCTGGCTCAGGCCTTGCAGCAACTCCAAAAAGCTCAGTGCAAAACGCACGTCCAAAGCCGCAGTTGGTTCGTCCAGTAAGATCACTTGCGCACCTGTTGCCAGGGCACGCGCCAGAAGAACGCGCCGTTGTTCGCCTCCAGAAAGTTCATTGAAGGGGCGGTCGGCAAGGCTAGTGGCCTCTACTGCTTCGAGTGCTTCTGCCACACACGTCCGATCAGCAGCGGACATCCCAAAAAGGCCCGTGTGTCGGCTGTAGCGAGCGAGCGCCACGACATCCCACACCGGCATAGGTGCCATGAGTAACGACTTTTGCGGGACGTAGGCGAGCTTCTGGGCGCGCTCTTTTGCAGATACTGTTTTTAGGTTCACACCGAACAGTGTTACGGTGCCGGTGTAGTCTATTAACCCGCAAAGGGCGCGCAGAAGGGTCGTCTTGCCCGCGCCATTTGCGCCAAGCAGCGAGATAACTTCACCGCGTTCGGCGGTAAATGAGACCTCCCGGACCACGTCTCGCCCGCCCATCTTCACACCGAGGCAGTGAGCTTCAAGGGCAGGGGAGGGCATGGGCGGATGCCATAGCATCTACGCGCCGCCATCGCGACCCGGTTGTAACGCACACTCTGCAGGCCGCGTTCAGTGTTGCTGCGCCGTCACCGGAGACAGCGGATCGCACGCCTCGAGAGACTCATCGAACTCCTGCTCGATGGCAGTAAGACCAGAAAGTGCGTCGGCAACGGAGCTGGCTTTTTCTCCGGGCTTGGGGAAATGGGCCACCAACACTGGCTCTCTCACGCCGGCAAGCTCGGTGCCTTTCACCGGTAGGTGCCCTTGCGCCACGAGCTTATCGTACAGGAGGCGTCCACGCTCGCGTGCTATGGGGCTGGCGAAGCGGACGTGAAAGTGGTTGTCGTGGCCCGGCGCGTGCTTCACGGCAGGATTCGGATAGCGCCCTTCGCCTTCGAACATTTGCTTGAGCCAAAGGGGATCTTCGCCGATGGAGGCTGCGTAGTCGCGAAACCATGTTTGAAGTTCGCGGTCTAAAAGGACGTAATCGATCGGGGTTTGGGTGAGGAAAGCCTTCAAGAGGGCCCAACTCCGCGGGTAGTCAATCTCATTGCGGGTCGGTGGTTTGAACCAAACTGAGCCCTGCGTGCGGTAGAAGTAAACATCCACGTCGCGTCCGCTGCGATGGCTCTTGTGAGGAGGAGCATAGCCACCACCTTCAGGGCTAATTGAGCCGATCATAACCGGTGGAGAATGCGGAAATTGCTCCTGAACCGTGGCAATCGCGCGAGTGAGCCCCAGAAGAGTCTCTTCGGTGCCGAAGCGATGTTGCGGAACGGTTACCACCCATCGTGGATCCTTTTTGAGCGCAACGCCGTTGATCAAAAAGCCAACATTGGGATGCCCTACGCTGATGGCGCCAATCGAACGCTGTGCCTCTTCGCTGTAGACTGAAAGCTTGAGCTTCTCTGGTTTCGGAACGGCGGCTGCTAGGGACGGAGCATGAGGTTTGCCTGGTGCCCGTTTCGGCAGCGAGCGAGGCCTGACGCTTTGCTTGGTCTTGGGCGGACGAGGCCTGACGCTTTGCTTGGTTTTGGGAGTAGAAGTGCCCCCTGCCTTGCTGTGCTCCACTTTGGCTTTGTCGGCTGACTCCTGTTCTGTCGACCGACTTGTCTTAGGTGGTGCCGGCTGCGAGTGAATCGCCTTTGCCGTGGTTGTGGCAGGCCAAGCGATGTTGGCAAAGAGCCCCAGCAAAATAGGCGCGAAGAAGCGTGCCGCAGGGCTCGGGTGCCGGGCACCGGTTATGAACTGCTTCGTGAACTTGCACTGCGTGAAAATGGCTTTCAACACAGCTACATCGATAGCAAGCGAGCCGTGCGCCGGCCAAAATTTACGACTCTGCCCCGGAGCTAGCCCGCAAGAAGTGCGGCCAACTCTGCTCGCAGGCGAGGCGCTTGATCCGGATCGAGGCTCTTGGCTGGCCAACCCACCCCGAGGCCTTGCTTTTCATCGGGTTTGGGAATGATGTGGAAGTGAACGTGAGGCACCGCTTGATGTGCTTGGGCGCCGTTGTTCTGGAGTACATTGAAAGCTTGCACTCCGGTTACCTTCTGAACTGCACGGCAGATGCGCGGCAAAACGCGGCCAAGCGCGGCGGCGGACTCATCGGAGAGCGCATCTAAGGTAACGGCTGGCTCTTTCGGGACCACCAAGGTGTGTCCGGGCGCTACCGGGTTGATGTCGAGGAAGGCGAAGACGAGCGCGTCTTCGTAGACTTTATGTGAGGGGATATCTCCGCGAATAATGCGTGTGAAGAGAGTCTCAGCCATGTTCGTCTCCAGTTGCTTACAGTAGATAGCATTCGGTCAGCGTTTTAAAAGTGAGTTAGCCTGGGCGGCGTAAGGCCCAGTCGCAAAGCGTTCGAGATACTTTTCGGCAACGTGGCGCGCTCCGCTCGCGTCCCCGGCGCGCGAACTTGCGTCCATTTGTCGACCTAAAGCCTCCGCCACAAGGTCACCGTTCGGTCGCTCTTTTTCGTAAGTGCCAAACCACTTGGCGGCTTCGTCGGGGCGAGTCTCAGCAAGCAAGCGCCCAAGCCTGAAGGCCGCGTTGGGGGCTGCATCTTCGCGTGCGAAGCGATCGCGCACGCAACGCAACAAGCTTTCGGCAGTACGGAGATCTTTGGCTAATCCGGCAAGATCCGCGGCTTGGGTGAGATCTTCAGCGGGCCAGGTTTTGCATTGTACGTCGAGGGCCGTCTTTTGGGATTTTGCGAATGCGGCATCGTAGTTGCCTTGCGCCGCAAGCTCCTTCCAGGTGAGAGGGCTCTCCTCGCTCGAAGCCCCCCCCCGGCCTTGCCCGCCGTTATTCGGATTAACTAGCGTTTTCGCTGGTTCTGGCAGCGAGCTCGCCTTTTTGGGGTGCACGCAAAGCAGCTGCAACGTGGTCTTATCGCGCAGGCGATGGGGTGATTGGCCGCACGCGCTTAGGAGCTCCGCGCTACCGGAGTTAAACTGAAGTTCAAATGAGTTGAGGCTCGGGGACCATGTCATGCGAAAATCAGCAGATTGCACGTACATGCGAAAGGGTCCAGCCGACGCTATCCAATCGCGCTCATTGCCCGTTTCCACGTAGAAATGCGCGGTACCCTCCTCAAGGCGCACTTCCACCCGAGGCTCTGCAACCGTGACCACCCGCGCCTTGGTATGCGCTTCAAGCGTTACTCGGCTGCCGTCCCAGAACGAAATCTCCGGAGAGCTTTCGCTTTGGATAACCTTATCGATCTCGGTGACGTCGCCAGCACTGAAACTGGGCGTCGCGGAACCTTTGTTGAGCCAGCGAGCTACCACGAGCCCGAGCGGAATGAGGATCATCAGAAGGAGCGCCAGCGTCGCTATGCGAGCCCTCAGAAAGCGACCGCGAGGAGTGCTTGGCATCCCCACCCCCAAACCACCCGCGCCTCCCTCCGTCAACCTTCATTCAGGTCTTGATACTGTTCTTATGTTCAGTATTATGTGGGGCATGCAACAGTGCCTGTTTGGACATGGGGAACCCTCTTTTGATGCGCGTATGCGCAGAGCGGAACGTTTTGAGCTCGGCAAGGGCGCGTGGCTCGAGTACCTGCCGGGGTGGCTGCAAGGGCACTCGGAGCTGTTCGATGCGCTGGTGCGCTCCGCAGATTGGCACCGCGAGCAACGTCGGATGTACGAGCGAGAGGTGGAGGTTCCCCGCTTGATGGCGCGCGCCCCGAGAGATTCATCGGCCACGCCCGTGTTGCGTGGGATGTCGTACGCGTTATCGGAGAGGTACCATTTGGAGCTCAATCACCTCACGCTGGCTTGGTATCGGAACGGCGCAGATAGCGTGGCGCCCCATGGGGACAAGCTCGGATCGCTTACGGACAATACAGTCGTTGCGATTGTGTCGCTCGGAGAGCCGCGGCGCTTCACGTTGCGGCCAGCGGAAGGTGGAGCCACGCGATTTCTCCGTCCTGGTTATGGCGATCTAGTGGTGATGGGGGGAACTTGCCAGCGAACGTTCTTGCACGCGATCCCGAAGCAGGGGCAAGCAGGGCCCCGCATGGCCGTCATGTTCAGGCCTGAAGTGCCTTGGGAAAGGTCTGCCGGGCCGGGCCGGGCGCTCAACCCTCCAGGGATGTGAAGGGGTGGGTTTCTGTCGCACATCGACAGCCAAAACTACGGAGCAAACTACTGTTTCCGCACTTGGTAGGCTCCGAAAGGTAAGCAGGCCAGTCATACTGAGAGCTAGCGCATGCGCAAGTCTGCACCAGATTTCGGCGACCAAACGGTCGAAACAACCATCTCGCGGGATGCGTTGGGACAGGTCACGTTCGCGCAGCAAGCGTGCTTGGTGGTCCTAGCTGGGCCCCGGATCGGTCAGCGTGTGGCACTCGCGGGCAAAGCGCTCAGTATTGGCCGAGGCAGCAAGAATCGACTCATCTTTGATGCTGATTCGGTGAGCCGTCAGCATGCGTCTATCGAATGGACGGGGGCCGCGCATCAAGTAAAAGATCTCGGCTCCACGAACGGCACGTTCGTGAATGAACGGCGCGTTATCGATTGTGTTTTGAAAGATAGCGACCGCGTGCAGCTTGGGAAAGTGCTGCTGAAGTACATTTCGAGCGGGAATATCGAGAGCGTCTACCATGCAGAAATTCAGCGGCTCACGCGCTTCGACGGGCTTACAGGTGTGCCCAATCGTCGGCATTTCGACGAAGTTCTCGAGAGTGAATTCACCCAGCTTGCCGAGCACCAGCGCCCCTTAAGCGTTGTCGTTTTCGATCTCGATCACTTCAAGCAAGTGAACGACAAACACGGGCACCCCGCTGGGGATTCCGTGCTCAGGCAGGTCGCCGAAAGAGTTGCAAAGGTGCTGGGTTCGGAGCTGTTCTTGGCGCGTACGGGCGGGGAAGAGTTTGCCGTAGTGTGCCCCGGCATGCCCGTGGAGTTGGCGGGCGAAGTGGCAGAGAGAATTCGCGCCTGCGTAGAAGCTGAGCGCTACATGTTCGACGGCACCGCAATTCCCATGACGGTGAGCCTGGGCGTGGCTGCTGCAAGCTCGCTCAATCCTCCCAATATCCCCGCGCTTCTCGGGGAGGCCGATAGGCGCCTGTACGTCGCAAAATCGCACGGTCGCAACCGCGTGTGCTCAACCTAGTTGAACACCTCGTTGCGGCGCGCTCTTCGAAGGCCGATAGCCGGATCAGCGTTAGCGTATCTTGCCGATGTTTGACACTAAGGCACAGTTGGCTACAGAACGGGCCAGACGTTGTTTTGCGAGCTCAAAGTTGTCGAGAAGCTCTACGTGCCCCTGTTTGATGCGTAGGGTACCCACGTATTCGCAGCGGTCTTTGGCTTTGGGGAACTCTAGGTTGACGACGATCGTGCCCGTCTCTCGCTGAACTCCGTTGAAGGTACTGCTGGGATGGGTTACCGCGTATCGCCCTTGGCCGCTCGAACTGTAGAGTGGTCGCATTTGGGCTCGGGTTGTGACGTTGGAGGTGGACGTCACTCCTATGGAAGTCAAATAGAAGGGCTCCTGGTCAGCGCGAACGCTAAAAACTCCACCAGATTGGAGTGCGTCTTGGGTTAACCCACGAAGGGGAAACATTTCCTTCGGGTTGCCAAAATCCTCGCTATCCTGGAAGTACAAGTAACCGAGGGCAGTAGTTTTATCTTCTACTATTAGTTCTCCGATAACGACTCGCTCATCGGCGCCCACCCAATCAACGTTATTGGCTCGGATGTAGCCTTTCTGGCAGCCCGCGAGGCTGCAGATTACGCCGAGGAACGCTGCGATTCGACTGTCGTTACGTATTGCCACCCACATCAGCCGCCAGCCTAGCAAGGCCCACTCACGGTGCCAATCGGTGCGTGGCGCAACGCGCAGATCAGGTGGCTTCTTCGCGTTGACCGCCTGGTAGTCGTCTGTTTGAAATCATCGTAGATTAACTACTGGTAGGTGTCGGCCATCCCCGTAAGTCCTCAAATCGGGCTCGGTTTTGGGATTGGGCGCTCAAGTTCCACGCTGGCCCTTTAGTGCGTGCATTATCCCCAATCCCAAAAGCGAGCAGCCGCGCTGCCCGAGGCTGATCATGTCGCAACCTTTCCGCTGCAGCGCGGAGCCTGGACGCACCCAGCCCCGCCCGCGTCTCCCGCTTCGGGAGACGCTTGGTGAGGGGCAAGCTGCCGCGAGCAGCGGCAGCTGGGGAGGGCATCTCACTCCTTGAAGCTAGATCAGGGAACACGCACGGCTGAAGCCAACGAAACGCTGGCCAGGCGCCTCGCCCTGAACTTAGGCACTCGCGCGAGTTGAGTTGCGCCGACCTTTGGGAGCGCCGTTGGCGGAGCCGTTCGTCTTCGGGGCGGGTGCGCTTTTCGCAGCCGGTGCGCTCTTGGCCGGAGCTGCAGCTTTGCCCAGAAGATCGTCCGCCATCTTGGCAGCGCGGTGCGTGCTTTCCCAAGAGAACTCTTTGCGACCAAAGTGGCCGTAGGCCGCCGTATCGCGGTAGATGGGGCGCAACAGATCCAACTCCTCGATGAGAGCGCGCGGACGCATGTCAAACTCCTCAGAAACGTACTTCTGGAGCTTCTCATCGCCGATCTTGCCGGTGCCAAATGTGTTCACGTACACGCCCATCGGCTTGGCAACGCCGATGGCGTACGCCACCTGCACTTCGACTCGCGACGCGAGCCCGGCGGCCACAATGTTCTTCGCCACGAAGCGCGCGTAGTAGCAAGCGGAGCGATCCACCTTTGAGGGATCTTTACCGCTGAAAGCGCCGCCACCATGGCGACCCATGCCACCGTAGGTATCTACGATGATCTTACGGCCCGTGAGGCCCGCATCACCAAAAGGACCACCGACAACAAAGCGACCCGTCGGGTTTACGAAGTACTTGGTCTTCGCATCGAGAAGGTGCTTGGGGAGGCTCTTTTTGATCACGAGCTCCATGACGGCATCTTTGAGCGTCTTGTACTTCACGTCTTCGGAGTGTTGCGTGGAGAGCACCACAGCATCAATGCGCTTGGGCTTGTCGTTCTCGTACTCCACGGTGACCTGGCTTTTGGCGTCCGGCCGCAGAAAATCAACCTTGCCGGCTTTTCTGAGGGACGCAATCTGCTTCACCATTTGGTGTGCGTACATGATGGGGGCTGGCATAAGCTCCGGGGTTTCGTCGCACGCGTAGCCGAACATCAGGCCTTGGTCGCCCGCGCCCTGCTCCTTGAACATCCCTTTGCCTTCGGTCACACCTTGGGAGATATCCGGTGATTGCGGCTCAATGGCGGTGAGCACACCGCAGGTGTTGTAGTCGAAGCCCATCGAAGAATCGGTGTAGCCAATCTCTTTGACGGTCTGGCGAGCGATCTTTGCAAAATCCACCTTGGCAGTGGTGGTGATCTCGCCTGCAACGACAATAAAGCCGGTCTTGCAGAGCGTTTCGCACGCAACGCGGCTCATCTTGTCTTGGGTCAAAATAGCGTCCAACACCGCATCGGAGATGGCGTCGCACATCTTGTCGGGATGGCCTTCAGAAACGGACTCGGAGGTGAAAAGATATTGGCTCATCGCGTATCGCTCGTTTGTTTGAGGTTTGTTTGGGGTCTGGGCCGTGTGTATCGGGCCGCGAAGCCCAAAAGGCGGCGGACCCTATCACGGATTAATCGCGCTGGCAGTACGGGCGTCGAAGGGTTGGGCGGCCCAGGGCGTGCGGGTTCAGTCGCCAAATTCTCGGCGATTTTCGGGGGCTTGGGCGGCGGAGCCGGTGGACGGTTGCGGTGGGGCCACCCTCAGGCGTTGGGCGGGGGTCCGGTGAAGCGTCAGGCGCAGCACCCTTGGCCCACGAGTGACGGTGAGCTTGACCGGGTCACCCGCGTCTCCGCTTAGCAATTGGCGCAGTTGTGCGTCGGTGAGGTCCGCTACTGCAACTCCGTCGATGAACAAGATCTCATCGCCCGCAAGCAGGCCCGCTTGCTCGGCGGCCAAACCCTTCGGCGCCTCGCGAATCGTGACACGCCCCGAAGCATCTTTCGCCAACAAAGCTCCGATGGTCCCGCGAGGCGCAGCGCAGCCGACCAAGGACGCGGCCAGGAGCGTGACGGCGGCGCAGCGGATTTTCACTTAGCTACGGTACCCGGCGTTAACGTCTACATATTGGTGGCCGAGATCCGTCATGAAGTAGCGAACATGGCCAGGCCCTGCCCCCAGGCGTACGTGGATGGAGAACTTCGGGCCCTTCATAACTTCCTTCGCTCGCGCCTCGGCCTCACTGCCGACTCCGACGCCGCGTTCCACGATCACGACATCGTTGATAGCTATTTGCGCAACGTTCGGATCAAACAACACCCCAGAACGACCGGCTGCCGCCAAAATTCTGCCCCAATTCGGATCGCAGCCGGCAATGGTGGTCTTCACTAAGAGTGAGGTGGCGATCGTTTTGGCGACCTTGAAGGCTTCGGCTTCCGTGCCCACGCCGCTCACCTTGAGCTCCACCAGATGTTCGCTGCCCTCGCCATCGGCGACAATAGACTGTGCGAGCTCAGCGAACACGGTGGTCAATGCCGCCTCAAGCTCCTGCTCAGTAGCCTCGCCGGCCGCACCCGAAGCCAAGACGAAAACGCTGTCGTTGGTGCTGGTGTCCCCGTCTACGGAGCAGGCATTGAACGTAAGATCAGTCGCTCGTTCCAATGCGCGAGCAAGTGTTGCAGCGCTGCATTTCGCGTCGGTTACAGCGAAAGCCAGCATGGTGGCGTGGAGCTTGCCGTCGGCTGAGAGGTCTGGGTGGATCATTCCGGCGCCTTTGGCCATTGCGAGCACGCGGGCTCCGCTGCCACCTGGAATGGCTGCCTGGGCGAGCTTGGGCCAGCGATCTGTGGTGAGGATCGCCTGAGAAAAAGCCTCATAGCCGTCTGAGGCAAGGCCACCTATCAAATCAGGGACGCGCCCCAAAATGAGCTCGGCTCGCAGCACTTCCCCAATAACCCCCGTGGAGGCAGGCAACACCTGCTCAGGCGGACAACCAAGAGCTTCGGCTATTGCGTTGGTGGTGGTGAGCGTGGCGGCAAGACCGGCTTCACCGGTACAGGCATTCGCACAACCGCTATTCACCAAGATGGCTCGCGCAACACCGGTGCGTACGCGCGTCAACGCAACTTCTACGGGAGCTGCTTTTACTAAGTTGCGAGTGAAAACGCCGGCCGCGGTGGCTGGAGCATCTGCTACCAACAAACCGACATCTCTGCCGCCGCGCTTCTTCAGCCCGCACTCCAAGCCCGCGAAACGAAAGCCCTTAGGAACGATCATGCGGGGCTTATATCAGCACCTTTTGGAGCCGTCGATCGGACTTGAACCGATGACCTGTGCTTTACGAAAGCACTGCTCTACCAACTGAGCTACGACGGCGAAAGATGGGCACCGGTACTATCCCAGGCGCCCAACCCTGTAAACCAAACTTTGGCGGATTTACCCACTTTCGCTGGGTTTTCCGCTGTGGGCTCGGCCTTTGAGTGAGGGCATGGGGGCAGCATGTGCACCCCCAGAAGCGGCCTGAATGCGGGAGAACTTAACCCGTTGAGGCCCCGCTGGCAGTTTTTCGAAGGCGGCACAGGTACATGGGCCCCATTCCGCCCGCATCTGGCAGGAAGCTCCAGCCAAACCGCTCGGCCTGTCCCACGCTGAACCTGACGGGCTCCTCTTCGCACGCTGAGCCCAACTTTCGTAACAGCCGGCCCACCACGCGGGAGTTTTCGTCTTCGACGAGCGCGCACGTTGCGTACACCAATACGCCGCCGGGCTTCAAACTGGCGAAAGCGGAACGAAGCAATGAGTATTGCTGAACCGCCAGGTGCTGAACTCGGGCTTCCGACCAAGCAGCGAGGGCCGCTGGATCAGAAAGCACGTGACGTTCCGATGAACACGGCGCGTCGAGCAGAATGCGATCGAATTGCTCGGGCTGGTACCGCCCAAAGCGCGAGGCATCGTAGCCGCGCACTTCGATCTGTTCACGTATTTCGGCGGGCAGATATTCGGAAAGGACGCGCAAGAGGCGTGTGCGCCGCGCTCTGGAGAGTTCATTGAGAACCAGCGGCCGCAAGCTGGGGTGAGGGAGGCCCCGTTCGGATTGGGTGTCAGCAGGGCTCAGTGCTTGGCCTGCATTCTGTGCGAGAAACAGTTTCTCGGCTAGGATCAAGGATTTGCCGCCAGGGGCCGCGCACATATCCAGGACGCGCATCCCCGGTTCAACCAGCAAGCTCTCGGCGACCAGAATCGAAGCTCCATCCATGCTGTACGTCGCGGATAGCTCGGGTCGCGCGACAGAGAACGCGTTCAGCCGTTGCGTGTGCACGCTCTCCGCCAAGAGTGCCGCACGCAGTGTTGCCCAACGTTCGCCGAAGCGCCGTTGATAAAATTCTTCGAAACCGAGCGCGCCGCGCAACCGAGCCATGGGGTGAGCAGTCTACCGGTCTCGCAAAATCAAGAAACCCAAGCCAAGGCTGATGGAGGTTCGCTGCACCTGTCACCCTCCCGGCAGCACAGCCGGCTAGGCCTCCCAAACCACGTTGGCGACCAATCTGGTGGGGTCGGTGCGGACGGCAGTTTTTGACACATGGAGAAATCTGCCGCGGCAGTTTTTGACACATGGAGAAATCTGCCGTAGCCTAACCCGATGAAAAACCTCCGGAAACGCTACCTCACGCCCCAGATCACGGCTGATCTTGGGCGCAAGATGGTCTTTCTGGCGGGTGCACGCCAAGTGGGAAAAACGACTCTCGCGAGGGCGCTGCCAGGGGCCAAGAACGGCTATCTCAACTGGGATGATGACCACGACCGCCATCTCATGTTGAGTCGGGAGCTTCCGGCATCGCCACTCTGGGTTTTCGACGAAATCCACAAGTATCGTTCCTGGCGTGGTTGGTTGAAGGGCCTCTACGATAAGCGTCTGCCCAATCAGCGGATCCTCGTGACTGGGAGTGCGCGCCTCGATTTGTATCGGTATGGAGGCGATTCCCTGCAGGGGCGTTATCACCTCTTACGGCTGCATCCCTTGAGCCTTGCTGAGCTCAAGCTCACCACGCAGTCAGATTTTCTGAGCCTGCTGCGGTTGGGTGGATTTCCAGAGCCATTTTTCGGTGGCTCCGAAGTCGAAGCTCGACGCTGGTCGCGCGACTACCGCGCTCGCCTGGTGCGAGATGATATTGCTAGCCTGGAACCCATCGCTGACCTCGGGAACATTGAGCTCCTGATGCAACGGTTGCCTGCCCTCGTAGGATCTCCGCTTTCGATCAACGCGCTGCGCGAAGATCTACAAGTGAGCCACAAGCTGCTTGAAAGCTGGGTGGGCGTGCTCGAAAGGATGTACGCCGTCTTCCGCGTACCACCTTTTGGCACCCCCCGCCTCAGGGCCATAAAGAAGGAACAAAAACATTACCATCTGGACTGGAGCCTGGTTGCCAACGAGGGCGCACGCTTCGAAAACTTGGTGGCTTGCCATTTACTAAAGTGGGTCCACTTCATCGAAGACACGGAAGGGCGTGACGTGGAGCTGCGATATTTTCGCGATCGCGATGGCCGGGAGGTGGACTTCGTAGTTGTCGAAGGGAACAAGCCGATCCTGATGGTTGAAGCCAAACTTTCGGATACAGCTCCCGATCGCAGCCTTCGTTACCTCGCCGCCAAGTTTCCGGGGGTACCAGCGATCCAAGTTACCGCTGCAAACGCGAAAGATTTCGTCACGCCTGAGGGCATTTCAGTGCGTCCGGCGCTTGGGTTCCTGCGTACCTTGATTTAAATCCCCCCCTCCGCTCGGGACGCTTCAGTCCTCGTAGTCCGGATTTTGCCAGGGCTGCTTCGGCTCGCCGTCGTCCTTCTCCACGATGAGGCAACGCGTGGTGAGCAGTGTGCCCGCGACGGAAGCCGCGTGCTCCAGAGCGCAACGAACCACTTTGGTGGGATCGATCACACCGCTCTTGATGAGATCTTCGTATTCGCCTGTAGCGGCGTTCAAGCCGAAACCGCCGCTTCCATTGCGAACTTTGTCGATCACCACGCTCGGCTCAAGACCAGCATTCGAAGAGATCATGCGCAGGGGCTCTTCAAGGCACCGGCGCACAATGTTGACCCCGACGCGTTCGCCATCAGTGACTGTGAGCTTGTCGAGCACACTCTGGCAGCGCAAAAGAGCCACGCCACCACCGGGTACGATGCCTTCCTGTGCCGCCGCGCGTGTGGCGTACATCGCGTCTTCCACGCGATCTTTACGTTCCTTGAGTGCCATCTCGCTGTGGGCGCCCACCTTGATCACAGCAATGCCGCCGCTCATCTTGGCCAGGCGTTCCTGCAGCTTTTCCTTGTCAAAATCGCTGGAAGTCTCCTCGATTTGACGACGGATGAGCTCCTGGCGCCCTGTGATGGCCGCCTTGTCGCCCAGGCCGTCGACGATCAGCGTGTTTTCGTGATCCATGACCGCGCGGCGGCAGCGGCCGAGATCCGCCAGGGTGGCGCTTTCGATCTTGCGACCGGTCTCTTCCGCGATGACGACACCGCCCGTGAGCACGCCGAGATCTGCCAGGATTTCTTTACGCCGATCGCCAAAAGCCGGCGACTTCACCGCGCAGCACTGCAAGGTGCCGCGCATCCGGTTGATCACCAAGGTAGCTAGCGCCTCAGGATCGAAATCTTCCGCGATGATGAGAAGCGGCTTGTTAGCCTTCACCACCTGCTCCAGTAGTGGAACGAGCTCAGCGAGGTTCGAGATCTTGCGCTGGTGCAACAGCACATAGGGATCTTCGAGTACGCACTGCATGCGCGCAGAGTCCGTCACGAAGTACGGCGACATGTAGCCCTTATCGAACTGCATGCCATCTACCGTTTCGAGCACGGTTTCAGTGTTTTTCGCCTCTTCAATCGTGATGACGCCGTCTTTGCCCACCTTCTCCATGGCTTGAGCGAGCATCTGGCCCACCTCTTCGTCGCCGTTGGCGCTGATGGTTCCGATGCGCGCGATTTGTTCGTTGGTTTCGATGGGGCGCGAGAGCTTCTTCAACTCCGCAACCACAGCTTCCACGGCGATGTCGATACCGCGCTTGATGAACATAGCGTCGTGGCGAGCCGCCACCATCGCCGCGCCTTCACGATAGATGGCCTCGGCGAGCACAGTGGCTGTGGTAGTGCCGTCGCCCGCTAGCTCCGCCGTCTTGGAGGCGACTTCGCGTACCAGACGGACTCCCACGTTCTGAAGGCGATTGGGTAGGTCGATCTCCTTGGCGACGGTGACACCGTCCTTAGTAATGCGGGGTTGGGAAGCACCACTGCTGAACACCACATTTCGCCCCTTGGGGCCCAAGGTTACCTTGACGGCTCGGGCTAACGCCTCGACACCATCGAGCAAATGCTTCTGAGCTACTAGATCGTATACAATCTCACGTGCGGCCATTGCTTAAGCTTCTCCTCGGGGCGCGCAATGTGCGCACCGGGCCGGCCGCTGGCAAGGGGAGAATTGGGGGTCAGAGGCGAATTTGACCCCACTCGCTGGCGTTGCGGTACTTGGCTGCCGTGTTCCGCTTGAGGGTCATCCATGAGTTTTCGAAAAATTTCCGCTGAGACGCGGATTCTCCCGCCTGTTGTCAACGTGAGCCCCGGAAATAGTCCGAGGGGCGTGAGGTCCGGCTGGCCAATCGCGGTCATCTCGGTCTTCGGCCTCGTTGCCCAAGGCTGCTCCGGCGGGGACAGTTCTCGGAACTCCAGCCCATCGCGGCCAGGAGCATACGCGGGTTCTGGCAACGTGATGGCCTCGGGAGGCACGGGCTCGGGAGGCAGCCCGGTAGCGAGCTCGGGCGGTACCAGTGGATCAGGCGTCCCCAACGCTCCGGTCGACTGTGCCACTCGGCCACCACCGGCGCCGACGCCACTTCGGCGCCTCACGTTGGAGCAGTATCAGAACAGTGTGCGTGAGCTTTTGGCCCAAGCGCCCGGAGCCAGCAAAGCCGCTGAAGGAGTATTTGCTCAGCTGCCTGTGGACGGCAGGAACCAAGATGTCTTCACGAGCATGGACGATCGCGTGTCGCAGAGCCACGTCGATGGCTTCTACAACATTGCCAAGGCCGTCGCAGGAATCCTTCGCAGCAACGCGAACGAAGCTCAAGCGTTGAGTTGCCCTACGATTGACCAGCCGTGTTTCAACACATTCGTTAGGAATTTTGGGTTGCGTGCGTTTCGTCGTCCGCTCTTGGCTCCCGAGCTTGCTCGCTACGGGGAATTGTTCGGCTTGGAGGGCACTGGCGAAGGGGCTGTCGCCGCGGCGACATTTTCGTTCCTAATGGCGCCCGAGTTTCTGTACCGCGTGGAAGTGAACGGCACCCCAGCACCTGCCAACGCGCTTGAGCTAACGCTTTCGGATTTTGAAAAGGCCACGCGCCTGGCGCATCATTTCTGGCATGGCCCCCCGGACGCAGAGTTGCTTTCTGCGGCCGAAAAAGGGCAACTGAGCACTCCGAGCGGGTTTGAGGCAGAGCTCTTGAGGGTGGCGGCGGCGCCTCAATCCGAGGTTGCTTTGCGGCGGTTCTGGGGCCAGTGGCTCGGCGTGGAGGGGTTCCACGGCTTCGTCGATACTCCCGCGTTTCGTGCCTTCGCTGGTACTCCGCAGCCGGGCGCCGTTTTGGCAGATGCTTTGAAGCAAGAGTTGTGGGCCATGGTGAATGCTTTCACGTGGCAAGGTTCCGGAACGCTCTCGGACCTTTTTACCACTACCGATGTTTTCGCCACCTCGCCCGAACTGGCGGCCATCTACGGTGTTCCGGCGTGGGATGGTACTTCCAAACGAACGCAGTTTGGTCCAAATGGGCGCACCGGCTTACTCACGCGTGCAGGTTTACTGGTGAGCGGCAATGAGCTCACGAACCCTATCAAGCGTGGCGCTTTCGTGCTCAAGCACCTGCAATGCGTTCAACTTTCCCCGCCCGCCAACTTGCCCGCGGAAGCGCTCGCGTTGCCCACGATCGATCCCAAACAAAGTACGCGTCAGCGCTTCGCGGCAAAGACCTCCCCTGCCGAATGTGCGGCTTGCCACACAACCTTCAATCCCTACGGCTTTGCGTTCGAGGAGTACGACGCCTTGGGTCGCCTTCGTACCACGGAGAAAGTGTTCGACGATGCCGGCACGTTGTTAGCGGAGGTGCCCGTGGATGCGAGCGTAACGGCAACCATCGATAACAAGCCGGTTGCGGTTAAGGGAGCGGCCGACCTTTCGGCGGCCCTCGCCACTTCCGACGCCGTGAGCCAGTGTATTGCTCAACAATACTTCGCTTACACCTTCGGCCGCCCTGCTGCCGGAGCTGATCAATGTGTGGTGGCCGAGCTGGGCACGGCGCTCAAGGCCACGGGGCTCAACGGATTTGTGAAAGCTATAGCTAAAACGAGTGCGTTCCAGGAACGCGTGATCGGGACTCCCTGAGGTTGCCATGAAGTTTGATCGTCAACATCGCAGATTTTTCCTCCAGGGTCTGGGTGGCGCCATGCTCGCGCTGCCATTTTTGCCGTCCCTCATGGGCGATGAAAAGAAAGCTCATGCGCAGAACGCCGCCAAGAAGCGCTTCATTACTATCAAGTCTTACAGCGCGCAGAACATCCGGGATTGGTATCCGTCTCGGGCAGTGCAAGGCTACACCTTGCGGGACTACGGTGCGGATGAAGTGGGGGGTGGCAACGGCAAGCGTGACGGCACGCTCGCGCTTTCTCAGAAGCTGCGGGAGAGCAGCGGAAAACATTCGGACAATAAGGAGTACTTTGGCACTTATGCGCCCCTCACGGACTTCGCCAATCCAGGTATCTCTAAGATCTTAGGCCCGGCACTGAACCCATTCCTCAGCAAGCTATTGTTGTTGCGTGGGCTCGATTTCATGCCCATGACCAACCACAACGACGGTGGCATTTTGGGCAATTATAAGGGCGGCTCGATTGACGGGGGCGCTGCTGCGATGGAGGAGTTTCCCACGATTGATCAGGTGTTGGCCTATAATTCTGGGTTCTACCCGCAAACACCTTCCGGTGGCCGATCGCTACATCTTTCCCCCGGGCGCGCCAACACGTTTTCCTACACCCACCAAGGGAACCTTACAGGACCCGTCACGCAGGTAACGGCGGACATCGATCCGAAGGTTGTGTTCGACCGGCTGTTTGCCAATCTCGTCCCCCCTGGCGGTACACCTCCACCGGTGGATCCCAATAAGTACCTTGTGGATCGCGTGGTCGCAGATTACGCAAGCTTGAAGCAGAATCCTCGCCTGAGCATGGCCGATCAACAAACGGTCGAACGCCACATCGGCTTCCTCGCGGAATTGCAAGCGCGCCTCAACGCCACGCCGAGCACGGTCGCTTGCACCAGGCCCAATGCACCTGCTTCTTCAACGCTCCAGGGCACCGATCCTGCCGAGATTACCCGAGTGTTTGAGTCCATGACGGATCTCATCGCTGCGGCCGTTCAGTGCGATTTGACGCGCATTTTTACCCTCGATGTGTACAAAGCCGTGGGCCAGGTAAACGGTGCCGATCAGGGTTTCGAGCACAGTTGCGCGAGCTGCCAGGGCAACCCCAACCCCACCGATTGGCACCGGGCGGCCCACGATTGGGATCAAATTCCACAGCGCGACAAAGTTGTGTCGCTCAACGAATGGATGACTCGCAAGATTTTTGTGAGGCTGCTTGAGAAGCTGGATGTCCCAGAAGCAGATGGCAAGACGTATCTGGACAACTCTTTGGTTCTATGGGGCAATGAGCTAGGGATGAATCATCTCAGCTACAGTGTGCCCACACTCATGGCGGGTAGCCTGGGTGGGCATTTTGAAACAGGCCGCTACATCGACTATATCGACTGGGATCGCTCCGACAAGTTTTCGCAGCACAACGGTATGGTCATTGAGGGAGTGCCATACAATCGCCTCTTCATCTCCATTTTGCAGGCATTTGGCCTAGCCCCGAGCGACTATGAGCGCCAGCCCGGCGTTGGCTACGGCGAAACACGCACCCTCGGTAAGCCTGCGGATGCGTTCGCGGTGGACTACGATCCCAGTCAAATCGCCCGGCCGTTGCCAGCTCTGCGCGTGTAAGCGCTTACTGCCCTGCGGACCCTGATCCGGTGGCACAGATGTTGACGCTAATTTTGGGGGGCGGCTGGAGGTCGCTCCGGCGCCGCTCCGGCGCAAGGGCGAGCAACTTTGAGGGGTTGAGGCCGGCACGGAGCTCGATTTACTGAGGCGAGGCGCGCTCTAGAGCGCAGCTGCTAAGGAATGGGCAAAGCTACGCCCCGTCTCTGAAAATCGAGCCCGTTTTAAGAGCGACCAACGAGGACGGCACAAGCCAGCGTCGTCAGACGGTGCAGACAACGAGCGCGGCCAATCGACGGCGGGAGGCGACAAAGTCGATTAGGCGTTCGGCCGCGCGAGCGATGCGGAGCACGAGCGAATTCCCTGAGGTCGCGGTCTGCCCCGCATCTTCTTAGATTAACTACTAGCGGATGTCGCCCATTCCCGTAATCTCCAATAGTGCTCGTTTTTGGGATTGGGCATCCGTGGGTGGTTGCCGCCCCTTCCACGTTGTTTATCCCCAATCCCAAAAACGAGCAGCCGCGCTGCCCGCGACTTTTCAGGTTGCAACCCCTCCGTTGCAGCGCGGAGCTGCCAGGCACACGCCCCTCCCGCGGCTCCCGCCTTCGGGAGACGCTTGGCGAGGGGCAAGCTGCCGCTTCATGCGGCAGCTGGGGTGGGCCCCCAAACGGTTACGCCCTACCGCTGGATCAGGGGCGGAGCGAGCGGCTGGTCAGACGTCACGTACCAGGCGATGATGGTTGGTTGAAGGGCGAGGATGCGTCGCTCAAGGAGGAGTCATGGCGGAGCAAGGCACAGAGGGTTTCGGGTTTGAGCACGCAGTGGGGTTCGCACCGGGGGAGCACAATGGGGCGCTGGGCCTTGGGGCTCTAGAAGTTCAATACAGTGAGCTTTTCGCAGAAGCTTTATCGGACGGAGTGATCACGGCCGAAGAGCGCGCTCACCTTGAACGGGCTGCGGGCAACCTTGGCCTCGATAGGGCAAAGCTCTTGAAGCTCGAAGCGGCGCTGCTTGCTGCTTACGAGAGCCACCGCAACGTGCGGGTGGTTGAGCAGTATGAAGAACGGGCAAGCTCGCTCGCTCCGCTCCAGATGGGCCAGAAAGGCGGGGCGGATTCGCCGGCTTTGTTGCAACGCATTTCAGAGCTTGAGGCGCGCGTCTTGGAGCTTGAAGCGGAGCTTCGGCGGGCTCAGTCGTTGGTGAATGTTGAGGTGGATCTCGGTGGCCTCCAGACGGCGGCCCAAGTGGCGTCCGAAGATCCGCAGGAGGTTTGGCGTTCGATTCGTCGGGATCCTACCAACCCAGAACACCTCCGGGTGCTCTACAGAGTTTACGACGCCCATGCCGAGGCCGATGGTCGCTGGTGTGCGGCACAAGCGCTCGTCGCTCTCAATGCGGCGGGGCCTGAAGAAAAGGCTTGTTTCGAGGCTGGCAGAAAGCTCAGCTTGATCACGCCGACGGCTAGCATTCTCCCCGAAAGTTGGCGTGACTTCCTCTTTCACCCAGAAGAAGAGATCATCGCGGGTCAGATCTTGGGCCTCATCGCGCCCGCAGTTCTGATTGGTCGCGTGAGTGCGCTCGGTCGCGACGGTCGCCTCCACCGGCCACACCCCGAGCACCTGCAAGATCCTACCGAATCCACGCTTACCGCTGTACGAGCCCTCCCTTGGGCAGCTGCCATCTTGGGTCTTCCAACGCCTCAGATCTACGTGGAGAAAGAGAGAGACTCAGGTTACGAAATCCTCCCCGGCGTTCCGCCTGTTACGGTGATTGGTAGGCGGGCACTCTCTGGCCTTACTCAACCAGGTTACGCGTTCAAAGTGGCGCGGCACCTCGTGGGTTATCGCAAAGAGCATTTTGTTAAGAGCCTGTTCAGTGCCATTCCAGATCTAGAGGATCTGTTCCTTGCGGCTCTCTGCATCGGAAACCCCGGGCTTCCCATCGCTGATGATATGAAGCGGCGCGTGGCCCCGATAGCGCAGGCGATTGAGCCACTTTTGGACGCGCCACAGCGCGATACGCTGAAGAGCTGCTTTTTGCATTTCGTGGAAGAAGGCGGGCGCACGAACCTCCAGCGCTACAGCCGCTCTGCCGATAAAACGGCTTGCCGTGCCGGGCTCGTACTTGCCAACGATCTGCCCACGGTGGCGACGCTGCTTGAATCAGAAGAGGGCAAACACGGCGAGCTTTTCAAAGATCTCGTGGTTTTTTCGACGAGCGATCGCTACCTGGGCATTCGTAAACAGATCGGGATTGCACTCGCGTAACAAGCGACCCTGGACGGCGCATGAAGGGGAAGGCGGTGAGGGTCCATTCAACCATTGCAGGGATACTTAGCATGCAAAGTGATTCGAGCGGAGCGCGAAGGGGCCCGAACGGGCTGAAGGAAACTTAGCATGCAAAGTGATTCGAGCGGAGCGCGGAGGGGCCCGAACGGGCTGAAGGAAGCAGCGGTGTCCCGGACACGAACGAGCGCTCGCTGGGCCCAACGCACGTGAGGAGGCGTTACTTGAAGCCGGGCAAAAAACGGCTCTCAGCCTTGAAAAGATCGAGCGTAAGTTGCTTGATTTCTTTGGGTGAACAGACAGCAGCAGTGTAGGGATCTAGAAGGAGCGCGTGGATGGCGGCTTCAACGCTCTTCTCGATAGCTGCTGTGGCGCCAAGATCGTACATGCGCATTTGCCAATCGCAGATTGCCGCCATCTGTGGTGGGAGGCGCCCGTAGACAGTCGGGTTAACGCCGTTGCGGTCGATCATGCACGCGACTTCCACCACGCCGTCGTGCGGGAGGTTGTCGATTAAGGGGCCGCCCCCTTTGGATCGATTCATCACGTTGCCGTGGATCCGGAAGGGCGAATCTTTCTCCCTAGCTTCGATGATGAAGGACGCGTATTCCCAAGATCGCTTCCAATCGATGCTGCGGGTACCGGCCACCATCTCCAGCCGATCCGTGTCTGCTCGCTTACGCCAGATTGGCCAATTGTTGCGGTAAAAGGCCGATTCTCCCTCGTATCGCTCCCGCAGGTAACGCTTCTGCAAGTCTTTTCTTTTGCGATAGTAAGGGAGGTATTCGGACAGATGCCCCGAGCTTTCGGTGATGAACGCGCCGAAGTGCAGCATCATGTCCTTGCGCACCAGGTCGCCGGCGTCCTTTGCGTTAGGGGGCTTGCCCGCGAGATCTTTCTCGGCCAACGCCATGAGCTTCGGGTAAAGATCTTTTCCTGCATGCCGCAGCTTGGTGAACCAGGCCAGGTGATTCACGCCGGCGCATTCCCATTCGAGTTCGGCATACGGCACATTGGCGCGCCCGGCCAAAAGATGGCTGGTGCCCTGCACTGAATGGCAGAGGCCAACTGCCGCCACAGGACTCGTTCTACCAGCGGCGAGCATCATCATGCTCATCGGATTGGTATAGTTGAGCACGAGTGCCTCTGGGCAGAGCCGCTCCACATCCTTCAACACTTCTATCCACACGGGGATCGTGCGTAGCCCCTTAAAGAGCCCGCCGGGCCCGATGGTGTCCCCGATGCACTGATCGATACCGTACTTCAGCGGGATATCGTTGTCGTGCTTCACGCATTCGACGCCACTTACCTCGATGCAGTTGACGATATAGTGCGAACCTTTGAGCACCTTCTTGCGATCACTCGAAGCTGTCACCTTCCAGCGAGGCTTGCCGAGGGTTTCCAAGAGCTTCTGGATGAGGGCATGCATTGTCCTCAGCCTTTCCTCGTCGACATCTACGAGCGCGATTTCGCCAGCCTCGGCGCCCGGCATCCGCAATACGTCGTTGACTAGGCGCGGTGTAAAAGCAGAGCCCGCCCCCAGCATGGTTAGCTTGAGGCTGCGGCCTAGCTTTCCGGGCAGCCCCACGTCAGCCTCGGCCTCCTTCGTATGTTCTTGGTGCCCCCGATCGACCGCTTTTGCAGCCGGCTTTCGCGGAAGAGATTGGGCGGGGCCTCGAGGTGCAGACGGGCTTTTGGGCATGTAATTCGCTCTCTTACTACCGTGTGTGGCCGCTTGCCAGCGCCCCTTGCCTTCTTTTACGCGACCCGGCGAGGAGTGGGCGCCGTTCAGTCAGCGCTTTGCCAAGCTCAGAGCGCCCATGCTGTTGTCGTTCATCGTTACGGCCGGCGGCCGGTGTTTACCGCATGTTTAGGATGGGTGATCCATTCACTGTAGGAGCCTGCATAGAGGCGCGGTAGCGGCAACCCGGCGTGGGCTGCGGCGAGCACATTGTGGCAAGCGGTGACTCCCGAGCCACAATACATCACGCTGGTTGCGCCCGTGTCCGCGCCGGCGGCCTGAAAGCGTGCGCGTAGCTCCGAAGCGGTTCGAAACTTGCCGGCGTTGAGGTTCTCGCCGAACGGCAAGCTTTGGGCGGTAGGAATGTGCCCGGGGATCCGATCTATAGGCTCTACTTCACCTGCGTAGCGTTCGACCGCACGCGCATCGAAGAGGCGGGCATTACCACTCGCTATCGCGACCTCGACTTCTTCGGTGGTGCACAACCACGAGGCTTTGGGGGCAATACGTGGTGCGTCTTTTCTCTCGCGGATGTTTT
This sequence comes from Polyangiaceae bacterium, assembly GCA_033763455.1. GTDB lineage: Bacteria > Myxococcota_A > Polyangia > Polyangiales > Polyangiaceae > JBBRRP01. The sequence goes on from JANRKO010000006.1 coordinate 385,300, forward strand.
TCATTGCTGCAGGTTCTTGGCTTACTGCACCAGAGGCTGCCAGCCAGCCGCTCCACCCGCCATCAAGCACTGCCTGCCCGCCTGGGTGCCTAAGCCAGCCCAGAAGCCACCATAGCCGAGCTGCAAAGGCACCGCCCACGTCGTCGTAGGCTACCACTTGCGTGTGTTCGGAGATCCCCCAGCTCTCGAGTTTCTCCCAGAAAATGAAGGGATCGGGCAGCGGGTGGCGCCCCGTCTTTCCCGCAATTATCGGGCCGGAAAGGTCTTTTTCAAGATCGGCGAAGATTGCGCCTGGGATGTGTGAAGCCGCATATGCTTGCGCACCGGCCTCCGGTGACCCGAGCGTGAATCTGCAATCAACGATGACCAACTGTGCTTCACCGGTTGAGCTCTTGGAGCCATCGGTCGGGGCGCTTGCGGCCTCCATCAAGCCTACGAGCTCATCGGCTGAAATTAGCGTTTCAAACACCAGTTTACCTCCGCTCAGCCATTCCTTCGGCTGCGCAGTGTAAGCCACTCAGCGGCCGCTCCCAGGCGCCCTTGTTCACCACGTACACGGTCAATCCAATGGCGAAGCCCGGCGGGGCTCATGAGCGTTTCTGGTCTGTTGGATGTAGGTGCTTCTCGGAGCGTGCCTGTTTCGAGGGTGGCCTCTACGGTCTGCTCGGCCAGCGCCGACGCCACAGCCAGGACCTTGTTGAGTTGCTCCTCTAGCCACTCGGGCTCTCCACGCCCCGAGAAACGCACAGTTCCCACACGGACGTTGATTTCCGCTTTCGCCATTTTCCGCAATTTCCCAAAAGCCTGTCTGGACCGCTTCCCGGCGCTACGAGGTAACCTAGAGAGCCGGACGGTACACCAGTTTCCACGGGGGCTCGAGGGTGCGATAGATCCCCCCGGGGCCTCTTGGGGCGAGCGAGTACTTAGCATGCTAAGTACTGCTTGTTGGGCGGAGATGCCCCCCGCGCGTCGTCCAGTACGACAAAATGCCGATCAACAGCTCCCTCGGCCCAACCTCAGCACCGTCACGGGGCCGCCCCGCGGGTGGCCACCGAAGGCTGGAACCCGGGACGAAGGTGAGCCGTGAGGGCCCCGCGCAACCGTGTCGTTGTGGTATGGGGCCGCCATGCTGACTGCAGAAGGATGTCGTGGGCGCCGCGAGCGGCTTTGGAAACACATACAATTGGACTTGGGCGAAGTGGACGCGGTTCTGATCACGGAGCCGGCCCACGTCACGTACCTCTCGGGGTTTTGTCTCTCGGCCTACGAGTTTCGCTCTGTGTTGGCCGCTGCGTGGCTGGTGCTGCACTCGAATGGGCGAGCTGTTCTTGTAGCGGATAATCTCCTTCGCCCTTACGCAGATGCGGCGTTCGTGGACGAGATCATTGACCCCGTGTGGTACAATGGAAACGCAAGTGCAGGTTCGCGCCGCGAGCTGTTGGTCGCTGGGGCTAAACAAGCGCTCGGCAACCTTGGTACGCGGCGTGTGGCCTTGGAAGGGGCTAGCGCTCCACTTTCGGTGGTGGATAAGCTCCGGGAAGGCGGCGCCACGTGGGTGGATCTTGGCCAAGCGCTCGCCGTTCTACGGGCGAAAAAAGACGCTGACGAGATCGCGGTGTTTCGTCGCTCGGTGGCGGCGGGTGAAGCGGGGCATGCCGCGGCCCTCCGCGAACTACGCCCGAAAATGACTGAATACGACCTCTATCACCTTGTGCGACGAGCGGTCGAGGTGTCGCTCGGCGAGCCAGCCCAGGTGTACGGTGACTTCGTTTCCGGTCCGCGCTGTGAGGAAATCGGAGGGTTCGCCTCCGCGCGCGTGATCGAGAAGGGAGATTTGGTGCTTTTGGATTTCTCAGTGGTGGTGCAAGGCTACCGTTGTGATTTTGCCAACACATTCGTGTGTGACGGCGAACCGAAAGCCGACCTACAGGAGGCCTTTTTGGCCTGCAGAGCAGCGATGGACGTGGGTGAGAAAGCTGCTCGTGCTGGGGTCCCTTGTCGCACGGTCGACGAAGCCGTGCGCGCAAGCCTTGGTGAGCGGCGCTCGAACTTTCTGACACATTCTGGGCACGGCCTCGGGCTCGGTCATCCGGAGACGCCTTTCATCGTGCCGGCGAGCACCGATACCTTACAAAGCGGCAACATCATCACGATTGAACCAGGCCAATACGTTCCGGGTGCCTATGGGCTCCGAATCGAGCGCAATTACCTGGTGACAGAAGCTGGGCTTGAGGTGCTTTCGAAGCACGAAATACGGCTCACGCAGATCTAACCCCCGCACGGCCCCGGCTCAAAAGGTGGCGTCGACCCCGATATTAGGGATGGTGAAGGGGCCTGCCACTGTAGATTCACAGCTTCGCGGACCGCACTCGCGCCGCACGACTTCCTTGTTCAACGTTGCGTTGAAGACCTCCAAATGCACACCGATGTCGCGATTGGGTCCCAGGACCCAGCGTTTTTCGGCACGCAAATCCAGTCGAAAGAAGCTTGAGGCGCGATCGGCGGAATCATAACGAGGGCCATCGTCGGTCAGGCGGCGGGTGGGGACACCCGTATAGAAAACACCACGCCCGCCCAACTGGTACCCCCGGTCAAAACGGTAACCGATACCGAAATTCGCGACGTGGGTGCGGTCGAACGCGGAAACCCCTTCGGACTTTCCGTACGCACGCGTGGTGCGCGACAGGGTGTACGAAAGCTGCCCCGAGAGGCGTTCGGTAAGCGCTCGGCGCAGATCTAATTCCAAGCCTACGGCGCGACCCAACGCACGGCTATCGCGGCTCTCGGCGTCGACGTCCGCTTGGCCCATGGTACCCAGTGGATCATTTAAATCAAAAAAGATGGACTGAAAAGTGGTGGCTGTGCCGGTAATCTGAAGAGGTAAGTGGGTTTTGGCGCCAAAACTGTGTTGCGCGCTGGATTGCAGCCCACCTTTGAGCCCGGCCACGCGAGCGCCCGGAACTGCCGGCAGGAAGCTCGGTGGCTGGTGTAAAAGGCCGAGCGACTGAAAAAGGGAAGATTCTGGTGTTAGCTGGTAGACCGCAGAGATGCGCGGATCAACGCCCAGCTCGGTTTGGCCTAGGGAATGATAGCGATCCACTCGGATACCCGGAGTTACACGTACCCGCCCGAGGCGCCACTCTGTTTCCGCAAACGCAGCGTAGGTGGCATCCATTCGCGTGGGAAAAAGGGCTTTCAAATCGGCATAGTTGGCCGCGTCTCTCCCCACGTTGAGCACAAAGAAGTCGAGGGCCGCGTCGCCACCTAAAGTGAAGCTAGCGTTGTCGGCAAAGTCCGTGGATAGCGCGCTCCTCGCCCGTAGAGTCCTATCCACCAAGTAGCCGAGGGTGGTGCGGGAGCGATCGATACCGAGAGTTACCGCCGATTCGAGCTTGGTGGAAGCGTCGAAGTGCCCCGTGTGTCGTAGATCGACCCGGTGAAATTCTGTCCCCGCGAAGTCCCGGTTGTTGTCGGCGAAGTAATCGTACGCTCCGAACGCAAAAACACCGATCGAATTCTGTGATGTGAGCTTGTAATCAGTGCGAGCCTGGTAATCCCAATACGCAATGCTTGCATCCGTGAAGAGAGAGGCAATCAGGCCCGTGTAAGAATAGCGCCCCGCCAACAGCATTTGGCCATTCCCATTGGCAAATGGCGCATGCACTAAGCCTCCTGCGTCCAACACTCGGACCGAAGCTTCTCCTCCGAATCGAGGTGGTGGGGGCGTTGTTTTGGAAGAAATAATGGCGCCGGCGTAGCGGCCGAGTTCTGCTGGAGGCCCTCCGCGGTAAAGATCAACACGCTCAATGAGCGATGGGTGGATTACCTGCGGACCCAGGAAAGCGTGAAATAGGAGCGGAACGCTCACGCCGTCGATAAAATAACCGACGTTGCCAGGCGGCGCGCCACGGATGAAGAAGAAGGGCAGCCCCGACACCACCGACGTGACCCCAGGCAGGCTCTCGATCGCACGGAAGGGATCGCAGAAAGCCCCGGGCAATTGCCGCGCTTCAGCCCTGCTCACAGAAGAAGTGTCCGCTGGCACATCCGCTCCGAGGACCGTTACTTCGAGGGGGCGAGCTTCGGCCGCTCGGGCTAGCGCCGTGCTATCGGATCCCTGCTCACCTTTGGGTGCGGCGGTCGGTTCGCTTGGCGGAGCCTGTTCGAAGCGCACCTCGTAGCGGATCTTCGCAGCCACAGGCTTCCCCGCTTGTATGGCAGGAACAAACTTCCATCTCAGCGCCTGCTCTTCAGCGGCACCGGTAAACGGGGGGGCGCCTCGCACAGCCCGGGCCAAGACTACTTCGCCTGTCGCGCTGACGATTAACTCCAGCTCCACCACACTACTTCCCGTGGCGCCCTCCGGGTATTGGGAGATAGCCTGGATGGGCGAAGGTGGGGTAATGCTGGGTGGATGCACCGCGTTGGGGCTAGTGGAAACCAGCGCGGGCGACGAGCCAGCTTGAGGGTGTGGATCCGGCGCGTTAGGCGCCGCCTGCGCCAACCCTAGGGTGAACAAGGTGGCGCACCAAAGATCCCCCAAGAACCCCAAAAGCAGCGAAGGTCGGGGGCGAAGCCTCGGCAATTGGGCGCTGATTGGAGAGAACGGCGGCACTTCGCTGAGTCCAACTGTATACTGATTCGGTCATGGCGTCGGCCCTAGGTCGTTCACTTCGTTACTTCCTCTTGGCTGCCGCCAATACTTCAGTATTCGGCGCCGCGGCCTGCACCACGGTTGAGGGTGGAGTCTCTGGGTTTGGCGAAAAAGTGCTGCGCCCTGAGGACTCGTATGTGGACGGTCCCGGTCGGCAGTTAGCCACTGGTGTCTTCACTCAATTCGCGCTCGATCCAGTAGCGCCTACGGGCCCTCACGTGATTTCTTTTCAGCACAAAGATGCTGGTGTGGCGTTGGTGTCCATCCCCTTCGATGGTACCCCGAGTTGCGAGCTCGGGCCTGCGATCGCTTACAGTGTTTTTGCGAGCACAGGCGAGGTGCCACGCCGGATTTCCTATCTCGAAAGTGGAGGCTCTAAACGTCTGAGCGGCCTTTTGCGCTTCGGTGACTACGAGTGTCAGCACTATATGGATCCGATACCGGACGCGACGTTACCCGCTCAAACAGGGGACGCTCAAAGTTTCCTCACGCTCACGGGGCCAGGCGAGCTCTTGCGGCTCAACCCGTGGCAAGAAACGAAGCAAGTGCTGGCGCAGAACGTCCAACAATACGAAATTTCCAATCACCAGAAGCTTCCCCCAAGATCGATGTGGCTGCTGGAGTCTGGAAAGCTGTTGTTGCGAGATGTCGAAGGCAAGGAGCTCGCGAGCTTCGGCGAACAGGTCGGCGAGTATCGAGCGTTTTCGGCGAGTCCCGAGGGTACAGCGTGGGTCGCAATGTACGCGGAGCCTGGTGGTATTTTCATGGTGCCGGACACTCTCGGTATGCCGACTCGGATAGCAGACACAGGCTGTGCCTTGGCATTGCTCTCAAGCCCAGTCGAGGCGCGTGGCCCGTGGCTCAGCTACTTCTCGCCATGCGAAAAAGGCGCACTCGCGCTGCAGCATCTCGGCACCAATGAGCGGTTGAACATTGCCGAAGGGGTCACCACCGTACCCCGGTTTGTGAATACGGTGCTTGGGCTGAGCTTGCTCTACTTGCAAGGTGGAAACGGGCGCGTTGGAACCCTAACGTTAACGCCATTTCGCGGAATGCCTTTGAAAGTGGCGGAGCTGGTTGATTGGCGCGTGGTGGGGCCAGGCGCGGGGGATAAGCTGCGGGTGTTAGCCGACAGTGATGGTTCGGTTGGCAGGCTTGTAGATATTGACCTCAAAACCCAGGCCGTATCCGAGTTGGCTACGCGGGTACTTCCAGACTTTGGGTTAGGCTTGTTAATCAATTTTGACGGGAAAACCGGGGATTGGGCTCAGGTGGACGCCGCGGGGAGCGTACGGACGATCACGACGGGCGTGCCTTTTCACTCACCGTTGGTGGTGAAGGATTGGGTGCTTGCTCTCGATCACATGAGTGGCCCAACCGGGCGCCTGGTAGCGTTAAATCCAGCACTGAGCTCGCTCACCCCGGTTGCTGAAGGGGTTCCTCCGGGCGGTTTCTCCATCGTGGAAGAATCTCCCGTGGCTTTGTACATCACTCGCTATCAGGCGGAGCTCGGCACCGGGCAACTCCGCGCGCAGCTTCTCACTACGGGTGACGATCTTGCGGTGAGCGAGGGTGTTGGAGAGTTTGAAGTGACCCTCTGGCCGAAGCCCGGCGTGCTCTACGCCATACCCACGGGTGCCCGTCAGGGGCTTTGGTTTGCAGCAGCCCGCTAAGGCTGCGCCATCGGGTGTGTGCCAGCTTCAACCCGCGTGACTCGAGTGTCATGGGATAGGGTGACCCTAGGGTTAACCCGATCCACGCGGTTGTTTCGAGAATATCTCAAGAAGAGGCCAATCTAGTATCGCTGGAACGGAATGTGCTTAGATGCGTGCTCGGAGGTTTTCCTCATGAAGCATCGGGTGAGCAAGAATCAGTTTGGGCGCCAGTGGTTGTGGGCATTCATGATGGGGGCGGCCGGTGGGTTAGCGGCGGGCTGCAGTGCTGACGAGTCGCTCAGTGCTCGCGCGAGTGGTGGCTCAGGCTTTAGCCCGTCGGCACCGACTGCGATTTCTGGTCCGGATTTGTTGGGCCCTGGTAACGGTGCAAGTGCTAGCGGTGGTGCCGCGAGTGCCCCGATGTTGCCTCCCGAAAAGGAAGTGCCCATCGATTCCGAGCGTCCGCACGCGGGAGATCGCTTTGTGTACGTGCCGAATCCTCAAAGCGACAACGTCGCGGTGATCGATGCCGATACGTTGGCGATTCGCACCGTGGAAGTTGGGGACGAGCCTCGTTACTTGGAGACGCTTGGGGGCAAAGATGTGGCCATTGTGCTGAACGTGCTTTCCGACGATGCACATATCCTTCGCACTGACGCCATGGGTACGACTTCTCCGCACCGCCTAGAAGTGTTGTCGGGTTCGAACGCCATCGCCGTAGCTCCGGATGGAAAACACGCCATCACGTACTTCGATGCTGCACGCGGCATCGGGGGGCGAACGGGCAGTTTTCAGGATGTGAACTTGATAACCATCGGGGCTGACGCCGGAGCCGACGCTTCCGTCGGGCTTTCTGTGGGTTTTCGCCCAAGTCGGGTGTTTTTCAACCAAGCCTCCACCGAGGCCTACGTAGTAACGGAAGACGGCGTTTCGATCGTTAACTTTGCGGCACTTGAAAAGGGAGGCATTCCCAAAACAGTGGCTGTTGCGCCCCGTGAGCAGGCCAAGGTGCTAGACGTATCCGTTACTCCAGACGGTCAGTTCGCGCTCGGGCGTGTGCCCGGAGAAAGCTCGATCAGGCTCGTGGAGCTCGCGACCGGTGCCATCAAGATCCTAGACTTTAAGGATATTATTCATCAGGATCCGATACCGACCCCGTCGGGAGCGGCGGGCTCCGCGTCCATGGCTGGTGCTGCCGGGATGGCTGGCGTTGGCAATGTGGGCGGCGGGTCGAACACGCCGCCGCCTGCGCTCGATCTTTCGGACCTAGATGTTGCGGCTAGCGGCGAGTTTGCCATTGCAGTGGTGAGGAACTTGAGCATGGTGGTGCGCATTCCTGTACCCGGAGGGTTCGCTGTACCAAATACGGCGACAACCCTCCCGATTACAGGCGAAGCGATCGGTTCGGTGGTGTTGGCTCCCGATGGCAAGAAGGCATTGCTTTACACAACGGCACAGGCCGGTGTGGAACGAGTGACAACTCTCGATCTGGTGAGCAATCAGTTCTCCGTACAGGATTTGCGAAAGTCCACCCAAGCAGTAGCGATTAGCGGCGACGGCAAGGTCGCTCTCGTTGTGCACGATAAAGTCGCAGGCGATCCTGCGGAGCCGGGCATCGACCAAGACGTGATGATCGACCGATCTTATGGCTACAGCCTAATCCAGCTGGATAAGGGCTTCGCCAAGCTTCAACTCACGCAAACCAACGTGGGGCCATTTAGCATTACGCCAGATAGCAGTGCACTTTTCTTGTTATTCAAAGCTACGGGCGTGGCTGAAATTCAGCGTGTGGGCCTTGATAACTTTAGCGTTACACGGATCTCCGTCGGCAGCCCTCCGTTGTCTCTGGGTGCCGTTCCGCGAACCCAAAAGGTGTTCGTTGGCCAGGAGCATCCCGATGGGCGCATTACGTTCGTAGATTTTGCCGGCAAGAACGTCGAAAGCGTGACCGGCTTTGAGAAGAATAGTCGCATCCGCGAGTGATGGGGGTTTCGCGTCAAGCCCTTACCAAGGAGAGCCATGGTTTCTTTTAAGAATCTAGTTCCAGTTACGTTCTTATTGGCTGTTGGAGTCGCCGGGTGTGGCGGCGACCGCTCGAAGGAGCAACCTGCAAACATCATTGCGTCCCTGGCGCTCAGCGATCACGCCGTGTTCATTGACCAAGCCAATGATCGGGCGTTCCTTCTGGATGTGGGGGCAAGCCCAAACCCGAGCTCCAAAGTATTGGGGTTGCCCAAGCGCCCGCTCCTGGCGCAGCGACGCTTGAGCCCAACGGTGTTGGATCCAAACGCTACTGATCCTGACGAGGTGCTGGTGTTGTCAGCAGGGGACGTAGATTCGAGCGAAATTGGGCCGAGTATTGCGGTGCTAAAAAAGGACCAAGTCGCCCGCACTTATCCCTTGCCCGCGCCTTTCGATTCGATCGTGCAGTCGCCCGATGGGCGTTACGTAGTGGCCAAATTTGGGCAGGATAATTCGCCCAATCGGCTGTTGTTCAATCGCAATGAGACGGCGATCATTGATCTTACGCAACCCCCAGAAGAAGGGAAAAATCCTGTAGACCGCACCATTCGCGGGTTTGGCGACCCTCCGAAACGCATTCTTTTTTCGCCGCCCATGACAATTAACGGAGAAGCCAGGCAGCTGGCGTTGGTGCTGTTCAAGCAGGTTGTGGCGATCTTGGATCTCAACCACCTCGATCGCCCTGAGTTTACCATCGAATTGGGGGCCAATGCTCCGGACGCCCCAGCCATTGATTTGGAGCAGGTGCTCTTCGACACCAACGAAAACAAGATTTACCTCCGCGGTACCGCGTCCACGGACATCTACGTTGTTCAGTTGGCAGCGCGTGACGCGGTCGTGGACGCCTCCAAGAATGATTTCGTGCCGTCCCTGAATCAATTGGGTGGCGGCGCTCAGCTCAAAGATATGGCGCTCTACGGAGCCGAAGCTGACCGCAGGCTGCTGGTGGCCGCCGGTGGGAACGCGCTTGTAATCGATGCAGATTCCAATCGTGTTACCACGGTGCCATTGCCCGCGGCGGCGACGAACATGTTGGTTTTTCGGGGGAGATCGCCCCAGGTAGACACCGTGGACACACGAGCACTGCTTTATTCAGAGGGAAGCTCGGACGTCGTCTTCCTGGATCTTGGGCAGATCGAAGATCGAAAAGCGCGCAACGCTGAACGGCTCAAGGTGAGTCCGTACGAAAAGGTGATCCCCCTGGGCAAGGCTCTTGGCGGCACCGATACGGATAACCTGGTGATGTTGCTCCACAGTGGAACTCTGGGGGCGAGCATTCTCAATCTGGATTTGCGCACAGTTTCGCGTATATCCACGCAGGTTGATCTGGAGGGAGGGCTGCCGGATCCATTCTTGAATCGAGTTTGGGTTGCGCCAAGGTCGCAAGATAAGCTCGGGTTTGTGGAGCTTGATCCCAATAAGATTCAGCCAACGGAGGTTCGGCTAGACTATCCCGTGTCGGATTTGCTGTTGTTTACGCAAGGTACACAAAAGCGTGTGCTGGTAACTCATCCCAGTAGCATTGGCCGCGCAACGTTGCTGGAGGCCAATGCTCTTAGGGACGTAAAACAGGCTATTGTGCTCGAAGGCTACCTTCTGGGGGAATGAGTGGAAAACGTCATGAAGAAACTTGCCATTGCTAGTTGGTTCTCGGTTGCCACGTCTGTAGCTCATTGTGCGTCCGCTCAAACCGCGAAACCCGCGGCACCGGAGAGCCCCAAGGCCGAGGTGCCTAAGGCGGCCGCTCCCAAAGCTCAAGTAGCGCCCACGCCCCCTCCACCTGCGCCCGTGGTAGAAACACCGGCTCCACCCGGGCCTCAGGCAGAAACGCCCACGCCATCAACACCCTCGGGAACAACGCCCGAGTCGGCGGCGCTAGTCGGTTCTGAAGGCTCTGGAGGAACCCCAGATGCTCCCTCCCCAGCAAGCGACTTCCCTCCTGTGCTCAATCCAGTAGACGGCGCACCTGAAGCAAGGCCGTCCGAGGTCTCACGTCCAACCGTGAGTGCTCCCCGTGTGATCGCAATCCATGAGGCTACTCCGGCAGCCGTTACGCCCAACGACGGCAGCTCGCGTAAGAGTCGCCCCCTATCTACGGTATTCAATGGTTCACTTCGAACCTATTTCGATGTGAACGGTGTTTGGAACCTAGATGACAGTTATCAGTTGTTTGACAATTCAGATGTTAACTGGAGATTCGGCGTCAGTGCGGGGTACGACCTGCTGAAGTTTGGGACCGGCTGGGTGCTCTCGCCTGAGCTTGGTTGGTCGCACGAGGGTGCGACGGGTGGGCCAAATTCTCCTCAGCTTTCGCAGAAGGAAATCACCGGAGATCATTTCTTTTCAGCCATTAGGGGCCGCTATTCCTTGGTTTCCTGGCTAGAAAGTTTTGGTCGGCTTCAGGGGGGCCTTGCCTGGACGCGTGTGGACTTGGCTGCATCAACCGCCCAAGCCGACAATTTTTCAATCGACGACAAGGCCCCAGAATTTCAGCTGGGCGCGGGCCTGCAGGCCCGCACCCCTGATTCGGATGGAGCCCCTCCCGGGGAAAGTCTGTCGCTCGGCATGATGGTTGAAGGAGGGTACCAGCTGGCACCGGCTTTGGCGCTCAAGCTGGAGCGTGATCCGTCTGCAGGTCAACGGTTCACAGTACTAACTTCCGATCTGGGAGAACTTTCACGTAGTGGCCCTTTCATCCGCTTCGGGGCGTTTGCGCGTTTCTAGGAAGTTCTTGGAAACGCGCTCGGGTCACACGGTGTCCCAAGCGTAGCCTTCTCGCTCAAACGCGAAATCCGCCAGGCCTTTCACCAGCTCGTCTTCGTTCTTGTCGATTTCGATCAGGTTTACGTCGATGCGGCGCTGAGCCTGGCCTGCAAATGCCTTGGCGATGTCGATCTCCCGGCTCACCACGCTTTCGCCTTCGGCCGTAATGCGTGCGGTTACCCGGCTCAGGACGCAGCCGAGCGCAAATAGATCGATCATGATGTCGGCCAGGCGCCTGGTTGCGAACTGTTTCTCGATGATAAGCTTCCCGTGCCGGCGCAGAAGACGGTCGGCGGCTGTGGCCAAATCGCGCGTCTTATCCTCGAAAATTCCGGCTTGGGCCTTGAGTGCGGGGTGCACTTTGGTGAGACGGCTTTTCTCGCGCGGCACACCGGTGGCCAGCGCTGCGCGGCGGAGGGCGTAGTCGCGCACGACACCGAAACCCTTGATGGGATCATCGAATACGCCTTTGAGCGAGCGCGAAAGCTCTTTCAATTCGGCGCCCACATCGTTCATCGCGGAAAGCGCGATGAAGAGCCGCAAGATTTCGTTGGTGCCTTCAAAGATGCGATTAATCCGACAATCCCGCACGAGGCGTTCATAGGGAAATTCGCACATGTAGCCGTTGCCCGCGGCGATCTGTAGAGCTTCGTCAGCGGAGCGCCAGAGGCACTCGCTAGCTAGCACCTTACTTATGGCCGCTTCAATTGCGTAGTCTTCAACCTTTTGATCAACCAAGCCTGCAACCATGGAAACGACCGATTCGGTTGCGTAACAGTCGATTACCATTTGGCCGACCTTCTGTTTGATTAAACCGTATTCACTGATGGGTTTGCCAAACTGCACCCGTTCGGTGGCTTGTTTACTCGCGAGCGCGATCAGGCGCTTCATGCCGCCAACAGACCCGCCACCGAGGCCAGTGCGGCCGCTGTTCAGGATGTTCATGGCGACCTTAAAACCTTTGCCTTCTTCGCCCAGAAGGTTCGCTTTAGGGATGCGCACGTTGTCAAAATGCACCGTGGTGGTGGAGCTGGCGCGCAGCCCCATCTTATTCTCGTGAGGGCCCGTGGAGACTCCGGGCATGTCGCGGGTTACGATGAAGGCGCTAAGGTTTTTGCGTTCATCGGCGGCGCCAGTCTTGGCAAAAACGGTGAAAAAATCAGCAATTCCGCCGTTTGTGATCCAGATCTTTTCACCGTTTAAAATGTAATCATCGCCATCCTTTTCAGCTCGCGTACGAATTGATGCAGCGTCCGAGCCGGAGGTGGGCTCCGTGAGGCAAAAAGCCGCGATCATTTCGCCAGCGGCTAACTTGGGATAGTACCGCGCGCGCTGTTCTTCGTTGCCGAACAACAAAAGGCCGCGCATACCGATGGAGCTGTGAGCTCCCACTGTGACGGCTACGGAGGCATCGTACTTGGAGATTTGTTGAAGGGTGCGTGAATAGGCAGTGCTGCCGAAGCCCACACCTCCGTGTTCCTCCGGAATTACCAACCCAAACAAACCAAACTGTCGCAGTTCTTCCAAGAACTCATCGGGCAGGTGTGCCGCGCGGTCCCACTCCCCAAATTCCTTCGCCTTAGGTTTCAGCAAGGAGTCGATGGACTCGAGCACTGTTTGCAGTGTCTCCTGTTCCTTGGGATCCATCTTGGGGAATGGGAACAGAATGTCTTCTTCGATTTCGCCGACAGACAGCGAAACCATGAAGCTACTTTTGGGTCGTTCGGTCACGTGAGAGTCTCCTTCAGATTTCTCAGGATACGCTCTCGACCCCAGGGGTGCGCCAGCCCCTTCTAGCCGCAACGCAGGGACCCGTCGTTGGGTACCGAACTGGATGACCAGAGTGCCCCGCGCGAAGCGGAGCGAGTCGCCCATGAATAGGCTCAACGGCCGGAAGCTCGGTTCCTCGAGATGCCTCGACGAAAGGGATCCAAAACCAGGCCCAATCATTTGGGGCGACGTGTGGCGCGTCGCTCAGCCCGGCGAGATCAACGTGATACTCGCCGGGACCGAGCGGAGCGAGGCCCCCGGCCCGATTGACTGGTTGCTCCAAGCGTTAGCGTTTTTTCCGGCCGTCCGTCCATGGTCATTTGTTCGAGGTCCCCGAGGCCCGTTGACCCCGTTTAGTTCGGGGCCTTCCGACGGCGCTCGGGGTCGTGGATAGTGGAAGCTCGGGCTGCGCCAATGAACCCCAGCGAACTCAAGCTTGTACCACTCACTTCCAAGGGGCACGTGTCCGTCGCCCGGCTCACGCAGTTCTGGTACCCGGTGTGCTTCGCACGGGAGCTCAAGAAGGGTCCGCTCGCGCGGCGGTTGTTCGGGACTCCGCTCGTGCTTTTTCGAGATGCGGCAGGCAAGCCAGCCACGCTTCTTGATCGGTGTCCTCACCGGAACGTGCCGCTTTCGCTCGGCCGGGTTGGAGAGCAAGGGCGCCTTACATGCCGTTACCACGGTTGGCAATTCGAAGGCAGTGGCGCGTGTGGTCTGGTCCCGGGACTCTTAGATCGTTCAGAAGCGAAAGCGCGCCGAGTCCCGAGCTTTGCCACCCTAGAGCAGGATGGCCTGATCTGGGTCTATGCAATGCCCGATCAAGAGCCCCGAACAAGCCCGTTTGCATTCCCGAGCTTCACGGAGGGTGGCTACGCCCACGTTCGGCGAGCCGTGGAAGCGGAAGGCACACTCCACGCAACCTTGGAGAACGCGCTAGATGTTCCGCACACGGCGTTTCTGCATCGAGGTCTCTTCCGCGGAGGTGAGCCGCATAAAATCCTGGCCCACGTTCGGCGGACGCCCGAGCGCGTTGAGATCGAATATTCAGGTGAACCAAAACCAACCGGGCTGGTCGCACAGCTGCTCTCCCCAAGCGGCGGAGTCGTCCAACACTGGGATCGCTTCATTCTCCCTTCGGTGGCTCAGGTGGAATATCGGCTGGGAACCGAAAATCACTTCTTGGTGACGGCGGTTGGCTCTCCGATCGACGATTTCCACACACGGCTTTTCGCTACAGCGAGCTTTCGAACTCGGGTGCCCGCGCGCCTGTTGCGCCCGATCCTGGAGCCGTTTGCGCTTCGAATTTTTGGGCAAGATGCTGCCATTTTGAAGGCGCAGTCCGCGGTGATTCGTGAATTCTCGGGTGAGCAATTTATGTCTACAGCTATTGACCTCATGGGGCCCCAAATGTGGAGGCTGATGCGCCAGGCCGAACGTGGGGAGCGGGCAGAGGTCGAGGATCAGGCCATCCTGCATCAGGTGGAGTTTCTCGCGTAGTGCACTTTAGGCGCCTTGTGGTAAGGCCCCTTCGACATGGATGTTTCAAGCTCTGCTGATGCGGTACGAAGTCGATGGATCATCTGGAGCCTCACGGCCATCGTATTTGTCGGCGTCGCCGCCGTCATGTTTGGGCGCCCTCCATCCATTGAGCGCTCTGTGCCAACGTCGCTTGCCACGCTCAATGCGTGCCTCAACGGAATGGCAACTATCTGCTTGTGCGTCGGCTTCTGGTGCATTCGCCAAAAACGCATCGCCGCTCATCGGGCTTGCATGCTCGCCGCGTTCTTGATTTCCTGCATGTTTCTCGTAACGTACCTATTGCATCACGCCCAGGTGGGGTCGGTTCGTTATCAAGGGGTTGGATGGGTGCGGGCAATCTACTTTGGGCTCTTGATACCGCATGTGGTTCTTGCAGGGCCCGTCGTGCCGCTCGCGCTTTTCACGCTTTATCGCGGCTGGACCCAGCGAATCGCCGCCCACCGCGCCATTGCGCGCATCACCCTGCCCATTTGGCTGTTTGTGTCGGCGAGCGGGGTCGTGATTTACTTCATGTTGTACTGAAGTTGGGCTTGAGAACGGAGTCGGAGTTAGGCGTGCGTGCCGTCGTTCAGCGAGTGCTTTCAGCCAAGGTTACGGTTGCCACCGAAACGGTGGGCGAAATCGGGGCGGGGCTCTGTGTGTTGGTGGGGGTCGCCGCAGGTGACACACAGCGCGATGCCGAGCAGTTGGCGCTGAAGGTGGCCAACCTGCGCATTTTCGAGGATGAGTCCGGGAAAATGAACCTTTCCGCGCGTCAGCTTGGGCACCAACTTCTGGCTGTATCCCAGTTTACTTTGTTGGGGGACACCCGGCGTGGCAATCGACCCGGTTTTTCTGAGGCGATGGAGCCCGGCCAGGCCAAAGAGCTATTCGGCGCGTTCTGCGAGGGGTGCCGAAAGGTGGGGCTCGCTGTGGAAACGGGGCGTTTTCAGGCGCACATGCAGGTAGCACTCGTTAACGACGGCCCTGTCACTCTCTTGGTGGACACCCAGCGCGTGTTTTGATTTACACAGGAACAGCGCATGCCCCGAATCGTTTTTATTGCGACTCGCATCGGTCACGAGAAGACCGTAGAAACCGACGGTGGCGAATTGCTGGATATCTGCGATCAGTACCTCGCACCTATCCCGTTCTCTTGCCGCTCAGCTAGCTGTGGCACCTGCCACATCCATGTCACCGAAGGTCAAGATTTGCTGGAACCCCCCGAAGCGGCGGAAAGCGAACTCCTCGAGCTTTTGGGTAATCTGCCGAACCATCGTTTAGCGTGCCAAGCGCGTGTAAAAGACGAACCCGGTACGATCGTAATCCGGCCCGTGTTGGGTACGATCTAGTATCTTTCGAGCGTGCCGCGAGGGTGCAACAGGGGAGGTTGCCGCGCTTGGGGCCTCGTCGTCTCGTCTTATCGATAACGAATAGGCGAAGTTGCCGCGCTTGGTGGTTCATCGTCGCCAATGGAAGCGTTTTGGGCGTCGGTGAGGCCGTAGCCGAGGCTGCCGTTGAGGTTCACGCCCCAGCAGCGAATGTCGCCGTTCTCAAGCAACGCACAGGTGTGAATGCTGCCGGCAGCAATTCGAACCGCAAGGCCGCCGAGCGGCACATCGCCGGCCGAGGGCGGCGCGTTGGAGGTGATGGCTGCGTTGCCGTAGCCCAAGTAACCGCGATCGTTGAGACCCCAGCAGCGCACCTTACCGTCGACCAAGAGCGCGCACGTGTGAAAACGGCCCGCAGCGAGCTGCTTTGTGGGCACGCCCACTTGCACAGGACCCGCTGTGAGGAGCGGAAAATCCGTAGATGTGCCCAGCGCGGTGATGCCGTTCACCGGGTCCGGATTGTACCCCAGTTGCCCGAACTGGTTGGAACCCCAACAGTACACCTGACCATCCATGCCATTGCCCTTGAGAAGCGCGCAGGTGTGGGCCTCGCCTTCGACGACTTGGGCCACTGTGGCACCACCGAGATCCACATTCGCAATGGCCGAAGGATCGGGCATGGCCGTGGTGCTCAACTGCCCCAATTGACCGCCGGTGTTTTCGCCCCAGCAGCGTAGCCCATCACCGAGCACAATGGCGCAGTTGTGCGTGGGCCCTGCACTCAATGAGAGCACCGGGCTGCCAATGGGAACCACTGTGGGCAGGGGGCCGTATTGCAGGCGTTGCTCATTCGAGCCGCGGTTAACACCCCAGCAATTGACGGAAGTGGCGCGCCTTACGCAGGTGTGGGTTCCTCCAGCAACGATCTGCTCGGAGGGGCCGCTAAAATTGACTACATAGCCTTGAAGCGGGATCTCGTTATCGCCAATGTGTTCATAGTTACCGGTGCCGAGTTGACCGGAGTGGTTGGCACCCCAACAAATCACGTTTCCCCCAACCAGCCGCGCGCACGTGTGTAAGGTGCCCGCAGCTAGTTCCAGGGCAGGCGCGGGCAACTTGACGTCGCCGCCGCAGCCCGCGGGTTCATCGTCACCCAGACTGTTTTCGTTGCCGTAACCCAGGACTCCAAAACCACCATCTCCCCAGCAGCGCACCTGCCCTGTTTCCAGAAGCACGCAGGTGTGACCACCCCCAACGACAATATCTTTGGCCTTTCCCGCGGTAATTGGCTCGCAATTGGCCGCCAGCGGGGGCAGCGGAATGAGCCCGGCGGGCGGTTTCTCAAAGAGCCAGCGTTCTGGTTGGCAGACGTTGTTGGCGTTGCAGGTAAAACCCGCGGTGCAGTCGCGGGTGACATTGCACTGGCGACGGCATACGGCGCCGAGGCACACCAGCGGCGAGGCGCAGTCAGAATTGTAGCTGCAGGTTGCGCCTTCTGGTCCCTTTGGCAACGCGCCATCTGTAAGCTCGCTCTCATCAGCGCACGAGCCCGATGCGCAAACCTGGCCGGGTGCGCAGTCCCTCTCGGTCTGGCAAGCATTGCGGCAGAGCCCATCGCTAGCACAAACAAGCGGGTGTGCGCATTGGCTGTTGAAGGTGCACGCGGCCTCGTCCGGAAGCTGACAGACGCGCAAAGGTGCTTCAGGGGCCACGACGCAGCGCGCGCCAGCTTTGCAATCCTTGCTGTCTACACATTGCTCATGGCAGCGCTCGAAGGCGCAGGCCAACGGTGAACGACAGTCGGAGTTCAGCGTGCACCCACCAGTTAACTCCTGAGCTACCTTTTGGGCGGCTTGATCATCGCCGCATGCGCCTGGTCCCAACAGCAGGGACAAAAGGGCAAACAACGCGTAAGTTGCGCGCGGAGCGACGCGCCGAGCGCGGCTCCGGCCAAGCTCATTCAGGTTTGCGAAGGGAAGCACGACCAAGAACTCGCCTTATTGGTTGCAGCCCAGGGGCTCGCTCGAGCTGGCTCCAGCAGCACCGGCGGCACCGGCCGCGAAACCCGGGGTGCAGCGACAGCCACGGCACTCGAACGTTGGAAAACAGTCGATGCTCGCTCGGCACTCAACTCGGCATTGGCCATCGACGCAAGCGAGGGGTATGGGGCAGTCGGAATTGTAAACGCAGGGTGTGCCACTGCCGGCGGTGAGCTGCTCAGGAAGCTTGCCAAGGGTCAGCTCACTTTGTTCGGCGCAGCTCCCGGTGGCGCAGGCCTGACCCTTCAGGCAATCCCGATCGGTCTTGCATTGATCGCGACACTGGCCGTCGACTGCGCACAGCTGGCCCATCGGGCACTGACTGTTGAATGTGCAAGATTTTTCCTCCTCCAGTTGGCACACCGCCACTGGACGATCGGCGGCGACGCAACGTTGCCCTGGATCGCAATCCTTGGAGTCCGCGCATTCAACGTGGCAGCGCCGAAATGCGCACACGAGCTTGCCGTCGCAGTCGCTGTTGATCAGGCAGCCCTCCGAGAGCTTCGCTGCGGTGATCGCAGCGGCATCGGAGTTGCCCGAGCAGCCACCCATTTGTGAAACGAGCAACCCACCTCCTAGTGCCATCACTAGGAAGCGCGGGTAGCGGCGAACAAAGAACAACGACGACGAAAGCGCGGCAATCAGCATGAGGCTAACCAGCCTCTTACCACCCCGAGAGCTCACAAGGAAAGGCGGGCCCTTCCACATCTTATCCGGACAAGCCGCGCCGAATGAAGGGGAGGCGCCAAGGCGCCTAATGAGTGACCTTCTTACAGCCTACTGCGAACGTCCCAATCAGGGCTCGCTCGGGTCACGATCGCGGTGTTCGTTCCAGTGCGTCTTGGCCGCATTGTAAACGGCCCGAACCGCCTCCGTGCGCTCTTCATCACTCACTGCGCGCATGCCACGCTTGATAAGATCTGGAACTATGAATTGATCTACCCGGGCCCGAGACTCGCTCATCGTGCCCGGCCAGGCGCCCGCTGCCGCTCGGCCCTGCCGATGCAGCTCTTCCCGGCTCAACCGCGCCCACTCGATCCCCAGGGTCGACGCCCTTCGATCCAAGAATGACTGCCGACGGTTGTTGGTGTTGGGCCGCTTGGGCTGGCCCTCTGTTGTGATGATTCGAGTTGACATGTTGTACTCTATGGCTTCGACACCCCACCTGGTCTCGAATGCCGGGACGCTTCTTAACCTGTATGGGGCGGAAAGTCTTAACAAAAGCGAAGCTTGGAAGCGGTTATTCTGGGGGAAAATGAAGCCTGACTGTCTTTGGGTGCACCGCCCCCGTCCGACCGGGTGAGCGAGCGGGTACTCCGGGCGGCGAAACAGCGACCCATCAACCCCCAGCCACGCTAAGACCTTCCCGTGATTTCGCAGAATCAGCACGATGCACCACCCGTAATTGTGGCAATTGGCGGGTCCGACCCGAGTGGGGGCGCGGGTATTCAGGCCGACATCAAGACGATCACCGCTTTCGGGGGTTATGCGGCGGCTGTCATCACGGCGCTCACCGTCCAAAATACGGTCGGGATTTCCGATGTGCTGGCCATTGACCCCCATTTTGTCGGCCAGCAGCTTGAGGCAGTACTGACGGATTTGCCCGTAGCCGCCATCAAGATCGGCATGCTCCACAGTGCCGAGGTGGTGCGTGAGGTTGCCGCCATCCTCGAGAGCCTAGCCTTTGGCATCCCGGTCATCCTGGATCCGGTGGTTCTCTCCTCCAGCGGTACGCCACTTTTGGATAACACCGGGATTCGCTCGCTTTGCCAAAGGTTATTGCCGCTGTCGGCACTCATTACCCCCAACCTGCCGGAAGCTCAGCTGTTAACAGGTGTCAAAATTGATGGGGAGGATGATTTCGGTCGTGCCTGTGACCACTTGTTGGCAGCTGGGGCATCTGCTGTTTTGATCAAAGGGGGGCACCTTCCGGGAGCCTTGGTCGTGGATTACCTGCGGATGGGTGACGGCACCGAGCAGCGCTATGAGGCTACGAAGTTGGAGTCTCGCTCCACCCACGGAACGGGCTGTACCCTGGCGTCTGCGATTGCGACTTTGATAGGGGAGGGGCGTACTCTTTCGGACGCCGTTTACCAGGCGCAACGGTTTGTTCATCAAGCAATTTTGGATGCGGTGCCCATGGGCCGCGGTGTCGGGCCTCTCAACCACGTGTGTCGTCACCACCGCTAGGTGGGCGGGTGCGACACGCGAGCTCGGCCGCGCGCGAGCTGAGCGAGTTCCTCAAGCCGCTGCGCTGACGCTAGATGGTCGAGATTGAAGGGGAAATCGTTGCGTACACCGCGTGCGTAACTCGAGAGTTGATCGGGATCCGCGTTTGGGATGCGCAGCAAAGCCCGACGCAATTGAGCCGCAAGCTCTTCGGTGCAAAGAGCACTCATGGCTCGCAGCAGCTGAAGTGAGAAGCTGAACCACGCCGCGTTACTGGTGCCTTCGGCGAGCCTTAGGCCAAACTCCACCGCTTTTTCGCACGTGTTTCCGTCAACCTTAACACCGCTTTGCAGGCTCGTTAAGACACGCTTGAGGTGGCTGGCGAGCAACATCTCCGCCTCGCCCATACGGCCATCGGCGAGCGCCCGTTCGGCAACCTGACCTACAAGCTCAAGCGCACCAGCCTGACGTGTCGAATCACTGTGGGCGCGACCGCCTGAAAAAGAAACGTTCGCCTCGCGCTCGTCTTCCGATCCGGTACCTAGGCTTCGATGCCCGCGTGTGGCCTCCGAGATCTCTATGGTTTGGTCGATGCGTGCGGCGCCGACGACAAGCTCAAGCTCACGATGACCGATGCGGAGCTTATCGCCTGGCTTAAGCACGCGCGTGCCAAAGATGCGCTGACCGTTCACCAGAACCCCGTTCACGCTGTCCAGATCTTTAACGATCGCCGTTTCGCCGGCGACGCGCAGCTCCGCGTGCCGTCGGGATACCAGGGGCCCATCTATCACGAGGTTGCAAAGCGGGCTGCGTCCGATCACGTAGTTGCCCAAGCCAAGTGCGAGATCTTGTCCGCCGCTGCGCAGGTAGATGGTGGTTTTCGGTAGTGCCAAGCTGACTCGATCCTCGTGAGCCCGGGCGGCTCCCCTCGGCCTGCAGGGCGGCAGAGGTCTGGTTTCCTAGCAAACACGAACGAGCAATTTTCGGCTGGCTTTAGCCCTTGAGCGTGTATTCGTGGCGTTTAGTTGGCGAGTGTCCCAAGATGAGCCGAGCTCAGAGGCAACATGACGCGACGAACCTCGAAAGGCCTGGTGCTTGTAGTGCTCGCGGGCTTGGCTAGCTTGAACCGAGCATGTGCGTCGGATGCCGACTCCCTGGGTGTAAGTGTGTCTTTGGCGGGGGCCGCCGGACAGATGAATCTTCCACGTCCAATTCGGGGAGCGGGCGGAACTCGTATGGCCTCGTTGGGGGGAGCGACCAACTCGCTTCCGGAGGCACCCCGCCGCGCGCCTGAGCCCGCGGGAGCTTCGGTTGTGACCTTCCTGCACGGCGTGGCGGACGCCCCCAACGTTGCATTGTGCTTCTCCAAGGACAGTGCGGACGGGCAAGTGTCACTTTCTGAACGCCCCTGGCCGACGGGTGGGATGGCTTTTGGAGCAAGTGAGCGACTGGACGCTCCTGCAGGTCTCGACGTTGACAAAGAAACGCTGGTTGCTGTCCTCGTTGCTGGCGAATCGAACCTCTTGGAAAGCACGACGTGTGCAGAGGTGAACGCCCTCTTGGCTGTTGGCGGCGGGTTAAACCAAAAGGTTTACGACCCATCGGTAGCTGCAGCGGACGCCGCGTTTGCGGGCGCGGCCGGAACAGCAGGATCCTCGGGGGCGGGCGCAACAGCTGGCGCCTATGGGATGGGTGGGACGAGCGGCGCCTCAGGGCAAACTGGTTCAGGTGGCGCCTTGGGCGTGGGCGGGCAGTTGGGAGGCGGGGGAGTGGCGGGCGCCGGAAACGAACCACGGGGTATTCGTGTGCGGCTGCTGGGAGGTTTGCCTAGTGGGACTTTTAGTGCATCCACAAGTTACCTGTTTGCCGCCACGGGATGTTTAGGTGCCCCCAACCACACCCATAAGCTTGAAGCTTTGGTATGTGGAGCTGGCTATACCCCCAAAACCAGCACACTCACGCCTCTCTTAGTTTCACTCAGCCGCATTACCACATTCAACGCTCCAGGCTTGCAGGTGGTGAATGGGAGCCTCGGCGAAAGTGAACTCTCCCTTTTGACCCAGCCAGGCCCGCTGAGCGTCCAGACGCCAGTTACCATTGTGAGCGGTCTTTCGTTCGGCACGATAGGGCCCTTCCCGCCGTACGCGCCCGCGCCCCCGACGGAATATTGGACGCCCGTAGGTGCAACGCTGCGTGTGGACAGCAATCAATTGGAAGTGATTTGGAAAAACCTGCTGCAGCGCTCAGGGATCGCCACCCTTGAGATTGCGAAAAATTACAGCGTGATCTTGGTGGGGCCAGCCCCAGCGGTGACCGAAGCTGGATGGTGGAACGCCGCCACGCTCAGCCTCATTGCCAACGACCCTCCGCCCGCAAAGTAAAGTGCCGAGGCCTAGTGGCGTAGCTGCACGTCGGCGAGCTTCGCTTTGACGTCGTTTAAGAAGGGCGAGTTGGGAAAGCGCCGGATGAACGAGCGGAGGGTCGTTTTGGCGTCATTGTAAGCCTCGATCTGGAGCTGAGTGTTCGCCAAAAGCAACGTGGCATCGTCCAGAATTTCTCTGTCCGGCGAGGATTCGGAAAGCTCAATCAGACTCGTGATGGCGTCTCGATGGTGGCCAAGCTGGGTGCGGGCGAGCGCGAGTTGATAAGTTGCCGACGGGCTGTGTGCGGCGTTGTCTTTGTAACGCAGCGATTCGAGCATCGCTTCTTCCGTTTCGTGCCAGCGCTGGTTTTGAGCGTGTTCGAGGCCGGCTTGATACGCTTGCAGCGAGAGCTGATTCTTCGCCTGTTCAGCGGCGTTTTGGAAAACCAAACGTTCGGTGGCCGTGAGGGCTAACGCGGAAACATCGGAGTAGCCGTCGATGATCTCCTTGTAGTTGCGCTGTTCGATCAAACGATAGAAGTCGAGCGCCAGGCGCCCAGCGCGGGTGGCCTTTTCCTCTCGGGCTTGAGCACCCTTCAGCTCCTTATCCATTTGCGTGACCGCATCGCGCGTGTCTTTGGTTTCGGCCCGCACTGCGTCGATTTTGAGGTCCCAAGCGAGCTTTACGGCCACCAGAATGACCAAGGTGGTCACTACGTAGGCTGTGGCCGTACTGAAGACGGCACGCCGCTCGGAGCCTTGCTGGCGCTTGGAAATGCTTTTTAGATCCGCGGCTAGCGCATTAACTAGGTTGTTCGTCTTGATCGAAAGGGAACGCCCCTCCACGATCTCGCGCTTGATTTCCTCCAGTTCGTACTCGTCCATGGCGTTGGAACCCTGCTCCCCCCGAGTATCCCTCCGAGGGCGGCCCCGCAAGCCAAGGCGTTCCAAAGGCCTAAATTGGGACTCGGCGGGCGCTTAAACCCCGATTTGCGGGGGGCAGCGCTGTTTTTGGCGCCCCAGCACCAGAACTTGGCTTTTTTCTCTAAGGCCTGTGCGCTATGAGGCGCCCCATGGATACCAGCGACATCAAAAAAGGGCTCAAGCTCATGATGGACGGTCAGCCTTACATTGTTACGGACTTTCAGTTCGTAAAGCCCGGCAAGGGGCAGGCTTTCACGCGCACGAAGCTTCGAAACATGCTCACGGGAAGCAACCTGGAGCGCAATATTCGGTCCGGTGAAAAGTTCGATCAGGCGGATGTAGAGGACAAGACCCTCCAATACATTTACCCCGAGGGCGATGCCTTCGTGTTCATGAGCTCGGTGAGCGGTGAGCAGGTAAGCGTTCAGAAGGAAATTATCGGGGATGATGCGGACTTTCTGATCGACGGCATCGAAGTCACGATCACGATCTACCAGGGAAATCCAGTAAGCGTGGCTCTGCCTCCCCATATTATCGTGCAGGTAACGTCCACCGAACCGGGCGTGAAGGGCGATACGGCCACCAACGTGACCAAACCCGCAACGGTGAGCACAGGTGCTACGGTCGCCGTCCCACTCTTCGTCGGCGAAGGCGACTGGATCCGCGTGGATACACGTACGCGCAGTTACTTGGAGCGCGCCAAAGCTCCCTGAGCTTCGAACAGCACGGGCCGCCCTGCTTCCAAGCAAGCGACTCTCTCACCTCCATTTTGAATCACGCAGTCTGACAGCTGCGTGATCGCCCTGGCCGGTTCGGGAGTCCAAAGTTGGGGCGTTGGACCATCCACGAAGAGCCCGAGATTTGTGGGCACTACAAGCCACTTCCCGTCGGGTGACCGGGGACTGCCCGCTACCACGGGTAGGTCACCGAATGGCTGCCCCACCGGGGCGATTGGAAGCGCTCCGAACAGCACGTGCAGCTGACCACCTTTGAAGCCGAGCGGCGCCACCGATGGCAACAGGGGCCCTTTATGCCCATTACAAGCTCCGGGGCGTGGTGCTAGGAACGAGCTCGCTACGGGCGGCTGGGGCACACCCGAGCTGTCACTAAATACCATGCTCACAAACGGGCTGTCGCAAGGGAGCGTGATACCTGTGAAGAGCTGACCGCTGGGAGAGGCGACCGAAAGTGGCCAAGCCGAAAGGTTGCTTTCAGTGCTCGCGTTGTCAGCTCCCGCTGTTCCGGGTGCGCCGCCGGCCCCTGGAGTAGGGGGGGCTACCGTTCCGTCGGTCGTTATCCGTACTACACCGGTATCGCTGAGTAACAGCAGCCCGTTGGAGTCAAACGTTAACGGTGAATAGCGCGGTGAAGGTAGTTGCCTCTGAACCATTGCGGCAATCGGCAGCCTCTGCGCGCGGCGTTCCAACAAGGTCTTGGTGAATTCGGTCGTCAGCTTCTTCGTAGCCGCGCTATCGACATTGGCGAAGAACCAGTCGCGGGTCGCAAGCGCGGCCAGGGCAAAGAGTGGCTTTTTCTGCTTGAGGGCGAGCCGGACCCGAGTCTGGAGCACTCGGAACGCGACCTTGTCCATGTTGTTGCAGCGCACTGCGCCGCCGTCGGCGTCGGTGACGCGAAAAGTGCCACTTTCGGCACAGACGCTGGCGAAGTAGCGCACAGTTGCGTCGAGGGTGGATGCGGCTCTTTGTGCGGCGGCGGCAGTAAGGCTGCGACTGCTCGGTGCTTGCGCGGCTTTCCACAAAGAAAAAGAGGGTTCGCTGGGATCGCGGGCGAGGCCAGAGGCGCGATCGAGCCAGACAAGTGGTGCCGAAACGGAAGTGTTGGGTGCGCCCTGCTCGCCTACCCGGATCATCACCTGCACGTCGTCACTTTGATCGCCGTCGCGATCCTGGGAATCCACACTCACGTCGAGCGTTTCGCCGGGTGCCGCCGCGGCGATTCGAAGAGTTAACCGGATAGTGTGCTGATTCATGGGTGCGAGTACTAGCAGCGCACGTGTGGGTGCTCGCGCGATGAGCGGCGTTTGGCATTCGGCCCGGATGTCCAAGGTGACGCTGTGGGCACCCGTTTGAGCGAGTTCAACCTTGCGCTGGCAGCCTTCGGCGCTGGGCACAAAGCCCGGTACTCCTGCGAGCTGTCGCGGGGGCGCTCCCGCTTCAAACAGCCATGCACCCACCTGTGGGAGAGGTGGCCCCACGGGTGGTGTTGTGCCGGTGATGGGTGCTGCGTTGAGCCATGCGACGACTTCGAGTCGCCCGTCGTTGTTAAAATCCCCGCTCACTGCGCGTTCAAAGGCAAGGCCCGCGGGGGCGGTGATATCCTGATCGCCGAGGTGCCAGGTGGTGGCACCTTTTGGCGCAATTTCACTTGTTTTTGGGGCAAATGCGGGCGCGCCGGCTGCCGCCTGTGGGCCAGCCTCGGGTGCATGGGCGGCGCCGCCAACGGCATGCGGCGCGGAAGCCACTTTAAAAGGCGTGTACGGCTTCTCTCGCTCACAGCTCTTGCATGACACAAACCAGAGTGAAGATAACCCGCAGACGAGTGTGAACAGAGGACGAACGCTCGACGACATGTGGGGATAGCGGTTCGGGGAAACGGCGCGTTGGCGGAGTGGATTCATGTTCCTGTGAACGCAGGAACGCGTTTCTCGCTGAACGCTGACATTCCTTCTTGGGCATCAGCCGTTTGGAACAATCCTCCAAATGCCCTCGCTTCGCGCGCGAACGCCGCGGCGTGGTGCCCTTCCAAATCTGCGTTGAGAAGCTCTTTGGCCTTCGCCACCGCAAGTGGCGCCGCAACTCGAACGCGGCCGGCCGCTTCCAGCGCTCTTTCGAGCAAGCTTTCGGGTGCCACCACAGCATTGACGAGCCCCGCAGCGAAGGCTTCGCTGGCATTCAAATTTCGCCCAGAAAACACCATTTCTCGAGCAAGGCCGAGGCTCACTCGGCGTGCCAAGCGCTCAGTGCCACCAAACCCCGGGATGAGGCCCAGCGTGACCTCGGGTAAGCCGAAGCGTGCGCGCTCGGAGGCCAGCATGAAGTCCGCACAGAGCGCGAGCTCAAGACCACCGCCGAGTGCGAAACCGTTCACAGCCGCAATGACAGGAAAGGGGGAACGCTCCATGAGTTGACCGAGCCGATGCCCCGTTTCGCTGAAACGCGTGGCAGCGTCGCTTCCCATCCCATTCATGTGCGCCAAATCGGCCCCTGCAACGAAGGCTTTCTCGCCGGCCCCGATGAGGATCACCGCTCGTGGCGCGCAAGCTCGCGCAAAGGCTTCGCCAAAATCTGTGAAGGCGGCCGTCAGTTCCTCAATCATGAGTAGGTTGATGGCGTTGAGCTTGTCTGGTCGATTCAGCTTCACGATGGGTGTAAGCGCATCGCCCTCGATCAAGATTGTTTGAAATGTTCTCATTGGGGAACCCGAGAAGTTGAGCCAAAAAGCGGCGCTTCCCCGAGCTTTTTGCCGCGTTCGTCGTAGTCGTAGAACCCGCGTCGGCTCTTTTTCCCAAGCCGACCCGCGGCAACCATGTTTCGAAGGAGCGTGCTGGCCCGGTACTTCGTGTCGCCGAACTCGCTCTGCAGAACTTCAGTGATTGCGAGGACTGTGTCGAGGCCGATCAAGTCCGCAAGTTCGAGTGGCCCCATCGGGTGGTTGAGGCCAAGACGTGCGCCTTGGTCGATATCCGAGACGGTCGCGAGATCTTCTTGGAGTGCGAAGATGGCTTCATTCACGAGCGGCACGAGCATGCGGTTCACCACAAATCCAGGATGATCACGGCTTACAATGACCTCCTTGCCGAGCGAAAGAGACAGCGCCCGCGCCGTGGCGAGCGTGGCATCACTCGTCTCAAGGCCTCGTACGATCTCCACCAGCTTCATGAGTGGTACGGGGTTCATGAAATGAAGCCCCACAACCTGGGCCGGGCGTGAAGTGACCGAAGCGAGCCGGGTGATGGAGATGCTCGACGTATTCGTCGCCAGGATGGCGTGAGGCTGTGCTGCAGCGTCGGCGTTCCGCAGGAGTTGCAACTTGAGCTCAACGTTTTCGGTGGCCGCCTCGATGATCAGATCGGCTTCAGAAAGGCCTGCTGCGGTGGCGATGAGGCGAGCTTCGATTTGTTCGGCAACCTCTGCCGTGAGCGTCGCTTTTTCGACCAAACGCCGCACTTGAGCGACCACCTTATTGCGGCCGACCTCCGCGCGTTCGAGGCTAATATCTGAGAGCAATACCCGGTAACCAGCTGTGGCACATACTTGTGCGATGCCGCCGCCCATTTGTCCCGCACCCACGACACAGACGGTCTTGATTTGTTCAACGCTCATCCAAATAGCGCTATCGCGTTGGGCGATCTGGGGCAAGCCTCGGGGCCGCGAAGCGCCCCGCGCACCGGACAACCGGGGACCACGTGCGTGGCGCTAGAATTGGGCCGACGGGCCTGGCTCCAATGGGCATTCGAGCGACTATCGGTTTGGCGTTGAAACATCGATCGATGTCCGGGCGCTTGGGGTTGACAGAACTTCGCGCTGCGAAATTAGGCCCGGCTTTTCGCTGAGCATAGTAAAAAGGGACCCAGAATGGATTCAAATATCGTCCGCTCGCTACTCGGCACGCTTCAAGTTGATCCTGATTCCGCGGAGGCCTGGCAAAAGCTGGAGGATGCTGCCGGTCGGGTTGAAGGTGATCTGAGCCGCACGGAGCTTTTGCGCCTGATGGACGCCGCCCGCCTTCGCCACAGCGAGAGGGGCGAATGGGATGCAGTGGCCGCCTTGTTACGCTTGCAAACACAGGTAGCAGTAGGGCTTCCCCAAGAAGCCGATCTGGTGATGGCCCTGGCTCGCGTCCAGAGCGAGCAACTCTTCGACGATGGCTTGGCCACAGCCGCTTTTCAGCGCTTTCTGGAGCTAAGCCCAGGCGATAAAACGGCTTCGACAGCCATTGAAGATGCTCGCTCAAAGGGGGTGCGGTGGGCTGAGTTAGTTCAGGGCTACCTATCTGAGGCAGAGCAGGCCCCCGACGATGTCTACGCAAGTTCGATGTTTATGCGTGCGGCGGAGATGGAGTTTCGCTTTGCAGGCGATGCTGCAGATTTGGGAGCAGCCGCCGAGAGGTTGGAGCGCGCTGTGCGGCTCGACGCCGCCAATGAGCGGGCCGGCCACCTTCTAGAGCGTATCTACCGGAAGCAGAAGAAATGGGATGAGGTAGCGCGCGTTCTGGAGCGTATGGCCGACCGCGGCCCTACCGAGCAAAGCCGAGCCAGTTCGGGTATTCGATTAGCACGGCTCTACGCAAAGTGGCTCGAAGATACGGAGCGCGCCGCTCAGGCCTACGAACGCGTGTTGCGGAGTGATCCGATCAACGCTGAGGCCATGGAGTTTCTCTCGGGATTCTACTCGGCCGAGAGCCGTTGGGACGATTTGGTTCGGCTGTACGAAAACGAGCTGAAGCAAAAAGAGGCCAACAGCCCCGATCGCCTTGGGGATTGTCTGCAGATTGCGATCATCCATTGGCGCAAGCGTGAGAACCTGGAAGACGCGGAGCTCTGGTTTGACCGTGTGTTAAAGCTTGAGCCAGCACACGCCGGAGCGTTGGAGTTCTACCGAGCCTATTCTGCAGCCAAGGGCGATGAGGGGAAGCTGCTTGAAATCCTTCAGAATGCTCAGCGTGGGATCCCGGATGCGAACAAACGAGCCGAGCTCTCGCAGGAAATTGCAGAATTGGCGGAGGGTCAGGAGAATGCCCAGAAAGCGATTGAGCAGTATCGCAATATCTTGCGCAGCCGCCCTGATGACGAACCCGCTCGCACAGCGCTGAAACGTCTGTACCGGCAGACACAAGGATACAATGCTTTGGTTGAGTTACTGCGGCAGGAGCTGGAGCGCACGCCGGCCGACAACGCAGCGGCGCGCCTTGCTATTTTGCGGGAGGTGGCTTCTGTTTATCGCGAGCACCTTCGGAGCGACACGGCGCTCGTGCCGATCCTTAACCAAATTGTTCATTTGGATGAGAAGCTGGATCAAAACGACGTCGTTGAGGTACGGGAATTGGTGCAGCTTTACGAGAAGCTCTCGCGGTGGCGCGATCTGCTCACGACACAGCTACTCTTGGCGGACATCACGCCGGATGTTGAGGAGAAGAAGATGCTCCTCCGCGCGGCCGCACGCCGCTGGCTCGATCAGTTCTCCAACGTTCAGCAGGCCACCGATGCGTATGCCGCGCTCCTGAAGCTCGACCCTTCGGATCCTGAAGCTCGGGAGCGCCTTGAAGAGCTGTACCGCAAGCGCCGCGCTTGGCCGGAGCTCTTTGAACTTTATGCGGGCGAAGTTGAGGGCGCTACGGGTGAACGCCGCCTCTCGCTGCAGCAAGAAATGGCGAGGCTCGCGGCGGAGCGGCTTCAGAAGCCAGCCGAGGCCATCAAGCTCTACACGACCATCCTCGCAGCTGATCCCACTCGCCTTAGCATTTTGGACGCGCTCGAACGCATTGCGGAAAAGGCGCGAGATTTCGAGAGCCTTGCGGGTGCGGTGGAGCGGCGCGTTCTGCTCACTACGGATACGGCCGAAAAGTTGGTTCAACTTCAGAAGCTGGGCGGTGTCTACTCCGAGCACCTCAAAGACGAAGAGCGAGCGCTATCAGCATGGCAGCGTGTGCTGGAGCTTGCACCGGGGCAGGCGCGAGCATTGCGGGTGCTTCGCGACTCCTATTTGAATCGCGGGGACTACGCTGGTCTTGAAGCCCTATACGAATCGCAGAACGACTGGGAGGGCCTGGCTGAGGTACTCAGCAACGCAGGCGATCGCGCCAAAGACGATGCCGCCAAGATCGATTTGAGCTACCGAGCGGCGCGCGTTTACGCCGAAAAATTGGGGCAAGCGGATCGGGCGTTCCGCTCTTACGAGCGCATCCTTAGCGTGAATCCCAAAGATCAGCGCGCGATCATGGCGCTTATTCCTCTGTACGAAGAAGATGAGAAATGGGCCCGCTTGCCGGCACTCTACGAGGGACTGATCGCTCTTTCGTCGTCCGTCTCAGAACAGCTGGCGCTCTACCGCAAGTTGATCGAGGTCAGCCAGAAGAAGCTTTCGGACAAGCAGGCTACCGTCGAATACTCTAAGCGAGCTTACGAGCTTGCACCCGACGACCCGAGCTTGCTGGAAGGGTTCGAGGCTGCGTGCCGGGCTGTGGGGAATTTCCAGCC
Organism: Polyangiaceae bacterium; assembly: GCA_033763455.1. Classification (GTDB taxonomy): domain Bacteria; phylum Myxococcota_A; class Polyangia; order Polyangiales; family Polyangiaceae; genus JBBRRP01. The sequence goes on from JANRKO010000006.1 coordinate 415,723, forward strand.
CTATGTGCAGAGCTTGGAGCTCCAGCTCGCCGCCCTCCCAGAGGAGGAAGCCGCACCGGAAGGCCAAAAGAAGCGCTCTAAGAAGAAGAAGAAGGTGGAGGTCGACGATGACCAAGAAACAGTGAAGCTGGTGCCTTCACCGAGACGCGGCCTGGAGATGCGCCTCGCCCAAATTTACGCCCAGGAGTTGGGGCGTCCAGAAGAGGCTGTACGTGTTTACAAGCAATTGACGGTAAGGCAGCCCAATGACATTGCTGTTGGTTTCGCGTTCGAGCACCTGCTACGCAAGGAGCAGCGCTGGGAAGATCTTCGCTGGTTGCTCGAAACTCGCATTGACAATGCGCACTCTGACGAGAAGCGGGTAACGTTGCTGCTAGGGTGGGCGGAGCTTGAAGAAAACACCCTGGCTGATGTGCCCCAGGCAATTGCTAAGTTTCGTCGTGTGCTCGAATTGGCCCCGACAAATCCCGTGGCACTGGCCCGCCTTCCTGGGCTGTTGTTGAAAGAAGGGGATGCTGCGGGCGCCGCTTCAGTGATGGAAGCCGGGCTAGCACAACTTTCGGGGGATGACCGTGCAGGGGCCTTGATCACGCTGGCCCGCCTTTACGATGCACCCCTCAATCAGCCAGGGCTTGCACTCGAAAGATCTAGAGAGGCGCTCACTTCAAGCGTGTGGCGCGCTCAGGCTATCTCCGTACTCGAAGCCTTGCTGTTAAAGGACAGCGTTCGCGTTCAGGTGGCGCAGGTCTTGGCTGAGCAGTATCGCGAGGTGGGGCAAGGGCAGGACGAAGTACGGGTGCTATTGCTGCTTGAGGCTGAGGCCAAGGAGCCCAGGGCTAAGCTTCAGTTCCTAGAACGGATTGCCGACGTATATCAAACCAATCTGTCATCCGCCGGGCGTGCTCTGGATGTCGTATTGCGCGGTATCCGACAGTTCCCCGAGGAGCTGAATCTGTGGGATCGCGCCGAAGAGCTGGCTCGCTTAGCTAGCCGTCCGACGGATCTTGCGGAGGTGTTCCGAGAAGTACTGAGCTCTGAACTTCCGCCCGCGCTAGTTGCAGAGTTGTGCGGTCGCGCCGCACGGCTCTACGAAGATCGCTTGGGTGATCCCATTGGCGCTACGCCTTATCTAGAACGCGTGCTTGAGCAAAATCCGGGGGACGAGGCCGCCTTTCAACGACTTAAAGATATCCTCACGGCAGCAGAACGTTGGAGCGAGTTAGAGTCCTTTTATGGTCGAGCTTCCGAAGGTACTCTGGACCCGATTCGACGCGTCGAGATGCAGGTCGAGGTGGCATTGATCTGTGAGGAGATCCTCGAAAATCCCGAACGCGCGATCCACTATTACGAGCGGATCTTGGCAACAGAGCCATCGCACCCGGCTGCCACGGACGCACTTTTGCGTTTGTACGAGAAGCTCGATCGCAAGCGACCGCTCGCCGAACTCTTGGAAAAGCGTTTGGAGGTCGCTCTAGGCGACCACATCTTGAGTATCAAAAACAAGCTGGCACGGCTGAAGCTGGACCTTTTGGAGCCAGAGCAAGCGATTGGGTACGTAGAGGACGTACTCTCGGCTGACCCTCAAGACTACGTGGCGCGGGAGTTGGCCGAACGGATGCTGGAAATTGGAGGTTTGCGCGCACGCGCAGCTCGCCAACTCGAAGCCGCTTACGAGGGGAGGCACGAAATGCGTCTGCTCGATAAGGTGCTCGGAATTCGCCTTGAAGATCTGAGGAAACGTGAGGAAACGGCCGCCGATAGAGACGAGCTCGTGGCGGAGCGCCGCGAGCTTTTGCTGCGAGTGGCTGAACTCCGGGACGAAAAGCTCCACGACGATCCAGGCGCGCTTCGGTGCCTCGCGGAGTTAGTGCCACTCTCTCCCCTCGACGAAGTTTCACGGGATCGGTTGCTGGAAGTCGGCCAACGGCTTGGTGCGCACGCCGAGGTTGCTCGTGTACTGATTGAAGCGGCGCGCGCGGCCGTTCCGTTGAGTGTACGAGGGGAAATCCTGTTGCAGGCGGCACGGCTGTTTGAAGACGTGTTGAACGATGAGGCGAAAGCAGCCGAAACCTACCGTGAGGTGCTTGCGCTCGACGAGGCAGATGGTGAGCTGGTGTTGCGTGCAGCACGTGCGCTGGAGCCAATTTACACACGTGTGTCTGATTTTATGCGCTTGGCCGATATCTATCGGCTGATTATCAAACACGAGGTGGACGGTGCTGTGCGTGTGGCCTACCTGGGGAAGTTGGGTCAGCTTTTGGCAGCTGAGCTGAAGGATCCCCGCGGTTCGATCTTGGCCTGGAAAGCGCGCCTGGAGGAGGAGCCGGAGGATAGCGAGGCCTTGATCGCGCTCGACTCGCTGTTTTTGGGGTTAGAGGAATGGGCCAGCCTGGTGGAAGTGTTGGAGCGGCGAAGGCAACTTGCCGACAACTCAGCGGAGGGTAAAGGTTTGCTGGGCCGCATAGCAGCTATCTATCGCGATCATTTGCGTTCGGTGCCTGAGGCCATTGAGAGTTACCGGCGGTTAAATGAACAGTTCGGCGCCTCTGTAGAAGTGTTGACGGCACTCGAAGCGCTGTTTGAACAGGCCGCACGTTGGGAAGACTTGAGCGAGGCGCTTGAGCAGCACCTGGGACTTGTCGAAACCAACGACGAACGTCTCAGCTTGCTGGGGCGCCTCGGGGCAGTAAAGCATCAGCACCTGCACGATGCCGAGGGCGCGATAGAGACGTATCGGCGAGCTCTCGCGATCGATGCGACGCATGCCCCGAGTCAGAGAGCACTCGCATTTTTCCTGACCTCCGAAGACCCCGCAACACGACGCGAAGCCGCTCAGACACTTCAACCGATCTACGCGGCCGCGGGGAATCACGAAGAGCACCTTCGTGCTGTCGAGATCCAGCTCGAAACGAGCGACGACCCTTTCGTCAAGTTGGAGAAGTTGCACCAGGCGTTGGCCATTGCCGAGGGGCCTCTTTCGGATCCATCACGTGCCCTGGCCTTCGTAAAGGCGGCGGTTAGGCTGGCTACTGGCTCTTCGGAGCTGGAAGTTTGGCTTGCGCATCTTGATAGGTTAACTACAATGCTGTCGCTGCACGCCGATCATGTTGCGTTGCTGAGCGAGATAGCGCCTGACGTGCTCGATGGTGACGTTCAGTTGAGCGTCTATTTTAAGGTGGCTGCGGTTGCTCGGCTTGAGCTCAAAGACAATGCTCTCGCGCAGGAATACTACGAAAAGGTGCTCACAGATCGTCCAGACGATCGGCGGGCACTCAGTGAGCTTGAGACGTTGTTTGAGGAGCTTGGGCGCACGGACAAGCTTCTCGAAGTGATGGATCGCCGTATTGACGCGGCCGACGGTGAAGCTGAGCAGAAGCGCTTTCTTTATCGCAAGGCGCAGTTGCTCGCTGGGCCTCAGAAAGACGCAAGGGGGGCTATCGTAGCCTACCAGCGCATTTTAGAGATCGCATTTGAAGCAGAGGCTCTCGTAGCGCTTGAGAAGCTGCTTGAAGGTTTGGAGGAGTGGGGGGATTTGATTGAGCTCTATCAGCGGCAAATTGACGCAGGGGGCAATTCCAGATCCGAGTTGCGCGTTAAGCTTGCGCGAGTGCTGAGCGAGCACCAGGGTGACTTCGCGCGGGCCTTTGACGAGCTTGAGACGGCGCTCGAAGAATCCCCCCAACCAGCGGCTGCCGTCTTGGAACTTGAGCGAATGTTAGCGCACGGCAAGGAAGCGGCTGAGCGGGCTCGTGCGGGCGAGATCTTGGAGCCCATCTACCTTAAACGCGCCGCTTACGATGACGTGATGCGCGCGCTCACTGCCCGGCTGGATTACGCTTCCGACGCTGAAGAAAGGCGGTCGCTGTTGACTCGTCTGGCCAAGCTCTATGAGGAGCAAAAGGAGGATTACTCCGCGGCACTTGAGACGATCGCTCGCTTGCTACCCGATAGCCTCGACGACGAAAGCGTGATCGCGGAGCTTGAGCGGCTAACCAAAGTGGCAGGCGCGGAGGCGCGGCTCGCTGAAATTTACGCCACTGAGTTGGAACGCCACGGGAGCGATGATGCTTCGACCTCGAAGCTTTCTCGGCGCACCGGCGAGCTCTTTGCCGCGCAAGGCAAGCCTGCTCGTGCACTCGAATTTTACCGGAGGGCGCTGGATTTTGAGCCCGATAGTCGCGAGCTCTTTGCCAGAGTGGACAGCTTGTTGGAAAAGACTGGCCAGGTTGCGGAGCGCGTGGCGCTGTACCGAGCGGCGCTTGAGTATCGTTACGACACTGCCGAGCGAGTTTCGGCGCTGCATACTATTGCACGTCTGCAAGAGGGCCCGCTCGCAGATCCTGGTGCTGCCATCCTGACGTTTTGCGAAGCACTGAACGAAGACGAACGGGATCCAGTTGCGCTTTCGGCTCTGGCTACGCTCTATCGTTCCGCCTCACGCTTTGAAGATTTGGCGGCCCTGTACGAGCGTCAAGCGGAGGCTCAGGATGGCAAGGGAGAGGCCCAATATCGGCTGCTCTTGGCGGAGATTTATGGCGACGAGCTCAAGGACTTTACTCAAGCAATTGATCAGCTGGAAGCTGTGATTGCGCTCGAGCCCACCAACGAAGCGGCACTTGCCTTGTTGGAAAAGCACCGCGCACTGCCCGAACAGAAGCTGCGAATCGTAGAAATATTGAGGCCGCTGTACGAGGCGAAAGACGATTGGCGCCGCCTGATAAAGCTCAACGAAGACCGATTTCAATTGTCAGAAGATCGGCTCGACCAGGTCAGTATATTGCGAGAAACAGCAGAGCTTTGGCACAAAAGGGGCCGAGACCTCGAAAAGGCGCGGCGCGCCTTGGAGGAGGCGGTGGCTCTTGACCCAGAAGATGGTTCCTTGCGCGCCGACTACGAGAGCCTCGTGGCAGAGGCGGGCGCTTGGGAAGCTCTCACGGTGTTCTACGAGAGCCTATTGGAACAATCCCCCAACATGGCCGACAGTCGCGAGTTGCTTCTAACACTGGCCAAGACGCACGATCAGAAACGTGATGACGCGCGAGCGGCACTGGATGCGTACTCACGCCTTCACCGCGCGGACCCAGGCGATAGCGAGCCCCTGGCGCGAATGGAGGAGCTGGCGGTGCTCCTGGGCGATTGGCCAAGGCTCGTTGAGGTGTTGTTGGCGAAAGCTGAACTCGCCTTGTCGGACGAGGAACGCGCGGGAGCCCTCAGGTACGTAGGTGAGGTGCGGCGCGACATGCTTTCCGATCGCACGGGAGCTTCACGTGCCTATGAGGACGCTCTTGATATCGACCCAGGTCATGCTTTCACCCTTGATTGCCTCATTGAGCTGTATGAAACCGCCTCAAATCGAGTTCGGCTCGTCGAGCTGTACGAACAACGCGTACAGGTTACCGACGACGACGATGAGCTCCGTTATCAGCTGCTGCGTAGCGCAGCCGCTGCATACGAGAAGGATCTGGCGGAGAACGGCCGCGCGGTGGATACGCTTGAGAGAGCGCTCTTGGTAAAGCCCAACGACCCTGAGGCGCTTTCGGAGGTCCAGCGGCTTTACGAGGTAGAGCAACGTTATGGCGATTTACTGGAAAGCCTAAAAGGGCAGGCCGAATCGACGACGGATCCGAGCAAACGGCGCTCGCTGAACCAACGGATCGCCAAGCTTCTGGCAGTAGAGCTGGGGAATTTTGACGAGGCGCTGGATGCCTATGCAGGCGTGCTGCGTGAAGACCCAACGGACACGGCTGCCCAGCTTGCCGTGGCGGAGATTGCCACCAACAATGATCTGCATCGGCAGCGTGCTGCCGAAATTCTACTTCCGGTACTGAGGAGCCAGGGGCAACACGCGCAACTAGTCTCGATGCTTGAGCTGTGCCTAGCGGTAGCCTCCGAGCCCAGTGAACGCGTGCAGCTACTCCGGGAAATTGCGCAAGTGGAGGAGGTTTCCCTCCGGCAACCAGAGAGAGCGCGCGCTGCTCTGTTGCGGGCCCTGGCTGAGGAGCCGGCACTCGTGGAGCTACACACAGAGATCGAAAGGCTTTGTTCAACAAAAGCCGATTTTGGCGCTTACGCCGAGCGGCTTGAGGAACGTGCGCAGGTAACCTTCGACCCCGACATTGCGCGTGATCTCTTGTCACGCCTGGGTCGAATCGCCGAGGAGCACCTCGCGGACGATCGACGCGCCACCTTGGCTTATGGACGAGCGATTGAGCAAGCAGGGGATCAGCCAGACCTTTTGGCCGCCCTCGACCGACTCTACACTCGGCAGGGTCGGTCCCAAGAGTTAGCCGATATCTTGGAGCGGCGAGCTCTCGTGGAGATGGACTCGATGCTGCAAGCGGAGCTCTACTGTAGGCTCGGGAAGCTCCAGATCGAGGCGTTCTCGGCCTTCGACCGAGGGCTTTCGGCGCTTGGTTCGGCGTTGGAGCGTGCACCGGAGCACGCGGGAACTATCGCAGTTCTGGAGTCTCTCACCTCCAATCGGGAGTTTTTCGAGGCCGTTTCGGAGTTGCTAGAGCCGGTGTATCGAAATTTGGGGCAGACCTCTCACCTGGCCGGATTGTACGAAAAACGCTTGGGCTTTGCGCAGCAGCCAGAGGAACGCGCACAGATGCGGCGCAGTTTGGCAAGAGTTCTTGAGGAGGATTGCGGCGATCCAAAAGGCGGCCAGCGTGTTCTTCAGGACGGCTTTCGCGATGCGCCCGGCGACGAGCTTTTGATAGAGGAAGTCGCGCGCCTAGCGGGAATTACGGGGGATTGGGCGAGTGCCTTAGAAGCTTTGCAGAGTGCGATCGTAGCTACCCCAACGTTGCCGTCTACGCGAACGTCAGAGTTATATGAGTTGCTCGCGAGCTGGAGCGAACAGCACTTGAACGATGCGCGAGGCGCGGAAGCACTGTTGCAGAAGGCTTTGCAGGAAGAGCCCACGCGTGAGGATGTTCTTCGGTCTCTCGAAAGGCTTCAGCGTGTGCCAGGTCGAGAGCGCGATCTTGTGGTTACTTTGGAGAGAAGGAGCAAGTTCGCCGTTGGTGACGCAGAGGAGCAGCTACTCAAGGAAGCGGCCGAGTTAGCCACCAATCTCGGGGATAGTGCCTTGGTGGAAAGGCTCTTGCGTGAGCTTTTGGCGGCGGACTCTGAAAACACGTGGGGGCTCGCTGAGCTCACAAGAGTCGTGATCTCAGCCGGTAATTTCCGAGAGGGATTGGAACTTTTGGTCAAGCGCAGCGAGCTCGGTGCGGATGGAGAATCCGTACAGGATTTACGACGCGAAGCAGCCCGCTTAGCACATAGGCAGCTGCAGGATAACACGAGAGCTATCGAGCTCTACGAGCAGCTGTTCGAACAAGATCCGGACGATAGTGAGACTGCAGCGACGCTGCGAGAGCTCTACTCCGCGGGCCAAGCTCACCAGAAGCTGGCTGATCTGTTGGAGCGCCTCGCCGAGCAGGCCGAGTCACCCAGCGCGCGCTCGTCCTTGCGGCTAGATTTGGCCAAGCTTCAGGCCGGACCGTTGAAGGCCCCAAGCCAAGCTGTCGAGCTACTGCAAGCCATTCTTGAGGACGAACCTGGTCAGCCGGAGGCAGTCGTTTTCTTAAGCGAGCTTCTGGAGCAGGCCGGTCGAGATGAAGAATTGGCGGATCTTTTGCGTATTCAGATCGAGTTCGCTCGTGAGCGCAATGAAACTGAAAAAGAGCTGCGCTTTCAGCTGCGTCTTGCTGAAATCTGCGAGACAAGGCTTTCAGATCGTGCACGCGCCATTTCTGTCTACGAGGACATTGTTGCTCGCGACTCCAAGCACGTGAGCGCATTTCAGGCACTCCTTCGGCTTTCCCGGGCGGAGGGGAACTCCGGTCAATCGGCGTCGTTCCTGGAGCGGCTCCTAGAGCTCACCGAAGGCGAGGAGAAGCTAAAGCTAGCTGAAGAGTTGGCGTCTACACGGCTTTCAATGGGTGATGAGCCCGGTGCAGCTAGAGCTCTGGAAGTCGCGCTGAGCCTCAATCCGAAGAATGCGGAGCTTTCTGTTAAGCTGGGTGCCCTCTACGAGAAAAACGCCGAATTCGGCAAGCTCGCGGCACTCTACAGCGCACGCGCCGAGCAAGCCAGCACGGCGGACGAGCAGGTAGCGCTCTTGAGAAAGGCCGCAACCGTTGAAAGCCAACACTGTCAGGATCCGGCCGCGGCCGCGCGGCTCTTGAGGCAAGCAAGCGATCGCAAACCAGAAGATAGGGAGCTTTTGCTCGAATTGTGCGACGCGTACAGCGCGGCAGGCCAAAGCGACCAGGCCATTTTGGCTTTGGAAAAAGTGGTAGAAAGCTATGGCGGCAAGCGAGCAAAAGAGCTTGGCGAAGTGCATCGGCGCCTCGCCAACGCGTATCGAACGGCCGGCAACATGGCTCGAACGCTTGAGGAGTTGGACAAAGCATTTCGAATTGAACCTGGCAATGTTAGTGTGCTGAAGGAGCTCGGCATGGTGGCACTGGAAGCCTCCGACCTCAAAAGGGCACAACAGATGTTCCGGGCGCTACTGCTCCAGAAGTTCGACGCACAAAGTCCGATCACGAAGGCCGAGGTTTTTCTGTACCTTGGTGATATTCACGAGAAGCTCGGCGAAAAGGATAAGGCGTTGCAAATGTTCGAACGTGCCGTGCAGACAGATGCAACGCTCGGTGAGGCCCAAAAGCGGCTCGATGCTCTGCGGGCAGGGTAAACGGAGCGCCGAACGTCGCTCAGAAGGCTGACTTTCATGTCTCAGGTAGTGATGATCAACGGGCAGCTAGTACCTCCCAAAGAGGCCAGCGTAAGCGTGTTCGATCGGGGCTTTCTGTACGGGGATTCGGTCTTTGAAACGCTGCGCACATATAATGGCGTGCCGTTTCGAATGGATCTTCATATGGAACGCTTGGCTTGGAGCGCGGAGCGGGTCCTAATTCCTCTACCGGTGACGCTTGAATCGCTCGCTTTGGAGATCGAAGCCGCCGTTCGCGCTGCAGACAACCCGGACAGCTACGTTCGTGTGGTGGTAACCCGTGGCACAGCCGACACACTGGGGTTGGATCCAGCCCTTTCTATTCATCCAACGCGCGTAGTGCTGGTTGGCCCGCTCCACCCGCCGCATCAAGAGGCCTACCAAAACGGTGTGTCTGTTATCACCTACCGCACAGCCCGAGTCTCGGATCAGACGGTGGCTTCGGGGGCGAAGGTCGGTAACTACCTCGTGGCTGTGCTCGCGATGCATGAAGCAAAGCAGAAGGGAGCTGTGGAGGCGCTTATTCTCGACGGCGTCGGGCGGGTGCTGGAGGGTGCAACCTCAAACGTGTTTGCCGTCCGTTCGGGTACGCTCGCCACTCCGCCGCTTGATTTGGGCATCTTGCCGGGAATCACCCGGCGCGTGGTGATGGAGCTTGCCGTCCAGCTTGGGCTCGTGGTGCACGAGCAGCCAATAGGCCTTGCGGAATTGCTCGATGCCGACGAGGTGTTTATCTCGTCAAGCATTCGTGAAGTATTGCCTGTCGTGGCCGTGGACGAACGAAAGATTGCCCAGGGAACGCCCGGGCACATTACCCAACGGCTGATGGCCGCATTCCACGAGCTCACGCGTAATCAGGGGTCGCACGAGCGCTGAGCGCCGTGCCACGTGCGGTGCGAGGCTCAGCCGAGCGGGTGGGGTGTAGACCTTCCGAAGCCCTTTGAATTCGTGAAGGCCTTCCGAGCTCTCTATGATTTAGGCGCCTTCGGCTACAGGCTCCGCCGCTTTGGGAGCGGCGCCGGGTCCCGCCTCGGCTGCGGCGGGCGGAACCTGGGCTACCGGAATCGTTAAGCGACCGTTGTTTTGTGAGAGGATGAGGCCGATTGCCTTCTCAAAGAAACCCTTGAGGAATGCGACCTCGTGGGGCGGGTCGGTGATGAGCCCCGCTTTTTCGATGACGTGGATCGTCGCTGCAACTTCCAGTGCTTGCGTTTCGCCATCACGCTGCAAGATGCCAAGCGCGCAGTCTTTCATGAGCCCCGCAATTTCCGCTCGGCGTTCGGGCGTGAAATAACGATCAGTGGCGAGTAAGATCTCGGCGTCCAAGTGCTTCTGCAACTCATCCTGAGGAGGCTCAGCTCCGGGTGTGACGCGGGTGCCAACGCCCTGCAATAGCTCGGCAATAGCCCCCTGTGCTGGGAACCAAGCGCGGAATTCCGGCAGAGCGTGCAGCTTGAGGGATGTTTTCGCCAAGGTGCGCGCGTCGTCGTCTGCTAACTCGAGCCCTTCGGACTCAAACGGATGCGGCACCACTTCTTCGGGAACGGGCCCGAGCAACTCCTGATTGCTGCTCCAGCCTAGGGGCACAGGAAGCTTCGTCTCGGCGTGTTGCCGATGCGCGAGGGCGATTCGATAGCGAGCCCACTCCACAGGTACTTGCACTGCCTTGCACTCCGGAGAGGGCAGACCGCGCTGCAGAGCATCTTTGAGCTGCGATTGGCTGAGGGAGCCACCTTCGACGCGACGAATGCCCAAAGTTGGGTGCACAAACACGAACACAGCTTGGTTGGGTTTGGTGGTACTGCGGCGCACGACGACGAGGCCAACAGCAGTGGTGCTATCGGGAGGCAGTAGCCACGCTTCTTCCGTGGTTTCTTCCTTGCTGAGGAAGGCTACAACGTGTGTAGGCTCTGCCAGCTTCACGCCGCGTGATTTGAGCACGCCAAGTGCCCGCTTTGCTTCCTTGCGCGCGGGGCCGCTGGGCGCTTCGGCCACGGCCTGGAGTGCCGCACTGTTGGAAGTTTGAGTCCACTTTTGAATCAAGTCAGCAAATGCAGGCCCCATTTTCTCAATCGCGACGAGCGCTTGGGCTGCGGTCGCTTTGATGAGGGCGTCGTCAATAACTTTAGTTTGGCTCATGGATGTTTGCCTATTCCGAGATCTGCGCGATGGCGTCGATCTCAACACGAGCTCCCTTGGGGAGAGCGGTCACTTGTACAGTTGAGCGGGCAGGTGGGTTGGCCCCGAAGTAGCTGCCGTAAATAGTGTTCACTGCGGCGAAATCCGCCAAGTCAACGAGATAGATGGTCGTTTTCACAACGTCACCGAAAGATGCCCCTGCTGCTAAGAGCACTGCTTTCAGGTTCAGCAATACACGTTCGGCTTGGGCCTCAATGGGCCCAGAGACCAACTCACCAGTTTTCGGATCGAGCGGTATCTGGCCACTCAGGAACACAAAGCCCGAGCACCTCACCGCCTGACTGTACGGGCCGATGGCGGCCGGGGCATCAGTGGTGGAGATGGGGGTTCGCATGGGGGCGCCTATCTTCCTCGTAGCCAACGCGCGGATCAAGCCAGGCCGGAACGCTTCAGCGCAAGCTTGCTTCGGAGCACAAAATGCCGGAGTTTCTAGTGCGCTGTAGCACTGTTAAGCTCGGCATGCTGCGGAGAATGCGAGACTTGGTGCGTGGGGCGGCCCCGAATGGTCGGCTTCTAGGCTTTGATTTCCAAGATGGGGCCTTTGTTGAATTCGGAAAACCCAAAGCTGGTGTCGGGCACCCCAAAGGCGTTCAGGATGTTCACGTGGAGGTCGTTGATGCGGCGATATTCCCCGGGAATATCCAAGCGTATGTGCCTGCCGGTCTTGAAGTAATTGTTCACGTTGCCGAGCAGCACGAGCGGGATGTTGATGCTCCCGTGGGTGTTTCCCTGGCCCATGTTGGTGGTCCAGAGCAATAACGTGTTGTCGTAAACGCCGTGTTGCTTCAGTTTGTCTTGGAGCTTGTACACCTGCTGGGCATTCCACACTGAAACGTTGATGTAGTTCTGCACGTCTTCCCACCAACTCATCTGCGCAGGATCAGCTGGGTTGAGCTCATACGGCACCTGCCCCGGCTGGAGAAAAATATGGGAGAGCTGGTGCCAGCGGCCGCGTTGCTGGGGGATCCAGGTAAATACGAGGTCATTACCTTCCTCGTTCATCTGAAAGGTGATGATACGTGTGAGGTCGCAGGCGAACGCCATCGCGGAAAGATCCATCATTACGTCTGCGATTTCTGGCTGCTGAGCGTAGTAGGAATCTTGCGATTGCTCCGGCTGGAGGCTGTAGTCAGCGGGGTAGGCGGGGGCAGCGCAGGTAGCCGTGGGCTTGCTAAGTACGTCAATTCGCTGCTCTACGCTGCGAAAGGCTTCCAAATATTGGTCCACCTTCTGCTGGTCGAGCGTGCTCAGGCTTGGGCGCAGGGCCGCGGCTTGGTCTAGCGCGGCATCCAGGACAGACTTCTGGCGCGCCCGCAACATGTCAGCAGACACTGGCATGGGCGTCGTGGTTTGAGTGGCGGCTCCGTTAGGGAATAGCTTGTTGAAAACGTTCCGAGGGCTATTTTCCGCGGGAACAGACTGCCCCTGCGCAACCCACGAGACCGCACTCTTGCTGCCGTTGCCTTCCACTATCACCCCCAGCTGCATGCTGGCAAACCGCATGCTTTTGTCGTAGCCGAGCTTCTGCGCCATGTAGTGGTCAAGCGAGATTCCGCCGCCAGTTACGTCGGTATCTGAGCGCTCAAGCTGCTCGTAGCCAGTCAAAATTGAGCAGTAGCCGTCGTGGTTGTTCCCAGCATTTTGCAGGCCTTCGAGCACCAGCACTTCGTTCCGAATCGACTCAAGCGGTTTTAGGATCTCGGTGAACTCGTAAGCAGGGTTATCCATGAACCCCACCCCTGAGGTCGGGAGCTCAGCGATTTTGCCGGACTTCTTGTCGTATTGAGGTTTGCCGGGCTCGGGGGGCCAGAAGGCGTCTGCGAACATCGCGTAAGGTTCGTGGTACGTGATCAGGCGGGCGGGGGCTGTCGCTTGGGCGCGGGCGACGCGCATTCCGTCCAACAAGGGTAACGCGATCAAGCAGCCAGCTCCTCCGTGGAGCAGGGTTCGTCGGGAGATGGATTTGCGCATGATTAAGCCGCTTCGCGAGGGGTAAACCTTCGACTTAGGTGGTGACAACAGTATGAGAGGTTGAGGCCTCGGTTGCCAACAGCACTTTGCGCCGCCGCGTCGTTTTTGACTGCAGCTAGAGCGCAACATCCGGTTGGACCTGGAAAGCGTCGCTATGGCGCTAGAGTGTGGCGCACTTAAGTAGCCTTAAGCGAACGGCACGAATCGCGAAGGTAGATGTGCGCTAGAGTGCGCTAAGGCAACTGAGCTGTGAGGTCGAAGCATGCCCGCCTAGCCGGGCACGCCTCACCTCTGATTGAGGGCAGCCAACAATGCAGTGGCCTCCGCCTGGCGATAACCACCTACTTGGCCTGTCGCGAAGGGAGCGAGCGCGACCTTCGCTTGCTCGATATCGCCCATGCGCACCCAGCAAAGTGCTCGATTAAAGCGTGCTTCCGGTGCCAACGAACCAGTCGGTGCAAGCTCTAAGTAGCGCGACCACGCCTTCGCTGCCGCGGCCCAGTTGTGGGCCTGGAAGTGCAAGGAATGGGCCGCCCGGTACGCGCTCAATTCGACAGATGGCCCTTCCACTGACCCAGGGATGTTAGCCTGTGTGTTATTCACTCGTTGATGAGCGCTTGACGGCTCAAGATGCGAAGTGGCTGCGGATGGCGGGGCCACCTTTGCGACTGGGGTCTTCATCTCTGGGGCAGTCAATGCTGAGCCAGGTTCAGCGGGCACGGGCGGCGGTTTTGGGATCTTGTGAAGAGCCTTCATCCTAGGCATGGGCGCTTCACCTGATGAGCCAGTTGATGGTCCACGAAGCGCATTCATCAAACCCGCGAAAGCACCTTGGCTCGCAGCGAATGCCGTCGACCCGATGAGTAGGGCGGCTAGGGGAAACCAAAGCACAGGACGAAAAGGCCGTGCTTCTCGCTTTGCAAGCTTGCTGAGGATGGCGGCACGCGTGCGTCGCCCATCTTCCTCCGAAGTCGTGAGCTCGCGCAGCGCTTGGGTGGCCTCCGCCAGGGGATCTTCCATCATGTGTACACCCCCTTAGAAAGCTGAGCTCTCAGCTTCTTTCGAGCGTGAAATAGCCGGGTACGTACCGTTGCTTCGACGACGCCTAACACCGCGGCAGCTTCTACACTGGAACGTTCTTCCACGTCACACAATACAAACGCCACGCGTTGATCCAGTGGCAGTGAATCGAGCGCCCTGTTGAGCCGATCGGCGAGCTCTCGGCGTTCCAAATCGTGATGGGGGGTGTAGGTCGTCTCGTTGGTCGCGCCGCTCAACACGCGTTCCGCGGCGGCTCTTCGGCGAGCGGCTGCGCGCACGAAGTGGCGAGCCCGATTGGCGGCGATGCCCAAAATAAAGGTGCGCAGACTGCTCTGTCCTTCAAATTTGCGAACCGCTTTCGGCAAAGTAAGAAACACTTCCTGAACCAAATCCTCTGCGCTGGCCCGGTCTCCCACCAGCCGGACGGCGAAAGCGCGTACAGCCTGATGATGCTCATCGTACACTGCCCCAAGTGCGCTCGCATCTGACGTCTTGAGTCGATCTAACAGGTGTTGACCGGGGATCGAGAAGCCTGCCACATGGTCGGTCACCGCGAAGTGGAAGCTAGCAGTGGTCATCTTGGCGGGGGAGGGGCACAGGGGAAAACGTGGACTTTAGCCCTGAGTTCCCGCCGGCAGAAGGATCGTTCAAACTTTCTTCGCCCCCAGATTATGTCAATGTTTACGGCACATTAGCACCGGTGTGGTCCCCGTGCTCGGCTAGAACAGACCTAGCCCCACAAACCCCTCGGGTGCCAGTTGAACGCTGGGCCCCTCGAATGTGTTGCGAGCCCCCACTCCCGCGAACGCTCCGAGGTGTCCGAAATCCAAGCCCAACATGGCACGGTATTCGACGCCTTGACGTGGGGTTTCGCTTTTTTCTGTCTCAGCTTCGACGAAGTACTGGATGTCTCCCGCTACATAGAACGGCTCCTTTCCTACCTCAATACCCATGCCTGAGCTCGCCGTCGCAACGGTCGGCTTCGCCTTGGTAGCAGTATCGGAAACGTTGGCTTCTAACGGGCTCGCCACGCCGAGAGAGACCAGCGTGTAGAGTGGGCCTCGGCTATTTTTGTATCCAAATGACAAAGATGAGCGGTAGCCGCTGTCGGTGTCTTGGACGGTAGCCCACGTTTGTGCTTGATGGCGTCCGTTCTTGACCACGTTCACTAAGCCAATAGGCATGCCGGTGAGGTTGTCGGAGATGTTCACCAACCCAATCTGTACGCCTTCTACATCGCCACCGATGTTCATCAGGCTAACCTGTGCCCCCTTCACATTTTTGGCGACATTTAGGAGGCCTGCAGCCTCCAAGCCTGTCAGGTCTTGGTTTACGTTTACGGCTCCGGCGAACAGCGCTCCCGTTGCTTCGGCTCGTTGGAGGTTAAACAACCCCGAATTGACCACCCCCACGATTGGCCCGCTGCCATAGCTTACGAGCCCCGAACTCACGTAGCCGTGGGTGGGGCCCGCCCATTGCGCGTAGAGCCCAGCGAAGAGTGCTCCTTCGGTGGGGCCATCGACTCGCAGCGCTCCAGCCGTTAATCCGACGCCGGATATGCCGTACACTCGGCTGTAGGCAAAGCCAAGTTCGCCGCGAAAACGCTTGGCTTCGGTGTTCGGCACCAGAGTGATGGGGTGGAAGAAACTCAGATTCCCGAGCTCCAAGGCCGGAAGGGGGAGTGCTGGGGCAGTGTTCTTTCGCGTGAGCTCGCGTGAGGCCCCCGCTGAGGTGGGCTGCGTTGATTTTTCAGCTGTGCCTTTGTTTGGCGGAGCTTTGACGTCGGAAGGAGCACCGCCTTCGGGGATTGTACTGGCTGCCGGTGGGTTCGCCGAGGGCGTAAGCTCCGCCAAAAGACCCGCTGTTTGGTCGGAAATTAGATTGCTAACGAGCCAAAACAACACGTCCGCACGTTCACCTGTTCGTTTCGGTAGCGGGACACTACGTACGAGTTCCGGATCATCATGGAGCTGGTAACGCACCAGGGCTTCATCTTCGCCCTGCCTTTGGATCTGCAGGCGGCCATCGTACGCCTGACTGTCTGATGTGAATTTGTGACCTAATTCCTGGTGCAGTCGCGATCGGAGCTCGGTTCCGTCCACCGCTATGCGCGGATCGATTTCCAGGAGTAAGGTGAGCGGTGCGCGGGCGTGATCGACGGATTTCTCCGGTGCTGGCTCGCTGGTTGACGCCCCCGTGGCCGGTGGCACTGCGTTTTCCGCGTAAGCGGCGGATGAACTCACCAAAAGAGAAACGAGTGGCGGTAAGGATACTTTCATCGGCGGGCCTCAAAGCGACAGGTGTAACGGATCCAGGTTGCTACGGGGTTCCCCTGGTTATCGCGGGGCGCTCCCCAGAGCGAATTCTTGATGGTTTTTGCGCAAGCTTCGGCAAAGTCGGGCAGAGAGGCGGCCACCGGTTCAACGGCGCGTACCAGGCCATCCGCGTCAACACGTGCACGGAGCGTGGCCTTGCCGTTGAGCCCGAGTTGGCGCGCTGCGATCGGGTAGTTGTGTTCCAGCGCCGAGCTAAGATCTGGTGGGGTCGGCTTCCTTCCGAGTGCGGAGAGTGCCACCAGAGCTGGCTTTTTGCGTGCAGGCTCTGGGTTCGTTGAAGGCGCCGCACGGGTGCTTGCGGAAGCGCGAAGGATCGTGGTGCGCGTCGAGCTAATAGCAAAGCCAGGCGAATCTGAAAGGTCACTCAAAACGTCGGCCGCTGTGTCGGGCTGCAACGTGGAGGCGTCGGTGCTTGGCGGCGGTTCGAGAGGTGGCTCCGAGGGTGCCGCCTGCTGTTGCACGTCGGCACGCTCCCGTGGCTTTTCCGGTTCAGGCGCAGATACCGGTGGCGGTAACGGCACTTCTTCAGGCTCTGGCAGGTCAACGATACCAACCTCAATCGGCCCCGGAGGCACCACTGGTATCGGAGGAGAACCAACACTTGCGCTCAGCATCCCCAAATGCAACGCTCCGCTTACTATCACCAATAGGGCATGTACCCAGCCTGATTCCGTGCGCGCACCAACCATGGTTAAGTCAGACGGCTTCATGGCGCGCTGGGCTCCAAACATAGCGAGAGTTCCACGAAATCGGCTCCGCCACGCAGATCCCGAACGAACACAAAGAAGCTTACGGGGGTGTCGTTTTCGACCGTAGCGGGTGCCTCCCACAGTACGGAAATCGCGCGATTGGGCTCGTCCGGAGTTAGGGCCGAATACCTGCGCGCCAATTTCCCAAGCGTAGAAAAATGGGAAATTAACAGGGATTCTCGGGTTGGTTGCCGCGTGGTGGAGGTGCTCAGCGCTTCGCGTGCGGTGTCGGCGAACAAAAGGGTTAGCGTGTGTTGGCCTGAGCCAGCTCGCACCCGTGGCCCAGCTGAAGCGGCGCATTCGGAGGGTGTTTTGGTTAGCAGTGCTGGCCACTCGGTGTCGTCGAAGTGCACGATCTCTATTTTGGGGTTGTGGTTCGGAGTGACCGGATTGGTGATAACCCGAAGCTCGGCTGGAAGAGGAGCTGAGGTGGTGTCTCTGCATCCTATGCCTTGTGGGAAATCCAAGAGAGATACGCCTGAGTTTGGGCAGAATGCGCCCCGAATGAGCAGTGTCGAGGGTTGTGCGGTTTGGTTCGGATGCGGCGGCACTCTGAAGCTTAGTTGAGCCCGCGGTGAAGCTGTCGTGTCATCCGAAGTGAAGCTCGTAAATGGTTCAGTTTCGCACTCACCGGCGCCAAAGCTGGTAGCTGTGGCCCAACAGACCTCAAAGGCCCAGCCGAATCCTTGGAAGGGGTCGGGGGAGCCGGCGACGAATTCCACGGCCACCGTTTCTAGAGTGCTAGGCTCAGCACGCGTTTCGTCACCCACCACGTGCACCGTTGCGCCAAGTACTCGCGGCTCATCAAGATCTTGCGCGCGCTTGAGCGGATCATCACACGCGTTGAGCAGGCACAAGCCGAGCACTACGGCGCCTGCCAACCTCACTGAATCAGTCATAGTTCTCCTCGCAGACCAAAGTTCGGGAAAATCGGCATGCCGCGAGCGGGTTCGCGTTTTTTGTAGTCAAAGCTGTAGGTGTAGCCCTGGGCGTTGGGAGCGTTGTACGCGTTCATGACCTCAAGGAAGGTGCTAAGCTTGATGGCTCCTAGATCGAACTCCTTGTCCGCTCGAAGATCCAGCTGGTGGAAGGTGGGAGAGCGGTTGGTGTTGATGCCTGCGTAGAGAGGTCGGTATTGGTCGATTCTGGCGTCGTAAACGGAGCCTACGATGTCCGTGCTCGGGTTTCCGGAAGTTAATCTAAATCTGGTGCCTAGTGTCCAGCCACGCCCGAGCTTGTAGGAGCCAACCAAAGAGAGTACGTGAGGTTGATCATTGTCGAAAAGGCGCCAGCTTTCGTTGCGATCTCGGCGCTCGCTGCGGCTCACGGTGTAGGCTAACGAGCCTCGCAGGCGTTCGGTGAGTTCGCCTTCCGCGCCCAACTCAGCGCCGTAAATACGCCCTGCTCCGTTGTTTTCGAAAACGGGTGGCTCCCCACCTGCCGTGCCCACCACACGCTGGTACAAGCGTTTGTAGAACCCAGTGCTCGTGAGCTTCAATCCCCCAAGCCTCCGCTCTATTCCGAGGCTTTGCTGCCACGCATGAAACGGCGAGAGGTTTGGATTAGTGAAGTTTTCAAGTGCCTGGTAGTAAATGGGAGGTTGCGAAAAGAGTCCGCTTGCCGCGATAAGGCTGGAGTCGGGATCTATTTCGTAGCGAGTGCTCAGCCGCGGATTCACCGTCCAGGCTTTGAGGTTGCTGTAGTAGTCGGTGCGCAGCCCCACAGTCTGAGTAAAGCGCCGTGAGAGCGGCAGCGTAAGTTCAGCGAACCAAGCCGGCGCCACCTGCACAATGGTGTCGGTGATGCTAGCTTCAGCAACCGTGCCAGGGGGTGCTTGATTCACTGGGTTTCCCTCGTTTTGCGTCGGTGGTGGCCCGTAGTAGCTACCCACCAACCGGAAGCTCTGAACGTCCACACCCGTATCTAGGCGAGCCTTTCCGCCGAATGCGATTTGATACAAGGCGCGGAGCGAAGCGTCGAAGGTCGAAAAGTGGCTTTGCCAAGGACCGAAAGTCTGCACGCCGAGCTGTTTGCCGAATGCAACGGATAGCTCCTCATTCACGCTCTCAGAGAGCTTGGCGTGGGAACGCACACTCAAGCGGTGAAACTCCACGAGGCCTTCAAGATCGCCCGAGAGAACAGGGCTTGCAGCATTGGGTTCATCAAAGCGCAAGTGCAGTGAATCACGGCTGCCATAGGCCATCACTTCGAGCGATCGATCCCGATTGAGCTCGTGCCGAACCAGGCCTTGGTAGTCGTAATAAACGGGCGCGGCCACCGTCGAGAAGACGTCTTTGGGTACCAAATGGTCGAAGTAGAGTTCCAGGTTGCTGCGCCGTACCCCCGCGAACATCGACGTCGTGGACGTTACGGGTGTTTCGATGAGTGCGCTCGAATCGAGGAGCGAGAGTTGCAGAGTCGAGTGCAATCTATCCGTGCGAGGCTTGCGTGTCTTGATGTCGACAATCCCACCGGTAGCTCGGCCGTACTTTACGCTAAAATTTCCGGGATGGACCTCTACCGACTCCAGAAATTGCGAGTTGAAAAAGCTCGTGGCACCGCCGAGATGAAACAAGAGGGGCACGGGTGCGCCGTCCAAAAAGACTTGGCTTTCATCGCTCGCACTTCCGCGAAAGAAGGGCGTATCGCCATCCCCCCGCGCAACGCCGGGCAATATCGCGATTGCTCGCACGGCATCACCACCGGTTCCGGCCATTGTTTGTACTTGCTCTTGGCTGAGGTTGTGGTGTGTGGCGCCAGAGGTGGGTGAAACCACCTGAGCTGTTGCGCCAAACTCTTCTTCAGTTGTGGTTTCAGTGGCTGCATCGGGGAGCGGTGGCTTCTGGGAGCCATCAGCAGGCGCAACTTCATCGGTTTGGGCTAGGGCCAGGTTAGCGAGTAGCCAGGCCGCAATAGCGAGCAAAAGTGCGATAATTGCCGGAGGAAATCGATTGGGCACGTGGGTTCCTTTGCCCTTCGTTCCCGCTTGGCTAAGAAGGGTTCAAATATTTTTTTGCCGCAACCTACGGCGGGGGGCCTTGAGGCACGGCGGGGGGCGGCTATCTGCCCTTAAGAACCTAACGTGCGCCTGTCGTCGATGGCGCGGCCTAGCGTGATCTGATCCGCAAATTCAAGGTCGCCACCGTGGGGGATGCCGCTTGCGATTCTCGTGAGCTTCACGCCGCGTTTGCCGAGTTCACGCGCCAAGAAAAGTGCTGTGGCTTCCCCGTCCACCGAGGGTGGCGTAGCGATGATGGCTTCCTCTACGCCTTGTTCAGCGGTGAGGGTGAGAAGCTGCCGCAATGGCAATTCTTCAGGACCAATTCCATCGAGCGGGGAAAGTAATCGACCGAGCACAAAGTAGCGCCCGCGCATGGCACCACTGCGTTCGATAGCCAAGAGGTCTTGCACGCGTGCAACGATGCAGAGCAGGCGCGCTTCGCGCCGAGGATCTTGGCAAACTCGGCACAAGGAAGGCCCGGGGTTTGCTCGCTCTGCGATATTGCCGCACCGTTCACAGACACAGATACTTGAGGAGAGCTCAGTTAGCTCTTTTCCAAGCTGCGCGGCGAGGTCCTGATTTTGGATCAAATACAGAGCGAAGCGCTGAGCAGTCTTCTCACCCACTCCCGGAAAGCGGCTAAGGAGCTGTATCAACCGTGTGAGCTTGATAGGGAGCATGGCAGTCAGTGCACCGCGTCCGTTTCGCTGAGCTTAAGATCCTTGATCTTGGCGCCCAGCACCTCCATCGCTAGCACGACGGCAGGGTGTTTCCGAGCCCGCTCGATGGCTAGCTTGCGCTCCTCCTCTGCCTGCCGGGTTCGGATGCTGAGCAGCGTCACAAGATCTCGCCCCTCTATGGCCTCCAGCTTGTGCTCAACCTTCGTCGGTGCGCCGAAATGCTCAGAAAACTGGGCGTCCATGAGTGCTTGGTTGTCGGCGGTGGTCGCGTTCCCACAAAACACACTGCCCGGCTCCCATGCCAAAACCACCGTGGGAGGCGCCAAAGAAAGCGGAACGGCGTGGCCCAGGTACGCCCCAAGCTCAGGGCGTTTAGCTTCTAGTGCCTCCACCACCGCCGCCCAGTGCTTAAGCTGGGTTGGGTCTTCGAGCAGCCCGCCCTGGCGCACTCTAACCGCAGCAGGCGCGCTGCTTTGCGTGGCCTCGACGCGGCGTTCTCCAGGGTACTCCGGAAACGCCAATGGATCGGCCGCCGGGGTAGTGGCGGCACGCGCAGGAGGCCTGGTGTTGCGTACTTCGGGTGGTGCCGTGGCCCCCGGAGGTTCGAAAGGGGGAGTAACGCTTGCGTGCGTTTCAACCAAAGAAGGGGCCGGTGGAGGCTCGTCCGCCGAGCTGCTCGACGAGGGGCTTGCGCTTGGTGGGGATTGGCCTTCACGTGGCCGAGGCCTTGGGGCATCACCACGTGGGGCTCCACTTGCAGGTGGCATTCCGGGTCCGCGTGCTGGAGATGGGGCGCCGGCGCGACTGCTCAATCGCCGTTCTAGCTGCCCCAGGCGCTGAATGAGATCATCAATTGGTATGAGCGGCGGGCGGCGGGCCAGGCGAACGAGCAGCATTTCAAGAGCTGAGCGCGGGTGTCCACTGTGGGAAACTGCATCAAACCCCTCGGAGAATCCTTGGTGCAGCCGGATCAGATCATCGGGGTCCGCATCTTTGGCGAGCGCCATGACATCCTTGCGCTCTTCGTCAGCGAGGTCGAGCAAAGCCTCCGGCTCTCGATGCACCTTTGCAACTACCAGATCCCGCAACAAAGATAAGATGTCACGTGCAACGTGCGCCAGATCGTAACCTTGCATGGCCAAGTCCGAAACAACCGAAAGGCAGCGAGCTGCGTCAGCTCTCACCAAGGAACCGGCGATATCATGCAACACCTGGTGGCTGGCCACGCCGAGCACCTCAGCCACTCCTGACCCCGTGAGCTCGGTGCCAGCCCACGCGATTACCTGATCCAATAGGCTCATCGCGTCCCGCATGCTGCCGGCAGCCTCACGCGCGATAATCGCTAAAGACAGCTCATCGGCCGAGAGCCCTTCTTGCCCCAAGACATAGCGCAGGCGGTCGGCAATGAGGCGGGTAGGGATAAGCTTAAAATCGAACCGTTGAACGCGGCTCAATATTGTTACAGGTACCTTGCGTACCTCGGTGGTCGCAAAAATGAATTTTACGTGCGGCGGTGGCTCCTCCAGCGTCTTCAGAAAGGCGTTCCAGGCGCTCTGCGAGAGCATGTGCACCTCGTCGACGATGAAGATCTTGTAGCGGTCGCGCGAAGGGCGATACGGCAGGGAATCCTGGAGCCGCCGAACTTCATCCACGCCGTTGTAACTGGCGCCGTCTATTTCCTGCACGTCCATGTCTGTGCCGAGAGCTATTTCCTTGCAGGCGGGGCACACCTGACATGGAATCGCGATCGGGCCCGGATCGGTTCCGGGTGGCACGGTGCCCGGTGGGCGCATGCAATTGAGCGCTTTGGCAAGGATGCGCGCGCTGGTGGTTTTGCCCACGCCGCGTGCCCCTGTGAACAGGAAGGCGTGGGCCACGCGATTGGCAGCGATGGCGTTGGCCAGCGTCTTGGCGACGTGTTCCTGCCCCACCAAATCCTCGAAACTCGAAGGACGCCACTTTCGGGCCAAAACGACGTAACTCATGTCAGGTTGGCGTACCAGATCAGCCCCGGGGGCGCGAGTGCAGCCAGGGTTTCGGCCGAAGGAGCGCTGTTGTGCGAGTGTGGGGCGCGAGTGCCACGGTCCGGGTCAAGCCCGCACTCACGGATGGTTCGCCGAAATGAGAGGTGGGGTCGGGGGCTGATACGGAGCGGTTCCGCTCCTCAGGTGCGCAGGCTGGTGGGACTGCGCGCGAAGGTCCGTGAAACAATCGTACGTGCGCGGCTTCCTCGTTAGCACTTTTAGGTATCGACTAGCACAATCGAATCGTTAGCTGGGTTCTGGATCAGATGACCACAGACTGTTGTTGCTGTCGTGAAATCGGCACTGCGTGACGCGATAAGCGGCTGCTGCATCAGCGCTTGCGGAGGCGTTGCGCGTTGGGCATAGTCGGCCTCGGGCGCCCGTCTCAGCTGTCGGGGTCGCAGTTGTTTGGAGATTTGGATGACTCAGCGCACGGTATGGTTCGGTTCGGCATGTGTAGTGTGGGCCAGCGCTTATGCGTGCTCCTCGCCCGACGCATCGCCACCGCGAGCCGCATTGCCTGATCCAACCAGCACAGTGGTTGCTCCCCCGCGCCCCGGGCCTACGTCGATCCCGCTCATGCTTGGCCCGTCTGGCGGAATGGGGAGCACGCCAAACATGCCCGTGCCCCCGCCGCCGGCCGCAGGCGGAACGGTTAATCTGTTGGGCTCTACTAGGGACCTATCTGGCTACAATACCGGGGAACAAGGCTGCAATCCAGAGAATGGCTGTGCGGGATCCATGATCGCGGGGGACCCGGGCAAGGTTCTGCGTGAGTTATGGATGGATGTCCCGAAGGCGGGCTACCCAAACAACACCTCGGCCGTGGCCGCGTTCACTTCTCGCGCGTATTCTCCTGATTTCCCGGACCACCCAAGCTTTACGGACCAGCTCATTGCTGGCCTGCAAGCTTACGCACCGGACCAACCCTTGAAGCCCCGCAATTGGGACGACAACTACGGTCAACGCATTCGTGGTTTCATCAAGGCGCCCGAAACGGGCCTTTACGTCTTTTGGCTGGATTCTGACAATGCGTCGCAGCTGTGGCTCAGTTTGAGCACGCCAGATAAGGCTCAGCCGATTGCCGCCGTGGACGACTACTCGCCAGCGAACAGTTTTCTTCTCCCAGGCCAGCGCTCAGCGCCGATACCTATGACGGCAGGCAAGCTCTATTACATCGATATTTTTCACAAGGAGGGTGGGGCCGATGACTTCTGCGAGGTGCGTTGGACCAAGCCGAGCGATCCACAAGGAATGCCGGGCCACACCTATCAGGTAGTGCCGCCGACAGTTCTCTACACAGCGGTCCCTGGGGTTGATCCGGGCCCAACCGGAGGCACAGGGGGCATGGCAGCCGCGGGCGGCGCGGATTCTGCGGGTGGGAGCCCGAGCGGTGGGGCACCTTCTGGTGGCACGATGGCCGGGGGGAGCTTTAGCGGCGGAGCCCCCGCGAGCGGCGGGGCCAGCGGCGCCATCAATAGCGGTGGCACGAGCGCCAGTGGGGGCGAAGGCGCCGGTGGCGCGAACAACGGTTCCGGCGCGGCGAGCGGCTCAGCGGGAATCAGCGGTGGCGGTGCGAGTGGCCAGTCCGGAAGCTCAAGCAGCTCCGGTTGAACCACGAGCGTGGGACGCCCTCCAGATGGCGCGCTACGTCCTAAGCGCTCTTACTTGATCGGAAGCCGTGAGATCGAAGTTAGGTTGGAGAGCAGAACTCGCATCGCGTCTGCAATCGACCTCGCGCCGAGCCCCGGATTGCTTTTCAGCGCGCAGTTGAGCGGGGAGGATTCGAAGGGCTGGCCTCCTAGTGCTTCACGCTGAGTGTACGCGGCCACCTTCTTCACGAGGCACTGTTCCAGATTGGGGGAAGTGGCCAACTGCGCCATGAATTCCCTAACGCTTTGAAACTTGAAAGTGCTTTCGCCTTGGTCAAACGAGCTGGCGAAATAACCCGAAGCATCTATCGGTTGGCCCCCGCCGAGAACGGGCCGATATTGACCGACGCCATTGAAGTGTTCAAACGCCCCCCCGGCTGGATCGATCAACGTGTGGCATCCCTGGCACACGGGGTCGTTCACTTGTGCCCGAATTTCGACGGCAGAAAGGTGCGGTGGTGGGGTTGCTCCATGAGGGGCAACGTTTGCGGGAGGGGCCGGGACGAGCGAGCAAAGAGCATCTTCCAACACCGCCTTGCCACGGCGCGCTGCGTTCACATTTCGAGCTAGCCAGAACCCGCGCGTCAAGATCCCAAAACGCTCCTGCGCGCCCAGATCTACAGTATTCCAAAGATCGCTTCCAGGCGGGGAGGGTGGAGGCGGAGCAGCGTAATAGTCTGCTAGTTCTCGGTTAATTACCGATTGGCTCGACGTGAAAATTTGTTCGAGCGTCCCTTGGCGATCCTGCAAGGTCCACTGCACAAACAAGCGCCCCTCTTCCGCCATGAGTTGATCAGGCGCGTGTTGGGGGGAGTTGGAGGCCCCGCCGGTTCCCGTAGCTCCTCCAAAGTCGATGCTCACGTTCGTAAGCCCGAACCAATCAAGTGCAAACTTTTCGAGACCCACCTGGCTGCGAGGATCCGCTTGCATGAGCTTGATGACGTCCGTCGTAGGCAACGCGTCGACGATCGGAAGGACTTCTGCTATGAACGCCGTATTGCCCCAGAGGGCGGCTGTCAGAAAATAGGTGAGGTCCTTTGGAGACGTCGGGCAACTAACGATAACCGGTGGTTGTATAATGCCCGGGTCGATGGTTGGCATGGTCGCGGGTCCAGTTGTTCCGGGCGTTGCTCCATTCCCCGGAAACATCGGTTTCCCATTGCCGGGATTGCCGCCACTCGCTGAAAAAGCGCCACCTGATCCAAAGCTCGGAGCTCCACCGGTAACACTTGCAGTCCCTGTTGAGTCGTCAACAAGTGCCTTCCCGCCGCAACTGGAGCTGCCCACTCCGAGTACTGCGAGAACCGCAGCCGTCAAGCGAAACAAAGGGCGATGCATGCTGAAGCGTCCGGAGGCTTTGGCCATGCCGGGACTCTACCATGGCTTTTGCCGCCTACTGCACCCTTAGCTAGACTTAGGCCCCGCGTCCTTGCCCAACGTATCCGGATGCCGTACCTGGCCACCTATGGCGCATGAGCGCACTCAGGGCACCGCTCTATGGGATCTGCACGATCACGTCGTTGCCTTCGGTGATTAGCTCGAAGCGTTCGAGTGATTCGCCGCTGCAGGGCCCCCATTCGCAGGCACCTGTTTGCGGGTGGAACAGCGCGCCGTGGTTCTTGCACACGATGCGCTCGAGCGCGCCGTCGTAGAAATCCCCCGTGCCGTAATCGAGATCAACGCTCCAATGAGGGCAGGAGTTAGCGAAAGCGACTAGGCACTCGCCGAAGCGCAGCACGAAGCCCTCTTCAGCTACGTTGCCGCGTTTAAAATGGAAGCGCACGCTCTCCCCATGTGCGAGCTGCCCCACGCCGCTCACCCGGACGGTTTGTTCTCTACGCTCGCCCGATCCGCTCATGGCCTGCACTTGGTCTGCGAACGCAAGGTCGTAAGTTGGAACTTTTTCATTGGGTTCTTGCGATCGCGCGGAGCGTGCCGATGCGTTCAACGAGTGGCGGGTGCGAGTAGTAAAAGGCCGCGTAGAACGGATGTGGGTGGAGGTTGGAGAGGTTTTCTGTGCCAAGCTTGGCGAGCGCGTCGGCTAAGTCATGGGCGTGGCCATGGAGCTCGACAGCAAAACGATCGGCTTGGCGTTCATCACGGCGTGACCAGGCGGCCAAAAGCGGCGTGAGAGGAAACATGAGCGCTGAGCTCGCCAACATCAGGATCAGCATTCGCGCGGGAAACGACGCCGAAGCAAGACCAACCAGCTGGGGCAAGGCTTCGCTCGGCGCCAGCCGAAAAGCCAGATACGCAGCGACAACGAGCAATACCTGCATTGCCAGCATCCGAATTAGCACATGATGCTTCTTCCAATGCCCGAGCTCGTGCGCCAAAATCGCCAAAACTTGCGGGTGGCTCATTTGCGCTAGCAGGGTGTCGAAGAGCACAACCCGCTTTACTCGGCCCAATCCCGTAAAATAAGCATTCGAATGCGAGCTTCGGCGTGATGCGTCCATCTTTAAGACGCGCCCTACCTGAACTCCTGCTCTCTCGGTCATCGAACGAATTCCGTCGGAAAGGCCAGCGACCTCAAGTGGCTCCATCTTGTTGAACAGCGGTTCGATAACGTACGGCGATAGGAAGGTCAAAACCAGGCTGACACTGGTGATGAGCGCTGCCACCCAAAGCCACCAAGTGTTAGGTGTAGCTTGCACGAGTGCGAGCGCTCCAGCTGCCAACGTACTGCTGAGCAGCAGCCACAAAGCGGTGCTTTTAAGCCAATCACCCCACCATCGCGCGGCGGTTTGGCGATTGAAGCCATGCCGCTGCTCGATGCGAAAGTCCCCGTATAGTTGAAACGGCACCTCCAAAATTGCGCTCGCCACCAAGAGCCCGATGATGAAAACGACCCCACCGAGCACGAATGATTCGGTGAGGCTATGAACCCACGCGTCGTAGGCGCCTAGGCCGCCGGCAAACACGAACACGCCAGTCGCCGCGGCAGAAGCACCGCTGTGAACCAAACCGAAGCGCGCCCGTTCCGTCGTGTAGGCGCTGATCTTAAGTAGCTTTGCCGCATCCACCTCCCGCTCGAGGCCGGTCGGCACCCGGTGCCCCTCGCGCACCAAATGGCGCAGATTCAGCCACGAGAGTGCGAGGCGCGCGCCAGCGACAGCAATGAAAATCAAAAGCGCTACGTCCCGCATGTTTGCAAGCCTAGGACGCAGCGTCGCACCAAGCCAGAGGGCTCCCTCAATCTAGGAGCGTTCTCACTGCGGCAAGGGGGCAGGGTTTGGTTGCGGGGGAGGTTGCGAGGGATACGGCTGTTGTGGCGCTGTCGGTGCGGTTGGTGCGGTTGGCGCACTTGGCGCGGGGTACGGCTGTGGTGCGGGCTGTTGCGGGTAGGGCGCGGCCGGAGCTGGGTATGTTTGAGGATTCTGGGCTGGGGCTGGGTAGGCCGCAGGGGGTGCCGGTGTGTAGGTACCTTGTGGTGGCAACTGAGGGCCGAATGCGCCAAAATTCGCGGGGGTGGCTTCGCGACAACTATACTCTACGGTTCTAGTAGCGAACAGAAGTGCGGCCGCGTTCCCAGCCGTTGAGATGCACGCCGAGTACTTAGCGCTATCGCTGCTGTCACATATCCCAGCGCCGAGGAGCGCGCCGCCCGCGCCCACCCCCAAGCTGATCAAGAAATCTATCCCGTTGTAAGATGAATTCACGTGGGTGAGCCCCTCGCTGCATTCCTCGCCGGCCGGCCCACTCAACGGCACCAGGCCTGCCAACAAGAATGACTGTCGATCGCTATGCTTCGGCAGTCCCGGCGGCTGGGGCGTGCGAACCGCTGTCTTGTAACAACCGCCGAGCGTAGCCGAGGCCAATAAAAGGAAGGAGAGGGCAGATTTCAGCTTCATACGGACGTCGCGCTACCAGAGCGAATGGTCGGCGTAAACCCTTGGGCGCCGCACGCTCCGTTACGGCCCTGCCGAGCTCCGACGCCGCCTCGACGACGCCGAACCTCGGCAGAAACTGGCATTGGCGAAAGCGCGTAGGTTAGTAGCTTGCTGCCCCACCCACAGAGTTTGCGTGACCGCCGATGTTCGACTCGGGCGCCGGAGCGATTATTAGCCCTTGACCCCCGGTCTCACCGAAATACGCGCCGGCGTACCCGCCAGTCGGGCCGCCGTAATACTGGTTCGGATCTTCATAGACTTGCACGTCTATATTGACCTTGCCGTTCAGCCAAAGCGAGCGACCGCCGATACCAAATTGGTAACTGACCCAGCTCGTAGAGTGGGGAGATACATACGCCCATTGTGTCTCGCCGCTCAGCAATTGGGCTTCGACAGGCGTTGATACACCGTTTTCAACGCGTTCGAGCGACCAACCCGGCTGCAGATAGATTTGGTACTGGCCCTGTTCAAGATCCACTTCAATGGAAGGCGCGTCGGGGTTGGTGTCGCTGCTCGCGGTGGTTGGCAGCAACATGGTTTGTTGGTTGGAAGCGCCCCCGGTGCTGTAGCCACCGTAATAATAAGAATAGGGTACGATGTCGAAGTTGGCGTGCCGCAGTTGGTACTGTGCACCAGAAGGGCCGTACGTCGTAAGTGGCAACCCGAGGGTTCCCAGTTTTGCAGGGTCGACTTCGTTCGAGGCGCTGCCGCCACATCCGGTGAGCACCCAGCCAGCCACAAGCGCACATTTCAACAATCCTAGGGTGTGTTTGTTTTTGATCATGTTCGTTACTCCGAGTGGAAAACGAGAGAGCCTTGAGGTGTCCCTCCCGGAGAACTGACACAGCAAGCTGCATGCCAGCGCGGTGCTCCGCGCTAGCTCAGATCCAGCTGCAAAATCGGCCAATTTGCAGCACGAACCCTTGGCGCAACGTGTGCCACGCCATGGTGGGCGCGTCACCCTCGGGTGCTCGTACGCCTTCGCCCTGATTACGGATCGTCACCGGACCGACCCCACCTGCGCGACCTGCCACAGCCTCATGGATCCGATTGGTTATGGCTTTTCCAACTACGACACATTGGGGCGCTATATCACGCAAGAAAACGGGAAACCGATCGACGCTTCGGGAGAAATTAAAGGAACGCAGGATATTGATGGCCCTTTCAACGGTGCGATTGAGTTGAGCCAACGCCTGGCTGGGAGCAACCAAGTAAGAGAATGCGTAATGGACCAGTGGTTTTCATTTGCCCTGGGTCGCAATCTTGATCCCACTCGGGATGCTTGCTCGATTGCGAGCGTGAAAGCTGCATTTGTGGCGAGTGATTGCAACCTCAAGGAATTGCTCTTGGCGATCGTGAAGACCGAAGCCTTCCGCTACCGAACGCTCGCGACGGGAGGTGCACCGTGAAAGACCAAAATCGCGCCAGGCGACACGCTGTGTCGCGCAGAACCATCCTTTCAGGGCTCACCGGAACGGCCGTGCTGGCTCCGTTTGTGCCGCTTCTCGAAGTGGAGGCTCAGCTCGGCGCGCCCAAACGCCTCATCCTTATGTTCCACCCACATGGCGTTATTCGGGACACGTGGTTGCCCACGGGGGGCCTGCTCGACTTCGTTTTGAGCCCAACACTAAAGCCGCTCCAGGCGTTCAGGGACAAGTTGCTCATCCTCGACGGGCTCGGCTTGAGTGCAGATAACGGTACCGGAATTGATCCGGCGCTCGTGGGTGAACCGAGTGGTGGGCCACATACGCGCAACACTTCGCATCTTTGGTCCGGAGCCCCGCTCGATCCCAACAGCAATTTGTTTTCGCGTGATGCCACGACCTTTGGGTGGGGTTTTGGTACCGCGATCGATCAAACGATCGCGGCGGAGGTTGGCAACGCATCGGTCTTTCGTTCGTTAGAGACAACATACCCATGTTGGCGGACCTCCAGACTAGCCTTTTGGCGAGCGCCATTGGCTGTGGCATGACAAATATTGGGAGCATCCAGTTTGATCGAAACGAAAACAGCGGCACTCACTTCAATTGGTTGTTCACGGATACCCGCGGGCACCACGAGCTAAGCCACATTTCCGATCCTGACGAGCTCGGCAAGCTGACTCAAATCTATACCTGGTATGCGACGCAGCTCGCTTCGCTGATGACCAAGCTTGCCGCTTTTCCCGAAGGCCAGGGCACCGCGCTCGATAACACCTTGATCCTTGACGAGCTTGGTTTAGTCCCACGCGGCGTGGAAAGTCATTGTCGATCGGGAGCAGCGATAGCCTGCTCTCTGCCTGCCTGGTTAACCCACGCCTAGATTGCGCCTGAATTGCCGAGGTGAGAGCCCGGTGATGCCCTTAAACAGGCGCGAGAAATAATAAGGGTCTTCATAGCCCACGGATCGCGCCACGGCCTCCACAGACTCCCCGCTAGTAACTAAGAGTTCACTTGCATGCCGCACGCGGAGTTGCACGAGATGGTCGATGGGTGCTCGTCCCACAACTCGGCGGAATTGGCGCGCGAAATACGAAGGCGACCAGCCGGCAACTTCAGCCATGTCATTCACTGACAGCGGGTCGGCGAAGTGGGCCGCAACGTGTTTGAGAACCCGCTGGATTTCGCGCGGAATTTTCGGCTTTGGCGCGCGGAGCGCAAGCCAGCGTAGAAACACTTGCCGCAGCGCTTGTGCGGATTCGAGCGCGCCCAAGGCGGCGTCTCGTTCCGCAAACACCGTGAGCACCGAGTGCAATGCTTTGCTCACGGCTTCATTCTGGCCAAGCCGGAATGGTTCTGAAGCGTTGCCCCATTCAAGCCGTTCCAAGAATCGTTCGGCATCTTGGCCAGAAAAGTGCAGCCATAGAATCGTCCACGGCCTTTCTTGGCTGGACCCGTAGCCGTGCTCCCCGCCGGCAGGGCACACGAAGATATCACCTGCCGCCACAGCAAGCCTGCGTTCATGAAGGCGCATCCAGCCGCCCCCCTCTATGCAGTAGATCAACACATGTTCGTTCAGCGTTCTAGTTGGTAGGTTGTGCCAAGCGGCCTTTGCGAAGTAGCCGCATGCCGTAACGTAGAGGGAGCGCGTGAGCGGATCTGCCTGAATCTCGCGTTCGTTTGCTACGCTGAGCGTTCGACTGATGACCGGAGGTTTGGCCTGCAGTGAAGCAGCTTTTTGGCGGGGTGGCATGGCTCGGGCCTTTTTTCCGGCGCGGTGGGCGCGGCGAAGAGTGACAGGATAGTCCAGGTTTGTGCCAGGCGTCCATGGGGCGGAGCGGTCGCATATGTCAGGCTTCTCTGTGTGGTAAGGGTACGGGCATGCAATCAGATCTTATTCGGCATCTTTGGGGCGTCAGTGAACCTCTGACGCCGCGTTTTCGGGAGTTCAAATCGCACGGGTATGTCGCAGACACCATATTCACGCTCGCGTAGGGCATGAGCAAGGGTCGCAAGTGGCGGATCCGAGAGCTCCCGAATATCAGCGGCATCTGGAGGCTCACGAGCGCTATTGGGACATGGTCTGGGATGCCCAGGCAAAACGCGGGCTTGAACGCACCACGTTAACCCCGGAGTTTGGGCCCGGCTATATGCCCACGCTGCCCTTTACGCACGTGCCCGCGACGGATCTGAGTGTGATTTGTGATTGGATGGCAGAGCGGCAGCGCACACGTTTTGGTCAACGCTATTTTTGAATAAACACCCAGGAGTAGACAATGTTGTTGAGTCAAGTGGAGCTTGATGCCTATCAAGCTGATGGATACCTCCATGTTCCTCGGATGCTGAATCCAGAAGAAACAGCCCTTCTGCTGCAGGTTGCGTCTGAAAATCAGGTCGCCCGGCGAGCTCGTGAAGCTGTTGACGCACAAGGCCAGGGTGCCAAGGTCAATATCTGGGATCATGTGCAAGATGACATGTTTGGTGCGATCGCGAGCAGCCGGCGCATCGTTGAGCGAGGCACGCAGCTGGTTGGAGAAGAGATCTACCACTGGCACTCAAAGATGATGCTCAAAGACCCAGGAACGGGAGCATGGGAGTGGCACCAGGATTATGGGTATTGGTACGGTGCGTGCCTCTATCCATCGTTGGTGAGTTGCTTTATAGCGGTGCACCCAGCCACGAAGGCAAACGGGTGCTTACAGGTACTCCGCGGCTCCCATCGCGCGGGTAGGATAGATCATGGGGTAGTAAATGGTCAGCAGGGCGCGGACCCGGCACGGGTAGAGCAGCTAGCAATGCGCCACGAGCGCGTGTACGTGGAGCTAGAGCCAGGCAGCGCGCTCTTCTTCCACCCGAACCTTTTGCATCGCTCAGACGCCAACAGTTCCGAGAATCCTCGCTGGGCGCTCATCTGCTGCTACAACGCGCGTTCCAATAGTCGTTTCGATGGCCGTACGGATGCTGGGCACCCCCCGTATTCCCCCATTTCGGTACTTCTGGATTCAGAAGTGTTGGAGGCCGGTAAGCGTGAGCCCGGTCGGCTTAAGGAGCGGCGTTAGGCAAGCAACCAATACGTTCGGGTCCGAAGGCTACATCGTCGAACCAAATGTCGATGGAAGGCGCCGGATCGTCGTGGGCGACGTGGGACCAACCGATGCGAGCTTCGCTGAAAGCAGGCACCAGGAAAGGTTCCGTGGAGCCGTCGCTGAACTTGCCTCCGGGATGGATCGCGGCAATCTCAACGCCATCGAGCCAGAGCGTGTTGTTGGTGCCTTCGGTGGGGCGAAAGTTCCACTCCACGCACACCCACTTTGCCGTGGCGACATTGACCCTCGAGTTGGTGCCCATATCCCGAAAGGGATTGTTGCGTTGATAGCCAATGAACGGTCGCATCCTACCCATGGCGATGCTCATGGCATAGGTTCCTGCTGGATCCGCGCCGAGCCCCTCGAACATCGCAGCGTGGGCATTGGCCGCCGGCTCCTGGAAGTAGACATACATGCGCCCGTAGAAGTTACCCCCTAGAAATTTGGTTTGAACTATCTGGGCTTGGCTCTGCGCAGATGCAACCGTGTGGGTTTTCATGGCGTATTTCCCGTGCGCTACGCGATCCGTAACCACCTCGACCGAGCCGTTAGGTGCTCGAACCTCCCACACATCGGTGTGAATCGCGCCGGCCTCGAAGTCTTCGCAGACAACCGCGGGCGGCGCACAGGGTGGGGAAGGGGGCACCGTGCTCGTGGGTGCCGTGCTCGTGGGTGGGGTGCTCGTGGGTGTGACGACCGGTGGGACGGAAGTAGTTGGTGCAGGTGCCGTTTCCGTTGCTGAGGGGACCGCTGAAGTGGTTGGCATTGCAGTGGGATCCAGCGCAGCGTCCGTCGCTTGGCTAGAGCCGACGTCATCGCCGCTGCATTGAAGGAAAAGGAGCGGCAGAAGTGTGGTCACGGAGGGGAGAAGGCGAGGTTTCTTCATGATCGTTCGTGGCAAGGCAAAGGGCGCTGCGCTCAGACGGCTTGGGTCACCGGGGTGAACAATATGTCCAGGAACCTCCAGAGCTTAACCCCACATCGCTAGCAAAATCCCCTCGTTATAGCGGGCCGACTAGCACAACTGGGTCATCCCAGAGTTACCCCGCTTCTCGCTTCTCGCTTCTCGATTCTACTTCTTCTCCGAGAGCCGCTTGAGATTGGCAAGACCCTCTTCGAAATCCTTACCGATCATGGCGTCCATGCTAATGAACACGGACATCACCTTGCCGATGAAGGAATTGGGGCCCTCCATAGCCCACGTGATCTCGGTGCCGTTCGACTGGGGTTTCAGCGTATACATCGTGGTATTGGTTGCTGCGAAAGGCTTTAGAAATTCTAAGCGAATCGAGAGCTGTTCGTTGGGGCGGCTCTCAATGATGGTCATGTTGCCCTCGCCCACGTCGTCGTTTCCGCGCCACGCGTAGGTCGCCCCTTTTCCTCTGGCGGCGCCGCCGAAGGTTTTCTGCATTCCCGGATCTAGCTTCTCCCAGGGGGACCATGCCGCCCACTGATGGAAGTCCTCAAGATGGGGGAACACTGCTTCCGGAGGAGTCGCAATCACCGTGCGCCTTTCGACGCGGAACGTCGCCGGCTTAGTGGCAGCCAGGCCGCACACCGCCAAGATGGCGACTACCAAAACCCCACCGATGCCTAACAGAACTTTTTTTACCATAGTCCCGTGCCAGTATCACAGCGCCAACTTTACATAAATATCCGTAAAATTCGGCTTGCGGGCAGGCTTTTGAGTTAACGTGTTCCAGCGTGTTGCCCAGCTGGTGCTTACCCCTGAAGAAGATTGGCTATTCGGAGGCTGAGGGCGCTCTTGCCGAGAGCCCGGTGCCTGTGATGGCGACGGTTGCAAGCGCTGGTTTTTCTCATATCACCGAGCCCGGTTACGACTGGGACGGCATCAAGCGGGGCACTAGTGAGTTCGTGCTATTTCAACATACGCTTTCGGGCGAAGGGCGGCTCATCTTTGAGGGCACCCCACACGCGGTCCACCCGGGCCAAACGATGTTGCTCACGTTTCCTCATCAGAATCGGTATTTTTTGCCCGAGGGAAAGCAGTGGGAGTTCTTCTATCTTATCCTTCGTGGTTCAGAGATGAAGCGGCTCTGGCAAGTCGCGATCGATCGAGCGGGGCCCGTGGTGCGTTTTGAAGATGCGGGCACAGTGTTGCTCGCTGCCACGCGTCTTTGCGAACGCATTTTGCGTGGGGACATCCGCTCCCCGCTTGAAGCTTCGGCGCTCAGCTATTCCTTGGCTATGGATGTCGTGGGCTCCACCTTTGAGCTGGAGGGAGATTCACCGGCGTTCGTTCTCAGGGTGCAAGCGTATTGTCGGCAGCACCTGGCTCACCACATCAGTGTTGAACAAATGGCTCGCGTGGCGGGCGTGAGCCGTTCGCACTTGAGTAGGCACTTTCAGGAGGCGTTGGGGATTTCTCCCGCCAAATACTTGATGCAGCTGCGGCTTGATGTGGCCATGGAATTGGTGCGCAAAGGCGAGCTCTCCGTAAAGGAAATTGCCGAAGAGGTCGGCTTCGATTCCGCGAACTACTTCGGCAAGGTGTTTGCAGGGCGTTTCGGTGCTGCCCCAGGGGCCTTGCGCAAGAGCGGCATGTACAGCCAGCGGCGCGTTTAGCTCGCCTAAAGCCAGTGTGTTCGTGTCTGGTTGAGCACAGCCGGCGGTGTCGCCGGCGCTAGTTGTTCGCCAGAGCGCGCATCTCGGCCACGTCCTTGACCTTCAAGCGTGCTGCCCCCGTGTAGCCTGCATGGTGGGGAGCGGGGGAACGCTTCGGATCGGCAAGGCGCGCTTCGGCTTTCGCAATGGCCGCACCGTATTGCGGAAGCCAGGCCTTCTGAGCCACCAGCATTTCATCGGTGAGCTGCCACACTTCCTCGGGATTGCACACAGCACCCACCAATGGGTCCATGAGCATCGCCTGGCGTAAGAGTAGATCATCCCCGCTGACAGCTGCCTCTACGGCAAGCCTCTGCACGGAGATGCTGGCGTTGCAGACAGCCGCGCAGCCTAACGGGAGTGCGCCCACGACTGGAATGTTGATGCCATGTTTGTCGACGTAGCCGGGAACTTCGACGATGGCGTCATGGGGCAAGTTGGAGATGATGCCGCGGTTGGGCACGTTAAAGTGCCCTCTGAAAATACGTCCCGTTTCGAGGCCCTCGAGGATGTAGGAGCCGCGCTCCAAGCTGCGCGTGCTGACCGAGTATTGCTTGGGGGGCTCTGCTAACCACTTTGGAAAATCCGTCTCGAACCAGGCGCGGCCTTCTGAGCAAACCCGCAAATAGCCGCCTGTTTCGCCGTTGATCCAGCTGCTAAGATCGATCCACCGTTCGATCTCGCTCGGGCGCTTCCGATACCATGCCAAGTATTCACTCAGGTGGCCGTTCGACTCAGTGCTGTAATAGCCAAACCGCTTCAGGATATCGATGCGAACTTTCTCGGTCCTGGAGAACTCGGGGTGTTCCTCCATCGCTTGGAGTAGCTTGCCCGTGTAGTCTGCTCCCGCGTGAGAAATACGCAGGAACCACGTTTGGTGGTTGATTCCGGCGGCCACAATGTCAAGTTCGTGCTTCGGTAAGCCCAGCGCTTTGGCCACCTGCTCGTAGCCGTGCTCCACGCCGTGGCAGAGGCCGTAGGTTTCCACGCCGCCATATTGATTCGCCGCCCAGGTGAGCATGGCCATTGGATTAGAGTAATTGAAGAGCTTGCAACCAGGGAGCGCCACCTGGCGAATATCGCGGCAAAAATCGAGTATCGCGGCGATGCCGCGTTGCCCGTACATGACCCCGCCGGCGCACAACGTGTCGCCGACGCATTGGTCAACGCCGTAGCGTAGCGGGATATCAATGTCGGTTTGGAATGCTTCGAGTCCCCCGATGCGGGCCACGCAGAATACGTATTTGGCATCGCGCAACGCTGCCAAGCGGTTGGTGGTTGAGGTTATCCTCGCGGGTAGAGCATTGTACTCAAGGTCGCGCTCACAGAGCTCGGCCACCATGCGGAGGTTCTCTTCGCTGATGTTTTGAAGGGCAAGTTCGACCCCTGAGAACTCCGGCACGCTGAGTAGATCCGCAACTAGCGTTCGGGTGAATCCGACGCTTCCGGCGCCAATGAATGCAACTTTAAACGACATAGATAAACCTCCGTTGACCGCGAGTAATTAACTCAAGGCATCAGTAGCTTCGAACTTGAGTGTGCAGAAAATGGGAGGGCTTGCCCAGAATAGGTTTGGGTAGAAACGGGTAGAACTGGCGCCGGGGAGCCCACATGCCTGCGCCCAAGCCACTCGCCAACGCTCACGCGGCAAACCCCATCATAGCGTTACAGAGGCCTCTGCTTTAGATCCGCGCTTCCCGTTTCTCTAGAAGGCCACTGTAGCGTCGAAATCTCGCCGATTATTTCTGGTTTGCTTTAGACGGTTAGCCGGGCCGATGAAGGCTCGGAGCGGTAGGAACGTCTTGGTCGCCCGATGCCTCTACCAGCTGCAGGATGGCTGTGGCTCCCACGACCTCCCTGAAGCCCGCGGACGCGGAGCCACTCCAGAGGCGTTAGCCGGTGTACGCTCGCTGCGATCTCGCCGGGCACCCTCGTTGCATAAAAATGCCCCAGATATAGGGTTGGGCCATTGGTCGCATCGTGATACAATCGACTTCCAGCTTGGTCGAAGGAGTTAGTGCGGCAACGCATCCGCCAGCGCTGTAATCACGGGAGAAGGTAAGCCATGAATCGCTCAAATTCACGTCGTTTGTGGGTTCTTCGGGGTTCGCTCGCAGGCCTAGGGTTGGCTGCAGCTGTGGGTTGCAGTGGCGAAAAGTCGGATGCGCCTGCGGGGCCGCCCACGGGCTCGACCCCCACCGCCAGCGCAACGCAACCGATGTTGGACATCGGAGGCACTCCGGTGAGTGGTGCAGGAGGTGCGTCTGGAGGTGGCGTCAATCCGTTGGATCTCGAAACGGGTTTTGCCATGGCCGACATTGGCAGCATGAAGCTTGGGGATCTGCTCGACGCAAATACTGTGCTCCCCGTTACCACGCAGAATGGAATGGGTTGTGGCAGCACACTTCTCGCCATCGTGCGTGATTTTGACGACACTCATCCTGATTTTGAGCACTACACGGGCTCGGGCCTACAAGGAATTGTCGAGAGCGCGTTGGGTGCCGATCAAAAGCCAGTGTATGCGCACACGGGCAGCACCGAGTTCACCACCTCGCCCGCTGATTTCGCCCAGTGGTATCACAATACGGAGGGGGTGAATAAGGGGTATTTGTTGAAGGTTCGCCTGGCGAAAAACGGCGATAGATTCTCATTTGAAAGCCGTGCATTTTTCCCCCTAGATGGTGCGGGGCTTGGCAACCAGGGGCGCGAACACAATTTTCACTTCACCACGGAGCTTCACACCGAATTTGTTTACCACGGCGGTGAAAATTTTGAGTTCATTGGGGATGATGATTTGTGGGTCTTCATCAACAATCGGCTGGCCATTGACCTTGGAGGCCTGCACCCTCGGCAACAGAAGCAGATCAGCCTAGATGCTGAAGCGGTGAGGCTCGGCATCGAAAAGGGCAAATCATACCACCTGGATCTATTTCATGCCGAGCGGCACACGGATGCGTCCAACTTCCGCGTAGATACTTCTTTGCAGTTTACGAACTGCGGCACAGTGAGTGATGTCCTGCGCTAGGTCAGCTTTCGCCTAGCGTCGCTGTTCAGCCTAGCACCACGCTGCAACGTTCCGAGAGCCGCCGGCGGCTGCCGCGGTGACCCGTTGACCAGAGGAGCAATTCGCACTCACATTTAGTGTGATGCGTACCGTCCTGCTACTCTTTCTGAGCAACCTTTTCATGACTGCCGCGTGGTACGGGCACCTCCGCTACAAGGATGTCGCGCTTTGGAAGGTGGTCGTCATAAGTTGGGGAATCGCGTTCTTCGAGTATTGTTTGCAGGTTCCGGCTAACCGCTGGGGCTACGGGCAATTTAGTGCTTATCAGCTCAAGATCTTGCAGGAGGTCATCACGCTTGTTGTGTTTATGGGGTTCTCTGCTTTCTGGCTTGGAGAGGCCCCGCGTTGGAATCACCTGGTGGCGTTCGCTCTGGTCTTGGGTGCCGTGGGTTTTGGGTTCAGGCCTACGTGAGCCGTGGTTCAAAGCGCGGTTGAGACCAGATCCACCCTCGTCAGCTATCAAAATTAATGCGGAAGTTGACCCAAAGTCAGCCTCGGCTACCGTGGTTGAATGTTAACTTGGCTAAGAGCTGAAGGCTGAATGTGGCGTTAGCTTCAGGGTTCACAGCCGGGATCTTAGTCGCGTGGACGATCGCTCAGGTGGCTCTTGGAGCGTTTTTCGTGTTGGCGCAAAGGGTGGGGCGTCGACAGGGGGAATACCTTCTGTTTGGCGTGCTGTGCTTTCTGCTCGCAATATTGACTGGGGGGATAGCGGCCCTCTACGGCTCGGGTGATTACGAGAACCTCACCACCATCCGCGTGGTGAATGCTGCTGCAATCCTTGCGACCTCGGTCAACCTGCACTTTGTGTACCGCTACACAGGTGCGCGCCTTCCGAAGAGCTTATTGTTGACACTCTACGCCCTCTGCTTTGGCTTCGAGTTAGCGAACGTCTCGGTGTGGTGGGGTTCGATGGCTTTTCACCCAATTGATGTCGGCGTGTTGCGCGGGGTCAATTCCGCCACTCCGGCATCTGCACCGTTGGCGTATACGTTTGCCATTTTTGCCCTGGGCCAGTTGCTGCTTGGGGCCTGGCTGCTGGTCCAGCGCCTGCGCGAAGGTAGCCGTGAGGCCCTGGGTGCCTTGCTCGGCACCGGCGTGCTGCTTCTGGCAGTGGGTAATGATTCGGCGATCGTTACCGGAGTCCTGCATGAATCGATCTATCTGGTGCCCCACGCCTTCCTTGCGTACGCGTTTGGCGTTGCCACCACGCTGCTATTTCGCTACCGCGCCGCGTCCGGAGAGCTCGAGGTAACAGTTGCAAAGCTCGAACAGTCATCATGGGAGCTTAGGCGTTCGCATGAAGATCTGAAGCTCATTCAAGACGAGTTGATCAAAAAGCAACAGCTCGCTGCTGTGGGGGAATTGGCGGCGGTTATTGCCCACGAAGTCAGGAACCCGCTGGCCATAATCGTGAACGCTGTGGCTGCCCTCAGGCGGCCGCAGGTAACCGACAATGATCGTGTTACTTTGCTCGGAATAGTCGATGAAGAGACGGCGCGGCTCAACCGTCTGGTTACGGACCTTTTGCGGTATTCTCGGCCGATTCAGTTGAAGCGCACGGCTATCTCCCTTTCCGATCTCGCGCGTCGCGTCCCTGCGATGGAAAAGTACGACTGCACAATGCAGCTGGATATCGCGAACGACACCGAGCTCGAAACGATCTGGGTGGATCCAACCCTCTTTCGCGTAGTGTTTGATAACCTCGTAGATAATGCCTGCCAATCGATGCCAAACGGCGGAATAGTCCGCGTCGTGGTCACGCGCCACGGTGCGCCTGGGCGTGATTTCGCCAGGATTGAGATTACGGACACGGGGCGTGGCATGGAGCCGGATACCTTGCGTCGCGCCCGTGACCCATTTTTCACCACCCGCCCGAGCGGCACCGGGCTCGGCCTCCCCATCGTGCAACGCATCATTGAAGCACACGAAGGCGAAATTACCATAAAGAGCGAGCCAAATCAGGGCACAGTGGTCACGCTGTTGATTCCGCTCGGCGTCCCCACTGGTGTTGATGGAAGCTTGCGTTTAGGTGGGTCATGAAGAAAAGCAGAGAAGAGTTGGTTGAGCTCGACAAACGCTACGTGTGGCATCCCTACACACAGATGCAGGAGTACATCGAATCCGGCGAACCGCTAGTGATTAGTCACGCCAAAGGGAGTCGATTGTTCGATCAGGATGGGCGCTCGTACATTGACGGTAACTCGTCGTGGTGGACAGCACTTCTCGGCCACCAGCATCCTCGACTGATCGCCGCGCTCAAGCAACAGGCGGACGAGCTCTGCCATACGGCGCTCGCGGGTATTACGCATGAGCCAGCCGCACTTCTTGCCGAGGCGCTCGTCAAGGTGGCGCCGCTTGGCCTTACTCGCGTGCTTTTCAGCGACAACGGCTCCACAGCGCTTGAAGCAGCCATCAAGATGGCCCTGAAATTCTGGCAACAAAACGGGTATCCGGGGCGCAAGCGTTTCGTCGCACTAGAAGGTGCCTTCCACGGCGAAACGCTAGGTGTCACGGCGTTATCTGGGGTAGAAGTGTTTCGTCGTCCGTTTGCAGATGTACTGATGGAGTGCATCCACGTGCCGCTCGAAGTGGATGGATACGAGCGTGCCTTCGCAGTCGCAGAGCGCCTCTTGCGAGACAAAGCCCAGGAGATCGCGGCTGTTGTTGTGGAGCCCCTGCTGCAAGGTGCGGGCGGGATGCGGGTGTACGCTGCGGAATATCTGAAGCGTCTGCGTGCAGTAACAGCAGAGTTAGATATTCTGTTGGTAGCCGATGAGGTCTTCACGGGGTATGGCCGCACCGGGCCCATGTGGGCGTGTGAACACGCGGGCGTGGCACCGGACATCCTTTGTTCGGCGAAGGGCTTCAGCGGTGGGCTTTTGCCTATGGCCGCCACCCTCGCGTCCGAGCGCGTTTTTGGGGGGTTTTTGGGCGATCCAAGCCGGGCTCTGCATTATGGGCACACCTATTGCGGCAATCCGTTGGGGGCACGAGTGGCCCTAGAGGTTTTGGCAGTCTACCGAGACGAAAGCATTCTGGAGCTGGCTCGCCCCAAGGCCCAACGCATCAAAGAAACGGTGCAAGCCTTGGCCGAGGTTGAAGGCGTGAGTGCCGTGCGGAGCCTCGGCATGGTGGGTGCGGTGGAGCTCCAGAGTTCCTCCAGCGGTTATCTCGAACGTGCCGGGTGGCGCGTGTATGAAGAAGCCAAGAAACGCGGTGCTTACCTGCGGCCGCTGGGCAACATCGTCTACATGGCGCCGGCGCTGAACATTTCAGAGGTTGATCTGGAGGAGCTTTTGGCAATCTTCACAGATTCTATTCGAGCCGTACTCAAGTAGCTCAGCAAGTCCCGGCCGCTTCGGCGGTGGAACAGGTGCTCTCACCTCGGGTGGTGAGCTTTGGGCGTGCGCGAGTCAGTACTTAGCATGCTAAGGGTCTCCCAACCGCAATGAACGCCGCGCTCCTCCCGGGAGCCGTTTCGGACTCTGCACCCATTGCGATCTCGATTGCCGGGGGCCTGGTTCCGCTGGATTGCGCTTTGCCCAATGGGAGGGCGGTCGGAAGTCTTGCAGCTCTCTTGACCCGAAGATCTCTCAAGGCCTATCGACTGACCGAGCATGGCACAGAGAAAGCGCTACGTATTTGTGTGCGTCAACCGGCGCCCTGATGGCACACCCAAGGGCTCATGTGCAGTACGCGGGAGCGAGGAGCTCCTGGTTCACCTCAAGGCGCGGCTGAAGGAACGAAAGTTGGCGGACGTTGAGGTGCGAGCTTGCAGCTCCAGTTGCCTGGACGCCTGCTGGGTTGGGCCGTGTGTCGCGGTGGAGCCGGACCACTATTTCTATGGGCGCGTTCAGCCGGGCGACATTGAGGAAATCATTGATGCCTGGGAGCAGGGCTCTCGTGTCGAAAGGTTAGTGTTATCCGAGGCCGATTTCGTGTTGCCCAAAGAGCTCAAACGTCTTGAGGATGAGGCGAAGCTTCAGAAAGGCAAAGCGTGAAGCGTTTTGATCCAAGTTCGGCCGTCTTAGTGATTATCGACATTCAGGAGCGTTTGGCTCCCGCTATGCCGGAAGAACGCATGGTCGCCGTGAAGCGTTCAGCCGAGATATTGCTTCAGGCTGCGCGTCTCTGGGAGATGCCAGTGCTTCTTACCGAGCAATACCCGCAAGGTTTGGGCCCCACCATCGCAAGCATCAGCGATAGCCTGTTGGAACAGTCAGTTCACCGTTTTGAGAAGGTGGAGTTTAGTGCGTGTGACGCATTCGGTTTCGACGAGAATCTGAAGTCGCTTGGTAAGGATTGGACGATCGTTATTGGCATGGAGACGCACGTTTGCATCTTCCAAACGGTGCGTGACCTTTGTGAGCGAGGTCATTCGGTTCTTCTGCCGGTGGATGGTGTGGTCTCTCGCAGGGAGGATCATCGGGAATTAGGGCTCAAGCTTTGCCAAGCCGAGGGTGCCCGTCTCACAACGACCGAAACCCTCGTGTTCGATGGCTTGCGTCGCGCCGGCACCCCAGAGTTCCGCGCTCTTTCGAAGTTCATTCGCTAGCGGCTAAGTTCTCCGCGGGGGTTATTGCAGAAGCAGCCCGCGAAGGAGGCAGGGTTGTGGAGTATTAGTAGCAATTTCAGATGTTTGTCATGGATCCTCCGAGGCTGCCAGTCTGTCTGTCAAATTGACATCATGGCATATCCTTTGACATATCGCGCATGGTCAGCCATCTTGGCGGGATGGACGACAGTGTGACGAACGCGGAGAGCAGCCCCGAAAAAGGCGTTCCGGGCCAGGGCCCGAGCCCACTCAAGGAAGTAACGCTCCTTGTTGTGGATGACGAGGCGAGCAACTTACTTTCTCTTGAGAAGATTTTTCAGCGCGAGAGCATGCGTGTGTTCACCGCTGAGAATGCCAAAGTAGCGCTCGAGATCCTGCGGCGTCACCGCATCCAGGTAGTGCTTACAGATCTCATGATGCCTGGCGTGAATGGTGTCGAGTTGTTGCGCGGAGTGAAGGAAATTTCTCCGGACACTGAGGTTGTGCTGATGACGGCCTACGGAAACGTGGAAACGGCCGTGCAAGCGATGCGGCTCGGGGCATTTGACTTCGTTGAGAAGCCACTCAAGCGCATGACGATCGTCAAAAGCATTCGTATGGCGGCGGAACGCCAGTCGCTCGTGAGCGAGAACCGTTCGCTGAGAAGAGAGTTGGAGCTGCTCACAACGCGTGAGATCATTGGCCAAAGCGGGGCGTTGCGGCACGTGCTCGATGTGGCCACTCAAGCCGCGCCGTCGAGCGCAACGGTGCTGGTGCTTGGCGAAAGCGGTACAGGCAAAGAGCTCATCGCTCGTTATGTGCACGGCAAGAGTGGCCGAGCTTCGGGGCCGTTTGTCGCGGTCAATTGCGCAGCCATTCCAGAGAGCATCCTTGAGGCAGAGCTGTTTGGTCACGAACGTGGTGCGTTCACCGGCGCCGTAGCCAGACGGGATGGGCGCTTTGCCAAGGCCAAAGGTGGCACGCTTTTCCTGGACGAAATAGGCGAGCTTAGCCCAGCCGTCCAAGTGAAGATCCTGCGGGTGCTTCAGGAAGGCGAATACGAACCTGTAGGGGGGAACTCGACGAAAGCCGATGTTCGAATCATCGCCGCAACTAACCGGGACTTGGATGCCGAGGTGGAGGCGGGAAGGTTCCGAGAGGATTTGTTTTATCGACTCAATGTGATCGCGGTTACAGCTCCTCCTCTGCGAACTCGCCGTGAAGACATACCGCTGCTAGTGGATCATTTCTTGGGCGTGTATTGTCGCAAGAACCACCGTAGTCGCTTGATCGTGGAGCCGGAGGTGATGGCAAAGCTTTTGGACTATGCCTGGCCCGGTAACGTTCGCGAACTTGAAAATATCGTGGAACGGGCGGCGGTGCTTTGCCGAGGGGAGGTTTGGGCTTTAGCTGATCTGCCTCAGTCGGTAGCGCGAGCCGTCGATCACCGATCGTCTGCGCTTACCTTTGAACTCGGAACGCCCCTTGCCGAAGTTGAGGAAAGACTGATTCGGGAGACCCTGCGTTCCACCAATGGCGACAAGTCGTTGGCGGCGCAGCTGCTCGGGATCTCGACGCGAACGATCTATCGCAAGCTGGATGAGGCCCCATGAATCACGGGCTTTCGTCGCGCCTACCGGCGCGCCCGAAGGCGCCTTTTTTGCCAATCT
The DNA here is from genome assembly GCA_033763455.1 of Polyangiaceae bacterium. Taxonomy (GTDB): domain Bacteria; phylum Myxococcota_A; class Polyangia; order Polyangiales; family Polyangiaceae; genus JBBRRP01. The sequence goes on from JANRKO010000006.1 coordinate 460,415, forward strand.
GTCAGTTGGGGCTGGTGTGGCCTTGGATTGTTGCCAGGTTGACGAACGGTGCTCGTGAGAACCTGGCATAAAGCCCGGAAAATAATGGGATTTTGAGGCTAGACCGTTGGCACAACTCTCGCTATCCACTCGCTCAGGTAAATCGTGGCCATCGACGCACTTCTTCGGAAATACTTCACTTTGGTAGTGCTCGGCTTGATAGCCACCGTTGCCTACCTCCAGGGCTCAGGGGTAGCCCAGCTCGTCAGTGTGGCTCTTATTGGCAAAGACGACGCACCTTTGCCGAAGGTTGCCCCAAGCTCAACGGCAACATCCGCTAGGCCGCCGCGTTCCAGCGCTCAGCCGCTTTTGGACCGCAATCCCTTCGATTCAGTCACCGGCCCGCTGAAGCCCAAGCCGGTTGAGCCTGTATCGCCCGTACCGCTCACGCCAGTCGTTACCGATCCGTTGAGCGCTCCCCCGTGTGAGGGCGTTCAGGTGCTGATCGTCACGGAGTCGCCGGATCCACTGTGGTCGCTCGTACTTCTGCAGGTCGGCGGAGAGACGAAGCTTTTCCGTGTGGGCGATTCGGCGGGCGATAGAAAAGTTGCGTTCATTGGCTATAACCCTCTGCAAGGCAGCCCTTCGGTGTGGTTCGAATCGGCCGGTACGGTGTGCCAGGTGATGTTGTTTGGCACTCCTCCCGGTGCTCCAGTTGCCGCCGCCGCTCCAGCGCCTGCGTCTGCTGCGACGCCGCAACCACCTCCAGGTACCGGGCAGGCGCCTGAAGTGCCGCCAGACATTGCCGCCAAGATCAAACGCATCAGCGACAGTGAATACAACGTGGATCGTTCAGTCGTGGATAAGATCCTCGAAAATCAAGCTGAGCTCATGAAATCTGCGCGCATTGTTCCCGAGCAAAGGGACGGAAAAATGGTGGGGATTCGTCTGTTCGGCATTCGGCCAACGGCACTTCTCGGTGTGCTCGGCCTGCAGAACGGGGACCGTCTAGAACAAATCAATGGCTTTGATATGGCGAGCCCCGAAAAGGCGCTCGAAGCGTATGCCCGCCTGCGCACGGCCAACAATCTCACAGTCAAAGTCACTCGTCGGGGCCAGCCCTTAAACATCGACTACCGAATCAAGTAACCATGTTAAAAAAGCACTTAACTGTATTGAGTTTGGTTGGGCTTCCGAGCTTCCTGTTCGCTGCCTCAAGCGCCGCACAGCCTCAAGATCCTCCCGGCACGGCCGTGCCTCCTCCCGCCACCATGGATAAGATCGCCAAGGCGGTAGATGTGCCTTATCGTCCAAAGCCGGGTGGGCAGTTGGTGAAGTTCAACTTGGAGGAGGCCGATCTTTCTGAGCTTGTAAAGTACATCAGCGTGCTCACGGGGCGTCGATTTATAGTTAATCCGAAGTTGCGCACCATCAAAGCAACGGTTTCGTCGCCTTCGCCCGTCACCCTTGAAGAGGCTTACCAGGTATTTCTCTCGATCCTTGATATTAATGGCATGACGGTGGTTCCCCAAGGCCGCTTCCTCAAGATTGTGGATAGCGGCGGCATCACTACGCAGGGAACACCAGTAATCGCGCGCGGTGCGCCAGTTCCAGCAACGGATAGCTATGTCACGCGGCTGTACCGCCTGGCTCATATCTCGCCGGATGAGGCTGTAAAGGTCCTCACGAAGTTCAAGAGCAAGGAGGGGGATCTTTCCACCTACACTCCGGGCAACCTTCTGATCATCACGGATACCGGCACCCAAATCGCGCGCTTGGTGCGCATTCTGGAGGAGGTGGACATCGGCGGGGCCGGCCAGCAGATGTGGATCCAGCCTGTAAACGGGGATGCGGATGACATTGCCAAACGCGTGACTGAATTGTTCAACGTTGGCAAAGATCCTAATGCCGCGGGGGGCCTCACCAAGGTAGTTGCCGACGGGAAATCCAATTCCCTCATCGTGATGGGAAGCCAAGAGAGCTACCTCAGGCTGCTGGAGCTTCTGAAGCGCCTGGATGATAAACCCGCAGCCTCGGGCAAAGTGCGAGTAGTTCCCGTGCAACACGCGGTGGCGCAGGAGTTGGCCACGACGTTGACGGCCATGTTGGCGGCCACCGGCAAAGACGCAGCTGCAGATGCCGGTGGGATGTTCGAAGGTGCCGTGAAGGTAACCGCTGATGTTCCGACAAATTCGTTGATTGTCACGTCTTCCTCGCGTGACTACGCCACTTTGCGCTTGGTGCTTGATCAGCTGGATCGCGAGCGGCGTCAGGTTTACATCGAAGCTGTGATCATGGACCTTTCGGTTTCGGATTCGTCCGAATTAGGTCTCTCTTTCCACGGAGGGAAGCAGTTTGGAACGGGCAGCGCGGTCGGCCAAAGCCTGTTGCTGGGTGGGTTTCAGGCGGGGAAATCCGCTGCATTCCCTGTTGACGCAACCTCGCTTTCGGGTTTTGCCGCTGGCCTCAGGGGGCCAGAAATTCCGGGGACGAAGGCTCTGCTCGGTCGAAGCATCCCGGCGTTTGGCGTGGTTCTAAACGCGCTGGCTTCTAGCGGAAAGTCAAACATATTAGCAACTCCACACATCATTGCGACCGACAACGTCCAGGCAGAAATCAACATTGGCGAGAACGTCCCCTTGCAGACCAACGTCGGCGGTTCAGCACTTGCTGCCGCGGCCGGAGCTGCCGGCGCGCAGAACGCCGCATTGCTGGGTGCCCTTAGCGGTGGTAGCGGTTTCAGCGCCCCTCGCCAGGACGTCGGCAACAAGATCCGCATTACGCCGCACATCAACGAGTCGAATCAAGTACGCCTTGAAATCGATCAAGAGAGTAGCGCAGCCGGTGCGGCCTCGGGCAGCCTGGGCGCGGTCACGATCACCAAACGCACGGCGCAAACTACCCTCGTGGTGGCCGATCAGCAAACGGTGGTGATTGGTGGTCTGACTCGGGACGAGGAGTCGACATCCCGTGAAAAAGTTCCGGTGTTAGGGGACATCCCAGTGCTTGGCGCCCTCTTTCGCCGTTCAACGACGCGCAAGAGCAAGGCCAATTTGCTCCTCATTCTTACGCCGTACGTGATTCGCTCGCAGGACGATCTGCGCAAAATCTTTGAGCGAAAGATGCAAGAACGTCAGGAATTTCTGGATCGCAATTTCGTTTTCTCGGGTGAAGATTGGAAGGCTCCCCGGGATTATTCGCGCAGTAACGGTGCCGTCGAAGACATACGGCAAGCCACGTTTGAGCTCAAAGAGCAGGCGCGCCTAGAGGAGGAGAGTCGGCCTGGCGAGTCCCAGAAACACCTGCCGTTGGCGCCCATCGAGCTTCCACCAGCGGAAGGCGCTGATAGTGTGAACCCAGCGACGGTGGGTGCCCCCGCCGAGCAGGCTCCGCCAGCACAGGCTACCCCGGTGCCGACACCACCACCACCACCGCCACCACCGCCGGCGCGTCCTCAGGGGGAAGGTGGTGGGTTGCCCGAGGGCGATTCGAAGCAAGCCAGCCAAAAACGTCCGACTGAGTCAGGCACGGCACCACTTCGCATCGTGCGTATGGCACGCAGCGTGGAAGCGGGAGAGTAACATGCAAGAGCAGCGCGTTCTCGGCGAGATCCTGGTTCGGCACGGCGTGCTTAGCGCCGAGGCCTTGGAGCCACTCTACGCGCAACAGGTCGAGAAAAACGCGCTGCTTTTAGATCTCATCGCGCAAAATCAGCCGACTTTCGGGCACCCAATAGCAGCGGCGCTGGCCGAAGAGTGTGGCCTACCGTTCCTGGAGAAGATCGACGCAGACCAAGTTCAGGTTCACGTGGCTGCCAAGCTGCCGATTGCTTACGCCAAGGCACATCGCGTGCTCGTGCTCGACGAGTTGCCGGACAAGGTCCTCGTGGTCTGTGCGGATCCGCTCGACGTAGCGGGGCTCGACGACGTTCGCGTTACATTTGGCAAGCCTCTCTCCGTGCATGTGGCACCACCTGCTGTGGTTACGGACGCCATCAATCGTGTCTACGAGCGCCAAGACACGATGAGCGAGCTCGAAAGCGACGATGGACTGGCGGACGATGACCAGACCGATATCTTGGATTCGGACGACGACGCTCCGATCATTCGTTGGGTGAATGCGCTTTTTTCGCAGGCCGTAAAAGAACGAGCGAGCGACATTCACATCGAGCCCGAGGAAAAGGAAGTCCTGGTTCGTTACAGAATTGATGGCCAGCTTTACGTAGCCAAGCGTGCAAGCCGGCAGTTTATGAGTGCCGTGCTTGCACGTGTGAAGATCATGGCTGGCCTCAACATCGCCGAAAAACGCCTGCCACAAGATGGGCGCATTTCGCTGAAAATCGCCGGCCGCAGCATTGATGTTCGTGTTTCCACCATCCCCACAAGTCGCGATCACGAGCGCATCGTGATGCGCCTTTTGCACAAGACGAACATCCTCTTGAGCTTGAGCGAACTCGGATTCGCCGAGCGGGATTACCTCTTGATGGATGAGCTGGTGCACAAGCCGAACGGCATCATCTTGGTCACGGGGCCCACGGGTAGCGGTAAGACCACCACGCTGTACGCCTGCCTCAACAAGATCAACAATCCGAAGATTAACATTCTGACGGCCGAAGATCCGGTGGAATATGAAATTGGTGGCATCCATCAGGTGCCAGTGCAGCCAAAGATCGGGCTCACCTTTGCCAATGCTTTGCGGTCTTTCTTGCGGCAAGATCCGGACGTCATCATGGTCGGCGAAATCCGCGACAAGGAGACCGCCGAAATTGCTATTCACGCGAGCATGACCGGCCACTTGGTGCTTTCCACCATCCATACTAACGACGCGGCAGGTGCGGTAACGCGCCTAGTGGAAATGGATATTGAGCCTTTCTTGGTGCGCTCGACGGTGGCTGGAATTCTGGCGCAACGCCTGGTGCGCCTACTGTGCCAGCATTGCAAGGAGCCGTATTCCGCGTCCGCGTTTGAGCTCAAGCAGCTCGGCATCGATCCGGAGCGAACGCGTATCCGCGATGCTCGAAAAGTGTCTTCTCGCTACACAGTGCACGGAGTTACCTATGATCCAGTAGGGTGGCGAGAAGCTTCACCGCCTACCTTCTATCGCCCGCGCGGTTGTGACCGTTGCGATCAGAAAGGTTTTTCAGGGCGCTTGGGCATCTACGAGCTTCTGATGGTAGATGAGGCCGTCGGTACGCTCATCTTGGCGAGCGCGGATGCTCAGGCGATCAAGCGTGCGGCGCAACAGCAAGGGATGGATTCGTTGCGCGACGATGGGGCGCGTAAGGTACTGCTCGGGCTCACGAGTGTTGAGGAAGTTGTGGCCGCTACTCAGGAGGACGTCGTCGTTGACGAGTAGGGTCTAAGATGGCGGTCTTCGAATTCAAGGGCATATATGCCGATTCCGGAAAGCCCGCAAAGGGTTACCGGGATGCAGATAACCCCAAGGCGCTTCGCGGGATCTTACGCCGCGACGGCATCTTGCTAACTTCCGCATCCGAGGGTAGCCAAAAATCTGCGACACAGAAGCGGCAGGTGGACCTTCTCGCACCCTTTCGGCGTGTGCGGGTGGCAGAGCTTGCCGTGCTTACCCGTCAACTCGCAACTCTGGTGCGCGCTGGTATCCCCCTCGTTGAGTCGATTGGCGCACTGACCGAGCAGGTAGAAAAAGAAATGCTCGTAAAGGTTCTCACTCAGGTGCGTGAGAACCTGAACGAAGGTACGAGTTTCTCGAAGAGCCTTGAGGCTCATCCGAAGGTGTTTCCGCCGCTCTATATTAACATGGTTGCGGCGGGTGAGGCCTCGGGCACTCTCGAGGTAGTGCTGGAGCGCCTGGCAGATTTCATGGAGAATCAGTCGGAGCTGCAGGGTAAGGTTTCTTCTGCCTTGGTCTATCCTGCGGCCATGGGGGTCTTCGGTACGCTCATCGTCGGAATGTTGATGATGTTCGTTGTGCCGAAGGTCACGGCAATTTTCGATAGCCTGGGGCAGGCGCTGCCTTGGTACACCTCTCTCCTCATCCTCACCTCTAACCTCGTGTCGGGGTACTGGTGGTTGTTGTTGCTGCTGGGTGGCGGCGGCTATTACTGGTTTCGGCGCTGGAAAACCACTCCCGCGGGTCGTCTCAAATGGGACACGTTTTTGCTCGTGGCTCCGATCTTTGGAAAGCTCAACTTGCTGGTGGGCGTAGCCCGCTTTTCGCGCACACTAGCGACACTATTGCAGAGCGGCGTTCCCTTGCTGCGGGCCATGGAAATCGGTCGCAACGTGTTGGGTAATACGCGGCTTGAAAGTGTCATCGCGGAGGCTACCGCCTCTATTCGCGAGGGTGAGAGCATCGCCGAGCCGCTGCGGCGTAGCAAATGGTTCCCGCCCATGGTGGTGCACATGATTGCGGTGGGGGAAAAGAGCGGTCAGCTTGAGCAAATGCTCGAGAACGTGAGTCGCGCGTACGAGGTGGACGTAAAGACCAAAGTTGCCACGCTCACCAGCTTGCTCGAACCGATAATGATCATGGTTATGGGCGGTATTGTAGGGTTCATCGCCATGGCCATCTTGATGCCGCTCGTGCAGATGAATGACTTGGTGCAATGATGGCGCGCCGCACGCTTCGCAGTTCCGAACGCCGTATCTTCTTCCCTTGGGAAGCTCGTGGTGGCCTTGGGCGTTGGTTGCGGGTTGGTCGTGTGCGTTCGGTTGTGTTCGTGGTGGCCTTGTTAGCTCTCGTACTCCTCATTGCCTCCAGGGAACGCAGGGATTCAGGGCTTCGGCAAACGCGGGCGGCACTATTTACGCTTCGTCACGCGGTGGATGCCTATGTGGCGGATCACCAAGGGGCTTGCCCGGCCGCTCTCTCCGCGACTCTAGAGTATACTTCGCTAGAGAGCGTTCCACGCGACGCTTGGGGGCGAGCATTTCGCTTCATCTGCCCAGGTCGAGATCAACAAGCCTACGAGCTCATGAGTGACGGGCCAGACGGCGAGCCCGAGGGATTGGATCGCATTAAATGAGGAAATTATGAGGAAATATTCAACAGCATCGACGAACGCACTTTTGGAGCTCGGCCAGCTCCGCGCCAAGCTCCGTTCACGCTCTGAGCGTCAGGAGCGTCCGCGCCGGCTCCTTGGGAAGCTGGGCATACCTACCCTGGCTACCCGTGGCGTGACGCTCGTGGAAGTGATGATCGTGGTGGCGATCATGGCGATGGTGGCGGGTGGCGTTGCGTTGGTCGTTATTCCGAAGTTCAAGAAGGCCCAGGTTGATACTGCTGAGTCCGGCGCTCGCGTGATTCGCCAGGCTGTGCAACAATGGCAGATGTCCAACGCTGACTGCCCCACCGTCAGTCAGTTGGTGCAGCAGAAGCTTCTGGATAAGGGGGCAAATACCGTGGACCCTTGGGGCAATCGATTCCAGATCAATTGCGACAATGACGAGATCACCGTGTCGACGGCGGGCCCCGACAAGAAGACCGGGACTGCAGACGATGTCACGGTGCCGAAGCCGAGCGCTCCGGAAGAAGGCGCCGAAGGCAAGTAGGGCGATTGCTGCGAGTGAGCCATGTTGCACGCATCACGATCAAGGAGTTCGGAACGGGGGATCACCCTCGTCGAGCTCTTGATCGTGATCTCGATTATCGCGCTCCTCACGGGCTCGGTTATGTTTGGCTCGGGAATGTTGGGTGGAAGCCGGCTACGTGGCGCGGCAATGCTAGTGCTCAGCGCCTCGCGGCTGGCGCAATCTCGGGCCAGTACCATTGGCCGCCCGGTGCGCTTGGTTCTGGATCTGGATCATAGCCGTATCGATATGCAGGAAGCGGTGTCGCGGCAGGTAACCCGTATTCGTGGGCCCGAGGATTTTCCAGATGAACAGCTCGGCTCTGAGTTGGAAGGGGCTGCGCAAAAAGAAGCTGAACGTGTCACCAAAGGCGATGAAGGCAAAGCGCCTGTCTCACGTTTTACTCCCTCCCCGCAGTTTGCTTCGGATCTGGGGGACGAGCAGAAGGGCAGCGGGAAGCTGCTGGGCAAAGGCATCGTGTTTCGACAGGTGCAGGTGGCTCGTGATCCGGACCCTCGCACCCGCGGTAAGGTGGCGATCTACTTCTGGCCGGGCGGTGAGACGGAGCGCGCGAGCATCCAGCTAAAACAGGAGCACAGTGATGCTGGCATTACGGTGCATTTGAGCGCGCTTACCGGGCGGGCGAAGCTTGAGCCGGGCTTTCAGGATCTACCAGAAGCGCCCCAGGATGAGCCCTTCAGCGAGCGGCCAGACGAATGAAGAACCTCGGCTTTACCCTGCTTGAAGTTCTCGTCGCGATAGCGATCTTGGGTCTTGGCCTCACCGGCATTTTGGGTGCGGAAACGGGCGCCTTTTCGAGCGCGGCGCGCGCGGAACACATGAGTGTGGCCACGGATCTAGTGCGTTGCAAGATGGCGGAGACGGAGCTCAAGCTGGTGCAGATGGGCTTTCCGCTTACTGATGAGTCCTACGAAGGCGCGTGTTGCGAGGAGGAAGATCAATCCACCTATACCTGCGAATGGACAGTCGATCGGGTGAAGCTGCCTGAGCTTCTAAGCACTGAGAGCGCGGCCAACGGAGATAGTGCGGCGCCCAATGCTTCAAGCACATCTTCTTCAGAGCTTGGGCCCCTCGGGGTCTTAGCGGACATTCAGAAATCCAAGGGTGCTTCGCTGGGGGATAAGCCGAGCGTGGAGTCGTTAACAGAGCAAGTCGGGGAATCCGCGGGGGGTATCCAGGGCATGACACAAATGCTCTTTGGTTTCGTTTACCCAAGCTTCAAGCCCCTCCTCGAAGCCAGCATTCGGAAGATCACGGTGACGGTGAAGTGGAAGGAAGGAAAGCTAGATAGGGATCTCACCGTTAGCCAGTATTTTACCGATCCCCAAAAGGGCGGTTTCGAAGGCGAAATTGATGGTCAACCCGGAGCGGCTGCGTCTGGCTCCTCGGCAAGCCCGTTTCCCTCCAGTACTGCGCGCAGCCTTGCACCACAGGTGGGCCAGTGACGTTGCGAATAGCAATGAGTGGCCGCTCCGTTCGCAGGCGTCGTGGGTTTACGCTGATAGAGCTGATGATCGCGGTTGCCGTGTTGGCGATGATCACCACGCTCGTTTATTCGGCATTCGCGGGGATGAAGAAGAGCCGAGACGGCGTGCTCCGCATTACTGACCGTTATCGCGAAGGACGAATCGCGATGTCTATTATCGTGCGTGATCTCCAGAGCGCATTTTTGAGCTCGAATATTCCGGTGAGTAACACCACCCCGAGCCGCGTTACCGCTTTCATCTCCAAACAGGGCACACCGCTCGATCGCGTGGACTTCGCAACTTTGGCTTATCGGCGATTGGATACAGATGTGCACGAGTCTGATCAGGCCGAGGTGTCCTACTTTGGTTCCAAAGATCCAGAGAGCGATGCGGTGGATCTCGTGCGGCGGGTGGACCCATTGATCGATACCGACCCAGAACACGGTGGGCGCGTTGAAGTGTTGGCCACCGATGTGGCTCTCTTTGATGTGCAATACTTAGACCCTCTCACGGGCCTTTGGGTCGAAGAGTGGGACACCCGCCAAGCCACCGGCGTGGGTTTCCGATTGCCGCACCAAGTGCGCGTTCTTCTGGTGTTGCACGACGGCAACCGCAAGGAAGCGGCCGGCGAACGGGAAGACATCCGATTTATCACCAAGGTGCCGCTGATGGTCTCGGCCCCGCTGAAGTTCACCGCTGAGTTCTGAGGCCAACGTGCGAGGCTTACGTCGAATCTTTTCCGCCTATCTGGAGTCGCGGCGTGGAAGGTGGCGGCGTCGAGGCGTTGCGCTGATCTTGGTGCTCACATCATTGGCCATGCTCACGCTGATGCTCACAGAGTTTCAGACGGAGGTTTCTACGGATCTCGGTAGTGCCCTCACCAAACGCGACGCGCTAAAGGCCGAATACGCAGCCAAGAGTGGCATTAATCTCACCAGGCTCTTGATTGCCAGCGAACCGAGCATTCGCCAAGCCTTGGCGCCGGTTTTTGCGATGCTCAATCAGCCCGCCCCGCAGATCCCGGTTTGGAATTTTGCCGATCAAGTGTTGTCGGCCTTTAACGACGAGTTAGGGCGCGAGAGCTTCGCGGCGTTCGCGGGCGCCACGTTTGGAGATCCGAGTGAGCATAAGCTGGGGCTGCAGGGCGCGCGCTTCGAGATCCAGGTGGTGGACGAGGAGTCCAAGATCAACGTGAACATGCCGGCTGGCGGTGGCATTTTTCAGCAAGAATGGTTGGCCGGGCAGCTTACGAGCCTGATGGCCGGCGAGCAGTATGATTCGATTTTCGGAAATCGGGATTTGGATGGGAACTTCTCCGAGCGGCGCAACATTTGCTCCGAGATCATAGATTTTACCGATCCGAACCAGGACGCGCACCCCTGCGATCCCACGGCCACTACAGCGCAAGCCAGTGGCCCCGAGCTTGACTACTATCAGCAGTTGAAGCGCCCCTACCAACGGAAGAACGCGGCGTTTGATACCCTCGAAGAACTGCGCATGGTGCGGGGCATTGGCGACGCGTTTTGGTCCAAGTTTGTCGAACCGGACCCCGATGACCCAAACAAGCGCGTCTTCACTGTGTGGACCGATGAACGCGTGAACGTGAACTCCGCTAATCCGCAGGTGATACTGGCGGTTATCTGCTCCAATGCCGAGGAAGGGCAGCCTATTTGCACCGATCCGGTCCAAGCGGCCACGTTTCTCAGCTTGATCGGCATGGTGCGCGCCGTGAGCGGCGGAGCGCCACTCTTTGCTTCGCCCGAAGATTTTCGGCGAACTATGGAGGGGCAAAACAAGAGCTCCATTTTCGCGACCATGAAAGATCTGATCAACCTGCCGGTGGTGAAGTTTAAGGGCCAGCTTGATAAAGTGGTCACCACCACGAGCAAAGTCTTCAGCATATATGCAACGGGCGTGGTCGAGATAGGCAAGCGAGAAACTCGACGTCGGATCCAGGCAGTGGTCGACTTCCGTAAGGCGCCCTTGCCGGATCAGCCAACGTTTCAGCCGAATTCTAGCTCAAGCGCGCCGAGCGCGTCTTCGACCGCGCCGCCCGCGCCGAGCGTGCAGTTGCCTCCGGGTGCAACGGATGCGGCCCTGAGCAACCTGTTTCGTCCCAACCCTGCTGGGACTGTGATCTACTACAAGGTGGACTGATGGCGAGAGTAGTTGGAATAGAGATTGACGGAGCTGTCGTACGGGCGGCGCTGCTCGCCGTAAGCGGCCGACGCGTTACGGTGGAGCAAATGCAGGAAGCGTCCGTGGAGGCTGCCGGCTCCTTACAGCTTGCGTTGAAGCAGGTCACCGTGCCGATGCTGCACCACGGTGAGGCGTTCGCGGCCTCCCTCAACGGTACCCAGGTGCTGGCACATCGCTTGGATTTGCCGAAAACAGCGCTGAAGCAGCTTGCGGATGTGTTGCCGTATGAGATCGAAGCCAAAGTGCCGATCGATATGGATGAGCTCGTTTACGACTACCACGTACTCAAGTCGGGGGCAGCATCTGGCGTTGGCGTCCTCGCTGTGTGCGCTCGCACTGAACACGTCCGCAGTTTTCTGGAACAGCTCCGGTCAGGGCTCGGGCGAGAGCCGGAGCGAGTAGGTGCTGGTGCGGCTTGCCTTGCAAATTTGCAGAGCATATCGGACGCCTTGAAGCAGCCTGGCCCGTACGCGTTGGTAGATTTAGGGCCCACGCAGACCGACGTGGTGATTGTTGATCAAGGCGAAGTGGTGTTGTTGCGCACCCTCTCCCGAGGAGTGAACGGTCTGCCGGAAACGGCGCCACAGCTCTCCGCCGAACTGCGCCAGACTTTTCTCGCTTGGGTGGGTCAGGGCGGCGGCCAAGTATCGCAGGTGTACCTCGCCGGGAGTGGCGCCCATACACCGCTTGCGGCGGAGTATCTCGCGGGAACGCTTGGTACCCCAGTTTCTCAACTGCCTCCACTCACTATCGAGAACCTGACGCCAGAAGTGAGCGAAGCTTTGCCGAGGTTCGCAAAAGCTATCGGTGCGGCGCTTGGCCTTGCTAGTAGACCTCGTGACTTTGACCTTCGGCGTGGGCCATTAGCATTTCAGCGAGGTTATGGGTTCCTAAAGGAGAAAGTTCCGCTGCTGGCAGGCTTTGCTATTGCAATCGTCATCAGCTTTCTGTTTTCCATGGGTTCTAATTTGTACGTGCTTTCACGAGAGCGTGAGAAACAAATGGCGACGCTTGCCCAAGTATCGGCGGAGGTGTTGGGGCGTGAGGCGGAAGACGCCGAAGACGCCATGTTGCTTTTGGCGAAGGCACGCGAACAAGACGAGGTGGACCCAATGCCACTTTTGGACGCCTACGATGTCTTGATCGAATTTTCGAGTGCAGTGCCGACCACTATCACCCACGACATTGAGGCCTTTGACATGCAGCGTGGCCACGTTCGCCTGAACGGTGTTTTGGGGACGGCGGATGAAGCGCAGCGCATCTTGAGCGGACTCAAGGAAAAACGGTGTATCCGGGACGCGAACGTCTCCAAAATTTCCCAAGCCGTAAATAGCGATCGCAAAAAATACGTGCTCGAATTTGACGTGAAATGCCCCGAAGAAGACGGGAAGAAGAAACCCAAAAAAACGAGCAGCACAGCTGAGGCAGGGGATACCCCCGCCGCTACCGAACAGGTGAGCCCATGAGCGTTAGAGATAAACTCGACCAGCTTGAGCCGCGCGAGCGACAGCTACTCGGCGGTTTGGCGGCATTTTTCGTAGCAGCCGTCGTGCTATTTTTACCAGGGCTGCTCTGGGCAAAGGTGGCAAGTCAGCGGGAGGCTGTGGATGAATTGCGTGACGCAATTTTAGAAATTCAGAATAGTCGAGCGAAGGTGGCCGAGGTGGCGGCTGTGCGGCAGTCGATTCTGGACCGCTATTCCCGTCCCGCTCCTCCACTTTCGAGCTTTCTCGCGGGCTTGGCCAAAGCTAGTGAACTTGAGATCCCAGAGATTCAAGACGCTGACGTAAAACCCCACGGAAAAAAGTACGAGGAGCGGCTCACCAACATCGTGCTGCGGAAGGTGAGCATGTACAACTTCGTGAAATTCATGGAGAGCATCGCGCAGTCACCGCACCCGGTGTCTATTTCGAGGCTGAGCATCAACAAGCGCGGCAGCGAAGAGGATTCGTTCGACATTCAGATGACGGTGAGTGCCTTCGATCGCAAGGCGCCGGCCAAGAAGACGAGTAAACAAACAGAGGTTGAGGCGCCGTAAGGCTTGGGAAGCTGGTTGACCATGAAGTGGCTACAACGATTTTCGAACCTTTCACCCAAGCACAAGCGCATCCTGCGTTGGGTGGGCTATCCGCTGTTTTACCTGTTTTGCCTCACGTTGTTCTTTCGGATCTTGTTTCCGTATGACCGAGTCAAACACACGCTGGTGAGTGAATTCAGCAAGACGCAAACTGGCCCCAAGCCCATGCGCCTTGAGGTAGATGATATGAGCTCATATGGGATTTTCTCGTTTGGAGTGGAAGCTGAGGGGGTGAGGCTTGTCCCATTAACAAGTGCTACGGCTCCCACCTCCACCGAGCCGGGAGCGAAGAGCGATTCTGAGGTAACCAGCATCGAGCACGTGCACGCGACTGTCGGGATCCTCTCGGCTCTCTTCGGCACCAAGAATGTTAAGTTTGGCGCCGAGGCTTTCGGCGGCGAAATCAACGGGCGGCTGGAAGATACTAAGAGTGAGCGTGCCATTGATCTTGAGTTGGACGAAGTGGATCTCGGGAAATTGCCGTTTTTAGCCGAAATTATCGGATTGCCGCTTTCGGGCGTCGTGGATGGAAACGTGGAGTTTCTGGCTCCCGAGCACTCTGTCAGCAAGGCCGACGGTTTGGTTAAGATGACAGCCTCGGACATCGTTGTGGGTGACGGCAAAGCAAAGATCCGCAACACGATTGCGCTGCCTACGCTGCACGCGGGCAACCTGGAGCTTGAGGCCGAGATCAAGAAGGGGAAGCTGACGTTCAAGAAGTTCAAGATCTCAGGCGGAGAGCTTGATTTCGATGCGCAAGGGACTATCGATCTGCGCGAGCCGTTTGCGCAAAGTTCGGTGAACATTCAACTTGAGTTCAGATTTGCCGATAGTTACAAGTCGAAAAATGACATGACGCGCGGGCTCTTCGGTGACCCGAAGTCGAACATTCCGGGAGCTTTCGATCTGGATCCACAGAGCCGGCGAGCGAAAAATCCTCGCACGGGTGGCTATGGCTTTCGCCTGCTGGGTTTGATGCAGAAGCCGACAACCGAACCTGATCCGAATGCCCTTCTTTCCCGTCCAGGTGCGCCCCGAGCCCCAGGTAGTACCCCCTAGACCTCGGGGTTTTGCCCCATAGGCTTAGGAAATACCCGGAATGTGCCGCTAAAAATGGGTGGGCTCTTTCAAAGATCGGACCGAAGCCGCACGGGCAGGGGCTCTCGACACCGAGCCTCCTCGGAAACGTGATGAACAAGCACGCGTAACGTTACGCTTCGAGCACGGGCCGACGGCGCCGCGAGTGAGTCCAGATGTAGCTCTGGCGCCAAGGGGTGAGGCCAGGGCAACACTGCCCGTTGGAAGCCCTGCAGGCGTGAGCACCAAACGCTCACCCGAACCTTCCGCGACGCTGCCTGTCCCTGAAACGTTTCTGGAGCTCGGAATTTCGGCGCCGGTCGAGATACAGATCTTGGAGCAAGGGGCGTCGTCGCCGGACTCGCTGACTCCGGAACATCCTCAGCGTTACGTGTCGTCGTTTGAGGTGGGTAGAGGCGGGATCGGAAGAGTCTTTATCGCGAGCGATCGTCACCTGAATCGGAGCGTGGCGGTAAAAGAGTTGCTTTTGGCCAGGAATGCCGTCGGCAACTGGCGGCGCCAAACCGAGCTTCGTTTCATCCGGGAAGCGAGGATCACTGGCCAACTGGAGCATCCAAACATCATCGGCGTCCACGAACTGGGCAAGCGCGCCGATGGCTCGCTCTACTATACGATGCCCGTTATCCAGGGGCGCACTTTGGCCAAAGCCATCGAGGAATGCACGACGTTGGTTGAGCGCCTAGCGCTCATGCAACACTTCCGTGGTGCGTGCCAAGCAGTGGCCTATGCCCACAGCCGCGGGGTGATTCATCGCGATATTAAGCCGGAAAACGTCATGATCGGGCAATTCGGTGAAACCATAGTGCTCGATTGGGGGTTAGCAAAAGTCACGCAGCCAGAGCCTGCGGCCTCTTCAGCCGGCGAGGAAGATCGGATGAGCTTGAGCGGAAGAGCTATCTCCCTCTCTCCGCCAGAGCGTGAATTAGATCCAGTGAAGGGAGAAGGGAACGCACTCACGCTCGCGGGAACGGTATTCGGAACACCCTCATATATGAGCCCGGAACAAGCTTTGGGGCAAATAGATGAGTTGGACGAACGTACCGACGTTTGGTCGCTCGGTGCGGTCTTGTTCACGATGCTATCCGGCTATCCGCCATTCGATGGTTCCGATCCGCAGCAGATCCTGCGGCGCGTCTTGACGGCTCCCGTGCCCGACCTAGAGGTGCTTGAACCCGAGGTTCCACCCGAATTGGTGGCAATCGTACGCAAGGCACTATGTCGTGATCTGGCTGTGCGCTATGCGACCGCTTCAGAACTGTTGGCTGAGGTTGAAGCGTACCTTTCGGGCGCGCGCGTGCGCGCTTACAGGTACTCATGGTGGGAGAGCGCCTCTCGGTGGATAAGCAGGAACCGTGCGGCATTCGCCGTCGCCATCGCGGGCACCGTTTCGCTCTTAACGTTCGCCGTGGTGTATCAAGTAAAGCTACTAAAGGCCCGAGATGAGGCCCTTTTGGCGGAGAAGACGGCACAAAGTAGCGCACATTCCGCGGCCGAGAGTGCCAGAAAGGCTCAACTTAGCCTGGCCTCACTGCTAGTTGAGAAAGCAAGCAATCAGGTTCGTGCCGGCGATGCCGCCACGGCGCGAGATCTCGCTCGGCAGGCACTCGCTATCGAGGAGAGCCCGTTGGCTCGGGGCATCTACGTGAGCACCTCGAATGTACCATTGGCGGTACTTGAAGTGTCTGGCCACTTTTCGGAAACCTGTTCGGTGGTGAGCATCGATCGCACAGGGGAAAGTGTCGCCTGTTTGTCGGGAGCGCGGGTTGCGCTGTGGAGCGCTCCTACGGGGCGGCTCAGGTGGCAAGCAGCGCTCGCAGTGAATGAGCCCGTCTCGGTGTATGCGCTGGACCGAGGCCGTGTGCTCGTGGTCGCTCGCGGCGGCGAGCTTGAAGTGTTGGATGGTGAGAAGGTTCAGCACTTGGCACCTATCCCGCGGACTTTCGGTTCGCCTTTGCGAACGGCGCTATCACCGGACGCGGCGGCGCTTGCGATTGTCACCAGTCAGCAGAAGCTCTTGCTGCTCGACCTTACGCGTGGAACGCTGGATAAAAAGCCAGATCCACAGGAAGAGGTGTCAACGCTTTCGTTTTCAAGAGATGGAAGCACGTTGGCCCTTGGCGGCAAACGCGGAGGCCTGGTTCTTTTGCCGCTTGGCACCGGAGAGAGCCGGCACTTCACCCCGCATTCTGGCAGCGTTGTGGCTCTTTCGTTTTCGCCCGACGGACGTTTCCTCGCCACGGGCAGCAGCGACCGTACCGCCAGGGTTTGGAACCTGAAGAGTCTTGAGGAGGTGTCCAAAAGCTTCATCGGTGATGGTGCCATCAACGCCGTGGATTGGTCCGCTGACAGCCGCACGCTGGTGTTTGGCGGGGAAGACCGCGGGGTGCGCGTCGTGGATCTGCGAGAATCGGCGTTCGGTCTAACGTTGCCGTTGGCCGAAGGTGCCGTTCGGGCGGTGCAAGCCCTTGAGGATGGAGCGCGCGTCGTCAGCGTCACCGAGCGGATGTTTCGGGTTTGGCGGAGGCGTGCACCCAAGTTCCCAACACGCCTTGTTCAGAGTTCCAATATCTTGAGCCTCAGCTTCGACCGGACAGGGGACGTATTGGCGGCAGGCTTGCGGGAAACGGGTATCTGTGCGTTCGACTTGCAACAGAGTCGCTGCTCCACACGTTTGCCCGTGGAGTTGTCCGAAGTGCGCACGCTGTCGTTCGAACCCAAGCGGCGTTGGCTGGCTGCGGGAGGGACTGGTGGGGACACTATGTTGTGGGATCTCAATACGAAGCTCCCCATCAGAGTCCTTCCAGGGAACGCTGGCGGCACGCGCGGCAGCGCCTTTTCTGCCGATGGGCGGTATCTGGCAACGGTCGGGAAAAGTGGCGCTCTTTCGGTATTTGAACCAGCCAGCGGTGCAGTGGCGTTTGCAGCTGAAGTGCCAAGCGGCCTGTCGTCAGTTGTTTGGAGTAGTGCGCAACACGGATTCGTAGTCGGGCGTCTGGATGGAAAGCTACAGGTTATTGATCCTGTCGCCAAGCGACTTAAAGAAGCATTCCCGGCGCATTCCGACTGGATCTTGGCGGTCGATGTAGCTCTGGATGGTTCGCGAATCCTGAGTGCCGGGGCAGATGGTCGTGTGCGCCTGTGGGACGCACGGACGTTGGAGTCCCTTCAGGTCCTGAGCCCTCATCCTGGACGCGTATTTGCCGCGGCATTCTCGGCGGATGGGCGCTTGGTTGCGTCAGCTGGAGAGGGGAACACAGTGTTCGTCTGGGCTGCCAACAAAGGCGAGCTTTTGGCTATACTGGCGGATCATCAGGGGCCGGTGCGCGCCGTGCGATTTGCCGCCGGAAAGCCCATTCTGGCGTCCGCGAGCGATGACGGAACCGTGCGGCTCTGGGATTTGTCGAGTATTCCTGACCGGCGGTGATCCGGTGGCATAGATGTTGACCTGGATTTTAACAGGCGGCCGGAGATCGATCCGGCTCCGTGCCCACGCAAGGGCACGCCACTTTGAGAAGTCTGGGGCGGGCGCGGCGCTCGATTTTCTGAGGCGAGGCGCCCGCGAGGGCTCAGCTGTTTGAAGAATTGGCAAGGCTTCGCCTCGCCTCAGAAAAACGAGCCAGTTTGAAGAGCGACAGGGAAAACGGCGTGGGCCGGGCCGTCCGGCGGTGCAGACGACGAGCGCTGTGGGCCGTTGGCGCGCTCAGTGTTCGCCAGCCACTTGATGACTGTGGAGTGATAACACGCGCTATCCGCGCGAAAGAAGAGCTCTGTGATAGTCGGCGGAAGTGAGCGAAAGGCTTGCGCAATGGGCGGCAGATTGCGCATCTCTGCGGGGACATTCCCACCGCGGTACTCATCACCAACCACCAAGTCTTGTTCTGCCCAGTACTTTGGTCGCGGTCTACCTGTAATCCTCTTAGGTTAACTACAACATATCCACCATCCCCGTAAATCCCCAATAGGGCTCGTTTTTGGGATCGGGCATTTGCGACGTAGGCGCCGCCCCTTCCGCCCTAGTTATGCCAATCCCAAAAACGAGCAGCCGCGCGGCCCGAGGCCTTTCTGGCTGCCAGCCATAGCTGCGGTGCGGAGCTGCCAGGCACCCAGCCCCGCCCGCGTCTCCCGCCAGGGAGACGTTTGGCGAGGGGCAAGCTGCCGCGACGAGCGGCAGCTGGGGAGGGCATCCAACCAATTCGGTGACGCCCACTGGATCAGGGCCCTCAGGGCTCCATCGCCACGCCGAGATCGAAGCGCGTCTTCAAGTAGAGGTCGCTCACCGAGAACATCATGAGCTCCCGGAAGCGGTCGCTAGCTGAAACGCTGCTTACCGATTCGTCTGAAGCGCGAATGATCTCAGTGGCGGAGTGCAGCTCGTCGGAAAGCAGGAACCCAATCCGATCCGCGGTAAGATCCACACCAGCGACCCAATTCTTGAGGTCGAGAGAGCCGCCCGATTGCAGCAGCTTATTCACGACGCGCGTCAGCTGGTCGCGCGCTGGCCCACGAAGGCCCGCTTCAAGCGCGGCCTGGGCCTCGTTCACGGCTCCTTCAAGATCAGGGGCAATGGGAAACTTTGGCGCGATCAAGCGGATAGCGGCAAACAACCAAGCCTTCAACCCAGTGCCCGTGGGCACGAGTTGGCGTACGTACAAGCCAGGCCGGAAAAACGTGAGGTGCCGAGCGGCGATGAAAGCTGCTGGCTGCGAGGGAAGCTCGGCCGCGAGCGCTGCTGAGCCCAACACGATGGAAGGCTGAAGTGCGTGCAAGAAGAGCATGCCACCGGGTTCGTTCGGGTTTTCAAAGGTTGGCGGGGGCGCCATGCCGAGCACACTGGCCGCGTACATGAGGTTTTGGCTGAGGCTGGCGGGATGGCTTGCGAGATCCACTGCGTGGCTCGCATCGTACCCTAGTTGGCTGAAGTGGCTCCCGCGCCGCGCTACAATGGCCGGCTCAATGAGGGCAAAGACGCTTGTGAGCAATGGGTCGGCCTTTGGATGCATCAAGTCGAACCAATCGGTGTCACCGAGGGCGCGTTGCGCCGCGATCGCGCTTTCGCTCTTCATACGATGGTAGAAGCGCTCTTCGTCCGCGTCCGCGAAATTCAGAACCGTGAGCGCTTGGCACAAGCACCACGTGGCGTCGGGGTGTTTGGCCCGCGTGTAGAGTCGGCAAAGCGCTTTGTAGGATTCTTGGCGCAGCGGCTCGTCCACCAAGATTTGCGCGTGGCATTCGCGGGCTTTCTGGAAGTATTTGTCCAGATCGGTCGCGTAAAGCTCGCTCAAGCTCAGCAAAAGTTCGCGATTGTCGGGCGCTAGGGTACGCGCGGCCTCAAGGGCATCAATGGCCTTGCCGATGTCTTTGAGCTTGTGTTGGTAGAGGTCACCGAGTTCGAGCAAGGTGGCGAGCATGCCGGCGTGGTCGTCTGCTTGCGCTTTGAAGCGCCGCTTGAGCAAGCGCTCGATCTTCACCGTGTCGTCGGCGGCTTGGTATATAGCCAGCGCCTCCTGCTCGGAACGTTTGAGTTCCGGGTCGAGCGCCATGACTTGCTCATAGAGCGAAATTGCGCGTTCTGGGTCGGCCAGCTCCTTGTGTACCACAATCGCAGCCGTCTGCAGGTACTTGGCCTTCTGCTTTGCGTCATCCACGAAACCCGCAAGCCGGAGCACGATATCCACCAGCTTCTCCCAGTCTTTCTCCTCGCTGTAGAGCTGCATCAGCTTGGTGAGCAGGCGCCTATCATCTGGGCGTTCCTCCAATGCCGCCACCAAAAGCCCGGTCGCCCGCGGCCGATCTGAAAGCTTGGACGCCGCGATGTCCCCGATGTGTGTCAAAAGGTCGGTGCGCGCATCGCCCGAAAGCAGATCGAGTTGGCGGCTGCGGATACGAATGGCCGCTTCCCAATCACCCAACTCTTCAAGGGCTTTGCCCCACGCTTCCAGCACTTTAACGTTGGCGTAGTCGAGATCGGCCGCTTTTGCGAAGGAGCTTGCCGCGTCTTGGGCACGCCCTTCGCGGCTGAGAGAGAGGCCGTAGAATAGATAAGCACGGCCGAGGTTCTCCTCGCTCAACTCGTGCGGGAAGCGCTTGAAGAGGTCTTCGTAAAGCTCAATAGCTTTCTTGGAGCTACCGTGTTCGGCCGCAATTTGGGCGATCTGATTGAGAATGGCGCTATCATTCGGAGCCATTCGTCGCAGGTTATCGATGATGGGAGCGGCCTCC
Organism: Polyangiaceae bacterium; assembly: GCA_033763455.1. GTDB lineage: Bacteria > Myxococcota_A > Polyangia > Polyangiales > Polyangiaceae > JBBRRP01. Next base: position 481,024 of record JANRKO010000006.1, read on the forward strand.
TCGCTCGCGTCCGTACGCCCAAGGGCATCGACGTAGCGGGTCAAGATGGTGACCGCTTCAGCTCGCGGCAGTCGGTCCGCGCGGCTCGCAATAGGCCTGTAGTAGTTGGCAGCTTCCAGGAAGCGTTCGGCGTCAAATGCGAGGTGCCCAAGTACCGCTTGCGCGCGGATGTTGTCCTTTTGAAGGCCCAGGGCTTTTTGCGCCAGGCGTTCAGCATCAACCGCATTGTTGAGTTGTGAATAGGTGAGCCAAGAGACTTCTCCGAGCACATCGGCCTTGTCCTGGTCCGAATTCTTATAGTCCAGTTGGCGTGTGAGCAGGGTGATTACCGCGTGCACGTCACCTCGTTCGGTGTAAGCGGCAGCCAAAGCTTCGCTCGCTGGGGCGAAATCGCTGGCGGCTTCGAGTGCTTGCTCCAAATATTGGATTTGCAGGTCGAGCTCGTGGCGCAACTCCATCAGCTTGGCGGCGCGCACAAACTGTTCAGCACGCGCTTTAGGGTCTGTCGCTTTGTCAGCGAGTGCCAGCACTGCCTGCAACGCTCGGTCGGAATCCCCCGAAGTTTCCTTCAATCGAGCCAGTGCCTCTAGCGCTCCCTGGTGCGTTGGGTCGAGTGCGAGCACGCGTTCATACGCGTCGCTGGCTCGGGCTTCAGCGTGAAGCTCGTCGGTTAACATGCGCCCGAGGGCGAGCAGATGTTCGATTTGGCGAGCCGGGACGTGGCTTTGGGCAACCTGCCGCTCGTAAATGTCGGCCACATCTTCCCAGCGGTCCAAAACCCTGTAGTGGCGTCCGAGTGCAATGAACGCCTCCTCGTTGTTGTCGTCGATCTCTAACACCTGCTCCCACAGGCTCGCGGCTTCGGCGTGGTTCAAGAATTCTTCGTCGTAGATAGCCGCCAGCCGTTGCAAGAAGTTGAGCTTCTGGCGCGGTGTAGCGGCCAGGCCGAGCTGTGCTTTCAAGTTTTCGATGAGCTCGTGGTAGCGTCCAGCGCGGCTAAAAATGCGCTCCAGGCCCCTGAGCGCGTCCAGGTTCCCCGCATCTAGCCGCAGCACTTCACGGAATTGTTCGATCGCAAGATCGTCGGAGCTTAGCGCATCTTCGAATACTTCACCCAAACGCAAGAGCGTGCGGAGCTTTTCCTCCTGGGGTTGGGTGCGTGCTTGTTGGCTTAGAAGCTCAGCCAGCCGTTTGTAGTCTTTGGAGGCCTCGGCAATTCGGATGAGTGCCGAAGTAGCCGCATGGGTCGGGTCTTCTGCCGCTACCTCTTCGTACAGCGACTTAGCCGCGCCAACGTCGTTCAGTTGCACTTCGTGCACTTCGGCGCACTGGGCCTTCAGATCGCGCCGTTCGGACGGCGTGTGAGCCGCATCTGCCCAGCGGCTAAGCACTAGGGTGAGTTCTGGCCACTGCTTGGCGCGTCGATAGATCCGTGCCATTCCACCGAGAGCCGCGACATTGGCAGGGTCGGTGACGACAACACTCTGGAAGCAACCGAGCGCGTGGTCGTCCGCCTTCACCTTGTCGAGGTACCAGGAGCCAGCACGGCACAGCAGGCGTACTTTGGCATCACCGTCCGTGGCAGGGTCGCCAACGGTCGTTGCGATGGCGGTTAGAACGTCGGTGTAGCGTCGAGCGTCGTCACCTGCGAGCTCTTCGATATGATCGGCGTAACGGCTTTCGCTGGGGGCCTCGCAGAAGGCCTGAGTGTAGGCAAAAATGGCTTGTTCCGGGTCATTCACCTCGTCCCTGTAAATCTGAGCCATCTCTGCCAAGAGGCGCGCGCGCTCGGCTGCGCTATCAGCCACTTCTACGCGCCCGAGCAACCCCTCCAACACCTCTTCATGCTTTCCGAGTTGGCGCAAAAGCTCGGAAAGAGCGGTCTGCGCGCCGGCATCTTCTGGAGCCAACTCCAAAATTGCACGGTAGGCGTGCTCAGCCCGTTGGGGGAGCTTAGCCGCGTGCGCAAACAACCGAGCAGCGCGGAACAACAAGCTCTTGGCGGCCTCCAGAGCCTTCGGATCTTGAGCGTTTTCGCGGAGGCGTCCGGCAGCCGCTAAGAACGCCTCGGCGATACGTTCGGGATCAGCCCCGTCGTCCAGGGTTGATTCTAGGGCGAGAGCGGCATCTCGGTTTTCGGGTTCAGCGAGCAGTAGGTTGATGCGTTCAACTAGCTGATCGTCGGTGATGATACTGCGGCGTGAGCGCGTTCGATCCAGATCGTCGAGGGCGTTTAGCACCTCGGCGGCCGAACGTAGCCGTGCCTCGGGCTTTTTGGCCAAGAGGCGCAAAATAAGCTCATCCACGTGGCTCGCCACCGAGATGGCTTTGGCTTTCGCGCTCGGCGCCGGCGGGGCCTGCTCCAGGTGTGCGAGCAGAGCTTCAAAAGCGCTCTTGCCTCCGAACACCGGTTCGCCCACGAGCGTTTGGTAAAAGATCGCTCCGAGGGCATAGACATCGCTCCGGATGTCCGACGAGAGCCCGCGGATCTGTTCGGGAGCTGTGGTGGCGAGTGAATGCGAGTACCCTCGGTTCTCGACGCTGCCGTTAATATAGTAACCAAAACCAACCAAACGGTCGAGCCCCGCGTCTAGAAGGAGTGCTTGAGGCTGATGTGCCTCGCCAAACAAAAGCACGTTCTCCGGCTTTAAATTGCCGTGGCTCAGTTGGCGCTCGTGCAACGCGCCCAGCGGGAAGGCGATGGCTCGGATCACAGCGATGGCCTCCCCGAGGTTCAGAGGGCCCGAAGCGAGCCTATCCGCCAGAGTTTGCCCTTCAACGGCCCTCTGTACGATGCAGAACCAATCGCCGAGCTTCTGGATGGCTGCAATTTTTGGCAACCCAGGCTCTTTGAGTGACCCAATGAGTCGATTGAGCGTGAGCAAACGATTCAGGCCAGAGCGATCACGAGTTGCCGAGTGGCGCAGCACTTTGACGCGAAAGCTAGCAGCGCCGTCGGTTGCCAAATACGTGTCTGCAGCAGCGCTGTGCCCGAGCTTCTTCTTAAGCAGGTAGGCACCAAGCGAAGTGCCAATCTCCGGCTCTGAGACGAGATTCGTCTTGCCTTGAACCACAGCTAAAAGCTTGGGGCTCTCGCCCGGCTTGGCGGCGAGCACTGCGTCGCATAAGGCTTCCAGGGCGTCACTCTCCGAGCAGAACCGCGTGAGGGCAGTTGCGAATGATCCCGTTGCAGACTCTCCTCCCACTACTTCCGGGGCGAGACCAAGTAGGTCCCGGCTAAGGTTCAACATCTCGTCGAGCTCGAAGAGTCGCTCAAGCTCCGCTTGAAGCGTCGAATAGGTCATTGTGAGAATTCCCTCTTGGGGTGCGTGGGTTTCTTCCCCGGTAGGCTGGCCGGGGGCGGCATCATACTCGATTGTTGGCCGGTTTATCGAAATCTTGAACAAGGAGCGTTTTCCGGGTCAGGCAAAAAACTTGGCCCGCACTGGCCGGCCTTGGTACTGGGTGAGCGTGAACAAGTGGCCGCTCCGTGAACGGTTTCTCCCGTTGTTCGTGGTGATTGCAGCCATCGTCGCGGTGCCGGTGATGATCTTATCGCCGTCGGGACTTCCGCGGCTCCGCCAGCTCCGCCAGGAAAAAGTGACCGCGAACGATCAGATCGCAGGTCTTGAGCGCGAAATTATCGAGCTTAAGGAGCAGGTGCGGCGCGTCAAACACGATCCCACGGAGCTTGAGCGCGTCGCGCGTGACGAAATTGGGCTAGTTCGTCGGACGGAAGTTGTCTTCCAGTTCAGCCGCTAGCCTGGTCCGCCCTGGTGCCAGCGTAGGCGCCGAGGTTGATCAGCGAATGGGGCCCAGGCGAGCAAGATAGGGTATTTTTCGCCCTTGGATCCAGCGGTTCGACAGCTTGGCCGGGGCCCAGTTAGCATGTTCGGGTGACCGTTTCTCTCGCCCGCCGCCTGCTCCGCGGACGTGTGCTCCCCTCCACCGTGGTGGAATCCGCCTTGCTCCGCGCGTGCGCCGGAAAAGAGAGTTTGGTGCAGGTGCTCCTTGGTGAGGATGATGCGGCTATGCCTCTTGGGGCTTTTCTCGATCGGAGCGAGGCGCCCTTGATCGCCACCGTGAGAATCGTGCCAGAGCTCTTCGCGCAGCTGCCCGCGGGGATGGCTGAGCGTCTGATGGCGGTGCCGGTGCGGCGCGATCTGCGGTTGGGAACGGTCGATGTGGCTGCGGTCGATCCAACTGACCCGCATATTGCTCAGGAATTCGCGTTTCATCTTCAAACGGCCATACGCATGCTCCGCGCGCCTTACTCGGCGTTAAGAGCCGCACTAGCTGGGTTAAGCCCGCAGTCCCTGGCGAACTCCAAGCCTCACGCTCTTGAAGTGGTGCCTGAGCTCACGCCGCCTGCGGCTCCTTACTCAGGGCCTCAGGCAAACGTAGGTTCCGAGCCGCCCGTCACCACTCGCGGAGTCCCGCCGGCACCGCAGGCTTCTTTCACGCCACCGCTTCCCACCTTCGGGGTTCCCGAAGCAAAATCCCATCCCAGTGAACCAGCCATCCCGCTGGTGCGACGCTCGCTGCCCCCACCCGCTCGGGTGGGGCCTCCCGCGCTTCCGATCCAGACCGAGCCGCTCGCCGCAATCCGCGCTGCCCGCACTCTGCCAGAGGTGGTGGGGGCCTTGTGTCAAGCTGCATCAAACCTGGGGGCTCAGGTGATTGTTTATGCGGTGAAGGGGCAGAATTATCAAGCGCAGGGAAGCAGTGTTAAGGGCGTTGAGCTAAAAACGCTTGAGATATCAGTGCCGGCCACAAGCGTCCTCAGTGCTGCTTTGGAGCGTGGCTTCTATTTTGGTTCTCTGCCAGACACCGAGGCTCACGCTGGGCTCCGAAATGCGTTGGCGAGTACCGCCAATTCCGAGCTTTATGCGCTCCCCATAAAGGTGGGGCAGCGGGCTGTGTTGGTGCTATTGGTGGCGGGCTTCGAGCACGCGTACGCAGTCACTCGACGTGCGGATGCGTTGGCGCAAGTGGCCTCCCAGGTGCTCACGGAAATTGTGCGAACCGTCAAAAAGTAGAAAATGGTGAATCCCCCCCATAACCCTCACGCTGAGTGGGAAGCGCAGGCTCTTTCGGAACTCGATGGAAAGCCGCCGGCCTCGTTAGAGACCACCACTCGCGAGCAGATTGTGGTGAAGCCGCTCTACACGGCGGCAGACGTCGGAGGCACGAATCCCGAGCAGTTGTTCCCAGGCGTATTCCCGTACGTGCGTGGTCCGTACGCCACCATGCACGTGGGCAAACCCTGGACGATTCGCCAATACGCGGGGTTCTCCACGGCAGAGGCTTCGAATGAATTCTACAAGCAGGCGCTTGCGGGAGGCCAGCGGGGCCTCAGCGTGGCGTTCGATCTTGCGACACACCGGGGCTACGATAGCGATCACCCACGGGTTATAGGCGACGTCGGCAAAGCTGGAGTGGCCATCGATTCCGTCGAGGACATGAAGGCGCTTTTTCAGGACATCGATCTCGCGAAAATTAGTGTCTCCATGACGATGAACGGTGCGGTATTGCCCGTGCTTGCCGCATTCATTGTAGCAGCTGAAGAGTCTGGGGTTGAAGCGACCAAGCTGCGCGGGACCATTCAGAATGACATTCTGAAAGAGTTCATGGTGCGCAACACGTATATTTACCCGCCCGAGCCATCGCTCCGCATCGTGGCAGACGTTATCGACTACGTGAGTCGAGAAATGCCTAATTTTAACTCGATTTCTATCTCGGGCTACCACATGCACGAGGCGGGGGCCCCTGCCGATCTTGAGCTCGCGTTCACGCTGGCAGATGGGATTGAATACGTGCGCACGGCTCTATCGAAGGGCCTCGGGGTCGACGAGTTTGCTCCTCGGCTTTCGTTCTTCTTCGCTGTGGGGATGGATCTGTTCATGGAGGTAGCCAAGCTGCGGGCGGCGAGGAAAATCTGGGCCACTGAGATGGAACGCCTATTTCAGCCGAAGGATCCCCGTTCGCTCCTGCTCCGCACCCACTGCCAAACCTCAGGCGTGAGCCTGGCACAGCGAGATCCTCTGAACAACATCGTGCGCACCACGGTTGAGGCACTTGCCGCCGTACTCGGCGGAACGCAGAGCTTGCACACGAACGGTTATGATGAAGCCGTGAGTTTGCCCACGGACACCGCTGCCCGAATCGCTCGCAACACGCAGCTCATCTTGCAGCATGAAACAGGCATTACCAGAACAGCCGATCCTTTGGGCGGCTCCTACCTCGTCGAAGCCCTCACCGAAGGCCTCGTTCAGCGCGCCAAGGTTGTGATGGCTGAGGTGGAAGCCTTGGGAGGGATGCGCGTGGCTGTGCAGCAGGGCTTCCCCAAACAAATGATAGAGCGAGCGGCCACGCTTCGGCAGGGCCAGATCGATAGGGGGGAAGAGGTCGTAATTGGGGTCAATCGTTACGTAGCGTCGGAGGCCGAGCCCGTGGAGGTACGGGTGATTGACAATGAAGCGGTAAGAGCCACCCAAGTTCAACGGCTGAGGCAGCTGAAGCTGGCCCGCAACGCCGAGGCCGTCCAAAAAGCTCTTTTGGCCCTCACGGATGCGGCCAGAAGTGGCGCGGCCAACCTCTTGAAGCTCAGCGTTCAAGCCATGCGCGTTCGTGCTACAGTGGGTGAGGTTTCGCTCGCTCTTGAGCAGGTTTACGGACGCTATGAAGCGCACATCCCCACCGTGAAAGGCGTGTATGGCGGCCCGCTCTTTAAAGATCCTGAGTGGCAGGGGTTGCGGTCGCGTGTGTCCGAATTTGCGCTAGCAGAAGGGCGGCAGCCTCGCATTCTGATCGTGAAGTTGGGGCAAGACGGCCACGATCGCGGAGCGCGCTTGATGGCAGCAGGCCTGGCCGATCTCGGGTTCGATGTAGATGTGGGCCCGCTTTTCTCAACGCCGGGGGAGGCGGCGGCCCAGGCGGTGGACAACGACGTTCACGTCGTGGGCGTGTCGACCCAGGCAGGTGCGCACCTCACGCTCGTGAGCGAATTGCTGTCAGAGCTTTCGAGTCGCGGTGCCAGCAATATCGCCGTGGTCTGTGGGGGCATTATTCCTCCCGCCGATCACTCCGTGTTGTTAAGCCGTGGTGTGAAAGCCATATTTGGTCCCGGAGCGCGTGTGGCCGAAGCCGCCTCCACCATTCTCAACGCCCTGGGCGCCAAGTAGCTGTGAGTACGTTAGAGTCACCAAAGGCACTGGCGGAGGCCCTTGGTCGAGGCGATAGGCGCGCTCTCTCTAAAGCTATTACTCTGATCGAAAGCACCACCGCGGAAGACAGAGCTCGGGCCGTGGAGCTCCTGGGGACGCTCCCAAAGCGCGAACACCCTGCGTTTCGGTTGGCCATTACCGGGCCGCCAGGCGCCGGCAAAAGTACGCTGATCGATCAGCTGGGCCTAGAGGTGCTAGCCAGTCGGCAACGCCTCAGTGTGCTCACTATTGATCCCAGCAGCCGAATCTCGGGTGGCAGCATTTTAGGCGACAAAACGCGCATGAGTCGGCTCTTGGCCGAGCCGAACGTTTTTGTTCGGCCGAGCCCTTCGGGGAGTGCGGGAGGTGGGGTGGCGGAGCGAACGCGCGAAGCGATGCGCTTGTGTGAGGCGGCGGGCTTTGACGTAGTGATGGTCGAAACAGTGGGCGTGGGGCAGGGGGAGCTCGCGGTGCGCGACATGGTGGATGTGTGCCTGGTGGTGCTGCTCGCCGGGGCGGGGGATGAGCTCACGAGCATTAAGCGCGGGGTGCTGGAGGTGGGGGATGTGTTCGTGGTGAACAAGGCAGATGGTGCGGGCATGGCCGCCGCAGAAGCCGCTCGTGGCATGTATGCATCCACGTTGAGCATGCTGCTTGGCAGCTCCTCCTTGGTGCTCGCCGCAAGCGGGCTTACGGGCTTGGGAATGCCGGAGGTGTGGGCGGCGGTTTCGGAGAAGTTCCGATCGCTCCAAGCATCAGGCGAATTGTTTTCTTTGCGGGCCTCGCAGAGTGAGCGCTGGTTTGACGAGCTGTTGGCAGAGGAGGCCGTGGCCGCATTTCTCGAAACCCGAGGAGCGGAAGAGGCTCGCCGCGAAGCTCTCCAACTGGTGCGCCAGGGCTCGCTCGATGCGTTCGCAGCCGCACGGCGTGTACTAGAACGGCTCCAAGCAACGCGGAAAGGCACCTAGGGCGTTAGCAACTCGGCGGGGGCTTGCACGAGCTCAATGAGCACGCCCTCACCACTCAGTGGTTCCTCTGCGCTGCCTCTGGGGTGAATGAAACACACGTCGTGCCCCGACGCGCCCTTTCGAATGCCTCCGGGCGCAAACCTTACTCCACGCCTTGTAAGCCACGCCACCGCGGCTTCCAGGTTATCCACCCAAAGCCCAATATGATTGAGTACCGGCTCGTGCACCTTGGGCCGTCGATTGGCATCGAACGGCTGCATGAGATCGATTTCTACGCGGGCGGCCCCCTGTCCAACCTCCAGCAAATCTTCGATCACGTTTTCGGTCTCACTCTGATACGTGCCAATGCGGCGGAGCCCCAGTAATTCCACCCAAAGGTGTGTAAGCGCGCTTCGGTCGAGCGCGCCCATGGCGATCTGCTGCACGCCGAGAATGCGGAAAGGCCGCTCCCCTTGGGGCAATCCCTCTGTCACAGCGCGGGGGTGCGCCCCTGAACGCCCAGCTGCACTTCGAGGTTGCTGCTCAATGAACGTATCACCGCGGTGGTCATGCCGGCGGCCAGGAAAAATCCCACATTTTCCTGCAATTCCACCTGAAGGCCTCCCCCCACGTGAAAAGCCAAGTCTTTTTTGTATTCGAAGTTTTGGTACTCGGGGTTGCTGCCGCCGCCTTCAAGCTCCCAAGCCACTGCGGGCTCGAAAAACACTTTCAAGCGAGCGTCGCTCATATTGTAGATGCGGGTTCCGATACCGATTAGCTTCAGGGGCTTGGTGTTCGTTTCAGGTTCACTGCTCAAACCAAAGCGCCCCCAAGCGAAAGGCTCCAAGCTGTCGGTTACGGCGAAGCTCAGGGCACTCTCCAACGCATAGGGCGCTTGGTGCCCACAGAACTTCTGCTTCTCACCTTCATCTTTCGAGGGTTGTTTGCAAAAAGCGCTATCGCCGGAATAGCGAAACACCATGCGAAGCCCACCCACGCCGCCCATACGCAAGCCGAAGCGAAAACGATGTCCGAAGTCATCGCCTTTGGCGGCCGGGGTCGGCTCTTCTGTGGCTCTTGTGTCAGGCTTGGCGGACGGAGCTTTCTCGACGCTTTCGGCGCTCACGTTCCGAACCGGTTGTGCGTCGGCCGACGCAGCGTCTTTGGCGGACTTCCCGGCCGAGCTTGGCACGTCGGCTTCAGCAGCCTGTGCGGACACACCGTGCGCGAAGACGAAGAGGGTGGCCAAAGCTACGAATGAAGTTCGAAGGGCCAGTTTCTTCCGGAGCGACATGGGCGCGGAGTGTAGCGGTGGGCAGAGGTTTTCGGGAAGGCGTGGGGCTGGGTGCTCGACCGTGCCCCAGCATTCTCCCGCGCCTAGGCGTTTTTGGCTGAACCGGCGGTTGTATAAGCCTTCGCTGCAAGAGGAAATTCACTCTCTGGAAGAAACCGGGTAGTCTGACAGCTATGTTCAAAGAGTCGCTTCAGGGGATTGTCGATGGGACCGATGGAGGCCTTGCGGGGCTGCTCATGGACTTCGAGGGGATCCCGCTGGAGGTCTACACGCGGCACGAGGCTCCCTTTGACATGGAGGCCGTGGGTGCTGAAGTGAGCGTGGTGGTGAAGTCGATTCAGCGCGCCACCGAAATGCTCGAAGCCGGGGAGACCACCGAGGTGGCCTTTAAGAGTGACAAGCTCACGACTGTGATTCGCGTCATCAACGGGACTTACTTCATGGCGGTGACACTTCAGCCCGACGGTAACCTGGGCAAAGCCAGGTACCTCATGCGCGTCTGCGCGCCAAAGTTGAAAAAAGAACTGGAAGCGTAATTCCGAGGCTAAGATGGCCCAACTAAAACCGGCACGCGGGGCTGCCACCAAGTCTGTCAGAGCCGCTATCATCAAGGCGAAGCCTTCCGCTCGGGGCACGGCCCCAAAGGCTTGTGTCTATGTGTTAAGTGGCCCGAATCTCAATCGCTTGGGGAAGCGAGAACCAGAAGTTTACGGCAAAACAACGCTCGAAGAAGTGCACACGGAGCTCGCACGCTTGGCTCAAGAAGCGGGCGCAAGCGTGGTATGTCGGCAGAGCAACTACGAGGGCGAGCTCATCGGTTGGATCGAGGAAGCTCAAGACATCGGAGCGCACGCGATCCTGATCAATCCCGGGGCTCTCACCCACACCTCCTACGCGCTTCACGACGCTATCAAAGGCGCTGGGCTGCCCACCGTGGAGGTCCACATCTCTAATCCCGCGGCCCGGGAAGCGTTCCGACATCACTCGTGTGTGGCCCGAGCGTGCCTGGGCACGGTTTCGGGATTTGGGGCCGCCTCCTACAGGCTGGCACTGGCCGGTATTTTAGCCCGGCTTGCCTCTTCCTGAGCAGGCTTGCTCTGAAATAACGCGCTGCGACGCTGGGTAATCGCATCGCGTAGCGGAATTCGCGCCCACAACGTGTTGTCTCGTCGGGCCTCTCTCGACTACGTTCGGCCGCCAAAGCGCCGGAGGCAGACAATCGTGGATATTCCCCTTAAGCAACTCAAACACCTTCTGAAAACCCTTGAAGAAGGAAAGGTGAACGAGTTTGAGTTCGAAGACGAGAAACATCGAATTCGTGTGTCGTTTGGCCACGGCGGTACGCCCATGGTTGCTGCGGCGTCGTTCCCAGCAGCGGCTCCCCAGGCCGCTTCTCCGGCGGCGGCTCCAGCACTTGCGGCCCCAGCTACGGCTGCGGCAGATGACAGCGTCTACGTGACGTCTCCCTTCGTGGGGACTTTTTACCGAGCCTCCTCGCCTGAGGGCGAGCCCTTTGTCAACGTCGGCACTCAGGTAACGGCGGGTAAGGCGCTTTGCATCGTGGAAGCAATGAAGCTCATGAACGAAATTGAAGCTGAATTTTCGTGCACGATTTTGGAAATCCTGGTCGAAAACGGGAAAAGCGTGGAATTCGGGCAAAAGCTCTTCCGCGTGAAGAAGTAGCCCCCACAAAATCCGCCTCTCACCCCTCGGACAATATGTTCAAAAAGGTTCTCATCGCCAATCGCGGCGAAATTGCGATTCGGATCATTCGGGCTTGCCGTGAACTCGGCATTCGTACGGTTGCCGTGCATTCCGATGTGGACGCCACGGCTCTGCACGCGCGTTTTGCGGACGAGGCCATCTGCATTGGTCCGGGCGCCGCCACCCAAAGTTATCTCAATATAGCGGCAATTATCAGCGCAGCCGAGATAGCTGCGGCTGACGCGATTCACCCCGGCTATGGGTTTCTGTCGGAGAACTCGAAGTTCGCGCAAATTGTGGAAAAATGTGGCCTTACCTTCATTGGCCCGAGCTCGCAGTCGATGCAGCAATGGGGGGATAAGCTTTCTGCGCGAGAGGTAGCCAAAACGTTCGGCTTGCCTCTACTCCCGGGAAGCGTGGCGCTCGATAACGCCGCCCACGCCGAGGCGGAAGCGAAACGGGTTGGCTTCCCGGTTATGATAAAGGCCCGCGGAGGTGGCGGCGGCAGAGGCATGCGTGTTGTGCGCACCTTGGACGAAGTGGCACGCGCCTTCGAATCCGCGTCCGCTGAAGCTCTCTCAGCGTTCAAGAATCCGGAACTCTATCTGGAACGCTTCATTGAGCGCCCCAAGCATATCGAGTTTCAGGCCCTAGGGGATAAGCACGGGCAGGTGTGGACGTTGGGCGAACGCGAGTGTTCGTTGCAGCGCAGGAATCAAAAATTGATCGAAGAAGCTCCGAGCCCTTCCATCAGCGAAGAGCTGCGCACCACCATGGGCGAGCGCATTCGCAAAGCGATTCGTGAGACGGGCTACACCGGCCTTGGCACCTTGGAGTTCTTGTTGGACGAAGACAAGCAGCTCTACTTCATGGAGATGAACACCCGCGTGCAGGTGGAGCACCCGGTTACCGAGGTGGCCACGGGGGTGGACTTGGTGATCGAACAAATTCGTGCGGCGGCGGGCGAAAAACTAGATCTTCCAGACACTCGCTCTTGGAAGTTCCGCGGTCACGCCATTGAGTGTCGGATAATGGCCGAGGATCCGGTCACATTTGCCCCAAGCCCCGGGAAAATCACGGAATATCACCCGGCGGGCGGTAACGGAACACGGGTTGATTCGGGCATCTACGGTGGCTTCACCGTGCCCCCCTTCTACGATTCCCTGCTGGCCAAGGTGATCACCTCGGGGCCCACTCGGCAGGTCGCGATCACTCGTATGTTGCGAGCCCTGGATGAGTTCATTGTGGGTGGCATCAAGACCAACATCCCCTTGCACAAACGCTTGCTTGTGGAGCCGGAGATGGTGGATGGCACGATGACCACGCGCACCGTCGAGAACATGTTAGCTCGCCCTCAGCGTTGAGGGCGCCCAGTCGGCGTGAGCTGATCCGGCGTTTGAGGGACCGGCGTTGAACGGAGCCGCTGGTTGTGCAGAGCCGAACGTCTTGCGGAGCTGCCTGCCGAACCCTACCGTAGGGGCAGTGGAAAGTCTGGGAGCGCGAGTTTTGACCGGCGAAGTGCGCGCCGCGGCCCGCGCATGTCGCTTGGTGGATGATCGCGGCCAAGGCTACCGTGAGTTGCTCAAGGAGCTGTACCCGCACACGCTTAGGGCTTTTTGGATCGGCATTACGGGTAGCCCAGGCGCCGGCAAAAGCACGCTTGGGGCGCGGCTGGTTCAGCATTTTCGCAGCCAAGGGCGGCGGGTTGGGGTCGTGGCGATTGATCCATCGAGCCCTTTTTCAGGCGGTGCCATCCTCGGCGATCGGATCCGGATGCAGGAGCATTTTGAAGATCCTGAGGTTTTCATACGTTCGGTGGCCACGCGCGGAGCCCAAGGGGGGCTTTCACGTTCAGCCGTAGATATTGCCCGAGTGCTCAGCGCTTGGGGCGCCGACGTGGTGCTCCTTGAAACGGTAGGGGTCGGTCAAGATGAGCTTGAGGTGGCGTTTGCTGCCCATACTACCTTGGTGGTGATGGCACCCGGCATGGGCGATGGAGTGCAGGCGATCAAAGCCGGGCTTCTCGAAGTTGCGGACGTGTTTGCGGTCAACAAGGCGGATCTGCCGGGGGCTGCTAGCACCGCGGCGGATCTGGAACAGATGTTGAGCCTAGGCCAAGAACCAGCGATGGCAAGCGCTGGGCACCACGGGTATTCGCACGCAATGCCGATGGGCCAGGAAAGGGCCGCGGAGGATGCTTGGCGGGGCACTGGAAAACAGAGCTTTCGCCCACCCGTCGTTACGTGCGTAGCGAGCCTTGGGGTAGGGATCCAAGAGGTCGTGGCGGCGCTTGAGGAGCATCGGATTTGGCAACAAACATCTCCTGAAGGGCAGCTTGCAAGGCTGGCTCGTGGGAGGCAGGCCCTGCTCAATACGCTTCGCGACGAGGCCGCGCGCGTGGTTTTGGAACGCCACGCCGTGGAGCTGGAGGAGCTGGTGGGGCTCATAGAAGCGGGCCGCTTGGATCCGTATTCGGCTTGCGAACGGTTGCTCGCCGCGGCCGCAGCTTTACTGTTGCGTTGATTCGAGGAGCTTGCCTTGGCAGCGCAGCTTACCGACTAACGCGAGGGCGAGCCCTTCCGCTTGGGGCGACAGCGGTGCGTAGTGGAGGAACGGCGCATACGCTTGACCTTCGCGGGCGGTCCATTTCAAGAATTGGGCAAGTGCGTGGCGTTTAGCGCAGTCCTCACCGTCTTCGTGGACCAAGATATAGGAAAATGAACTAATCGGGTACGCCCCGGGGGCAGAGCTATTGAGGAGTGATGCGGTAGCATTGCCTGACACCGGGCCAGTTGCGGCGGTAACGCTATCGAGTGATGGCCCCACGTACGCGTTGGCGCCGTTCCAGATTTTTGCGACGGAAAGGCCGAATGCGCGTGCGTGATTGAGTGGCACGTAGCTGATGGCCCCTGGGGTTGTGCGTACCATCTCCGCCACCCCGGAGTTGCCGTCGCGAAGAGCCAAGCCGGGCACGAGCACTTTGGAACGTACCCCTATGGTTTGCTTCCAAGTGAGGCTCACTAGGCTGAGGTATTGGGTAAACACCTTGGTGGTGCCACTCCCGTCCGCGCGGTGCACGAACTGCAGCGGGATGTCCGGGAGCTTTGCTCCGCTGTTGGTTTGCAAGACGCGCGGATCCGAAAGTCGAGTGATCTTGCCCGCGGCCAAATCGGCCAATGTTTCCCCGGTGAGTTGCAGGTCACTCAAGCCCGGGATGTTGTAAACGATGGAGACAGCCGTGGTGGTGGTGGGGATGTGCAAAACGTCATTACCTGCTTGCACCATTTCATCGGCCGTAAGAGGGGCGTCGCTCGCTCCAAAGTCGGACAGATCGGTTTTCATAACCTCCACGCCCCTAGACGAACCCACTGCTTGATACACAATTCGCACGCCTCGTTCCTGCGCGTACTCGGAAATCCACTTCTCATAGAGTGGTGCCGGCAGGGTCGCTCCAGTGCCCGTTAAGCTAACGTTGGCGGTGGGTGGGTTTTTGGCACATCCAGACAGCCAGGAAAACCCGGCAAACGCAAGCCCTCCAACGAGTACCACCCACCTGTGTGTTCGGGTTGTGATCATCCTGCTGACCGTGTAACGCGGTCACTGGCCTCTGTTGGTGACGTTCTGAAGACAAATCTATGAGCATCAGTCAGCGAAGCGTCGCGTGATTGACACGCTTTTCAGTCGATGCGAACTGCCCACATCCGTCGCCCCAATTCGCCCGTCTTCCGTTCGCTGTAAACCACGTACGCGCTACCGTTCGGGTCAAAGTCTACCGCGATGGCACCTCCATGGCCACATGTCCCAGTCGTGACATCTGGGCAGCTTCCTAAGACGAGCGGCAGGCTCCAGCCGGCGCTGCTCCCAAGGCGAACCACGATACGATCTGCGACACCGATCCGAGAATAATAGGCGAGCACGGCTCGTCCGTCGTGCGCCGCCACTACAGGATAACTTGCAGACTCGCCCGCCGCGCTCAGGGAAACTTCCGGCAGCCAGGAGCCTCCTTTCGGGCGTAGGCGAGCGTCTACTCGGTAGGAGAGGGGGGCCGCGCTGACCTGCACCATCCACGCCGCAACGGCCGTTCCATCGCTTGCTACTCGGGTAACCGGGAGTGTGACGCTGGCGCCGGGGCCAGTATCCAGGGATGCGGGCGGGGTCCAGGGGCCTGAGAACACCCCGCGTTCAAGCGTTCTGGCGTGGCCATTCTGTTGGTACACGGTGATGAGGGTCGCGTCGGGGAAAACGCCCACGCCAAACGCGCGCGGCTCGTTTACCGGAGCATCGAGCGTTTGGGTACGGCCGAAGTCCAAGAGGCCGCCGCCTGCGGCAAACCGCGCAAAGAAGTGTTCATGAGGTTGGAAGCTACAGGTTCCGGCAACACATCCTCCGTTGACGAGCACGAAACCCGCCGCTGCGGTTCCGTCGGGGGCGATGGCAACGCGTGGAATGCGGGCATCCAAGTTGGTTTGAGCGCGCAACCAGTGTTCAGGTTGCCAGACACCACCCCGCCGGGTCGAGACCATCGGCTCACCTGCCGCCGCGACAGGCACTGAGCGTAGCCACGCGAGTACGGCGTCTCCCTGAGGATTTACGCGCAGAGCAGGCGCATAGTCGCCGGCGCTCCCCGCAACAAATGGTGTTTCTTTGGAGCCAAGGCTAGCGGTTACCTCTCCGCGTTGAATCACAATCCCCGAGCCATCCGAATATGCCACCGTAAGCTCCCCCGCCTGATCTACGCCCACGCTCGGTCCGTACGCGGAGTCCGGATGATGGGTTCCCAGCAATTCCTCAGTGTGAAAAGTCCCGCCACTCAACCGAGCAACCTTAGCCTTCCAACCACCGCTACCGTCGCTCTCAAGCCATGCGGCGCCACCGCGCCCCAGCCACGCTGCGACATCCGGGCGATCGGTGAAAACGTCGTCGCTCAGTTGAAAACGGGTGCTTAAGGTGGCCGTAGGTGGCACCGCGGGAGGTGGGGTGTTCGGGCCATTCACGCATTGTTGCAGTTGGCTGAGCGACACGACGGGAGCCACAGCGAGCGCGGTTCCCAAGCGAAAGCGGTTCCACAGCTGAGCTAATTGTCGATTGAGGGGCTTACTCGGACTTCGGTTGGGCATGCCGAAGTGGAAACGGCCGCTGTGCGGGAGTCAAGGTGTCGTGAAGGTTGCGTCGCACGCTTCTCTGGCCATAGGGCACTTCAGCGCACCCGCGGAGCTTTGCGCCCGATTTCTTCGGCGTGGAAAGCGCTTGGGCATTCTCCGTTCACCGGGCAAGCCGCACACGCAGGCTTTCTTGCGGCGCAGATGCGTCGACCGTGAAAAATTAACGTATGGCTGAGGCGATCCCAATCCGACTTAGGGAACATCCGCATCAGATCGAGCTCGATCTTTTCGGGAGTTGATTCTTCGGTCCAGCCCAAGCGCTGGCTGATGCGTTGTACATGGGTGTCCACCACCACACCTTCCGGGGTTCCGAACGCCACTCCTAGCACCACGTTGGCAGTCTTTCGCCCTACACCGGGTAGGAGGATCAGCTCGGCCAAGGTTCTCGGTACCGCGCCCTTGTGGCTTTCCACCAGTTGGCGACTAAGCCCAATGATGTTCTTGGCTTTTTGTCGAAACATGCCGAGGCGGCTCAGCAGTTGTTCGATCTCCGAGGGCTCCGCTGAACCCAACTTTGCCGGTGTGCCGAAGCGCCGGAAGAGCTCGGGTGTAACGAGATTCACGGCGACGTCGGTGCTCTGCGCCGAAAGCACCGTGGCCACGAGAAGCTCGAAGGGCGATTGGTGATGGAGCTCGCAGTGCGCGTCCGGATGGGCCGCGCACAGCTTGGCGAACGTGCGCGCGTTATTCGCCTTGGCCGTCGGTTTCGCTGGTTTCAGAGCTTTCGCTGGCTTCGGAGCTTTCGGGGCCGCTGACTTCTTGCCTGGGGTTTTCCGCGCTGGCATCGGTGCCTTCCTCCGCGTTCGCTTCACCGTCGATTTCGTCGCTCGCGCCTACGGGCTCCATGGCCACGACTCGCTCGCCTTCGTCCACCGACATTACCTTCACGCCCTGGGCGTTTCGCCCAGTCTCTCGAATGCCACCGACTTGGGTGCGAATGATCTGGCCCCTATCGGTGATGAGCACCAGCTCGTCGTCCAGCTTCACGAGCGCAATGCCCACCACCGGTCCGTTTCGATCGCTCGCGTCGATCAGGATGATGCCCTTGCCGCCGCGATGTTGTTTTCGAAACTCTTCTAGCGCAGTGCGCTTGCCGTAACCTCGCTCGCACACGGTGAGGACCTGGTCACGATCCGGCTGGGTGCTAGCAAAACCCACCACTTCGTCCCCCTCGGAGAGCTCGATGGCTTTTACGCCGGCGGTGTTGCGACCCATCGGGCGCACTTGATCTTCTTCGAAGCGGATCGATTTGCCTTGCTTGGTGGCGATCAGAAGATCGCGCGTTCCGTCGGTGACAGCGGCGGTGAGCAACCGATCATCATCGGCAATCTTGACGCCGATGATGCCCTTTTCTCGGTAATTTTGATAATCTAGGATGCTCGTCTTCTTGATTTGTCCGCCACGCGTGAGCGTAATCACAAACAAGCCTTCTTGGATCCCCGGCACTGGTGTGATCGCGGCTACTCGCTCGCCTTCTTCCATACCAACGAAATTGACAATCGCTCGGCCCTTAGCGTTTCGAGCGGCCGCCGGGATTTCGTAGATCTTCTTTACGTAAACTTTCCCGCGATCGCTGAAGAAGAACACGAAGCTGTGGGTTGAGGCCACAAAGAGCTGCGTCACGAAATCATCGTCCCGCGCTTCCATCCCTTTGTTGCCTTTGCCGCCACGCTTCTGCGCTTTGTACGTGGAGAGGGGCGTGCGCTTGATATAGCCCGAGTGAGAAATGGTAACGACCATCTCTTCTTCTTGAATCAGATCTTCGACTTGGATTTCGGCTTCGTCTTCGATGATCTCGGTGCGGCGTGGACTCTTGTGTTTGGCCTTGACCTCTTCAAGCTCGGTTACGATGAGGGCCATGAGCACCTGCTCGTCGGCCAAGATCGTCTTTAAGCGCGCGATTTCGTCTGAAAGGCTGCCATATTCGGCGGCGAGCTTCTCCTGCTCCAGCCCAGTGAGGCGTGAAAGGCGCATCTCTAAGATGGCCTTGGCTTGGCGTTCGCTCAAACGATAGTCCGTCCGCTCGCGGGCCGCCGTAATTTCGCTTTCCGGGCGACCTGCGCGGCGCACGAAAGCTTCAAGGCCCTTGAGCGGGAGATTCATCAGTGCAGCTTTGGCTTCATCGGGATCTTGCGAAGAGCGAATGGTCTTGATGACCAGATCCACCTCGGTGATGGCCATCCCGAGGCCCTCGATAATCTCGCGTTGAGCTTCAGATTTTGCGAGGTCGAAACGGGTGCGTCGGCTCACCACTTCACGGCGGTGCTCCACGAACAGCCTCAGCATTTCCTTCAGGTCGAGAACCGCTGGTCGATTCTCAACGATGGAGAGGTTGATGATGCCAAACGAACACTGCATGTCCGTGAGCCGGAACAGCTGATTCAACACGACCTGCGGGTGCACGTCTTTTTTGAGCTCGATAACAAGCCGCATGCCATCGCGGTCACTTTCGTCGCGAGCTTCTTTGATGCCTTCGATGCGCTTATCTCGCATCAGCTCGCCGATCTTGGCGTGCAAGCGCGCCTTGTTGACCTGGTACGGCAACTCGGTAACGACAATCTGTTCGCGATCTTGGCTGTTGGGCACGGGCTCGGTGAGCGTGCGTGAGCGCATCATCACGCTACCGCGGCCGGTTCTGTACGCCTGCAAGATGCCAGCGCGCCCGTGAATGATGCCCGCGGTAGGGAAATCTGGCCCCTCCACAAACTTCATTAGATCTTCAATTTGGCATTCCGGGTTGCCGATTAAGTGGATCGTGGCGTCGATTACCTCGCCCAGATTGTGTGGAGGAATATTAGTGGCCATACCCACGGCGATACCGCCGGAGCCGTTCACCAATAGGTTGGGGAAGCGCGTGGGAAGCACCTCCGGCTCCATCTTCGACTCATCGAAGTTGGGCGTAAAATCGACCGTTTCCTTTTCGATGTCTGTGAGGAGCTCGACCGCAAGCCGAGCCAGGCGACACTCCGTGTAACGGTAAGCAGCTGGCCTGTCGCCGTCGACAGAGCCGAAGTTCCCCTGGCCGTCAACGAGCATGTGGCGCATGCTGAAGTCTTGAGCCATGCGCACTAGCGCGTCGTAGACGCTGGCATCACCGTGTGGGTGATAGTTGCCGAGCACTTCCCCGACCACGGCGGCGCACTTCCTGTACGCCCCACCTGGATTCAGGTTGAGTTCGCGCATCGCGTACAGGATGCGCCGGTGCACAGGCTTCAGGCCATCACGCACATCGGGGATGGCACGCCCGATGATGACGCTCATCGCGTAGTCCAAGTAGGACGTACGCATTTCGTCGTGAATGCTGATGGGCTGGGAGTTGGGAGCTGGGGGGCCGGCTGGCGTAGAGGTCTCGTCTGACATGGGCTTCACAGAGGCCCGGGTTCAGCCTTTTTCAGGCTGATCCGCGTTCGGGCGCACCCGCACAGGTAGCCCAGAGGCGAGCCCCCGACAACACCTCATGGCACAGTTTATATCGACCCCACACAGGGCTCGGGGGATGTCCAAATTCAGCCAAAAAGGACCTTGTAGGCGAGCAGGAGCAGGCCCACGAGGCCCACCCAGAGCAGCCACTCGCGCGACCCGGAGTGCGTTCTGTCGAAAGCCGCCTCCAGCTCGGTGACGCGCCGATCCGCCTCGATGAGCCGCATCTCAACGCGCGTGAGCCGTTCATCGAAAATTGCGTCGTTGCTATCGGCCGGAATAGGGGCCGAGAGCAGCGTATCTTCGGAAGGGCGCCCGGGTTGCCGAGAGGGGCGTCGGCTCGGAAGGGGGTTGCTCGGAGGGGGCGGGACGGTATCGCTCGTACCCGCGGGAGGGATGCTTGGGAGCGGTGGCTTCGGAGGCTCGCTGGGCATCGCCGATCAGAAGAAATTCCCAATCGTGAACTCGAAAACGCTGCTCTCTTCGGTGGGGAGCGGTTTGAACGGGAAACCCCATTCGAAGCGCAGCGGGCCAAGTGGTGAGAACCAACGAAGGCCAAAGCCCCAAGAAGTGCGCAGGCGACTCAAGCTATCCAGGCCGTCGAAGCAAGGGCTCTGTAAGCTGAAGCGAGCGCTCCCGCCCACGGTGTCGCAATAATTGGCCTCAATATTCCAAGTGTTGCCCGCATCTGTGAAGAACACACCGCGAACCCCGACGCTTTCAACGATAGGGAACTCAAACTCGAGGTTCTGGAAGTAAAGCATATTGCCGCCGATACGCGCGCCATCGCTGCGGAGCGCGCTGTTCGGGTCGGTGCTTTGCGTGAGGGGTAGCCGGGGGCCGACGCTGCGGTATTGGAAGCCGCGCAAATTCGTGATGCCACCCAAGAAATAGCGGGCAAAGATTGGCACGCCTTCTTTGTTGGGGCTCGTAACCAAGCCAAATTCCTGATTGAGCTTGAGCACGGCGCCGCCACCCACGTGGTAGAAGTACCGGCCCTGAAAGGTGTTTCTCAGGAATTCGTTGTCAGAACCGAAGATATCCGAGGCCAGCTCGGTGGAGAGCTTGGTGTAGACGCCGCTTGTGGTGAATAGGCGGTTGTCACGCGTATCGTAGGTGAGCGTGGGGCGGAGGCTCGAGGTGAGCCCGTCGTTGAAGAGGTTGGCAAGGGGTAATTGTTGAAACGTAGTTGCACCGCTGGAGGTGCCGAAAAGACTACTGCCGCCACCGCTTGAAACTTCATCAGTTTCCAGCGTGTAGGTAATGGAGGCGGTGAGCTCCGGCTCCACCAACGGGTAACCAACCGTAAGTGCGCTTCCGCGAGTGGCCTGGGAGAAGTCTTGGTAGAAGCTTTCTTGATTGAAAACGTTCAAGCCAAGGTTGAAGCGGCTATCGAGGAAGTATGGTTCAAACAGGCTGGCGTTCGCCAACGTGCGCGCCCGGCTGGCCTGAAGCTGAAGGCTGAAGCTTTGTCCGTTGCCAAAAAGATTTGCCTGTTGAATTTGGGCGGTAAGAATGAAGTTTTCGACGCTCGAAAAGCCCGCACCCACCTGGAATGTGCCGGTCGGCTTCTCCGAGATCTCAATGTAAACGTTCATCTTGTCGCGGCTGGAGCCCTCCTCTGTGGAGATATCCACCCGCTCAAAGTACCCGAGCGCGGTGATGCGTCGTCGAGACGCTTCGAGGTTCGTCTCGTGGAAGGGCTCCCCTTCAAAAACCTCAAGTTCACGCCGGATAACCCTATCGCGCGTCTTGGTGTTGCCGCGAATTTCTATACGTTCGAAGTGCACGAGCGGCCCACGAACAATGGGCACCACCACGTCCACCTCGTGGGTGGTCGCGTCTAGCTGGGTCTCGGGGGTGGCCTCGACGTGCACGAAGCCGTTGTCGCGGTATAAAGTCCGGACGCCCTGCAAATCTGCAATGAGCTTTGCCCGGTTAAAGTAGTCCCCGGAGCGCGCCTCCACCATTGCCGCCAGCTTGCGACGCCCACCAATGGGCTCCACTTCTCCACCACCGGGACCGCGCTCGTAGATGCGCAGCTGCCGTATTTTGAAGCGTGGACCCTCGTTGATGGTCACCGACACTTCGATGCCGCTTTTGTCGGGCGTCAGCATGATGCGGGGCGTGTTTACGCTTACCGTAAGAAACCCACGGTCGTAGTACAGCCCGCTTATGACCATCATGTCCCGCTCAAAGGCATCTTGGCGGAACGGGCCACCCGAGCCGAACGCAAAAAATCCGCCATTGCCGGTGAACATGGCTGCGCGCAGCTCTTCGCTAGAGATAGCGCTGTTACCGATGAAAGTGACGCTGCGAACACTGACCTGGCTGTGTTCTTTGACGGTGAGCTTTACCGAAACCTGGTTGTCCTTCTCGGCCTGAATGGAGCTCTTCACCTCGGCCAGGAAGTAGCCTTTCTCCGCGTACATATCCCGCACCTTTTGAACGCTGCGGTTTAGAGCCGGATAGCTGAGCACCGAATTGGACTTGGCTTCGATGGCCTCCACTAGGTCTTCGCTGTCAATTTCCTCGTTCCCCTCAAAGACGATACTGCTAATGGTGGGGCGCTCCCGCACCAAGAACCGCAACACCACACCTTCGTCGCGGCGGGTGAGATCGACTTCAATATCGTCAAAAAAGCCGGAGTTGTAGAGCTCTCGAATGTCGGACGTCAGACGGGAGGGATCGAAGGGATCGGAAGGTTGCTCCCGCAGGTAAGAGAGGATGTCCTCGCGGGTAACATGGCGATTGCCGGCTACATCAATCCGCGCGATCGGTAGGCCACGGGCGAGCTCAGCTTCGCTTGGTGGAATTGCTGCGTTTGGGTCCGGGGTCGCAGGGTCGGTATTGGCACCTGGCGCCGTGTCCACCGGCGGCGCATCGGTCGAGCCGCTTGTCGGTGGCACATCCCCTGCTGGGGGTGGGGCTGAATCCGCTGTATCGGGTGCAGCGGCGTTGGGGGTCGCGGGTTCAGTGTTCTGCGCTTGGGCTTCGCTTGCACCCAGTGTGGCCAGTGCGAGCAGAATGAACGTGCACGCAACGGCAGTGTGGCCCCAACGCCTCACGCACACGTGGAGGACCGCTTGGGTCAAGCTTAGAATACCGGAGGGGAAGGAGTGCGTTTGCAACGTCTTCTAGCGAATACCAAAAGGGGGTGCCTAGCCACCGGACCCGAGCCCGCGCGTTATCCCATCGCGTGCGAGCGCACAAGGTGCCGGCCTCGCGGTTGGGGTGAGCCCCCCAAAAATGCACCCCTCCGCCCCGTGGGAGTGCGGATTTATAGGGCGCGGTGCACTCGATTTCGCCCGCCCCGCTTTGCCTCGTACAGCGCCGCGTCGGCCCGAGCGATGAGTCCTTTGGCGTTCTCGCCGCTCTTCAGCGTCGCCACTCCAAGACTCGCCGTGAGCGTAGCGGTGCAACCATCGAGTTTAACGACCCGACTTTCGAGAGCTGCGCGGACGCGTTCACACACGAGGGCTGCCCCGTCTAGGTCGGTGCGTGGTAGCAAAATCAGGAATTCCTCCCCGCCGTACCGAGCCGCAAGGTCACTCGCTCGAACGCAGCCTGTGAGTGCCTTAGCGACGGTACGCAAGGCCTCGTCCCCAGCCGGGTGCCCGTACGTGCTATTGAAGTTTCCGAACCTATCCACATCCAGCATGGCAATGCTGAGGGGGCTCGCATCGCGCACGGCTGCGGCCAGGTCACGCGCGAGGGCCCTATCCATGAGGCGGCGGTTGGGCAGACCCGTGAGAGCGTCCGTGCCGACCAGCTGCTCGAGGGCTTCATTGGCGCGGTTGAGCTGCGTTGCTAGCTCTGTTTTCTCCGCAACCAGGCGCTCCAGGCTGGCCACCATTTCGTGGTACTGAAGGTTAATTTCGACTAGCCGTAAGTTCACATCAGCGCGTAACTGCGCCAGATCGAGCTGAGGCCCTAGATCTCTATCGAAAGCGGAGGCCGTTGCTGCCACCCCCGGAGGAATTTCTTCGAGCAGCCGGTCAACCGAGGGTTGAGTGAGGCCAACTTTGCCAGCCTCCACGAGCAACTTGGCTCGGCTATCCAAAAGGTCTACACACTCAAAGAGACCCGAAGCTCGCTCTGCAAGCCAGGCAACCTGGCGCGTAGCATCGGTTGGCAGTTCCGGGTCGTGATGGTGCCGGATGGCCGCGACGAGATCTGGTGGCAGAAGGTACTGCGCCGCCACGTTCGCGCCTGTTTCCGGGTGCGGTGAAAGCCCAGCCGCGCGCTCATACACGACGCGGTTATGCGCCGGTATGCGTGCAATGGCCGCAGTTCCTCCTGGATCTTCGTGCGCGCGCGAAAGCAGACCCAATTCCAGCAAGAGGCCTAACGTGAAGTAGGAGTCGAGATCTTTTAGCCCCATCTCTTCGGCTATTAACCTGGCGCTTACGGCTCGGCGCATGCAGTTGGTCAAGATCGGAATGCTGGCCGCCCCCATGGGTACTAGATCTGTAACGGCAAGGCTGAGGGCAATATTGCGCATTCCGCGCACGCCAAGCAGCATGGCCGCCTGCGGAATGTCCCGCACCTCGGTCCGGCGCTTAAACGCCGCGCTGTTCACCACTGAGAGTAACCGCAACGCAAAGCCCGGATCTGCTTGAGCGAGTTGCGAGAGCTCGTTCATGGTGACGCCTTCGCGAACGGCGGCTTGTGCTATCTGCACAGCCGCAGTCGAAATGGGTCCTTTGCCGCGACCTTTACTCGTTGCGCTGCTTGAGGGAGTGCTCATGGAAATACTGGGGACCTGCGTCCTCAAGTCCCTGCACATTCAACGGATCCCATGACAAGGGGCTTAAGCGCAAAGCGCTTGCCCACCCGTCGGGAAGGCACCTACATGGGAGTACAAACAATCTCGGGGGATTTTAGAGGGATCTCAGCCGGACAATGGCCGTGCGTCTAGACGTCGAGCTCTTCAGCCTGCTCCGCTCGATCCATGATGAAGTGAAACCGAGCCTGAGGGTCTTTGCCCATGAGGTCGTTCATGACTCGGTCTGTGGCCAGTGGATCTCCCACGCCAACTCGCAGAAGCCGTCGTGTTTTGGGATTGAGCGTGGTGTCCCAGAGCACTTTCGGCATCATCTCACCGAGGCCCTTGAAACGGGTGATCTCGGCCTTCACATTTCCCTTTTGGTGCTCCTTCAATAGGCGCTCGCGGTCCGGTTCGTCGGCGGCCCAATACGTTTCTTTTCCAATGTCGAGCCGGTAAAGCGGCGGCATGGCTACGAATACGCGACCATTTTTGATGAGCTCGCTCAAGTGCCGATAGAAGAACGTGAGCAAGAGCGTGGTAATGTGGTGACCATCCGAATCGGCATCTGCGAGTAAGATCACGCGATCATAGCGTAGCTTGCTTAAATCAAAGTTGGCCCCAATGCCGCAGCCCAAGGCCGTGAGGAGATCGGCGAGCTCTTTGTTCTCAAGTACTTTGCTGAGCGCCATCCCCTCCGTGTTCATCACCTTACCGCGCAGCGGGAGCACGGCCTGATTGGCGCGTTCTCGTCCTTGCTTGGCCGAGCCTCCTGCGGAATCACCCTCAACGATAAATAGCTCCGAATTACGGCGATCAGCGGAGGTGCAATCCGAAAGCTTGCCGGGCAACGTGAACCTACCGCTCGTCGCAGTTTTCCGGCTTACCGCAGCAGAGGCAGCACGCGAAGCCTCTCGGGCACGCGCGGAAAGGATAATACGCGCAACGATTTGATCAGCCACCGAACGGTTGGAATTCAGCCACTGCTCAAGGCCGGGGCGCACCAGCCCATCCACCCAAGATTGAACCTCGGGGTTGTTGAGGCGATCTTTGGTTTGCCCCTGAAACTGTGGCTCGCTGATAAACACACTGAGCACGCCGGTGAGGCCTTCACGAATATCTTCAGCCGTGAGTGTCACTCCGCGCGGCGTTAGATTGTGTGTTTCGATGAAATTACGCACGGCTTTAACTAAGCCGGCGCGTAGCCCATTTTCATGGGTGCCACCCGATGCCGTTGGAATGCCATTGACGTAGCTTCGGATGTTTTCGTCCGTGGATTCTGTCCATTGCACCACGAGCTCCAGGCGAGTGCCCTGCTCGCGTTGAAGCGCGAAGGGAGCATCATGCACCGTCTTGGCTTTGGCTTCCTCGAGGATAGCCTTCAAGAAATCGGCAATGCCCGCTTCGTGGTGGAAGGATTCGTGGGTACCGTTCTTTTCATCCGTGAACTCCACCTTGATGCCTCGGTGGATGTAGCTGACGATTTCCAGGCGCTTCTTGATGGTTTCGGGGTTGAACTCCGTTTTGGGGAAGATGGTGGGGTCGGGGCGAAAATAGACGGAGGTGCCCGTGCCCTTGGCTTTGCCGCCTTTAGTGATCGTGCCGACAGGCTTGCCCGTCTTGAATTCCTGCGTCCATTCAAAGCCTTCGCGTTTAACGCTTACCTTGAGGCGCGTGGAAAGCGCATTGACCACTGATGCTCCCACACCGTGGAGGCCACCGGCCGTCTTGTAGTTACCTTCATCAAACTTTCCACCTGCGTGCAAAGTGGTGAAGATGATCTCCAGAGCGGGCTTTTTGTGTTTGGGGTGTTTATCGATCGGGATGCCGCGCCCATTGTCTGTAACAGTGACGGATTCTGCGTCTTTGTGCAGCGTTACCTGGATCTCGGTGGCGTGGCCATTCATGGCCTCATCCACGGCGTTGTCGAGAATTTCCCACACCAAATGGTGCAGGCCGGCACTCCCCACGCCGCCGATGTACATGCCCGGACGTTTGCGTACCGGATCGAGCCCTTCGAGGACAGTGATGTCTTTGGCTGTGTACTGCATCGTCAGATCCTTCTGGCTCACGCCTTAACGTCTTCGAAAGGGGGTGGGGCAGGGGGCACGTCGAGCACCACCTCGGTGAGCGAGCCGCGCTTCATGATTTCGCGGCCTTTTCCGCCGCGTGCGCTCGTCTCATATTTATCAGCGCTGACCTTCTGTTCGCCGCCCAATGAGCTCTTGAGCGTGAGCGTGTCCGTCTTGGACGCCGCAGCCTTGATGGCCAAGAGCGTGTCATCACCTTCGAGCTTCAAGAGCGTTACGCCCTTGCCCGGATTCGTAAGGTAGTTGATTTCTTCCACGTTACAGAGCAGCGCGCGCCGGCCCTTGGACACTGCAATGATGGTCTCCTTGCCATGTACCAGCTCCACGCCCACCACTTCAGCACCATCGGCGGGGCGGGCAAACCTCCTACCCGCTCGGGTGCTCGGCTCGGCATGAGCCTCCAAGCCAAATGCGAGGGCGTAGCCATCACTCGTGGCCGCGACAACGTACGACTCCGGCAAATAATCCTCGCTGCCTTTGATGTCGCCAAGCAAGCGTGAATCCAGCGAAAAACAAGCCAAGATGCGCTCATTGTCCTTCAGCTTAAACAGCTTCTGGATAGGCTCGCCGTAGCCTGTGGTGGCTGGAATATCGATGATGCGGCAGGTGTACGAAGAGCCAAAGTTCGAGAAGAACACCACGGTGGCTTTTGTAGAGCCGCCCACCAGGCTCAAAATGGCGTCACCCTCGCGCAAGCGCGTGCTCGAAGGATCCTTGATTTCCTTCTGGCGTTTCACCCAACCATCACGCGTCAAAAGTACGTGGTTATCTTCCGCGATGATGAGATCTTCCGCCGAAAATTCTGGCTCTTCCTCGACCGAAGCAATAATGGTGCGGCGCTTGGAAAATTTGGCGAACCCGGCGATCATCTCGGAGAGCTCTTTGCGAATGATCTGCCAAAGCCCGCGAGATTCGGACTCTCCCAGCAGCTTCTTGATTTCCTGAGCGCGCTTCTTGCGATCCTTGAGCTCGTTCTGGATCACAAGAATTTCAAGCTTCGCTAGCCGGTAGAGCTTGAGTTCTAAGATGGCGTCCGTTTGTTCGGCATCGAGCTTAAAGCGCGCCATAATTTGCTTGGCTGCGTCCGCTTTGCCCTCGGATTTTCGGATCAACTTGATGATCTCGTCGAGCGCATCGAAAACCTTGGCGAAACCCTCCAAGATGTGAATGCGCGCTTCCAAAGCGGCAAGCTCGTGCTGGTGGCGCTTGGTGACCACTTGCAGGCGGAAATTCAGAAAGTGCCAGAGCAAAGATTGAAGATCTACGCGCTCGGGCCGGCCCACCTGGGGGTTCTCCGTGGGCACCAAACACGTGAGGTTCACACTGAACGTGGTCTGGAGTGGGGTTTGCTTGAAGAGATAGGAAAGCACCTTCTGCGGATCGGCATCCTTCTTGATCTCCACCTCGATGCACACGTCATCGGTGGAGACATCTTTCACATCGACAAGCAGTGGCATTTTGCGGGCAAGAGCGAGCTCCGCAATGCGTTCCACCAGCGTCCCCTTATTGACGGTGTAAGGCACGCTCGTGATCTGGATTTTGGGGTTCCCCTTACCCGCCGGGACGATCTTGTACGTGCCGCGCACTTTGACGCTACCGGTACCCGTTTCGTAAATCGTCTTGAGCTCTTCAGCCGTCGAGATGATCTGGCCGCCTGTTGGGAAATCAGGCCCTTTGATGGTGCGGCAGAGCTCGCGCACGCTGAGCGTCTTGCCCTCACCGAGCGCATCCAGAAGCCGGATAGCGGCCGTGCACACCTCTTCGGGGTTGTGCGGCGGAATATTGGTGGCCATGCCCACAGCGATGCCGGTGGCCCCGTTGATCAGAAGATTGGGCCACTTTGCCGGCAGTACTACAGGTTCCGAGCGAGTGCCGTCGTAGTTGGGGCGAAATTCCACCGTGTCTTGCGCCAACTCGGCGAGTAGATCGGTGGAGATAGGCGTTAACCTACATTCGGTATAACGCATCGCAGCCGCTGCATCCCCATCCATCGAGCCAAAGTTGCCCGAGCCATCCACGAGCGGTGCGCGCAAAGAAAACGACTGCGCCAAGCGCACCAGAGCGTCGTAAATCGAGGCGTCCCCGTGCGGGTGGTAATTACCCATCACATCACCCACCACCTTGGCGCATTTGCGATGCTTCGCGTCCGAGGTGAGGCGCTGTTGCCACATCGTATAAAGAATGCGGCGCTGCACGGGCTTTAAGCCGTCCCGCACATCCGGCAGCGCACGGCTCGTGATCACGCTGAGCGCGTAATTCAGGTACCGAGCTTCCGCGATTTCGTGCAACGGGACGCTTTGCTCGCCCACCCCGGAGACACCCGCCTCGGGCCCACTCTCACGGGAGCCGCCCCGCTTGGGTGTTCGAGTGGAGCCACTTGCGCCAGCTGACTTAGTTTTTGTGGACTTTGAACCGGTTTTTCTACGAGTGGCCAACGGGGACTCCCAGGCACGGCGCAGTCGGAATTGGCTCCACTGCCCGCTTGAACAGTGTCCGCTAGCGCCTTTCGTGCCCGGGAGTCAATTGGGTTCTTGGCCCAAGGCGGGGGTGATGGGCTTTCGAGACCTAGGTTCTGGGGCGGGGAGGGGGCTTCGGGCTCGCGCAGCGGCCGAGACTGGAACCTTGCGAGACGTTTACGCGCGCAGCCGTGTGGTTGGTGATCGGTATGGCATCCGTAAAGGTAACCGTTACTCTCGGGAAAACAGAGCTACCACAGATAAAGAAGTTAGCTTGGGATGGCAAGGCTCCCAGCGTCTGGGGTTTTGTGCAGCACGCGGTGCGTGTAGCGCTCGCGGATGTGGCGGGTTGGGGTGCCGCGCTGGCTGAAGCCCTTCAAAAACACCGGCGGGCCGCTCACAGATTCGGAACGCGCGTGGGCGGACTCGGTGCTGAAGCCAACGGCCAAAGGGCGTGGGCAACGGCGGGCCGCATGAATGGGGTCACGTTCGACACGGGTGGCTTAATCGCGCTCGATCGCAACTCCGCCCGGCGCTGCGTTGAAGCACTTGAACGGCTTAACTGTGGTTCGACTGACGCCGAGAATGAGGTGGCGGATGACATCTGTGACGAAGTCACCGCGTTTTCGCGCATAGCGGAGGTCGGAGAATCCTGCAGCTTTGCCAAGTGCGCCCAAGGCTCGGACTACCAGGCCCACTGTGAGTACGCCGGGGCCGAGATGGCGGTGTGTGTCGGCTACCGGAGCGTAGCCCTCGGAGCCCCTTGCGATGCTGACGTTTCGCCCAAACTTGGGGAGGCCCGTGTAATGCGCGACTCAAAGAAAAGGCCGAAATCGTGTCGGGGTCGTCGTGTGTTTATCCGAAATGACGCGCTTCCGTTACGAGCCGAAGCCCAACACGTCGAGCAAGGCCGTCCTCAGCTGCTCGACCGTTCTTCATTGCCTAAAGACGCGGGCCAAATCAATGTGCACTTCGGGGAAACTCGGAGTTTCGAGCGTGGCAGCGCGGTCGAATCTCTGTTCGAGAGTGTAGTCGGCTGAGCCAAGGCGGTAGAGCTCGATGTGCCCGCCGATCGGATCCACGAGCCAATACTCCGGTACGGCGAAGCGCGCATACAGCCCCTTCTTGACTCTTCTATCTAGCAACCGGCTGCTCGGCGAAATGATCTCGACGACGATCTCGGGCGGCCCCTCAATGCCTCGCTCCGTTACGAGGTGCTCTCGCCCAGAGCTAAGAACAACCAGATCAGGCTGCACCACGTCGTTGCCTGAAAGGATCACGTCGAGCGGTGCATTGAACACGAGTGCAATCCCCGTTTCTTCCAACACTTTCATCAGCTCAAACTGAAGCCTTCGGGATACCGTCTGGTGACGCGGCGCTGGTGCGGGATTCACTTCATACTGTCCATCGATGAGCTCCCAGCGCCGCCCGTCACTCGGCAGCGCCGCGTAGTCCTCGTAGGTATACGGCACAATGACTGGTCGCAGACGCTGCATGGCACCACAATCTACCACGAGGCGGTCACGGGTGCACCTGAATCGCTCACTCCCCGCCTGGCCGCGCACTCCTGCGCGCGTGCCAACGGGCTTGTCCTTCAAGCACCCCGCCGTCGGGCGTCATCGCAAGAACTCGGCCCACTTCTCCGAGGATGCTGATGAAGGGCGCGTGCCACGAGGGACCTTCCCATACCTGATGCCATCCCGGCGATTCACCGTCGTGCACCCAAAGCTTACCAACTGTGGCGGCCCATTCGCGATTGAGGATGTCGATGGCACAGGCAGAGAGGTCGTGGCCACCTGGGATGATTTTTGATTGCGCGATGCCACCGTCAACTTGAACAACAACGCCGTCACTACCGCACGCCAGGGCGAGCTTCTGCTCCGGTTGTGAACTTACCCCTGTGAGGGCTTACGGCGATTCACAGATGAGGCACGAAGGCTTGGCGTCAGGACTTGAACACTTGAAGGCCAATTTTTTGAGCCATTTGCGAAAAGATCGCATCACCTGACCAGAGCTCGGCTTGGGCATCGAATGCACATTGGGCCACGTGGGCATCCGGAGTCGAAACCGACAACCCGAGGCGGCGACACTTGGCTCGCAGCTCCCCGACGGAACACCAGTGCTCAAGGGGCGTGGGGTGAAGAGGCAAGTCCTCAAGCACCCGCCGGATGGCAGCTCGTTCCCGGGGGCTCAACGGGGCGCTCAGGAGCTCAGCCGCCACCACTGGCACGAGCAAGACCCGTCCATCCTCCAGAAGCGAATCGAGCGCACCGGCGCCGGTGCCGCGGAAGTACTCAACCCAGATCGAGGTATCAACGACCACGTTCACGCGAGACTCCAAGATCGATGTCAAGGTTGAGCTTCCCGCGTAGGGCCTTGGCGCGTGTGGCGGCCTGACGCCGGCGGAGAAGCTCAAGCCCTTCAATGATGGTCTCGGTGATGCCCGTGCCAGAAACTCGCTGGGCAGTGCCGAGGAGGTCCGCCGGGAGATTCACGGTGACGCGTTTCACGGGTCCTTCATGCATACCACTATCCTGATGGGCGTATGTACGTCCGTCAAGCACGAGGTGAACGTCCACTTTCGAGGAACGGCTAGCTTCGGCGTCACAGCGCAGCTCGGTTCTAAACGGCTCTAGCGCGAAACCCGCCCGCTGACTTACGCTCGATCGTGGCGGATGGTTCCCCTTCTACTGATCGGAAGCGGCTCACGAGTGAAGAGCTGCGCCGCCGTGGCCGAGGCCAATGAGATCCTCAACAATGAACCCGCCGAGGTAGTCTTCCTAGCCAATGCTGATCGGTCCAATTGGTCCGCGCTGGAGTCCTTTGGGGAGCGTTGGCCCGGGCTTCCGGTGGTGATCTTGGGGGAAGCGGGGGCTGACCCAAGCTCTGCACAACAAGCGCTGGGGCAGGGGCCGCAGATTACTTGGAGCCGCGCTTTAGCTCCGAACAGGGAACCGCAGTGTGGCCGCGCGGCTCTTGAACGTGAGCCGCTCCACTTTGTACAACAAGCTCCAAGAACACGGGATGCTTTAAGGAGCGTACGAGCATCAGTTGACACCCCTGCCAACTCAGTTTGCTACCTTAGGGGGCGGATGGGGAATTTGCCGCGGCGTTTGACTGGCACCGTAGTTGCTTCCGTTTGGGCGATGCGCGGTGTGCTCAATGGCGGATTGCTTGCTGGCTTCCTTCTAACTGGTTGTTCCGACTACCTCTCGGATGCGGACTCAGGCGGGCAGGTGAGCCTTATGCTCGACCTTACGGGTGCGGAAAGAGAAGCAATCGTCTTCACGCTTGACGATTCTCCGAACGCATCGGCACTTCGAACGGAGTTGGCCTCGCAGTTTCTGAAGTACACAGCGTACCAGCGGGTGGCGGAAGATCCTGCAAGGTGGGAGGCAGTCTCACTGGATGTGGTTATCGTGAGGCCGTCGGAGCCACCCTCGACGCGTTTTCACACCTCTGTTGACGATCCGCGCCTGCACTGGGAATCGCCCAACCGTACCCCGGCAGGGGCGAAGCATTTTCAAGCAGGAGTGGCGGCGGCGATCCAAGAGTCTATTGGAGATGGGGCCGCTCCTTTGGCCCTCCTCGAAAGCTGGGCTAGAGCTACGGACTTGATGATGGAGCGAGAAGTGTCTGTGACCCCCGGCGAACGACGGCTTGTTGAGGTCACTACGCGCGACTTCCCGGCCATTGCTTCATATCTTCTGACCGCCAATGACGACCGAAGCCCGCTCCCTGCCGCCGCTTACCAGCGAGAGTATACCCCCGCCGCGTGGAGCGCATCGGTGATCTGGGCTGGAGGGGAGAGGGCAAAGAAATGTGAATCCAAGGTCGCGAATGCGCTGCCGAGGCTAAACGGCTGGCTCAATAAGAACGATCGCGTTGAACACTGGCCGTGCGAGGATTCGTGGGTGTTCGCCCGCGGAGTTGCTGACGGCTATCCGCGCTGCATTGATCCCAGTATCGCGGTGGTTGACGGGCAGGCTCAGTGTCGCATTCTGGTCGACACTCGGGGCAGCTGCGCGACAGCAAGGGGATGGGATAACTCCATGGGGAGCAACGAAATGCGTGTCCCGAGCTTCGTGAATAATTCGAGTGGGCTTCGCACTTGCGAAATGGTTCAGCTCGAAGGGGCCGCGCTTGAAAGTTGTCGACACGATTTGCAGTGCACTGACTGCAAGCCAGGCTGGTGCTGGACGGAGGTCCCAGAGCTCACACGCGCTCGGGCATGCCGGGAGGGATCGGTTCCCTTTTCACGCTTCCGGATGGTGCTGGGTGCTGACATGGCTGACAGCGCTTATGCCGGTCCGGTGCGCATCACGTGCAACCTCGCACCGAAGTAACCCGTCCCACTAGGCCCCCATTTCCTGGCTTTACTGAGCATTTCGCGTGCTTTTTGAGGCCGTCCACTGGGGAGTATATTCCCGCCGCATAGTTGCGACCATTCGGGAGTTGGTTCCCGAATGGTGCGACGGCCCTCAAGGTAGAGTGGGGAAGTAGATCGAGGTCTGCTAAAGCTGATTCAGGCGCATCTCAGCGAGCGCATCGTGCTTGAAGCCAAGCTTTCCGACCCCACGTTGAGCCCGAACCTCGAAGCGCCCGGGCGTTTCTATCCGAGCCTGCGGCTCGTCTGCAAGCTAGAGGGTGGCGCCCGCACATTTCCTGCGGGCGCGTCGGCGGGCGGTGCGGCAGCGTGGCTCGTTCAAATTGACCAAGCGATCCACGTTTAAACGCCCACGTGTTGGCAAGCGAGGAAGTGTCCGGATTGTTGCACACTTGTTTTGGCAGGGCCGGATTCGCGCAGTGCCTCCCTGCCGCGTCGGAGCGCTGAGTGAGGCAAATGCTCTTCGCGGGGGCTGAGGCACCGTGCCTCCGCTGCACTTGGTGAGAAGGTGCGGCCAAAGCCCTAGAAACTAAGGATACTCGCGGCGGCCATCCAGGTATTGCACCATCGATAAGGAAAGCTCAACGTTGCGTGCCTCTAAGCTATCG
Source organism: Polyangiaceae bacterium (assembly GCA_033763455.1). Taxonomy (GTDB): domain Bacteria; phylum Myxococcota_A; class Polyangia; order Polyangiales; family Polyangiaceae; genus JBBRRP01. The sequence continues at coordinate 515,065 of JANRKO010000006.1, forward strand.
AGCAGCTGCGCTTTGGTCCGACACCCCACGATAGGGAATGTTGGAAAGGGTTGGGCCATGAGGTAACCAAGCACGATTTGGGTCAGGCTTCGGGAGGTAGCTTCGGCAACATGCTGGGCTCGCCGCATGCGCTCGCGGTTAACCTCACTTTCGAACATGCGATCCAAGCTGCCGGGCACTCGAGCCAGCTCTTTAGCTTTGTGAAACCAGCCGCCAGCTTGGGAGCCGTAGGCCGCGCATGCCAGGCCTGTCTGCTCGTGGTAGGCAAACATTGCCTCGTCCATTGCCAGCGACGTTGGATCCGAAAGCCGCGAAGCTTCTACGTGAGCCAGGCTAAAGCGCACCTGGTTAGCGCAAAATCCCATGCATTTTTGGACGTCTCGGTAGGCTGCGGCTTCGGCGATGCGCGCCACCGACCAGTTTGAGCAAGCGAAGTAGCGGATCTTGCCGGCCTGAACCTCTGCGTTCAATGCATCCAAAATCTCCGCTACCGGTCGGGTCGGATCGTCGCGGTGCAGCCAATAGAGATCGATGTAATCTGTGTCAAGGTGGCTCAGGCTGGCGTTGATGTCGGCACGCAGCTCAGCTGGCGAGAGACGTGGAACGTGCATCGTGCTGAGTTCCGGGTGGCAGCCTTTGGTGGCAATAGTGAGGGACGCCCGGTTCCTTCGCTCCCGCACCCAGGCACCAATCGTTTTTTCGCTTTGGCTTTTTTCGCCTGGCAACCAATCACTGTACACTTTTGCCGTGTCGAGAAACGTTCCGCCGTGCTCGACATAGGTATCGAACAATTGGAAGGTGACGTGCGGTTCCGGATCCTTGCCCAGGGTTGCGCACCCTAAAGCGATGCTGGAAGGAACGAGATCGGTGCCAGGGATGCGCTGGTACTTCATATGGGCGAAGAACCTAGCCCACTAAGCCGGGCAAGGCTCCCATCCGGTACTCAGCCTGCTGAAGTAACCCCCAAAAACGAAAACCCCCCGCGCCACAAGTGACGCGAGGGGCCTTCTACCTCCTCCACTTAAGATCAGAGACTCACTGCGGATAACCGCGGACGTTCATGCGCACCTGCCAAACACCAGCCGCTTCTGGGCCGCCCCAGTTGGGGTTCGTCAAGAACAGCGTTTTGCCGTCGTCGCCACCGAACGTGACGTTCGTGTTGTAGTCGATTCCAGCGGGGGCGGGGATCTCACCGATACTCTGGCCCTGAGCGTTGAAAACCAGAAGGCGGTTGGGCCCGCCGACGGTCACGTAGATGTTGCCGGCGCAGTCGCGCGCCATACCATCGGTGCCCGCGATTGCCTCGGCCAACTCATTCGTCGCCGGGAAAAGGCGAACGCCATTGCTGAGTTCGCCGTCTTCCGAAAGGTCAAAGCGGTAAGCGCCTTCAGCGCCGCCCACAAAGAGAGCCTTCTCATCCAAGCTCAGCATGATGCCATTGGGCTTGTTTCGCAGGTTAGTGCGCCCATCTGCCAGGGTGATATCGAGCGCGGTGACGTTACCTTCCGGATCCACCCGGTACACGCGCTCGCCCTCGGTGCGCAGAGGCGTATTTTGCCCGGTAATGGGATCGGTAACCCAATCGGGGAAATCACCGCCGCCCTGACGGGTGACCTTATAGTCTACGCCTGCCGGCACGTTCCAGGATGGATCCGTGAAGTAGACCGTTCCGTCGCGGGCGATCGTGACGTCGTTCGGGGCATTGAAGGGCTTGCCATTGTACAGGCCAGCGACCGTTGTTGGCTTCTTTCCAGGGTTATTCCACTTGAAGCTGGTGACCGAACCATCCAGTTGACGGCCTGCGATCAGCTTGCCTTGGAAGCTTACGCCCATGCCGTTCGTTCCGGCCTTATCCACGTCGAGGAACTTCACCGCGGGCGTACCCGGCACGAGCTTCCAGATAACGCTGGCGTTGCCAGGCCCGATGTTCGAGTAGTAGAGCGCGCCGTTGAACCAGGTGGGGCCCTCGACGTTATCTTGCCCAACGCCACCCCAGTTGAGTGCAACGCCAGGTACGCGGGACCAGGCCGATTGCGCGGGGAAGCTGACCTGCACCTTGCGATCTGCTGCCTTGCAGAAGCGGTCGGGCGCAACGACGTTATCGTCATCATCCTCCTCTTCTTCTACGGCCTGATTCAGACTGCTGGGTGAAAGTTCGTCTGCACTGTCGCCCTCGGTGCCGGGTGCGGCACTGCAGCCCACGAGGGACGTGCCAGCGAGCAGGCAAGAACCTGCAAGGAGGGCAGAAACGCCCGACTTTAATGACTTCATGATGTGACTCCTTAGGTTGGATTGAAAGTATGCATTGAGCCGCATTTTCAACACGCATCGCAAAGCCACGTGTGATTGCGACTTAAACCCCTGCTAACAACAAAGGCCCCGCTGCATCCGGGTGTGCGGATAGCACACACCGCGAAAGGGTGTAAATCAAAATCGCATTTGACATCAACCTGTAACGGCGTCGTTTTCGAAATCGTCGCCGTGCGAGTTGTGTCTGGGTTGCTAGCCGCTGGTTGCATAGCCGAAACGCTCATGCTGGTGAGCGAAGTTCAGGTTGAACGCAAGAATTTAGGATTTACCCAAACTCTACACCTTGAATTGCAGGCTCTCCGCGCCTCTAGATTCGATGTCGATCCTGTTGAGTTGTTCAAGCCTTGAGCAGAGTGTTCAAATGTTGAACAATCAGTGTTGAGAGCAATTATTCAGTGTCGGAAGCGTCTTCCGGGAGTGGCCCGAGCTGGAGCCGCCGCTGCCGTAAACTAGGATTCGCCTGTCGAATCCAGCAAAGGCTAACGTTCCCCCACACGTTTGCGTGGACGAACAATCTCGTATTCGCTTAAGCGGCTGATAAGAGTGCCTCGAGATATACCGAGCATTACTGCCGCCCGGGATTGATTCCCACCACAGTGGTCGAGTGCATCGAGAATGCGCTGGCGCTCTAAGTTGCGCAGGTTGTCTTTGAGGCGCGGAACAGGGGAGCTCTGGGGCCGCTCGGAGGCACGGGCGCTGCGGGCGCGGATGCGAGTGGGCAGGTGTTCTGGCTGGATGTTTTCACCGGCTCTGAGGGCCACGGCCTGTTCGATGGCGCTCCTTAGCTCCCGCACGTTACCAGGCCATGTATAGGCCAAGAGGAGCTGGCGTGCTTCGTGGGATAACGTTGGAACCCGCGTTATCCCAAGGTGCAAGCACATGTTCCGCGCAAAACGCTCGGCGAACGGGACGATTTCTTCGATCCGGTCACGGAGCGGCGGTATCGACAGGGTGACCCCGGCGATACGGTAAAATAGATCGGACCGAAAATTGCCGTCCGCACAGTGAGCCTCTAGATCTCGGTTGGTGGCCGCTATGAGTCGGTTATCCGCCGCGTACGGCGTGGTCCCGCCGGGACGCACCACCTGGCGTTCTTCCAGAACACGCAGTAATTGGGCTTGAGCGCTCATCGGCAGGTCGCCCACTTCATCCAAAAATACCGTACCTCCGTGTGCAGCTTCGAACAGCCCCGGACGCAACGAAACCGTGCCATTGGAGCCCGCTTTATGTTCTCCAAACAACTCACCTTCGAGCAGGCTCTCGGGCAAGCTCGCGCAGTTTAATGGCATGAAAGGCTGCTTCGCGCGCGCCGAAGCCTTGTGGAGTGCGTGCGCTAGCACATCCTTGCCAACGCCCGCTTCTCCCACCAAAAGCACGCTGAGGTTGCTTTGGGCTGCTCGCAGCCCTCGCTGATACACCGCTTCCATCGCCGGAGCACCAATGATGAGGCTGGTGTCGTCTTCGGCGGCGGCCGGTGTGGACCTGAGCAGGTCGGAAAGCAGCGAGTGCCTCTCCCTCTGCGCGCGCACGGAGGCCAAGAGCTCGCGCAGCTCGAACGGCTTGGTGAGGTAATCATCCGCACCACAGCGCATAGATGTTCGTAGATCCGCAGGCTGCGCTCCTCCGGACAACAAGATGAACGGGATCCCCGCGGTTTCAGGATAATCGCGAACTGCGCGCAGCACGTAGTGCCCATCCATAATCTGCGCCGAGACGTCACACACGATCACGTCCGGATGTTGTGCTAAAGCAGCGGAAATCCCTGTCTTGGCGTCCGCGGCCCCGATACCTTCAAACCCTTCACCCAGCACCAGTTGTAACAGGCGCTCTCGGCTATCTTGATCGTCATTGATGACTAAGATCCGTTCCATACGCCCGGCTGGAAAATCCTCTCGAAGACCCAGGGGGTCCCTTCGAGCACACAGTTCCCCACACCCGAGGGGAGCGCAATAGCTAGTTGTTTTGAGGGTAAATGGGGCAACCTATGTGGGCCACGCGGCCGGTTCTCTCATGCGCGCGTTGGTGATAGTTAATTATTCGCATCAAAGTGCCAATTAGCTGCAAATCTTCCCTGCTTCCTTCGCGCGAGGGGGTTGCTTCCAGGTTCAGACATCGGGTGCGACTAAGGATCGATCTTTTGCGGTTGGGCGCCAAGCGGCGCTCGGTGTAGGAACGAGTTGCTAACTGGTGCCCGCCACGGGGAGGCAAAGGTGAAAGAGGAGAGAAGAAGGATCGAACAACGAGCAGTTAAACGAGCTGCGCTGAATCCTCCTCGCGGCCTCGAAGCGTTCACCTTTCGAGTGGATGATGAAGAGTATACGCTGTTCAGCTTTCCCCTGAGAGAGGTCGAAACCCCCGAGGGGCTGACGGAGGCAGAGCGAGAAGTGGTGCGGGCTGTGCTGGAAGGTCGCCGCAACGCAGAGATCGCTCGTGCTCGGGGAGCAGCGAGCAGTACTGTCGCGAATCAGCTCCAGTCCATTTACAGAAAGCTGGGCGTCTCAAATCGGCGAGAACTAATTCAGCGGTGCCTGCCGGGGCTGGTTAAAGGGAATGTTGGAGGATGAGAATCAGTGGCGGAGGTTACATTTGGGCCTGGATACAGCGCGAGCGTGGCAAAGCCAGTGTGGACGCAGATGCGGTGCGCGATCCAAAAGGAATGCTGCTCCATGCTGAGCGGAGCCTCGGCGCGCGCGCGGTTAGAGCGTTAGTTGACAATCGGGAGCGGCTGGGGTGCTCTCAACGCGTCTTGGGGCCACGAGGTTAGGCGGCAAGGATGACGGCATTTATCGTTGGCGACCCCATCTGGATCGAGAATAGCGCGCGGCCGGTTAAGCGCGATTACCTGAAAATTCTGGACGCGGTGTACGATCTGCGGGCAGCCGATCAGGAATGGCTGACGGGAGTGCTTCGCGCGACAAATGCCGCCATCGGGCGTGGCTGCGGCGCGTACGCCTTCTACTATGACGTTGCGGCAGATTTTACTCGGCTCTATGTGCAGAGTCCTGTGTTTCTGGATTGCCCGTCCGGCTTCCTGGAGGCGTGCATGTCGGCGGCACCAGAGGTCGGAAGTGAGCTCATCCGAGCGGCCTTCTTGGGTGCTGCCTGCAGGAGCTTTAGTGATGCCAAGGCCTCGCTTGGCCTTGTCGAACCAAGCGAAGCTGAACGCATCGTGCAGGCGGCCTCAGGCCTTGTGGATCAGTTCGTTGTAAATGCTTGGGAGACACCTGGCCACGGCACCGCTGTCTTGCTCTTGGCTGAGAAGCGCATGCCGTTTCCCCGCAGAAATGCGGCCATTATGACGAAAGTCTCGCGCCATATAGCTGCGGGGCGTCGCCTGCGGGAGTTCGTTCAGCGGGGCGCCGGCGTGGTTTCCGTGGATGCGGATGCGGTGCTCACTCCAGAGGGAAAAGTGTTGCACGCGGAGCCCAACTCTGCGGGCAAGCTCGAAAGGTCACAGCTTTCGGAAGCTGTGAGAGTGCTCGCGGAAAGTCGCCAGAGCCTGGCTAAATCCGATCCGGAGGCGGTGGTGCGGCTTTGGACGGCTCTTGTGCAAGGCCAATGGTCGCTCGTGAGCTCCGTAGACACCGATGGCAAGCGCTTTATGGTAGCGCGCCGCAATGCCCCGAGCTTTCGGGATCCGGCCGCGCTCACGCGCGAGGAACGCCACCTCGCTGTACTTTTTGCCGCCGGTCACCCAGGAAAGCTGGTGGCCTATGAGCTTGGGCTAGCGCCCTCCACCGTGTCGCAACGGCTGAAGTCGGTGTTGAGAAAGCTGAAGTTGCGTTCACTGGCCGAGCTCGTGCAAATCTTGGGACCGTGACATGGCCCCGATTCGGCAGTAGCCTGCCCCCCGATGCAGCGCCACCGTTGGTTCCCTATCGTCGCAATCTTCATCGCCTTTGGCCCCCTTTCAGGGTGTTACCACTACCGTGTTGCCCCAGTGCAAACTGTGCCCGCTGATGATGGCCACGCTGTGGTGCGTCACTCGATGTTTTGGGGCTTGATGCAGAGCCGTGCAGAGCAGCCCAATTGCCAAGGTAATGGCAGTGCCGAAGTGGTGGCTAGCTCCAACTTGGGGTTTGCTTTTATTTCCGTGGCCACGCTTGGGATCTGGATGCCCATGACGCTCGAATGGAAGTGCGCCAAGGATCGAGTGCGTGTGGAAACAGGCTTGGATTGAAGGGCAGAAGGCATGGCACTCAACCCTACACCGCTCATTAACTTCGAAAGGAACTACCGCTTCCGCACCAAACATCAGAGCTTTGAGGGAACCGCGGCTCGCCTTTATACCGTTTGGAATCGCACCGCGAACGGAACTGAGCCAGCCCAAAAACGCTGGCGAGCGGGCCTGAATGCCTTGCGGCAGATCGTGCTAGATGCTGAAGCCGCGGGCGTGAGTGTGCGCGCGTATGGTGGCGCTTGGTCCCTTTCAGATGCCGCCTTTACCAAGGACTTCTTGGTCAACACCAAGCCTCTGAACTACCTATCCATTGGGCTTCGGCCAGCGCAGGTTTTGCCGGAAGAGGTCAAGAATGCTAAGCGCTACGTCTTTGCTCAGTGTGGCATTCACGTCATGGAGCTGCAGACGGCGTTGGAGGCCGCCAACCTCGCGTTACCTACGAGCGGAGCCAGCAACGGGCAAACGCTCGCCGGAGCGATTGCTACGGGCACACACGGGGCCGCGGTGCAGGTAGGGTCTATGCAGGATTTCGTGCGAGGGATCCATCTCGTAGTGGAGGGGGGGCGGCACGTTTACTTGGAGCCGCGCTCGCGCCCCGTTGTTTCCGAAGCGTTCGTGGCCACGCTAGGGGCCGAAATGATTCGGGACGACGAACTGTTTTGGGCAGCTTTGGTGAGCTTCGGAAGCTTTGGCTTGGTGCATGCTTTTCTCGTGGAGGCCGTGCCTTTGTACGAGCTTCAGAAGTTTCGCTTCCGCGTCGACCACTCCACGGCCATGGGCTATTTCGACCTCGATTTTGCGCGTATTGCGGCTGCGAATCAGCTGCCGCCAGCCAACCCCTACCACTTCGAGATGGTCTTTGATCCCTACAGTGGGGGGGCCGGCAAACGGGGCGCCTACGTTACGGTGATGTATCAGCTGCCGCCTAAGCGTGGAGCTCCAGCCGCGGCTCCGGCGGCATCCAGTGGTGGCTGGGAACCTGGAGATGATGTGCTGCAAGTGCTCGGTGCACTCACGGATGCAACGTCGTTGCCGGTTCCGCTGCTGGTAAGCCGCTTGGTGGAGGGGCAATTGTCGCTGGTTCACGGCAGTCGAGCAACACCGGGTAAGACATTTAGTAGCACGAGCATTCGAGGTTCAGTGCTGAGCGCAGAGCTTGGTGTGGCGCTCAGCACTGCACAAGGGGCCGTGGAGGCTTTGATAGACGAGGCCAATCGGCAGTCGTTCGTTGGCTTGATAGCTACCCGCTTCGTCCGTTCCTCCCGGGCCACGCTGGCTTTTACCCGCTTTGAGCCCACCACCTGCACGATTGAACTTCCGGGCACAGGTGGGCAAAGCTCCCTGAACTTTTTTGCAGCTGCATGGGCTCGGCTGGATCGTCAGTTCTTGCCGTTTACGCTGCACTTTGGGCAGTGTGGGGATTTCACGCGCGAGCGGGTGGTGCGTATGCACCCAACAGGGGTTGAGCGCTGGCTCGCGGCGAGGCACAGGCTGCTTTCGTCTGCGGGCCTTCGAACCTTCTCCAACCCCTTCCTAGAACGTATCGGGCTTGCGGGGTAAGTCGGAGCGAACCTATCAACTTCTGCCGAACCTCAGCGCTCCTCGACCTCGCGAAAATCTTCCAACCGCAGCCCGTAGCGCTCTGCCCAGCGGTGTATTTGCATTCGTGCCTTTCCAAGTTCTCGACCAACCGCGGCAACGTTGCCTTGGTGTTTGATGAGAAGCTCGCGCAATTCGCTCTCGTTCGGGCGATCGGGAGGCTCATGCAGGGGGCGCGGTTGGCTGCTACCGGGGCCGAGGCCTGATGCGAGCGTGCCGTATCCTTGCATCGCTTCGGTGATGGCTGGAGGGAGCTCGGCCTCGCTTAAGATGTCGCCCTCGGAGAGAGCAATCGCTCGTTTGATGCACGCTTCTAGCTCGCGCACGTTGTAGGGCCAATCGTAGTGAGTGAGAGCCGTCATGAAAGCGAAAGATGGCTGTTTTTGTGGTGCGCCGTGGCGTCTTAGGAATTCGCGAGTGAGTACGAAGAGATCTTCTTTGCGATCTCGAAGCGGCGGCAGGCTCACCTCGTATTCATTCAGGCGAGCGAAGAGATCTAGGCGAAAAATGCCGCGGGCCTGGAGCTCCGCCAAATCTCGGTGCGTGGCGCAGGCGATACGTACGTCGATAGGTTCGGGGGAAGTGGCTCCAACGGGCAGTACTTCACGGGCTTGCAGTACCCGCAATAGCTTGGTTTGCGCTTCTTGGGGCATGTCCCCGATTTCATCCAAAAAGAGCGTACCGCTCTCCGCCGCGCGAATGAGCCCGGGCTTATCGCGGTCAGCGCCTGAAAAAGCGCCCTTTCTATAGCCAAAGAGTTCGCTTTCAATCAGGTTCTGGGGAATCGCAGCGCAGTTAACGGCAACGAAGCGCCCGCTGCGTCCGCTCTGTCGATGCAGCTCGCTGGCTACCACTTCTTTGCCCGTCCCACTCTCACCCAAGATCAAAACACTTAGGTTGGTGGGGGCTATTTTTTCAATTTCGGTAGCAATACGGTCCATTTGGAAGCCGCCCACAAGCAGGCTTGGGCTGTCTGCCAGGCGTGAGCAGCCTTTTGCCATGGAGCCATCCAGATTGTAGTGCGCGTAAAGCTCGGCGTCGTGCTCCACGAACTTGAAGATGGCGTCGCCAATGCGCACTTCTTGGCGAGCTTCGAGATGTTCCCCGGATACGCGCACACCGTCGACGAGAACTCCATTTCGGCTTCCGCAATCAAGAATCGTCCAACTGCCACTAGCGGCGCGCACTTCGGCGTGTACGCGTGAAACCGCTGTTACCGAGAGCTGAATATCTGAAGCTGCATCTCGCCCAATGCGGACGTTGGGCTTGAAGAAGGGATAGGCGCCGGAAAGAGTCGTCACAGGCTCAGCGTAGAGCAGCACTAGGCCAGGGCGTGTGCCACGCCCCGCGCCTGGAGACCGTGGATCCCCAAATTCGTGCATCGCCCCGGTGCTCAGTTCGACCATGCTGACGCGAAGGCTAGCGCGGACTACTCGAAGTGGGCCAGTCCACGCGCCACGTAAGGCACTGCGTGGCGTCCAACCCAGCGCTTACAATGTTTGTCAAAGTCCGCCTTTTTGGCCTCCTGCTAATCGGAAAAAGGTACTTGTCATGCTAAGTACCTCCTGCGCGCGGAAATCGTGGGCCCCGCGAGGTGGGAGGCCTGTCGAATCGCTAGCGTCGCGCCACGAGGTGGGAGGCCTGTCGAATCGCTAGCGTCGCGTCACGAGGTGGGAGGCCTGTCGAATCGCTAGCGTCGCGTCACGGGGTGGGGTGCCTGTCGAATCGCTAGCGTCGCGTCACGAGGTGGGTGCCTGTCGAATGCTAGCGTTGCGTCACGAGGTGGGACGCCTGTCGAATCACGAGGGTCAAATCGCGTACGTCGAATCGCGTGCGTCGTTTCGAACACTGAGGTGCACGGATCAGGGCTCCACGCTGGCTGAGGGCAAGGAGGGCTCAGAGATGGCGCTTGGCGATCTCAGTCCAAGTGCCGCTCGGCTCAAGGGCGATGTAATCTTTCCAGAACGGGCGCGCCTTGGCCGAATCCCCCACCTGCTCATAGGCCATCGCTAGATTGAAGTACGCGTCTGCGAACTTCGGATCGGATTCGATAGCGCCGTGAAAGAGGGGGATGGCTTGATCAGGGTGGCCGCGCTCGAGCATCACGTACCCGAGGTTGTATTGGGCCTCAGGCTGCTTTGGATCGATCTCCAAGCCTTGTAGGTAGAGCCGCTCAGCGCCCTCTGCATCGTGCCGGCGGAACCGAATATTGCCGAGATTGGTGTATGCAATGCCGAGCCATGGATCGAGCTCCACCGCTTCGGCGTAGAGCCTTTCGGCCTCATCCATAGTAAGGGGATTTTCGTCCAGCTGGCTCGCGCGCAGGTAGAGCTCATAAGCGGTGCGGGAGCGCTCTTTACCGGCAGAGGGCCGGAGCACTCGTACCACGTCATCCCGCAGCGTTTTCACCTCGAGATCGAGAAGCATTTGACCCGTGAGCGGTTCGAAGGTGCCATCTTGGCTTCGCACCACTACGCGCTGGCCGTCGGAAACAATGCGCAATTCCTGAAGGGGGCGCGTTACTTTCGGGAGTGTGCGCCTGAGCGCGTGCACGGCCCGGGTTACATCCCGTAAGCGAACGCTTTGATCGAGCAGCGCCTGAGCAGTGCGGAGGGCAATGAGATCCGAAAACGTGTAGGCACGGCGGCCCTTACGCCGGCCGTTAGGGGAGGCAACGCCTGAACGATCGAGCGTGCGGAGACGAGCGGGGCTCACGCCGAGCAGACGAGAGACTTCGCCCAGCGAAAATAGATCCGTGAGTGGCTCCCGCCCCGCCCCGGCCGGCCCTGTAACAGTATCGACCGCTGCTGCCTGAGTGGGTCGCACACGCCCGCCCTCAGGGCCGAAGACCACGTGAATGACTTTGTCGTCGCGCTGCTTTTTGCGACTCATAGATCGACTGCTGCCCCTGCGTGAGAAAGTGAGCGGGCTAACCCTTCGCCTTCGGAACGCTGGATGTCAAGTGTGGATAACTGCATGGCCCGATTGGCAGGAACCTCGCGTGCGAGGCTACTCAAAGACCTGCAAGCCTAACAACCTTCGCCGCGCTTGCCCAGACGATCTTCAGAAAAAATCTCGCTTGACACCCCCTACGGCAGAGACTGTGTCAGCAAGGCGTGGCATCTCTCGCCGGTGGGGAAACACGGCCTCGGTTTGTTTCAAGAAAGTGCAGGCTCGGCTCAGGAAATACGATTCCAGATTAACTATTTGGTCGCCGTAGCTTTGCGTGTTCTGTTGGGTGCAACGGTAGGTCTCACTTTTGCGAGCTTCTTCGCGTCAGCAAACACTTTGGCGTGCACCTCTACGTCTATACACGCACCGCGCGCGTGGGCACGAACCTTGAACTCGGAGTGCACTCGACCGATGTCTGCGGCTGCACGCAGTTGTGCCTCCAGGCACGCGATGCGAATTGCGCGGAGCCTTACGTGAGGGTCGTGCGAAAGTGCGCGGAGCAATTCGTCCTTCTTCGTTCGTTCCTTCGGCGCAACTGTGAGCACGATGCTCGTGGTTCCGTAGTAAACGGCGCCGTCCGCATCAGCGCGGGTTGCTCCTTCGCTCATCACATCCGATTTTTCGAACAGCTGTCGCCAGCGGTAGTCGCTACTTTGCCAAAGCTCGACCACCCGACGCTGAATAATCGGTTGTTCTCGCGTTTTTACGATGCCGGGTCGGGGCCCGCGCGGCTGAGCCATGCTGGACGAGCATAGCGCTCAGAGATCGATCAGGCGAAGTTCGTGGCTAGTGGCAAATCCCGGCATTTGCCAAATTTTGGACAAGATTGAGCCAGAACTGAAACACTAGCCGCTCCCTATGCACACGAAGAGCTATGCTGGTCCGGAACGCCGTCGCCACCTCACGTATTTGACGCGTAACACTGAATACCACCTTCGGGACGGGATCTGCGTCGCAGTAAGGAATCGTCGCAACAATCACTGGCTATTGCAGCACAAGGCCCTGAGTCAGAAGCTGGCCGGGGGCGTACGTTTTCACCCGGATGGCGTTGCTATTCCCGTCGATGGGGGCCCCCAGATCGGCGAGGCCTTGTATTTTGAGGAGGCTGGAAGGGGCCTGGTTACAAGCCTGGTGTGTGCGATGGAGCGACCCACCAAACAGGTGGTGTCCCAATACGCCGCTGTGGGCGTGGGTTGACGCTGAGCCGCTTGCAAGGGCGGAATCGGGGACGTTGAGCCGCTTTCCGAAGGCGAGTACGAAACATGTTGAACCACTTGACGCCCTGCGTTGCGTGACAAGGGTTCGCAGTGCGAAGGCAGGTGCGCAACTCAATACCGCACGAATGGCGCCACACGCGAAGTGGCGTACACACAGGTTTCTGGGCGATTCGGCTAACTTGTACGAACACAAAAGAACTCGTACGCTAGCGGCCGTTTTTGATTATCATCTACGTTGAAGGGTAGGAATGGGAGTCACATGGCTGAACTTCAAGCAATGATTCAAGGCACTACTGACCCACGCGCGGTTCACATCCTTGCGAAGAATATCTACCGCGAGTTCCGCGGAAGCGGCTTTACCGAGCGTGATGTGATGGCACTTGCAGGCGAGCTGCTCGCCCTCGTCACGTCTGACGTGCGCGACCGTCGCGACGGAAGCTAGGCCAAAGTAGGGGGCGAGGTGCGGGGCCCGGGGGCGGGGGGCGGCAAAGGGGCCGTAGGATAATTTCCGCTGGTGCTTAAACTCGGCGCGAGCAGGGCAAGAAACGGGGCCGTTAGCGTCGGGAAAGTTACCGGGCGGGGCCAAAGGTGCGTTAAGTCATCTTCCCGGTGGCCGCATTTGACAAGCTCCACCCACGTTCGAAACACTGGTGGTAACAGGCACGCGTGGCATCCCCGAGCTCTCAGAATAAGGGACCCGTTTTCGCAGTCTTCGTCAGCGAGAAGGGCGGAGCTGAACGCCGCGAGGTGTATGAGGCCACAGAGCTCAGCCTCGGTCGAGTTCAGGGGAACGACATCACCTTGCCGAAAGGCAACGTGTCGAAGCGGCACGCACGGCTTCTCTATAGAGACGCTCGTTTCATCGTGACCGATCTCAACAGCACCAACGGAACCTACGTGAACCGTCGGCGCATCTCTCACGCCACCATCGTGCGGGAGGGGGACCGGATCTACATCGGTGACTACGTTTTAAGGATCGAGCTTACGGACGAGTCCGAACGCTCCTCGGCGCGGCACGTGGTGGGGGGTGCAGTCGCAAGCCAAACCCCTTCTTCATCGCGATCCGAGTTGCGGTCCGAGGGAGCACTAGGGTCAGGACCGCTCGTATCGGCGCGCCCTACGCGAGACGCCCAGCATGAGGTGGCTGTTTCGCGGGTGCCTTTGGCACCGCGCCTTCCGAACATCGGCGGCCACACGGTGGCTTCGCGCCCCGAGCCGTCCGAGCCCAAGCCCGCTACTTCAAGCCAAGCTTTGCCTTCTCTGCCCGAACCTGCGGTGGAAGATCTGGCGACTCCAGAAATCCATCGCCAACGTCAGTTCTTGGCCAATTTGGTGGCTGAGGTGCTTCGCTCGGTGCCCGCGGCTGAACTTGAAGGGGAAGTGGCGCCAGAGGTTCGCGAGCGCGTGGGCCAAGTCGTTGATGCACGCCTCCAAGCCCTCAAGGAGGGTGAGTCGGGCCAGCCTTCGGGTTTGCCGACGGACCAAGCCTTGCGCCTGGTTTCGGATGAACTTTTCGAGCTTGGCCCCATTGGCCCATTACTCGCGGATCCGCTCGTTACGGCTGTCACGGTGAGCCGCTTCGACCGTATCCACGTGGAGCGCGATAAGCGTTACGCGCCGTTGCCGCTGCCATTCACCTCGGAAGCCGCGCTCATGCGGGTGATTCGACGTCTGTGTTTGAGGGGCGGCCAAGCTTTAGCGAGCGGGCAGCCCTACGTGAGCCGTCAGCTTCCGGATGGCACGCGCCTTTCAGTAGTCCTGGGCGAAGTGTCGCCACAAGGTGCTGTTGTTATGTTGAAGCGGCGAAGGCCGCCGCACCGTTCCGTGGAAGAGCTGGTACGTCACGGTGTTGTCTCGCGCGCCATGGCGTTGTTCCTCCATCAGTGCCTGCAGGGGCGCGCCAACATCTTGATAGCTGGCTCTGACGACGAAGGCGTGGCCTCGCTCGTGAATGGCTTGTGTTCGATTTGCGACGATCCCTCGCTCTATGTCGTGGCGGATGGGGAAACATTCGGTCTGCCAAAAGAGCGCACCACATCCTTTGCCTCTGCCGAATTAGGCACGGGTGCCGCCCAGCTATTCCGCACGTTGCGGCGGGGTGGGGCAGGCCGCTTCGTGGTCGATCTCGCGGACACGGATACCTGCGTGGCTTTGCTTTCCACCGCAGTGGAAGGAATGGACGGGGTCCTCGGGGCGGTGCGATCGCCAAGCTTGCGTCGGGCTCTTTCCCGGTTACCCGCGGTCATAATCTCTAAGAATCCCGGGCTAAGCGCGGGTGCCGCTCGTGAGTGGGTGCGCACCAGCTTCGATATTGGGTTGGAGGTGTGTCGCCTCGCCGACGGGCGTTATCGAGTATTACGCATCGCCGAGCTCGCCGGCACCACGGCCGAAGAGGTCTGGTTGCAAGACATCTTCACGTTTTCAATCGAGCGCACTGTCGCAGGGGGTGTGGTAGAGGGCAGCTTCTCCGCCTCAGGTACAGTGCCCAAGATTGCGGCTGAGCTTGCAAGCCGCGGCATCGATATCGATCAGTCGGTGTTTTCGCGCCCCCCTTCACGTTAGCGCACAGGGGCCCCGCACGCCGCCCCGCGCTGCACAGCCACTTTCACCCGAGAAAGGGCACGGGAATTACTGATTGCTCGTCGCTTCTTCGCTGCGCGCACGGGCAAGCTTCTGGCCCATTTTTCGGCGCTGAAATGCATTGAGCTTGTCGATCATCAATACGCCGTTCAAATGATCGTTCTCGTGTTGCAGCGCTACGGCCATGAGCCCTTCGGCCTCAAGCTCAAAGGCCTTGCCCGAGATATCCCGCGCGCGCACTTTGATCGTTTCGGCGCGTTTAATATCTTCGGTTGCGCCAGGGAAGGAGAGGCAGCCCTCTTTGTAAACCTGCACCCCGTCGGCGTCAAAGAGCTCGGGGTTGATGAACACTTTAAGATCGCTCGGCTCGTCTTCACCCGCAATATCAATAATGAAGATGCGCAGGTTTACGCCCACCTGAGTCGCCGCCAAGCCCACGCCCGGCGCGTCGTACATAGTCTCTGCCATGCTATCCACCAACGTGCGGATCTCGTCCGTAATTTCTCCCACGGGCTTTGCCACCTCGCGGAGGCGCGGGTCCGGATATTCGAGGATCTCCAAGATGGCCATGACCCTCGGAAACCTAACATCGAGGGTGGGGAGTCGCAACGCGAGGATGAAAGTGCGGTTTTGTGGCGTAAAACGCGGGCGAATGGGGCAGCGGGGCGCTCAGTGCGAGGCTTTACAGGGTCATGCCGAGGGTTGTGTCGCAGGTTGCTTAGGTCACCATGTGTCGCGGCGGGGCCAAATCCGGAGGGCGGTCACGCTGACTATCAGCAACCACCACGGCGCATTCCCCACAGTTTGATAAACGGTTCGCCCTGGTAGCCACCGTATGCGAGTGCGGATCACGCCGGCTACGCCCGTGCCAAGTTGATCAACTACCTCGCCATAAGGGTTTACCACGCCGCTGATGCCCCCGAGTGTCGCTCGTATGAAATAGCGCCGGTACTCAATCGCGGCGAGCTGCGCCAAATAGAAGTGCATAGCAGGAGCAGCTGCTCCCTCTAGCCAATCGTCGTTGGAGACGTTGATGAAAAGGCCGGCCTCGCGCCTCACCGGATCTCGCATTTGTCTTTGAAAGAGTGCTTCATAGCAGATCGCAATGGCCGCGAAGTGCCCAGGAAGGATCTCGACCAGTGCGTTGGCTTTCCCCGACTCCAAATGGCCGAGTCTCGGAATGTTCGCCCCCGCCAGCTTGTCTGCGAGCACGCGCGGGACGCGTTCCAGGAAGGGGATCAAGACTTGCTTGTCGTAACGACAATGTTTGCAGTCATTTTTGTTCGGTGGGAGCAAGAGGACACTGTTCGTTTCTTGCGCATCGGTTTCGAGAACCAAACCAGTCAGAAGTGGTACACTCAGTGCTTCGCGGGCAGCGCGCAAAGCAACCAAGAGTGGTTCGACTTGCTGGGAGCCCCAGTAAAGGGCGCCATGGTTGCGTTGGGTTGCGCGCACCGCCTTCAACTCCGGAGTGCAGCCAGCCACGGAAAGGCTGAGCTCGACGACAACCGCAAGGCACACCGGCGCTCGGGAAACACAGCGAGGCCGTTTTCTAACGCAATAAGTAGCCCACATCGAGCACGGCTTGTCCGTAGAATTGGGGATCGTCTGGGGTGACTGAACAGATGAGGCCAGCTGGTGCTGTGCATGTGCCGCCGCTGGGGATCGATAGCCCAAGCTCCGCACCGACACCCAGCATCAACTTGCCGAACATCCAGCGGTAACCTGTGTCCACACCGGGTACATATACAGGTATGTTCAACTCCGATTGCGAGGCGTTAGTGGTAGATATTCGCAAATACTCAAACTGGAGGCCCCCGTAGAATCCACCATTGCCTAACGTCGAGGTCGGATACCAACGGAGGCCAACACCGACCCCACCTGAGCCCAAATTCAGAGATTCACCGGAGGCCGCATTCGGGATGATCTCGTGGCTCAAAATTCCCAACGAGAGTGCGTGGAGCCGCAGCATGCCCGTCACGGAACGGCCTCCCTCGACAGAGAGCGTGGGGCCCAACAAACCAAAGCCAGCCACATTGAGCGAGGTCAGGAGATTGATTCCAGTGGGCTCAGCGGGACTCGCTTGCTCAGTAGGGCCCTCTTCTGGTTCAACGGCTCGCACATGAAGGGATAAAAATGTGAGCGCAGTAAAGCAAAGAACTGGGGTGAGTTTGGGAGGTGCGAGCAGCATGGTAGACCTTGTAGGTTAGCGTTAGTCTGGCGTCGACAGCTGGGGGGAGTGAGCGAGCTAGGGAAGCTGCTTTACTTCGACACCAAAGTTGTCCATGCAGCCCCGCGAGCCTCGGAGTTCAGCGCACACAGGATCAGATGCGTAGAAAGATCTGACTAGACCAACGGCTGGGTTTCCCGGTCTATACGACTCAAACAACGCTGATCGTGACATCCCGGAGATGGTAACGGTCCAATCGCCCTTACAGCCCGACGGAAGCATTGCATTCCAGTTCAGTCCGAACGCGATGTTTGGGCCTTGCGGTGCCGGGTTCGCCAGTTCTTCGGTCAGAACGAGCGAGCCGAATTTTCGTTCGTCCACGAGCGATGCTCGTGCCACGCTACGGCAAGAATCCCCTTCAAGTTGAATTGTATCTTCCGGTCGCACTCTGAGCGCGATGCCCAGCTCAACGTCGAATCCCGGACCGCAGGAGGTCCATCCTATTGACCGCGTTAGCGGAAGGGTCTCCTTGACTGTCACCTCGTAAGTGGTTCCAACGGACACAGGCAGTTGGGGTCGTCACTACAGCCTGAACACGCGAGAATCGCGAACGAGAGGATGGTCGAGCGCGTCATCGCGGTATTGGTGGCGGGGTAGTGCACGTCCCAGCAGTGAAACGTGCGGCGGGCGTTGCGGTGAACAGGAAGCTTGGTGTGGCGCCGCCTGAAAGCAGAACGCGAGCTGAAGCAGGCGATGGTGCTGGGAAACTAGCCGTCGCCCCAGAATACCGGCAGATCCCACCGGTGCTGCCGCACAGGTCAATGCAAATCGGTTGGCCCGGGGCACACGTGGTAGAGCGAACTTGTCCTGCCGCCGACACGCTACGAAGCAGCGCGCCTGTAGTAGGTTCGAAAACTTGCACTGAGGCCGCGCAGCCGTCGAAAGCACGGAGATCTACTACGGCATCCGCCGGGCATGCGGCGCAACCGGTAAGAGTTGTGTTGGGCCGCTGCCCAATTCCGCAGCTTCGCACTCGACACCACCGGCAACGAACTGCCCTGCGGGGCAGGGTTCGCATGCGCCTGAAGGAAGCAGGCGTTGACCGCGGGGGCAGACAGCGCAAAAGTTAGCTCCGGGGGACCGCCGCGTTCCCGCGGGGCAAGCGACGCAAGACATACCGGAGGCAAGCTCCATGTCTCGAACGCTTAGACGAACACCTTGGCCGCGTCAACCCTTGGCATGCCGTTTCAGATTAGCAACGTGACAATGGCGTTTCACGGAAGTGCTCTAACGAAGCACAGCGAAGTACCAGGTCTTTCGGTGTGGCACATTTCGCACGCTACATTGAGATTGCGCTCAACGTCACCGGCGACCTCACCTCCGGCGGTGCGGAGTACTTGCTGGCTAGCTCCCTCAGGGCGAGCCGCGAGCCACCGATGATGTTGATTTCGTGTTCGATGTGTCTGCTCGGCGAATCCACGCGTTCCGTGACGCCTTGGGCAGCGACTTGGAAGTTGGTACGGAATTCAGGATCGACTGCCAAGATCTGCAAGGGGTTGAGAGCACGTGAATGCTGAGCCGGGTAATCACTCAAGTACCAGGGCCGCTACCCGCAGATCATTGAGGAGGGCAGGCCATCACGCGGGTTCCGCTTACGTCAGCTAGAAGGTGGCCCAGTTGTGCTTGTAAGGGTTTAGCACGCCGCTGAGGGGCGGCTGTTGCGGCAATTCCCGGTTTGTGCGCGTCCTTGGCCCTCGCCAGGTGGCAAGATGACGCGCGCGCCCGATTGGTCAGCTGAGCAATGGATCAGCCATAAAAATGGATGTTGTAAAAATGTCGTGCATAATTACAATATGATGAATGCGTAAGCCTCCCTTACTGGAATGGAAGCGTCTTCTAGCGCCTCCCGAGCGTAGCTTCTTTCTGTTCGGCCCGCGTGGTGTCGGCAAGAGCACGTGGCTTCGAAAGCACTTTGGCTCCGCCGTCACGTTGGATCTGCTCCGTGCTGATCTTTTTTTAGAGCTGACACGACACCCGGAAAACCTGGAAGCGTTGCTGGGAAAGCAAGGGAAGAGCTCGTGGGCATGCATCGATGAAGTCCAACGCATACCAGCACTGCTGAACGAAGTTCATCGGCTCATCGAGGGCGGGCGGTGGCGCTTCGCTCTTTCCGGCTCTTCCGCACGCAAACTCAAACGTGGGGGCGCCAACCTCTTGGGCGGGCGCGCCCTGACGCTTGAGTTGGCACCCCCCGTGTCGGTCGAGCTCGGATCAGCTTTCGACCTCGAGCGTGTCCTCGAATGGGGAGCGCTGCCCCTCATTGTGCAGAATCCCGAAGAAGCCTCTCGCCTTCTGCACTCCTACGTTCACACCTACTTGCGCGAGGAGATCCTGGAAGAAGGGCTGGTACGAAAGCTGGAGCCATTTGCGCGGTTCCTTGAGGTCGCGGGCCAGCTCAACGCCCAATTGCTCAACCTGGGCAACGTGGCGCGCGAAGCGGCCGTTCCGCGCGCCTCGGTGGATGTGTATTTTTCGGTCTTGGAAGACACCCTGCTCGGTCGTAGACTCACAGCTTATCGGCCGGGAGCACGCGTTCGAGAAACAAGTCACTCCAAGTTCTATTGGTTCGATTGTGGCGTGGCGCGAGCTGCGGCGGGGCTCCTTGGCGACCCGATTGACAGTGTGCAGAAGGGATTTGCCCTTGAGACCATTATTCTGCACGAACTTACCGTCTACAATCACTCGCACAACAAGAACCGCCCCATACACTTCTGGCGAACAGGTGCCGGTCTAGAGATCGACTTTGTCATCGAAACTGCACGAAAAACGTTGAGCCGAAAAGCAGAAGTGATCACGGTAGAAGTGAAACATGGATCCAAATGGGATCGCCGTTGGGAACAAGGTGCAAGGGCTCTGGCAGTGTCGAACAGCGTGCGGGTTCGTCGAATGATCGGCGTCTATCGTGGGCGAAGCGCGCTCATCTTTGACGGATTCGAAGTCCTGCCAGTCAACGAATTCCTGAGAGCGCTCTTTGCGGGCGAGCTCTTTTGAGGTCAGAGCGTTCTCCGGTAAAGCGGCGTATGCCCAATCCCTCCTAAAAGCCTGAAGTCACCTAGTTAACGGCCGGTGACACCAGCCGAAGGGCCCCCTTCCCACAGAAGCAAGTCACCCACGCAAAGCCCGCTTACCCCTTGCGCGGGTAGACCAGCGGACCACTCACGTAGGCGTCGTTGCCGCAAAGCTGCCAGTTCGCGGGCTCGATGCGGGGTGCGTCTGAGGGGCTCTCGGGGCCTGCCCAATCGACGGCACCTGGCCGCCCACGTGGGCCCAGCAATACGGGGGCGATGAACAGGTGCAGCTCATCGGCGAGGCCGCTCGCGATCAAACTGCCGGCAAGCTCAGCCCCGCCTTCGCACAGGACGCTCACCACTTCACGAGCTGCAAGTTCTTTCAAAACGGCGCGCATATCGCAGCGCCCTTCAGCTGTGGCAGGAACGTAAATGACATTGACGCCCTTTTCTTCAAGGGAATCAGCTACGGCCCGGGAGCCCTTGTTCGTCGTAAATACACAGGTGGGGGTGTCGCCAGCCGTATCCACAATGTGGGAATTCATTGGCAACCGCAGATTACTGTCGATGATGACGCGAATTGGGTTGCGCCCAGAGACGTCGCGGACTGTAAGCTGCGGGTCATCAGCCAGTACCGTGTTAATGCCAATCATCACGCCGTCGTGAAAGGCTCGGAGGGCGTGTACGCGCGCGCGCGATTCGGCACAGGTGATCCATTTGGAATCACCTGTGCGCGTGGCCGTTCGGCCGTCGAGCGAGATGGCGAGCTTTAGTGCCACAAATGTGGTGCCTTTGGTGATGTACTTTGACCAAGGCAATATCAGCTTCTTAGCCTCGGCCTCGCACACGCCTTCTTTCACTTCAACGCCCTGAGCGCGCAGGCGTTCTAATCCGCCACCTTCAACGTGTGGGTTCGGATCGTGGCAGCCCACCACAACGCGAGAGATACCTGCGGCGAGCAGAGCATCCACGCACTTGGGCGTTTTCCCCTCGTGGTTGCACGGCTCAAGCGTCACGTACATGGTGGCGCCTTTGGCGCGGGCCCCCGCAATTTCTAGTGCGGCTACTTCGGCGTGTTCGCGACCCGCGTTTTGGTGGAAAGCTTCCGCAATAACCTCGCCGCCCTGACAAATGACCGCACCCACGTGGGGGTTAGGAGAAGGATCGCCTCTTTTGCCGAGCGCAATCGCGCGCGCCATCATGGTTTCATCGAGGCCGGTCATCGTCTCTTTTCCTCGGTACGCAAGTCCGCATGGACCAGCTTGCCCATCTCAGCCATGAATTCATCGATATCCCGGAACGAACGGTAAACACTCGCGAAGCGGACGTAAGCCACACCATCCAGCGTCTTTAAGCGCGCCATGACGCGTTCCCCAATCACATCGGAAGAGACTTCTTTGTCGCCGAGCGTTGAGAGCTCGTGCTCAATGGCCTCCGCCTGTTCTTCCAAGGTATCCGCCGAGACGGGGCGCTTATTGCAAGCAATACGGAGGCTTCGCACCAGCTTGCCGTGGTCGAACGGTTCCCGCTGGCCGTCTTTCTTCATCACGGTGGGCAGCGCATGCTCTACCCGCTCATAAGTAGTGAAACGGCGCTTGCACCCTTCACATTCGCGCCTGCGCCAGGTCACGGTGCCGCCAGCGACAAGTCGTGAGTCCACGACGTGGCAGTCCATATCCCGGCAAAATGGGCACTGCATGACAGGCGCTCGTTTCTCTTAGCCCTCGTACTTGGAAAAAATCAGGGTAGCATTGGTCCCACCGAAGCCGAACGAATTGCTCATAGCATGGCGGATGCGACGCTCGCGCGCGGTGTTGGCAACGAAATCCAACGGGCACTCGGGATCTTGATTTTCGAGATTGATGGTGGGTGCGACGAGGCCCGTTTGCAGTGACTTCAAGCACACCGCTGCTTCGAGGGCCCCGGCGGCCCCCAAGAGGTGCCCCGTCATGGACTTGGTGGAGCTCACCCAGAGCTTCTTTTCGAGTGCGTGGTTCCCAAACAGCTGGATCATCGCCTTGGCTTCTTCACGATCGCCAGCGGGCGTCGAGGTGCCGTGCGCGTTCACGTAGTCTACATCCGTGGTGTTGAGCTTCGCATCCTTCAACGCGAAGCTCATGGCGCGCACAGCTCCGCGGCCTTCCGGTGCGGGCTTGGTGATATGGTAGGCATCGCTTGAAGCCCCGAAACCGGTGACCTCGCCATAGATGCGAGCTCCACGGCGCAACGCGCGTGTGAGCGACTCCAAAATCAGCGTTCCTGCACCCTCGCCGCACACGAAGCCGTCGCGATCTTGATCCCAGGGGCGGCTGGCTCGCTCAGGCTCATCATTCCGACGGCTGAGGGCGAACATCGCCGAGAACCCGGCGATGCCAATCGGCGAGATAGTGGCCTCGGCACCGCCTGCTACCATAACCTCGGCGCGGCCCTCGCGGATCCAACGGGTGGCTTCACCAATTGCGTGCGCACTCGAAGAACAAGCGCTCACGTGGCAGAAGCTGGGGCCTTGAAACCCGTGCTCGATAGAGACTTGGCCTGCCGCAAGATTCGCGATCAAGCTCGGAATAAAGTAGGGGCTCACTTTGGTGGGGCCCTTGGTGTTCAAGACGTCTTTGATGGCTTCCAGGCGCTCAATTCCGCCGAGGCCTACGCCGATAAACACGCCAACATCTTCGCGCTCTTCATCCGTCAGGCCGAGATTGGCATCATCCAGAGCCAGCTTTGAGGCCGCCATGGCGAAGGGGATAAAGCGCCCGCACTCCTTCAGCTTCTTTTTCTCAACGAAATCTTCAGCATTGAAGTTGGTGACCTCCGCCGCGATGCGCGAAGGATAATCCGGCGTCATCTCGAACTGCGTGATCGGCCCGACGCCACTTTTGCCTGCGATCAAAGCCTTAAAACTCTCGTCGGTTCCGATCCCCACGGGAGAAATCAGCCCGAGCCCTGTGACGACAACGCGCTCCATTTTTACTCCTTAAGACTGCAACTCATAGCGCGCCAGCCTACCCCAGCGCGCTTGCTAGGATAGACTGGGCACTTTGGATCAACGGCTACTGCCGTGCCTTCTGAATATAGGAAACGGCGTCCTGAACGGTACGGATCTTTTCCGTGTCTTCGTCAGGGATGTCAATTTCAAAGGCCTCTTCAAAAGCGAGAACCAACTCAACAAGACCGAGCGAATCTGCGCCGAGGTCGTCAATGAAGGTGGATTCGGGCTTGATGTCTTTCTCGTCTACGTCGAGCTGTTCTTTGATGATTTGCTTGACCTTGGCGATGATCTCTTCTGCCATGGTGCCTCCGAAGGGGGTTGCGCGGGCTCGTTGATTAGGGAAATTCCCGAGGTTTACATGTACATTCCACCGTTTACGCGCAGGGCGTGCCCGGTGATATAGCCTGCTTCTTCCGAAGCAAGATAAACGATTGCGGCCGCAATTTCGGCCGGAGCGGCCACGCGGCCGAGAGGGACAGCGCTCAACATGGATGCGCGCTGCTCATCGGTTAAGCTGGCTGTCATGTCGGTTGCTACGAAGCCTGGCGTAACGGCATTGACTGTGATGCCACGCGACGCGTACTCGCGGGCGAGGGACTTGGCGACGCCCAAGAGCCCAGCTTTGGAAGCAGCGTAGGCCACCTGGCCCGCATTACCCATTTCGCCGACTACGCTGGAGAGTAGGATGACGCGGCCCCAGCGGTTCTTCATCATCGCTTTGATGGCGGCGCGCGAACACAGGACCGAGCCTTGGAGGTTAACGTTCAAGGTGCGGTCCAGATCTTCTTCTTTGAGCCGAAGGAGCAAGCCGTCAATCGCGATACCTGCACTCGCCACGAGGATATCTAGGCGGCCGAGCCGCTTTGCGGCGTCAGCAATTGCCGCTTCGGCGGTTGCACCGTCTGAAACGTCTAAGCGGACGGCCTCGGCCGCACCACCCCGGGCCACGATGCCCTCGACCACCTCCACAGCCGCAGCTTCTTGGGTGGCGTACCCAACCACAACTCGTGCCCCGCGGGCAGCCAGCGCCTCGCACGCAGCCCGACCAATGCCGCGAGAACCTCCCGTGACGATTGCTACTTTCCCGCTGAGATCGAACATAGTGTCTTAGAGTTGTTCGGGTGGAAGGCGGGCGTGTTTACCACGGGCGAAGCGCGTGGCTAGTAGGAAAGCGCCGGGTTTGGAAGATTGCGTCAGCCGCGTGGCGGCCCAATGACGCATTTGGCGCGGCGCGGCAGCGTTACTGATTATGCAATAAATTGCGCAACTTCCAGCAGGTGGCTTGGTTCGGCAAGGCCTAGCACTCGGAGCTCCTTTTCGATTCGTTTGACGAGGCCAGCCAGCACTTTCCCAGGACCCACTTCAAGTGCTGCTGTTACGCCGAGCTCGCGTGCCTTGCTGACCGACTGCTGCCAACGGACAGGCGACGAGACCTGGCTAACCAGGAGCTGTGCCACGCGTCCCTGTTCGACATTGGGCAGCGCATCCACGTTGGCGATGACTGGAATGCTCGGCGCGCTGATATGGATTGAGCGAAGAGCTTCTTCTACCGCAAGGGCCGCGGGCTGCATGAGCGAGCAGTGAAACGGGGCGCTCACCGCTAAGCTGATGGCCTTAAGCTTGAGCTCAGGGGCGAGCTTGGTTGCGCGAGCGACGGCGGAGGCGGTGCCAGCGATCACGATTTGCCCCGGGGAATTGAAGTTCGCGCACGACAACACTTCGCCCTCGGCACACGTTGCGCAGAGGGCTTCCACTTGTTCAATGTCGCCACCAATGATGGCCGCCATGCCGCCTTTACCTGCGGGTACGGCCTCTTGCATCGCGCGCCCACGGAGCTCCACCAATCGCACAGCATCTTCAAGCGTGAGTGCCCCCGCCGCGACCAAAGCTGAGTATTCGCCGAGCGAATGGCCAAGAACGCAAACGGGAGCAGGGAGCTCTGGGAGCTCTTCGCGCAAAGCGGCGAGCGTGGCGATACAGGTGGTGACCAGCGCTGGCTGCGTGTTGACGGTGAGCGTTAGCTCCGCAAGGGGGCCGTCAAAACACAGCTTTGAGATCGAGCGACCCAGCGCCTCATCCGCGCGCTCGAAAACCTCCCGCGCTTTGGAGGAATGCTCCCATAGGAGCTTCCCCATCCCGACAACTTGACTACCTTGGCCGGGAAATAACCATGCAACTTTGGCGTTCATGCCGTGCTTGATGGGTTCAAAGGTCCCCCGGGGCATCATGCCGCAAGCCTCTAGAGCCTGCAGAGTGTCGCGGGGGGCACGTGGCGTTTTACTTGGCTTGCTCGTCAGCGGCTTTGTTCAGCACGCTACGGCCCTTGTAAAAGCCGCAGCTCGAACAGACTCTGTGAGAAATCATCGGAGCAGAACAGTTGGGACACGGCGTCACATTTGCTGCTGTGACCTTATCGTGATTGGCGCGACGCATTGCGCCTTTACTGCTGCTCTTTCTCCGCTTGGGAACTGCCACGGGCTCACTCCTTCTTAAAACCGAGCCGCTCCCGGATCGCGGCGAGCGGCATTAATCGAGGATCGAGGGGGCGTTCTTGCTCCCGATCCGTTTGTGGGGGCCGGGGGATAGCGGGGCCCTCACCCGAACGCAAGTCTTCTCGAAGCGGCACCATGGGCAGGTCGAGCAGAATGAACTCCCGCAGGAATGGGTCGAGGACTACCGTTTCCCCTGAAAAAGTGTCGGCCCCCGCCTCATTTTCGCCGAGCTCGGGGCTCTCTTCCCAGCCACCCTTTTTCTTCGCGGCCTCCGCATTTCTCTTTGATCTTGAGGCTTTATGCGAACGCTCGTCGGGACTGTCGTGGCGCTGGAGCGACAGGAAGACAGACGGGGTCAACGTATAGATTGCGGGCTCTAGCGTTTCAGCGCACGGCAGCTGGACTTGCACTTGGAGCTCGCCCCGCACGAGCACCGCGTCTCCCGTCTTGGTGAGCTCCACTTCTACTGAGCCGACCTTCTCGGTTGGCTGGGCCTCCGTATCCCGCAGGGCGTGGGCGAGCCACGCTGTCGGAATCGGCCAGGTTAGGTGCTTGGGGCCGCGCTCAAGATCGGCGAGCTGGACTGCGAATTCGGGACGTTCGGGCACGGGCGGAGGCTAGCGCCGTGGGCCAGCGACTGCAAACGAGACCGCGGGTACTGTGGCTCATTGCGGCTAGTTGGCCCGTCCCGTACCGTCAGCTCGGATGCTGGGAACAGCCAAGGGTCGCGTGCCGTACGCGTTGGGCGTCTACTTAGCGACGACATTAAGTTTCCTCGTCTTCGCTGCGCCCGAGACCCTGTCAGCGCACACCCCGTACAACCACTTTGCGCTTCTGGCAGAGGCTTGGTTGAAGGGGAACTGGGCACTTTCCGGCGCGCCACCGGATTATGCGGGGCGCAACGATTTCGCATGGTTCGCAGGGCAGTGGTACGTCGTGTTTCCCCCGTTTCCAGCGGTTATATTGTTGCCGTTTGTGTGGCTTTTTGGAACCGCCGAGCGCCTTGCGGATGGGCACGTATTTCTTTGGCTCGCAGGGCTCGCGCCAGCTTACCTTTACTGTGCGCTTGAGAAAATGCGTGAGCTAGGGCTCTGCCAGAGGAGCCGCGTTGAGAACATGTTGCTCTCGCTGACGTTCGCGTGGGGCACGGTGTATTTCTTCACGGCAGTTCAAGGCACTGTTTGGTTTGCCGCCCACGTGGTGGGTAGTGCTCTTTCTGCGGGGTACTTCTATTGCGCCCTGGGAGCGGCGCGCCCGCTGCTTTCTGGGATCCTGCTGGGGCTTGGTTTTCTCACGCGCACACCGTTGGTGTTTGCGTTCCCGCTCTTTTTGTTTGAGGCCTACCGTGTGTCCCTGGAGCCGGGGCGGGGATTGATCCGGAGTGCGTTCGGCAAGCGGCTGGCTTGGTTCTTGGCGCCCCTTGCCCTCTCTGTTGCGATCGCCCTGCTCTACAATCGTGAGCGTTTTGGCCACGCACTCAGCTTTGGTTATGAATACTTGCAGATAGCCTGGCAAGCTCGAATCCAGCGCCACGGGCTATTCGGGTACCACTACCTCGCCCGGAACCTTGGCGTCGTGTTGACGAGTTTGCCATACTGGACGGGGCAAGCGGAGGCACCGTTCCAGATTAACGGACACGGGCTCGCCCTCTGGGTCACAACCCCAATCTACGTTTGGGCATTTCTCGGTCGCGGAAGAGCCAAGCTCCGTCGCGCCTTGTGGCTCACGGTGCTTTGTGTTGCCCTCCCCAGCTTGCTCTATCAAAACACCGGCTGGGTGCAGTTCGGCTACCGCTTCTCGAATGACTACGCGGTGTTCTTGTTTGGCTTGTTGGCACTTTTTAGGCCACGCCTGGGGCGAGTTTTCTGGTCATTGGCCCTCTTTGGAGTGCTTTTGAACGCCCTTGGCGCCAGGACCTTTGGGCGCGCTCAGTTTGCCGCCTACTACGACATCGAACGCACCCAAACGCGGCTCTATCAAGCTGACTGATTACTTGCGTCGGATCGTTACCTTGTTGATCTTTGGCGGGGTCACCGGGCGTTCTCCGGTCACGGGTACACTCGCCAGTTTTTCAACCAGCGAATCCGGCCCACAGCTTCCAAAAATTGTGTAGCCACTGTCTAGGTGGCGTGCAGCTGCATCCATAATGAAAAACTGCGCGCCGTTGGTGTTCGGCCCGCGGTTGGCCATACACAACAGCCCGCGCCTGTCGTGCGCGGCGCCGGGCCAAACTTCATCCTGGAAGACGTAGCCGGGCTCGCCGGCACCAGTGCCGAGGGGATCACCGCCTTGGATCATGAAGCCTTTGATAATGCGATGAAAGATGGTGCCATCGTAAAGCGGGCGTTTAACCCAGGTGCCGTCGGGCGCCTTCCAGGGGCGAATGCCGCGCGCTAGCCCGATGAAATTGGCAACGGTGATCGGGGCTTTGTCGTCATAGAGCTCACACGAAAGCTTGCCTAACGAGGTGTCGATGTCGGCCACGAGCTTTCCGCTTCCTTTGAGCCCCTGGGTGGCGTCCGCTAGCGAGAATTTCCCCGCCAGCGGGTCTCCACCGGGAGAGGGTGCTGGCTGAGAATCTGCCGTTGTTGCCGGCGCAGTGTTAGCGGGAGCTTCTGCTTGGCTGACTTCTGGTGTCGCCGTGGGGGTCGCTTCCGGCGTGGCGCTTTGCTTTTGCGAATCAGCTGTGGGGGCCGGTTCTTCGTAACGAGATTTGCACCCAACGAGTGCCAGAGTTGTTGCCAGGGCCAGGGGGAGGGCGGTGAGCTTTCGCATAATGGGCAACCTTTTCCGATAAACCGCACTAAAGCGCAAGTTTGAGGGGCCCGGAGGTGCTGCGCCAGGGATCTCCCTTGGGTCCGCGTCGATGGGTGTCGATGCCCGAGGAGTGGTTTAGTTCTGTGCGAGGCCTTGACGGGGTATTTGCCGTGCCGCGCTTTCTCACATCGGTTATGCTGCAAGGCGATGGCGTTTCGAATTTTGGTGGGAGCCACTCTAGGCGCTGGGCTTGGGCTGTTCGGCTGCGGCGGCCATGCCACGTATATCGGTGGTGAAGGTGGCACGGCGGGAGCGCCAGGTTCTGGTGGTGCCACTTCGGGCGATGACCCCGGCAAAGGTTCTGGTGGAACATTTGTGGGAGAGCCGATGGGGCCTGGTGTGAGCACGTACAAGGACCCTGTGTGCCCCATGTTGCCGAAGCCGCTGCCGGATTTTCTTTGCGATCCCATCCAGGGTACCGGGTGTGAATCTGGAATGGCGTGTTATCCGTACCTCATTTACGCGGCTGATGCTTCCGGGTGCGGTCAAGAGCTTTCGGGGACCAATTGTGCGGCTGAGGGGAAGATCCCAGCGGGGGAGGAATGTGGCACTGAGCTTGGCCGCTGTGCGCCTGGCACCATGTGTGTGATTGGTAATCGTCCGGGTAAGCGCTGCGTCCCGATGTGTTCCTTGCAGGGCCAGAATACCTGCAAAAACGGCTTGGTATGCGTCGAGACGGACGTGGAGGGCGTCGGGGTATGCGGTTAGCCGCGAGTTTTACGGCGCTGGCCGGAGTTGCATGTTTGGTCGCCAGTTGTGGGGGGCGCTCTGGCCTATCTGAGAGCGCGCCGGGTGCTAAGCTCCCGGTTTCATGCGTAATCGACGCGGACTGTAAGGCTGCCGACTTATGCAAGCCACAGCAGTGTTCCGAAAACGGACTCTGTGAGGCGGCCCCTCCGGTTGTGTGTGACGATGGCAATGTTTGCACCGAAGACAGCTGCAAGAAGGCCACGGGAGAGTGCGTGTTCGAGAGCTTGGTGGAGGATAGCGATGGGGATGGGGTGGTGGGGGCTCGTTCAGGTGTATCGGCCAGCGTAGCCGAGATGTGCGGTCAAGATTGCGATGATACTTCTCGAACGGTGCACCCGGGCCAGCCCGAAGTGTGTGACGGGAAAGACAACGACTGCAACGGCGTGGTGGATGATGGCGCGGTATTTCTACCGAGTGGCCAAGCACCACTTCTGGTTTCCGTCGGCTCCGAGCGCGCGCAAGCTTCGGGAATTGGGTTTGATGGTGATAATTTTGCGCTCAACTACGCAGGGAAAGAGGATAGCTGGAAGATCTTCTTTCAGTCGATCTCCTTCAGCGGCCAGACGCAATCGCGAGTTCCCCTCACTAGTGTCAATGCGGACACCTTTGGCGGCCCGCTCCTCTGGACGGGTACTGAATACGCTGTCGCCTGGGAGGATGCTCGGCTAGACGACAATTACGAGATCTATTTCAACCGGTTAGACCGCACCGGTGCCAAGTTCGCCGCTGATCTGCGCATCACCCGCGCTGATGATTTCTCCTTGCACCCTTCGATCGTTTACGGGGAGGGGGAGTACCTGATCGCGTGGGATGATCGCCGTCCCGAGGTCGGTGCGGGACCTCGAGCGGTAGCCATCTACGGACAGCGCATAAGCAAAGGTGGTGAGCTCATCGGTGGCAACGTTCGACTCACACCTGTGGATAGTGGCTCTGAAGGGCCGTCGCTCGCGAGCGGCAAAGCTTCTGTTGGGATGGTTTACAGCTCAATTGTGGGCGGCGCGCCGATCCTCAATTTTCGTTCGCTATCCCGGGACTTAACGCAGCTTGGGACGATTGTGGATTTGGGTTTTTCAAATGTTCGAAGCACGTCCATTGTTTGGGTCGAGGATCGTTTCCTGGTGTTTTGGGACGCCTTCACCGATGCTCCTGGCCCCAATATTTGGGGTGCGGCTCTTGCCGAGGATGGTCGGGTGCTGGTGGCTCCGCGTCAGGTTACCGATTACGGGCAGTTTGCTCGCGGTCATTCCGCGGTGTCGCTCGGAGATCGAGCACTCTTGGTATGGTCAGACTTTCGCCACGGCAACTACGAGCTTTCCACGAAGCAACTATCGACCGCCCTTGGAGCTTTAACCCCAGAATCCCGCATTACGACTACATCATCGGAGACGCTCAACCCCTACGCGGCCGTCGGTACGGGTGGAGCCGTTGGCATTCTGTTTGAGGATTGGCAGAGTGGGAGCCGGCAAGCTTACTTCACCGCGCTTTCTTGCCAGGGCGCCCGCACCGCCTTGCCCTAGAGCACGGCAGTGTTCGGCCACCAGCGGCTCACTAGGCTTGAGCTTTGGCCAAGGGAACGGTGATAACCGGAATGGGCGAAAGCCGAACGACCCCTTCTGCCGTACTACCATGCATGAGGTGTGAAAGCCCCGTGTGGCCGCGCGTACCCATCACAATCCAGCTGTATGCCCCGCTTTGGCTCAACGTGATGATCTCCTCGGTTGGGTTGCCCTCACGGAGCTCCGACTTCACTCGCACCTCAGCGGGGATCGACACTTGGCTGACAAAGCCAGAAAGTTCTGCCTTCGCCCCTGCAACTAAAAGGTCAGCGATGGGCGTGGGCGCGCCGGATTCGGGGTGAGCGGCCTTCGCGTGACGAGCAACCGGGGGGCACTGCCAGAAATGTAGAAGCGTAAGCCCAAGGCCAAGCTGAACCGCGAGGGCGGAGGCAAATTCCAGCGCTTTGCGCGACTCTTCGGTGTAATCCAGGGGAACCAAGATCTCGGTTGGCATGGTGCGGGTAGTCTAGCAGGCTGGTATCGCGTTGGAAGGTAGGAACCACCCCAGCAAATGCGCCCCGCTGCGCTACGGGGCCGCGCTCAGAAGCTGGTCGAAGCGCTGGGTAAAACCCAGAACCTTTTGGCGATCAGTGGAGACATCCTCACCGGCAACGAACTTGTAGTTCTCGATTTCCCCGGCCAATTCCGAAAACTCGTCGCTCGGCTGGCTCGCTCGCAAGATGGCGCCGGCCTGGGTGAGCGTTTTCTGGGCAGTTCCGAAGTTACGATCTTCGAGGGCCATGAGAGCTAAGTGCAGCTGGCGCCGAGCTTCCAGCTTCTGCGTTTGGGCCTGTGCATTTTCGGTGGCGTGCCACGCGCGAGCGGACTGGAACCTCCCGGCGCCGTAGGCAATTGCAAGAGCCCCGAGCAACAAACCAAGCTTTTTAAGGGTTTGCTTGAAACCGCTAGGGGGCTTGGCGGGCAGCGTAGGCTCGCTGACTTCTGGCTTCTGATTGACGACATCGCTGGGCATGGTTCACGAGCTCCGGGCACTTAGTCCGCAAGCTCTGTGGTTAACACTAGAACGTTCCGCGCACCAGCACTCCTCTGCCCGAACGGCCCACGGGGCCGGCATCCAGCTGTAGGTTGTGCGGAAGCCACTGCTGATCTTTGTCGGTGTAGCCGACCACAAATAAGGTAGCACCCACTACCTGAACCAGCCCTGAGAAGGTGAGCACCGTAATTGTCTTCAATTCGCCGAGCGCTAAGCTGAGGCACCCATTGATCTCCTCCTGCGAAAGTTGTGAGGAGTTCTTGCAACCAAAGTGGCGAGCGTTGATGGCTGCCCATGGCCCCAGGACGGGCAAAAGTAGCCAACCGCTGCCCGGGCCAATATCGGAGGAAGCCGAGTACCCAAGCGCGCCTAGGTAACCGGTGCCAAAAGTAAGCCCGCCCGCAAGCATGAGCCCCGTGTTTCGGTGTGTTCGAAGCTCATAACCAAACGTGGCTGGTGAGGGGCTCCCGGTGGGTGCTAGCGTGGGTCTAGAAACCTGTGGCTGCGTAGCTGACGGATACGTGTAGCTAGGCGTTGGCCCAGGCGGATATTGGCTAGGTGGCGGTTGAGCCGGGTAGCGTTGCGGCGGAAAACCCTGAGGTGGCGATGGTGGTGGCGCAGGCGCTTGAGGTGAAGGTGGCGGAGGAAACGAGGCCGTTTGTGCTTGTACCGGCGGGGTGAACGTGAACAATGTTCCCAAACAGAACGTCAGAATGGCCGTGCGCCGCATGCGCCAAGAGTAGTCGCCAGAGATGCGAAGCGCTCGGTAAATTATGCCTAGGGTTACCCCTCAAGCCCCCTACGTGTCACGCTGCAACAACAGCAGTCGGTGTTGCACGGTTTCTCCGTAGGATTCGTACCCATCCACGAGCCGCTCCGACCTTACGGCGAAGCCCGCTTGTTTACAGCAATGTCTGAACCACGGCGCTGGGTGCCGGTAGATGTGCACTTGCTCGTCCACCAGTTCGACCTCCGTATGGGGGCTTTGACAGAAGGAAAGGAGCCAGAATGCTGCGGGCCTCAGCGTATTTCGGATTGCGCTGAGGGTTCGAGTTGGGTCCGAGATGTGATCGAAAACGCCGATAGCCACGGCGCCGTCAAAGGCGTTTGCGTCAAAGCCAGCTTCTTCATCCGCGCTTCCTTCGCAGCACGCCACATAGTTGGGGGAGGAGATCTGCGAGAGCATGGCACGGCTAATGTCCAGGGCGACTAAGCTCAGAGGTAGACCAGCCCTTTTGAGCTCATGACCCACGAGGCCCGTTCCGGCGCCAATGTCCAGCCAGAGCCCGTGCGCGCCTGGTAGCTGCTCGGCTAGGAATTCCGCTGCTATCTTGGGCGTATTGTAAACGCACTCCACCAACAAATGGTGGTCGTAGCGGGCCGCCAAATCATCATACAGCTCCTTGATTGCTTGCAAGTCGTGGGCAGCCATTCGGGGAGTTGGTACCTAGCACTTGCGGGGTTCGGCCGCGCCTGCAAACGTGGGGCATGGTCCAAGCTCCTTCGTCGGATTTTCTCCGGGCGCACTCCAAGTTCCCTTTGGTACTCTTGGCGCTACTGGCGATCTTGTGTGCGGCAACGCTGTGGGCACCGCCCGCAGGCCGTGTGAGCTGGATGTTGGAGGTAACGCCAGGCCTTTTCGGTGTGTTAGCGCTGGGGCTCAGCTTTCGCCGGCTGCCGCTCACTCACCTGGCCTACTTGGGGGTGTTTTTCCACGTTCTTATCCTAATCTATGGCGGCTATTACACCTACGCGCTCACCCCGCTCGGCAATTGGGCGAAGCTTGCATTCGACTGGCAGCGCAACCACTACGATCGCGTAGGGCACCTGGCGCTTGGCTTTTTTCCGTATTTTGTGATCCGCGAAGTTCTGCTCGGAGTGACGCCGCTCAGGCGTGGCGGGTGGTTCACGTTTTTGATTTTTTCGGTTGTCCTGGCGATCGCCGCTTTTTGGGAAATCCTGGAGTGGTGGGTGACGGTGTTGGTAGCCTCGGATGTGGGCCAGGCCTTTTTAGGCAGTCAGGGAGACGTGTGGGACGCTCAATGGGACATGCTGCTGGCGGTTGTGGGGGCAGGCTTGGCCCAGGTGAGCCTCGGGCGGGTGCACGATCGTGCCCTGCTTTTCCTCCAGGAGGCACAGGCGTCCTTGCGTTCTTGACAAGTAGGACTAAAACGGTGCTAGTTCAGCGCGTCTCAGCGAATACGCCTATCCAGAGTCTTACCCATGAGCCCCCAACTTGAGATCCACCTGACCGACGAAGCTCGGCGACAAATGGTCTTGGCGCTTCAAGCCGAAGACCTCACAGACTTCGCCATCCGCGTAGAAGCGCGGAAGCTTACGCCCATCAAGTACGAATACAGCCTCTTTATTGAAGGCCCCGAAGAACGGCGCGATAAGGATCTCGAGATCGACGCGACCGGCATCAAGATCTGGGTGGATCCGAATAGCGCCGAACTCCTCGGTGGGGCGACCATCGATTACCTCAAAGAAGGCAGCAAAGAGGGCTTCAAGTTCAACAATCCGAATGAGCCCGAAGGTTGGACCGATCCGGTATCGCAGAAGTTTCAGAAGTTGCTCGATGCCGAGATTAACCCTGGGCTAGCAGCTCACGGGGGCCGTGTAGATCTGCTGCACTTTAGCCAAGGTATTGCTCGTGTGCGCATGAGCGGCGGTTGCCAGGGTTGCGGAATGGCGGCGCAAACGCTCCGCGACGGCGTGGAGCGTCGCATCAAAGAAGAGCTACCAGAGGTCGACCAAATCCTGGACGACACGGATCACTCAGCGGGCACCAACCCCTACTACACCTAGCCGTCGAGATCCCAAGCCACCGTTCCCGTCGTGTTTTCGGTGATGTAACGGCCCTTCGGATCTTGCCCCAACTGAGCCGCCGCGACTTGGTAATCGTGGGTGAAAAAAGCCCACGTTTTCTCCGCTAGCAATCGCGAAAATAGCGCCGCTTTCTCGTCCACCAGCGCTTCGGGGTACCGATCATAACCCATGGTGATGGGCAGGTGCACCCAGGGCACCCCGGGGACGAGATCAGCACAGAAAAATAGCCTGCGCGTCTGGCCAATGATTTCGGTATGGAGCATTCCAGGCGTGTGCCCGTGGGTGAGTGAGAATCTGAACGCGGGTCCGAGCAGGGCCGAGGCTTCTGCAACATCCGAGACCAAACACAAGCGTTGCGATGCATTGAGCAGCTCCGGTAGCTCTGGGATGTAGGAAGCGCGGTCTCGAATGTGCGGCAAGCTCGCCCGTTCGAAGGCGATGCGGCTCGTGATGAAGCGCGCCTTTGGGAATAGAAGCGTGGGCGGCGCACCCGGTTCCCAGGGGGTAAGCAGGCCGCCGGCGTGATCAAAGTGCAGATGGCTCAAGACAACGTTGTCAATCTCGGTATGCTCAACGCCGAGCGCGGCGAGCGACGTGAGTAGCTGATGCTGACTTTCGGCGACGCCGTAGCGATCACGTAACTTGGGGTCAAAAAATGCCCCAATCCCCGTCTCAAGGAGTGTTTTCTGTTTGCCGTCGTCCACCAAGAGGGCTCGGCAGGCGAATTGGATTCGATTGCGCGCGTCCGGCACGTGCCAGCGCTGCCAAAGCTCCTTAGGGGCGTTCCCGAACATGGCGCCTCCGTCTAGCCATTGGGAATTTCCGAGCACTGAACGGGCTAAAAGCATCGCAGAGTGCTAGCGCGTGTGCTCCAACGGGGCCAAGGCCAAAACGCCCCGAGCCACAAATTTCAGGTGTTAGTACGGAGGGTCGCTCTTTTTACTTGGCCGCTGCTAACCTCCGAGCGATGTCGCATCGAGGCAGATTTAGTTTCTCAGCTCCGTTATCTTCCAGCAGCGTGTTCGTCTTAGTCGGGGTGCCCAAGCGTTCGCTTACTTCAGCAGGTGGCCTGTGAAGGTTGTGTACACAGCGCGCTTGCCCCAAGGTGCCATCGGTCGCGTTCATGAGCGTTTCCCAGAAGTTGAGCTGGTCCCCGCTTCGCCGACAGATCCCGGGTTCGAACAGGCCCTCAAGGAGGCGGAAGTTGTGGCTGGCTGGGCCCCTGTCGAGGCACTCCTGAAATGCCCCAACTTGCGGTGGTTACAGTTTGGGAGTGCTGGTGTGGAAAGCGTGGTTGGCCGCTTGCCTGAAACCGTGAAGCTGACGAATGCCAGTGGCGTTTTCGATCTTGTGATGGCAGAGCACGCGTTTGCTCTCATGTTGGCTTTGGTGCGTGGCGTCGATCAAATGGTGCGTGCGCAAGCCAATTGTCTCTGGGACCCAGGGGTGCGGCGCGGGGAGCTTTTCGGCAAGACGCTTACTATTGTCGGCTTGGGCAACGTGGGGCGCGCCGTGGCGGAAAGAGCCAAGTGTTTTGGGATGCGGGTGATGGGAGTGCGCCGGAGCACCACCGAGCCGGTTCCGGGAGTAGACGTGTTGCTGAGCATATCGGAGCTCGACCTTGCCCTGCCGAAGACGGATCACTTGTTGTTGGTGTTGCCTGGCGGTCCACACACGCGCCACGTTCTGGACGCACGTCGCTTGGCTTTACTGCCAAAAGGCGCGCTCGTTTATAACATCGGCAGAGGCAACGCCATCGATGAGCTTGCGTTAGCTGGAGCAATCCGAAGCGAACATATTGCAGGTGCCGGGCTGGACGTCTTTGAGACAGAGCCGCTGCCCTCGACGAGCCCCCTCTGGGGTTTACCCAACGTAATTATTTCGCCGCATGTGGGTGGTAGAACTTCGCTCTATCCGGAGCGCTTTTTTGACGTATTTTTCGACAACTTGGTGCGCTTTCACGCGGGCGAGCCGCTTAAGAACGAAGTGGATCGGTATTGGGGCTACTAGCGCGGGCAGAGGCCTGGGGCGAGATGGCCCCGTGGCGGGCAGAGGTGGGAGTGAATAGGCCACGTGACTTACTCGTCCATCGCGGGTAGCTTAAGCGCGGAAGGCATCCCATGAACTCACATCGTCATGTTTATCCTGCGAGCGTTTTTCTGATCACTCTAGTCGGCAATGTTGCGATCGCAGCAGCTCAAGATGCCGCTGCTCCGACGGCGGCGAGCACGGGTGCCGTTGCAACTTCGCCTTCACCGGTGGCTGAAGCACAACCCTCTGGTGCACAGCTGGCACCGGCTCCCACGGCACCCGCCCCATCTTCGGGTGCTCCGGTGCAAGCAGAGGCAAGCAGTCAACCAGCGGAGTCGCAAGCCCCGAAGATCAACGTGGCCGTACCAGCTCCGCAGCCCGAGGTGCCGCGCACGTATCAAATGCACGATGGCT
The DNA here is from genome assembly GCA_033763455.1 of Polyangiaceae bacterium. Lineage (GTDB taxonomy): Bacteria > Myxococcota_A > Polyangia > Polyangiales > Polyangiaceae > JBBRRP01. The sequence goes on from JANRKO010000006.1 coordinate 552,013, forward strand.
TTTACTTGCGGGGCAACCTGGGCATTGGGCAGCTTTCCACCACGTTTGATGATGGCAGCGCGAGCAGCCAAGATCTCGAGGGGGCGGGCTTTGCGTTCAGCTTTGATCTCCTGGCAGGAGGGTCTCCTTCTCCTGGCCTTTCCATCGGGGGAGCGCTCTTGAGTTCGGCGGCGTTTTCAGCTTCTTTTGAGCGCGCAGGGCTGAAGGCGGACCGCGACGCCAGCCTGGCCATGTTGGGAGTGTTCGTAGATGGTTATCCGAAGGCTAACGGCGGTTGGCACTTGGGAGGGGCAATGGGTCTCGCGCAAATGAAGGTCGAAAAGCGGGCCGGTGACTTGGGGAAGGATGCCATGGGAGGCTTGGGTGGAGCGGCGTGGGTTGGCTATGATCAGTGGGTAGCTGATGAGTGGAGCATGGGCGGCCTCCTACGTTTCGCTGGCGCGCTCACCTCAGCCAAAGAGAACAGCGTGGAAACGAGTGCCTCAACCTTCTCAACAACACTCATGTTTACAACGCTCTACAACTAGCAGCGAAACGGGCAGAGCGAGCACGGAGCTTGGGCCGCGCAGTGGGGTGGCCACCGGTGTGGCATACGGGGGCAGCGTGGGGGACGGAAGACGGGGGCCGCTGAAACGTGCTAGGCGCGCCGAGGCAAAGGGGATCCCGCGCGGCTACAGATACTTGCCATACGAGCCATACGAAGTATCCGCATTGACGCAGCGAAGGGCACCGGGCCCGGTTGCTGATATGCGGGGGCCGGGGAGGCAAGGGGGTAACACGCGGCTACAGATACTTGTCATGCGAAGTATTCGTGACGACGCCAGAAAGGGGACCAGGGGAGGCCGCTGAAATGCAGACGGCCGGAGGCAAAGGGGGTTTTGCGCCGCCACAGATACTTGTCATGATTCGAAGACTGCCTTCGGTCCAGCGAGGCGCGAAGTGTCACGCGTTGCCGCACGCGTTGCCGCGTGGTATTCCAGGGCTGCGATAACGCGTTGCTCGAATGCGATGTCGTTAGGTGATTACTCTAGAAGCTGCGTGGTGCGGATGCCGCGAATGGGCCAGAGGGTGATGTGGGTGCGGCCCAGGTGAGCCTTTTGGAAGGGACCCGGCAAGAGGGCTTCGGGGTTGTAGGGCTGTCCGCGGAAATCTTTGTCGACGCCTGCAACGGGGGAGCACTTTACCTTGAAGAGGTTTTCGTCGAAATCGAACTGCCAGGAGACGTTGCGTGAGCCGAGGCCGTCCCGGTTGGTTTTCATTTCGGCGCTGTTGGCTTCGTGCCCGAGAACTCTCCAGAGCTCCAAGGGAAGCAGGAAATTTTCCTTCCACCATTTGAAGTTGGGCCAATCTTCGCGCGGAATGCCGTGTTTTTCGAGCTCTGCTTGGAACATGCTCGCGACGTAGTCTGGCGTTTGTGCGGGGCCAACCGCCCATTCAGGTTCTTGGCCCATGTGGGATTTATTCGTCACCTGAAAGAGCGGGCGCGAAGCCTTTGAGCCTTCATCGAGGTACTCGCCGCCACCCATAAAGAGGTTGCCGTCGGAGACGTTGCGGCCACCACAGCTGTACGGGATGGGGTACCCAATGGCCCCCACGCGGTTGCCGAGGATGAGATTGTTGAAGATTTTGAGATCCCAGCAGCCATCTTCAGGCTTCACCCGTGGCGTGCAATACGCAAACCAGAAGCCGAAATTGGCGTTTGCGTAGACGAGGTTGTGCGCGAACGTTACGTCTGCCAAATCGTGCCCATAGATGCCGTTTCCTTGGCGAGTGAAGGCAATGATGTTGTTGTCGACCAGGGCGGGGCCGCGGCCAAGCTCTACGTTGATGCCGCTCCACATGTTGTTCAAGATCACGTTGCGGGTGACTCGCGTGTCGTTCCACTGATTATCGAGCCAGATGCCGTGAGCCTCGTTGTCGCGTACAAGGTTGCCCTCGATGAGCCCTTCGTAGATCTGGTGGAATTTGATGCCGGCAAACTCCCAGTACGGGGAAGTGTAGCCGGTGCGGTTGTTGCGTTCGACTACATTGCCGATCACCTGCGTGCGATAGTGCCCGATACCTGTGAGGCCGCAGTGCCCATTATCCGCGATGCGGTTATCGCGAATGATGTGATTGCCAGGGATGTCCTCGGGGAACTTCCCCTCGCGGAAGCATCGATTTACCTTGCCGCAAACGTCCCCCAAGGGCCCGCGGTTTTCAATGATCTCCTTGCGGCCTTCCGATCCGCAATCGATGCCCACACTCTTGGCGTAACGCACGGTATTTTGTTCAATGATCCAGTGGTGGCCGCTGCGCGTGGAGAGGATCCCGATTTGCGCGAATGCGTTGTCGCCCCAACAGGGAAAGTGGTTCGCACCGTGCTCGATGATAAAGCCGCGCACTGTGATGTAGCCCAAGCCTCGTTCGAGAGGGGCGAACACCGTGTGCCGGGTGGCGAGCTCTACTAGGCGCTCTTCCTTCGGGATGTCGGACTCCGGGAAATGCACAAGCAGGCTCTCGCCATCGAGATCCACCAGCCAAGTGCCTGGTAATTCGTAGAGCTCCTTGAGCTCCTGCACCTCGGTAAGCGGCCTGCCATCGATGAAGATTTGGCCGAGCGTGGTCGGGATACGATCTGGATTTTCGATGTTGCGGTGGTTCAATACCAAGCCCGAGGATTTGTCGTCTGGGCGCACCTCTTGATTGGGCACGAAGGGCCGAACCACGTGGCCGCGGTTGAAGTTGCGTTTGTAGGGGTTGCAGTCGCCAAAAGTGGCCGTGTCTACGTGGCCTGCATACGCCTGCGCACCGAACATGGAGCTCGGGATAGCGCCGCGAAAAACGCTGGGATGATCGGCAAGCGGTTGCCAGGTGGGTCGATATTCATCAGAACCGCGCAGAAACACTTGCTCACCAGGCGCGGCTTCGTACGTGATGCGCGCCGTGGGTGTACCGCCGCGTTTGGGATCGACCCGTTCGCGGTAGATGCCGGCGTGCACGCGCACGGTATCTCCAGGTTCAGCTAACTCGGCGGCGCGATTGACCGTCAGAAAAGGGCTTTCGAGCGTGCCAGGGTTCTTGTCGCTCGCGCTCGGGTGGCGTTGATTCACGTGCAGAAGGCGGCCAGATGCAGTTTGAGTCATGGGAAGGCGAGCCTACTCTAGGCTCGCACCACCGCGAAACCGGGTATTCTAAGTTATGCGTAGTTCGGCCTTAGGCCATTGCGCGTCGCTTGCCGCGTAGCACGACTTGATATTCAGAAACGTCGAAGCCCTCTAACTGCTCGACATGCTTTACCTGAAGGCGTTCCCAGGGGATGTCAAATATCTCGCCTGTTTGTTCATCAACGAGGTGATGGTGCGGCGCCATGACCGGATCAAACACAACTTTCCCCTCTGTGAGCACCAACTCACGCAGGAGGCCCGTTTCGACAAATAGGTTGAGAGTGTTGTAGACCGTAGCGCGCGAAACCATAGGGAAGTGCTCGCGCACGCGGGCCCAAACCGCATCCGCGGAAGGGTGTTCGCTTGTCTTCAACACGTAGTCTGCGACCGCTAGGCGCTGCGCGGAGGGGGTAATGCCGCGACTCTTCAGCAAATCGACCGGTGGTACGCTCACGCATTTAGACTAAGTCTAACTCCCCGGATCGTCAAGAAAGGCCGGAAAACGGTGAGATTCGGGACTCGGGTACCTTGGCCGCAACGACGGAGCCCTCGGGCTTTGGGTTCGCACTTGCCCAGGGAACGTGGGGTCGATTATCCGGACGCGATGCCTCGAATCACAGATCTGGTTGCGCGCGACATTCGTTTCCCCACTTCTCGTCATCTGGACGGCTCCGACGCAATGAACCCCGACCCAGATTATTCGGCCGCTTACGTCACGCTAAAGACGGACGACCCCGAAGGCCGAGAAGGCAGCGGGATGACCTTCACGATTGGACGAGGCAACCAACTGTGCGTGGCCGCCATCGAGGCGCTGAAACCTCTTGTTGTGGGGCGCACTCTCGAATCCTTCACCGAAGATATGGGGAAATTCTGGCACCACATTACGGGTGACAGCCAGCTCCGTTGGGTGGGCCCAGACAAGGGCGTGATCCACTTGGCAACGGCTGCTGTGGTTAACGCGGTGTGGGACCTCTGGGGTAAGATGGAAAAGAAGCCGGTGTGGCGGCTCGTGGCCGATTTTACCCCCGAAGAATTCGTGAGGTGTATTGATTTTTCGTACATCGAAGACGCCATCACCAAAGAAGAGGCGATTGCGATCCTCACGAAGAACCAGGTCGGCAAAGCCGCACGCATCGCCGAGATGGAGGCGAACGGCTACCCCACCTACACTACCTCCGCAGGTTGGCTTGGCTATTCTGATGAGAAACTGCGCACCTTGTGCCGCGGCTTGATGGCGCGCGGTTGGAAGAACTTTAAGATCAAAGTGGGGCGCGATCTGGCGGACGATATTCGCCGTTGCAGCATTTTGCGCGAGGAAATTGGGCCGGATGGCATCTTGATGGTGGACGCCAATCAGGTGTGGGGAGTGAACCAGGCCATCGAATGGATGAAACACCTGGTGCAGTACAAGCCCCACTTCATTGAGGAGCCCACCAGCCCCGATGACATCTTGGGCCACGCCGCGATCGCGAAAGCTGTGGCTCCCGTGAAAGTTGCCACCGGGGAGATGTGCCACAACCGCGTGATGTTCAAGCAATTCATGCAGGCGGGCGGCATGGGGATCTGCCAGATCGATTCCTGCCGTTTGGGCGGCGTGAACGAGATCTTGAGCGTGCTTTTGATGGCCAAAAAATTCAATATTCCGGTTTGGCCGCACGCGGGTGGTGTTGGGCTTTGCGAATACGTGCAGCACCTCTCAGTGATTGATTACGTGTGCGTGAGTGCCGATCTCACGGGACGCCTCACCGAATACGCCGATCACCTGCACGAGCACTTTGTGGATCCGATCGTGACCAAGAACGGCAACTACATGCCGCCGAAGGCTCCGGGCTACAGCGCGACGATGTTGCCCGCCACTTTGGAGGAATTTGCGTTCCCCAAGGGGAAGGCCTGGCAGAGCTGAGCTGGGGCAAGGCTCGCGCGCTACCGCAGAACGCGGCAGAGAGCTCAGCGCGCCCTACCCCTGCCGCGTCGACATGTAGGCTTGTTCGAGGCTATTTCCGGGGCGTACCTCTAAGAGGCGTGCCCCGGCCTCCAGTAGCCGGGGGATGACGATGTTATTCACATCAGCCACGGACATGCCAGTAGGCCCTTCCACTTGGAGAGAGCTGCCGTTGGCTTGAACGTGCATTCCCGGCAGGTCGAGCTGAAGTGGGGCTTCGAGGTGATAGGTGACGTGGGCCGAGCGCTGCGTGACTTCGCTCAATGAACCCGAGAGCACGAGCTTGCCGCGTTGCAGGAAGATCACGTGGTCGCACACGTTTTCGAGCTCCGCTAAATTGTGCGAACTTACGATGAGCGTGCGTTCGCCGCGTTGAGCCAAAATGAGCTCGCGCATTTGCAAAACGAGCTCTGGATCTAGCCCGTTGGTGGGTTCATCTAGCAGCACGAGTTCGGGCCTGCCGAGCAACGCTTGCCCCACGGCCACCCGGCGCTTCATCCCGTGCGAAAGCTGGCGCAGCTTAGCACCTTGGCGATCGAGGAGGCCCACGCGTTCCAAGATCCTATCCGTATCGCGCAGCGCCGCGCCGTGACTCATGCCTTGAAGCCGTGCGAAGTGCACAAGGATTTCGCGCACGGTACTGTGTGGCGCGAGCTCGCAATCCTGAGGGACGACGGTGACTTTGCCGGCGTGTTTGTTCGGATCGAATGGCCCCATGCCGAGGATGTCGAGGGAGCCACTGTCGGCGTGAATGAGGCCAGCAAAAATGCTGAAAGCAGTGGTCTTGCCGGCGCCGTTGGGCCCGATGAGGCCGGTGATGCTGCCTTTGGGAATGTCGACGGTGAGCCCATCGAGCGCACGCAATTTCCCATAACGTTTGACTACCGCGTGGGCACGCAGCGCATAGCTGGTAGGCATCCTACTGCTAACCATCGCGCCTCGAAAACCGCCAATACCCGAGCGTGAAGAAGAGGGCTCCGAGGCCGAGCAACATGACCTCCGCCGACAATCGAGACAGAACCTCAGGACGCCACAAGTCTAAACGGTGGGCGCCCGGAAAAAGCTCCTGCAACGTAGGAATGAGCACCGGCGCTTTGGCGCGCACCTTCTCGATATCCAGCAGATGGTAGCCTGCGGTGAACGCAAACCACAGGAGAATGCCGCCCGCCCGCGCCAGATTCACCGACGGGGTAAGCTGGGACACCAGAAACGCAACTCCGAGGAAGGCGAACCCAAAAAAACACGTTCGGAGCGACAAAACGGCCGTCCAATACGCCGTCCCAAGTGGGTCGAATGAGGCGAAACTAAAAGCTCCGAGCACGTAGCAAGCCAGGCCGCCCAGGAAGACGCCCACCACCATGAGCCCCACTTGCCCGAAGAATTTCCCTAACGCAAAGCTCAGCTTGTCGCAGCGGAAAAGCGAGTAGCGCACGGCTCCTGTCGAAACCTCCAGCGCGATGGTATCGCTCGCACTGAGAACCACCAAAAGCGGCACCAACCCAAGCGCGAACGCGCCGTAGAATAATGCGAGTGGTGGCAGAGTCACCAGCTCTTCGGCGAGCTTCGCGTCACCCACCATGCCAGTGAGGATCCTCCGAAACTGATCGCTCTCGAAAAGCGTCGAGGTCATGGTGCCCACCTGGGCCGTGCGCGCCACTGCTAGCGTATCCGCCAACGCACCTTCGATTGCCTCCACTGTGCGAATGAAGAGCGCCGTGCCGGCGAGCGACGCAGTCAGGTAAAGGATCAAAAGTGCGAGCGCCTTCTTCGAGCGCATCGCGTCCCACAGCTCAAAGCGGGCAACCAGGGCTATGGAGCGGAGCTTCATGGGGTTGGTTGAGAAGCCGAGCCCGAGGGGGCTGGAGGAAAAGCGGTGCCAGCATCACTAGCTTCACGGCGAGCTCTCATCGTTTCTGCGGCGCCTTTGAACATTTCTAGGTCCACATAGTTCCAAATTTGCTTGCTTGGGGCATCGACCTTTTCGAGCGGTTCGGGGCCGACCGTGGCCTCGAACTCCGTTTGGCCTTTGTACAGAATGGCGCTCACTTCTTGGCTTACATAGAGGAGCTCCAGCGGTTGGGGCTCTTGCTCGGCTGAGGCGAGCTGTGTGAGCTGATCCGCGAAGGGAGCGAGCTCTTTGTTCATCTTGAGAACCACTTCATCCACGCGTGCAAGCTGCTCGTCGCTAAGGTTGGCCTTTTCCTTGAGAGCTGCGCGTGACTGTTGAGCGCGCACCTTCTGAACGGCAGCGGCTGCTTCAAAGCCCTCCCGGCGTTGCCTTTCGTTGCCATCGTCTGACTCTGACACTTCGGACGGCGGATTGGGGCGAGGCTCCTCGCTCGTGGGCGCCCCTTCGCGCTCCCGAGGCGGACGCCACCAACGGCGAGGGCGTTCCTCGCGGGGGCGCTCTTTGGGCTGATTGCCAGCTGCGTTGCCGGATCCGGGGCGTTGCCCCAAATCACCGAAACCTGGGATTGGAAGGAAGCGAGCGCTGGAACCAGAAGAGCGACGCCCACTCTTCAGCTGCTCGCGTGCGTCGCTTAACTCCGTACGGAGTTGCTCGGCTTCGATGCGTGGGCGAACACCACCGAGCAGGAACCCAACTACGAGGCCCACGACACTTCCTCCCAGGATCAGGCTGCCTCGACGCATGGGCGAAGTGTAAGGTCGCCGGGAGCGCGGGAGGAGGGGTGAGCTCCGAAAATGAGTGTTCCTGGGGGCTGATTAAGCGCGAGCCTCGGCCGGGTAACGCATTTTCTGGGGGGAATCGAGCTGGATAATGCCAACGGCGGCGAGGAGTCGAATCACCGGATAGGTGGGGTCGAGCTCAAAGCGGCGCACGGCGAAGTTCGGCGACATCGCGAATTTGTGGTGGTTGTTCTGGAACAGCTCGCCCATGCATAGGAAATCAATGGGGAGGGCGTTCGTGGAATCATCGTCGTTTTTGTAGTTGCGGTAGCCGTATTTGTGCCCGCCCCAATTGACCATGGCGCCGTGGATTGGGCCCATGATGAAGTGCAGAGGCAGGAGGGCAAACATCCAGGCGGCGGTCGCGAACTTGAAATAGAAAAGCGTGTAAAGAGCTATCCAACTGAGGCGCATGATCCAGTTCTGGCTCAAGCGATCGAGCGCGGGCCAATCAGGCACGTTGGTAACAAAACGTGGCTCGGGCTCTTCGCGACGATAGGCGAATTTATCGTACCGGAGCTTGGTTGCCCACATCATCGAGAATGCGTTGCGGTAGAACCTCGGGGAATGCGGATCTCGCTCGGTATCGCTGTATGCGTGGTGCATGCGGTGGATAATGGCGTACGCACGCGTCGACAGAAAGCTTGAGCCCTGCGCGAGGAAGGTTCCCAGGTGGAATGCCCTTTCCCAGCCCTGGCTCATGGTGAACTGCTGATGCGCGCCGTAGCGATGCAAGAAGAAGCTCTGGAAAAACACACTCACTTGCCAGTGAACGATGAAGGCGATGATGATGATCACGATAGTTCCGGGGGGGGCGGCTAGAGGTTCCGGAGCTTGGCCCATCCGGCGCCTCCGGACTGTCATAGTTCTGTAAGAATCAACCTACGTGCGACCCAAGCTAAAAAGCAAGACCGAGTGCGGGGGCACATTGATGCCTTGGGCGCGGTTGGCCTTCACTCCCACCTTCGTGTTCTTCGGCGGTGAAGCGGTGTTGATGAGTTCGTACCAGGTGCCGGTAGTCGGGATTTTCGGAAAATCGAAGTGTTGCACGCGGTTGCCGGCGTTGAACATGAGAAACAGCGTGCGGCCCTTGTTGGGGCGGCCACGTTCGTCGATCTCGTCGGAGGCGTCGCCCGGAATGAGTACGGAAATTGCGCGATTCTGCGGGTCGTGCCAATTTTCGATGGTCATCTCTTCGCCATCGGGGCGGCGCCAAGATACATCTTTGACGCCGTCGTCCCCAACTGGATTACCCGCAAAGTAGCGGCGGCGGCGAAACACGGGGTTCCCCACGCGGAGCTGGAATAGGAGCTTCGTAAAGTCCAACAAATCTTTCTCGGACTCCGAAAGATCCCAATGGATCCAGGAAAGCTCGTTGTCCTGGCAATAAGCGTTATTGTTGCCTCGTTGGGTGCGCCCGAGCTCATCGCCATGCGAAAGCATGGGCACCCCCTGAGAGAAGGCTAGGGTGGCTAGGAAGTTGCGCTGCATGCGCTCGCGCATGCGCAGTATTTGGCGGTTTTTTGTCTCGCCTTCCACGCCCCAGTTGCGCGCGTAGTTGTCGTTGGCTCCGTCGCGATTGTCTTCGCCGTTGGCCTCGTTGTGTTTACTCTCGTAGCTTACAAGATCTTGGAGGGAAAAGCCGTCGTGGCAGGTTACGAAGTTGACGCTAGCGAATGGCCCGCGGTCACTCGGTTGGAAGATGTCGCTTGAGCCGGTAACCCGAGAAGCTAACTCCGGCACCATGCCTTCATCGCAGCGCCAGAACCTCCGCACGCAGTCGCGGTAGCGGCCATTCCACTCAACCCAGAGCGGAGGAAAGGCTCCGAGGCGGTAACCCCCGGGCCCGAGATCCCACGGTTCGGCGATGAGCTTCACGCGCGATAGAACCGGATCCTGCTGGATAGTGGAAAAGAAGCGCGCATAGGGGTCAAATTCTACTCCGCGATCCCGAGCGAGGGTCGGGGCGAGGTCGAAACGAAAACCGTCGACGTGCATTTCGTTAACCCAATATCGCAAGCTGTCCAAGATGAGCTGCAGCGTGCGCGGATGCGAGACGTTCAGACTATTGCCGCATCCGGTGAAGTCTTCATAGTAGCGAGGGTGCGCAGGAGCGTGCCGGTAATACGAGGGGCTATCCACTCCGCGCAGGCACAAGGTGGGGCCAAGCTCGCTCCCTTCACCGGTATGATTGTAGACTACGTCCAGAATGACTTCGATGCCGACCCGGTGAAACGCCTTCACCATCGTCTTGAATTCGTCCACCTGCGCTCCCATAGCCCCGGTTGCGTAGCGGGGATCGGGCGCAAAAAAGCCGATGGTGTTGTAGCCCCAGTAGTTGGTGAAACCGAGATCTTGCAGGCGCTTATCGGAGGAGGGGTGCTGTACGGGCAAGAGCTCCACGGCTGTCACCCCAAGCTCCAAGAGGTGATCCAAAATCGGATCCGAAGCAAGGCCCAAATACGTTCCGCGCAGGTGTTTGGGCACTCGTGGATGTAGCATGGTCATCCCCTTCACGTGGCACTCATAAATGATGCTGCGGCTCCACGGAGTTTGCGGGCGTTTATCGTCGCCCCAGGTAAACGCCGTATCTACCACTACGGACTTGGGAATAGCCTTGGCACTGTCGGTTTCCGAGAAGCTTAAATCGAGGTCCGGGCTGTCGAGGTTGTAGCCGAAGACCTCGGGCGTCCACTCAAAGGTTCCGGCAATGGCATAGGCGTAGGGGTCGACCACGAGCTTGTTGGGATTGAAGCGATGGCCCTGTTCCGGCGCGTAACGCCCGTGGACGCGATAGGCGTAAAGTTGCCCCGGGCGAACATCCGGCAGGTAAGCATGCCAAACGCTGTTGGAGCGCTCTGAAAGTGGGATCCTCACCGACTCGCGCGTAGCGTTCGGTGAATCGAACAAGCACAGATCAACACCCGTGGCATTTTGAGAGAAGATGGCAAAGTTGACGCCCTCTCCGTCCCATGTTGCTCCCAGGGGGGCTCCTTCTCCAGGCCAAACGCGCATTATTCTGCCTTCTTACCCGATCCAGCGCGCGACTGCGAAGGGGGAAGGTTTTGCGCTTCGTTAACCGAGGACTTGGACCAATTTCTGGATCTCGGTGAGCGATCCTTTGGTGATCTCGTTCACGGCCTCGGCACTGAGGCCGAGGATGTCGTAGACTTCCGGGTCCACAGGGCGGTCGACTTCCGTGGCATCGGCTCCAAAACCCATGGGGTAGGTGACACTGCTGGCGACGTGGACTGCGGCGATCAAGCGGCGGTGGCTGTCGTCGGGCACATTGAGCGGCTGGTGGTGCCACATCGCGATGAACTCCAGATCCGGGGGGAGTTGCCAGCGCCTCACAAGCTCTCCACCTACCTCGCAGTGGTCCGTGCCGATCGCACGCCGTTCGGCATCCAGAGGATCCGTGCCGTTTTCAGCCTTGAGTGAGGGCCACTTCTTCTTCTTTGACAAGAACGTCGCGATGGCGAGCTTCCCGCAGTCGTGCAAGAGCCCGGCCGTGAAGGCATTTTGGTGGGTGGTGAGGCGGAGCCCGTCTGAAAGCTTCGAAGCGATGACTGCGCTCGCAGCGTTGTGAGCCCAGAAGTCGCGGGCCTTGATGCCATATCCAGGCAACCAGCGGGGGATCATGGAGCGGTACGACGCTGATGCCACTATTTCGTGGATCCGCTGCAGGCCAAGCAACGAGACGGCGTGCGCCACGCTGCTGATCTTGGCGCGCACGCCGAAGGCTGCCGAGTTTACCACGCGAAGCACGTTGGAAGACAGGCCCGCATCGATCGCAATAACTTCCTCGAAGTCCGTGGCCATCGCGCGCGGGTCATTGAACAAAGCCATCAAGCGGCCCAGCACCTCCGGCAGCGTTGGCAGCGCGCCGACTTGGCTAGCTACCTCTTCCTTGGTGACCATGAAGGAGTCGACCGAGGGTCTGAAAGCGCCTGAACTTACGGGGCCCACGGGAATGGGAACGGATCCGCCAGGCGTTGGGTTAAGCCTTTTTGGGGATGAGGCTCGCGCGCCTGTTATGGGATGGGGTAGGAGACCACCTCACCTATGGATTATGGCTATCGCCATGCGTTTTCGAAACCCGGTGATCAGTGGATTTTACCCCGACCCGAGCGTCTGCCGGGTCGGGGGCGACTTTTATTTGGTCACGAGCACCTTTGAGTACTTCCCCGGTGTCCCAATCTTCCACAGTCGAGATTTGGTGCATTGGCGGCAACTGGGTCACTGCCTGAGCCGAAAGAGTCAGCTTGAGCTGCGTGGGTGCCCCACCAGCAAGGGCATTTACGCGCCGACTCTCCGTTACCACGACGGCGTTTTTTACATGATTACCACCCATATGGGACGCGGTTACGGAGCCCACTTCTACGTCACGGCAGCCGATCCGAGTGGCCCATGGTCCGAGCCGGTTTGGGTGGAGCAATACGGGATCGATCCGTCGCTCTTCTTTGACGACGATGGCCGCGTCTATTTCACAACCAATGGCAAAGCGGATGCTCCGAACGGTCTTGGGATTTACCAGAGTGAGATCGATGTAAAGAGTGGTCGTAAGCTAACTGCGATTCAGTTCTTATGGGCTGGCACGGGTGGGATGGCGCCAGAAGGCCCCCACCTCTACAAGGTGAATGGAAGCTACTACCTCCTGATCTCCGAAGGAGGCACCAGCTACGGGCATATGGTGACGGTCGCGCGGAGCCAAAGCCCGTGGGGGCCATTTGAGCCCGCGCCCAACAATCCTATCCTTTCGCACAGGAGCCTTGGGTCGCCCATTCACGCAACGGGGCATGCCGATTGGGTGGAGCTCGAAGATGGCAGCTTCTGGGCAGTGTTTTTGGGGATTCGCCCCGTATCGGTGGCGGGGGCGGGCGCGCACCATCTGGGCAGAGAGACATTCCTCGGGCCGGTAACTTGGGGTGCCGATGGTTGGCCGAGTGTCAATTCCGGGGAGCCCATTTCTTTTGAGATGGAGGGGCCCTCCTGCCTGCAAACGGAGCTTGAAGGGCCGAGCCCAAGTGTTCTCCGGGATCCTTTTGATACGTCAGAGCTCGCCTTAGTGTGGAACTTTGTGCGCGATCCCGAGGACACACGGTATAGCCTGGCAGAACGGCCGTCGCACTTGAGGCTCTGGGGCAACGCGGATTCGCTGAGTGAGCCTGCTCCTGCTTTCATTGGGCAACGCCAAAGACACTTGAACTCTCAGTTTTCGGCGAAGCTCGATTTTGAGCCCACGCAAGAAGCTGAAGAGGCGGGCATCACCGTGCGAATGAGTGAGGCGCACCACTATGAGGTGGCCGTGATGCGGAGTGCTGGGGAAAAGCGCCTGGTGGTGCGCAAGGTGGTCGGATCACTGCGCGTTATCGCGGTGGACCTTGCCGTGCCGGCCGGCCCCCTTTTGCTAAAGCTTCGCTCCAACCCAACCCACTATTTTATCGAAGCTATGCCGGCCCAGAGTGGCTCAACGGACACGCCGTTGTTTAGCGTTGCCGCAGAGACGCGGTTCCTTTCAAGCGAGATAGCTGGCACCTTTACCGGAGTGTACCTGGGGTTGTACGCGACCGGTAATGGACGCCCGGCAAAGAGCCCGGCGGATTTCGATTGGGCCGAATACGTTGGAGATTCAGCCGCCACCTAATGCCCAGGTGCGCCCGGCATGGCGATGCAAGCTGAAGTGTCCGTCGTAAAGCTCGCTTAGGGTTGCCTCGTTGAGCACTTCTTCGGTGCGGCCTTGCATGAGGCTGCGGCCCGCTTTGAGCGTGAGGGTACGCGTGAAGCTTGGCGTGATCTCCTCAGAATGATGGGTGGTGATGATGAGCGTGGGGCTCTGATTTTTAGCAAGCTTTTCAGTGGCCAGAAGGAGCCGCTCGCGCGCTCCCGGATCTAGGCCCGCGCAGGGCTCGTCCAAAATCAGTAAATCGGGCTCAGCCATGAGTGCCCGTGCGATGAGAACTCGCTGCTGCTCACCGTGAGAGAGAGTCCCGAAGGTGCGCGTGCTCAAGTGGCTCACGTTGAGCCTTTCGAGCGATTCCTGTGCCCTTAGCCGTTGAGCGTCGCTCGGAGGATCCCAAGCAAATACGATCAAGCGCGTTTGGGCGAACGCCCCCGCCAGCACTGTGTTGAAGGCCGTTTGGTGCTCGGGGATGCGAGCGGCAGAGTTCGTAGTGAGCCAACCGATGCTGCGCCGCAGACGCCGTAGATCAAAGTGGCTGGACCCGTGACGCCAGATTTCACCGCCGTCGTTGGGCCAAAGCTCGCCGCATAACATGCGCAGCAATGTGGTTTTCCCCGCACCATTAGGCCCGAGGACCGCCCAGTGTTGACCGTATTCAATGCGCCAATCGATGGCGTCGAGAATGCGACCTTCATCGAGACGGTAGCTGACATTTTTGAGCTCGACCAAAGGCACCATTGAAGTTCGTTTGCCACGATTGGAGCGCCAATACCAAGGGGTTTGTCGCGTTTGCCAAGCCATCAGAAAGTTTGCCGCCGCTCCTTTAACAAAGTTCGCAACTGGTGAGCGCCGATGCCGAGAGGCGCGGCATGCTGTTTCCACACGTTCGGGGGATGAGTCCGGTTGGATGTACTGTATTGTTGCTTGCCTGTTCGGGGCCGTTACCACCCGGCGGAAGTTCGGGCCCAGGGGCCGCGCGAGGGCCTGCGGCCGGGGCCGAAAATGGCGCGGTATTCATAGGGGGCTTGGGCTCGGGTGGGGTCTATTCGCTGGCACAAAGCGGCGCGGTACCTGCCGCTCCCGGTTCAGCTCCAAAGCCAATAACCGGTAACGGCGAACTCTCAAGCAGTGGGGGTCAGGCTACTTCCCGGGCGTCGGGTGGAGTTGGCGGTGTTTACGCGGGGAGCGGAGGTGACGGTGGTAAGGCGCGAGCCACCGCTGGTGGAGGGGGCGTGAGTGGGGAAGGTGGCGCCGGGGCGGGAGGGCCTGGAACCTGTAGCGATGGCTTGCGGCTGAATATGCCTGGAGGCGAAACGGATGTGGACTGTGGTGGCGCAACGTGCGGCGCCTGCCCTGGGCCGCTCTTGCTGAGCAAAGTGGCGGTGAGCCCCACTTTGGGTGAATACATCGAGATATTGAACCCAAGTGACCTAGCCGTGAGCCTAGAGCACGTGTACCTGGCCGATTACCCGGCGTATTACCAGATAGCCGCGGGTGTTGCGGCGCCACATTCGAGCGATTTTCGGGCCGCTTTCCCGGTCGGGGCGCAGATAGCCGCGAAGGGCCGAGTGGTCGTGGCCCTAAAATCTGCCACCGAGTTTTTCCAGGCGTATGGGACCTACCCCGACTATGACTTCTCCATCGCCGATAATCTGGCACCCACCATGCTAGGTGCTTTCAGTTCCGTCTCTGGGCTCTCGGACGGCGACGAAATGGTGGTGCTATTTCGCTACGTGCCGCATTCGGATCGCGTCTTAGATCTGGACTACGTCGTTTACGGCAACACTTCTGATGGCGTGGATAAGACCAGCTCAGCGCTCGTGCCGACTCCGTACGCACCCGACACACCCATCTCAGCCCAGCGGGCGGCACCGGCACCCAAAAACGGTCAAACACTGGTGCGGTGCGGCGACGATGAGGCGGGAGAAACCCAATCAGGCGGTAACGGCTACTTGGGTCACGACGAAACCAGCGAACCACTCGACCAAACCTGGCGAGCGTTGCCGGGTGTAATACCTCAAGTGCCGCCCATCGGTTGCCCGGAGCCTCTAGGAGGCGGCGGCGCCAGCGCACTCTAAGCGCGCTTCACACTTCTTCATACTTATTCGTGAGCCCGACACGGAGCACTCAAAATTCGCCTCGAGGTGCCCTGGCAGAGCGCTCGATAGTGTGTACGCTGAACGGCGAATGACGCTTCGAGTACTCTGCATTGACGACGACGTGCGCTTGTTCGAGGTTTTGGCCGAGTACTTCGCGCAGAACGACGTGATTGCCGTGCACGCAGCCAATGGCCAATTGGGGTTGGATCTGTTGCGGGGCGATGCGTTCGACGCCGTGCTCTTGGATGTGATGATGCCGGGGCTCGATGGCTTGTCTGTGCTCCGCAAAGTGCGTGAGCAGAACGCGATCCCGGTGCTCATGCTCACCGCGAAAGGGGATGAAACGGATCGTGTGGTGGGGCTTGAGCTCGGCGCCGACGATTACTTGGCAAAGCCCTTTAGCCCGCGAGAGCTTTTGGCGCGATTGCGCGCGGTCTTGCGGCGAGGCAACCACGACTTGGGTTCCGATCGTTTGGTGATACGCGGGGTTGAGCTGGACCTCGGAGCACGCCAGGTGCGGTTTCGCGGTGAGCACGTCGATCTAACGGCTCTGGAATTTGATCTTCTAGCGGCGCTCATGCAGCGAGCTGGGCGGGTGGTGCCGCGCACTACGCTTCTGGAGCTTGCTGGGCGCCATGATGTTACGGTGGGGGAGCGCACGGTGGATGTGCATGTGTCGCGGCTGCGCAAGAAGCTCTTCGACGAAGAAAACCTCTTGATCAAGACGGTGCGCGGTGTTGGCTACACATTGGCGCGAGAGGGAGGTTGAGCCGTGTTAAAGAAGTTCATCGGAGCGCGACTGCATCGGCAGCTGTTTGTCTGGTTTGGTGCCACGATCGCGGCAACGGCTGTGGTAATTGGAGCGGTTTCTTGGATGACGCGCCCCCCGGACGAGCCGTTTCGCGGAGGAGTGCACCACGTGGGTCAATTCGTCGGCACTTGGTTTGCGAGGGTTTGGCAGGATGCTCCCGAGCGAGCGCGCCTAACGCGAGACTTGGCCGCGGCGCTCTCGATGAACCTCACATTGGAAGATGCGCGGGGGCACGTTGTAGAGCGCGCAGGGCGCGGTTGCTATTTCCATTCGATGCGCGTGGAGGTTCGTCAGGGTGGGCAGCTTCTGGGCCGGGTGGTGGCATGCCCGAGAGTGCCCACGCACGGGGCCCTGGCTTTCATTCTTGCGCTTTTCTGCGCCACGGCAACCGTGTGGGGAGCCTCGCTGCTCCTCACGCGCAAGCTGACGCGCCCCTTGAGCGAGATTATCAGCGTGACGCGTGAGCTCGGCGAGGGCAAGTTATCGGCTCGCGTGCGCCTTCGCAGGACCCATGGGGGTGAGCTCGGCAGGTTGAGTAGTTCGGTGAACGAAATGGCCGCGCGTATCGAACGTCAAATGGCGGATCAGAAGGAGCTCTTGGCCGCGGTCTCGCATGAAATGCGCAGCCCCTTGAGCCGGCTGCGGGTGCTCGCCGAGCTTTTGAGCCAAGGCACGCCGGCCGCCAATGCCGTGAACGCCCAGAAGATGGAATCCGAAATAGCTGAGATGGATGACCTCGTCGGCAAGCTTCTCGCGAGCTCGCGGCTTGAGTTCGGAGCACTGGAGAGAACAGAACTTGGTGCGAGCGCTGTGGCGCTCCGAGCGTTGGAGCGCTGCTCGCTCGATGCATCGCTCCTCGTCGACAAAAGTGGCCAGGCGAAGTTCTTCGCTGATGCTACCTTGGTGCAGCGGGCTCTCGCCAACCTCTTGGAAAACGCTCGAATTCACGCCGGCGGTGTGGAGTGCCTGGAGGTTCGGCGCGAAGGGGAGATCATCTGCTTCGAGGTACAGGATGTCGGGCCTGGGTTTTCTGAGGCCGCTCTGGAGCGCGGGTTCTCAGCTTTCTTTCGGGGAAGTGAGGCTCAAAGTGGCGGCAATTCGCTCGGCCTAGGCTTATCGCTTGTAGCTCGAATTGCCGAAGCCCATGGTGGAAGTGTGTGGGCGGTCAATAGAGAGCCGCGCGGAGCCAAGGTTGGTTTTTCTGTAAAAATGGCCGGTCCCAGAGAGAACCAACCCAGCGGTTAGCATCGACAAACAGGCCCAGCGTCACTACCTTGCCTGAGCAATGAGTCCTAACGTCCGCCCCCCTCCGGGAAAACCTTCGAGCCCTCCCGGCAAACGTCCTGCTGAAGCCCCTCCGGGCTGGAAAGCGTGGTTGGCACTCGGCGTGGTGATCCTAGTCTTCTACACGTGGCAACAGTTTGGCCAGAGCGAGGCCAAGTACACTCCGATCGAGTACTCCACGTTCTATCGAGTTGTCGGGGAAGAGAAGGTCGAAAAGGTAACGCTTCGCGGCTCAAGCGTTGTGGGTACGCTGAAGGTGCCAGCGGCACTGGAAGGGCACCCTGTGTCCAAGGCGTTCCGCACCGTTCTGCCCCCCATTCCGGACGACAGCTTACTTCCGCTACTGCGCGAAAAGCGCGTGCGTATGGACGTTCAAAGCGAAGAGCAGCCGCTTGCTTTGCAGCTTCTGAGTTCGCTGTTCCCGTTTCTGTTGATCATTGGCATGTGGGTTTGGCTCTCGCGCAGCGCACAGCGCATGTTCACCGGTGGTGGCCCGCTCGGAAGCATGATGAAAGGGCGCACGCGTCGCTTCGAACGAGAAACGGAAGTGCCTGTTAAGTTTGAAGATGTCGCGGGGCACAAGGCGGCTAAGCAAGATTTGCAGGAGCTGGTTGAGTTCCTGAAGTACCCCGAGCGTTTCCGTAAGATGGGCGGTAAGGTGCCGCACGGCGTGCTCTTGGTGGGGCCCCCGGGGACTGGCAAGACGCTTCTGGCGCGTGCGGTGGCGGGCGAAAGTGGAGTGCCCTTTTTCTCGATCAATGGGTCGGAGTTCATTGAGATGTTTGTCGGCGTCGGAGCGTCTCGGGTTCGCGAGTTATTTGAGGAGGCCAAGAAGGTGTCCCCCGCCATCGTGTTCATCGACGAGATCGATGCCGTGGGCCGTTCGCGCGGAGCAGGGCTGGGGGGCGGCCACGACGAACGTGAGCAGACGCTGAACCAATTACTGAGCGAGATGGACGGCTTTTCCAGGAATGATCTCACCGTGGTGCTCGCAGCTACCAATCGCCCGGACGTGTTGGATTCTGCGCTCTTGCGCCCCGGTCGATTTGATCGCCGCGTGCTCATCGATCGCCCAGAGCTTGCCGCGAGGCGGGCTATTTTGGACGTGCATGTGCGCGGAAAACCGCTCGGGCCCGACGTCGATCTGGATGGTGTGGCAGCGAATACGCCTGGTTTTTCTGGCGCGGATTTGGCCAACTTAGTGAATGAAGCCGCACTCGGAGCAACCCGGCGGGGGACGGAAGCCATCGAGGCTCAGGATTTTACCACCGCATTCGACAAGATTGTGCTCGGAGATCTTAGGGAGACGAAGCTCGATCCACTTGAGAAGCATCGCGTCGCCGTGCACGAGGCGGGGCACGCCGTCATGGCGCATTTCTCCAAAGAGGCGGAGCCGCTACACCGTGTCACCATCATCCCACGGGGGATGGCGCTGGGCGTTACCCAACAGACGCCAGCTGCCGATCGGCACATTATGACCCGGCCCGAGCTCTTCTCGCGGCTGGGGGTGCTCATGGGTGGATATGCGGCGGAGCAAGTGGTGATGGGGGAAGTCTCATCGGGCGCCGAGAATGACTTGAAGCGCGCCACCGAGTTAGCTTTCAAGATGGTGGCTCACTACGGCATGAGCGAACGCGTTGGGCCGGTGTTTCACGAACACCGCACCGAGCACCCGTTTCTCGGGCAAACCTTGGCAACTGAAGGCGGTACCAGCGATGCCACTGTGTTCGTGATCGAGGAGGAAACGCGCCGCATCTTGACGGAAGCGGCTGAATCCGCTCGCCAGCAGATCCGAACGCGCCGCCCTCTCCTTGACGCGCTGGTGACACGCCTATTGGAGAAGGAGACGGTTGAAAAGGATGAGCTCATTGAGATCTTGGGGCCTGCGACAACGTGAATGCTTATGATCGAGAATGGCAAGCTGTTGCCGTTCAGGTCGACGTAAACGTCGAACAGGGGCTCTCGCCTGAAGTTGCGGCTAGGCGTCTAGCCGAAGGTGGCCCGAATCTGCTCCCTCAGAAGAAGGCGCGCGGCTTTTGGAGCCGCCTGGTCGATCAGTTCCGTGATGCCACGGTGTTGGCGCTTTTGGCTGCGGCCGCCGTGGCGTTTGTTCTTGCCCTGCTCGACACCCAAGCACAAGGCTGGGTGGAACGCTTTGGCGATGCCTTGGCGATAGTGGCGATCGTGGCATTAAACGCGGTTTTGGGCCTATGGCAGGAGCGAAAAGCGGAGACTGCCCTCTCGGCGCTTCAGAGCATGACGGCGCCTACGGCCAGGGTACTTCGAGGTGGAAGGGACCTCGTGTTACCCGCGTTAGAGGTGGTGGTCGGGGATGTTTTACTGTTGCGAACCGGCGCGCGCGTGGTGGCCGATGCTCGGCTGATAGAAGCAGCAGATCTGCAGATCACCGAGGCTTCGCTTACGGGGGAGTCGCTGCCTGTCGGTAAATTATCGAGCCAAGTGTTGCCCAGCGAAACGCCGCTCGCAGAACGCGCGAATATGGTCTTTAGCGGAACCCATGTGGTGAGTGGGAATGCTCGCGCGCTGGTGGTGGCAACCGGGGCGCGAAGTGAGCTGGGCAAGATCGCCACTTTGCTCGGCAACGTTGAGGACTCGCAGACGCCATTGCAGCAGCAGCTTCAGCGATTTGGTACCCGCGTAGTGATAGGTTGTGTTGTTGTAGGGCTATTCGTCTTTGGCGTGGGGCTCCTGAAATACCAAGAATCACCTACATTCCTGTTTCTTACCGCCGTAAGCTTGGCGGTTGCCGCGATCCCCGAAGGCCTTCCCGCAATCACCACGATTGTGCTCGCCTTGGGCGTGCAAGCCATGGCCAAGCGCCATGCCCTGATTCGCCGCCTGAGTGCAGTCGAGGCGCTCGGCGCCGCTGATATCATCTGCACCGATAAAACCGGCACGATTACGCAAAACCGCATGGAGGTCCGGCGGGTGTGGGTGCACGCCTGTGGCTCCGCGGATCTGGACGCCTCCCCGGCAACAGAGAAGTTAGGCGACTGGGCGCAGGCCGCCAAGCTTATTGCCGCATGCCAGTTCGTGGCGGAAGTGGGTACTAGCGAAGCGGGGAACGCTGTGGTGAGCAACCCAACGGATGCAGCACTCCACCGTCTGTTTTTGGAAAACAGAGCTCAATTGGAGCTCACTCCCACGGAGCGAGTTCGTGATTTTCCGTTCGACGGTGCGCGGAAGCTCGCCTCTCAGATCGTTCGCGAGAACGGAACCTTTGGTTTGTATTGTCACGGTGCGGCAGAACGCGTGGTCGAACGTGCAACGCATATCCTTGGGGAGAACGGGGCACTTGTTCCGTTGTCACCTACGCTCTTGGCTCTCATTGATGAACGCACAGCTCTTTGGGCTGCGGAGGGGTTACGCGTGCTCGGCATCGGCTATCGTGAGCTTCCGGCAGATGTCGCTGAGCGGAGCACACTTCAGGCGAGCGATTTAGAGCAAGAGTTCGTTCTTTTGGGTCTGGTGGCGCTAGCCGATCCACCCAGGCCCGAGGCAAAAAATGCAGTTGCCACGGCTAAAATGGCGGGGCTCAGGATAATCATGATCACGGGTGACCATCCGCTCACCGCGCTCGCCATTGCCCGGGAAGTGGGGATAGCGGAGGCCGGGGACCAGGCGGTTACGGGTTCGGAAATTGAAAGCTGGTCAGACGCGATTCTTGTCCAGAAGCTAGATCAATTGTGTGTGGTTGCGCGAGCGACTGCTGGAACGAAGCTGCGCCTAGTTCAAGCGTTGGGCGGCGCGGGCCACGTGGTGGCCATGACGGGTGACGGTGTGAACGACGCCCCCGCCATTAAGGCTGCCGGCATTGGCATCGCGATGGGGCAAGGTGGTACCGATGTGGCGCGTGAGGCGGCGGACATGGTGCTCTCCGACGATAACTTTGCCACCATCATCCACGCGATCGAAGAAGGGCGGGTTATCTACGCCAATATCCAGCGCTTCATAGAGTTTCTGTTTGCCGCTAATGTGGGCTTGGTGTTTGCGGTTTTGGGAGCCGAAATTTTGGGTTGGCCACCTCTGCTCACACCCACGCAGATCCTTTGGATCAACTTGATCACTAATGGTTTGCCTGCACTTGCTCTTGGCATGGAGCCCGTTCATGGGGACCCGATGAAGCAGCAACCTCGGGCGAAAAACGCGTCCATCCTAGAGCGCGTGGCACTCATTTCCGTGTTGGCATACGGAGCACTCATGGGCTTGCTGGGCCTTTTGGCGTTTGGCTACTACCACGATGCCCAGCTTGGCAACGTTGCCGAAGCCCGCACGGTGGCGTTCACGATCCTGGCGTTGTCGCCTCTATTTCATGCCCTTACGGTTCGTTCGCGGTGGGTCTCCACATTTGCGCTAGGGTTTTTGTCCAACTGGCGGCTGATGGGAGCGTTTGTTGCCGCCGCGGTGCTCCAGGCCATCGCTGTCTACGTGCCGTGGATGGGAGCTGTGTTCGATACTGCGCCTCTCAGCCAACAGGATGTCGCCGTGTGTCTGCTCCTTGGGCTGAGCGTGTGGGTGGTAGGCGAAGGAGTGAAGTTGTGGGGGCGAATGCTGCGGCGGGCCTCATGAAGTTGCTGCGAACGTGGGGGCGAATACTGAGGTGGGCCCCATGAAGTTGCTGCGAACGTGGGGGTTACTGGGTGGGCTCCTGGCGTGGGTTTGGGGCTGTCAGAATTCCCCGAGCGCTGTGATTCAGGTGGAGCCGGCCAATCTTCCAAGTAGTACTTCGTCGATGGTCGAGGCGAACGCACCGCCTGAATCTCTGCGCGAAATTTGGCAGTCGCCTCAGGCTTGTCAGAGCTACTTCAAAACCCGCCCCGTACGCGATCCGGTGCCGCGCATCGCAACTTGGAATTTGCGCTGGTTCCCAGATGGTACGCCCGAGGCGAAGCCTTCTGGGGGAACGGACTTGAACTGGTTGGCCTGCGTCCTTTCAAGCCTTGAATTGGATGTTGTAGCGGTTCAGGAAGTAAAGCGTACGGCGTTGGCGCAGCAAGCTATGACGCAACTCCTCGGTGCCTTGAAGCAACTCTCGGGTGCAACGTACGCGCTGGAGCTAGATCGTTGCCCGCTGGATGACGACGCGCACGTGGGGTTTCTCTACAACACGGCTCGCGTATCGATTGCCAAGTTGCAGGATTATCCTTCGCTGAATCCTTACGGTGTTTCGTGCGAAGGGCGCCTGCGCACCGGCTTTGGGGGTTACGTCAAGATCGCGGGAGGGCCTGATTTGAGCCTTCTTAGCGTACATTTAAAGAGCGGCCCAGATCAGCGGAGCTACACGCTGCGGCGGCGTTCCTTGGCGGGCATGAAGGACGTTTTTGCGAACGCTAACGCCGCCCAACCTGATGGGGACGTGTTGGTGCTGGGGGATTTCAATACCATGGGCTGTGAGGATTGCGCGCCGCTCATCACTGGGGCTGACGAACGGGAAGTGCTAGCCGGCGAACTCGGTGCGTTGGTGCCGCGCTTTCACAGGCTTCCGACCGATCTTTCGTGCAGTGAATATTATGCCAACGGCCCAAGCTTGTTAGATCATATCGTGGCAGCTGAGCCATTTGAAGAATTTCCAAAGGATGGCAGGGCGACCGTGTCGGGGTATTGTGCGGAAGCAAAATGCGCTGCGTTTTCAACACCCCCCGCGGCTTACACGGCGCTCAGTGATCATTGCCCCATAGTGATGGAGTTGGCGGCCGAGGATCGCGATTAGCCCCGCCCTGGCGCTTGCCACAGGCATTGTGGAGCTTCTACGCTTGCGGGCAGAGGCCTTGCGCATGAAATATTGGTTGGCGAAAAGTGAACCCGATGTTTATTCCTGGGACACGCTAGTGCGAGACAAAAAGGGCACCTGGGATGGCGTACGCAATTTTTCTGCGAGGAATAACCTGCGAGCGATGTCCCGTGGGGACCTCGTTTTGTTCTATCACTCCAACATCGGCAAAGAGGTCGTGGGCGTCGCGAAGGTAACTAGGGAGCATTACCCGGACCAAACCGCGACCACGGGTGATTGGTCGGTGGTGGACGTGGCTCCCGTGAAGGCACTGAACAAGCCCGTCACGCTCGCTCAAATCAAAGCAGACCCAAAGTTCCAGGACATGCTCTTGGTGTCGCGTTCGCGCCTGAGCGTGATGCCGGTCTCAGAAGAACACTTCCTACGGGTGTTGAGCCTCGGAGAAACGAAACTGTAAGTTTACGCTTGAACTTTTTTTGTTTTCTTAGCTGGCGTGGCGCTCGTGGGTTCTTCATCACGGCTCTCACCGAGGTCAATGAGCGTACTCAGCGCCTCAATTTCCCGCTTAGTCTGGATCTCACGCTGGCGAATCGCCTTGAGCTCCGTTTCGACACGGCGTTGATCAGCTTCGATCTGCCGCAAAGCTTCCTTCAGTTTGTCGCGCTCGGCTTTGAGGGATTGGAGTTCTAGAGCCACGCTCTATGGTTAGCAGATGCGCGCGGGGCGCGTGAAGGGGGGAGCCGATGTCCGTTTTGCTGCCAGCCCGACCAGCCATAGAATGCGAGAAAGTTGAGGTCGCGGCGGGGGCCGTTTGGCCGAACAACTCAGTCTTGCCAGACGACGCGGTTCCGCCCCAGAGCCTTGGCCTGGTAGAGCCGCCTGTCCGCTATCTCAAGGAGTGCGCTTGCGCTCGTCTCAGGTGCCGCGCCGAGCGTGGCGCAACCAACGCTGACTGTTACGGGGATGGTGGCGCCCGCAGCCAGGCAAGGCACAGCACCGATGGTAGCGCGAATGCGTTCACCTACGCGCACGGCGCCGGCCTCATCAATGCCGCGCAAAATGACCACGAATTCCTCCCCACCGAAACGCGCGAATACGTCCTCTGTGCGTAGCCGCTGCGCAATAGCGCGAGCAACCTGCCGGAGCACAGCATCCCCCGCTGGGTGACCCCATGTGTCATTGACGCGTTTGAAGTGATCCACGTCCGCTAACAGCAGGGAAATAGGTGCCTTGTGGCGGCGAGCGAACGCGATTTCTGCCACCAGGCGTTCATCGAAGTGTTTTCTGTTGAAGGCGCCGGTGAGTGCGTCCTTAGTGCTGGCCTCATAGAGCTCGCGGAGAACCTGTTCGTGTCGGGCATCAATCTGGCTGTAGCGAAAGCAGATCCGTGGGCCAAATTGCAGCCAGTCGCCGTCCTGTAGCACGGCGCGTACAATCTTCTTTCCCATTACGAAGGTGCCGTTTGCCGAACCCAGGTCCAAGACCTCGTGGGTTGCTCCGACGCGCCGAATGCGAGCGTGTTGGCGACTGATTCCGGCGTCATCAATGGCTATGCCGTTGCAGGCGTGACGCCCCAGCACCACGTCGTCCGCGTCAATGGACTGCACCTGACCTGCAGTGATGCCGTCCATTCTCATTAAGACCGCACGGATCTGTGCTCTGCGAACTGGACGCATAGCCAAGGCGTCCACCTCGTTCGATTCGATTTGGGTGTCGAGCTCTTGCACCTCGGAGAAGCTCGGATCTTCGGCCGCGAAGGCGAACCTATCGTGCTCGTCCGGTAGGCGCACAACGGCCATCTGCGGCTCGGTGACCGTCCCCGTGTGGCCTTGCGCCAGCCTTTCCTGTGAGCGGTGGCTAGCTCCTGGGGCCGCCGACGCGCGCTTTTCAGGTTTCACCCCGAAACCTCGGGAAATGGCCGGCCTGGCTTGGCGAACAGGAAGCCTTGCAGAAGATCGCAGCCGAGCTCAATGAGCACGTCGCGTTCTTCGGGGACCTCTACGCCCTCGGCGACAACCAACATGCCCATGTCCTGAGAAAGCGTGGTCATGGAACGCACCACCTTCTGCTTAGTGGAATTCTTGTGCACGTCGCGGATCAAAGACATATCCAGCTTTACAATCTCGGGCTCGAGCTGCGCGAAGCTGGAGAGGCCTGCGTAGCCTGCGCCCATATCATCGACGGCGATGCGGTAGCCCATTTCGCGTAGTTCGGCCACGCGGTTTCTGGCATCGGCAACTTCATTGATGGAAGCGCGTTCGGTAATTTCCAAGATCACGCGGTGCGCCACTTTTGCAAGCGGAGTGTTCGGATCTACAAGCAACGGATCTACGAGATCCGTCACGTGAAGATTCACGAACAACATAGCGTCGGGCTGGGCGCCGAGGGGGGCCGGCGCTAGTTCTCGTACGCGCCTTCCTAGAAGCTGGAGTGCCCCTAATCGATCCGCCGCATCGAGCATCGCACCTGGGTGCGGAAGTGTTGGCTCGGTGCTGCGCATAAGGGCTTCGTAGCCATAAATGGCGCGTGTTTTCGACACCAAGATTGGCTGATAGGCGATCCAGAGGTTTTCGAGCGCCCGCTCAAAGCTCGCTTCAAGGCCCGCACGGTCGGCAGCGAGCATGCCACCGTTGCCAAGGAGCTCAGCGGCTTGTTGTTTCAGCCGCGCCATGCGGTGAACCTGCACGGCGCGCTGGATTTCCTTCTCAACCACCTGTGGGTTCAAGGGTTTCGTGAGGTAGAGCAGTGCGCCGTATTCAAGTGCCGAGATTGCCGTGCTCACCGAAGGGTCACCCGTCATGAGGATTACGGGTACGTGCAAATCGTGCTCGCGTACTTCCCGAAGCAGCTGGATGCCATCCATGTTCGGCATCGAAATATCGCTCATGATGACGTCGAAACGAGCCTTGTCCGCACAAGATACCGCGTCCGCACCATTGCTAGCGGTCGTCACGTCGTAGCCTGCAGTCTCCAAAACGCGCAGCAAGCTCTTTAGAACATGGGGGTCGTCATCGACGAGAAGCACGCGGGGTGGGGTCGCTTTCACCTTTTCTCCGGATCCAGGCACAATAGAATCCTTTTTTGACGAAGGCGGCGCAGACATGGAGCTCTTCATGCGCGGCTCCGAGCGCAAAGCACGGATCACTTCCATCGGCGAGAGCGCTTCTACAGCGACCTGCTTTACCGAATGTCTTTCGTCGGACTTGGAGCTCACAGGATTGCGTTCATTAGACGAGGGGAGGGGAAGGGGAATTGCTGATTCGGCTCTGCATGTCATGAGGAGACCCCGCCTTTGGACGTTTGATGACCGAGGGTTGCAATGGACACCGGTAGAGGCCTTTAGGTGTTGTCTTCGTGAACGGGCCGGTCCGGGAGCTACTGCAGACAAAAGAGTCGTTGAGTCTGTCCGGCCCGCTATTGCGGGGAAGTTGGCTTTACAGGCTCCATCACCAGCGTCCCATTCCTAGAAACCCGGTAGTAGCGTCTGTGGGTTTTTTGGCGCGCCCCTCGCACTTCCCGCGTTAGGTAATCGAGCGGGTTGAGTCGCTCTTGGGTGTTAGGTCGCTGGTCAACCTTCATCAACCGCGCGCCCTCCGGAAGCGGCACCTTGAGGCGCTGTGCCCACACAGTACCCGATGCGCGTTCCAGGGATTCACATACAGTTCCATCTAACTCTTTCGGATGCGTCCAGCATCCCTTGAACCAGACAAACCACACTACCTTCTGGGTTCCGTGTGGGGTCACGGCCTCGCTTTCGGTGAGCTCTACGAGCAGATCGTTCAAAGCATCATCCCAAACGTAGGTGTCACCCTACTCCCATGTCACACGGCCACTCCGCGCGTGCTCCAAGATGTCGCTCATTCCGTGCGAGAGATTATTCGGAAGTGCATCGGTCTCGAACAAGCTCACTTCCTTGACTTCTAGTGCGTTCATCGGCGCGCATTCTGGAGTGCTGACATCGGCGTACACGACGACTGTAACTGCGTGAAAGCGAAAATCACGAGCCGGATCTGAATAGACCCCCGCAAGCGTTCCCAAACGCAGCACACGGCAGCCGGTTTCCTCGAAGAGCTCACGTTCGATCGAAGTGCGCAACGTTTCACCCCATTCGAGCGTGCCACCGGGCAGTGCCCACAACCCCGTGTCGCCGCGACGGATGAGCACCCAACGGCCATCCGGGGTGCGCGCAGCTGCGAGAATGCCCACTACCGGACGCCGCAGGACATGACGTCCGACCTCTTTGATGATACCCCAGACTCCGCGCGCGATTGCCACAGTTAGAGAGCATGCCGGATCGAGTCCTGAAATCATCCCTCTCGAAGTTTTTGCGACCTTCTCCGCGGTTCGAGCGGCCACGCTGCTCCTCGGGCCGACAGCTGATGCTCGGGCCTCTGCTCGGCTTGGCTGCCTTGAGCAGTTGTTCCCACCTAGAGCCCCCGGGCGCACGCGATGCCAAGACCAGTGTCACGGTACGTGCGCCGCACTCCAACCTAGCCGGAGCCGCGGGGAACTCCGAGCTCGACGCCGCTCTGCCATTCGTTCCAACCGGCACCAAGCTTGCCAGCATTGCGTGGCGAACGTGGATCTACACAGACACGACACCGAAACGCACTCGCTACGGCTATCTCCGCATGGGTGAAGTGGTCGATGCGCGCGGCCCCGAAGCGGTGAACGATGGTTGTCGGGGCGGTTGGTATCGCGTGAACCCACGCGGCTTCGTGTGCCTGGGAAAGGGTGCCACCTTAGATTTGAACGATCCGTTGCTCCCGATGTCGGCAGTGCGCCCCGTACGTGGTCAATCGCTGCCGTACCGTTACGTTCGCGCTGGGGATCCGCCGCCGCTTCTCTATTTCAAGCTTCCTTCGGCACGCCAATGGACGGAAATCGAAGGTGATCGCAGTGGGCGAATCGCGATCTGGAAAGAGCGCGTCGAGCGCATGTTTCCAGGCTATTTGGCCTCCCTGGGTACGGCTCCCCCGTTCCTGTTAAATGGCGCGAGCCTAGTGAAGCCGTACGGTGTGAAGCAACCGCTCAGGTATCAGCTCCATGCCGGGCGCGCAGGGCGAGAGGGTGGCTTCGCGTTGCAGAGCGTCTTTACGCACGAGGGGCGCGTTTTTGGACTTACAACCGAGCACGATCTGATTGCTTTAGACAACACCGAGCCCGCAACCGAAAGTGCCCTTGCTGGCGTACAACTTCAAAAAGGGGAGGATTTGCCGGTCGGCTTTGTGAAGTTGCCTATGGCTACTCGTTACGAACTCCTGCCAAATGGCGAGATGCGCGTAACGGAAGCCTTGCCCAAACGAACCGCGGTGAAGTTGTCTGGCAAAAAACGCCAAGCCTTCTACGAGCTCACCGATGGGTCGTACGTGCCGGCGGAGGCACTCTTGGTTGTTCCGAAGAGGGATACGTTTGCCAGTTTCGCGACCGGGACGCGCAAGTGGATCGACGTGTCGATTCTCTCACAGACTCTGGTGGCGTATGAGGGGCGGCACCCAGCCTATGTAACGCTCGTGAGCACTGGCCGCGGTGTGTTAGCCGACCCGGAAACAACGCTGGCTACGGTTACCGGTACCTTCATGATTCACACCAAACACATAACAGCCACTATGGACGGCGACGAAGATCGCGCTGATTCTTTAGAGCTCCGAGATGTGCCTTTTGTCCAATATTTCCACAAAGGTTACGCTTTCCACGGCGTGTATTGGCATGATGATTTCGGCAAGGTGAGAAGCCACGGCTGTATCAACCTAGCCCCCCGTGATGCGGCCTGGCTCTTCGATTGGACCGACCCGCAGCTCCCCCAGGGGTGGCACTCGGTTATCAATTTGGAGCGCGGGACGGTGGTGTTGATCCATCCTTAGTGGATCGGTTCAAGGTGCTTGAGCTTGGGGACTTCGACGCCAACCCCGCGCCGTGCCTCTGCCGTGCGTCACCGTAGGTTACGGCCAAACAACAAAAACCCCAATATTCCGATGTTGCCTGAGCCAATGCCTCAAATGGCCGCGTAGGGGGCTACGGCAGCAAGTCCACTCTATCAGCGTACACTTCGAACTGGGCTGGCTCTTCCCCGGCTTCCAGCACGAAGGGTGCCTCCACCACGATGCCTGAGTTGGCGGCCAATTCGGTCTCTAGCCGAACAGTGATTTCGCTGAGAACTAGAGGGGGCTCGGCGATGGGCTTCTTGTAGCTCACTGGTGTTTGGAGAGCGCGCCAGCGCAGGGCGGGGTCTTTTTGCGGGGTGTCCGCAGCGTTGTAGATGCAGGTGCGCGCTATTCGGCTCGTGTCGGAACCCTTTACCGTGGCGTCGCAGGTGCGGAGATTGCCCTGAGTCCAGAGCAGACGCTGGAGGTATGGGTTCTCGTTGTCGCGCAAGGCATCACGGAGCTTTAGTATGGCCTCTTTGGCGCGTGGGTCGCCCAGATAGGCTAACATCATAGCGCCGTGCATGCGCACGGGGCGGTGGTTTGCTTCGAGCAGTTCGAAGAAGCGATCGGCGGGGGCTGCGCCGTCGCCACCTGGGCCGATATCCCCGGGGATAGGGTTGTCCACCTCAAATTCGGAACCTTCACCCTCCACGCGCCACTTAATGGCCTTACCAGCGCCGAGTGGACCCGCGAAGTAAACCACACGATCTTCTGTGAAGTGGCGATCTTTGCCCTTACCGTCAAAGAAACGCACCGTGAGGCTGATTTCCGAGAGGGGTTCGCTGCCGTTGTTCACGACCCCCACATCCACCAAAAGTTCGGTCTTCCTGCCGCGATTTTTGCCCTTTTCCGAGAGCGCCAAGATGCTCATGCGTTCGATGGGTTGCTGCCAGAGCGCTGAGCCCGGGCGCAGGCAACGGCAGGCTACGCCCCCAATTGCAGGGGGTTCTTTGGGATTGTGCTGTGGCGCCACGCCACGATGGCGTTTTGATGGGAGCTGTCCGCGCGTGGGGTCCGAGTCGTTGGAGGAGCCTTGCTTTGAGCTGTTACCCTGAGGTGCTTCATCGAAAGCGGAGTCCCCCGTGCTTTCGCCGAATAGGGCTGTTTGGTTGGGGGGGATCCGCGCGGCCTCGGCTTCACTCCTCGGGCCCGTGAGGAGCCAGCGCGCTGTGAGAACGGTGGCCAAGGAGGCGGCCGTGAGCGTGATCACGATGGCGACGGTCGTTCTCGGGAGGGCTCCCTGAAATGTGGGTAGCGGTAAGGGTGTGCGCGGAAGCGGAGGCAACGAAGCGCTGCGGAATAATGCCGGAAAATGGCTTTCCAATTCGGCGAGGAAGATCAAGCGGGCGGCTTCGGAATCGATGGGCGAAAACGCGAGGCGTCGATGGGTAGTGAGGCCCAAGGTTAAGATCGCGCCCGCCCCAAACAAACAGGCCAAAATGGCCGCGGTGGGTGTAAGGGCGTTCGACTGCCAGCCTACAACGAGCGCAGCTATCCCAAAAGCAAACGCGACAGCTAGTACGGCTATGAGCAAGAGCCAACGTTGTCGCCGGAGTTCCTTTACGGCGCTAGGGACAACTGCCTGAAAATCAACGAGCGTTAACCGATTGTGAGGGGCAAGCTTCGGAGCGAATTCGATGTAAAGCTGGTTGCCTTCGGCCCGTGCTTGTGAAAGTTGGTCCCAGGGCACCAACACTTTGTGTCCCTCCGTCACGGCGCCTGGGGCGTAATCAGTCTTGAAGGCACCCACGCCGAGAAAAGAGATGTTGAGGCCTTCTCCGGTGCTTTCGAGTTCGAGAGGGCCAACCGCGTTGCTTCGCGTCGAGGCCACCGCTCTTGCGGAGAACCTCATGGGAGCGTGGTGTTCACGTTCCCTGCGTGGTCCGCGAACTCGGCAATGCGTTCGACCAAGAGTTCTGCGTCGTAGTCGAGCGTGGCCACGTGGTACGAGTTCTCAAGCACGAGTTCAGACACGGCAGCGTTCGGGAGGGAGCGGGCCAAAGCTTCCGAATTGGCGGGGGAGACGGAGTGATCTTCGCGGGAGCGCACTACGAGCACCGGAACCTTGATGGCGCCGAGGCGTTCGCGCACTTTTGGCAGGGCTTCCACGAGCGAGTGGCCGGCGAGTACCGGCATTGATTTGTACGCATGTTCGTCCATCGACGGCTTCTTGACGTCGTTACGCTTGAGCCCTGCGAGCGCTGCGGGGACGAGCGGGGAAACCTTGGCTATCCACGGTGCCAAGCTCACTGCGATGCCCTTGCGATCTAGGATCTGTGCGTTGATGGGCACCACGCCCACCACCTTTGGCAACGCATCTGTTGCAACATCCACCGCAAGCGTTCCTCCCATAGAAAGCCCTGCCAGCACGACCGCGTCTACCTCTTGGGCCAAAGCTTCGGTGACTTTTCGCACATGGGCGCG
Organism: Polyangiaceae bacterium; assembly: GCA_033763455.1. Lineage (GTDB taxonomy): Bacteria > Myxococcota_A > Polyangia > Polyangiales > Polyangiaceae > JBBRRP01. The sequence continues at coordinate 583,769 of JANRKO010000006.1, forward strand.
CCACTCAGGGTAACGCGTGGTGAGCATGTCCCGAACGTCCGTGCCGTGTCCCGGAAGCCTTGGCACCTCAACGCGAAACCCGAGAGCATTGAGTGCTCTGGCGACGGGCGCCACTGAACTCGGACGCCCGGTAAAGCCGTGCATGAACACGATGCCTACTTTCGCGCGTCCGCCTTTGCCCGGAAGCGAGAGGGGATGGCCTCCTTCAGCGATTGGGTAGGCGGGTGAAGATTCAGAAGCGAGTGTTGCGGGGGAAGCTGTGACCACGGGGGCTCCTCAGGTTCAGAATAGGCGGCCCTGCTTGGGGGCGTCTAGGAAGGGAAAACCAAGATGATCGTAGGCCTTGCGCGTTGCGATGCGGCCCCGGGGTGTGCGCCCCAGAAATCCTTGTTGGAGCAAGTACGGCTCGTAGACATCTTCGATGGTGTCGCGGGGCTCGGCCAGTGCGGCTGCCAGCGTTTCGACACCCACGGGGCCCCCTTCGTAGTGTTCGATCAAGATAGTGAGCAAGCGCCGATCCATCTCATCTAGGCCGGCTCGATCGATCTCTAGGCGTTCGCAGGTCATCTCCGCGATGCGAGCGTCGATCCGGCCGTTGCCTTCCACTTGCGCAAAATCACGCACGCGCCTGAGGATGCGATTGGCAACCCGAGGGGTTCCGCGTGATCGACTCGCGAGCACACGTGCAGCATCTTCGTCGCACGCGATGTCGAGCAAGCGGGCGCTGCGCACGATGATCTGTTCGAGTTCGTCGTCCGAGTAGAAATCAAGCCGGAGCGTGACCCCAAAACGTTCGTGCAGGGGTTTGGTCAAAAGCCCCGTACGTGTGGTCGCTCCGATCAAGGTGAAGGGCTGAAGGGGCAGGGAGATGCTGTCGGCAAAAGCCCCGTCGCCTGTCATGACGTCCACGCGGAAGCCTTCGATCGCTGGATAAAGCGCTTCCTCCACAGTGGCGGTCAAACGGTGGATCTCGTCGATGAACAACACGTCCGCGCGGTTTAGCCGTGTGAGGAGGCCGGTAAGCACGCCCTTATGTTCCACGACGGGGCCACTTGTGGTTAACAAGTTCACTCCCATCTCTTTGGCCAGGATGTTCGCGAGTGTGGTCTTGCCGAGGCCAGGGGGGCCACACAGCAAGATGTGGTCGAGTGGTTCGCCGCGCTCGCGGGCCGCTTTCACGTAGACTTTGAGGTTGGATTTGTGGCGTTCCTGCCCTACGAATTCATCGAGCGTTTCCGGACGAAAGAGACGATCGAAACGGTCGTCTTCGTTGCCACCTTGGCCATCCACCGCACGCGGGGCCGCGACGGGTGCACTCTCTTCGGAGTCGGGGCGCTTGCGGCTTGCCATGGCCGGGCGACCTTATAGCGCAAATGCCGGGGGCGCCACCGACCTGGGCTAAACTGCGCGGGCCCTGATGCGCGTGCGGAAAAAGGCGTGAGGAACCTGCGGCGCAGCGCCACGAGACGCGTCAGCGACCGAGAGGAGCTTCACGGACCGGAATAGGTACTTAGCATACAAAGTACCGTGGCCGGGCGCGACGGCGACCTCCCACACCCCTACTGGTTCACATGCATGCGATTGACCCGTCGGCGATTCACGTACGTTTGACGCGCCTCCCAATTCCCAGGCAGCCTGGCCTCCAACAAGCTCGAAGGTGAAACCTCATGCGTTATCGAAAATTAGGAAAATCAGACATTTCCGTGTCCGAAATCAGCATGGGCTGCTGGACGATGGGCGGCCTCAATTGGGTGAACGGAAACGCGAACGGCTGGGCCAACGTGGATGAAGCAGAGGTTGCTCGCGCGATTGATTTCGCGATCGACCACGGTGTGAACCACTTCGACAACGCGGACGTGTATGGCAACGGCAAAGCCGAACGCATGCTGGCCCGCATCTTGGGCGCTCGCAGCAATCGCCTGGTAATTGCGACAAAAGTGGGACATTTCCCGGGGACTGCTGAGCATGCCTACGAGCCTCAGCACATTCGCCACCAATGCGAGCAATCACTCGTTAACCTAAAGCGGGATTACATCGATCTCTACTATTTTCACCATGGTGATTTCGGTCCCGAAGACAGATACTTGGACCCTGCGATCCAAACGCTGCGTGACCTGAAGCGCGAGGGCAAGATCCGTTTAATCGGGCAATCGGCGTATTCTTCTGCAGATTTCTTGCGAGTGGTGCCAAAGGTGGAGCCTGATGTGCTCCAGAGCTGGGCACACTGCTTAGACGCCCAGTTCATCTTGCCGGGAACACCGGTGCGGCGTTTGCTCGACGAGCGGCAGATGTCTTTCGTAGCATTTTCGCCGTTGGCCCAAGGGCTGCTCCTAGGAAAGTACCAACCCGGCAAAGTGCCGGACTTTGAGCCGGGGGATCACCGTCGAGGTAGTGACCGCTTCAGCGACGAGGCGCTTGAGAAGTTGGCGCCCAAGCTTTCCCAACTTAAGGAGCGTTTTGGCGAAAGCCCTAAGGAGTTAGCCCGTGCGGCGCTCCAGTATTTGCTGGCTGTTCCTGCGGTAGCTTGCGTCATCCCTGGCTTTCGGAACTTGGCGCAAGCTGAGATAAACGTGGGTGCAGGTGAAACGCCATTGAACGAGGCGGAAGTAGCTGCCATCACCCGGATTTTTGCTGGCTGAGCCGCGGGCCTAACGGACTTCGCGAAAAGCATCAAGTGTGGGTAGCGTCACCGAGAAATAGGCGCCGATAGGCTTCTGTTCGCGCACGGCAACCGTTCCGTGGTGCAATTCGACGACGGAACGGGCAACTCGGAGCCCTAGCGCCAGGCCCCGGTGTTCGCCCACGCCTGGTTGTTTGCTTGGATCAAGCACGGCCAATAGCTTCTTGCGAGTGAGCCCCGCTTCGGGGATTTCAATGTCCATGCGGATCCGATCGTGAGTCACGCGGACAACATGGACGCGTACGATGGGGCCCTTGGCTGTGCGGATAGCGTAGCCGATGAAGGTGCCTAGAGCGCGTGGCAAGCGGATTCTGTCGATCAGCATTTGAGGGCGCTCTTTGGGGAGGGCCGTGACGATCTCCACTTTGCTTTCACCGCCGAGATAACGTCCGATTTCGTTGGATTGCTCCACCATGGCGTCGATCTCAGCGACTTCTGGCAGTAGGGTTAGAAGGCCCGCCTCTACACGCGCGGCGTCGAGGATGGTTTCAATGAGCGCCAGGAGTTCCTTGCCGCGCCTTTCGATTACTCCGAGGCTTTCTGCTTGGGCTTGGCTTATGACGTCCGTCTGGCGCACCAATTCGGTGAAGCCCAAAATGGCGTTGAGGGGGCTCTTCAGATCGTGGCTCACGCTCGCGAAGAATAGGCCACGCATTTTGGCCGCGCGCTCCCTGGCGTCGATGGCTCGTTCTTGCGCGCGCGAGAATTGTCGAAACCTTGCGGCGAGCTCTTCGATGCTGTCGCCGAGCTCGGAGATGGCTGTAAAGGTTGCTTTTTGGAAAGCCGCTGGGTAGTTGCTGGGGAGAGTTTCGGTACCGAGTAGGCGCACTCGCCGAGCGACGAGCACGAGATCGCGCCGCAAAATGTGTCCAAGGGCCAGGCCAGCGGCGGCGGCAGCGAGGACCGCTCCTAACGACAAGAGGAGAGTGTTTTCGCTTAATGCGCGAACCGATGAACTCTTGAAGCGAACCTCAGCGCCACCGTGATCCAAAGGGGTCGTGAGCAGAACGAGGCTGTCCTGTCCGCGCTTGATGGAGTACGCTGTCCGCCCTTCCAACATTTGGGCGGAGAAACCGAGAGAGCGTGCGCGCAGAAGGGCGGGGTTTAGGCCCGCGGCGGGTACGACGCCAGGGCTTTCCTCGAGCACTGAGCGGGCAAAAGCGCGAGCAGTTTCTTCGCGCGCCAATTCGTCCGCTCGGCGAAGGTGTGCGTTGACGATCAAGGCCGCGCCCAGGGAAAGTACGCCTACGGGGGTGAGCACTGCTGCGAGCAAGCGTCGCGCCACGTGCTGACGAACGTACCCGTCGTGCTCGGCGAGCTCGGCGAGGTCGCGCATGGCCGCAGGCGGTGAAAGCTCAAGCGCGCGCAGCACATTCAAGCGGAGCAGGAGAAATAGGGGCAAGGAGACCGTCGAGATCATGATGACCCCGAGCAGCGACAGCGTAATGCCAGACGCCAGATCTAAGACATCTGGGCGCCACAGCGTAACGCTCAAGACGGCGCCAGCGGTGGAGGGTAGAACCCAAGCCCAAACAAGTCGCGCAGGCTCATCACTCAGCCTGCCGAGATCGTCAGCTTCGATCGATGTGGATTGTAAGGCTAGTGCACGGAGCACGAAGCGATAGCGGCGAAGCCTCAGGAAATTCCAACAAATGGCGACAAGGCCGCCGGCTACAAGCCCCAGGGAAAGGGCGACGGCGCCGTACACCGAGGGCGCACCCTGAAGCAGCACGAGATGTGAAGACAAAAGAGCCACAAGTCCGCTTGCCGAGAGTGAGGCAAGCAGCTGCCAGGCTAAGACCCGCCGGACTAAACGTTGGGCGTTAGAGAGCATCAAAACCCCGGCAAACGGTGGCGGGAGCTCGCCGTGAGGATGGGGGGGATCTCCGGGGGCATGTCTTTGGCGTCGGGGGGAAGTCGCGGCAGAAGCACGGCAAAGCTTGAACCCACGCCGAGTTCGCTTTGTAGGCCAATGGAGCCGCCATGCATCTGAACCAGGCGCCGGGTAATAGCTAAGCCGAGGCCCGTTCCGACGCGTTGCGTGCTCACTTCACCCGACTGCCGGTACTCCTCAAAAATAGACTCCTGCTCGGAGCGGGGGATGCCGGGGCCCGTGTCGGTAACCAACAAACCGACGTACGCATCCCGGGGCTCCACACTCACGACCACATGACCGCCGCTGGTAAACTTTACCGCGTTGCCAACGATGTTAGTGAGGATCTGGCGCACGCGCCGCGGATCGACTCTCGCGGTAGCGGTGCTGCCGAGAAGTACGAGAGCCAGCCCTTTTTTAGCAGCTGCCGCTTGTAGTTCTTTTACCACTTCGGCGGCGATCGTGTAGACGTCCGAGTCCTGACGGCTAAGGCGAAGTTCCCCTGATTCGAGCGCTGAGAGATCCAAGATGTCATCGATAAGCGCAGCCAGGTGCTCGCCGCTGCTACGAACCTGCGCGAGGTTTTCGGTTGCATCCAAGCTGAGCGGACCATCTACCTCACTCAGCAAAATGTCGGTGAATCCGAGAATGGCGTTGAGTGGGGTGCGAAGTTCGTGGCTCAGAGCTGCGACGAACGCACTGCGATCTTTGTCGTAGGCGAGCGCTCCGTCCAAATCTTGACCGTAAGCGCGTTCGGCGGCCTCAAATCGATCCACGACGATATTGAATGCATTGGTGAGCAACCCCACTTCATCGATAGCGCGAACCGGGATTACTTTCCCCGATGGTGCAGCTCCTTCCCGCGCCATTTCCGCGATTCGGGCACGCATGTAGGTAACGTCAGCGCGAACGTCGCGTGCAAACGTGAAACCAACAAGCGCCGAAACACCCACGAGGATGGCCGTGAGCGTGGCGAGGGAGGTGATGAGCGAGCGGGTTGTAACTGGAGTTTCCGGGGCCGGAACAAACGCAATGAGGGAAAGATGAGTAAGTGGCTGAGGTAGGGGATGTGCGTAGTAGCGCGTGCGACCGAGTTTGGTGGCGGTTTGCCCGGCTCCAGCGATGAGGAGTGACTCTATCTGGCTTCTACTGGGAGCGGAGAGAGCGGCATCCACCACGATTGCGCCGTCCTGACGTACGAGCAGCATGTCCGTGCCGGAACGTCGCGTAGCGCGTTCGAGAAACACCCGCCGGTCCTCTTCGGGCGTCGCGCGTAGGCGTTCAACCAGTGTTTCAACCAGGAGCTGTGCACGCAGGGCCGCGGCGTTGTCGCTCTGGGCTACCAAGTCCCGCACGCCCAAGGCCCCAATGGCGAGCGCCGTGCAAAGGCCCAAGAGCACCACTATCGCCGGCGCGATCACGACAAACGAAAGGCGGATGCGAGCGAATCTACGCATCGTTCGGATCTACGGCCAGCTTGCCAAACACGGCGTGATCTAGCCAACGCGAGCTCACGAATTCGGCTTGGCGTGCGATGCCTTCAAACCGAAAACCGAGGCGCGATATCACTCGAAGGCTTGGGTAATTGTCAGTTGCCGCCGCGCAGCGAATGCGGTGCATGCCCATGCGCATGAAAGCGAAGTCGATACACGCGGAAGCTGCCTCGGTCATAATGCCTTTTCCGGTTACTGTCCGCTTGAGCCAGTAGCCTAGCTCCGACGAGCGGTGCAGGTGCACGCAGGCATCGAGCCCCACAATCCCCAGAAAGTCGGAAGTTGCGTGGTCGCGTATGGAAAAACGCACGGCGCGGCCAAGGTCCCAATCGTGAGCGCATGCGTCGGCGAAACGCCCACTGGCCTCGGGGGTGTTGTTGAAAGGCACCCACGGCAACCAGCGCTCCAGGTGCCAGCGCGAACTTTCAATAGCTTCCCAGAGCTCGGGTGCATCCGCCTTCTCGACAGGAGCGAGCCTGAGGCGCCGAGTCGTGAGCGGGCGGCGCTTGAGGGACATCCGCGACGGGATCGAGAGGCCAACGGGGACCTCTGCAACGGCGTTCGCCTCGAACGCCGCTCGAAATCCGCCGCTGTCGTCTTTTACTGACATTCAGTCCTAAGGGCGAAGGCCTCCAAGTGGCCGGCCTCAAAATCTCGCCAAGCAACATACCACAGTCCCGGCCGCTCCCCAGGGGCGACGGCCGGATGCGGCTGCGCTCCGGTGACGCGAGTCAACACTGTGGCTGGGCCAAGCCCCTCCCTGGTCAGCGCGGCCAGCTTCAGCCGAGCCTGGTCAAACCAAACTACGACCGACACTGCTCCGTTGTGGGCTACCATCGGGCGAGACCCTGTAGCTGAAATCTGACGTCGCCAAGCTGTAGATCCACCGCTGGTAAGGTGCGCTAGAGTGGCGTTTTCGGTACCTGTGTCCCACGCTAAGAAGCAAGCCCCCGCGGAGTTGCAGTCCAGTTGAGGTTGAGAATTCCTGCCATCGGCATCGCTTACGGTGGAAAGCTCGCCCACATGCAGATCTACGGGGTCCGCACCGGGAGCGACTTCTGGGGCGCGTCCTAGGACGCCGTCGCGCCACTTCGGATCGGACACATCAATCAGGAGTTGCTGGATCTGGTAGCGCACGGGTGTGAGTTCCTGCGAAAAGGCGAGCCGAAGCTTCGAGCCCGTGGCGGCGAGGGTGGGCTTGGCGACGCCACGCGTGACGCCTGGCCGGAAGCGTGGCGCTAGGGTGATAACCCGAGTGGCTGGGCCGGTCGGTGCGAGCCCCGGGTTTACCTGGCGCACTAGCAACGAGACACTGCCGTCCGTATTCGCTTCTTCCCAGGTGAACCACAAATCCCCGGTAGGGGAGAGGGCAACGGCTGGGGAGAAGGGATAACGTTTGGCGGCGGACAGGCGCGTGGCGGGGCCAAGAGAATGGTGCGCGAAATCCCACGCTCGCACAAATAGGCCAGGCTCCACCCCGGAGTCTGAGTAGACAACAACGACGCGGTCCTTGAATTGGAGCAGAATGGGGTCGCTTGCGGCGGAAGCTTCGGGAGTGAGCACATACGGCACGGAAACGCGTCTCAATGCGTTATCCAGGAAGGCCGCGGAAATCTGGCGCTTGTCGGCCTCGCGCGAGTTGTCAGCCCAAGCCACCAGGGCCCCCTCGGTGGTCCAGCTTATGGCCGGGCGTGACGCTGGCTTTAACACGTCGAACGGTCGAGGGCGCCCGAGGCCGGTAACCTGACAGCGATTGGCCGAATCCCGGCTCTGCTCGACAATGATTTCCGAGCGCTGCAAAAGTGAGCGAGCAACCGGCGCCTGCCCGAGATCTACGGCGGCTTGAAATTGCTTCAGGGCTTCGGCCGATTGCCCCTGACTCATGCTGAGTTGGGCGGCATTGATCTTCAGGGCGTAGCCCTCTTTTTCGAGGGGAACCGCAACTCGGGTTGCGGTGGGCACAGGCTCTGCAGGTTGGAACACGAACAGCCACGCGATGTAGCCCCCAAGGGCTGCTGCGAGTGCGCCCAGGGCTAGCCGCATCGGCCACACGCTGCGTACACGAGGGGGCTCCGCGCCCATGGGCAGGGGATGCGGTGAAGCCACGGGTTGGGGTGACGCGAGAGGTTCTGAAAGGTGACCGAAGCTTGGAGCCGAGCGGGGCACAACGGGTGGAGCTAAATCTGTGTCGCCCAGTAGGTCCGCTTCTGTCACGTCGGGCAGAAGCGCGCGATGTAGCGTTTCTGCCAGCTCTCGGGGCGTTTGGAAGCGCTCTTCAGGGAGACGGCTCAAGGCACGGGCTAACCACGCGTCAAAACCCGGGGGCAAATCGGGGAACAGGATCGAGGGCTGCGGCACAGGCGCTGCGGCTATCTGAGCCAGAATCATGGCCACCCCTTGGTCGACGTTCCACACTGTTTTCCCCGTCAGGCATTCGTAGACAATGCAACCAAGTGCCCAGAGATCGGCGCGATGATCCACCCCGCCATGACCCTTGGCCTGCTCGGGGCTCATATACGCTGGGGTACCAAAGAGCGCTCCCTCACGCGTTAACCTGACGTTCTCGCCGTCACCTTCGTAGAATTTGGCTAGCCCGAAGTCTACCAGCTTGGTGAGCAGGCGGCCGTCTTCGTCTTTGGTGAGGAAGATGTTTTCAGGTTTGAGATCACGATGGATCACCCCCGCTTGGTGCGCCTTCGCGAGCCCCCGAGCCGTCTGTTCGATGACAGTTAGGGTTGTCGCTACGTCCATGCGACGCACGCGGGTTAACCTCTCATACAGGCTTTCCCCCTCAAGAAGCTCCATTACAAGGAACGGGCGCTCTTGGTACATGCCCGAATCGTAGACTTCGCAGATGTGTGGGCTGCGGATGGCCGCCGCGGCTCGTGCTTCCCGCAGGAAGCGTTCGCGCACAACACGTGAGGTCACCAAATCTTGCGAGAGCAGCTTCACGGCAACGCGCTTGCCGATGTCGACATGAACCGCTTCGTAAATCACGGCCATCCCGCCGCGGCCTACCTCGCGGGTTATGCGAAATTTGCCTTCTAAGACGGTACCGACCGGAAGCTCGGACTGTGTGGTGGCCGTCATGAAAGGGGACTCGAGCTTAGCTCGCTAGCAAAAGTCGGTTCAATTTGTCAGGGAGAATGTCTGAGGCGCCAGCTGTAAGGCACGCAATTGGGGCGGAAGAAAGGGTGTGCCAGTAAAGCACCCTCAGCGGGCGGCCCTCGGGCCTGGCCACCTCGGGACGCGGGATCGGCCGGCGAGTTCCGTCGAGGCTTGGATGGTCCACCAAGCGGAGTGCGGCGGCGAACGCCTTAGCCGTGTAACTCAAGTCTAGGCGCAGGCCCTGTTCCAAGGCCACTTCGAACGCGCGCTCTCCGGCGACAGTCGGCTCGGCATAGCCCGCACCAAGGAAGCGATTTTCCACGACGAGGCGTCGGTTGAGCTCGCCGAGGGGCGGCCTTTGGTCGCGCCTAAGCGCCTGGTGTGCGAGGCCCAAAAGCCACGGCCGCGTCACGGGGCCCAGCTGGGCAATCGTTACCCCGAGCACCACGCTTGATACTTGCGCGGAGGCTAGCCCGGCTAACAGCCCCGCGGTTGTTCCGCCCGAACCCAGCGCAACCACGATCACGTCGGGCTCCGGAAGCTCTCCGGCATCGATCTGGGCTTTCAGCTCGAAAGCGGCCGCAACGTAACCTCTGGTGCCTGGCACGTTGGTGGAGCCAAGAGGGATGAGGTAGTCCTTTCGACGAAGCAGCTTGGCTGTTGCAACCGGAAGCTGCCAGCCGTGCTCAACCGGATGCACCTCGATCCCCAAGGCAACGGCGGCGCGAAGCATGTTGAACGCATGGGGTGACCAAGGTTGCGGACAAAGAGCGCAAGCGGCCTCTAGGCCTAACTTCTTGGCGAAAAGGGCAGTTGCGACTGCTTGGTGGCTACCGGCAGCGCCAAGGGTGACAAGCCGACGGGCGCCCTTCGCCACAGCACGCTCCAGAATCGGCTCCAGCTTCCTCACTTTGTTGCCGCCGAATTCCGGATGGGTGGCGCCGTCGTCTTTCACGAAGAGCTCGCCTGATGAGGTCCACAGTGCCTCCAGAGCCCGAACCCCAGTTGGGTAGACACCAAGCTTCAAACCGCCACCTTAGCAATAAGCAAGTTATTTCGCGACCTAATCAGGCCGCTTCCCCTTCCGCTGGAAACGAAGTGAGTCGGAAACCTTCCCGAAACCGATCGAGCGGTAGTCCAGCTGCACGCTCCAAGGAGAGCGGGGTACGTCACAGTCCCCCTTGAGCTCATCAAGGGATCGACTGCAACCGGGGCTTTTGCCCCCACAAAGGTCGAAAAGAGGCACGAGATGAAGAAGATTGAGGCAATCATCAAGCCGTTCAAGTTGGACGAAGTCAAAGATGCTCTCTCCGAGGTGGGCGTTCAGGGCATGACGGTCACCGAGGTGAAGGGCTTCGGGCGTACCGGTGGCAAGAAGGAAGTCTATCGCGGTTCCGCCTACGTTGTTGATTTCGTGCCAAAAGTGAAGCTCGAAATTGTAGTGCCGGACGACCTAGCGCACCAGGTGGTCGATGCGATAGAGAAGGCAGCCAAGACCGGGCGTATCGGTGATGGCAAGATCTTTATCTCAACGATTGACGATGCTGTTCGTATCCGTACCGGCGAGCGAGCAGAAGAAGCGATCTAATATTTACCCGCTAACCGAGCGCGGGAGAACGGCCTAGGCATGGATCCCAAGCAGGTTATAGCGCTGGGCGCAGAACATGGCGCCATAATGGTGGATCTCAAGTTTGTAGATCTACCGGGCAAGTGGCAACACACCAGCGTCCCGTTCGAGCAACTGAGCATTGAGCGGTTTGAGGAGGGATTCGGGTTTGATGGTTCCTCGATTCGAGGATTCCAGCCCATCAATCAGAGCGACATGTTGCTCATCCCGGATCCCGCCACCGCCGTGATGGACCCTTTTACTCGGCATCCGACGCTCAGCCTCGTGTGCACGGTAGAAGATACGCTCACACGCCAGAGTTATTCTCGGGATCCGCGGCACATCGCCCGCAAGGCCGAGGCCTATTTGCGCTCAACTGGCATCGCGGACACAGCCTATTTCGGGCCTGAAGCTGAGTTTTTCGTGTTCGATGATGTCCGCTACGAAGTGGGGCCCAACGCGTCTTTCTACCAGGTGGAGTCCAGCGAAGCCGAGTGGAACACTGGTCGGGCGGAGGCTCCGAACCTGGGGCACAAGATTCGGTACAAGGAGGGCTATTTCCCCTGCCCGCCGAATGATAGCCTGATGGATCTTCGCACAGAGATGTGCCTGGAGATGAAGAAGGTAGGCATCGAGGTGGAGGTGAGCCACCACGAAGTTGCCACGGCAGGCCAAGGCGAAATCGACATGCGCTTCGACAGCCTACTCCGCATGGCTGATAAGCTGATGTGGTTCAAACACATTGTGAAGAATGTGGCTCACCGAAATCAGAAGACGGCCACCTTTATGCCTAAGCCACTCGCCGGTGATAACGGCAACGGGATGCACTGCCATCAGTCCCTGTGGAAAGAGGGCAAGCCACTCTTTGCAGGGGACGGCTATGCGGGCTTGAGCGAGATGGCGCTGTGGTACATGGGAGGCATTTTGAAGCATGCCCATGCCCTTGCCGCGCTCACCAACCCCACCACCAACAGCTACAAGCGCATCGTGCCAGGGTTCGAGGCACCGGTGAATTTGGCGTATTCCAGCCGCAACCGCTCTGCGGCGATAAGGATTTCCACGTATTCGGTTTCGCCCAAGGCACGGCGCTTGGAGCTTCGCTTCCCGGACGCAACGTGCAACCCGTACCTAGCTTTCCCTGCGATGTTGTTGGCGGGCTTGGATGGCATCAAGAATCGAATTGACCCTGGGGATCCGCTCGACAAAGACATCTACGCGCTCTCTCCCGAAGAGCTGAAAAGCGTGGCTCGGCTGCCGGCGTCTCTTGAGGAGGCTCTGGACGCACTGGAGCGGGATCACGAGTTCTTGCTTCAGGGTGATGTATTTACTCGCGATGCGATAGATATGTGGATTGAGCAGAAGCGCGAACGAGATGTGGCCGCTTCGCGCAGCTATCCGACGCCGCTCGAATATCGGATGTATTTTGACGCTTGAGACTGAACCGAGTGGCAAATAGCTGCCATAGGTATGGAGTCATCTTTCTGCTGGCTTTCCAGCTCAACGCTTGTTCTGCCAAGCGGAAGGCTCCGAGCGAAAGTGCTTTACCCAAAGTCCAGAGTTGCGGCAACATTGCCTGCTATCGATTCGCATCTCCTGAGGCCGCTTTTGAGTTCGTTCTGGCCCAAAAACCGCGCGTGCTCGCCCTGGGGGAGACCCACGCGCTGAAAGGAATGGCCACCGTGCCATCGGCAACAAGGAGATTCACCGAGCAACTTTTGCCGAAGCTGAAGTCCAACGCGAGCGATCTGGTGCTGGAGCTCACCGTGGCCAGCGGCCGCTGCGGTCAGAGCGAGGTGGCGGTGGCAGAAAAGCAAAAACCTGTAATCGAAGCCCAAGCACCGACGGACCAGAACGAGTTCGTTCGCCTCGGCCAAGCCGTAAAGGCCTTAGGCCTAAGGTTGCACGTGCTCCGGCCGTCATGTGAGCAGTATCGGGGCATCGCCAGGGCCGGGGAGGACGCAATGTTGCAGATGCTAGAGCTCATCCGGAATCTCACCGCCGCGCGCGTTACCGAGCTTCTGGCGGTGGCCAAGGGAACCCCACCCAGTCCGCCCCTCGTAGTGACTTACGGCGGCGCCATGCACAACGACCTCTTCCCGCGAGAGGGAAGAGAGTCCTTCAGCTTTGGCCCTGAGCTCGCAGACAAAACGAAGGGTCGTTACGTTGAGCTCGACCTAATCGTGCGTGAATTCATCTCCAACTCCCCGGCCTGGCAGGCGCTCCCTTGGTATTCCAAGTTTGATCGCACCCTATGGGCCGACCAGACGCTGCTGCTTGCGGCAGCACCGAACTCCTGGGTTCTCGTTTTCGCTCGGAGCAAAGCACCAGCCGCGGCCAACTAGGGAATGTCGGGTTGCTCCACGCCCGGGCCTTGGGATATCCCGGGGGCTCGTGACCTCCGCTCTTCAATCCACCGAAGCCAACTCCGCCGAGACACCCGGACCTTCGAGCAAGGGTGCACGCTGGTTGCGGGCTATCGCGGTTTCAGCAGCTATTGGTTTTGGGTTTTGGTGGTTATTGCGTAAAGGTGCGTTACCGATTGTCCCGCCTAGGTCAGCGTTTGAACGGGTAAGCTGGCCGTCAGTTTGGCTTTACGTGGGAATGTGGACGGTGGTCCATACGCTGCGCTGCTCGCGTTGGTATTTCTTGTTGAAGCCCATCGGCAAGGTATCGTTCTTGCGTCCGTTGCTCATGGCTCTAGCGGGCTACGGCGCACAGTGCATCTTGCCTTTTCGCACCGGGGAAGCTGTGCGACCCATGATGATTGCTCGTCGGGGAAGCGTGAGCTGGCTGGCGGCAGCTGGAACGGTGGGTGCTGAGCGTGTGGTGGACGGCGCTTTCTTGAGCGTGGGGATGGGCCTGGCGCTCTTGAATGTGCAAACCGTGAATCCGTTACCAACGCATCTAGGAAAGTTGCCGGTGCCTTCGTCGATGGTGCGAGCCGCGTCGGTCACAGCAGTGGTGCTGTTCTTGAGCCTCTGCGTTGCGATGTGGGTGTTCTATGCTCGGCGAGCGTGGGCGGTTCGCCTTGTGGAGCAAACACTGGGGCGCGTATCGCCGCGCGCGTCCGCTTTCATGATTCAACTCCTCACCCGGCTTTCCGAGGGGTTGTCGTTCCTGTCTGTGCCGAGAAGCTCGGTAGTCTTTATCACGCTGACAGCCGCCTATTGGTTTACGGCTATCTGGAGCATGGAATTCTTGTTTCACGCCGTGGGGGTGGAGCAAGCCACGTTCGTCCAGACCACCGTCGTGCTCGGCGTGCTCGGTCTGGGTCTGGCGATGCCCAATGCTCCAGGCTTTTTCGGCTCCTTCCAGATAGCTGCCTACGCCGCCCTGGTGATGTTTTTCCCAGCCGAAGTGGTGTTACGTGAGGGTGCCGCGTACGTCTTTTTGCTATACGTGATCCAGATGTCCGTCACTTTGGTGCTCGGGTTGATCGCGTTTCTGGCGGAGGAATTTCTGGGCTCGCGGGATGTGGCGGAGCTTTCGTAACCGCCGGATTGCCCAGGGTGTCAGGAGTGTCAGCGCTGCGAGCCAGTAACCAACGTTGGCACCACGAGGGTCTGCGTAAGTAGCCGTTAACTTAACAGGGCGTCCATCGGGTCGCGGAGCAACGAGGAGGCGGATCAAACCATCCGGCTGGAGGCGTTCCCGCAAGGTTTCATCACTCACTTTCTCCCCATCCACCTCAATGAGCCAACCCGGCAGGAAGAACTGACGGATGGTGATTTCTGACGGTTTGGCGGCGCTGATTGCGTAGCGTAGCCAGTGAGCATCATTGCCGGGGAGCGCTTGTACGCTGACACCGGGCGGAGCGGCGAGACGTTCCCCCGCTAGGCCAATGGGGAGCTTCGGAAGGTCGGTAACCGTGCGGGGGCGCTTTTCTCCTAGGACGTCGAGCGTTTCTCGCCGCGTGAGCGATGTCGAGAAGACGTAGCGCAGGCTCACCTCCGCATCGGCCAGCCTTGCCTCGACTTTGAATTGCCCTGGGACCCACCCAGCCACAAGAATCACCGGAAGGCAGATGCTTCCCGCAAAGCTCCGGAGATCACTCCGGACCTCCCCAAGGCCACGCATTAGACCAATCTGCAATGCCACGCAAAGGGACAAGAACCGCCACGGGAATTGAAATGTTGAAAGCGGCGGGATGCGCCATGCTGCCGCTAGCCACGGTGTCATGAGTACCAAGGCGGCGATCAGAATGCCCCCCAAGATGCGAGTTTGGCGGTACCGCCAAGCAACGGCTGCACCGGCTAGCGCTAGCGCCAGCGAGATGGGGCCAAGCGAGAAGTTATTCTTTGCTGCGGAGGGAGACCATTGGTGCCCCAATAACAGCCAAGGAGGTACCGTGTTGGGGACAGGATCCCAGTTGAAGGCTCCGTCGATGTGCGTGGTGTGCGCCATGAGGATCACGGGCAGCCAATAGGGTGTCGAAACACAAACTGCGCGAACGCCTTCTACCGTAAGAACACGCAAGATGCGTCGGTCCCTAGCTCGAGGCAAAAGCGAGAGACTGCCGAGGGCTAGAAACATACCCAAGCTAACTCCCACTACGGGATGTGCCAGGAGAGAAAGAGCTAACGAGTAACCTAGGCGGTGTGAGCCTCCTTTCGCGTTTTCAGTCAGGGCTTCGATGTAGAAGGCGAGCACCCAGGGGCATAGCGCTGTTGCGAGCAGTTCGCTCAAATCCCCACGTGCGAGCCAATTGACGTATACGTATGGAGCAAAGAGAAATAACGTGGCCCCGCAGATCCCAAGCCGAGGCTCACGCCCTCCATGGCAAAGCCTGAAGCTGCCGCACGCGCCGAGTGCAAGCGTGGCAGCGATGGCTCCCCAGGTTGCAGCAACTGGTCCGCCAAAAATTGCACGAAAGGGAATGGCCAAGAAGAAGAACAGCGGTTGATAGAACACGAACTCGGCGTAGCCGTAGCCCCCGTCGAGGTTCGGCAGCCAACGAGGCCACCATTTGCCCGAGAGAAATGCTTGATAAAAGTGCTCCACCAACAGCGGGTAGCGATTCATCTCTGTCGTCTGGGGCCAGCCGCCATCTGCGGCGTAGGGCGCCACAACCGAAAGGGCCGCCACGCAACAGAAAACGTAGAGCGTGGCCTCTCGGCAGCTTGCCGCATCACGATTCTTGCCGAGCCAACTCACACAACCCACCCGGTTCACCGTCTGCTGCTTAGCGCAAGCCTCGTTGCATGTCCGCGGGATACACCAGAACCGGCGCGTCCGCAAAGCCCTCGCGGTATTTCTTGCTCAAGGCAATCGGCCTGGCTTACTCGGCTCCGCTTGCCTGGTACCGCTGAGTGACATTGTTCGTCGATCCGCCGCGGAGGGTTCAGCGGGCCCCCGGGATGTAGCCGATCTTTCGTAACCGCCGGATTGCCCAGGGTGTCAGGAGTGTCAGCGCTGCGAGCCAGTAACCAACGTTGGCACCACGAGGGTCTGCGTAAGTGGCAGTTAACTTAACAGGGCGTCCATCGGGTCGCGGAGCAACGAGGAGGCGGATCAAACCATCCGGCTGGAGGCGTTCCCGCAAGGTTTCATCACTCACTTTCTCCCCATCCACCTCAATGAGCCAGCCCGGAAGGAAGAACTGACGGATGGTGACTTCTGACGGTTTGGCGGCGCTGATTGCGTAGCGTAGCCAGTGAGCATCATTGCCGGGGAGCGCTTGTAAGCTGACACCGGGCGGAGCGATAAGGCGCTCCCCCCTTAGCCCAATGGGAAACCTCGGAATGTCGGTGACGGTGCGGGGGCGCTTTTCGCCGAGGCAGTCCAGGGTGCCTCCGTGATCGGTGGACGCTGCGAACGTTTGGAGCAATCTCACTTGGGCGTCGGGAAGTGTCGAATGTACTCTGAACTGACCGGGAGCCCACGCAGCCACTAAGGTCACGAGCAGGCCGATGCTGCCGGCCCAGATCCGCGGGCTGCTTGGAGCCTCGCCAAGCCCGCGTACGAGACCAATTTGGAGTCCCACACAGAGGGACAAGAGCCGCCACGGAAATTGAAACATGGAAAGCGGTGGGAATTTCCACATCCAGGCTAACCATGGTGTCATAAGCACAACGGCGGCAAACAGAAGTCCTCCTAAGATCCGAGTCTGACGGCAGCGAAAGGCAACAAGGGAACCGGCGAACGCTAAAGCAAGTGATACTCTTCCAAGGGAGTAGTTGTTTTGACCGGGAACCCACTCGTGGCCTAATAACAGCCAGGGTTGCACGGTGTTGAATTGAGGTTCCCAGGTGAACGCTTGGTCGATATGGGTGGTGTGCGCCATGAGTATCACAGGCAACCAATACGGCGTCGATATGCAAACTGCGCGTACTCCTTCGAGTAAGAGAACTCGAAGAATGCTGCGACCACTCCTGCCGCCGAGGAGCGATAGGCTGCCAAGGCTGAGGAGCAGGCCCAGGCTAAGACCCACTATGGGGTGTGCGAGGAAGCAGAGGGCCAAAGAGTAGCCTAGCCGGTGTGAACCTGACTTGGCGTTTGCGCTCAGTGCCTCGACGTAGAACGCAATAACCCAGGGGCACAGTGCCGTTGCCAGCAGCTCGCTCAGATCTCCCCGGACGAGCCAATTCACCCAAACGTACGGAGCCAGTAGGAACAAAGCGGCGCCGCAAATCCCCAGCCGAGGCTCGCGAGCTCCATGGCAAAGCCTAAAGCTTCCGCAGGCACCGACGGCAAGCGTGGCCCCAATGGCGGCCCAGGTAGCGGCCACTGGCCCGCCAAGCATCAAGCGAAATGGGAGCGCTAAGAAAAAGAACAGCGGTTGGTAAAATACGAATTCTGGGTAGCCATAGCCGCCATCGAGATCCGGCAACCAACGGGGCCACCACTTACCCGCGAGAAACGCCTGGTAGAAGTGCTCCACCAACAGCGGGTACCGATTGAGCTCCGCGGTTCGCGGCCAATCGCCGTTCGATGCATAGGGAGCAACGATGCCAACGACGGCCACACAACAAATCAGTAATAGCGTTGCTCGGCGATACTCTTTCGCGTCGCGGCCTATATGGATCGAACCCCCTTGATGCACAGTGCGTCCTGAGCAATGCCCGTGCCACTTCAGCTTTGCACGTTGTCATACGTGTTTATGCGAGATGACGCGATTAAGAGCACAGGCGTGGAGGCGAATATGGCTCAATCTGTGCCAATCTCAGTCAAGGATTACATGCAGTGTCACGAGGGTTAGCCCTATTCGCGTGCGGAAGCGGATGATTCGCGAGCGCCGAGGTGCGCCCTCAGCGTGGCACGGTCTTTGCTTTTTGAAAGGCCAATGACGTTTACTCATAGTGGTGGTTTGTGGGGGCGCCGAGGTGCGAAGGTCTGGAGCTATGGCTCAAGCGCCCTCGGAGTTGTTGTAATGTGCTGCAGCGTTCCGGAGCGGCGAATCGATGATCTGACAGTGAACAGTGAGCAGCGGAAACCTGAAGTGGCAATGGCAGGTTCTGGCGGAGCGCCAACCACTTTGGGGGGACAACCCTCCCAGTTGCAGACTCCTGCAGGTGGGGGAGTTCCCGGACTCATCACTCCGGAAGGGATAGGTTCGTCCGAAAAGTGCGTGTCCCCCAATCCTCTGCAGGGTGGAGCCTACGCGATCACCTGCCGCTCTCTGCAGGTAAACTTCGTCCCACCGCTTCGGGGGAACGACTACGACGTTAGCGTGCTCACAAGCAAGAATCCTGATGTGGCGTTGCTAGCCACTCCCAGGCTAGCTGGAGAGGGTGTTCCAGCGTTGAACACAGATGGCGTGAATACGCTAGGCGTATGGCTCGACTACGGTGGTGGATCTCTATCGCCCATCCCGGCAAGTGCTTTCCCCGCCTGGATTCAGGTTACTGTCGAACGAGCAGGGCAGGTCGTCGTGCAGACCAGGTGGGACACCCTACAGTATCAGTGCCAGGCGATTGATCCTTGGCGCTGGTGTTGGCAGGCGGCGCCACTCACGGCAACTACTTCGCTGGCTCAAATGGATGCTCCCTAGGAAATAGCGCCATTTGCTCAAAAAAGGCAAAGCTCGAAGTCGTGCACTAGCCTCCGGTAAGGCGCGTGATACCGTCGCGCCCCGTTGCTCGCATGGACCTAAAAGAAGCCCCTCACCGAGTGTTTCAGCGTCATCCTTGGGAGGTCGCGCGCTTCAAATTCTTTCGACGTGTGCTTGAGGACACGCACGTTGATAATGGGCCCTTGCATATCTTGGATGTGGGGTCGGGTGATGCCTGGTTTGCCAATGAGCTCGTGATGTCGCTGGCGCCGGGGAGCGACTGCGCGTGTTGGGATATTGGCTACGATCCAGATCGATTGCCTGACGCCTTCCAAAGCTCATACCTTCGGGCCACTACCGAGCGTCCCAGCGGACAATTCGATCTCATCGTACTTCTGGACGTGGCCGAGCACGTCCCGGACGATCGTGCTTTCCTTGCCGACGTTCTCGAAAATTGCGCTCGCCCCGGCAGTTATGTGCTTTTCAGTGTTCCTGCTTGGCCCGAGCTGATGTGTTCGCATGATCAGGCCTTGCACCATTTCCGCCGGTATCGCCCCAGGCAGGCGCTGGCTTTGCTTGAGGACGCGGGCCTCCGCGTCCTCGGCTCGGGTGGGGCATTCCACGGGCTCATTTTGCCTCGGGCTATCAACGTTTTGAAGGAGCGCGTGGTTGGGCCCCCGGCACACGCGGTAGCCGAGAGCCTGGAGTGGCGTGGTGGGCCCGTGTTGGGCAAAATCGTGGAAGCGGCGTTAGCGGCAGACGGGGCCGTTTCCCGTTGGTTGGCACGAAAAAACCGAGACGTGCCCGGGTTGAGTTGGTGGGCATTGTGTCAGAAGTAGGGTTGGTAATCCCGTGTTACAACGAGGCAGAACGGCTTGATTTTGCACTTGTGGAGCAACTTCTGGCTGATCCTCGCGTGAAGCTATTCCTGGTGGATGACGGCTCCACGGACGCCACTTTTGAACGCCTTACCGAATTTTCCTTTCTACATCCTGGCCGCGTGGAGGTAGTGCCAATTCGACCTAACGGAGGCAAGGCCGAAGCCGTACGGCGAGGGTTGCTCCGCGCACTCGAGGATGGGGCACGCTTGGTTGGGTATCTCGACGCTGATATGGCGACGCCGCCTGAAGAGATGTTGCGCCTACTGGCCACACTTGAAAAGTCGTCAGCCTTGTTGGCACTCGGCTCGCGGGTACGCATGTTGGGCGCTGATATTCAGCGCACCACGGCGCGGCACTACTTAGGTCGGGTGTTCGCGACGCTGGCCTCGCTGTCGCTATCCCTTCCCGTTTACGACACTCAATGCGGTGCGAAGGTAGCGCGAGACCACGCAACGCTGCGCCGAGCGTTGAGCTACCCGTTTACCTCGCGTTGGGCATTTGACGTGGAGCTTCTGGATCGACTTACTGCCGATCGTGAGTATGCCTACACGATGGCGGATTTAGTCGAAATGCCCCTCAAAACCTGGGGGGAACGCGGTGGCTCGAAGCTTTCGAGCAAAGCCATGGTGAAAGCTGGGTTAGATCTGGTCGGTATTGGCATCAAGCGCAGGTGGGGGCATCGGTGAGTCTTGAGGCAAAAAAGCTACACGCGCAGCGGATTCTGGTCTCTCTTGCTCTCATTTGTGGCGCCGGAATTATCCTGCGCTCAGTAGACAAGCACTACCCACTTCAGCACTGGCTTATCTGGCATTACCTCGGGTACTGGCTGCTCACGGCGTATTTCGTTGCGGGGTGCACGGTTGTTGGGTTTTCGCTCCTTAAGGTAACGCTTCAGCGAACCCTTCCGTTGCGCGAGATGTTGGTGCTGGGGGCGCCGCTCGGGCTCCTCGCCTATTTCTGCTGGGCATTTGTCGCGGGTCTATTCGGCCTTTACGGGCGCCTGTTTTTCGCCTTCACGCCGCTCGGGCTCGCCGCTCTCGGGGTGGTGCCCGTCTATCAGTATTTTTCGCGATTTCTTGCGTTGGCGCGCCGCCGTCCAACGCTGACCTTGCGCCCCATCCGTCCGTGGTGGTCTTGGCTCGTGCACGCCTTTGGCCTCGTGGGATTCCTCTTTATCTATTTTTCCATCCTCTCGCCCAATAACATGGCGTACGACGCACGCTGGTATCATCTACCGCTCGCGGAGCAGTATGCCGCAGCCGGGCGCGTATTTCGCTTTGGTGAGGGATGGGTGATGGGAAGCTATCCGCAGCTTTCCAGCTTCCTCTACCTCTGGGCCTTCTTACTGCCAGCACCGGTGTTCGATCGCATCGAGCTTGCCGCCCACCTCGAATTTGCGTTCGTTATTTGGCAAGCTGTGGCCCTTCCGGTGCTCGTCCGGCGGTTGCTGCCTCGGAGCTTTAGGCCGCGCCCGCGAGCGGTGCTTGCCTGGGCGGGCCTGTTCTTATTTCCTGGCATTTTTCTCTACGATTCGTCGGTGAATCTGAGTGCCGATCACATCGCGGCACTGTGGGCTATTCCGATTTATCTGGCGCTCTTGCGTGCCTGGCCCACTCTCGGTTGGCGTGAATCACTCGTGTTTGCCGCGTTTCTCTCGGGAGCGATGCTCACGAAGTATACGGCCGCCATGGTGGCCATTCCTGGAGCGGTTGCTTACGTCTGCCGAGCGTGTTGGCTTCTGGGAACTCGGGGTCGGAAGGTGGGGCCAATCCTAGCAAGCGCAGGAACTCTCTTGGGCGGTGGTCTGATATTTACCAGTGCGCATTGGCTGAAGAATTGGCTTTGGTACGGCGATCCTCTGTTTCCCCAACTTCACTCTAGGCTCACGCTAACGCCTTGGGCGCCGGACGCCATCGTCCCCTATAATTTCGACATTGCGGTGCCGTGGCACGCCGCCCGTACCCTAGAAGGCCTCAAAGACACGTTGCGGGTCACAGCTACGTTCGCCTTCAAACACCATGATTGGCCGGATCTCCACGGAGAGGCGCCCGTCTTTGGTTTTCTCTTCACCGTTACGGTGCTGGTGCTGCCCTTTCTGGGGAGGCGCGTGGCCCTTTGGGGCATTTTTCTTGCCGGTCACCTAGGCGTGATGCTGTGGTGCAATATCTCGTGGCAGGATCGCTATCTACAGGTGCTCGTGCCCTGGATGGCGGCCGCCGTGGCGACCGTTATTGCGCTGGTTTGGCAGCTCGGAGCGGTGCCTCGGCTGGCCATGAGCGCGCTGCTCCTGGTTCAGGTTTTCTGGGGCAGCGATGTCTACTTCTTCAACACCCATCGCATCATCGGGTCCCCCCTGAAGGCTTCTATCGATCTCATCAACACGGGTCGCCTCAAGCAGTACAAGGAACGGTTTGAGGTCTTTGGTTACCTGGGTGCGGTCGCTGATGCGCTACCCAAAGATGCCGTCGTATTGTTCCGTGAGTCGCGTCAAACCTTTGGTTTGCGAGTGCGCCGCGTCACAGATCGCCCTGGTACCCAAGGGCTCCTCTACTACACGCGTTACCGTTCGCCAGCCGACCTACATGCTGAGCTCCAGAAGCTCGGCGTCACGCACGTGCTCTGGGGCCAACCCGAAGGCATAGACACTGTGGGCAACGATCTGGTCTTTCACGATTTCGTAACACGCTTCATCAAAAACAAACAGATGATCAACGGGCTTAGCCTCGGGGCTCTCCCCAAACAGCTGCCTCCATCGAAGCCGTTTGGCCAGAAGGTAGCCTATATTGGCTGCCCTGGAGCGTATGCGCCCGGGCTCTACCCGCTTCAGCAGATTACGGTGAGTGTCTTCGATCCAAAGCCTAACTACCCTCGGCCAGAGATTGCTTATCAGCCGGGGACTCCAGTTCAGAATGTAGTTGCGGGAGCTGACTACATTGCTTGGGAGCGTGGGTGTCACCCGAACTTGGGCGGGGATTTGCGGATGTTCGAGACATTTGGTCAACGTGGGAATTTGACGTTGATGCGGAGAAGGTAAGGGGGGATGTCCAACAGGTTGGCCTCCCGCTGCGAGACTAAACGATCGCTGTTGTGTAGAGCCTACCGAAACTCCTCTGCATCGAGCCCATACTTCTCCAGCCAGCGGTAGAGCTGCGTGCGGTGAAGCCCTAGCTGCTTACTCACGGCAGCGATGTTGCCTTGATGCTCTTGCAAGGCCTTCTGGAGTTCTTTTCTGGAGACATTGGGGCCAGGGTGCGTTGCCGGAGGGGATTCACTTGGTAGCGTAACTACCTTCTTTCTGCTTGCCAGGGGCCGCGCGACTTCTGTAGCAACGCTGAGAAGGTGCTTGAGAGTAAAGGGCGGCTCCCCACTGAACACGTTTAAGGAATGAACAAGGGACTGCAGTTCTCGAATATTGCGAGGCCAATCCCACAACAAGAGAGACTCGGCTACGTCGGCATCGCAACTGAATGCCTGTTTCGAAGCCGAGCCGATCTGCTCGGCGATCATCAGCACATCCGTCTTGCGTTCTCTCAGGGGAGGAAGCTTCAGAATGAGTTGCGCCAGCCTGCCGAAGAGATCTTCACGGAAACGCCCCGCTCGGACGGCTTGTTCCAAATCAACGTTGGTTGCGGCAATCACTCGTAAGTCGACCTTGATTTCTCGATCCGAACCGATCGGGCGCACGGTGCCTTCTTGAAGCACGCGTAGGAGCGCCGGTTGTTGATCCAGAGGGAGATCTCCAATCTCATCGAGAAAAAGCGTCCCTTCATGGGACCGGGTTACGAGCCCTTCCCTCGGTGCACCCGCGCCGGAAAAAGCTCCCTTCACGTGGCCGAAGAATTCAGATGCCAGAAGGTCGCGCGGGAGGACGGCGCAATTGACGGGCACAAAGCTTCCAGGTCGCTGGCTTTGAGCGTGAATGAATTGCGCCATGCGCTCCTTGCCCGCACCAGTTTCTCCACTCAATAAGATCGGGAAGGGCGAGCGAGCCGCCTGACTTGCAGCGAGCTTCACTTGTGCCATCGTGTTCTGTTCCTCAAACACAAACAGCGTATCGCCACCCCGAATCACGTCGCCATGGTTCAACGGTTGGGTTTCCGCGCGCTCACCGTTTACCCAGGTACCGTTACGGCTGTTTGCGTCGCCGAGGCGAAAAGCGTTGCCACGTCGATCGTACGCGACTCGGAAATGGAGCCGTGACATCCAACGATCGGGTATGGCTGCACCCGCTCCGTTGACGTCGCGACCAAACACAGCAGGCTTGCCGTCGCTCGGGAGCAGTATGCGTTGGCCCACGGAAGCCTGGATGGGTGAGTGAACGACGCACAGAAACGCCGAACGCTCGCCCTCGGAAGACGGGGGCGATTCCGAGCGGGTCACGGTGCTTTCTTGGCGGACGCTGTTCATGAGGCCCTGGATTTATGGCACGAAGCGGTCGAGCCAGTCGAGCACTAGGGGCAGCCCTGCGAAAAGACCCCCACGATGGCACAGTGTGAGCCACTCTCCCGAGCTCCTGTGACTATTCGATCTCGCCAAGTGCTCACCGCTTCAGGTCTTCACCTGCGCGCTTTCTCACTGAGTCCTGCGAACCACCGTTTGAGTAGTCGGTAGCTCGTGAGGACGGCATGGGGATTGCTTTGTGCAACCCATGATTTATCAAGCCCAAGCTCGGCGCCCAGCATTATATTTTCTTCCCCGTGGTGGATGGCTCTTGGCCTGCACACTCGTGGCGTGTGGGGCACCCTCAGAACAAGAAATAGCCCGCAATGAGCCGTCGCCCTCGAGTGCTGCGCCTCAGGGCGCAGGGGAATCGGCAGCTCAAGGTGGGGCATCATCGTATGACGTCGGATCTCCTGCGGCTTTTGAACAATCAAAAAAGGATGCTGCTGCTGCAACTTCACCTCAAGAGTGCCGGTTCATGCGTGGTCAGGGTGGCGCTAACCTCATTTCGTGCCCGACGATAACAATCGATTTCGTACCGCCCCTTCCCGCAACGAGTTCCGTCTCGGTGGGTGTGGATGGCGCCAATCCAGAAGTATTGGCGACCGGTAGTACCTGCGAGGGCTTCGGGGCGTGCGTTCAACTGCAGGGGGACTCCCAAGAGCGAAGGTCCGTAGTCCTGCGGCTATCGACTGGGAATGACCCTTTCTCGTTCGTACCCGACTACCCGGCTTCGGTGACTATCTCCGTGGGTATGGGCGCGGACTCCAAGACCCTGGAATTTTCACCACTTGCGTATTCTTGCGTGGCTCAATCGGTCGATGACTGGTGCTGGAAGACCGAGCCCCTCACCTTCAATACGGCTCCCTGAAGCGCCTAAAGCATCGCGCCGTCATAACCACAGGTTCACCACGGTAGAGGAGCCCCCGGCTTAGAACCCCTTGCTACTGGGCCTGCCCGATCGGATGGCCAGCATTACCTCGTGGTTGCGGGTAGTGGGCGCGCCGCGCTTGAGCACTACGTACGGTGGAGCGAACGCCACTACGCCAAATTGGGTGCCGCGCAGAAGAGCTAATATTGGTTCGGCGCTTGGAGTGCAGGGGATGCCATAGGCGCTTACTACGTATTCGGCGTCGAACGGGTTACCTGAGAAATTGTAGGCGTTGGCCCGATTCGAGACGTGCGGCACCACGCAGTCTGAGGCGGCTACCGGTACTCTGGGCGGGATTACGCTCAGAACTTTGTCGCGAGCGATGCGACCTGCGCGATCCTGCTCCGTCGGCGTGAAAGCAAACTTGTAGAAGCCGCCCATCGCGGTGTTGTGCTGAAGCACCGCCCCAAAGTGGTAACTGGTGATGAGTGTTGCGACGGCTAGAGCAAGGAGCGAAGCCATGAAGCTGAGCGTTCCGGAGCGGGGCGTTTCCAAGCTCTCGGTTTTCATCGTTCCAAGGCCAATAATGGTAGCTACAAACACATAGGGGGTAAAATGTGCTGTGTATTGAAACGAAATCATGATTGGCGAGAGGGAGTTGGCCACGGCACTCCGACCCGTGAGGAGCGTGAAGGCAAACCCGGACACCAGCATGATTAACGTGAGGGGCTTGCGTAGCGGTAAGAAGAGAACTGGAACCAAGATCTGCAGAAGATACGTGAGTCTATCGCCCGTGAGTAGCGCGTGGGCTAAGTAGCCGGGATTCCCGAGTACCGTCTTCAGGATACCGCCCGCTCCAGTTTCTCCTTTGGGAATAATCCCTTCATACATGTAGAGGAATGATGCCCCGCCGCCCTCGTTGGGCATAAGCACCATCTTCATGATTACGGAAAAGAGCAGAGAACTTACCGCTAATGCGGCTCCTGGCCAGGGCCGTTCGCCCGAGAGCACAAAGTAGGCACCCAAGGCTGCAAGCCCAAGCCCGATGTCTTCGCGTACGCTCAACGCAAGCGCTGCAAAAATAGCCATGAGGATGAGGCGCCGGCTTTGCAGAGCGGCGGCCGTGGCCAACACAAAGAAGGGGGCGAGAGTGAGATAGTGGAAGTGGTAGAGGTTGGAACCGTGAAGAGGAGCGTACAGAAGGTAGCACACGGCAACGAGTGCGGCGGGCCAACCTCCTATGCGGCTACGGCCAAGCAGGTACAGGGGAATCGCGCCCGCCGCTAATAGGACGGCCTGGATAATGAGCAGTGTTTCAGCTCGCTGTGCGAGTGCATAGATCGGGGCTAATGCGAAGGCGATAAACGTCGCGTGGAGACTAAAGTGGCCGCCTGTTGGGCCGCGAAGTGGCGAACACTTGAACAGCGGCGAAGAAAAATGGGTGGTATTCCACAGGATATTGTGTTCGATACCCAAATCGTAGGTGCTCGTGTAGCCGTACCAATGCGCTCGGACCGTGATGACACTGAAGTAGATGGCATAGGCTGCCGCCGCCAGGCTAACCGTCGCAAGTGGCAGATCCAAGGAGGGCTTAGACAAGAGCGCGCGCGACCCGTGGGCGAGGCGCACCATGCTTCCGCCCTCGGAGCGACCAAAGATTGGCGGTTGTCGCCACGCAACGATCAGCAGCGAGCGCAGCAAGAGCCCAACCACGCCCGTCATCACCAAAAGCGCTAGCGGGCGAGATTCCCAAAGTTCCCAGCGAGCTGCCAGCGGGAGGACCGGGAAAACCAAAACAGGTGAAAGCCGGAGCGCGATGGATTCGAGTCGCGGCCCGCCGTGCTTTTTGGCTCCAAGGATCAACGCCACAAGTGTTGCTACGCCCATGGCGGCAGCGATCCCCAACATGACGGAGGAGCGAGCTTCTCGTTCAAGAGCGTTGGTCCCGACGTAGGAAAGGAGTCGGTCGCCGAGCGTTGCGTAGGCAATGGCGAGCGCAGCGCTGGCGGCTTCAAGATTGAGCAGGCAGAGCGCTCGTGCCAATCCGGGGAGCTGACTTCTCGGTTCCGTCATTGGGCGCGCAGCATATGGGGCCTCCGGGCAATTGACCACGTAGAAGAGCGCCGCCGCCCCGCCAGCGCAAGGTGCACCCCTCGCCCCCTTTTGCTATAGCCCCCGCGCATGACCAAAGTGTTCATCGATGGGCAGGAGGGCACCACGGGGCTTCAAATCCGGGACCGACTTGTCGAGCGCACGGATCTTGAGCTTTTGGAGATCGATCCTAAGGAGCGCAAAGCGGAAGACGCGCGCCGGAGCTTGATCCAGCAGGCCGACATACTGATCACCTGCCTGCCGGATGACGCGGCTCGTGCCTCGGTGGGCATGATCAAGGGCGACCGCACTCGGGTCATCGATCCGAGCACGGCGCATCGGACGCTGCCAGGCTGGACGTACGGCTTGCCTGAGCTGCACAAGGGTCAGCGCACAGAGGTTCAAAATTCCCAGCGAGTCGCGGTTCCTGGCTGTCACGCAACGGGGTTCGTCCTCGCTTGCTATCCGTTGATCCAAGCGCGGCTGTTGCCAACAGATTACCCGCTTGTCGTGCACTCGCTCACCGGTTACAGCGGTGCGGGCCGGAAAGGAATTGAACTTTATCAATCTCCCACCGAAGGCATGGCGGCTCGGCCCTACGCACTGGAGCTTTCGCACAAACACCTGCCAGAAATGCAAGTTATCTGCGGGCTTACGCGCCCTCCGATCTTTGAGCCTGTGATCGTTAACCTCTACAAGGGCATGTTAGTTTCGGTGCCTTTGTATCGGCACATGCTGGCTCCCGGCGCGACCCTTGAATCTGTGCACAAAACGCTCTCGGAGCACTACGCCGGAGAATGTTTTGTCCGCGTCATGCCGCTAGGGTACGCGCCCGAGGGTGGCGCGCTCGATCCCACGGGCTGCAACGACACCAATCGCCTTGATTTGTTCGTATTCGGCAATGCCGAGCGTATTCTCCTGGTAGCGCGCCTCGACAACCTCGGAAAAGGGGCTTCAGGTGCAGCAGTACAGTGCCTGAACTTGATGCTCGGTGTCGATGAACGCACCGGGCTTCGCGTGGATTAGCGCTCCGCGTCGCTCCGCACCGACTGCAGATAGAGCAGGACCTGTTCCCGTTCTAGCGAAGTGAGCTCCACACCGTGCTGGGTTTGCATTCGCTCTACAGCCTGCGGCCACTCTGCAGCAGAGAGCCGCTCGGGGAGCCACAATGTGTGACACCCCGAGCACTTGGCGACATAGGTACTGCGCGCCGCTGTAAGAGATTCGACGCTGGTGCCCGGAGAGCGTTTTTGCGCGGCCTCTGCGTGTGCGGGGGAAGGGAGTGGGAGTGTCGCGTTGCAACCCGAGAGGAGCACCGCGCTTAGGGCTAACTCAGGCCGTAGAGTCAAAGGTCGAATCCCATCAAAATACGCGTTTGGACGTATTCCCCGTCGGAAAGATCGAGGTGGCTGTCAGGGGAGGCACCCTTGAAGGCTAGAATTTGTGGCAGAACACTGAGCGTGAGCCAGTAGCGGTCGGAAGCAACCGCAAAGGAGGGCCCAGCACTCACACGTGAGTGTTCGAGCTCACCGTGCTCCAGTTTATTATACTGTTCGAGCTCTACTCCCACCACCATGTTAGGTTTGACAAAGTATCCTGCGCCAGCTGCCACGCCGGTCTTGATTTCTTTCTCTGTCTCGAGCTCACCCATGCCCCATTCGAACTCGAATACAGGGTTCGCGGCGAACAACAGCGAGCCGATCTGCTTGTCTACGATAACTTTGGCTTCTAGCTCCACCTCGGCGGGCCCAATGCTGACTTCCCCGTAGAGCGCGCTGCCCACGGCATCTGCCACGGCATCACTCAACTTGTACTTCCACTCGGAAGAGATGCCGGAGAATTCAAACGCGCTTGAGCGAACACGGGTTGTCCCCATGCCGGTGGCATCGGGTACGCTGCTATCGGCGGTGACGGCCTTAAAGTTCCAATACAGCGCCGTTTGCAGGTTTTCTACAACACCCACCTCAAACTCGAGCCGTTGATCGAAGCGGCTAAAGTACGCGTCGCGCCCGGCGCGCCACGTAGTCCACGGCTCTAGCTCCATCGCGCCCGGGTTGAGCACCGCGGATTCGTACGTGCGGTTGAAGTGCCGATCCGATGCCTCTGCGGTAGCGGGGTACATCATCACCGCCGCGGTCAGGAGCCCGAGGCCGGTTGCAAAGTATTGGAAGGTGGGGAGGGGCTTGAAACTTGTTGGCCGGTTCATTGGTGGCGGACCTTAATGAAAATGAAAGTCACTTTCAATAACCAAGTTTAGACTTTTTACTTCCCATAAGTGTTTGAAATGATTGATCTCTAGTTCGAGCACTCCGAAGTTGCGCCCCAGGGAAGGGGAGACCGGGAGAGCCCAACCACACCTACGCCGGACGGGTATTGGCGGAGGGAGCCCTCTCATCGAGCTCGCCTCGAAGCAGCTCCACAAAGGCCTGGGCCGCTGAACTCAGTCGCTTGCCCTTGTGGGTGATGAGCTGCAGGCCACGCCGGAGCTCTAGGCCGCGTATGGGGACCACCAAAAGGTGTCGCGTCGAAAGCTCAAGTTCAATGGTTAACTTGGAAACGAATGCCAGACCCAGCCCCGAAGCGACAGCATTTTTCAAAGCTTCGGTTCCTCCCAAGCTCATCACTGGGTTGATGCTGATGCCGCGGCTTAGAAGTGCCGCTTCCACCACATCGCGCGTTCCTGAACCCGGCTCGCGAAAAAGGATCGGGTACTTTACAAGCTCTGCAGCTGAAGCGAGAGGCCCCTTAGGTCGCACGCCTCGTGTGCCAGAAATAAGCACAATTTCGTCGTGAGCCACCACCTCGGCATCTACCGCGCTGGTGCTCACCAGGCCTTCGGTGAGACCGAAATCGAGTTGACCTTCGAGTACTTTGCCTTGAACGTCTCGCGTGTTGTTGATCTCAACACTCAAGTGCACCTGAGGGTGACTCTCCCTGAAAGCTGCTAAGAGTGGAGGTAACAAGTAGTTGCCAATGGTGGTGCTGGCACCAATCGCGAGCGCTCCTCGTGAAAGGCCGCTCAACTCCGCCAACTCAAGCTCGGCGGCTTGCTCGGCCGCAAAGATCGTGGTTGCGTGGCGGCGAAGCGCTTCCCCGGCCTCGGAGAGCAGCACCCCGCGGGGAAGTCGATCGAGCAAGGAGAGGCCGAGCGCTCCCTCCAACTCCGCCAACTGTTTGGAGACGGCGGGTTGACTCACCCGCAGCGCCCGGGCCGCTGCCGTGAGGCTTCCATGGTTCGCCACAGCGGCAAATACCCGTAGTTGGTTAAGATTCACCCCAGAAGTCTAGCATAACTATTAGTTATGTGAAGCATAAGTATTATGTCATTTGATTATCTCTGGGGATGGCGCAAATCATCCATCGGAAAATGGGAAAACCTAGAGGAACTCACTACGTCGTAACCGCCTCGTTCACCAAAACGGGCGCCCCCATCTATTTCACGCCCGAGGGTACCTGGACTTCGGATCTGCAGAAGGCGGCGCTGATAGAAACGGTCGCGGAGCGGGATGCCCAGGTGCTCCTGGCTTCCGCTCACGAAGCTGTAGCTTGCGATGTCTATACCTTCATGGTGTCTCGCGAGAACGGAGTCATCGATCCGTTGAGTGCTCGCGAAGAAATTCGCGCCAAGGGGCCCACGATTGAGATGCGGCGCCCGGACACAGGTTTTTCCAGCAAGGGAGTTTGAAGGCTATGTATCAGTACGACGATTACGATCAGGCCCTGGTAGATCAGCGGGCCCGGCAGTTCAAAGGGCAGGTAGAGCGCCGCATGTCCGGCGAGATCACCGAGCTTGAGTTTAAGCCGCTGCGCCTTCAGAACGGCCTCTACATGCAGCTGCATGCGTATATGCTACGCATTGCTATTCCCTATGGGTTGCTTTCGGCGAAACAAATGCGCATGCAGGCCCACATCGCGCGCAAATATGATCGCGGTTATGGGCACTTCACCACGCGTCAGAACATTCAGTTTAACTGGCCCAAGCTCGAAGATGTGCCCAGCATTCTGGAAGATTTGGCGAGCGTGCAGATGCAGGCCATTCAAACCAGCGGCAACTGCATTCGCAACACCACGAGCGATCCCTTCGCTGGGGTCGCCAAAGACGAGCTCGAAGATCCTAGGCCCTACTGTGAGCTCATTCGGCAGTGGTCCACCCTCCACCCGGAGTTTGCGTACCTTCCTCGCAAGTTCAAAATAGCCGTTACCGGAACTCCCGGCGAGGATCGCGCCGCGGTACGTTTCCACGATATTGGCGTGCGAATTATCGAAAACGCACAGGGGGAACGTGGCTTTGAGATCTTGGCCGGTGGCGGCCTTGGCCGAACGCCCGTGATTGCCAAAGTAGTACGGGAATTTTTGCCGTATGAGCACCTGCTCTCTTATCTTGAGTGCATTCTTCGCGTGTACAACCGCTACGGTCGGCGCGACAACAAGTACAAGGCGCGCATCAAGATCTTGGTGAACGAAACGGGTATTGAGAAATTTCGAGAGCAGGTTGAAGAGGAATGGGCCCTCATCAAAGACAGCGCGCTCAAGCTCACCCGCGAGGAGTTGGAGCGTGTGGCTCGCTACTTCGTGCCTCCGCCGTACGAGAAACTCCCGAGTTCAGAGTCCGTTTTGGCTGCCGCAGCGCTTTCTCCCAATCGTGATTACTCGCGTTGGGTCACCAACAATGTGCGAGGCCACAAGCAACCCGGCTACAGCATTGTTATTCTGAGCCTGAAACACCCCAAGATCCCACCGGGCGACGTGAGCGATACGCAGATGGATGCGGTAGCAGATCTTTCTGAGAGGTTTGGATTCGGGCGCATAGTGGTGACACACACGCAAGATCTTGTGTTGCCGGATGTGAAGAGCTCAGACTTGCCCCACCTGTTCGCCGAATTGCAGAAGCTTGATATGGCAACGCCCAATTTTGAGCGCGTCACGGACATTATCTGCTGCCCGGGGCTTGATTATTGTGCTCTTGCCAACGCTCGTTCCATTCCCATAGCAGCCCAGATTTCCGAGCGCTTCGAAGCTATCGATTACCTGGACGACATCGGAGAGGTCAGTGTGAAGATTTCCGGCTGCATCAATGCGTGTGGGCACCACCACATCGGCAATATTGGCATCTTGGGCATCGATAAAAGCGGGGAGGAAGCCTATCAGCTGCTGCTCGGTGGAGACCCAGGAAATTCGGCATCTATTGGCACCATTTTGGGACCGGCCATGGATGGAGAAAAGGTGGTGGATGCTGTCGAAGCCGTGCTTCGCCGTTACCTATCTGTGCGTGAGTCCCCCGAGGAGCGTTTTATTGATGCCTATCGCCGATTGGGTGCCGCACCTTTTAAGGAAGCCGTGTATGCGAATCATTAAAGATCAGAAGATCGTTGAAGACACTTGGGTGTACTTGGCTGACGACGCCGAGCTGCCAGCCTCGGGAGACGTGATCGTCTCAACGCAACGCCTGCATCGGGACTCGGCGGCGCTGTTCGCGCGCTCGGGTGCGGTGGGCGTGCGGTTGAAGAGTGATGAGTTGCCGGATGTTATTGGTCCAGATCTCGCTCGCTTGGCACTCGTTGCCGTCGATTTCCCCAAGTTCGGCGATGGCCGCGGTTACACAACCGGGCGCCTCCTGCGGGAACGCTACAACTTCAAGGGTGAGCTCCGCGCCATCGGCAATGTCTTGCGCGATCAGATTTTCTACATGCACCGGTGTGGCTTCAATGCGTTTGAGCTCACTCCGGGCAAGAGCCTCGAATCAGCGTTGGAAGCCTTCGGCGAGTTCTCGGTCAGCTATCAGGCCGCGGCCGATGATCCTCGGCCACTCTACCGCCGTCGGGCGATCTAAAGTTCCGACCGAGCGGCTGGAGCCCTGCGGCCGCACGCGGGCTTGTCCGTTCGCTGGAACGAGGCTCTACTTGGGCAGATTGGGAGCCCATTGTCATGAGCCACGAAGACGCCAGTGCCGAGCCCGTTTGCGTAATTGAGTCCATCCCCACAGGGGGTGATAACGAAATTGACGCCGGGACCATCCGAGCCGAGGGGATCCCAACCCCTCCACACCTCCGGCTCTATCCGGAGCTTGGTCGCGGTGGCATGGGGCGCATTCACCCGGCCACCGATCGAAACTTGTTGCGCCACGTCGCACTCAAGCGGCTCGATCGCGATCTTGCACGCGAGCCCATGTATCGTGATGGCTTCATCGCTGAAGCGCAAATCACCGGGCAGTTGGAGCACCCGAATATCGTGCCTGTCCACGAGCTGGCCCTCTCCAAGGAAGGCGTGCCCTACTTCACGATGAAGCTTGTTCAAGGTTGGAGCTTCGACAAATGGTTGGCGCATCCGTTGCGTCGAGTGGGCGCGCACGCTCGAATTGAGGAGGGGTTAGAGATTTTCTTGAAGGTGTGTGATGCCATCGCCTACGCACACCACCGCGGTGTCATCCATCGGGATCTCAAGCCTGAGAACATCATGGTGGCTGATTTCGGGCAGGTTTACTTGATGGATTGGGGGCTCGCGAAGCTTACTAAGCGGCGCCCTGCCTCCGGTGCGGAGTCACAGATGGAGGCGCCGGGGCCCGTAGGTACGATCACACACATGGCCCCGGAACAAGCGCGCGGCAATCCCGAAGACATGGATGAACGCAGCGATATCTTCGGCCTGGGCGCGATATTGTATGAAATCGTTAGCAATCGCACGCCGTACGGTCGCTACACCGATTACGAATCCTGTCTCGCGCTCGCGCAGGCCGGAAAAGTGATTCCGATCGCGGATGTGGCTCAGCGCGTCCCCATCCCGCGCCGCCTGTGCAGCATCATCGCGCGGGCCACAGCGCCGGATCCAAAGGATCGCTACCAAACAGCGACTGAGTTTCGTCAGGATGTGCACGCGTTCCTGCGGGGCGGTTTGCACCTTCCACAGGAAACCTTCGAACCTGGCGCCCTGATCCTGCGAGAGGGAGACGTCGGCGATCGCGCGTACATGATCGTGAGCGGACAGTGCCGTGCGTTTCGGTCGGTGCAGGGGCAGCGCGAAACGCTTACGACCATGGGGCCTGGCGAAGTTTTTGGAGAGATGGCGCTGCTCTTGGCAGAACCGCGTGCTGCTTCCGTGGAAGCGGTAGACCAAGTGTTGGTACTAGTGCTCGACAAGAACACTATGGCGGAGGGCCTAGGGTTAGAGGGTTGGACGGGTTCGCTGGTGCGAGCTCTGGCACAGCGCTTCCGGCGCCTTGAGCAGCAATTCCGAGATTCAGGCTTACGCCGCGGTTAATCACTTCCCAAGGGTTGACGAAACTGGGAGAGCCCCGAACATTGCGGAGGCACGGGTCCATCACGCGTGTCATTCAAGGTACTATGAAGCTCACATTTCTAGCTGGCTTTTCGGCAGTTCTTCTGATCCGCTGCGGCGGAGCGACGGTAACTGGAGATTGCGATGTGGGTTCCTCATGTTCCCCGGCAGCTCCGACTGCTCCCACTCTGCCCAACGAAAAGCCCGGAACCACCATTCCTTCAACTGTGGGCGGCAAATGCAACGCCGACAAGGACTGCCCAAGCGGGCAGAACTGTTTTGGAAGCCAATGTATTGCGATTGGCGAGTTTATGCCGTTCCCAGAGTCTGCTTCTCTTAAAGTAGATCACGGCGCACCTCCGCCTTCCACGCGTTAGCTAGCGTGCGCACGAACGAGCGAGGAAGCCTCGAACGAGCGTTAGCCAGCAAACCTAGAACGAGCGAGCGAAGGTGAACGTGAGCGCTGGCCGTGTGTGCGCCAGGCTGCGGCCAAGTGCGAATTGACTGCAGGTATCGCACTTCAACTCATGAGCCTAAGTGGTAAAAGCGCGTACCTCATTGAGGCCCGCACGCAATATTCCTTTGATGGCGTTTCCTATCTCGGTCAACGTTTGAAGGATGCCAAAAGCTAGAGGTTTGTTCGCCCTCACCCGCGCGTTGCTGATCGCCATGAGCGTTCCCATGGCAATCGTTTCAGGTTGCAGCGGCGGCGAGGTAGACACTGCCCCAGGGGCGAACATACCGGATACACCGGCAGTGACGTCGACAGCCCCTACGGCTGCGCCCAAGCTCGATCTCGGTGGGGGCTCAATGGCACTCACGTGCAAAGTGAAGTGCGAGGTGGGGGAATGTGGGCCAGTGGCGAACGGGTGTGGAGGCTTGGTGGATTGCGGCGGGTGCACTCTACCGGAAACTTGTGGCGGTGGAGGCGTTCCTAGTCATTGCGGAGGCGTCGCTGCGTGCGTGCCAACAACGTGTGAGTCCCTCGGTAAAACCTGTGGCGAACACCCGGATGGTTGCGGGGGAGTTCTGAATTGCTGGCCCAACGGGGCCAGCGCTTGTGCTACGCCGAGCTTTCAGTGCGTCGACGGCGCGTGCAAAGACACCTCTACTTGCGCCCTGCTCACATGCGCGGACTACCCAGCGATGCCAGGAAAATGTGGCCCCGTCAGCGATGGCTGCGGGGGCACGCTCGACTGCGGTTATTCCTGCGCGAGCGACGAAGTGTGCGGGCTTTCTGCTCCTGGCGTGTGCGGCAAACCGACCTGCCAGACCCAAACCTGTGAGGATGCACTGGCCGGCAAGCCCGCCAATTTTTGCGGCTTTGTGCCAGATGGTTGCGGTGGCGAGCTGCTTGGTTGCGTAGACCCATGTCCGATGGGGGAGTCCTGCGGAGCGGGCGGGCCTGACTTGTGTGGGGCCTCATCCGTTGCGTGCGTTCCGAAGACAATTGCCGATTGCGGTTCATCGTGCGGGCCAATCGGAGATGGTTGCGGCGGAAGCGTAGACTGTGGTGGGTGTCAGGGAGCGGAGAGCTGCGGCGGCGGCGGTGAGGCTGGCGTATGTGGAGCTCCAGCTTGTCAGCCCCTTTCTTGCGATGATTGGGGGGCAACGTGTGGAACGTTGGCCGACGGTTGTGGAGGTATTACGGCCGATTGTGGTGCCTGTGGGGCCGACGAAGTGTGTAACGCGAACAAGTGCGAGAAGATTGTTTGCGTGCCCAAATCGATGAACGTTGCCTGCAATGGCTTGTGCGGGCAGCAGAGCGACGGCTGCGGCGGGCTCATCGATTGCGGTGGTTGTTCCGGGAACAATACATGTGGCGGCGGAGGCACCCCGAGCGTTTGTGGCGTGCCTCCGTGCACGCCGAAAACGTGCACCGATGTCGGAGCCACCTGCGGACCGATTGGGGACGGATGCGGTGGCGTGGTGGCTTCTTGTGGTACTTGTTCCCTTCCTGAGACGTGCGGCGGCGGGGGAACACCGAGTGTGTGCGGTCGCTGGCTCGATCCGAACTGCACGGGGCTCTGCCAGAATCAGGAGTATTGCGCTCCCGGCACGGAAACAACCCTCACAGGCAAGGTGTACGCACCGAACGGAACAGAGGCTCTCTATAACGCCCTGGTGTACGTGCCGAACGCTCCGCTGCCGGCAATTGCGTCGGGAGCCTCTTGTGGCAGGTGTGAAGATGAAGATCTGGGTGCGCCGATTGCCTCGGCGCTGACCGGGCCCGATGGGGCCTTCGTGCTGCGCAACGTGCCAGCCGGAGTCCCATTCCCCTTAGTGGTTAAGATGGGCAAGTGGCGACGCGTGGTAACAATCCCAGCTGTGACCAAGTGCACGAGCGTTGCGCTCACAGCCAATGAGACTCGCCTTCCTCGCCACATGACGGATGCCTCCCCGGAAAACGTGCAACACCTCAGCATTCCCCGCATTGCGATGGTCACGGGCTCCGTTGACGAGCTCGAATGCGTGCTACGCAAGATGGGCGTCAGCGACAGTGAGTTTACTCTTCCCACCGGTAGTGGGCGCGTTCACCTCTATCGCGCGAATGGCGCCAACGCCGGTTGCAGTTCCTACAGAGCCAACGGCACTTGTAGGACGCTCGTGAATGCGCCAAGGAGTAGCCTATTTGCGGCAACAACGGGCAATAGGCACAAGATCGATGAATATGATGTCGCGATTTTTGGTTGTGAAGGCGGGGCCAATGAGCACAACAGTGACGACCTCATTCTTCGAAATTTTGCCAACGCAGGTGGCCGTGTGTTGGCTTCGCACTTTAGCTACACCTACCTCCATGACACGGCCCAGTTTCAAGATAGCGCCACCTGGGGCGGCCCCGCGAACAACAACGGGGCCAACACTACCGGCATCGTGGATACTTCGAGCCCGAAGGGCCAGGCTTTCAATACCTGGTTGGGCAACGTGGGCGCACAACACCCGATGTACGGCAGCGGTTACATCTCTATCGACGAGCCAAGAAGCTACGTAAAGTCCGCAAGTAGCGCGGGGGAACGCTTCATCTACACGGATTCCGCCTACCGTTATCAGCCTGGAAACGTGCAGTTGAGCCAGCAATCGGCGGTCCAACAATACGCTTTCAACACGCCGTACGGAGCCAGCGACGCCAATATCTGCGGTCGGGTGCTTTACAGCGCCTTCCACGTAGCTGGGGCGAGCGGCAACGATACGCAGATCTTTCCCGCTCATTGTTCCTCGGGTCCCCTCACGCCCCAGGAAAAGGTGCTGGAGTTCATGATCTTTGATCTTTCGGCGTGTGTTTCCTCCGGCGCTCCCCCGCAGCCGCCCACTTGTACGAAGACTACTTGTAGTGCGCTGGGAGCCCAGTGCGGTTACCTGGCGGATGGCTGTGGTGGCCTTTTGGACTGTGGGAGTTGCACTTCGCCTAGTACTTGTGGCGGAGGTGGCGTAGCAAACCAGTGTGGTAGCGTTTGTTTGCCTACAACCTGCGGCAAGCAGGGCGCCAATTGTGGCTCGATTGCCGATGGCTGTGGCGGCACGCTGAATTGCGGGAGTTGCACGTCGCCGTCGGTCTGTGGCGGCGGAGGTCTTGCGAACGTTTGCGGGTTACCTGCCTGCCAACCGCGGTCATGTTCCAGTGTCGGCGCAGAGTGCGGAATCATTGCGGATGGCTGCGGCGGGACGCTTTCCTGCGGCACGTGTGCCAGCGGTACCTGCGGCGGCGGCGGTACGCCGAACGTGTGCGGCGCAGGCAGCTGTGTGCCCCGGAGCTGCACGTCTGTGGGTGCTGAGTGTGGCCTGATCGGCGACGGCTGTGGCGGCGCCATCGACTGCGGGAGTTGTGCGAGCAACGCTGCATGCGGTCTTGGTGGGCCTAATCTCTGCGGTTTGAAGTGTACCCCGCGTACCTGTGCGGCCGCGGGTGCAACCTGTGGCTTTGTGGGTGACGGCTGCGGTGGAGTCCTTCAGTGCGGCACGTGCGTTCAACCGCAGATCTGCGGTGGCGCGGGTGTCCCGAATCAGTGTGGAGGCTCCTGCACCAAGACAACGTGCCAAGCGGCAGGCGCGGGGTGCGGAAAGATTTCAGATGGCTGCGGCGGCACACTCGATTGCGGTGCGTGCAGCAACGGCCAGACGTGTGGTGGTGGTGGCGTTGCGAACCAGTGCGGAAACGGCACCTGTGTGGCGACCACCTGTCAGGCCGCAGGCGCCAACTGCGGTGTTATTGGCGACGGATGCGGCGGGGTTCTCAACTGCGGTCTCTGTGGCGGCACGCAGATCTGCGGTGGTGCGGGGGTTCCTAACCAGTGCGCGCCCGGGAGCAACACATGCACCCCGCTCACTTGCGGGGCTCAGAACGCCACGTGTGGTCCGGTAGCAGACGGCTGCGGCGGCTTACTCGACTGCGGCGTATGTCCGAACGGGCAAACGTGCGGGGGCGGCGGAACCCCGAGTCAATGCGGTGGCTCGCTGAGGTAAGCGGGACTCAAACGCGCGCGGCGTTAGTGCCTGCTTCGCCAATGCCCACAGAGTCCGTCACCAGAGCCACGGCTGCGCCTCCAGGGGGGTCGAATGGAGCACGCCCGTACTGCACGGTGCCAAGCGACGGGAAGAAGGGCGCCAAAACATACTGCCGGAACCAGTACCAGAAGAGACTCCGCTCAAGGAGCTGGGGGGGAATTTCTTTCTCGATAGCGAGATGCAGCTCTTTCAGCTTGCTCCAGTGAGTACCGGGATGCTCGTGATGTACGGCGTGGTAGCCATTGTTAAACAAGAAGAAATTCGTAAGCGCACCGTTGAAACTGCGTGAGTGAGCGTGCTCAGACCACGGATCAGTGTGCACGTGTTGCTCGTAGTTGAACAACATGATGGTAAAGAGGGCGAAGAACCCGGGTAGGCCGGATACTAGCGCCCAGGTGAAAAGCCCTGTTTTCCAGCCGTGCATCCAGATGGCTAACGACAAAAGCAGGAGGTGAGCGCCAATTACGGCAGCGTATTGTTCGATGATTTGGCGATACAAAGCTGGCTTTTCCGTGCGCGCCTTACGGATAAATTCCTTGATAGGGTCGCTCTGAAACCAGCTCGACACGAAAAAATACGTGATGGCCACCGGCAAAATGTGGCGGTTCGTGTAACGCCAGGTGATCGTCGCGTCCCCGGCTTTGTTGACGAGCTTGTGGTGGTTGAGGTTGTGCGTCGGGATCCAGGCAAACGTCGGGTACCCGTAGAAAATCGAGATCCACATGCCGAACAGCTGATTTTGCTGCTTCGTCTTAAACGTGGGGCAGTGGTTGTGGTTGTGCGCAATAACGCCGCAAGCCAGTGCGAAGTAACAGCTCACCCACCAAAGGTAGGGAACGAGCGTCGGCTTCCAGTACTGGATGGCTGCCACTCCAGGCGTAAGAACCATGGTCCAGAGGAGGGTTCGGAGGTCGCTTAGGTTTCGTAGTCCCACGATGATGGGTCGGACTCTATAAGCGGGGGAGCCGGAGGTCTCGTGAAATCGAACACCTTTTTGACCAGATTGATGGAAAAGCGGCCAAGAAGTGGTGGGGCTGGGCGAAACCTGCGCAGCGCAGGGGCTGGTTGGCAGGTTTTGCGCATTTTCCCGGCTCCCCCCTATTTGAGGTCGGGTTAGGCCTGACGTGCCGGCGGCTTGTGGCTGCGCACGCGAAACTCGCTGTCCTTGATGGTTCGAGCCACGCCCGCCGCCCGCAGCGGATCGGAATAGTGCAAAATGTCCGTCAGGCTGATAACGCCAAACAAACGCCCTTCGGGGTCAAGAATTACCAAGCGTGATACGCGAGAGCGCATCATCAGCTCCTCGGCCTCCCTCAGGGATGCGTCAGCACTGCAGGTAATCACCTCTCGCCTCATCACATTTTCTACCGGAACCTCCGCAGCTAAGAGGTTTTCGGCGCACACCTGGAGCGCAAGATCGCGCTCCGTGATGATGCCGACCACTGCAAAGCTCTCATCGCACACAGGAAGCCAGCCGACGCGTTCCGCGGCAAAGCGAATGGCGATTTGCTGTGCCGTCTGCTTTAGCCCAGCGGGGGCAATGCCCCTTCCAGCGATTTCGTGACAGAACATAGCCCGAAGCCTCCTTCTCGTCGTTCCAGCATGACCCCTCTTTGGCCAGCGTCACGCGAAATGATTGCGAAGATAGCCCGAGTGGGCCCACTTTTATGTAATTGTTGAAGAATGTTCGGGGCGAAAGCCCAAGGCTAACGCCGCAGATGCCAGGCCTTGGGGGCCAGGAAGGCTTCAATACCGTAGGTGGAGAGCGTACATCCGATCCCTGAGTTGCGATGGCCGCTCCAGGGCAGGCGAGGGCTCACGCGGTCGCAGCAATTCCAATAGGCGGAGCCCACGTCGAGCGAGCTTAACAGCTTCCGCGCTCGTTCCTCGCTCTTGGAATAGACAGCAGCCGTCAGCCCATAGGCGGTGTCGTTCATGAGGGCTTGGGCTTCTTCATCATTTTGAACCTTCATGAGGCCAATGATCGGGCCGAAGCTCTCATCTTTCATCACGCTCATGTCATGAGAAACGTTGATGAGTACCGTCGGCTCGAAGTAGTGGCCTGCGTGGTCTGCCCGCTTGCCGCCGACCAGTACCTGGGCTCCCTTTTCCTGGGCGTCGGCCACTTGCGCCGCAAGGAAATCAACTTGAGCGCTGCGGCGCGCAAGCGGCCCAATGTACGTTTGCGGATCGGTGGGATCTCCAAGTCGAAAACCGCGCACCGTTTCCGCGAAGAGCTTTAAGAACGGCTCCCAGATAGCTGCATGCACGTAGATGCGTTCGACGGAACAGCAGCTTTGCCCGGCATTGTAGAACGCACCGTCTGCTATCCCTGGCGCTGCGGTCTCGACGTCGGCGTCGTCGGCCACGTAAACCGGATCTTTCCCGCCCAATTCAAGCTGTACCTTGATCAGTCGTTCGGCAGCCTTGCGCGCAATCTTTACACCAGTTCCGTGAGAACCTGTGAAGAAGACCCCATCCACGGGCAAGTCCAAAAGTGCCGAGCCAACATGGCCGTCACCGATCACCGCCTTGAACGCATGTTCCGGCACACCTGCCTCATGCAAAAGGCGCTGGATTTCGAGGCCGGTCAGCGACGAAAGCTCGCTCGGTTTATAGAGCACGGCGTTGCCGGTAAGAAGCGCGGGCACAAACACATTGCCCCCTACAAAGTAAGGATAGTTCCAAGCCGATATGTTCGCGACCACACCTAAGGGGCCGTGCGAGATTTGTTCGCTTAAGGCATCTTCGGTGTGAACGGTTTTGGTTCCGAGTAGGGCCTCCGTCTCAGCCAGAAAGAAATCAATGCGGCCGAGCAGGCCAGCAATTTCGTTTCGAGATTGTGCGATCGGTTTGCCGACTTCACTGGTGAGTGTTTTCGCGAGCTTGTTGGCCTGCGCCATCACGAGTGTCTTAAAGCGAGCGATGATCTGCTTGCGCTCAGGGAACGGCCGGGCCGCCCACTCGCGTTGGGCGATGCGGGCCTGGTCGAACTTGGCGAGGATGGAAGTGGGGGTGTCCGACTCAAGCTCGCCGAGGAGGGCGTCCGTTGCCGGATTGTGGATTTGAAGGCGCATTGTGGGCGGAGGATAACTCAGGATGCCCGGGCGCCGAAGCTTTCGGGAATGAGCGTGGTGCAGGCGCCGATTGCGAGCCGCACCACCGCGAGCCATAGGCCAAGCGCGAGGCCTAAA
Organism: Polyangiaceae bacterium; assembly: GCA_033763455.1. Taxonomy (GTDB): domain Bacteria; phylum Myxococcota_A; class Polyangia; order Polyangiales; family Polyangiaceae; genus JBBRRP01. The sequence continues at coordinate 625,771 of JANRKO010000006.1, forward strand.
TGGACAACCTGCATCCAGGCCGGAGCCCCGAGCGCCACATTGAGCCCGCCCACCAAAAGCTGCACGATGAGCGCTCCGCGCGCGGTGGTAGCCCAGGTTTTCACATCTTGGGTACGACCCGTTTCAGCGATGAGCCCTATCGAATGCCAGATCAGAGCTCCTAGGAGCACGGCAAGGACGGGGTGCACCATGCGAAGGCTTTCCAGAAAGTGCATGCCATCTCCGTTTAGTCGCTGCTCGAGCGAGGCGCCGGTAGTCAGCGGGTAGAGCGTGTCGCCGAGCGCGGTAACGGCGCCCATCATCGAAACGAAGAGCACTGCCGCGAGAGCTCGAAACGCGAAGTTGGCCGGGGGAGCAGAACTCAGACGTAGACTTGCCGGGTAGCGCGCGCTCCATGCGGTGAGCATGAAAGCGGCGCAAAGTATAGAAGCGCTTGCCAGATGCAGCGGCATTACGACGGCCCGAGCGACAGAGGTGTCTTGATCCACCAGTCGCCCGAGCACGAGGCCCGCACCGATCAGACATTCGACCACCATGAGCGCGAGTACCCAGTTGGCGGCGCGCCGGGCCAATTGGTCTTTTTCAAACACTCTGCGGGAAGCGACAAACACCGCGACGGCCGAGAGCAAAGCCAATCCGCTAGTTATGCGGTGGGAAATCTCAATTAGAGTCTCCACGCGGCTCGGCATGTGTAAAATCTCACCATTGCAGGTTGGCCAGTGTTGCCCGCAGCCGGCGCCCGAGTGGGTTACCCGCACCACCGCCCCAAAAAGCACCACCAGTACGGTGTATGCCAAGCCAAACCACGCGAAACGCGCATAGCGAGCCTGGGGTGCTTGGAAGAGAACGCCTGGCTCGCTGGGGCTGACAGGGGCGGAGGGGTTCACGGAAAAGTGGATTTGCCATGATTCTTTGAGCGGGTCGAGCGTGGCGGAGCTCTTCTGGTTGCGCTACGCCTCGGGCCACGCGTAGGCTTGCCGGCCCTAAAACCAACCACCCCCGACACAGTCGGTGAACTTTGAAGTTGAGGATGTGATGTCAGAACCTTTTTTTCGCGGTATTGAGAGCATTCGGTACGAAGGTCCCCAAACCGAAAACCCTCTCGCGTTCCGTTACTACGACAAGGATCGCCTCGTCCTAGGAAAACGCCTGGAAGAGCACCTGCGCGTGGCGGTGTGTTACTGGCACACGTTTGCATGGCACGGAAACGACGTCTTCGGAGCAGGTACGTTTGAACGCCCGTGGCTGCAGAGCGGGGATGCTCTTGTTCGCGCGGAGCAGAAGCTGGCGGTGGCGTTTGAGTTCTTGGAGAAGCTCGGTGCTCCCTTCTTCACGTTCCACGATCGCGACGTAGCGCCTGAGGGCAACACTCTTAAGGAAAGCCACGCCAACCTCGACCGCATCCTCGAAAAGATGCAGGCGCAAATGGCTCGCACGGGCAAAAAGCTACTGTGGGGCACGGCCAACCTCTTCAGCCACCCGCGCTATATGAGCGGCGCTGCCACTAATCCCGATCCCGAAGTGTTCGCCTACGGTGCGGCTCAGGTTCGAAAAATCTTGGAAGCAACGCACAAGCTTGGCGGTGAGAACTACGTGTTGTGGGGTGGTCGTGAAGGCTACGAGACTCTGCTCAATACGGACATCAAGGCTGAAACCGAGCAGCTTGGTCGCTTCCTAACGCTCGTGGCTGAGCATAAGCACAAGATTGGCTTCAAGGGCCTGCTCTTGATCGAGCCGAAGCCCAAGGAGCCCACAAGCCACCAATATGACTTCGATACGGCAAACGTGCTGGCATTCCTTCAGAAGTTTGGCCTTGAGAAAGAATACAAGGTCAACATCGAGAATAACCACGCCACCTTAGCGGGGCACAGCTTCCAGCACGAAGTAGCCTACGCGGCCGCGAACGGCATTCTTGGCAGCATCGACATCAATCGCGGTGATTCGCTGTTGGGCTGGGACACCGATCAGTTCCCGAACGATGTCACCGAGACGGCGCTCGTGCTCCACACCATCTTGAAGGCTGGTGGCCTCACCAGCGGTGGCATGAACTTCGACGCTAAGCTTCGCCGTCAGAGCAATGAGCCGGACGATCTTTTCCACGCACACATCGGCGGCATGGACACCCTCGCTCACGGCTTGTTGATTGCCGAGAAGATGCTGAACGACAAGAAGCTCGATCAGTTCGTTGAGAAGCGCTACGAAGGCTGGCGTGGCGAGCTCGGGCAGAGCATCCTAGGCAAGAAGGCGAGCCTAGAAAGCCTGAGTGATCTTGTTCTCTCCAAGGGCATTGATCCCAAGCCCCGTTCAGGCCGCCAAGAGCTGCTCGAGAACCTGATCAACAAGTACACTTGATGGTTCCATGGGCCCACGCTCGCGACTAACCCATGCTGTTTGACGTCATTGCTGTCATTATCGGCATCTCCTACACCCTCCGAAGGCTGAGCCTCGCGAAGCTTGAAATACCAGCTTCCGAGGCCCCGCCTGCGGGTTTCGAGGCGTGGCGCCTGAGCCAGCTTGGAGCCTACAAGCTGGGGGCGAGCGTGTGTTTTGCGAAAGTCGTCTTTGCCAACGGCTTCATGTTCACGATGGGCCGCATGGGGGTGGGTGATGAGAACTGGACGAAACGGGGCGTGAGTATGGCCATTGACGTCCTTTGGCTTTTGGGGCTAGCGCTCGCGATGATCAAGAGCCACAAGGCCCAGAAAGTTCGCAAGAATTTGGGGTTGCCCGCCGTTTTTGCGAGTTAGCGCCCTAACCGGGGGGAAGTTCCCCGGCACACCGGCGTACCTCTCGCTACGAACATGGGTCGCGAATGGAAAAGTCTTGGGGTGGCGCTGGCTGGCTATTACCTGGCCAAAAATACAGAGCGCTTCATCCCCCTGGGGGCGGATGCCAACGCTAACGAGCCCTCCCCGCGTTTTCCGCGTTCTCCGTCTCCGCCGCTCTTATCCAGCGACCCCGGTCCCATTTCTGGCATTGTGGTGTGCGGTGCGTCCTCCTCGCAAGAACGCTGGCAACCAGTGCCTTCGGCGCGCCGAAGGTTACGTGCCGTGGGCAGGGGCGGGCGTTTCGGCTGATGGGGTGGCAACCCGCCTGGGGGGTGGAGGCATGGTGTTAGCTGGCCGCGCCTTCAGGCATTCTTCAATCTTCGCGGTGATAGCCGGTGGTGCCCCGGGAGGCAAAGTGGGCTTGCCGAGCACGTTATTGAAGATGCGTTGGGGCGTCAAAGACCCGTCGAAACCGAAGGCCAACCAGACGAACATCGAGCGGCCCTTGATGTTGGCGTACGGCACCCCTCCGCCGCGACCACCGTTCCAGGCGCGAGAGTCGCTACTGTTGTTGCGATTATCACCCAGCACCCAGACTTCGCCTGGAGCTACGTGATATGGCCCTTGCCGCCCCTCGAAACGCCCTTCTTCTAAGACAGTGAGGTAAGAGTATTGGCCAAGGTGCTCCATGTAGAGCTCACCTCGCTCAGTGTTGGCCGAACCCGCATGGAATTCATAGGTGCCGATGTGGCAGTTGGGGACAGGCCAACCGTTGATAATCGGGTGGCCACCCTCAACCTCCAGCACGTCGCCCTCGGTGGCGATCACGCGCTTGATAAAATCCTGGCGTTCCGCCACCGGATCAGGATCGGGATACTCAAACACCATAACATCCCCGCGGGCGGGCGGCATTGAGCTCAAGAACCTGGTTTTTGTGAAGGGGATGCTCGGACCGTAAGCCAGCTTGTTGACGAAGATGTGGTCCTGGATTTGAAGCGTGGGGAGCATTGACCCGCTCGGGATCTTGAATGCTTCCACCACGAAGGCTCGTAACAACAGCGCGACGCCAATCGCCACGGCAATCGACTCTCCGTATTCACGCAATTCGGACTTTTGCCAGCGCGCCAGGTGCTCATCCATCAGGTGTGCAACTTCGGCGTGGGCAGCCGCGAAACGTTCGGCATCGAACGGCGTGCCTTCGATGGCCGCCTTCAATGCATCGAGGCCCTCTCGGATGTCTTGCCGAACGGGGGCCGTGAGCTCCCGCTGGATGCGGTTAGGATTGCGCTGGAGGATCCGCTCGGCATCCTCCAAGAGGTGAACGGCATTTTCAAACGGTCGCCGTAGCTCTCGGGGTACGTCGTTCCTTCCCGCCACTGTCAAATCACCTGCGAAGGGAAGTGAGTGGCGGTAGTGGTAGAGCACCATCTCGAAAATCGTAAAAAACACGATCGCTGCCGGCACCCGCTGGTCCTGCACGAACCACTGCAGTTGCCCCAGCAGCGTGGGGGCATGTTCTTCACCGCCAGCGATCAGGCGCACGCTGAGGAAGGCTAGCCCGATTGGCACGACCACGAACCACAGGGGCCAAAACAAGTAGCGCTGGACAGGGTTCGGGGTGGCGTTGGGAGCTGAGGTTGTCAAAATGCTGTGATTCCTTACTCGCGGCCTCGATCCGAGGCAACGCCTAAGGCGCTTCGCCTACCTGTACCAAGTAATCGACCCTTGCAGCGGTCGGTGATGTCACGCTGCGACCTATGCTCGGGCTGTGGTCGAGGACGAGGTAGTACTCGCCGGGCGGGGCCGGAATGAAGCGCTTTACAGGAGTTCCCGCGGTGAGGATCTCGTCCATTAAGGGGGGAGCTGTGAGGGCCGCGGGGGTACTCCCCCGAACGTATTGCTCCACCATCAGGTCCCCGAGACCCCTCGGAACCAAGAACGCATCCACGGCCGGCGCACCATCAATAGAGAAGGTGAAAAACAGGGCTTGATCCTTCTCGCGCACCACGAACCCCGAGATGAAGTCTTGCTGATTGGGTTGGAGCTCGGTGCGGTCATTGGCAAGTTCGGTATGGTCGGACTCTGTCACCGTGAAAGGGCGAAACGGGCGTTGCCCAGGTGCGATCAGACCGAGGCCGAAGTCCGTCTCTCCCTCATTGTTGTAGCGGATAACGGTGAAGCCTTGGCTAAGCTGTGCTTCAACAATTTGTTTGCCGGTTTCGTTGGGATTGACGCCGGTAAGCGCGATGCCCGCTTGGGCCAACTGTGACTCGACGGCAAGCGTTTCAAATTGGGTTGCGGTGATGTTGCGTGGTCTGAAGTAGACGTAGAGCGCACCGTCGTGGAGGCGAAAATCGGGTGCAAACTCGACAAGCCCACGGGTTCTAAACCCAATGCGTCCGGTGACGTTCGTCCAACCGTAGCCCTTGCCCGAGTATTGCAATACGAAAGACTTTCGGTTCTCGTCGTCGATGATTTGGCTGTCGCAGGTCTCCGCAAAAAATCGCCCAGCGACGGGCTCCTGATTGCTCATTCTGAGCGGGGCTCCCCGTTCGCGCATCTCTTCGCAGAAGCGTTCAAGGCCAAATGTCAGGATGTCAAAACGGAGCGACTTGTTCTGTGGATTGTTGACGACACCAGCGCCGAGCACAGTGAGGGAAGAGCGGCCCACCGCTTCACGCGAAGCACACCCTGTCAGCAAAGCGAGAACAAACAGAGAGGGAAGCACCCCGAGCGCGCGCGCCTTGTCCGAGAGAAATCGAAAGCAACACATGTTTTGCACGATACACGACCTTGTGGGTCCCGAAAGTCCTGGTCCGCAACATTCGGCTCAAGAGCCCGGTCACCGATCTGCATTGACCCGCGCTCCGTGCTCGCTTCACGATGTCGATCGCTATGAGCCACACCGCTATTCTCGGGGCAGGGGCCTGGGGTACCGCCTTGAGCCTTGTCCTTAGCGGGAGGGGCGAGTCCGTGCGGCTTTGGACCCACGATGAGTTCCACGCGGAGGAGCTTCGACGGGAACGCGAGAACGTTTCCTTCTTTGCAGGCTTTCGTTTGCCGGATGCCGTACAGCCTACGTCAGAGCTAGCAGCCGCCGTGGAAGGCGCAACGCTGGTCATCATCGTGGTGCCAACCCATGCTTATCGGGAAACGCTGCGTGCCATGCGGCCCTCGCTAGCGGACGCTGCCACGTTGGTCACGGCGACCAAAGGCATTGAACCTGAAACGCTGATGCTGTTAAGCGAGGTGGTAGAAGATCAGCTGGGTTCGGAGGTCGCGCGGCGGAGCGTTACTCTTTCGGGCCCGAGCTTTGCCAAGGAGGTCGCGCTCGGGATGCCGACGAATGTTGTCGCCGCAGGCATAGATGCCGGCGTTGTGGGGGCTGCCCAGACACGCATGGCCACTGAACGTTTTCGGATTTACGCGAGCGACGATCCCGTGGGCGTGCAGGTGGGAGGTGCGCTCAAGAACGTGATCGCAATTGCGGCGGGAGCCTGTGAAGGCCTCGGCTTTGGGCACAATACCCGCGCGGCGTTGATCACGCGAGGGCTGGCCGAAATGTCACGCTTGGCCGTGGCGAAGGGGGGCAATGTGCTGTCGCTGGCCGGGCTTGCAGGCCTTGGGGATTTGGTGCTCACGTGTACCGGGGAGCTTTCCAGGAACCGCACCGTGGGGTTCGAGGTCGGGAGGGGGCGGCCCTTGGGTGAGGTACTTTCAGGCCTGGGTCACGTTGCGGAAGGCGTGGATACGGCAAGGAGTGCTTACCTATTGGCCGAACGCCTCGCGGTGGAATTGCCGATTTCAAGCGAGGTATACCGCGTGCTGTTCGAGGGTAAGAGCGCAAGCGACGCAGTGCGCGACGTTATAAAACGACCGCTTCGGCGCGAATGGCCCTAAGTGAGGCCTTGGTGTTGTACGCAAGTTTGCTAAGGTCAGGGCCGTTCAATGGCAACCCTTCGCTACTATCCCTCTGAAGATGCCCCAGCACTTTTTGCCTTGACCAAGCCCGTCACAACGGTGGGCCGAGCGTTGGACAACGATGTTCGGATTGAGGACCCGACCGTAGCTGATCAGCACGCGCAAATCGTGTTCAACGGTCGGGATTTCCAATTGGAGGAAATCGACAAGGAAGCGGACATCTCCGTTAACGACAAGAAGAAGCGACGCATACGCTTGGCTCACGGAGATAGGATCAAGCTCGGTCGAGCAGCCCTTGGCTTCTCCATGTATTCCGAAGTGGTAGACACCGGGGCTCAAACCGGGAGCAATCAAGAGGGCAACCAATTAGCAGGGCTCCGTCGCCTCAACAGCTTCAGCGAACGTTTGATGCAGCAGGCAACTGTGGATGAGCTGCTAGCCGCCCTCCTGGATGATGTGATTGAGCTCACCGGTGCGGCGCGAGGTGTGGTGCTTCTGGTTGACCCAGACGAAAAGAGCACACAAGCGCGGGTGCGTGCGTCGCGCAACGTGGGGCGCGAGGTCATCGAGGACCCTTCGGGGCAAATCAGCGACAGCATCGTGCAGCAAGTCATCGAGAGTAAGCGCCCTTTGATCGTGAGCGACGCGCTATCGGATACGACCTTCGGTAAGAGTGAAAGTGTGATGTCCCTCAAGCTTTCGAGCGTGATGTGTGCGCCTTTGCTGAGCCAGGGTGAGGTAATCGGCGTCATTTACTTGGGCAATGATGAAATCAAACACCTATTTGACCGGCGGCAACTGGATGTGCTCACCATTTTCGCAGCCCAGGCTTCGCTCATTCTGCAGAATGCCATGCTGCTGAGCGCCCTCAAGGCCGATAAGCAGAAGTTGAGCGCGGAGCTTGCCGACAAGCGCTTCGGTGAGATCATCGGGTCGTGCCCTTCCATGTTGGAAGTGTTTCGAAAGCTTCAGAAGGTGGCCAGCACCGACATCAGTGTGCTCATCACGGGGGAAACGGGAACGGGCAAAGAGTTAATCGCCCGCGAGATCCACCGGCGCAGCCAGCGAGCAGCAGGGCCGTTTATCACGGTGAATTGCGGCGCCATCCCTGAAAATCTCATCGAAAGCGAGATGTTTGGGCACGTGAAGGGCGCATTCACCGGAGCCATTGCCAGCCGCACGGGCAAGTTCCAGCAAGCTGACGGCGGTACGCTTTTTTTGGATGAGGTTGGCGAATTGCCACTGCAGCTTCAGGTGAAGCTCCTCCGGGCCATTCAAGAGCGCGTGGTGGTCCGGGTGGGGGATAGCCGCCCAGAAAAGTGCGACATTCGCATTCTGGCCGCTACCCATCGCAACCTTGAGGAAATGATTCAGGCGGGTGGGTTTCGTGAGGACCTGTACTACCGGCTAAATGTTGTAAACTTGTGGTTGCCTCCCTTGCGCGATCGTGGGGACGATGTGCTGATCATTGCGAAGGCTTTGCTTAGTAAGTATGCCGACGAGTTGAACCGCCCCGTGAAAGGCTTCGCTCCGCAGGCGCTACCGGCGATTCGCAAATATCCGTGGCCGGGAAACATCCGCCAGCTGGAAAATCGGATCAAGAAAGCTCTCGTATTGTGCGATCGCACGCTCCTCAATCCCGAAGATTTGGATCTCGGGCCCGAAGCGCAGGCGCCTATCGTGCCACTTGAAAAGGCAAAAGAGGATTTTCAGCGCAGTTATGTGTTGGATGTGCTTGAGCGCAATAACGGCAATCGCACGCAAACAGCGCGCGACCTCGGTGTCGACCCTCGGACGATTTTTCGCTACCTTGAGAAGGAAAGCACACCCTCCGGGCAGAAGCTCACGGAAGAATAGCCATCGGGCTCTTGTGTTCTGTGGCTGGGGTGGGGGCAACTCGCGAAGCACGTCGCCGTGCAAACCGCACGCTCGGACTCTGGCTCGATAGTGCGACTCCCGATGAGATCCTGGCTCGATATTGCTGATCCTGTCGCAATTTAGGTAATCGTTGGCAGAATCTGGCTCTGGGCGAAGGTCCCCCCCCGGCTCTATGCTGTGGGGATAAATGGCGGCTGAGATCAGCGCTAACTGCCGCCCGGCAAGCGACTAACGCGACTGCGTTCGCGGAGGTAACTCATAATGCTAACTTTAGGGATTGGTACGCGTATCGCAGCAGGCATAGGTCGCAGGCTTGGAATCGGCTGGGTTGCACTCGCCGTCGTGTCTTCAGCCTTGGGCTGCGCTGCTTCAGGCAAATCGCCGCCCAACCGCTCAATGGAGACCACCCCCGGGATGAACGGGACCACTCCCGGCACCACGTCGACCACCCCCGGAAGCGGCGTTCCTGGGCAGGTCGCAGTACCCGTCGCAACACTCGGCCCCACTATCATTCCTCGGCTTTCTCGCGTCGAATATGCGGCGAGCGTTCGAGCTCTGCTCAACGTGGACATTTCGGCAGAGGCCACCCAATCGCTTCCTTTGGACGCTCGGACTCCTTTTGACAACGCAGCTGATGAGCAATCCCCATCGAGTGCACTCATTCAGGGGCTCGGCGTGGTGGCGGATGTCGCCGCGGACCGCGCCCTAGCCACTCCAGAGCTTCGCGCTGCCTTGATTGGTTGTGCGCCGAGCGGACCGGCGGATGAAGCATGTTTTCGTCAGTTCATCCAGAAGTTTGGGCAGCGAGCTTTGCACCGTCCGCTGAGCGCGCAGGAGGTTACGGATTTTGTAAGCTTTCTGGCGACCGCCCAACATGCGAATGATTTCAACGTCGCCGTTGGCATGGTGATTCGAGCGATCCTGCAGGATCTTGAGTTTGTCTACCGCGTCGAGATCGGCTCTCCCACGGCCACAGATCCACTGCTCGTCGCTCTTACGGATTGGGAGCTCAGCGCTCGCCTTTCGTACCTCTTGTGGGGGCGCACTCCAGACGATACGTTGCTCAACAACGCCCAAGCGGGGATGTTGAGTACTCCGGAAGGCATGAAGGCAGAGGCTGCCCGCCTGTTGGGAACGCCCGAGGGCGTCAGCCGGATTCAGCGCTTTCACGCTATGTGGCTGGGCTATGATGAGTCGCAACATCCACCAGCGTTGGGCCAGGCGTTGCGCACCGAGACGGATGCGCTTGTTCAACGTGTCGTTTTTGAGAAGGATCTTTCTTGGCCAGAGCTGTTCAATTCGCCGGAAACTTACGTTGACCAGCAACTGAGCACGCTTTACGGGCTTCCGGCACCGAGCAGCGCTGGGTTCAACTGGACCACGTATACCGATCCGTTGCGGCGCGGCATTCTTTCCCAAGGGAGCCTCCTCGCGAACGGTAGCAAGAACGGAGATACGAGTCCGACTCTTCGTGGGAAGTTCATTCTTGAGCGACTTCTCTGTTCCCCGGTGCCGCCCCCGCCTCCAGGCGTTGACAATACGACACCTCCCGCCGCTCCAGGAAACAACTGTAAATCGGATCGCTATGCGGCCCATGCTCAGGGCAGTTGTGCGGGGTGCCACAGCCTGATGGATTCTGTGGGCTTCGGGTTGGAGAACTTCGACGGCCAGGGGCGCTTTCGGGACCACGATCTCGACCGTCCCGAATGCCTGGTCAGTGGGAATGGGCAACTCGGAACTTCCGCCTTTCGTGGGCCGGCTGAGCTCGGTCAACTCATCATGCAGTCCGAGAAGGTGGTCCCTTGCCTGGCCCAGTTCGTTTATCAGTTCGCCGTGCAGAAGCAGGTGGGGCCAGCCGATGTCGCTGGTATTAGCGCCTTTCAAGCTCAGCTAACCGGGGCTCAAGTGTCGCTCAAGCGTGCGTTGCTCGAGTGGATCGGAACTGGCGCGTTTCGTTATCGAAGGATTCAGCCCTTCACCCTGTGAGGTTATGCTGTGAACAAGCCCTTGTTATCTCGTCGCTCGTTGCTCGTTGGTGCCGGCGGTGCCGTGGTTGGCTTGCCTTGGCTCGAAGCCATGGTGGGTCGCGGCGTTCACGCCCAGGCAGCCGTTATACCAAAGCGCTTTTTCCTGGCTTTCGGCGGCGTCACGTGCGGCCTTCCGCGTTTTTCGCAGCCTGACACGACTGGCCCAAACTACGATCTCAAGCGTACCCTGATGCCACTTACGGCTGTAAAGGATGAGGTTACGCTCGTTTCGGGTCTGCGGTTGCCAGCCAATGGCCCAGGCAGTTGGGGTGGTGGCGGGACTTTTCACAACAGCACGAACAGCCCGATCCTCTGCGGCCTGTCAAACCCCGACAACGGCAATGCCACGATGGAGGACGTTACCTCTGATCAGGTCGTGGCTGATGCCATCGCGGGCGACACTCGGTTTCGTTCACTCGAGTATCGCGTACAGCTTAGGAATTATCGCGAGAGCGCACGTGCTGGCACCATCTCAGCCCGTAGGAGTCAAGGCGGCTCGCTTCAGTTGAATCCACCGCAGGCAAGCCCTCAGCTCGCTTACGACGCCCTCTTCACGGGATTCACTCCACCAGGTGGGGGAAGCACTCCCGCGGCGGATCCCGCTGCTGCGGCAAAGTTGCTTCGTGACCGCAGTGTTTTGGATCGCGTCTCAGTGCGTGCACAGGCGCTAATTGGCCGCTTGGGTGCGGACGATAGGAAGCGGATGGAACGGCACTACGAGGAGATCCGCGCTCTCGAGATGCGCCTGGGGAGCGTTTTTCAGGGGTCAGCACTCAGCTGCGCTGCGCTTCCGCGCCCACCGGCTGATCCGGCAACATCCGAAGCTTACTACGGGGATCGCATTGTTGGCTATTCGGACGAAAGAGCGCGTGGTCCGATTTTTAGCAGCCTGATGCATATGGCCTTCACCTGCGATCTCACGCGGGTGGGTACCAATCTCATTACGTATGCGCAGTGTTGCATGAACTCGCAGCCCTTGCTCAACTTGGATGAGGTCGCGGATTTGCACGAGTTGAGCCATGGCGCGGGTACTCCCGAAAATACCGCCGATTGTGCGGCCTGGCACGTTCAGCAGTTCGCCGATCTCGTGACCCTGCTCAAGAACACCCCGGAAGGTGGCGGAACGGTCCTCGACAACTGCGCCATGGTGCTGTTGTTTGAGGCGGGCAGCGAAGATGACGGCAACGTTGGGAACCCGCATACAGGGGAAAACATGTGGGCTCTAGTTGCCGGCGGAGCTGGCGGGCTCAAACGTGGTCACCACATAGCTGCGGCCAATCAGCCCCACCCGTGCAACGTACTCATTAGCTTGATGCAGGCTGTTGGCCTGCAGACGAACACTCACGGAGAAATCTCTGGGCGCGTCGCGGAAATGTTCGTGTAAGCAGACATGGGCTCGCGACGTTTCTCAGTTTCAGTGAACGTCACCCACGAGCCAGGCAAAGCCAGGAACGAGCACTTCCTCGGGCGTAGCACCTCCGTGGCGCTCACGGGAGGTGCCACCGTCGAACGGGTCCAGATGAAAACCGTGATCACCGAACACAAAGGCGAGCGTGCGCGGCGGAAGCTTGCCAAGGAAATGGGCTAACGCCTCGCTGGTCTCATCGGCGATCTCAGCGAATCTCTCGCTCAAAGGGGCGCCCGGGGTCTCCAAGCGCGCCTGGATCACATCGAGCTTGTGAAGCTCCCGATGCCCAGTCTTCACGCGCCTGAGGGTGGTCGCGTTACGCCCATGTGCAACAACAACGCTGCTTTCGTCAGCGGTTTCGCGCGGGTCGAAGTCCTTGAGGCCAGTGGGCCCTCGGCCGAGGAGTTCCAGCTGAGTCGTCGTGTTCGAAGGAAGTGCCGACCACAGCAAGAGACGTTCAGCTAGGGCAGCGCGTCCGCCGAGCAGTTTCTGAAGGCGCTCCTCGACGCGCAGCCCGAGATCGAAACGCATAGCGTCGACCAAGATGAGCTGGACGGTGCGAGCCCCGTGCAAGCGAGCAATACGCGCAGCTATGTCCGGCACGTCCAACACCATCGTGGGGCGTTTGCCGCGATGCCGGAGCGCATCGAATGCGTCGGTGTAACTGCGTTCGAAACTCTTGCTCCAGGCCTCAGCTACTGAGCGAGCGCGCGGATCGTCGAGCCCTGAGACAATCTCGTCGCTCAGCGGCACGTAGCTCGAAACAAACAGACGCTCGATGACACTCAACGGCTTGGGACCACGGGCCATATCCAGCTCGGTAACCCACTCGGGCCAGCGAGGATTGTGAGCGTGAACTTTTGGGGCGGGAGCCGCCACGTCGCGTTCACCCAAGGCATCAGGTGCCTCAAGGGCCTCACTTGTCGAAGCTGCTTCGAACGTAGCTTGAGCTTCCTCAGCTTTCGGGTGGGAAAGGCCTGCATCAGCTTCAAGTACTGCGTCAGCTTCAAGCACTGCATCAGCTTCGGCTGGTGCGCCGACAGCGATGGCTTCGAATACAGCTTCAGCCGCCAATGCGTTCGGCTCATCGGAGCTCGCCCCTTCCGTGCCGCCGCAAGCAAGCGACAGCTCCATGGCGGAGACGCTATCGGCAACGGAGGGCGCGACCTGGGGGCTTGCCTCCGCGCTCCCACCTATGCATTGGTCGTTCAGAAGGTCAGCCAGTCGACAGGGAGACCTATAAGCACCGAGGCCCTGATTTGTGGCGTTAATCAGGACTTGCACAGGGCGCTCCGTTACCGCCGTGGCCCACCAGCTCAGTACTCGACTATCATCGGCGTCCAGCACGCCAGCCGAATTGGTGATCCCTTGGAGGCCGGGGATGCTGAGCACGAGACCGCGGCGACCCACGAGGCGGGCTCTGTAGAGTTGGTCGCTGAGCGACGCGTCCAGATTTGTGCTGGCTCCGATCCCGGGTGGCGCGGCGCCCAGGCGTTCTAGCGTGTTGTCAATGTTTTCTTCGAGCCAAAGCCCAAGGTTTCCGCGCACAGCCGGGCCCGGGGCCACGGCGCGAACGGGCACGAGTTCTTCTAACTCGGCGAACTGGAGCAACTGTTCGCTCTCAGAGTTGTTGGCAAACCGGACGCTTCCAAGCGCGACACACACTTCCTCGGCGACTGCAACGCTCATACTGCACCCTTGTCCTATTTCGGACGGAACGGCCCAGTTTTCCGACAAAGTACCGAAGAGGCTCGGCTAAGTTTCGCTGAAACGTCCCAATAACACTCGAGCAGGCGACACCTTACCGACATCAGAGCCGAACACGCACCAATGGTGAGCGTCGCAATAAACTTGCCCTCACCAAGGGCCCGCCATTGACGCGTCGTGGGTTCCCAAATACATTTGCAGAAGGTTCCCTCTGCTGAGTTCGAGAGACGCGTAAACGAATCCCTTACCAGATTCCGAAAGGGAGACGAGACGAAGGTGAAGCGCTAGGCCCGGAACTTTCTCACCGGGAAGCCAGAAGCCCTCAACGAGTCACCCACCTAGTATTATCTAGGGGTTCGGTATCGCTCATTGTGCTCGCGGCTTGAGTGGTCAGGAATCTACTTGAACGGGCCCTTCGGGCCCGTTCGCTTTTGGGCCTACCGATCGATCGTGTAGCCAGTTCGGCCGAGTGGCTGGGAGGTCGGGGCGGCTACCATCGGGTCTTTAACTGAGGCACGCGGTGGACTAGTGTTTGACGCAATGCCACAGTTTCGCTCCAAAGGGTTGGGCCAGGTATCTATCGACGGTGAGCCGTTGCCTAGGCGAGGGTTCGTCGGACTGCTTGCGGCTTCGGGGGTTGCCCTTTGGGCACCGGGCGCCCAAGCGGCGGTTCGCGTGAAGGGGCTACTGCAGGGGGGCGAGTTGCTTCTGAATCCAGTCTGGGAGGAAAGCCGCGACGCAGCTAACCATGGGTTCTCGTTTCGCGAACCGGTTCCAACGGTGCACGGGCGCTTTCGCAAGCTCTTCCCATACCTCCCACGGGAAGTATGCGTCGCCCTCCTCGCTGAAGGAAAACAGGCCCCGATGCGTGCGATGGGAATTATCGTTGGCGGTGGCCGCACCGCCCCCGTAACCGTGGTGGTGACTCCGGGAACGCGCCTTGATTTTCAAAACAAGGATCCGTTTGCTCACCGGCTCTACGGAATCAACGTGCCTAACTTCTCGCTATCAGATACCGCCAAAGGTTCTGTGCGGCAGTGGTCAGTGCCTGGGCCGGGTACCTTTGAAATCCGCGACCAGTTAGCGCCGAGCCTACGAGCGTGGGTGGTGGGTGAACCCAACGTTGTTTCCCTCGTGTATCCAACCACGAAAGGCGAGTTTGCTCTTAGCGTGCCGGAGCCGGGTAACTACACCGTTCAGGCTTATTTTTGTGGAAAGAAGATCGGTGAAGGTCGGCCCGTAACGGTCCAAGCGCGTGACGTGGATCTGTCCAGAGCTCCAATCAGTTTGGTCCCCAGTTCCCCCACTCCTTAAGTTTTTCCCTGAGTTACTGAGTTAACATGTTGCTTTCTCGCTTTTGGTATGGGGTCTTGGCGCTTGCGCTCGGCGCGCTCGTGTTTCTCTTGTCGCTGGCTACCAGTGTGTACAATCGCGCTGAAGCCCGCGCAGTTGGGCAAGGGCTTTCTTCGGACAGTCAGGTGGTGGATTGGTATTTGCGGGCGGATGCTCGCATCCGCTCCGAACAGCTGATCCCGTTCGCTCTCAGTCCCTCGTTGCGCAAGGCTCTTCAAGCCTCAAGCCAGGATGAAAGCGGCGTTCCGCCAGAGGCACGCGAGGTTGCTGAGAAGGCCCTGAAGAAGGTGATGGAGTCGGCGACAGTTATAGAGGGCGGCCGGGCCAAGCCCGCCTTTGATGCGGTGTTCGCCGTTGACCAGCATGGGCGTGTGGTCGCGCAGCTGGGTTACGATCAAGGTGGGAAGGATTTCGAGTTGGGCGGTTACCCCATTGTGGCCGACGCACTCCACGGTTTTCTGCGCGACGATACTCTGGTGCTTGACTACATTTACCGTGTTGTGGGGCGCCCCGTTGAGTACGACATGGGGCAGCTGCCAGCAGGCGCGGTGATTGGCGCTCGTATCGTCAACGATGCGTTCGCGCGCGAGCTGGCACAGCGCACAGGTGCCGCCGTAGCCTTCTATGTGAATGGCACGGTGAGTGCGCGCGCGAGCTACGACGTGGAATCGGTGGACATGGCCGATCTCGATCAGCTCTTACCCGAACTTTCCAAGGTGGCTTCGGACAAGGACTACATGGAGAAGGGGCGCAGCCAGATCCGCACTGTTAACGGCCGGCTCCGCGCACAGTTTTCTCGAATGCCCGGGGAAGCCTGGAAGTTGGGCACGGGCTACGCGGTTGCGCGCAAGGCGAACTCGGTTGCGGGGATCTTCGGCTTCTTCAAGATGGCGGACGACAAGGATAAAGCACAGGCCAACGTTGCGGTGGTCGGGCTTATTGCGGTGGCTGCCGCTATCGTGGGGTTGCTTTTCAGCTTCCTTGAGCACACTCGGCCGCTGCAGGTTTTCCGAGCTGAAGCGAGCCGCTTGGCCAAGGGGCATAGCGATCAGCTCCAACCTAGTCGGTTCCGTGGGGCTTACCGCAAGATCGCCTCGGATCTTAATGATGGTATGGAGCTCATCGCAGCCAAGGGTGGTGCGCCACGCCGCGCTGCGGATCTTAGCCAAGTTTTAGGTGGCATACCTGATCAGCCTCAGATGAGCGCTTTCAGTTTGCCCGGTGACGGCGTGCCCACCTCGAGTCCAATCGCCGCTTCTGGCGAAGCCTCTAGGAACTTTCCAAAGGCTGCTGCCGCGGGGGCTCCCGGTAATCCACCAAAGCCGCCAGCCAAACGCTTGCCTCGGGCGCCCGGCGCGGCTCCGCAAACTTCTGTAGCCGAGGAGGCCGGTCCGTCGGAGGCTGAGCTCGCGCCGACACCTGGGGCGGATCAGCAGGCGGAGTGGCGGGAAGTGTACAATGCTTTTGTGGCGACCAAGCAGCAGTGTGGCGAATCCGTAGATGGCTTCACCTTCGAGAAATTTCAGGAAACGCTGCGCAAAAATCGCGATGCTCTCATTGCGCGCCATGGGGCGAGTCACGTGAAGTTCAGTGTTTACGTGAAGGATGGGCGTGCTGCCCTTAAAGCCAACCCGATTCGTGGCTAGGCCGCCCGGATAGGCCCTTAAATTCAGTCTTGAACGGCGGCGCCGGCCAATCTTAGCGTCAAGTCTCGACAGCCCGCGGGGGCCGCCCTAGACCGGCTTTGGAACCACTTATGAGCGAAGCTAGACTCCACAACGTGATCATTATCGGTTCGGGGCCTGCGGGCCTTACTGCTGCCATTTACGCCGCTCGAGCCAACCTAAAGCCCCTCTGTGTCGAAGGCTTCAATGCAGGCGGCCTTATCCCCGGCGGGCAACTCATGTTTACCACTGAGGTGGAGAACTACCCGGGTTTTCCTAAGGGCATAGATGGCCAAGAGATGATGGGAAAGTTCCGCGAGCAGGCCGTGAATCAGGGAGCGGAGCTCATCACGGCGGACGTTCAGAAGGTGGATTTCTCGTCGAGGCCTTTCAAAGTATGGGTGGGGGAGGGCGAGGATATTCTTCACCTGGCCAAGAGCGTGATCATCTCCACGGGCGCACGCGCCAACTACTTGGGGCTGGAAAGTGAGCACAAGCTAAAGAACAAGGGCGTGAGTGCCTGCGCTGTGTGTGATGGCGCCCTTTTTCGCAAAGAAAATGTAGCCGTGGTCGGCGGAGGGGATACGGCGATCGAAGAGGCCACCTACCTAGCCAGCGTCTGCCAGGGCGTCACCCTCATTCATCGTCGCGATGAATTTCGAGCGAGCAAAGCCATGCAAGATCGGGTGAAATCAAACCCGAAAATCAAGCTTTTGATGAGTCACGCCGTCGAAGAGGTGCTCGGCGTGGAACAAGATCACGTTACTGGTTTGCGCGTTAAGGACCTGAAGACAGGATCTACTCGCGTATTGGAAGTGGGCGCGATGTTCGTAGCCATCGGGCACACTCCGATGACCGACCTGTTCCGAGGTCAGTTGGACGTTCATGAGAACGGCTATCTGAAGGTGCAGCCGGGCAGTACCAGAACGAATGTTGAAGGCGTGTTCGCGGCCGGCGATGTAGCGGATTTCGTGTATCGCCAGGCGGTCACCGCGGCAGGCACGGGGTGCATGGCGGCCCTTGATGCCGAACGTTGGTTGGCCGCTCAAGAAGCGCACTAGACATGTCGACCGCCACCCACGTGTACGGGAGCCCAGCGTCGGACACGCGACGGGGCGAAGATCCGGACGTTGGGGAGCTCACGGAGCTAACACGTTCCCTACTCGCTCACGTTGAATGGCAGCGAGCGACGGGGGCTACGGGGTTGCCTCGGGCATCGGCCCAGCTTTCTAATTCTCGGCTACCCGCAGAAATAGGCGAGGTGCCTCCTACGGCACGCGGCGCTGTGCCGGCCCCGTCCGAAAGCTTGGGCCCAGCACGCTTGCCCGTTGCGCCCGCACCGGAGTCGCGTGCAGGGCTGGGGGGAGCCTTGGCGGATCAGTCAGCTCGAAGTGCCCGGCTTTTGGTTTTGGCGCAGGAGGTCTCCGGCTGTGCACGGTGCGGGCTGCACGAGGGGCGCACTCAGACTGTCTTTTCGCGTGGAACGGGCAGCTCGGGCGTGTGCTTTGTGGGTGAAGGCCCAGGGGCGGACGAAGATGCTCAAGGCTTCCCCTTTGTTGGAGCTGCCGGCCAACTTCTGGATCGCATGATAGGTGCGATGGGGCTTGGTCGGGAGGACGTGTACGTGTGCAATATTGTGAAGTGTCGCCCGCCCAACAATCGCAAGCCTTCGCCAGATGAAATGCGCGCTTGTTCTCCCTATCTGACGGAACAATTGGATCTGATTGCGCCCAAGGTGATTGTGGCTTTGGGTGCCACGGCTGTAGAAGGCCTGCTCGGGGCAAGCGGCGGTATCACTCGAATCCGCGGAACGTTTCGGCTCTACAAAGGTCGGATCCCGGTGATGCCGACCTTTCACCCCGCATACCTATTGAGAACGCCGGAAGCGAAACGCGAAGTCTGGAGTGATCTCCAGGCGGTGATGAAGCACCTCGGGCTCGGCGCGGTGCCTGGCCCCAAAGGGGCCTGACGTTCCGCGCCTCTTACCTTAGCGTGGCCGTTGCGTTTCTATTCTAGCCGTGCGAGTGGCATCCTAGCAGTGCTCGATTATCCAAACCAGGCGGCTACTCTATTCCTCACTTAGTCTGAAATCTTCCGCAGACAGCCTCTAGTCCAACAACCAAGCCCCCTTCTTCCCAAGTGTTGAGTCCAGTGACGTAACCTCCCAACGGGCACACCATCGTTTTGGGTGTGCCCCCTCCGCCACCCGCAAAACCCGCGGGCACCGGTGTGGCGGTCGAACCTAAAGATCTGCACAGGGGGGAAACTGAGTCGATGAAGCTGCCGCCTGCGACGGTCATTCCGACCACTAACTTGCCAGCCGGGCAACTGAGATTAAAGTGCGTACCACCTGCGCCTCCCACAAATGGGACGAGCGGGTATGGTGAGGTGAGTGGCCCCGTTATGGTTTTTATCGACTGACAAGTTCCGCCGATGCGGTCAATATAAACACCAGCGCGGCCAATTACGGCATTCATCGCGCCACCCCAAGCACATCGAGAACGTCTCGAGATGCTGTTGAGCCCGAACTTGTTACCCCAAGTGGTAGTCGCCGTACCTCCATCGAACGAAGTTCGCGGGAAATCGCAGGTAAGGCGGATGTCCGAAGCACCGTAGCCGAATCCGCTTCCTCCGCCCGTGAGCCCGATGGTCCGCACCGCCATGCCCAAAGGGCACACCCTACTCACAGCGTTGTTCAAGTTGCCAACATTATTCCCTTGAACAGCCGAGAGTACCGTCTGGGAATTTGTGTTTGATATCGGAGCACATATGGCACTCAATTTCCCGAGGTAGAGGCTGCCCGAGACGCCAACGAGCACCTGTCCTGATGGGCAGGCTGATGTCGTTAGGCCCGCCGTCGCGTCGCCGATAACTTCGGATCCTGACCCACCACCCTCGCACACCACACCGAGAGCCCCAACGTCGGACCATTCGGCGGTACGGGGCGTGGCAGCATGGCGGGTAAGGCCGATCTGGAGCCCGTTTACAAAGCTTGAAGTACAACCAATCTCTCTCGCTGAGTACTTTGTTGGGTTCGTAACGCCTTGCGTCCACCCGTGCTCATTTAGCACTTCAAGCTCAATGGTGCTCTTCGACGTGAATCCGCGGGTGCGACTTTCAGCTGCGGGGATGTTGTTGGACGTTTCAATGCATCTACCGACCCGCACCGGTACGCTGGAGTCGAAGCCAGGTGTGAACGCATCGTCCTCGTGCGAGTAGCCTCGGTTGTGCATGATTTCGTGCGCCATTACAGCGGCGATTTGCGCGGTGGTCGTCGCCGGATTGTTGAGGAATTGTATACTCAGCGAAACATCGTCAGTGCCCGCGGGCGCCCAGCTGGCACATCCGCTAAAGTTGGTATTCGCATCGGGCCCGCAAGTCGACGAAAACACGTTGACGCACCGTATCGTTGTGGCGGTGTTGTTGTTGAGCGCGTAGAAAACGGCGTCTGAGTCCTTACCCATAAATGACTCGTTCAAGCAGGTCCGAAGCCGTGGAACTCCCGCTCCGTCTGTCTCCGATATGCGTGTCGTGAGGAAACTCCCCGCCAGCAGCAGCTTATCCTTTTGTGGTTGCGAGCATCCCACGAAGGCCACTAGATTGTTGTTGAACTCCTGAAATACGGCGGCCGGCTCCCCCGGATCATCCCATGACGCCGGGCTCCCTCCGCAGGATGCCAGGCATAGACTGACAAACAGACCTGGCATGTGCTTGAACCGACTCACGCCAGCTGCACCTTTCGTGCTGACGCGTTTTGCGTCCTGTTTTTTCCCGTACACTTTCATGATAACTCCTATCTCGAATGCGAAATGTCTGAGTGAACCGCGGAAGTGCGGCTCAAGTGAGAAGAGGGGCATCCCACGACATGCTGGTAACCTGCAACCCTTGGTCGTCGCGTGGCAAACCCTGAAGTACGCGCACGGCACTCGCTGCTGCTTACGGCGGCTAGAAATCGGCGTAAGGGGGATAGCTAGGGCGCTGGCCGGCCGGTAGGTGGCCGCCATTCGCGGCCTCGAGGAATTTTTTTCGGGGCTCACGAGGTGCCGTCCAAGCGGTCGCCTCCGGCGGCCAACTAATACCAGAGGCCTTTCATGCTGAAACCACTCCCGCTTTGATGCGGAGGTTCCATACAAGTGCGCATCCCTTCCCAAAACGAGGTACGGCCTAAAGCCCGTACACTGCGCCGAGCGAAGGCTCGATAACGAGGCCCGAGGTTGGCAGCATGATCATGGCGTTGATGTTAAGCTGTAGCCCGAATCTCGGGCCGAGCTTGTACATGGCACCGCCGCCGAGCGTGACGAAGCCTTGGCCCATCTTCCTATACGCGTCGACGTCGTCACCGGCGCTTTGGAGGAACGCAGTTTGGTTGGCTTCTACGGCCCCGTTCACGCACTTCTGGAAAGGGGTTGCAATGTTTTTTCCCTTGTTGATTGGATCATTGACGGGATCTTTCAGCTGATTGCAATCCCGCACGCCTTTGATCTGCAACTTGGCGTCGACCTGGGCCAGGCCGCCACCCAGGTGAATGTACGGCAAGAGACCTGTTGCCGAGAGTGAACGGATCCAGAATACGCCGCGCCCCTCGGCGTGGTATGGGAGGAACGGATTTCCGAGCTTGGCACCTTCGCCGGCTAGAGCGTTTTCGTCCTTCTTGCCAGCGGGTGGGCCGCCCCCGATCGCGTAACCCGCACGCACCCCGAGCGTCAGGTGATCCATAAAGGCGCGGTCATAGCTTATGAGCAAACGTGTCGTGGCTAGCACAACGCCCGAGGGAGCATTGCTATCTCCCGGAAAGGGTTCGCCGACGTAGGGAGTGTCAGACCCCGATTGGAAGCACGAGAAACCCTCCGCTGTTCCCCCCGCTGCCTGATAGTCAGCAACACACACGTCGTTGCCGCCGATAGACGAGAAATCCTGCGCGATATGCAGACCGAACAGGTTCTTGTTGTACGGCTTCTCGTCACCCTCGTCCAAAGCGGCGGCGCACTTTCCGGCATCGCACACGTTCGTTGGGCAGTCAGAATCCGTGGTGCAGCTAGGGGCGGTTTCACAGCCACCATCAATACAGAGGAGCCCACACTTGCACTCGCCAGAGCCTGCACAGGAGGCTCCCCAGTCTTTGTCACCGCACATGCCGCCGCTGCTGCTAGCCTTAGAAGCACTTCCGCAGCCTGGAAAATCAGGTGGGCACTCCACCTCTTCGGCGCAACGAGCCGGAGGCTTCTCACCAGGATAAGATGGCGGCTCAGCCTGAACTTCCTGCGCCACCTGAAAAACCAACGGCTTGCTCTTGCTTCCTAGGCTATCGACCAAATCATCCCCTGAATCGAGCGCGCGGACGTATACATTCAGGGTGCCAACAACCTTGGTAGCTCCGCAGGGCACCAGCCCACGAAACTCATCCCCCACCTTCTGCATGGTGGCCGTTTTCCACTTCCCGCCATACTCTTTGTAGCGGATCTCCATGCGGGCCGCGCTCTCATCGGTGGAGCAGGACATCGGAATGGCTCGTCGCGTCTGCACCTCGCGGACATCCGGGCTGCAGACCATGCTGCCTTCGCCCTCATCTTTCGCGGCGGGCGGGGGCTTGGCGGCGTCCGTTGCGGCTGGCGCGGGTGTGGTTGCGGCCGGTGCGGCAGCTCCGCCAGCTGCAAGGAAGGTTGCCTTTACCTCGGGGGTTGCCAAGGTTTCGTCGAGGGCGACGTTTCCGTCTATTGCGAGTGCCTTGGTGAAGGCTTCCGTCGCGCCCTGCGTGTCCTGTTTGCCGCTCCCGCGAACGAGCCCCACGTACATCCATGCTTTGGCGATCGTCGCAGGGCTGCACTTGTCGTCACAGGCGATGATGGTGCCCGTGAGCACCGCCTCGGCCTTGTCGAATTCGGTCGCCAAGTAGTGCTGGTTGATCGCCTCGTCGATCTTCTGGAGCGCGGCTTTTTCTCGTGGGTATTGAGCCAAAACGGGGCTTACAACCAATAACACGAGGAAGGGAAGTAGTCGGATCAGGGATTTGCGGTGCACGTGGGGTCTCCGTGATGGATGCAAAAAGGGGACGAAACTCAGCCGCCGGTTTTGGGACAACCTTCCTTCACGCCCTCGGTTCTCACGAATTGAACGCGGCGATTGAGCGCCATGTTCTCAGCGGAGTCGTTGGGTAGAAGGGGGCGGTCCATGCCGTAGCCTTTGGAGGTGAGACGCTCAGGAGGAACGCCTTTAGACGTAAGATATTTCATGACCGAAGCGGCGCGCTGATCGCTCAAGCGCTTGTTGTAAGCAGCGCCACCTTTGTTGTCTGTGTGGCCTTGGACCTCAAGCTTGAGCTCGGGGTTGCGCTCCAGGACCTCCTTGACCGCGTCTAGCACGGGGAAGCTCTCAGGGCGGATAACTGCCTTGTTGAATGCGAAATGGATCTGCTGGGTGATCTTGACTTCGCAATCGGTGACGACAGCCAGCGCCGGCTTGCTTGGGCAACCCTTCGGATCGCCGTCTGCAGGTCCGATTTCATTGGGACATTGGTCGTTAATATCCAAGACTTCGTCCCTATCGTTGTCCGAATCAGGGCAGCCGTCCGCGTCCTGGAAGCCGTCCATATCTTCAGGCTCGTTGGGACACTTGTCTTGTGCATCCACGAGGCCGTCCAGATCGTTGTCCACCTCTGGGCAACCATCCTCGTCGAGGTATGTATCCTTGTCTTCAGGCTCAAGCTGGCACGCATCCACCGAATCCGCCAGACCATCACCGTCTGTGTCTGCGTCGTCGGGGCAGCCATCTTGATCTTCGAAGCCGTTGAAGTTCTCCGGCTGCTCCGGGCACTTATCGTCAGGATCGAGATACCCGTCCCCGTCTTTATCCCCTGGCTGAGCTTTTGGCAGCGGCTTCGACTCCACGAAGGCCCGCTCAGCGCAGTATTGCGGTGGTGAAAGAAACTGGGAGGCATGGGCGTTCGCCTCAGCCTTCCAGAGATGAGCCTCAGCCTTTGAAATGAAGCCTTGATCTAGCTCCAACTCGGCAAATTGAAGCTGGCTCTTAGCGATGGCCAACTCGCGCGGAGCGCAACGGATAGCCCCATTTCGCTCCGCCTGTTCGGCAATCTGCCGAAGCCCTGCAATTTGCCCTCGCAGCTGGCCGCCCGCGCTACACGCGAACACTACGCAAACGGAGAGCGCAAGCGTTGCACGCGAGAGCACGATATGGGTACGCTTCATCGGCCTGCTCCGCGATGTGCCTCGCGTGCGAAAGAGATGGCCTTATCAGCGTACTCTTCACTGACGCTCGCTAGATCGATTGCGTCGCCGTAATCCGCTTCGGCGGCTTCTGATTGAGCTTTTTCCAGGTGCTCCTTGGCGATGTAATACTCATACGGGGCCAGGCGCTCCGCACCGAGCTCATGCGCTTGTTCGAGCTTGGTAGCCGCAGCGTTAATTCGCACCGAATACAGAGCATTGCCGCAGCCAAAAAGCAGCGTACAGGCGCATGCTAGCGCGGCGGGCACCGCCCAGGACATCAATGTTGAGGCGCGGTGTGTCTCCAGCAACTTGAACCTAGATCCCGGTGGTAAGCGTCTTCGTGCAACATCGCGTAAGGCCGGCCCAGCATTACGACGGAAGAACGCTAGCAATCCCACCAAGATGGCGTCAATACGGCTTCAGCTGTGAGCGACCTTTCGCAGTGGCCCGCGAGGCCCACCCTCCAACTTGTGCAGCTTACGGCCGGCGCCCACCCGCGCAAAAGCAAGCACAGGCCCCTGGCCGACCCAACTCGACGCTACCCCCTTGGCTCACCCGGGTATCAGCCTAGAGGCGGCGGAAAACCCCAACGACCTTGCCGAGCAACATCGTTGTCTTAAAGTCTATAGCCCGGACCAAGATGGCTGCCATTTGCGAGTTGGCAGGCTCAAAACGAACGTAATCTTTTTCGGGGTAGTAGTACTTTACCGTCGCCTCGTCACCGATGAGCGCCACCACGATATCTCCGCGCTCGGCAGCGGCCTGCTTTCGCACGAAAATGTAGTCGCCGTTGAAGATCCCGGCCTCAATCATCGAGTCTCCCGCAACACGCAGCCCAAAGACATCACGACCACCGTTGACCATCATTCGGTCAATTCTTACGACGTCGACGACATTCTCTTCTGCCAGCATCGGCAGCCCGGCTGCCACACGCCCCAAAATCTGGATCTCGAGCATATCTTCGTCGGCATCGAACGTCGGCGCGTTGGCAGGCTCGCTACTGTGGACGAGGCGCAACGCACGACTCTTCATGTCTTCTCGGCTGAGGTAGCCCTTCCGCTCCAGCGCGCGCAAATGATCATTCACGCCGTTGGTTGAGCGAATGCCCATGTGGGTACCGATCTCTCGAAGCGTTGGCGGGTAGCCACGATTCTCAATGGAGGTGCGGATGAAGGTGAGAGTTTGTTCCTGGCGTTTGGTAAGCCCCTGCATGGCTGGCGAAGGATACTGAACGGGTGTTAGGACGTCAACTTTCTCGTCCCTGAATGGGCGGGCGCGTCGAGCCGCCTCAAAAGCGCCCACTGACGCTGAGAAAAGTGAGCTTATCAGTGGTTTCCCGGAGGCGCCGCACGAGCATGCGCACGGTACTCCAGAGCACTTCGTAGGCGAGATCCTTCTGCATGAAGAGCAAATCGTCGAAGCGAGCCTTGGAAATCGACAGCAGCTTACACTTCTCATGGGCCTTGGCGTCCGCCGAACGCGGAGACTCATCGAGTAAGGCCATTTCGCCAAAAGCTTGCCCCGCCCCAAGCACGGCAAGAGCTTCTTCTCCCATGCCTGATACCTCCCGGCTGATGCGGATTTTGCCCTCAAGGATGATGTAGAGCTTGTCCCCCACCTCGCCATGGCTGAAAATCTTGGTGCCCGCGCCGAAGGTTTCTTCGGCGGCGACAGCGGCAATAAGTTGGAGGCCCTCGGGCTTTAGGCCTGCGAAGAGCTCCACTTGGCTTAGCTGTTTGGCGAATTCATCCATAGCCCGGGGCTTCTTTTTTAGCGCACTCTCATCCTGCATAGCAGAACACCCGGACCTCTTCGACCACCGGTTTGCAGGGGCACAGGTCGAAGCCAACGAGCTTTGTTAATTTGATCGGCTAGCGGGCCCGGGTAAAGTTCACCTTTATTGGGCCTGCGACACCAGCAATCGGCTTGCCGAGCCGATCGCGGGCGGGCAGGAAGGTTGTCCGGTTCGCGCAGCTCTTGGCACGTGTCCCAAACCCAAGGCCTGCAGGCGTTTCGGAAAGTATGGAGACACCGGTGATGCTTCCTGATGCAGATACCGAGACTGTGAGCACGACGCGCGCAAAATCAACCTGAGCCGCATCTGCCTCTGGGGGAAAACCACAGCGCTGCATGATATCCCCCGTGGCCCATGTAGCCGGCTTGGAGAGATCTACCGCGGGCGCGGCAACTGAGGCCGCCGGGCGCGTTCCACCAGGAAGGCCAACGGTAGATGGTTTCTGGCTAACTGCAACCTTGGAGCTCCCTTTCGAGGTTGTATAGCCGCCCGCATAACTTTCGGCGGTGCCAGTGACAAATCCTTCCGCAGTTAGATCCAGCGGCGCGCTTGGATCTGGTTCTTGCGTTATCACTTGCGCGGCTTCTGCCGCGACCGGCGGGGGAGGGGCTTCAGACGACGCTGGCCGAGGTGTGACATCCGGTTCGGGTTTGGTCGGCTCAGGTGGGGGAGGCGGCTCCGGCTCCGGCTTCTCTTCTGGAAGAGGGGGAGGCTCGTCTATCTCGTACGTGAGGGCCCACCGATTCTTAACGTGATCCAAAACGCTCTGTGCAAATTTTCCAGCCTCGGCCGTCGAGAGCATGCCAAAGATTAGGAACGTTCCATGCAATACCAGCGCGATAAGAGTGCCCCACGCAGTCCGAAGGCTTCCCTCGTCGGATCGAAAATTTTCTAGCGCTGAGGCTCTGGATGGGGCGTTCACGAGAAGTGGGAGGAACCTTGGGCCCAGCCGTCAGGAAAGCAACTACCTTCAACGAACGGGCACTCTAGATGCTCGCCCGGGCGCCATGTCGCTCGGCGCCCAGCCGGCTAGCGCTTGGTCTCGGGAGTCACCGCGAAGGCGATTTTTGCGATCTTCGCCTTCTGTAGGGTGCTCAGCACTTGCATGACGCTTCCGTGGTCAACGTTTTCATCACCGCGAATGATCGCGCGCAGATCTTTATCTTTTTGCTTGGCCTCTGTGGCGAGCGCCAACAGGGCGTCAGCGCTCTTCACCAGATCTTTGTTGACGTACGTCTTGCCGTCGGACGTGACGTCCACCGAGAAGCTCAAGGGAAGTTGTTCAGCGTTTTGCTGGCTGGCCTGAGGGAGCTTCATCCCGACGCCCTGGGAAACGATAACCTTGGCAGTCACCATCATGATGATGAGGAGCACCAAGGTTACATCCACGAGGGGGGTGACGTTGATCCCTGAGATCATCCCTTCGTCGTCTGAACTCGCTCCGCCAGCCATGGCTGATTATTCCTCGCCGTCCGAGTCGCTCGCGCCGGAGTTGTCAGCAACAAGGTGAGCAAGGAGTACGCGCGTCAATGCTTCGGTGTTCGCCAAGACCGCCTTCGAATGGCGCATAAAGTAGTTGAACATCACAACCGCTGGGATAGCGACTACGAGGCCTACGGCGGTTGCAACCAGCGCCTCAGCAATCGCTCCCATTACCTGTTGCGGTGCCATTGCGCTGCTCTGCGCTTGGGCAGCGACCGCGTCCTGCGCTGCCAAGCCTTCGAACGCTTCGACAACGCCGATAACAGTACCAAACAGGCCGATGAAGGGGGCGTTGTTACCCAGGGTCCCGAGGAACGCTAGGCGACGCTCGAGCTTCATGCGCTGAAGGGCGACTGCACCCATCATAGCCTCGTCAGCCGATTTGGCACCGTGATCTGCCTCGTTGATGCCGACAAGTACGACTGCTGCTTCAGCACTCGGGGAGGCTTCGAGGCGTTTTCGTGCGCCGGCAAGGTCACCCTTGCGCAGCAGAGCCCTAAAGTCAGCCACGAGCTTGGGGAGGTCGTCCCGCAACGTGTAATAGAACCATGCCCGCTCCAGCATTACCGCGAGCGAAATCACACTGAGCCCGATCAACAACCACATCACCCACCCAGCGCCAAACTGGGTCATCAAACGCTGGAGCCATTCGACGATGTTCATTTTTCTTGAAACCTCTCAGATGCCCGCTCGGGGCTGGCTCGCACTCGCGAGCGAAACCGATGCCTGATTCAATGCCAGAAAATGTCGGCCCAGTGGGACCTTCATGTTTACGGCCGCTACCGCCTACCACACCTCAGGGGCGGCGGCCTAGCGGAACAAAGGGCGATGGCGCTCTTTTCTTGGCTACGCGTTGCGCGGTCAAACCCCAGGGATGGGCCGCCGATCAGACGCTTTTTCGGCCAATTTTGCGCGCGGCACCCGGCCCGGTGCAAGCCCTCCGGGTCCAAGCAGAAAGCCCGAGGCTTCTGCTAAAGGAAGGCTTGGCCCAGGGCTCAGAGCTCGTGCGGCATCAGGTCGTGTGGGGACCGAAAGAACTGCTGCGGTGAATATGCACGCAAGCAGGAGACTCGGCGCATATAGATGTCGGCGTACGTTTCCACCTGCAGGCCGAACATACTCATCTCGTTGCCCTCTTTGAGCAATGAGCCCCAGTAAAGGTGAAAGCGCTGATCGATTCGATCTTCGAGGAGCTCGTGTTCACGGCCCAGTTTTTTGAGTTCGGCTCGCACACGCTCAAGCGCTCGTTTGAGTCGAACCAACTCGTCGCTCAAGCCATCGGGGGCGGGCTCGTTATCCAGCTGGCGTGCCGTGTCTTTGATGTGACGCTGGTAATAACGAAGCTCATCCTCCAGCAGATCATGCGCTTCCTCGATTTGTCGTTGCCGCTCCCTATCTGCAGCGCACGCCTCGTGCGCTGATATCTCAGCGTCAAGTTCCTGAATGATCATTGCTGTGCGCCACGACGTTTCCTTCTTGGAGCGGAGGATGTCACCGTAGATATGGTCGCCCACGTAGAGCACGCTCGACCCGACGACCTTGGTGAGGCGCTCGAAGTCTTTGAGGTTCCCCCCCTCGTAGAGCTTGCCCTTTTCGAAAGCCGCTTCTTTAATGGGGCGCGAGCCTTTGGGAGAAACTTCCAAAAATGGGCTTCCTTCCTGGAACCAGATGGGCTTCTTCGCACTGCAGATCGCCACGTCGAAGTAATGCTGCCAGGAGGGATATTCTGGCATGGCATCCCCCAAGAGGTACGTCATCATCTGTTCGGTGTAATGAGGCGGGGAATTGGTGAGCAGGAAGAGCCGCTTGCCTGCTGAGCGAAGCTTGTGGAGGCTGCGGGCAAGATCGGGGTCTCTCTGCACGAAGTGCGAAAGGTTGCTTGTAACCGCCTTGTATACCGAGCCGTCGGCGTGGGCTGCGTCGATCGAGGCGCGCACGTCAAGGAACAGTCGATCGTAATCAGGCGTCTCGCCGGCCCTGGTGAACTGCTCAACGATAGCCGCGTACGCCGCAACCTCACTCAAAGCAAAGAGCGTGTCTATCCAGTGGTAGCGCTTCGTATGCGGCTGGATACGCTGATCGTGGTACAGCGCTTGGAGCTCTGCACGCGAAAGCCTTGAGAGCCCATGGTAGCCCTTTTGAATCGCTTTGTAGCGATCCATTTTGAGTACGTGCCCCTGCACCTTATCCACGACGAGGCCGCGGATGGGAAAGCGTGTGTCGTAGCTACATTCGGACAGCGACCTTGGATAGCCGCGCTCGATCAGCTTTTCCACGGTTAAGCTGACGCTGAGCGCATCCATGGCAGCCTGATCATAAATGGCCAACGTGTAATCCATGTCGAAGCCAACCCACTCGATCTCCCCGAGCTTGAGGTTGCGACACACAAAGACGCGATCAGCCCTGGGGATCCGTTTCTGGTCGCCCAGCTCTGCGGCCAAGCCCGGCAGTGGCAACGTCAATTGAGGGCGGAGTGAAGGGGGTCTCTGCGGTTCGTTCTTCAGAATCAAGGGTTGGTTCATGCACACCCGCTTAGAGAAAATTAACGCTACCTTTCCAAATGTAGCAGACATGCCCGCTTTCGGTAGCCATCAGCAAGACTAGCCGTACGCTACTTCTGGGGCCTAAACTTAAGGGGAATGCTGCCCGTAAGGATTGTCGTCACCGGAGAGCCCGTGGAGAGCGTTTTCCGCGAACGGGGAAACTTCGCGAAGTTGATACGTGAGGCTGTGGGAGATGCCTGGCCGGGACCCTGGGAGGAGGTCGATAGTCGTGTAGACGATCTACTTGCGTGTGGCCGAGATGCGGGAGCCGTCATAGTAACGGGGTCGCCCGCGAGCGTCTTGGAGCGAGCGCCCTGGATGCTGCGTACGGAGGAATACCTGCGGCGCGAGGCCGCCCGCGGGACACCTATTCTCGGAGTGTGCTTTGGGCACCAACTCCTCGCTCAAGCGCTCGGCGGGGAGGTTCAGAAGAATCCAAACGGTAGGGAGATGGGGACGGTAGAGGTGCGTGTGTTGCGAGGGGACGCTGTGTTGGACGCGGACGCTTTGCCCTTTACCGCGAACATGACTCACGTCGATTCGGTAGTGAAGTTGCCTGTGGGCGCTGAGGTTCTAGGGCAGACGGAGAAGGATCCTCACGCCGTTGTGCGCTTTGCCGACAAGGTGTGGGGCGTACAATTTCACCCGGAGATAACCGGTGACGTTATGCGCGGTTACGTGCGTGCACGTTGGGAGATCCTCGAGAGCGAGGGTTTGGACCCAGCTGATCTGCTTGCGGCTTCCCGCGACGCCGATCCCGGGCGCTCAGTCCTCTCGCGTTTTGTAGAACAACTCGGGCGCCCTTTCCCAACGTAAGCGGAGCCGAGAGAGCCACCCGGGCCCGCCTTCGCTCGACTTGCTCACCCGGCTGCGCTAAGGGGGCCGGCCTATGGGAATCTCCTGCGGAATCGTTGGGCTGCCAAACGTCGGCAAAAGCACTCTCTTCAACGCTATTTCTTCTGGTAAGGCCGAAGCCCAGAACTTTCCGTTTTGCACCATTGAGCCCAACGTGGGCATCGCCACTGTTCCCGATGCTCGACTGGAGGCTCTGAGCAAGGTCTACAAATCTCAGAAGATTATTCCGACGAGTGTCGAATTCGTCGATATCGCTGGTTTGGTTCGTGGCGCGTCGAAAGGAGAGGGTCTAGGCAATCAGTTCCTCTCGCATATTCGAGAAGTGCACGCCGTGGCTCACGTGGTGCGTTGTTTCGAGAGCGACGACGTTACTCACGTCGAAGGCCGCGTGGACCCGGTAGCAGATATCGCTACGATCGACACCGAGCTGTGCTTGAAAGATCTCGAAACGGTGCAGAAGCGCCACGACCGCGCCGTCAAGCAAAGCAAAGGAGGCGACCCGAAAGAAAAGGCGATGGCTTCACTCACCGAAAAGCTTCTTCAACACTTGGACGCCGGCAAGCCAGCTCGCTCCTTCAAGGCGGAGACCGATACGGACCGGGAGCTCATTGCTGAGATGCAACTCCTGACTCAGAAGCCCACTTTTTACGTCGCGAACGTGTCCGAGGCAGCCATCGGCAACTTAGATGCTGAGCCCCTCTATCAGGCGCTGTGTGCGCATGCCAAAGGTGAGGGGGCCAAGGTTGTGCCGATTTGCGCGGCGTTGGAGTCGCAAATTGCGGAGCTTGAACCTCAAGATCGTCCGGAATTTTTGCTCAGTGCTGGGCTCAAGGAGCCAGGGCTCAACCAGGTGATTCGCGTAGCTTATGAATTACTTGGCTTGATCACTTTTCTCACTGCCGGCGAAAAGGAAACGCGCGCTTGGACGGTTCGACGTGGGGCCAAGGCGCCTGAAGCGGCTGGGGCGATCCACACCGATTTCGAACGTGGCTTCATTCGAGCAGAGGTGATTTGGTGGGAGGATTTGGTGACGCTTGGCAGTGAGGCAAAGTGCCGAGAATCTGGGAAGATGGCCGTAGAAGGTAAGGAATACGTTGTGCGCGACGGCGACGTGATGCACTTCCGCTTCAACGTGTAGAGCTACTTTTCACACGTCGCCTGCGGGGGAGCTGGAGGCTACGATGGCTGGTGTTCGGCTAACCACTCGGCAATCGTGGTGGTCGCCACGGGGCCGCCCAAGAATCCAGCGAATCGGGCCAGCCAAACTCCAATCATGGTGGCTAACAAGACTCCGCCGAGCAGTTTCCCCAGGCGTTTGGGAACGATATTGTTCAGCCGCGCAGCTGCGCCGAGACCCAGCGACGGCGCAAAATCTTTGAGGGCTGCACTGGCCACCAGGAACAGAGCGAACGGGGCAAGGGGCAGTACGAGCGGATGAAAATGGAATGCCTTCGCCCAATCGCCTGCGAGGAGCGCCAGCGTGGCGCGCGTGAGCCCACACCCAGGGCATGGGACACCAAAAACTGCGGCGGTTGGGCACACCGGCAGTTCGAAATGCACGGCTGCGCCCAGAGCTAGCGTGCCCAGCACAAGCCAAACCCATTTGATGTAACGGGGCTGAAACATCACCCCTTGTGGTCGGGCAAAGGAGCCTAAGGCCAGAGCACCTCTGGCCCCAGGATCAACCATACGTGTTGCGTGCGGCGCCCGACGCCGCCTGGAAGATTTCGTTCAAATCGACGATGAACGCGTACAGCCCGTAGATCGGGATGAAATACATGATGGGGTGGCCCACCTGAGCGTTGGGGATGCCCGCCATTTGCTTCGCATCGAGCACCTTGGCGGTGAGCTGCCACAAGAAGATCAAGTTTAGGATTGGAATGAAGAAGAAGAGGATGTTGATGTCCTTCTTCTGGCGGAAAGACTTGAGCTCAAGGATCCCGAATATCCAGACGAAGAGAGCGTAAAATCCGCAGATTGCCCCGATGATTGTGTCGTTAACTGGGTTGCGGATTTTACCGACGGGGCCGTGCCCGCCCGGAGAAGTGGGCGCCAGCGGATCGGCTCCGTAGGGGGAGATGGCGCCCCCGTGATACTGCGGTGCAGAACCATAAGTGGGGCCCGCGCCTTGGCCCGAGCCACCTGGCTGCGGCTGAGCATAGCCTCCGCCGGGAGTGCCGAAGCCCGGATTCGCTTGTGCGGCTGCGTACCCGGGTGCGGGTGCATAGCCGCCTGCCTGATTGCTGAATCCTCCGGCCGCAGCGGGATCATATGCGGGTGGTGCGCCAAAATTGCCAGGACTCGGAGCAGGAGGTGCTTCCCAGGCGGGTGCCGGAGCACCGGGCGGCGAACCATAAGCGCCGGGACTGCCGAAACTTGCCGCATCCGCGACCATCGTTCCGCCCAGCGGGTTTACCCCCGGAGTTGGCGCAACGGGTGCTACGGCTGGCGCAGGGGCAGGGGCAGGGGCTGGAAATCCCGCAGCGGGGGATACTCCGCCGGGTGGCCCTCCAAGGGGCGTCCCAATCGGCGGAGCAGGCGCAGCACCCGGGGAAGGCGGGGCCACCCCGAGCATCGTTCCTTTGAGCTTCGCCTTCGCTGCTGCAGAAGCCGTAGCGGTTGCAGCAACAGGTTGTGCTGCTGGTGCAGGTGCTGCCGGCACAGGCGCTGCTGGTACAGGCGCTGCCGCTGCCGGTGCTGGGTCGGTTGGCGCCGTTGGAACAGCTGCACCGGCCGGTTTCGCCAGACCTGGAGGCACGTTCATCATCAGCATGGTCCCCTTGAACTTGGGTGCTGCAGTGCCTTTCAGGTTGAAACCGCACTTGGTGCAGTTGTTGGCTGTATCTTCGTTCTGTGTCCCACAGTTAGGGCAAAACACGCGCATACCTCCGAAATCCGCCGGAATCGATGGATAGCGCTCAGACTACACGCATTTTCGCCGATCTCTCAAGCGCACAAATGGAAACACTTTCCGAATGCTCGCTCCGTTCGAAACACCCGACGTGTTTCGCCCCGTGGGCCGGAGCCCTGCGGTTTTGATTGCTGCGAGTCAACGCGGTGCTCTTGACACCTTCTCGCGCGGGTCACTACGGTGCGCTCGCCCGGCCTCCCGGGCTCCACAAAATGGCTGAGAACACGCTTGGTTGCATGTTCTCGCCGCGACCCTGACCCCCTTCCGGACAAGCACATTACATGGCATTCGCCCTGAGTGCGGAGCGCGAAAAAGAACTGCAGGCGATTCTCGCTCGCTATCCCAACAAGATGGCAGCTTGCATACCTGCACTTCACCTGTGCCAAGAGGCCAACGAAAATTACGTGAACGACGATGTCGTCCAGTTCGTGGCGGACAGGCTTGAGCTGTCGGCAGCTCACGTAAAAGGGGTGGTTACCTTCTATACGCTGTTCAATCAGCGCAAACCAGGCAAGCACCAGGTGTGGGTTTGTCGGACCCTATCCTGCGCATTACGCGGGTCCGACAAGATCCTCCACCACTGCGAGAAGAAGCTCGGCATCCACGTCGGGCAGACCACCCCCGATGGGAAGATCACGTTGCGCACGGCCGAATGCCTGGCTTCGTGTGGCTCCGCACCAATGATGCAAGTCGACAAAGATTACTTCGAAAATCTGACCATCGAAGACGTCGATCGCGTGCTCGATCGACTGCTCTTGGACGCTTGAGCGGTAGAGGATACGATGCTGAAGCAAACGACCTACCTCACCCACTCGTACGACAAGCCGAACGGGCACACGCTTGCCACCTATGAGGCCCAGGGTGGCTACCAATCAGCCCGAAAAGCCCTCGGAATGACGCGGGACGCGGTGATCGACGAGGCGAAGAAGGCACATGTCCGTGGCCGAGGCGGTGCGGGCTTCGACTGTGGGACGAAGTGGAGCTTCATGCCCAAAGAATCTGGCAAGCCCCACTATCTCGTGATCAACGCGGATGAAGGGGAGCCGGGAACCTTTAAAGATCGCACTATCATGGAGCGTAATCCACACGCGCTCATCGAAGGTTGCATCATTGGTTGCTACGCAATTGGTGCGAACGCTTGCTACATCTACGTACGGGATGAGCTGCATCTTTCGAAGGCCCGCTTGTGGGGCGCCATCGAGGAAGCTCGTGCCAAAGGTTACCTGGGCAAAACACCATTTGGGAAAGCGTACCCGGTGGAAGTGTACGTGCACACGGGCGCTGGCGCTTACATCTGCGGCGAGGAAACAGCGCTTTTGAATTCGCTTGAAGGGCGCCGCGGTGAACCCCGCTTAAAGCCGCCCTTCCCGGCGCAATACGGCGCGTTTGGTTGCCCCACCACCGTGAACAACGTGGAAACTATCGCGATTATGCCCACGGTCTTCAAGATCGGTGGGGATGCGTTCAGCCAGTTGAGTGATTTGCACTCCTTCAACGACGGCGGAACGCGCCTGTTTGGCGTCAGTGGCCACGTCAAGAAGCCGGGCATCTATGAAGCGTGCGTTGGGCTCACTCTGCGCGAGTTGATTTACGATCTTGGTGGAGGGTTGACGGGCGACCGCAAATTGCTCGCGGTAATTCCGGGTGGTTCCTCTTGCCCGGTAATGCGGCCAGACGAAACCGTGAACTTGCCCAATGACCCGCGATTCGCTCCTTACAATGGGAAAAGCGTGCTCGATTTGCCGCTCGGTGTGGACACCTTCCGCGGCATTAGCAGCATGCTCGGCACGTGCTGCGCCATCGTGATGAGCGACGCGGCCGATCCTGTGCTCGCCATCCACAATCTAATGCGTTTCTACCGCCATGAATCGTGCGGCCAGTGCACACCATGCCGCGAAGGGTGCGGTTGGATTGAGCGGATTCTGGACAAAGTCGTGGCCGGCAAGGCCACCATCGAAGAGCTCAACCAGATCCATGAGATAGCGTCTGACATCACGGGCAACACCATTTGCGCTTTCGGCGACGGCGCCGCACAGCCCGCACTTTCCTTCGTACGCAAGTTCCGAAAGGAACTTGAGAACTACATTCTTTCGGGCGGCTCCTCCCAAACGCGAACGTTGGTAGCATGACACCTGGTGCTTTATTCTTCTCGATCTGTAGCGTCGTGTGCCTGGTCGGTGCGCTCGTTACGATTCTGGCTCAGAACCCGATCCGCGGTGCCATGGGCTTGCTCACCACCATTGCCGGCATTGCGGGCCTCTACCTTGCGCTCCAGGCCCAATTTCTTGCCGCTATTCAGCTGATTGTCTACGCGGGCGCTGTTGTTGTTCTGTTCGTGATGGTCATCATGCTCCTCGGGCCCATGGCTGGGGCCGGGCGCGTGGGTCAGGAGCCACGCGCGCGTTACGCGCCACTATTCAGCTCCGTGGTGCTGTTGGGCATTATGGCGTACGCCATGTGGTTGGTTGGTGGCGCGCCCAGCAAGCCTACGGAGTATGCTACCCCGCCTGCAGGTTACGGTTCTATTGAGGGGGTCGGAAAGCTTCTGTTCACCGAGGGGATGGCCGCATTCGAACTCACCACGGCCCTTCTGATCGTGGCTGTGGTTGGTGCCATCGCTGTTGCCCGTTCGGTGCCGAGCAAGAAGCGCCCAGCGAAGATCAGTAGTGCAACACGTCGCCTGTTTCGGGGACCGGTGCACCCGCGCGATGGTGCGCGCCCACTTTTGAAGGAGCCCACTCAATGATGGCCTTGGGAAGCGTGCTGGAGCACTACGTATTTCTAGCGACCCTCTTGTTCACGTTGGGCGGGGTGGGGTTCCTGTTGCGGCGGAACATCATTGTGCAGCTCATGAGCATTGAGCTCATGCTAAATGCCGTAAATTTGCTGCTGATCGCGTACAACCGGCACCACTCAGGGTCGTTGCACGGTCAGATGTTCGCTTTCTTCATCATCGCCGTCGCCGCTGCGGAAGCATCCGTAGGTCTCGCGATTGTGCTTTCTCTCTATCGGCTGAAGTCCACCATCTCAAGCGATGAGGCGGATTCTCTTCGTCACTAGGTCGACATGGATACGCTTAGGCTGCTTTTTCCGCCCAACAGTTTCATTCTTCTGGCCTTCATCTTAGGGCTGCCGTTGCTCGGCGCGTTCATCAACGGCGTTTTCGGGAAACGGCTCGGCAAACAGGCCGTTTCGATCGCCGGCCTAGCAGCAGTGGGGGTGCCCTTTCTGATGAGCGTGGTGGCATTTGTGATGCTCCACGCGACGCAAAAAGGCGAAGAGCCGGCGCGGTTCGTGTGGACAGCGTGGCGTTGGCTTAACCTAGCCCGCCTCAACGGGGACGGTGAGATGGCCGTGCCGCTGGACGTCGCGTTCTCCATCGACGCGTTGAGCGGCACGATGGCGCTCATCATTACGGGCATTGGCTTTCTTATCCACCTGTACTCGACGAAGTACATGGAAGAAGACCCTGGGTTTCACCGCTTTTTTGCCTACCTGAACCTCTTCATCTTCTCGATGCTGGTGCTGGTCCTCGGCGACAGCCTGCCGGTGCTCTTTGTGGGTTGGGAAGGCGTGGGCCTCTGCAGCTACTTACTGATCGGCTTTTGGTTTACCGAACAAAAGAATGCCGCGGCTGGTAAGAAAGCCTTCATCACGAACCGCATTGGCGATTTCGGCCTGCTTGTCGCTATGGGGCTGCTGCTCTATTACACAGGCGCCCTCGATTGGGCGGGCATGGATGCCAAGCGCACGGCGCTCCTCGGCCAGCAGCAGATCTGGCCGCTCGTGGGCGATCAGATCTGGTTTGCTCATTTTCTTCCGGATGGCCTAGCTGAGTGGTTGAGCAAGCCGCGCTACGTGTCTCCCGCCACGCTCGTGGGGCTCGCTCTTTTCCTTGGTTGTGCCGGCAAGAGCGCGCAGTTTCCTCTCTATGTTTGGCTTCCGGATGCGATGGCCGGGCCGACCCCGGTGAGCGCATTGATTCACGCCGCAACGATGGTAACGGCGGGGATCTACCTGGTGTGCCGTATGGCCAGCATTTTCGTGCTGTCGCCTACCGCGATGATGGTCGTGGCTCTAGTCGGAGCATTTACGGCGTTTTTCGCAGCGACGATCGCGTTTGCCCAGAATGACATTAAGAAGGTTTTGGCCTATTCGACGGTCAGCCAGCTTGGCTACATGTTCATGGGCGTGGGTGTCGGCGCATTTTCAGCGGGCTTCTTCCATGTGATGACGCACGCTTTCTTCAAGGCCTGTTTGTTTCTGGGTTCCGGCTCGGTGATCCACGCCATGCATGCGCGTATTCACAATTCAGACGCCTCCCAGGATATGCGCAACATGGGTGGCCTGAAGCGCTTCATGCCGATCACGTTCGCTACGTTTGCAGTGTCTTGGGCGGCGATTGTCGGCTTTCCGTTGACGAGCGGCTTCTTCTCCAAAGACGAAATCCTGTTCAAGACGTATACGTCCTATATAGTTGGAGTCGGCGCGACCGACGAGTCTGCGTGGCCGCGCTGGGTGTCTCTCGTTGTGTTTGGGTTGGCCGTGATGGGCGCCGCGATGACGGCTTTCTACATGACACGCTTGGTAGTCGGAACGTTCTTCGGGGAGTTCCGCGGCTGGACCATCGTCAAGGGATTCCAGTCAGCGCACGGTCATGATGACCACACCCATGGTGATCACGCGCACGACGCGCATGCTTCGGCGCACGATCACCTGCACGCTGTGCAGGACGCCCATGGGCACGACGATCACCACGGCCACGAGCACAACCATGGCCCCATGGAGGGCCCCGAGCCTCACGAGTCCCCGTGGCAAATGACGTTGCCGTTGGTCATTCTTGCGGCTCTGGCGCTCATTGGTGGTGCCCTCAACGCCAACGCGGTGGGTTTCCACTGGTTGGATACCTGGCTCGATCCCGTGTTCGCGACGGCGAAGAATTCGGTGAAGAGCATTGAAGGTGCTGAGCACTTGCACCACACGCTGTTGATTCCAGGTTTGCTCGCGTTCACGTTGGGCGTGGGCGCCGCATATTGGGTCTACGTGATGCAGAAGGGGGACCCTGCTCGGCGCCTCACTGAGCAATTTCCACGGCTTCATCAGTGGGCCGTGGAGAAGTGGCGCGTCGATGAGCTGTACGAAGAAACCGTGCTAGGTGCCGTGGATACGCTCGCCGAAATCGCGGTGTGGGTCGACAAGTACGTGGTCGACGGCATCGTAGCTCGTTTAACCTCCGGCGTGGTGGCCTTCTCAGGTTACGTGCTTCGGCAGTTTCAGACCGGCAGGGTTCAAACCTATGCAGCAGTCATGGTGATTGGTCTCGGTGCCGTAGGCTGGCATTTCGTCGTGCCTCACACGGAAGTCCTCACGAAAGTCTCGCCTTCGGGCGACAAAGAGCTCCAGGCTCCGACTGGGTTTGGCTACTCGTATGAGTGGGACAAAAATGGCGACGGTAAGGTGGATTCTACTGCCCGAACTCTCCAACTCACGTCGACGGAGGCAGGCTCCACCGTACGCCTCCGGGTAACGAATGTTTTTGGTACGATGCGCGAACGGGAAATTAAGCCGCCCGCGGCGGACGGTACGCTCACCCTGCGTTCCACTCCGTCCGTGACGGGCATCCGGCCCTCAACATTGATCGGGGAGGGAGCGCGATGAACCCACTAGCGAACCTCTTTTTCGAGAGTTTCATCTATCTTGCCGCCTTTGCAGTTGGTGCTGCGATCCCCCGTCGGCACGCGTGGTTCGAACGCCTATCCATTGGCATTGTGGGCGCCCTCGCTGTGTTGCTCATCAAGGGCCTGTGGCCGAGCGCGGAAGCTGCGCCCGAGCAAGCTGCCACCGAGTGGAAACACCTGCTGGATTTCGTTGTCTTCTTCCCAATCTTCTCGGCCATCGCGGTCCTCTTTTTGCCGCGCCAATCGCCACAGTTGCTTAAGCGCTTCACGCTCGGCGTGTTAGCCATAAACGGCTTGGTGTCGCTGTTGCTGCTCAAAGTCCCGATGAGCCAGGGCTGGCACTTTCAGCACGTGGTGGAGTGGGTCCCAAGCCTGGGCATTCGCTACCACGTCGCGGTAGATGGCGTGAGCTTGTGGCTGGTGCTGCTGTCAGCCCTTACTACGCCGATTGCGGCCTACGTTTCGTTCGGGTCCCTTCAAGGGCGAGCCAAAGACCTCTGCTTCTCGTTCCTCCTTCTTCACGGAGCCATGTTGGGCTGCTTTGTGGCGCTCGATCTGTTCCTTTTCTTCGTGTTCTGGGAGCTTCTATTGGTTCCCATGCTCGTGATGATCGGGGTTTGGGGCGGCGTTGAGCGCATCAAGGCTGCGTATAAGTTCTTCATCTACACGATGGTAGGCAGCATGCTGATGCTGGCGGCCATCCTGTACCTCGTGTGGACGC
This sequence comes from Polyangiaceae bacterium, assembly GCA_033763455.1. GTDB lineage: Bacteria > Myxococcota_A > Polyangia > Polyangiales > Polyangiaceae > JBBRRP01. Next base: position 665,705 of record JANRKO010000006.1, read on the forward strand.
ACACGCAATTAGCCGGGTACCCGTCGTTTGATTACTTGGCTCTGAGCCGGGTGGTGCTCCCGAAGACAGCTTCGATATTCTGCTTTTGGGCGTTCGCTGCGGCGTTCGTGATCAAGGTGCCGATGGTGCCCTTCCACACCTGGCTGCCGGACGCCCACGTGCAGGCTCCCACCGGCGGCTCGATCGTGCTGGCCGCAATTTTACTTAAGCTCGGCACCTACGGCTACATTCGCTTCTGTATGGGGCTTTTCCCAAGCCAAGCCTGGATGAACGGCTCCACATTGGCGTACGTAGCCGTTTGGGGCGGTGTGCTCGGCACGGCGCTAGTGGCCTGGAAGCAGGACGACGTAAAACGTCTGGTGGCCTACTCCTCTGTTGCGCACATGGGCTTTGTTATGCTGGGTGTGTTCAGCGCATCGCAGTCGGGCATGGAAGGCGCCATTTTGCAAATGATCAACCACGGCATCTCGACCGGGGCGCTCTTCCTCTTAGTCGGCGTCATCTATGATCGTCGGCACACGCGTTTGGCGCGTGAGTTCGGCGGCCTTGCCAAAGTGATGCCGGTTTACGCAGTGCTATTCATCATCGTCACGATGTCGAGCGTGGGCGTGCCCGGTACTAACGGGTTCGTAGGCGAGTTTATGGTGCTCATGGGGACGTTCGTGAGCTACGGGGTTGGTGGTAACGGGTTCCCGCTGGGAGGCCACGCAAGAGTGCTCGGAGTTACCGCGGCGCTCGGCGTTATCTTGGCGGCTCTCTATATGCTGAGTGTTGTCCAAAAGATGTTCTTTGGGCCGATCACCAACCAGAAAAACCGCGGGCTTTCTGACATAAACGTGCGCGAAACGGTCGCGGTGGCACCGCTTATCGCACTCATTTTCGTGCTGGGTCTATTCCCCAATCTGTTCTTGAGCAGAATCACCGAAAGCGTGGCATCCGGCCTCCATCGTTTCCGTACCGGTTTTTCCGCTGAAAGAGCGCACTGGGCTTCGAGCGTGGATACGCCCCTTTTAGTGCCACGCAGAGGCGGCGCCTTTGAGCAAGGCTACCCAGAACAGCCGGCGCCCAAAGGCGATACGGTGGCTCAGGCTGCCCCAGTCGCTCCCGCGGCTCCAACGGGGGAACGGTAACCATGAACAGTTTGATGTTTGGTCTGTCTCCGATACTTGCAGTTGCCTTAGGCGCACTGTTAATGATGCTCGCCGAAGCGTTCGGCAAGCCGGATAAAGACGCGGTGGCAGAGGGCGCGTCTCCGTTGGACGCCGGCGCTGGCCGCTCAAGCGAACTGGCACTCGGTACGGCCATCGTTTTGTTTGCGGGTGCCGTGTTCTCGATCGCGGTGTGGATGGTTGGGCCGGAGTCGCTTACTGGTTTGAGTAAGGTGGCTCCCTACCTATTGGTAGATCGCTTTAGCCTATTTTTCTGCTTTGTCCTGTGCTTGGGTGGCGGTCTCGCAGCCCTGATGGCGGGTGGGTATTTACCCGAGCACAAGCTGGATCGAGCGGAGTTCTTCCCGTTGCTCTCGTTTTCCACCGTTGGAGCGATGGCCCTAGCGATGGCTGGGGATCTGCTGACGCTCTTTGTTGCTCTGGAGACGATGTCGCTCGGGGTGTATTGCATGGTGGGCTTGCGGCGCCAGAGTCCGCGCGCGATCGAGGCGGCGGTTAAGTACTTCCTCCTTGGCAGCTTTGCCGCAGCGCTGATGTTGTTCGGCGGCGCTCTACTTTATGGGGCCACTGGGCACACGGATCTGAAGGGTATTGGTGAGGCCATCGCGGGGCTCGGGGCGAATGGCACCGGCGCAGCGGTTCTTCCGGCTCTTGCTTTGTGTGTCGTAGGGCTCGCGTTCAAGGTGAGCGCGGTTCCGTTCCACATGTGGACGCCTGACGCTTACGAGGGGGCGCCTACGCCCGCCACGAGTTACATGGCCGTAGCGGTCAAATGCGCCGCATTTGCCACCATGTTGCGCATGCTGGTGATGGCATTTGGAGACGAGCGCTTGATGAGCTGGGCTTCGGGCTGGCCGCCAGCTATGGCCGCCATGGCTGTGGCCTCCATGACTATCGCTAACGTTATCGCTGGGCGCCAAGAGTCCGTGAAACGCATGTTGGCGTATTCTTCGATCGCTCATGCCGGCTACGTACTGGTTGGGATCGCGGCGTTGCAGCGGGCCGGCCAGGCCGAGGCGAGTGTGCTCTTTTATCTGCTCGCTTACGCAGTCTCCACGGCTGGTGCTTTTGGCGCGCTGATTTGGGCTGGCCGCCGTGGTGCTGAAGCCGTAAGCTTTGACGATCTTGCTGGCCTCGGGAAACGTCACCCTGCAGTGGCGCTGGCGTTTTCGCTCTTCTTGCTTTCCCTCGCAGGGGTTCCACCTACTGCAGGATTCTTTGGGAAGATGTACGTCTTCCAGGCTGCCATCGAAGCCAAGCTGTATTACCTGGCGGTTATTGGCCTCCTCAACAGCGTGCTCGGTGCGTACTACTACCTGAAAGTCCTGGTTTACATGTACATGCGTGAGCCTCAGGCCGGTGCGGCATTTGCGACCCCCATGCGTTCGGGTTACGTCGTGTCGGCGCTGGTGATTTCAGCCGTGATGGTGCTGGTTATCGGGATCTTGCCCGATTGGTCACTCCAGATGGCTTTGGCCGCGGTTCAAGGTCACAGCTGATTCGCGCCACGCGCTCACACTGGCGCCTTGCGGAGGTGCTGAAACAATTGGGCCCTGCCGTTGTTCGCTCCTAGTTGGTGACGCGAACGTCTAGCCCTTCAGCGTAGCTGCCATCCACTAGCCGTGGGGCATATACAAGCCGAAACTCACGAACGCTCTCCGGCACCACGAAGTTCAGCCAGCCTTTTGCCGTCTTCCCCTTCGTCAGCGGCGGAGCTTCGAAAACTGGGTCGCAGCCCGATAGCACCGCGGGGTATCTGCGTTCGTCCCGATCCACGAGGCTGGCATAGTAACGATTGACAGCGATCCCAAAGTCGCTGAGCGCCAGAAGCTCCACTTCTACGGAGAGCGGGGTCAGACCCGGGGGAAGTACTTGATCACCAGCGCCACTGCAGCGTCCCTGATTCTGCACGGTCAGCTGCGCGACTGTCCCAACAGCAGCGGGGGGGGCCTGAAATGGCCGTTCACGAGGGTTCGTGCCGAGCTTTGCGAGGGCCGGGACGACTTCAACTTGGGCGTTTTCAACGATTTGGCGGAAACGTCGGCGCGGATTGTCGCAGCCGAGCGAGGAGCTGCCGGCCACCCAAGCACTTAGCAGGCAAGCCAAGGAGGCAAGTTTTCGAGGGGGCAGGACCATGGTCCTGTGAGCTTACCCGAAAGGGCAACAAGGCAAAGAAAGTGGCGATCTTCGGCGAGGCACGTGCCTTGTACACCTGAACGCACTCTTTGGTGCCAGGCATGTGTGGATGGTTTTGCTATAACCGCCACCGCATGACGAGAAGAGTTCCCGCTGGGTCGGCCTTAATACTGCTTTTACTTGCCGGGGGCTGCGATGCCGTTCGCCCGCAAAGTTCGGAGGCTACGCCCCAGCCGTCCCTAAGCGCGGAGGAAGAAAAGCTTCAGAGCGGAATGCCGTTTACGCCGAGGAGCCCGCGGGTCCAAGCCGTCGTGAATGCCGGCAAGCTACCCGCATATTCGGGGCCCTTCGCAACCATCCGCGGACTCATTACCGTAAGTGGAGACGAAGCACCCGCACAGCCCGACGTACAACAAGGGATCCCAGCCGACTGCACGCGCGCTCGCGTTGTTTACGAGAAGCTTTTTCGCGAAGGCATAAAGCGCAGCGCTCCCGATGTGCTTGTGAGTGTCACCGGATACGACAAGTTCGTGCCCGTCGCCACGGATGCGGTGAAGGTTGAGGGGCAGGGCTGCGCATGGCAGTCACGCACGATTGCTCTCACCTTTGGCCAACGCCTGGAGGTCGCGGGTCAGGATGAGCGCAACTACCTGGTGAGTTTGGCAGGGAACCAGGATCCGGCATCGCTCGTCGCTCTTGGAAAAGGTAAGCCAGTCGCCATTTTTCCTCACGCCCCAGGGCGCTACCTGCTCAAAGAAGACACCCGGCCATACATGACGGCGGAAGTCTTCGTGCTCAAGTACCCCACCGTCACGGTGACGGGCCTAGACGGCAGATACACGTTAACGCGGGTGCCGCCCGGAAAGCTCACCATCACCGCTTTCCTCCCGCAGGTACTCCAAAAAGTGGATAAAACGATCGATGTGCAGGCGGGCCAAACGTACGATGTCGATCTGACTATTCCGTTCAGCGCTGCTCGCCAGGCTGCATTGCAGGCCCCACCTGCGGCTCCGCTTTCTCCGACGGACTCCGCCCCTGCTGGGCCCTGAGCGTTGAGCCCGTTGCGGGAAGTGGTTCAGAAGCGGAGATAACGCCAGCCTTCGAGGCTAAGATCGAGCTCAATAACGTGCGGCTTTCTGGGCTCAAGCCCGTGGTGCCAGTCGGCGCGGCAGCCAACAATCCATCGAAGCGCGCTTCATCCCCATTCAGAGTTGTTAACCAGAGAAGCTGAACCCAGGTGTCCGCGTCCCGTGGGGAGTCCGAGTAGCGGCGCTCGGCCAACTGCGTAGCCAAGGCTAGCTTGCCTGAGCGCGCCAGCAGCCCTATCACGCGCTCGTCGCTTAGATTGAGTGCCCGAGAGCGTTCCAAAAATGCGGTGTCGTTGCCCGATGTGAGTGCCCCCAGCAGCCCCCGATCGGAAAGCTTGGTGGATTCCGCGCTGGAACGGCTGGCCTTCTTTGAGTGAAGCCAGAGTTCAGCAAGGAGTTGCTCGTCCGAGGCTGCGAGATATTCGAGCTGCCGGACTTTCCACGGATCGAGCGCCTCTTGAGCGAGCAGGCTCCGGTACCACGCGCTTAGGCGCAGATGGTCGTTTTCTGCGCGGAGTACGGTCAGCATTTGCTGATTCGGACCCACGCCATTCGGATCGAGGCTGATGGCTTTGGTTGCCGCGGCAAATGCTTCGGAGCGGTCCCCTTCCAGCAGGTAGCAACGCGAAAGTTCCGTAAAAAGCGGCGCGTAGCGCGGATCTAGGTGTTTGGCACTCTCGAAAGACGGGAAAGCCGCACTGTTCCGGAGTTGGCAAAGGGTAGTGCCTACACGCACCGCAAGCTCCACGCTGTCTGGATCGTACTCCTGCGCGAGTTGATAATAGGTTAATGCTTCCGCATAAGAGTGCTCAAGCTCAAGTACTCGGCCCCGCGCATAGTAGGCGTACGCACGTTCGTCGATGAACCCTCCCATTTGGGACCGCCCGTCTACCAAGCGTTCAACCTGGCCTCCCGCCATGCACCCAGGGATCCCGAAGGTGGCGAGCAGCAGCGTGACGCCTACCAGGAGCAGGCGAGCGGCACGGGCCGGCGAGCACTCGTCGATACGCGGCAACATGGGCGTCCTCAAGCTGCCTCAGAGAGCGCTCGGCCCAATGCATCCAAGAATTCCAGGTCTTCATCCGGGGTACCCACAGTGACCCGCAGCTGGTGAGCAAGCCTCCCGCCGCGTCCGTGAAAGCTACGGACCAAGACTCCCTGGTTTTTCAGGCTATCAAACACTTTTTCCGCCGGCACCTCCGTTCTGAACCAAATAAAGTTCGCCTGACTCGGAGTTACGGAGACGCCGGGAATCTTGGCCAAGGCTTGAGCCAAGCGAGTTCGTTCAACACGCACACATTCGCAAGTCTGCCGGATCTCGGCTGCAAGCTCCGTGAGCACCACTTGGCCTAGCTTTTGGCTCAGGCCATTGATGTTGTAAGGCAGCCTCACCTTATCCAACTCTCGAACGAGGCCAGATGGACCCAAGAGCCAACCCAGTCTAAGCGAAGCGAAGCCAACTTTGGAGAGCGTTCTTAGGATAACTACGTTGGGGTACTCGCGAAGGAGCTCCAATTGGTTCAACTCGGCATAGTCGATGTAGGCTTCGTCGATCACCACGAGCCATTCAGGTGCTGCCTCGATCACCGATCGGAGGCGGTGGAGGCTAAAGAGCGTGCCGGTGGGATTGTTGGGGCTCGCTAAGAACAGAATGCCGGGATGGGTGTTTTGGGTGGCGGCCAGAAGGCTTTTTTCCGGAATATCCCAGCTCGCGTCGAGGGGAACCTCAAGCACGGGAAGGCCGCGCAGGCGGGAGCTCATGCGATACATAACAAAGCTCGGGGTCGTTGTGACAACGCTTCGCGGGCTCCGGCCTTTGGCTTCACCAAGTGCCGTTAATAAGATGGTGATGAGCTCGTCGCTACCCACTCCCACCAACACCTCCGAAGGTGTGACTCCGGAGTAAGTGGCAATGGCTTCGCGCAAGCGCGCTGCCGTAGGGTCTGGGTAGCGTTCCCAAGCCGTTTGGCTCGCGACTTCGGCCAGCCTCGCACGCGCCTTGTCGCTCAAGAGCGGTGGCGCCTCGTTAGCATCCAGGTGAATCCGAAAGTTCCCACTTTCGGGCAAGTAAGCCGATTGCTCATCCAGCTCGGCGCGCAACAGAGGAAGCCACGGTGCGTTCTTCATTCTGGATGCCGGAGCTCCTGGAGGCATTTTTGCGCGGCAGCCAAGGTGATCACTCCGAGATCGGAGAGGGCGAGAGCCACTTGCTCAACCTCGTCCCCGCGTGCACCGGCGGCGGCGGCCACGGACCGCGCATGCAGGGACATGTGTCCGCGTTGGATCCCTTCGGTGGCAAGCGCTCGGAGCGCGGCCAAATTGGAGGCAAGGCCCACGGACGCCGCAACCAAACTGAGATCGGAGGCGCTTTCGACGCGCATGATTCGGAGCGCAAGTTGGGCCGCCGGATGCACTCGAAGCGTACCGCCTACGATTCCGAGGGCTAGCGGCATCTCAAGCGCCCCCACAAGCTCCGAACCGTCGCGCCGCCAGGTGGCAAGTGGGGCGTAACGACCACTCCGGGCAGCATAAGCGTGAGCCCCCGCTTCGACCGCTCGAAAATCGTTACCGGTTGCCAGCACCACGGCATCCACACCGTTCATGATACCCTTGTTGTGCGTGACGGCGCGGTACGGATCGAGCTCCGCAAAACGCGAAGCCTGCACAATGACGTCAATGATGTCATCGCTGTCAGCCGGTTCCAGTGGGGGAGGGAAGTAGCTGGAGCCGCGATCTCCGCGGAGGCGTAACTCCGCCAGCGGAACTCTGCAGGTTACTCGTACTCGACGACGATCACAGAGGTTGGATAGGATGCGTAACCCAAGCTTGCCGCCAGCTAGGTCCCTGACGCGGGGGCCGAGTGATTCAGCAACGTGATTGACCAAATTGGCACCCATCGCATCACAACAATCGATGTGAATGTGCACGACTAGGCAACCCTCTCCCAAATCTCGAACTTCGACCTCGCGAGGCCCACCGCCGCGCGCTTCCAGACTGGGCGTGGCAAGGCGCGCCAATTCGAGTAGCTCTTCGCGCGCCTGTTCCAAGCGTGCCAAGGCGCGTGTTGTATCGGGTACGTTGTAGACTTGTATTTGCCCCGTCATCAGCGTATCCTGCATCTCTGCGCTGAAGCCGCCTCCTCTGCGTATCATGCGCGAGGCATTCGACGCAGCAGCGATCACACTGGGCTCTTCAACAACCATCGGTACCAAGCGGTCGCGGCCGTTGACCTGGACGTTGAGCGCGATTCCGAAAGGGAGCGCGTAAATGCCAAGCACATTCTCGACAACTTTGTCCGCCATAGCTGTGGTGAGGCCACCCACGGCTAAGGCATCGAACAGCTCCTGATGTTCAACGGAACTGACCTCGGAGATGTGCTTGCGGCGTTCCTCAACCGAGAGTTTATAAAAGCCTGGAATGCGGGAGCTTTGGGTCATGATGAGGGCGTGGGATGTAGAACGCGCAGACGAAAAGAGGGGTTTATGAGCTTAGCTCAGCTCGCTTGAGGTTGGGTAAAGTGCAGCCCGCGCGCGCCCAACTCGAGGGGCAGATGCTCAAAACCAAGCTCGGTAGCACGCAGTCGAAAGCTAGCGCTCGGCGGTGTGCGCCCGATGCGCAAAAGTACGTCCCCGCCGCCTGCGCCCGAAGGCATGCAGAGGGCGGATTCAGACGCAGCAACTTCGTGTAGCTCCTTCATCTCGCGGGTGACGATGCTGATCTTTGCGGCTTCTCCCAATAGGAACAGCTGTTGGCGTTGGACCTCGAGTGCGGACAAAAGTCCATTTGCGTCGTTCGCCTCCACCGCGCGTGCTGCGTCTTCTGAAGCCTGCAAGTGCGGCGCAAAGATGGCCTGAAAACACTGCGGTTCCACGGCCTCCAACCGTTTGACCTGCGAGAGCATCATGGAAGTGCTGGTTGAGTGCCCAGAAAACCACACGGACCAATCGAGGCCTGCAGGAAGTGTCACGTGGGTCGCATGCGGACCATTCTCCGTTGTTCTGGCCACGAGCGTGCCCCCGAGGGCGCTTGCCAACACATCAATGCCGCTACCGCCCCCTTGCGCTTCACGATGGGCATGAACGGCGCGCGCGACAAGCCGCATGAGCGCCACTTCACCGAGAGGTGAGGCTTGCAGGGCACCAAGGCTCGCGACAAGGATGGCCGCGCTTGAGCCGAGCCCGAGCTTTCCGCGCTCGCTGCGCAATTCGCTCGCGTCGAAGTACGGCGCTGGTGTTTGAACTCCAAGTGCGGCGAGCACCTCCGGCGTCACAAATCCCGCCGGGCGCGAGCTATCAGCTGAAACGTAGCGATCCACAGCTGTGACAATGGCTGGTGCGCCCCACAGCACCGCGTAGGCGCCAGATAACACTAGTTTTCCTGGGGCGCGCGCTATCATGCTCCCTCCAGAGTTACTGTGGCATCTGGCCCGGGCGCACACACGAGCACGTCTTTCACGCCTGCTACCTCGCGCAATGCGTTCTCGATTTTCTGGGCATTATGGGGTTCGACGAGCACTTTCACATGGGGCCCGGCGTCCATCGTGGCATAGGCTGGCAACCCGGAGGCTCGGAGCTCGGACACTCGTTGCAAGAGCGCGAGGGTGGTCGGTGACCAATAGTTGAGGGGCGGCTCAGCTGCGAACATGCTGGCGTGCATCAGTAGTGCGCTGTGCTCTGTCGCGCGACCGAGTGCATCAAAATCGCGAGCCAAAAGGGCCCCACGCACGCGCTCGTACACGGCGGGTGCGCTATCCACCCAGGCAGGGTAATAAGGGCTCGTCTTCTGGGTGTGCGCCATACCGAGTGTGGAGCCCTGATCTTTCGGAAGCAGCGTTACCACGCACACGAGCAGGCTCAACGGGTATGCGTCCCCTGCCAAAACACGCGTCGCCGACTGTGCACCGAGCTCCAGCGCCACGTAGCCGCCAAACAGCGAACGTGCGGCGGATGCCGACCCAACCCTGGCCAAGGCACTCACTTCTTCGGGAGCATACGCGAGACCCGCCGCACGCGTAGCTGCGAGCGCCAACGCCGAGAAACCTGAAGCGCTGGAAGCGAGCCCCGACGCTGTGGGGAAATTGTTGTGCGAATCCACGCAGGCAAAGCGCTGAAGGCCGGCGAGCGTGCGTACCCGATCCAGAAATTGGGTAAGGCGGGCGCGTTTTTCGCCCGAAAGTTGAACTCCGTTGAGAACAATCTCATCTCGGGTTAGCTGTTCTTCGAACACCACGGAGGTTGTGGTGTGAAGCGCACTCAGCGTCATGGAGAGGCTGGGCGTTGCGGGGAGATTTTGAGCTACGTCGCCTTTGCCCCAATATTTTGCGAGAGCGATATTGGAATGAGCGCGGGCAGTAGCTTTGGGGAGCGAGGTGCGTGTCATGTTAACCGATGATTGAGCTGAAGGCGCGAAACCCCGCTTGCTGCCAGGCTTTGAGCACCGGATCTGGATCCTTTTCGACCAAGGCTATCACCGAACCCCCGCCGCCAGCGCCCGTGAGCTTGGCGCCAAGGGCACCAGCTTGGCGCGCACACCAACACGCCTCTTCGATTTCCTGTGTGGAAACGAACAGCCCTGAGAGCAACATTTGGTTGTAGTCCATGAGCTTGCCAACCCCTGCAAGGTCCCCTGTTTTCAAGCAAAGCTCGGCGTTTTGCACGAGCGAACGAATTCCTTCCAGGGTGCGTTCTACCACTTCGGGCCGTCGCTCTTTCAGTTGCGCCACGCTATTGACCATCTCAGCCGTGGGGGCGGGCGGACCGGCGACAGCGATGGCTAGGCAGAGCGAGTGGGCGAGCTTTATCGGAGTGGGAGCCATGTTGCGTGTGAAGCGGAAGCAGCCTCCTCGCATGGCTGCCATGGCATCGATACCTGAAGGGTTAGCATGAAAAACGCGCTCCCAAGCGTCGGCCGCTCCAAGCACACGCTCTGGATCTTCTGCCGTGCCCGGGTGCGCGCATTCGAGCACGGCGCGAGCAATGGCGACGCCCAGCGAAGCGGAGGCCCCCAGCCCACACCCGGGTGGCAGAGCTGTCTTGGCCTTCACGCTGAAGCTTCCCGCATCCAGCTTAGCCAACAAAGCACTGAAGGCGCGGGCCAGCTCAGAATCGTCGTCTGACGACGCGACCAACTCGCCGAGCTCCAGGCTCGAAACCTTGGACCGTTCGGCGTACGCTTCAGTGCCGAGGGCGATACCTGCAGCGATGGCCGGCACCCCATATACAACGGCATGTTCGCCGAAGAGGATCACCTTGCCGAGTGCGTGCGCCACCGTCACGGCTTAACCTGTTTTCGGCACTGTGGGCAGTGCATCTTCAACCAGTGCCCAGGCCATCCCAGCTCGTTCAGCCGCTTGTATTCCGAGCGGGCTATCTTCTATCACGAGGCAATCTTTCGGACGTACCCCCATGAGCTCGGCCGCGAGCAGGAACATGTCCGGGTGGGGTTTGCCGCGTTCTACCTGTTCAGGGGTGACGATAATATCGAAGATGTCCCCCACGCCAATCGTGTGTAAGGAGCGAACGACCTGCAAACGCAGGTTCCCCGAGGCCACACTCACGGGCCTTTGCGCTTGCACTTGCCTTGCAAAGTGCGTCACCTCCGAGATCGGTTGGAGCTCGTGCAAACGGGCTTCAAAATGGACGCGCTGGGCCGCTGCGATAGCGATAGGGTCGAGTTCACAACAAAATTGTTGATTCAGCTCCCGCACCGTTTGTTCGAGCGGCATTCCCCCACGCGAGGCAAAGATCTCCCAGGTGAACTCGAACTCCGCCCCACACTCCTTGAGTGCAAATTTCCAAGCGTCGTGGTGGAGCGGCATTGAATCGGCCAGGGTGCCATCGCAATCGAAAATGTAGCCGCCGAAGGTTTGTGTTGGTGGGGTGAAACGCACTCGCATTGCGAAACTTCCAGAATGTACCTGTTAATGGGTTCGAGCTACGAGCGAGGTGGTAGCCGCTGCGAGGAGTTCTCGACCTGCGGAAGGGAGCGCCCCCGACGCGAGTGCGCGCTGGCTGGCACGGCAAAGCTTGCTGATCTCCCGTTCCAAGCTTTCTACAGCTCCGCACTCACCTAATACCTGAAGCGCCATGGCGCGCTGCTTCTGGGAGGCTTTCGGGTTGCCGAACGCGGCTAGAAACTTTGCTTTTTCCGGGCCTTTGAGTCGCCCGAGCGCGGTGCTAACGAGCAGCGTTTTTTTCCCTTCTACTAGGTCGCTTCCGAGCGGCTTTCCGGTAACGGCTGGGTCGCCGAACGCGTTCAGCAGATCGTCCCTGAGCTGAAAAGCAACCCCTGTGGGGATGGCGTAGCGCTTCAGTGCACCCAGGACCTCAAGGGAAGCTCCACCGAGGCGTGCCCCAAGCTCTAGCGGACCATGCACACTGTAGCTGCCAGTCTTGAGCTTGTAGGTAAGTAACACGTCCTCCTCGCCAAGGAGGTCCCGCTGTTGCCCTGCAATGGCATCCAGCTGCATGCGGCTGAAACAGTCCCATACGCCCTGTACTTGTGTTTGGGCCATCGGCACGTGCGACAGCACTTGGGTCGCCAGCGCGAGGGCGTAGTCCCCAGTGAGCACGCCCGCCGCGGCACCTTGATGAGAGTTCCCAATCTTAGCGGTGAGCCAGGCGTGCACCGAAGGGCCTCCCCTGCGAACGTCGTCCCGATCCATCCAATCGTCGTGGATTAGAAAATAAGCTTGGAGCAATTCAACGGCGACCCCTGCCTGAATGACCCCCGCCGGGAGCGAACGTTTCCCCGATGCGGATAGGTATCCTGCAGCCACAAGCCCCGCACGCAGGCGCTTTCCGCCGCGTAGGCAGAGGCTAGAGAGGGCAGCCACCATATCTTTTACCGGCTGCCCGAGGGCAGCTGCGTTTTTCTGCGCGCGGGTGAGGTGCGTCCGGAGCTCACGTTCCACCCCAGGGAGCACATGGGCCATCAAGGCCGCAAATGGGTCAGCCCCAGTAGACACTCGCTTTTCCGGACTTTTGGGGCTGCGCATGAGCTTTCGAGCCTAGGTACCTTGTGCCGGCCGGTCAACGTGCGACACGCGAGAAAGTCTAAGGTCGTGCAGCCCTTGCTTTTTCGCACCGATGGGCTCCGCTAGTTACCCATGGCAGACATTTCCAATCGAAAGGGGGATCACATTGACCTCGCAGTGAGCGGCGACGTTGGATTCCACAAGACCACAACGTTGTTCGAGTGCGTGCGCCTCGTGCACAATGCTTTGCCCGAGCTCGCCTACGACGACGTGGATCTCAGCACTCCCGTCCTTGGCAAACGCCTGACAGCCCCCATATTGATCGCTGCGATGACTGGTGGTGCTGAGCGCGCCGAGAGCATCAACCTGGAGCTTGCCGAAATCGCCGAAGAGCGGGGCTACGCATTTGGCCTAGGTAGCCAGCGAGCCATGCTCAAGAACCCAAGTTTAAAGAGCACCTATGCGGTCCGCAAGGTAGCGCCTTCGATCTTGTTGCTCGGTAACATCGGCATTGTTCAAGCGACCCAAATGTCTACCGACGCGATCGCTGAGCTCGTTGGTGCGGTGGGCGCCGATGCCCTGTGTGTGCATTTGAATCCCGCGATGGAGCTGGTGCAACCCGAAGGTGATCGAGATTTTCGCGAGGGCCTGAGCACCGTCGCTCGTCTCGTTGCCGACCTTCCGGTGCCGATTGTGATCAAGGAAACAGGGTGCGGTTTGTCCGCAGATGTGGCCGGCAGATTGCGGGCACTCGGGGTAGAGCACGTGGACGTTTCGGGCTCCGGTGGCACTTCATGGGTTGCTGTGGAAACGCACCGCGCTCGTGAAGATCAAAAAGATCTGGGCGAGGCATTCTGGGAGTGGGGTATTCCCACCGCAGCCAGCGTGGGGTTGGTGGATCGGCACGGGTTCGAAACGGTCTTTGCGACTGGAGGCGTGCAGTCCGGGTTGGACATAGCAAAGGCGTTAGCACTTGGCGCCACAGTCGGCGGCATTGCGCGCCCGGTCCTCCAGGCGCTAGCAGCTGGGGGCCAAAATGGCGCACGCCAGCTTCTGTCACGGGTTGAACAACAGCTACGCACGGCGTTTCTGTTAACTGGTGCTCGCACCTGCCGAGATTTGCGCCGGGGGCCTCGCGTGATTGTGGGGGAGCTTCAGCAATGGCTCGCCCAGGCGTAACTCTACTTCTTGTCTGACGTTACCGGCGGGGGCGGGTGCGAGTGAGCCGTTGAGGACGCACCTTCTTGAAAAGAGAGCTTCGAGGCCTCCTGATAGAGCGTCTTGGCGCCAGGTGCGGTGGCATCTTTGCGCATGATTTGTACCAGGCGTTGCATGGCTACGCCCGGGGGCAGGGAACCATCGCGCAAGCCGAGCTTGATGCGAGTGATGGTGAAGCTCTCGTCGTCGGTTTCGATAGTACTCAGGGCGGAACGCGCCTGCTCGTAGGCTGCGTGCTCAATGAGCTCGTCGATGTCGGCAGGGCTGAGGGTTGTCTTTTGACCCATTTGCACAAGCGTAACAGCTAAGTGAGGCTTCTGCCTTCAAGTTCTACGCGTGTCCGTTGGGGAAGATTGGCCTTCCGGCCAACCTTCGAGTGGGAGGATGTAGTACGAGGCGGAGTCCTTAAGCGACTCGACGGAGGTGCCGCATGTCCTTCTGTGCATCGATTGTTGGCAACCTTGGTTCTACTCGCCCAGTGCCAAGGGTGACTTTGCGGCGACACGTGGTACCGTCGATTTTTGGCGGTTGAAACCAACGTGATGGATCGGAAACATCAGGATGGCAGATTCTCGCAGGTCCACGAACACTCCCAGCGGCAGCCCACCACCAGATCTCGACCGCGAGCGCGAGGAATTGCTACGTAGCTTTTCGGCGGGTCAGCGGCTAACGGAGGAATTTGTGACGGAGCATGAGCGCCTACAGCACAGGCTAAGAGAGCTTGAGCAAGAAAACGCGGGGCTTCGGGCGAAGGTGGAAACGGACGAAGCCGTGAGAGAGCTCTTGGCTAAAATCCAGGAGCTTGAGGCTGAAAAAGGCGATCTCCTGTCGCGCTTTCGGCATGCCGAGGCCGTAGGATCCGAATTCGGGGCTCAGGCACGCGAGGTGGAAAGTGAATTTGCCAACCTGGCAAACCTCTTCGTGGCCTCCAACCAAATCCACTCGAGCCTTTCGCCCCGAGGGGTAACGCGACGGATCAAAGAAGTCTTGGCTCAGCTTGTGGGCGCTGAGCGTTACTGCATGTACCTTGCCAATGCCGACGAAACTGAGCTGGTCCCCGTCGCCTCCGAGGGCGTGCCCAGTGGTGCGCTCGCGCCGGTCACCATCGACGAAGGGCCGATTGGCCAGGTGTTTCGGTCGCTGGTGGCGTCAGTTAACGAAGAGCGTGACGCGTGCTTGGGCTCAATAGCCGAGCCTGCCGCGGTGATCCCCCTCACGGTGGACGACAAGATCGTTGGGGTCATCGCGATTTTCGCGACTCTGGCCCAAAAGAAACGATTTTCCACGATCGACTTTGAATTGTTCAAGCTCCTGGGGCAGCATGCGGCGGCGGCGCTAGTAAGTGCCAGCCTCTTTGTGCAAGCGGAGCGTAGGTTACCGGGGCTTGAAGCATTTATGGATCTCAGCGTCTGAGCGTAAACATGGCTGAATACTCCTGTTTGATAGTCGAAGATTCGCCGATGATGCGCCAGCTCCTGGTGTTTGCGTTGGCGCGGGTTAAGAACCTTAAAGTTACCGAGGCGGACGACGGTGTAGATGGACTCCGGAAGCTCGCCGCTGCGCGTTTTGACATCATTGTAACGGATATCAACATGCCCATCATGGATGGGCTGAAGCTGGTGAAGCGAGTCCGCACCGATCCGGTGCACAAAGAGACGCCGATTATTGTCATCACGACCGAAGGCTCACAGGAAGATCGCCAGCGAGCGCTCCAGCTGGGCGCCAATGCCTACATTACCAAGCCAATTCAGGCTCCGCAGGTCATTGCTACCGTCAAGGAACTCCTCAAGATCGAGTGAGCTGCGCTAAAGAGGAACGGTGAGCGATTCGCCGTCCCCTTTGTGGATCAAGGTCTGTGGAGTTACCACGCTCGAAGACGCAGAGGCGGCCTTTGCATTGGGAGCGGATGCGGTTGGCATCAACCTGATCCCCACCTCCAAGCGGGCCGTGCCCCTTGATGAAGCACTGCGCCTGTCTTATGCCCTCGGTCGATCGGAATCGACTGTGTTCGTTGTGGCAAATCTTAGCGCTCTCGCCCTCGGTGAGCTGCGCACCCAAGTGGGGGACGCCTGGCTGCAGCTTCATGGGGAGGAGCCGCGGGAGGACCTCCTTGGCGTGCTACCTCGCGCGTACAAGGCGCTGCCGATCGAGTCGCAAACGGACGTCGAGAACGCAGCAAGCTGGCCGGGGGAACGGTTGCTTTTGGATGCGAAGGTTGGGGGTGCCTTTGGGGGTACGGGTCAGGCGTTTGATTGGAGCTTAGTGGTTGGGCTGGCGCGCTCGCGCCCACTGGTACTCGCGGGAGGCTTGAATCCAGGCAACGTGGCGGAAGCCGTGCAGCGGGTGCGGCCCTTTGGTGTGGATGTCGCGAGTGGAGTGGAAGTGGGGGGGGCACCTCGTCGGAAAGATCTTTCCAAAGTGGCTCACTTCATTCAAGCAGCGCGTGCTGCGCACGCTGCGGTGCGACCTTGAAACGCTTGCTCTGGTGTTGGCCTGCTGTTGCCATGCTTGGCTGCGCGGGGCCTTCATGGCGCGGAGCTCGGCTCGCTCTCGGCTCCGACTACGCGCTTGCGAGCGAGGCGTCCGTCACCTGGCGTGTCGTTGACTGCCGGGATGGAAAAGGTCGGCCAGCGGTGAGCCCCCCTGTGGCCGAGGTTACCGTTGGCAAGCAAGGGTCAAAGTTTCAGTTGCTCACGCATGATGTGGGGGGGGCCCTGGTATTTGATCAGCACCAAAAAAGCGATGGGTTCAGCGTCTTTCGGGCGCTCATCAACGACGTTTTCCTGGAATTTCGGTTGCCGGAAACGCTTCTGGGCGTGGGGCAGATGCTCCAGGGCCGTGCGGGCGTTGATAGAACATTCGACGATGGCAGCTTTGCCGTGAGAAACGTCGAGGCTCGCACTGAGTGCACATTGCTTCCGGTGCAAAGGCGCGCCCCACTTTTGGTGGCCGCTCCGCCGGGCCAAGCGAGCAAAGACACCGCTCAGAAGTGACACCAAGGCGTTCGGGCGGGGTCTGGATACAAAACTGGCGCATTAGGGTTCTCGTGGCTAAAACCGGGGGATAGCCCGTTTTCTTTTCGTCCTTGTGTTGCTCCTAAGCGTGGTCTTGCTGCTGCGGCCAAAGCGCCGTCTACGTCCGCGGACAACGCACGTGCCTGCACCTAACGTGGCGAATATGACACGCGCGGAGGCTCTCTCTGTATTAGGGCTCAAAGAAGGCGCCACTCGAGCTGACATTGCGCGTGAGTACAAGCGCCTCATGCTGAAAGTTCATCCGGACCACGGCGGCTCAGAATACCTCGCTGCGAAATTGAATCAGGCGCGCGATCTTCTCACTCGTCGTACCTAGCAACACTCCGGCCGCTGTGTTTCGCGCAAGTATCCGGAGCGGGCGTTGTTTGTCCGGGCGGTGTGAGCGAACTAAAATGTAACCGTTGTGTTTGGGGGGCTGGCTGAGTACCTTTGCTGGTTGAGGAGGACTTCGGAGTCCACGGGGATTTCGCGGTGGTGTATGGAACAAGTTGAATTAGATCCGGGCGCGCTTCTAGAGCTCGCGCGCTACAAGATGCCCTTTGGGCGGTTTTCGGGGCGCTATCTCAAGGACATCCCAGAGGAGTACTTATTGTGGCTCTTGCGTCGCGATGGGCTCTCACAGCATTTGCTCGAACGCGTGCGCTCAATGTTGGCAATCAAGGAAAATGGGTTTGAGCGGCTGCTTGATCCGCTCTGTCCGCCGGCCGAAGGCGGTGCTGTCCGCGGCCGGGCGAGCGGGCCCTGACACACGGCGTCGATCGGGTCAGGAGCCTATTTTTTCACTTGAATCAGCGCTCCGCCGGTGTACACTGAACGCATGAGCAGTGCAGAAGAAGAAGTGGTTTGTCCGGTAAATTACGACGAAGAGCCGTTGGTGGAGCTCCCTTCGGGAGATCGACTGTATCGCCTGGATCCGGCGCTTGGCGGCAGCACGCTGGGCTTGTCGCAGAGAGGGCCGGGCAGCTGGCAGTGGCAATACATTGCCGAGCTCAAGTGGGACGGCACAACACTGCGCTCCAGGGCGGTGGAGCGTCAGCTCCTCGAGCAGCTCGGGCGCGCCTTGGCCGAAGCGGCGTTGTAGCGGGCTTGGGGTAGTGCGAACGCGCTAGCCACGGTGGGCAGCAAAACGGGATAGTGCGCGCACGCGCAAGATTGTTAATCTGAATCGGCGTTAAGCGGAACAACAAACTGCTCCACGTGGATACCCGTAGCGGTGGTGTGAATGATGGTGGCGTCGGCGTAGCCGCCACCGGGAGCTTCACCAACGGAGCCCACGTTCACTATGCGCACGTCTTCGACACTTCGATCGAAGGGTTGGTGGCTGCCGCCGCAAATCACGAGGTCGAAAGGGTGGTCGCCGAGCGCCGCGAGCAGCTCTTCGTCGCTCATGTCGGGCGATAGGGATTCGCTGGGGTCGCTTGGGCAGCCGTGCACCATGATGAGCGTGTGGCCGCTCTCAAGGGGCAGCTGAGCAATCGGTGGTAGGAGCCTCAGCCGGGTGACGATGATTTCTCCGAGTTCCGCGTGGACTGACCGTAGGCGCTCGAGGCGGTCCCGTTGGCGTTCATCGCTCGGGTTCAGTGTGTTGGGGTCCAAGAGAGCGACGGCGCGATCGGTTAGCCCCTGAACGCACACGGCCTTGTGGCTCACCAAGAGCTTCCACACGTCCAGGGGTCGAGGGCCAGGAAAACACAGATCCCCACAGACCAGCAGCTGGTCGAAGCCGCGTTCGTTGGCCTCGGCGAGCACCGCTTCCAATGCGTCAGCGTGGCCGTGGATGTCAGAGATGCAGAGAAATCGCATAGGCTTCGGCAGGGCTTATTGCCGAACTCGCCTTTCACCGCAAGCGGCGTGATCCTACGGTATTACATAGCCTGCGGTAACGGCGATGAGCGCCGGCCCGTCGCTTTGCACCACTTCGAAATCGATTCCGTTGGAAGAGCGCTCCAGCTTGCCATCTTTTGCGCGCACGGTGACGTTCTCAAGGGTAACTTGGGATATGGACGTGAATCTGTCAGTGCAATCTTTGGTCTCCTTGAACTGACCGTTGCAGTAAGCAATGTCTGGATCCTGGTGGCCGCTGCTCACTTTGGCCCAGTTCATGCCGTCAGTGGAGCTCCACCAATTGCCAGGATTGGTGGCCGTCATGAAGATCCCTTCCCCAAAAGCCAAGGAACGGCTGGCTTCCGTCATTAGGTCACCCCCGGGTTGCCAGGCGTGACCGTCGGTGGAGTACGCCGAGTACCCGTAGCCGCCGGTTGCAACCCAACGTTCCCCGCTGAAGCGGATGCCTTGAAGCCATTGGTTCTGAGGGTTCACTTCTTGGTGCCAGGTGATGCCATCCGCTGAAGAGTGGATTTGCCAACCAACCGCTACGAATAACCCCTTGCCGAAGGCTACACCGCGCAGAAGAAATTCGTCATCGCCCCCACCACCGAGCGTCTGATCGTTGTTCCAGGTTATCCCGAGGTCGACTGATCGTACCCGGCGTCCAGCATATCCCACGGCCACCCAAGTGAGCTGGCCTTCCGGTGCTTGGACGACCGGAGCTCCTGCTGCCCCACCGGAGGGTGCTTGCCCGTTGGTACCGCCCGCGTTCGAGGACGCACCGGCGCTATTTGCCGCCGCGCCACCCGTTGCCGTGTGAGTGCCTCCGGTGCTCCTGCCGCCGGTTCCTCCGCCCGGGTTCACGCCGCCGCTGCCTTGGTTCGAAATGACGGCCTTTCCCCCCACCGAAGTACCAGGCGAACCACCCGAGGCGCCGCCCCCACTTGCGGGTCCGGTCATCCTCGCGCCGGGGGTCGAGCTACAGGCCGCGAGCAGTAAGAGTGCCAACGTCGGCGAGTGGTGCTTCATGGCTCAACAAGTGGCTCAAACACATCCGGGTGGTCCAAAATAGAGCGTTGGTCAGGCAATATTGGTAATAGCCGCCAATGCCCCCGACCTTCGCGCTACTCGATCTCGCGCGACGCATCGATCCGGAGCGAGTGGATGCCTTGAGTGACGAGTTTAGCGCTTCGCCCAGTTGCGGCTTGGCGGTGGTGCTCGCCGCTTGCCTCCCCGCCATGACTCCAGACGTGCCATGGAAGCTCGCAGCTCTTGAAATGCTGCAGTCCGAAGATCTCGCGGTTCCGAGGCGAGCTTCAGGCATGAGTGTTCGGCTCTTAGAAGCCCTGCAAAATGGCGGCGACGAGCGAACGCAATTGTCGCTTCTGCGTCGATCGGTCTGGGCGGAGAAGGCGCGCATCGCGCTGCGTGAGATCTTACCGGTGGAGCTTGGTGGAGCCACGGTGGAAACCACGGCTGCTGAATTGAGCCGCCTGGCGGAGGCGTTGCTCCAGGTAGTGCTTCAACATGTGAAAGCAAGCCTGAGCCCTCGCTTGATTCAGCCCGTGCAGCGTTCAGGCGTGGTCTCGGAGCTGGTGGTATTCGGCATGGGAAAGCTTGGCGGGGACGAGCTCAATGCGGGCTCGGACATCGATCTCATCTTTTTCTACGATGCCGATGAGGCTGATGGCCCCCTCTCGGCACACGAATACTGGACGCGCGTCGTGCGACGAGTTGTCGCTATCATCGACGAAAGTACAGAAGATGGTCGCTTGTGGCGGGTGGATTTGCGCTTGCGGCCAGAGGGATCGCTTGGCCCGCTGGTGAATTCCATTGCGGCAGCTGATAGGTATTATGAAACCTGGGGCCGCCTCTGGGAACGCTCGGCACTCCTGCGCTCGCGCGCAATTGCCGGAGACCCTTCGCTCGCTGAGGTGTTAGAGCGTGAGGTGATCTTGCCGTTTGTTTTTCGACGGGAGGTGGACCCTGGGGTTGCAACGGCTCTAGCCGAGATGCTGCAGCGTTCTCGTGCTGAGTTGTCGCGCGATGCGGCCAGGGATCTGAAGCTTGGTCCGGGTGGCATTCGCGAAGCGGAGTTCTTCATTCAGTCGTTGCAGCTCATTTGGGGTGGGCGAGAGCTGAGCCTTAGAGTTCCCGGTTCGCTTCCGGCCTTGCAGCGGCTGCGGGCTTTGGGGCTCGTTTCTGACAAGGAAGCGAACGATGTAAGCACGGCGTATCTATTCTTGCGCACTGTTGAGCATCGTATTCAGTGGATGAGCGGGCTCCAGACCCATTTGTTGCCGGAGAGCCCCGGAGAGCTCCTGCGCCTGGCTCGGGGCTTGAACTTTGAAAGCGTTGAGTCCTTTCGCTTGGCCGTAGCGGACGCGCGGACGCGCGTTTCGGAGAGCTTCGCGAGCCTTTTGCCCCAAGCTCCCCGACCTCCAACTCGGCACCTAGAACTATTCGCGAAACTCGACGAAGGGGCGGGAGATCTTGCTCAAACGTGTGCAGATCTGTTTGGCGATCCCGAGGTGGCTGATCATTTGACGGCGCTTGCCCGACGTCCAGATGGCTTGCTCGGGCAGCTCACCCGTGAACGCCTCCTGGACGTGCCGGATCAGGTGCTGGACGCGCTCGTGCAGTGCGCCAATCCACCTCAAGCGGCAGTGCTATTGCGCGCTTTTTTTGCCCGCTTTCAGTCGCCTTTGAGTTACCTACTTTCCCTCCGGAGGGATCCGCTTTCCCTGCGGCGTTTGGTGCGCATGTTGGGCGCCAGTGAGTTTGTGGGAAGAGCCGTGGCGATGCATCCGGACCTTGCCGACACTGTAATGTTCGGCGGCGGGCGAGTGACAGGCCCTGGCGTGGCAATCGCTGCTGAGCTCGACCAAGCCCAGATCCTCCCACCCGAGGCACCCGATGCCTACGAGCGGAGAAGCGAGTTCGTTTCGGCGCTTAGGCGAGCCAAGCAGCGCACGATGGTGGAAGTGGCCGTCTCGGATCTTGGAGGCCAGCTCTCTTTGAGGCAGATGACGCGAGTACTTTCGGAGCTCGCAGAAGAACAACTGCGGGCGGCGCTTGAGTTTGAGCTTGGGCAGCCGGTACGTGGTTTGGCTGTGATTGCCGTAGGAAAGCTGGGTGGGCGTGATATCGGGTATGCATCCGATCTAGATGTACTGTTCATTTTTGATCCGGCCTGTGCGCCTCCGGGGCAAGACCCCACTGAATTCTTCGTAAAGCGTGCACAGCGCGTCATTCGTTTGGTATCTGATCCAGATCCTTCAGGGCCAGGGTATGAACTGGACACTCGGCTTCGCCCCTCCGGCTCTCAAGGCATGTTGGTCACTAGCTTGGAGTCTTTCGCTCGCTACCATGGTGTGGACCTGGGCTCTGTTCGTCCAGGCGGGGCGCAGCCAGCGGTCCTTTCGTCGGGGGCAAGTTGGGAGAGGCTAGCGCTGATCCGTGCTCGTTTCTGTGCGGGTGATGCCGCACTTGGAGGCCGGGTCATGCAAGTCGCGGAACGTGCGGCGTACGATCTTGGGCCGCCTTCAGTGGAAGAGATCCATCATCTGCGCGGGCGCATGCAGCGTGAACTGGGCCGCGAAACAGCGTCGCGCTTCGACTTCAAGGTGGGGCGAGGAGGGCTTTTGGACGTGGAGTTTGCTGCGCAATGGCTCCAAATGGCGCATGGGCGGGACGTTCATATTCGTACTCCGGATACCAATTTGGCGCTCAGGCGCCTGCGCGACGCTGGATATTTGGCTCGGCATCACTATGAAGCGCTGCGGGAGGGTTATCGATTCTTGCGTTTCTTGGAACAACGTACCCACGTTCACTCAGGCCAGAGCTCGTGCGCGATTGATGTAAGGGATCCTTACAAGCTCACCCAATTGGCTCGGCGCATGGAGTTCCACACGGGCCCTGGACTTTCCAAAGGGTCCGAGCTGCTTCTTCGCTACCGCGCGGTTACAGGCTCCGTGCGCCAGGCCTACTTGGAGGTTCTTGGCGTATCCGAGGTGCCTTTCGGAGGGGCCAAGTAGTCCGACGCTGGTATGAGATCGCCTCAATATTCGCGGCAGTCGACGGTGTCGGGTTGGTTGCCGAAGTGATAGGGGCGAGTTTGTTTGATCCACAAATCGTGATTCGGGCCCACGAGCTTGAACTCCATCTCCATTGCGAAGCGACGAGCTTCGCGCTTTGGATCCAGAATGCCGCGAAAATGCGCGTCGATGGCTCCGATGAAACACGCAACTTTCTGTGCCTCGCTCAGGCTTAAAACAGCCCCAGGTGTTAGGCTGCTTCGGCCAACGTAGCGGATGGGATCGCTAGAGTAGGTGTTCAAACTGATGAGGAGTTCTTCTGTGGACACTCCTGGAGCTGGGTTGGTAACACTGGCTTCCCCTATCTGCGCGTTAATGTAGCGTTCTTCAGAGTTTGTCGGGTTGAGAACGCTCCGGCTTACAGCGACACCGTTGGCCTCCTCACTCAAGAACCCCTCATGCACCAGAATTGCCATGGCCGCTCGGCGTTCGTCGATGCCTGCGAGTTGCCGTTCGTCGAAGGCACGATCTCGATACAAGCTTGCCCAGACAGTGCGAACCCCCACGTCGAGCGGGCGCTCCGGATCCCCCAGTGCTGCGCTTGTGGAAGTGTGGAGGCCGGCCCCACTAAAGCCAGTAAGATCTTCGGTGTTACTGCTGCTCCTCAGGCGAACTCTGGCATCTCCAAAACGAGCGTGGATGGCCGCTGCCAATTCGTTCAGCAGGGAAGCGTCGACGGGGTACTCCAGGATAGACTGGCGAACTTTGGCTAACGCTGCCCAGCGCGCGGCAGGATCTCCCAGGATTGCGGGGCTGGCCAATAGCTCGTCCAGGAGCGCCTCCGCGCCTGAGGCCGTAAAGTGATTGAAAAAGTGACTCACGGGAATGGCAAAAGCTGACACGGGTGTGAGAAGTGGCGCACCGCAATCGGGCGCCGGCATGCCGCTGAGCTCCGCCAGCTGGGCCGCCTTTGCCCCGACATAAGGCATCGCGCCGACCCCCAGACCTTCGAGTGGAACAACGCCTCGCGGAACGCGATCAATCACCGGCACGATTGCAGGTCGATTCGCGCGCCACTTCGCCCAATGCTCCTGTGCTTCTTCAATACTCGCCCCGGTGATCGAAAAGCCCCCCGCTCCCACTTCGAACCTCACCAGCTTTCCGAGCCATGGAGCCACTCGTGGATCGTGCCTAGCGTTGATCAACGCTAGGTTCGGAGTGCCGCGCGCCTGGCTCAGAACATTCACGTGGGCGAGAGGGGTTTGAAAAGCCTCGGTGATGAGCCCACCCACGAGCCCCACGTCATTGGGAACGTCGTCTGTGATGACGATGCGCTCGGGCCCCAGAGCTGCGTTAGCTAGCTGATCCTCGGGAACGTACACTAGTTCGCCGAAGCCTACGGCTTTGTTGAGTGCTTGGAGCCGGATACCGCGAAAGGGGGCGTTCTTGCTTACAATCGGAGCCTGACCATCGACCTCGCGCAGACGCGCTTCCTGGCTACTATCCTGTGGGTGCAGGGCCCAAAGCGTTGGCTCCCGAAGGCGAGGCAACACTTGCTGGTAGGCACTCAACATTTGAGGGCCACTTATGGCATCCCCAAAAGTGTAGTCGACCAGCTTAAGATCCGTGCTCGCAAAGGCGTCAAGTGTTCCCAGGAGGTAATCCCTACCTTCGACCTGGAAGTAGTTCTTAACGCTGAAATCATACCACCCCTGGTTAAACAGGGCGCGCTGGTCGTCCAGGCAACGGTTCAGGTGGGGCGCTCCTTCGATCGATTCTCGAATGAATGTGTAGTGTAAATCCCACGTAGCAGATCCCAGAAAGTGCACGAACCCCGGTGCCTTGAGCTCAACCACAAACTTAACGCTATCGATCCCAACGTCGCTGCCGCCGTTTGCTAACGCTTGGTAGTCCCCAGGGGTCCAAAAATTCCTCAGGCGGCCGCCTACGGGGCGACTCAAGAGTGCCTGGCATTCCGTGTTGGGTTTGCCCGGAGTGCTCAGGGCACATAGACGCAAGCTTGTTGAATCTTCGCTGCGTGCAAGTACCGCGCCCGTGGGCCACTGCATGAAATCTTGACGCCAAACTGCACGGTCTCCCGTAGTTCGGTCAAAAAGCGTCAAAACACCCTCAAATTCCGGATCCAATTCCAGCGTTGAAGTCGCCTCGGGGGGGATGGGGATCGTGAAACGTTCGCCAGAAGCCACGCTCTTTTGCCCATCCCAGATCTCGACGCCGTCAGTGATCGTTGGCCAAAGCTGGCCGGGCTTGTGAGGCGCCAGCCGCAGTGAAAAACGCCCTTTGGGAAGCGCTTCTGTGGTTGTTGAGAGGAGCTCCACGAAGGATGCCGGGCGTAGCGCCAATTCGGTCAATTCCAGGAACTGGCTGCGCTCCGGAAATGGTTCTGGGAACTTGAAGGGAGCATAGGTAACCTCGTCGGTGATATCTGGCCGGCTTGGGGGCGAACATTTGGCGCCGTTAGTCTTAAGTGGCGAAGCGTAGCGGCAAATTTCGAACGTACCGATGATGTCCGGAAAGCGCGCCCAAACTTCGCTCTCGGCGAGCAAAGGAACAGTCACCCGCGATTCAAGCGCGCGCTTTCTATCCCTGAGGACGAGCGTTTCCCCTTTGGAGCTCACGCGAAATGGGAGGTGGAAGGGCCCCTGATCAGTGGCTTCATCTGCCCAGATCAGCACGCGTTCTCCGGGGGCTAACTCCTGATTTGGTAAACGTGTTAACGCCTCACCCGATTGGCCGAGCTCAAAGTTGGAAAGATTGAGGGGGCCCTCGGATGCGTTCACGAGCTCGATAAAATCGTCCGTCTCGCCATGCTCATCCACCCAGGCGCCTTGGTTGTTGGAGCACACTTCGCTGATCGCGAGGTCCGTCTCGCCGGTGCCCACACTTCCGCACCCGGCGAGGCCCAGGGCGGAACACGACAGCAGCGCCGCGATCTGGAAGAACTGTGCCATGTTGTGCCGCAAGACAGACAAAGATCCCGCAGCTTGTGCAAATTTTTCAACGGAACCCATAAGAAACTCGACTGCCTTAGCTGGAGTTTAGCAAGACGCATGCCTGGAGGAACGATTATCCTCTGCGGCCATGAGTACTCCGCGATTTCGCCCGCTCGGACGCACGGGCGTTCAAGTCAGCCCGCTTACCCTCGGATGCATGATGTTTGGGGGGCGCACCAACCTCACCGATTCGTGCAAGATCATCGACCGCGCGCTCGACAGCGGTATTAACTTTCTGGATACGGCAGACGCCTATTCCAGGGGAGAAAGCGAACGCGTCACGGGGGAGGCACTGCAGCGAAACGGCAAGCGAGGGCGAGTTGTGCTCGCCACCAAGGTCCATTTCGCCATGGCGGACGATGACCCGAATAGTGCCGGCAACAGCCGGCGCCACATCATTGAATCGTGTGAAGCCAGCCTGGTACGGCTGAAGACTGACTATATCGATCTCTACCAAATCCATCGTCCTCAGTCTGCCATCCCCATCGATGAAACCCTGCGCGCTCTGGATGATCTGATTCGAGCTGGCAAAGTGCGGTACGTGGGAACTAGCACCTTCGCAGCTTGGCAATGTGTCGAGTCACTTTGGGTTTCGAAGGAATACGGGCTGAATCGCTTTGTATGTGAACAGCCCCCGTATAATATTCTCGATCGTCGTATTGAACGCGAGCTCCTTCCGATGGCTCGAACATTTGGCTACGGCGTTATCCCGTGGAGCCCTCTAGCAGGAGGGCTGCTCACGGGCAAATACTCTCGTGCCAACCCACCACCGAGCGACTCTCGTTACGCGGAGGTCGAGACAAACCCCCACCTGCAGGCTCGCTACGTTGCCGAACTGTTCGACGTAGTCGACCGGCTGAGTACATTGAGCCAGCGCAAAGAGTGCACCATTTCGGCCCTCGCCCTTGCCTGGGTTATGGCTCAGCCCGGCGTTACCAGCCCCATCATCGGACCCCGAACGCTGGAGCAACTCGAAGACAATCTCAAGGCGCTGCAAGTGCTCATCGGGCCAGACGATGAAAAGGCGATCGACGCCATTGTTCCCCCGGGTTCGATGCTCTCTCCCTTCTATCGCGCAGATTTTGGGCCGCATCCCTTTCGCGTGTGATTCATCCTGCGCATTCAAGCTTGGGCAACGAGCCCGTGTGGATGAATGCGTTGCGAGTTGCAAGCGCTGTGAGTACGCTGTTGGTGCATGTGCGATCGCCAAGATCGCACCGACATCTCAGCAGTTGGAGCCATCATGCGTTTGGTAGCAGGAATGAGTGCGTTGCTAGTTTTGGCTGTGCCGGGCTTGGCCCAGGCGGATGTCCTCTTTCACGGGGACTTTGAAAGCGGAGATCTCTCCGGGTGGCAATCCCAGCTCAACCTCATGGGCTCCGCGGGGCCCAACATTACGGTAGTGGGTGCTCCGGTATTTGAAGGTACACACGCCGGCAAAATCGTGATCCACCCCGATGATCTTTGGCCAAATGGGCACAATCGCGTGGAGCTTCACCAGGATGGGGCTCGCACCGGCGAGGGGCAAGACATGTTCTTCGCCTTTAGCTTTCTATTGCCCGAGCAGCCGCAGGTGCATAACGATATTGGCTATTTTGAAACAAACTCAAGTTATCAACAAAGCATGGCGTGGTACGTGGATCCGAGTGGGAACAAAGCCACGCTAGGGTTTCGGACTAACCACCCTCAAGGTAAGGAACAGTGGAAGGCAGAAGTTTCGATTGGCGCCTGGCACCACCTGGCTGCCAAGATCCGCTGGTCTGAAGATGCCGCCCTGGGGCGCGTGAGCCTGTGGTTTGACGGCACGGAGGTGCTCACAGAAGTTGGAGCGAAGACCAAGCCAGACGCCAATAAGCTCTTCTTTCAGCTAGGATACCATCGTAACGCCACGGCAACCCCCGTTGAGACGATCTACATCGATCGCGTACTTGAAACGACGACGCTCCCCGAGTTGTTGCCATCGGCGGCGGGCAACACCGGAGGGGCCGCGCAAACAGCCGGTGCTGGCGGTGCGGCGTCGGGTGGCACCACCTTCAAGAGCGGGGGAGTAACTTCGGCAAGCGGGGGTGCGGTGAACGGACAAGGCGGTGCCCATAGCGGGGGCGCAAATGCCGCAAGTGGCGGTGCTAAGATGGGCGGTGCGGCCTTCGGCGCTGGAGGCGTTCAGACGGGAACCTCAGGCGGCGCTGGGCCGCTTGTGACCAATACGGGATCGTCCAGCAGCGATTCGGGCTGCAGTTGTCGGACGGCACCGGCTCCCACCACACCCTTAGCCGGCTTTGGTGTGTTGGTTGCGGCGTTGGTCGGTATTCGGCGCCGCCGTGCACTCTCCTTAAACTAGCGTGCAATCTGTCCGAGCTTGCCCGCCTGATAATCCCGTATGGCCTGCTGGATCTCGTGGGGGTGGTTCATCACGAACGGTCCGTAGCGAGCCACCGGCTCGGCAAGTGGCTTGCCAGCTATCACAAGCAAGCGCGCCGCCACGCTCGACTCTTGGGCGCAAGCGAGCCTGAGCGCACCGCCTGCACCAAAAAGCGCGCACTGGCCATCCAAAACCCTCGAGCGCTCCGCGCCGACCTCGGCCTCACCCTCAAACACAAACGCGAAACCTGTGAAGGCTTCCGGTAATTCGACATCTACCTCGGCGCCCGGCTGAAGCGTCCAATCGTGATAAGCGATCGGAGTACGTGTTTCGATCACCGCCGAAACGCCGAGCGCTGCCCCCGCAAGCACGCTGACTTTCGCCAGACCATCCGGAGACGTCGCTTTGGGGATATTTACAGCCTTTACCTCCTGGTAGCGCGGCACCATCATCTTCTCGGCGGCCGGTAGGTTCACCCAGAGCTGAAAGCCATGCATGCGGCCACCTTGTTCTTGCATCCGCCGAGATGGCATCTCGCTATGCACAATGCCTCGCCCGGCCGTCATCCACTGCACGTCCCCAGCACCGAGAACGCCACGATGCCCGGCAGAATCCTCGTGTTCGGCTTCGCCCTCCAAAACGTAAGTGACCGTTTCAAAGCCGCGATGTGGATGATCGGGTGCACCCATGGCTTGCCCGGGCGCATACGAAATGGGGCCAAGCTCGTCCAGCAAAAGAAATGGATCTACCTGCTCAACGCCGGCGACTGGGAAGGGGCGCCGCACGATGAAGCCCGCGCCTTCGCGCGTGCGCGTTGAGGAAAGAATGCGTGTGATGAGGCGGTCGGTCATGCTGAGCAACGGGGGCTGAGTAGAGGGGGGGGGGAGCGGAAGTACTCTGGAGAGGTGGATCCTTAAGGCGCGAGCGGTGGTTCCGGGAGTGGCAGCCTTCAGGCTCCCAGTACCAGATTCCAAATTCGGCGATAATTACCCCAATCCGCGTGAAGCTCCGTCCCGTTGGAAACGATCGCCCCGGCCACGTTTTCTAAAGGATCTACAAGCAGCATGCAGCCGCTGAACCCCGGGTGACCAACGGCGGCTTCCGAGCAGAGGTCGCCAAAACACCGATGCATGTTGGTTGGCCCCTTACGCCAGAACCCTGGAGTTCTCTGAAATTTGCCGCCGGTGACTTCGCGGAGCATGAGTGCAACGCTCGCCTTGGAGAGTACCTGTTGCGTGTTGGCAAAGCCTCCGCCAAGGAGCATTTTACCGAACAGAACCAGATCTACCGCAGTTGAGAACAGGCCACTGTCACCCGTGGGAGGGGCGGACCGCAGTTCTTCCAGGTGGCGTTGCTCAGCGCCGTTGAACGGCAACACGAACTCGTGGGGGCGCAGTGTGTCCACCTGGTAGGTGGTGTGGTGCATCCCGAGCGGCTCAAACAACGCAGAGCGAGCGAAGCTTTCCAGGCTGGACCC
Source organism: Polyangiaceae bacterium (assembly GCA_033763455.1). Lineage (GTDB taxonomy): Bacteria > Myxococcota_A > Polyangia > Polyangiales > Polyangiaceae > JBBRRP01. The sequence continues at coordinate 695,043 of JANRKO010000006.1, forward strand.
TGTGATGCGTTGCAACAGGTCCATCAGGATCGAGTAGCCTTGTGAGAAGTAGGTGCCGGTGGTTCCGATTGGACACTTGAGTTCAGAAATGCCGTAAATCTGGCCGAAGTAGCGGGGTAGATCCGTATTGTCCCGGGGCCACGAAATGCTAGGTACCTCGGCGAATTCAGCCGTGTGCGTGAGGAGGTTGAGCAGTGTTACCTGGGGGAGGGGATATTCTGGAATATAGCGAGCCACCGAATCGTCCAAGGAGAGCTCGCCCATCTCCGCAAGTTTCACGATGAGGCTACCCGTAATGGGTTTTGTCACCGAGCCGACGTTGAAGCGTGTCGTCGGAAGGATGGGACTACCGGTCCCCTTGGGGCCCGAGTGCCCTCCCAAGAAATCGACGATAACCTGATCACCGCGCGTGGCACGCACGGAGAGTGATGGCGAGACTCCGCTGTCGAGGAACTTTTGGAACTGGGTTTGGATTGGCACGCGGGGCACGCACCCAGCCTACCCGCGAGGGTGCCCAAACTCTACTCCACCAAGCGAAGGAACCTTACGACGGCGGCGCGCTCAGCTAACGAGTGGCTTCGGTGCGGGATGCCGGGCTAGCACCGAAGCCAATAGCTTTTTCGCGTTGACCGGTTGGCTCAATGGGTGTGCGGTGCGGATACAAAAAATTCGATGCGTATCTAGCGTTGCAGCAAACGCGCAGCCTCGACGGCGCCGTACGTAAAGATGATGTCTGCACCAGCTCTGCGTAAGCACAAAAGACTTTCCAGCAGGGCCCGGTCGTAATCAAGCCAGCCATTTTGTGCGGCGGCCTTCAGCATCGCGTATTCACCGCTCACGTGATACGCAGCAACGGGAAGCGGAGTATTTTCGCGCACGGCGCGGATCACGTCGAGGTACGGCAACCCAGGTTTTACCATCAGCCAATCCGCACCTTCAGCTTCATCGAGGCGCACTTCGCGCAGCGCCTCCCGCACGTTGGCGGGGTCCATTTGGTACGTCTTCTTGTCGCCACTGCGTGGGGCTGATTCGAGGGCATCCCGAAAGGGTCCGTAAAAGACGGAAGCGTACTTCACGGCGTAGCTGCAAATGCCGACGTCTAAGAACCCCGCCTCATCGAGTGCTTCGCGGATCGCCAACACACGGCCGTCCATCATGTCTGAAGGGGCCACCATATCAGCGCCCGCTTCGGCTTGCGCCACCGCCATCGCGGCTAACAGAGGCACCGTGGCTTCGTTATCGATCTTGTCGTCGACCAGCACACCATCGTGTCCATCGGACGAATACGGATCGAGCGCAACATCGGTGATAACCAGGAGCTCCGGCAAGGCGGACTTCAGGGCGCGCACCGTGCGTTGCAGAAGGCCCTGCTCATTCAAGGCTTCGGTACCGCGCGGATCCTTCTTTCCATCTTCGATCGCGGGGAAGAGGGCAACGGCCGGTACTCCCAGGGAAAAGGCTTCGCGCGCCTTGCTGACGAGCTTCTCAATGCCAAAACGCGATTGCCCAGGCATGGAGCGAATGGGCGTTTCCGTGTTCTCGCCCTCTTGCACGAACATGGGCCAAACCAGGCTTCCGGGCGTGAGGGTTGTTTCTCTTACGAGGCCACGGATGGCTGCGGTTCTACGGTTGCGGCGGGGGCGCTCCAGCATCGGTGAACCTTACTGCTCCTTTTGGGCTGGTTCCAGTAGTCCGAGGAATTCCAGAAAACGCTTGGCAAGCTCTGGCCGTTTTCCAGCGCGGCGGCGGGCGCGTTGGAGGCGATTCCAGGCTTCCACGCGCTCGTAGTAGGCCTCGTTCATGGCTTCGTAGTGGTCTTGGGTGGACACGATTTGCGCTGGATTGTTCTTGCCGTCGAGCTCGTATTCGCACTCAATCACGTCGATGATTTTGAGGCTGCGCAGCTTCTTGTCTTTGCCGTAAGTTGGGTCAAATGGAAAAGCGCGGCACCCGAGTGGGCGGTGTTCGTAGATGGAGCAGCGATCGTCTTCGCCCAAGAAGTAGCACCCTCCGCGGCCTTGTCGCATCACCAGCGCTCGCTTGCCTTGTCGGAAGCTTGCGAAGGCCTCGGGCTCGTCGTCCATGTCGATGTGGTAACGATCGGTGTAGCGCACGAAGTTGAGCGGGCTTTCCCCCGTTCCGTCTACGATGCGGCGAATGTCGTCGTCCGTAAGCGGCAGCACGGGGTCTTTGCAGCAGTTGCCGCAGCCGGTACAGCGGAAGTTGAGGTTCTTGATGGGCGCGGCCACGCTCGGTCCCTTAACAAATCAGAGGTGGTGGAGCGAGCCTCGTGTCGGAAAGGCAGTGTGCCCCTAGTCGGACGACAGAGTTTGAGCGCCGACTAGCCGCCACGCGGCCGTTTGAACCAAGCCGCAGGCTCGCTCGCTTCGAGGCCCGCAGCACAGGAAAGGCAACCCTGGACCCGGAGTTTCCCCATGATTCTTACTATGAAATCACGAAAACCTAATGAGGGTTCGACGTAAAAACCTAATAATGGTACAACTCAATAACCTTATGAGGGCACACTGAGGACCCGCGATGCCCACACCGCAAGAGAAGCTCGCACAATCGCTAGAGGCTCTGCATGAGCTGCAGGCGCGGGGCGTCGCCGCGATTCGTTCCGGCGCCCTGAGCCGCACCGATCGTGAGCGGCTCTTGGCGAGCGGCTTTCTGATGGAGGTGATGAAGGGGTGGTACATCCCCTCGCGACCGGAGGAGGCCGCTGGCGATAGTACGGCATGGTACGCGTCGTTCTGGGACTTCTGCGGCGCGTATCTCACTGACCGCTTTGGTCAGGAGTGGTGCCTCTCGCCCGAGCAGTCTTTGTCACTGCACGGGGGCAACCGCTCTGTCCCCCGGCAGCTGTTCGTGCGTGCCCCAAAGGGCGGCAACAAGCCGCTTCCGCTGCCGCACAGTACATCCCTGTTTGACATGCGCGCTTCGCTTCCTGCCCGGCGCAAAGTGGTGCTGCTCGATGGCCTACGTCTCTTCTCTATTTCCGCGGCGCTGGTCGGCGCTTCTGAGCTTTTCTTCCGTCATGCTTCGACAGATGTTCGCGCAGCCATGGCAGCTGTCAACGACGCGTCAGACTTGCTGGCGTTGCTGCTCGAAGGCGGGCACAGCACGATCGCGGGAAGAATCGCCGGCGCCTTTCGCAGCACAGGGCAACAGAAGATTGCGGATGAGATCGTGAGAACGATGGAGAAAGCGGGGTACACGGTTCGAGAAAGCAATCCATTTGCCGACGCACCTCCAGCCCTACTGCAACCGCGCGATCCATCACCGTACGTCAACCGCGTGCGGCTGATGTGGCAAGCGATGCGGGAGCCGGTCTTGGCAACCTTCTCTGCCGCGCCAGGCCTGCCGCAGAATAGAGATGCCTATCTCGAAGCCGTGGATGATCTCTACGTCAGGGACGCCTATCACTCGTTGTCGATCGAAGGCTATCGAGTGAGTCCGGCGTTGATCGAGCGCGTGCGGAGCGGGACGTGGAACCCGGACGTAAATCCGCAGGATCGCGAGAGTCGGGATGCCCTTGCGGCGCGGGGTTACTACGACGCGTTCGTCAGCGTCAAAGCGAGTGTCGCTAAGGTGCTTTCGGGCGGAAACGCGGGAAAGATCGGTCAGGATGATCATCGCGACTGGTATCGTCAGCTGTTTGGCCCGAGCGTAACTGCCGGACTCATCCGGGCGTCGGATCTTGCCGGCTACCGGAGTGGCCCAGTCTACATACGACGATCGAAGCACGTGCCTCCACCACGCGAAGCCGTGCGCGATTGCATGCCTGTTTTGTTCGAGCTACTCGCGGCCGAGGCTGAGCCCGCTATCCGCGTCGTGCTGGGGCACTTTCTGTTCGTCTACATCCACCCGTACCCGGACGGCAACGGCCGGATGGGTCGTTTCCTGATGAACCTGATGCTCGCGTCGGGGAGTTATCCCTGGACGATCGTCCCGGTGGAACGCCGAGGCGACTACATGGCCGCTCTCGAAGCAGCGAGCGTGGGACAGGACATTCGTCCATTCGCGCGGTTCTTAGGCGAGCTCGTCGATGCCCGCCTTCACGGACAGGGAGCGCCCTCCGTGCCAACCGGCGGAACCTAGCAGTCAGTGGGCGTCAAATGATTGGGTGTCGTGCTCTGCCGTGCTTCGCGCAAAGCTCGGAGTCCTCCCTCCCGACCCGGCGGCCGCTGTCAAAACGAGGCCCGAACTCGAACCTGCGGCCCCCCAAAGGTTCGAAATCTGTGCGATGAGCGATCTGTGTGCGATGCTAGGAAGGCCGTATGTCGCTCAAAATTGATCAAGATCATTCGCGCTTTCGCAACATTGTTCGCGGCAAGATCCGCCAGAACTTGAAGCGCTACATCTCTCAAGGGGAGATGATAGGCCGGAAGGGCAAAGATCTGGTCTCTATCCCTGTGCCGCAGATCGACATTCCAAGGTTCGTCTTTGGGGACAAGCAGAACGGTGGTGCCGGCCAAGGTGAGGGGGAAGTGGGGGAGGCGCTGGGCGGGGAGGAGCAAGAGGGGGACGGCAAGGGGAAGGCGGGCGAAGGCGCGGGCGAGCACATGCTCGAAGTGGACGTTACGCTGGACGAGCTAGCGGAGATTTTGGGTGAGGAGTTGGAGCTGCCAGCGATTGAGAATAAGGGCAAGAGCCGCATTGTTGCCGCGCGCGATCGCTACTCGGGAATTCGCAGGGTGGGCCCCGAATCATTGCGGCATTTCAAACGCACTTACAAGGAAGCCTTGCGCCGCACCATCGCGGCCGGCACCTATACTCCCGACAATCCCATCATCGTTCCCCAGCGTGAGGATCGGCGTTACCGCTCATGGAAGGAAGATTTTGAGCCGGTGGCCAACGCCGTCATCATCTACATGATGGACGTTTCCGGTTCGATGGGGGACGAGCAGAAAGAGATTGTTCGCATTGAGAGCTTCTGGATCGATACGTGGCTGCGCCGGTACTACAAAGGCCTCGAAAGCCGCTACATCATTCACGACGCGGTGGCGCGTGAGGTAGATCGCGATACCTTCTTCAAGACGCGCGAATCTGGCGGCACCATGATCTCGAGTGCGTATCGCTTGTGTGAACAAATCATCGAACAGAATTACCCATTTGAGGAATGGAACATCTACCCCTTTCACTTTTCCGATGGTGATAATTGGTCGATGGATGACACCCTCGCGTGCATTGATCTCCTGAAGAAATCGCTGCTCTCGCGCGTGAATATGTTCGGCTACGGCCAGGTGGAAAGCCCGTACGGCTCTGGGCAATTCATCAAAGATTTGAAGGAGCACTTTGGTAGCGATGAACGCGTCATCACGAGCGAAATTCGGGATCGCGAAGCGATTGTGGGGAGCATCAAAGACTTTCTAGGTAAGGGAAAATAGTATGGTGGATTTTGGATCGCACACTTCGCTGCCGAAGTACCTTCGGGTTGAACAGGAGAAAATTGCGGCAATTGCGCGCGATTACGGTCTCGATTTCTTTCCCGTAATCCTCGAGATGCTGAGTTACGACCAGATGAACGAGATTGCGGCGTACGGCGGCTTTCCGAATCGCTATCCGCATTGGCGCTTCGGGATGGAATATGAGCGGCTCGCCAAGAGTACCGAATATGGGCTTTCAAAGATCTACGAGCTCGTCATCAACAATAATCCTTCGTATGCCTACTTGCTCGAAGGAAATAGCCTCACCGATCAGAAGTTGGTGATGTGCCATGTGTACGGGCACGTAGATTTCTTTAAGAACAATTTCGCCTTCCGCGCGACAGATCTTGATACGGTGGGGCAAGTAGTGGGTGCGCGCTCCACTAGCGGAGATAGTTATCAGCCCAACCGCAAGTGGATCGACAAGATGGCCAACCATGGAGCCACGGTGCGCAGAATCATCGATCGACACGGGATCGAGAAAACGGAAGAACTGATTGATGTTTGCCTCTCGCTGGAGAATTTGATCGATCCGTGGCTTCCCTTTGTGGTTCGGCGCCGCGATGAGCGCACCGAAGAAGAGCCGGGTGAGGTGGAGGTTCCGAAGCTCAAGGCTAAGGAATACATGGATGATTTCATCAACCCCGCGGAATACATGGCTGAGGAGAAGCGCCGCCTCACCCAAGAGCGCGACGACAAGAAGGGGAAGTTCCCCGCCCATCCCCAACGCGATGTGCTCCTCTTTTTGATGGAGAATGCTCCACTGGAACGCTGGGAGTTGGAAATTTTGGGAGCAATGCGCGAAGAGGCTTATTACTTTGTGCCGCAGATGCAGACCAAGATCATGAATGAGGGTTGGGCGAGCTACTTCCACTCCAAGCTCATGACAGAGCGGGTGTGTGATTGGAGCGAGATTGTGGACTACGCGGACAACAACGCGGGCGTGATGGCAACTTCCAAAGGGCAACTCAATCCTTACAAGCTCGGGGTGGAGCTCTTTCGGAACATTGAGGAGCGTTGGAACAAGGGTCGCTTCGGCCGCGAGTGGGAAGAGTGCGACGACCTCGACGAGAAGAAGAACTGGGATCTTCGCTTGGGGCTCGGCCGTGAAAAGCTATTCGAGGTGCGCGCTATGTACAACGACGTTACCTTTATCGATGAATTCCTGACGCCAGAATTCTGCATCGAACATAAGCTGTTTTCGTTCGGTTGGTCTAACCGCAATGAACGCTACGAGATTGAGTCGCGTGAGTTCCACAAAGTCAAAGATAAGCTGTTGTCGCAGCTGACCAACTTTGGTAATCCCGTGATTTGCGTAGAAGACGCGAATTTTGAGAATCGCGGCGAGCTTTTGCTGCGGCACGAGCATCGCGGCATTGATTTGCGTATGGATTACGCCAAAGAGACCCTGGCCGCGTTGGTGCGCCTCTGGAAGCGCCCGGTGTGCCTGCTCACGCAGGTTGAGAACAAGAAAACGATTTTGCGGTTCGACGGCAAAGAACACACAAGCAAGAGCGAAGGTGCGTAAGCCACTCTTGGGTTGGGAGCTGTTCGTGCCGAATCCCCGGAAACTCCACTTACTCCCAGCAAGTGTGGCATTTTTGTGCTTTCTGTCGCTTTCCTGCGGAGCACCGCTTAAGCCCGCAGCCCCGCAAGTCACGAAAGCTCCGTCCGCCTCGGTCCCAGTCGCGCAGCCGTCTCTAGCGCCACCCAGCGCGTCGGTCGTCCAGGAGGGCCCCGCTCAGCCGAGCCCGAGCGTCGCCGCTAACGAGTCGCCGGAGGTTGGAACTGGAGAGCAATTGGCGCGTCAGGATGGAGCTCCAGCGGATGAAAGCTTGAGCGCGGGTGATCGCGCATTTGAGGCCGAAGATTGGCGAGCTGCGCGCCGCGCCTTTGAGCGGGCCCGTTCAAAATCGCCGCAAGATCCGGCTGCCTATGTTGGCCTTGCCCGGGTGCTGCTGGCCGAAAAGAACATCCCTTTGGATTTCGCAGCACGGCCCAAAGATCCTTCGGCGCATGCGGCACTCTCGTTGGTGGACAAAGCCCTTGCCAAGGATGCCGACTATGGGCTGGCCCAGCTGGAGCGTGGGCGAATCCTGCTCATCCTGGGTGAAGCGGAGCAGGCGTTGGTGAGTTTCTCGAAGGCACGGGCGCTCTTGCCGAAGAATGCTGAAGCGCATGGTGGATGGGCCGTAGCACTACTGGCGACCGGCAAGCCGAGCGAAGCCCTCGCGGGTTTCAAGGAAGCGGCACGTTTGGACGCAGGGAGCGCGGCTCGCCTTGGGAATCTCGGGACGGCTTACATGATGCTGGGGCAGGTGGGGGAGGCGCTTCGTGTTTATCGAAAAGCCGCACAAATTGCTCCAGATGATGCCCGGGTCCAGGGAGATCTCGGAACGGCCCTGCTCGCCCAGAATCAGCCGGCCGAGGCGTTGCCCTTCCTGGAGCGGGCTCATCGCCTTGCTCCGGATCATGCCACGTTTCTGTCGAACATCGGTTACGCTCAACAAGTGCAGGGACAGCTTGAGCTCGCCGTTGCGAGCTACCGGCAAGCCTTAAAACTTGACCCGAAGCTTGCCTCCGCATGGATCAATCTCGGAACTGCCTTGGCGCGCCAGCAGAAGTTAAGGGAAGCGGAAGTAGCGCTGAAGCGGGCGCTGGAGCTAGATCCAACCGATCCCCGCGCCAAAGTGAACCTCGAAGAGTTGAGAGCGCTCTTGAAACCTGGCGCTGCGCCTTGATGCAGCGGGAATCCCTGCGCCTTGTGTTAGATTGCCTCTCTGGCCAGCTTCACGTGAATAAGATTGGGAGTGGCGGCCTTCGCTTGCGTGTTTCTCAGACTAGCGGTACTGCCTTCAATCGACGGCGTTTTGAGGCGCTCACTGCGTTGTCGAGGGCTTCGCCGAGTTCAATCATCGTGGCAGGTTTGCCGACAATTCCTGCCAGCTTGCTGCGCAGCGCGGGATTTAGCCCTTCAATCTGGCCGCTGTGAACGACGCAAGTGAGGTTGGGATGCACCGCGAGCGCGGCTTCGAGCAGCGCTTCTCCCCGCATTCCAGGCATATCGAGGTCGGTGAGCAAGACATCAAAGTGCTGCACACCAAGCTGTTGCAGGGCCGTAGCGGCGCTGGGTGCGGCCGTAATGTTCCAGTTGGGGCGCGTGGCTTTCAATACGCGCTGCAAAGTCCGCAGAATCAACGGATCATCGTCGACCGCGAGGATTTGTGGTTTGCCCGAAGCACTCGGGGGACGGCGAACCACGGTGCTTTCGGGGGGCAACGTTCCGAGAATCGGAGCCTCGACTTGAGTGGAACTGTACGGATGCCAGATGAAGGTGCGTGCCATTGGATTGACGCTTCTGCAAGACTTTGGCCAAAGGCTTGAGAGTTCCCTGATCGGCCTGTTTTGTCGCGGATCTTGAGGAATCGTTCAAGGTTTGAACCACGACCGTCTCAGACAGCGACGGAACGGCGTGGTGCCAGGCGTCTCGCTCTGGGAAACGTGCGAAACCGAGACGACTTTCTAATCCCGCGCCGCGGGTGCCGACGCGTTCAGCGAAAACTTCACCATGGTGCGTGCCTCATCGGTGCTTTTCCTACGCAGCCGTACCCAGGCGGTATTCACAGCGTTCAGCGTCCCGGTGAAGGCGTTGAGTCCCAATTCCTTGCCAGAATCTGTGGCCGTTAGGCTGGCCGTAACTCGGTACAAACCAGGCGCAGAGAACGCGCCGGTGGGGCAAAGTTCGACCATCCGATTGGGAACACTCATGAACTGCCCAGGTGCGAGCGTCATGAAAGCGTTGCGATCGGGAGCGCGGTCATCGGGCTCGGGCTGGCAGCGCACTCGGCCGTTTTCACCCAGCACGTTGAAGGTCAGTAGTTCGCGCCGAAAGAACAACTTCTGGGCAGCCCCGCTGCGATTTTTCAAACCGATATCCACGACCACTTGGGCTGCGTCAGTGGCATCGGAACCGTGTGGCAGGCTGAGCTCCAAAGGAGCCTGACCGTTATCCGGTATGGCCGGTTCGGCGTAGGCTTGGCTCAGAGCTAGCTGTGCGCTCAACACTTCTTTCATGGCCGTCGGATCAACGGGTGCAGCTCCGGTGGGGGCCTTCTTGGGCTTCGCTTTGGCAGCGGCCGCTTGGGCTTCGGGGGGAGCGGCCTCGCCCACTGCTGTGCTGCCTTGGGCGACAAAGGGGGCTTTCTGCTCGGGCGTGTATTCCTCGCGTTTGCCCTTCGTCCAACGAGTCTTTTTGAGCGTGGGCCAGCCAAAATGCGCTTCCACTAGTGAGCCAGGCACCAGCACGCTTTCGGTCGCTTCGCGAAAGCACAACCATCGGACATCAAACCGATAGAGGAGTGCCTCTCCACTCTGCAAATCGACTTGCTGAGTGGAGGATGTGTCAGAAGGACGCTCAGATTTCGGCGGGGCACACACAAAAGGCTCCTTTTTGCCCGGCACTTGTACGCGCAGCGAGAGCAGTCCGGGGTTCGCCTCCACTTGATAACTGCGCGAAGTACGGTTGGCCACCACAGCCACCCAGGGCTCGCTGGGTCCTTGCTCGATAATGAACAGCTCAAGGGCATCGGCCGTTGGCGCTTGGGCGTTAATCTGAACTTTTGATGCATCGATCGCTTCTTGGTTCAGGCGGCGTTCGCGGGCTTCGGACCGTTCCAGCACGTGAGGCTTCTGCACTTCGGCGGGCTTGGCTGGTTCTTTGCTAGGCGCCTCGGTGGGAGGCTCGGGGGCTGGGGTCTCGGCAGGGAGTGCTGGGTGCCCGCATGCCGTCAGCAAGAGGCCAAAAATGCCGAGAAAGGGAGGTCGCTTGCCAGATGCCATGTTGCCGGGCGTAGCATAGCCCCCGCCCCACATGAATCATCTACCGCAGCCGTGGCCTTTAAAGCCCCGAGGGCTTTACCCGCTCATCGACCTCGATCACCTGCGTAAAATCTCCCAAGAGCCACTTGGATTCGCGCGCGCCGTGTTAGTGGCACGGCCCGCTGTGTTACAGGTTCGGGCGAAGGGCACGCCCCTCATGGAGACCTTGGGTGTGTTGCGAGCGCTCTTGCCCGAGTGTCGCGCTGCAGGTGCGTTGTTGTTCGCCAACGATCGCCCCGATCTCGCGCTCTTGGCAGAATGTGACGGTGTCCACGTGGGGCAGGAAGATCTGCCCATCGGGGAGGTGCGCAGGTTAGCACAAGGGTTGCGAGTTGGCGTTTCCACCCACAGCCTCGCTCAGCTTGAGGCGGCTCTCGCGCTCGAACCAGACTACGTCGCCTTCGGTCCCGTGTTCTCGACGCTCTCCAAAGAAAATCCGGACGCCGTTGTCGGGCCCTCGGAGCTTGGCACCGCGTACGCACGCGCTCAAGCAGCGGGGATTCCTCTGGTGGCTATTGGTGGGATCGACCTCGCGCGCGCTCAAGAGATCCGGCAATCTACGGATATGGTCGCTGTAATCGGAGCTTTGTTAGGTGCCGCACCTTCACTCGCCGCGGTTACAGAGGCGGCACGAAGCTTTCAACGCGCCTTCCAATAACACCCATTTTACGCGAGGGGAGCCGGCCCGCATTCGCGCAGCTTGGCCATCATCCACTCAAACGCCAGGGCCGGCTGCATATTGGCCTTAACCCTACCCATTGCTTGTAACACCACCGCATGGGCGCTTGCCGCCGCCTCCGCACGGGATAGGTCCTCATTTACGGCGGAGCGCCCGAGGGCTGCAAGCTTTTCGCCTAGGAAATCCAAGCGCGCCAAAAATTGATCGCGATCATTGGGGCGATCAGCGGCAGCATCGAGCGCATGTGCGAGCGTCTTTGCAGCAAGCCCTTTGAGCGCTCCCTCAGCAAAGCTTTCATATTGCCCCAAGTTCTCGGCAGTTGCCAATTCGAACGCCAAGGAAGCGCTACCATGGGCGAGAGGCACCACATCGGTGCGAAGCCCTTGCGCCTGCAACAACGCCTGGATGAGCTCATCGCTGAGCGGGCGGAACCTGAGCGGTAACGTTCGCGAACGCACGGTGTCGATCAGGAGGTTCGGCTGGCTGGTGAGCAGCACGAAGAATGTCTGCGGGTGCGGTTCTTCAAGCGTCTTTAGCAGGGCATTGGCAGCCGAAATACCGAGCTCGTGGGCATCCCGAATGATGATCACCAACGCTCGCCCCTCGTGTGGAGGCATCCCCGTACGCGTGAGGATAACCCGGCGCACCTGCTCAACGCTGATCCCCGTCGTTTCCTCGCGCCCCAGCAGGCTCTTGGGGTACACGCCGCGCCCCACAATCACGATGTCTGGATGCACTGGAACAATAGGTGCCGATGTATTCCAGGTCAGTGCACGATGACACGCGCTGCATAGGCCACATCCGCGGACTTCGGTGGACTCACACACGAGCGCCCTGGCCAGTGCCATCGCCACAAGCTCTTTGCCCACTCCTTCGGGGCCTTCGAAGCGGTAAGCGTGGTGAACACGACCCGCCGAAAGGGCGCGAGCCAGCGTCTCAATCGCCGTCTTTTGCCCCCGAATACCTTCGAAGGCGGGAGGCAACTCAGCTGGGCTCACGAAGCGGTAGTTGTGCCGCCAAGCTCGCGGCTCAGCATCTTCTGAAACATTTGGTAGGCGCCATCGGCATCCGCTGCCTCATCAAGGTAGCCCGCCACCGAAAGGCCATTGAGGGTTGCCCCAATGAGCGTGGAAAGCGCACGCTGATTGCTAACTTTGGCGCCCGCGCCCACGGCGTCGGCAATGGCTTCGTCAATCAGGGTATTGGCTTCACGCTGAAGCTCGCTTGCGCGTTTCTTTAGCTCATCATCACGCCGAGCGGCGCTCCATACTTCGATGTTGAGCTCGGAAAGCGTTGGGTCTGTACTGATCGCGTTCCACAGAGCACCCACAACGCCCACTGTACGGCTAACCCCCGGATCGGTACCTGCAGCGGCAACCTTCACCTTGGCCAAGTACTTCTGGTAGGTGAAGCTCTGCACCTCGTGAATGAGAGCGGCTTTGCTGGCGAAGTAGTAGTGCACGATGCTCTTTCGGAGGCCGAGCTCTTTGCCAATTTCGGCAAGCGTCGTGGCGCTAAAGCCGCGACGAGCAAAGCACTTGGCGGCGGCGGCCAAGATGGCTGCTACGCGGGGATTGTTCCAATCCACCGGACGAGCTGTAGCAGTTGATTCCCCAGATTTTTCGGAGGCCGAAGCAGTTTCAAGATTGTTCATCATAATCCTATCAGCTCTTGGTAGACGGCAACAGATTAGCTCAACGCGCCTGGCGCGGATAGCCCGCGAACCCAGCTCGCACCCTCTTCTTCCACTCGCGGTCCTGTTTGCTCCAGGTAGCACCGGGAGTCAAGCATTCCCGCAAGGGTGAGTTGAATTTGTCCCAAGCGCAATAAGCTCTGAATCGAAGACATGTGCTGGTGCAAACGCATGAGGTAAACCGTACCAGGTTAGCTTCGCGCGGGGGGAGCTCGTCAAGCCCCGGCTTCTTTTTTGGTGCCCCGCAACAAAGCGGAAATGCTCGGCTTAGCGCTTCTTCTCGGAAGAAGCCTTTGCTTCCGGCTCGAACAGGGGCATGCCTGCTTTCTCCGTCCACCCCCGCTCTGCGTAGGGACCCGGCTCGCGCCGTTCCGAAATTTCGTCACCGTCCCCCTGGGTCATCACCAACAATTCGTCCGCTAGATATTCGGGGCTCGGATCGTCCTTGGGCTTGCCTGCGGCGCTCTTGGACGCCTCACCTGAGCCCACCCGGATAATCTGAGTGGTGGGGGGGTAGACGTCACGAAAACGTTCGCGTACCGCATGCGCACCGTCACGGATGATGCGGTAGCGCCGCAGCTTGAAGCCTGGCACGCCTCGTTGCGCCAACACTCTAGTGTTGGTCGGAAGATTTTCATCAGGCCGTTCGACTTCTTCGTAAGGGATCACTCCCTCGATGCGTCGGATGAGTGTGACCGTTCGGGCCCGCTCGGGACCCAGAATGGCTGCTTGAACGCGACCGTTGCTCACTGTTTCGTGGAGCACGACTGGGAATGGATACGGGTTCTTCACCCTGAAGTTGATGGTTGGGTACACCACCGTCGCATCGAGCCCCAGCTTGATGTAGGCGCTGGGGCGTGTGTGCGGGTAACGCTCCACAATGTCGAGGCCAGCAAAAAAGGCCGCCCCGTGCAAGGTGCCGGAGATCTGGCACGTGCCTCCGCCGATTCCGTCTACGAGCTCGCCCTCCGCTATCACGTGCGCAACCTTGTAGCCGTTCGCTTCGTCGCGAGGCCCCACCACCTCGTTGAAGTCAAAGGTTTCGCCCGGCAAAAGCACCGTGCCGTCCAACTTGGAAGCGGCGAGCCTTAGGTTGAAGGCTCTGGCTTCGAAGCGCTGCGAGCGATCGTAGTTGGTTTCAAACTGCGCTAACGCCCGATCAAACTTGACTGCGCCAAGCTCGCTGGCTCGGCGCTTAGGCGGCGTGAGTTCGAAATCTGCGTTGGCCGATAAGGTTCCCTCAGCGAGGGCTTGCCGAATGTTATGAAGGGTTCGGTCGACATCCAGAAAACGCCCTTCCACCTCAGGTACCGTCACGCGGCGCGTGAGATCTAGGCGTGCGTCAACGGGGGCTCGATCCAGCTTGTCCTTCAGGCCAAGTAGCGTAGGTACGGCAGCCTCCAAGTTAACCGATAGCGCTGTCGGCAAAGTGAGTGCCGGGTGGTCGGGCCCTGGGCGGAACTTTCGCCGGAGTGCGCTCGTCTCGTCTTTAGCATCGCGCACGAGCCGAGCGAGCCGCGCGCGATCTAACTCCACGCCGAGCCGCGCCATGGGGAACTCCCGCACTTCGCCGCCCGGAAGCCGCAGCGCGAAGCTGCGTTTGAGAAGCCGGCGCACTCGCCCCAAAGCCTCGTCTTTGGCGTTGTCGTTGAGCAAGAGTGGGGTCCCGAGAAGGCGTACTTCGGGGGCCTTGTGGCTTCCACCGCTCGACACGCCAAGTGGCACAAGCACGAGCCCTACAAGGCAGCCGGAAAGCGCCGCCACACTGATCACGAGTGCGCTTTTACTCCTGAGCCAAGTTGGAAAGTGCATGGCTGGCGCATCAAACGAGCCTCTTTCTGCGAAGTCAAGCGCCGCAGTTGTCAATTGTCGCGATCCGCGTCACATGCGGTGTCGGTGCTCCCAACCGCGGTCAGCCAGAAGCTTTTGTCCCTCCCTGCGAGTCCAGGCTGCTACCTCTTTCGGGACAAACACGGTCAAGCCTTGTACGTGGGAAAGGCCAAGAGCCTGCGCTCGCGTGTGAGAAGCTACTTCCAGCCGAGCTCCAGCGATGATCGCGCGTTCATCCCACTCCTGCACCGCCAGATTGGAGATTTTGACACCATCGTGGTGGGCAGTGAGAAAGAAGCCGCAATCCTTGAAAACAGCCTCATCAAGGAGCACCAGCCTAAGTACAACGTCAAGCTGCGCGACGACAAAGAGTACCTTAGCCTACGCCTAGCCAAAGACCACGCTTGGCCTCGGCTTGAGCTGGTTCGGAAACCGAAGTTGGATAAGGCTAGGTACTTTGGCCCTTATCATTCGGCGACGGCAGCACGCCGGACGCTCCACCTGGTCGAAAAGCATTTTCAGCTCCGAACATGCTCTGATCGCGAACTCGCTTCACGCAAACGCCCATGCCTCCAATATCAGATCAAGCGGTGCCCCGGGCCATGCGTGATGGAAGTGGATGCGGCGGCCTATGCTCAACAGGTGCGCGCTGTAGGCCTCTTTTTGGATGGGCGGCACGATGAACTCACGAGCGAACTTCAGGAACGCATGCAGGCGGCGGCCGCAGCGTTTGAATACGAACTGGCAGCGACCTATCGCGATCAACTTTCGGCCGTGAACTCGATTCGAGAAGAACAGCGGGTGGTGAGCGCAGGCGACCGCGATCAAGACGTTATCGGCATGTATCGACAGGGGGATTTGCTGGAGATGCAGGTGCTCTACGTCCGCTGTGGGCGTGTGATCGATCGCGCGAGCTTTTCCGCGAAGGGCGTGGAACTGCCAGATGAAGAGGTGGTGAGCGGTTTCCTCCGCGATCACTATGGAGAAGGGGGCCCGGGGCAGGCTCGTTTTCCGGACGAAGTGTTGGTGCCCGTATTGCCTGAGGCGCACGCTGGCATCGAAGATTGGCTGGCTGAACAGCGCGCGGAACACGAAAAAGCGCGGGGAGATAGGCTTTCACGTACCGAAATCTTGGCCCCTTCGCGGGGTCCCAAAAATGAGCTTCTGCAGCTAGCGATGGAGAACGCTCGCCATGCATTTGAAGAGAAGCGGCGTGCGGTTGATGACATCCAGGCGCGGCTCGCTAAGGTCCAAGCTCGCCTCCGCCTTCCAACTCTCCCACGGCGCATCGAGTGTTGCGACATTTCGCATCTGGGAGGAAAGGATACGGTGGGGGCCGTTGTTGCACTCACCGATGGGGTGCCCGACAAGAAGAAGTACCGCACTTATCACGTGAAGGGTGTGGAGGAAGGGGATGACTACGGCGCTATGTATCAGGTGTTATTAAGGCGCTTTCGGCGGGGCCGCGATGCTGAAAGCGAGGCTCCGGGTGAGGCGTCTGGAGATTTGGCCTCTGAAGAGAATGTTAGAGAGTGGGAGTTGCCTGACCTATTTGTAGTAGATGGCGGCAGGGGCCAATTGGCTGTAGCTCTGGCTGCTGCGGGCGATCTTGGGCTTCATGATCTCTGCGTGGTTGGCCTCGCGAAAGAGAAAGAAAAGCCCACCGCCGAAAAGGTGGTCGACCGCGTGTATTTGCCCGGACAGCTAAATCCTATTCCGCTCCGCAACAACAGCACCGAGCTGTTTCTCTTGGCACTCGCGCGTGACGAAGCTCATCGGTTCGCCAACCGTGGCCGTTCGAGCCTGGGAAAGCGTCGAAGGTTCACATCCAAGCTCGACACAGTGCCGGGCATCGGGCCGAAAACTCGGAAGGCTCTGCTCAAAGCCTTGGGTAGCCTCGACGCCATTCGGAATGCCAGTGATGCGGCTATTTTAGAGGCTGGGGCGAATCGGGCCCAGCTGGCGGCCATTCGCGCCGCGCTTGGCCCAGCCGAAACCTCCGACAACTAAGTTGGCAGCCTAGGCTCCTGGTGCAACCAAGTTGCCAACTGGAGTTCCGCTTACGGCTCGTCAATAAGCGGAACGTGTTAGGCACGGGCCTTGCTGAGGTGTGGCTCGGATGTGCGGCTTGAGCGAATTGACAAAGAAGGCTGAGCCCCATACGCTCCGCCCGCCAAAAAAGCCTGCGTTTTTCAGGAATTGGAGACATCGATGATCATGAGGCCCACCAAGTCTACGACCAGCAAGCTCGGTCGTGTTGTGCGCATTTCCCTCGCGACGGTCGCGTGCGCTACTGCAGCTCTCGGGTTTACAGCCGCCTGTTTGGAGCGCCCCGTCGTTCCGGCGAAGCCGCAAACCACCAACCTTTTCGTCGATCAGATCCGGCAAACCACGATCGATAAGATCGACTTGCTCTTCGAGATCGATAACTCGATCTCGATGTCGGATAAGCAGGCAATCCTAAAGGAGGCCGTGCCGACGCTCCTCAGGCGCCTGATTAATCCGAACTGCGTTAAGAAGGACGATGCCTCGATGGTCACGATGGCAGTCAACAACGCCTGCCCGGCCGGCTACGAGCGCGAGTTCAGCCCCGTTGCGGATATTCACATCGGCGTGATTTCATCGAGTCTGGGTGGGCATGGTGGCACGGCGTGTACGGACAAAGATCCCAGCTGGAAGGTCGATAAGAACGATGCCGGGCGCCTCATCGGTACGCTCGACCGAGGCAAAGCTATCCCCACGTACAGCTCGCTTGGCTTCCTCCAGTGGGATCCAACCTCAAAGAAGATGCCTCCAGGCGAGACTAGCGGAGACGCCCTGATCGCGAATTTTCAGGAAATGGTGGTTAAAGCGGGCGAGCAGGGCTGCGGCTACGAGGCTCAGCTCGAGTCTTGGTATCGTTTTCTAGTGGATCCGGCGCCGTACGCGTCGGTTTCCCAGGTGAACAGCGCCACGGTTAAAGCCGGCCTCGATCAAGCTGTTTTGGATCAGCGCAAGGCGTTCCTCCGAGCTGATTCGCTCCTGGCGATCATCATGCTCACGGACGAGAATGATTGCTCTGTGATCGATGAAAGCTTGGGCTGGTTGGTAGGTACCACAGCGATCGATTCGGCTGGGGTCCAGAAGACTTTTAACATGATCAAGCCCACGAGCACCTGCGATACGGAGCCGAACAGCCCTTGCTGTCGTTCTTGCGCAGTGCTCGGCAATCCCCCAGCGGGCTGCGGCCCCGTTGCGGCAGACCCCAACTGCACGCCGGATGCCGCCAACAACAACTCGCTCGCCTTGAAGGCGGCCGACGACCCTGCAAATCTTCGCTGCTTCAATCAGAAGAAGCGTTTTGGTTTGGACCTTCTCTACCCTACCGAGCGCTACGTGTACGCACTTCAGTCGGAGACCTTGCCGGATCCGAGCGACCCGACGGGGATGAAGAAGATCAAGAACCCGATCTACGACGATCCAAGCAAGACTGCACCGTTCATTCGTGGGCCAGAGCTAGTTTTCTTGGCGGGTATCGTGGGCGTGCCGTGGCAAGATATTGCGGACGATGCAAGCCTCACGGGTACGGGTCTGAAGTACAAGACGTGGACGGAGCTGAGCGTGAAGGACGCAGCTGGGGCAACCGTATGGGATGATATCTTGGGTGTTCCGAACACCGGGTTGAATCCGAAAGATCCGCTCATGATTGAGTCGGTGGCGCCTCGAACGGGAACCAATCCGCGCCTAGCTAAGGCCCTCGCACCGCCCACCTCGACGAACCCGAGAGAGAACCCGATCAACGGTCATGAGTTTAACAACGTTGATAAGGACGATCTGCAGTACGCCTGTATCTTCGAGTTAGCGGAGCCGAAAAACTGCCTCACTACCATGGGCGGTTGCGATTGCGGGAGCATGCCCGGCATGACCATGGGCAGTGACTTGGCGGCCATAACCAAGAAGGTTACGGATAACAACAGCCCGCTCTGCAATCCCCCTGCAGGTGGCGCGCCTTCCACCACGCAATATTTCGCAAAGGGTTACCCCGGCCTCCGCATTCTACAGGTGCTGAAGGATTTCGGTCCCAACTCGATCGTGGCCTCCATCTGCCCGAAGCTTTCGGCGGCTGCTCAAAAAGCCGATCCGAGCTACGGGTACAACCCGGCCGTTGCAGCGATTATCGACCGCTTGAAGGAAGCTCTCGGTGGCCGTTGTCTGCCGCGTAAGCTTACCCCTGACAAGGAAACCGGTAAGGTTCCGTGCAAGGTGATTGAGGCGCGTAAGCCCAAAGAGGGAGAAACCTGTGGTTGCGGGCCCGGCCGCGAGCCTGGCATCGTTGGGTCCACGCCAGAGACCGAGAAGCTAGGTCAAGCGGTGCTGTTAGAGTTGCAAAAGCAGAAAACCTGCACGGATGCGGCCTCGTGCGCCAGCATCTGCATGTGTGAGGTGACTCAGCTGGCTAAAGATCCCGGCTGTGAAGTTTCCGATCCTCCGCCAGCAGGCAAAGCAGGTTACTGCTACATTGATGCCGCTCAGGGCATCGGTTCGGCAGCGCTGCTCACGGCTTGCCCCGCCTCTGAGAAGCGAAAGCTCCGCTTCGTGGGTGAAAATACGCCGGCATCGGGCGCAACCACGTTCATTGCTTGCGCGGGTGCTTCGGCTGACGATGACCCCGTGGTCGCGCCGGCTCCGGCCATGTAATCGAGCAACCGGAAACGCTGAGGCCCGTGCTTTTGTAAGCACGGGCCTTTCGCCTTTCTAGGGGTAGCAGAAGTGGCTGAACGACGAAAAGCGGTCCTGATCGTTGAGGACGAGCCGCATATAGCGTTGGGGCTCGGGGATGCCCTGAAGTTCGAGGGCTTCGACGTGCTCGTGGCAGAGACCGGTAAGAAGGGCGTGCAGTTGGCGCGCAGCGAGCACCCGGACGCCATCGTACTTGATTTGATGTTGCCGGATATGAACGGCTACCAGGTGTGTGAAGAAATCCGGCGGGGGGATCCAGTGGTTCCCATCATTATGTTAACGGCGAAGAGCCAAGAAGCGGATAAGATCCGCGGGCTCGATGCTGGCGCGGATGACTACGTGACCAAGCCGTTCGGTGTGGGGGAGCTGGTTGCGCGGTTGCGGGCACTGTTTCGCCGAGCTAACCGCCCGGCAGATGTTCAAAGCTTTGAGGTGGGCGATGCTTCAGTCAACTTGAGCGCGCACACCTTGACGCGCAAAGGAAAACGCCCAGAGAAGCTCTCATTTTATGAGGTGGAGCTCTTGCGCTTGCTGCATGAGCGTTCCGGGCAGCCGGTGAGCCGCGAGGAGATTCTCAACAAGATTTGGGGGCTGGATGCGAGCCCCACCAACCGCACGATTGACAATTTCGTGGTGAAGCTCCGAAAGAAGATCGAGCGCAGGCCCGACGAACCGGATCACATTCTGACGGTTTATGGGTTTGGGTATAAGTTCATTCCATAGCAATGGGCGTCAAAGCATGCCGAGCACGAGCAACTGGCCTACGCGGGGCAGCGGGCAGCCAGGCATCTTTTCCGTGGCGTCAGAAGAATGGCAATACGTCGCGTAAATCGGTTGGGATGAGAGCTGCCGAATCTAGCAAATTGTCGGGAAAAACCTCCCAGGCTGCCTTTGAATAGCCTGGAGCCAGGCGGTAACAGGCGAGCCACAGGCTAAAGGTTCCAGGTTCTGGGTTCCCGGGCGGCCCAATTTCTCCGAGCACGGCGCCTTGCGGCAGGCTGCTTCCTTTTGCCACCTCGGGTGCGCGTCGTGCAAGGTTGGCAATGACCAAGGCGTAGTACGTGTCACCTGTTCGAGCTTGCACGTGATGGACCGTGACAACGCTCCCGTTCAGCGCAGGACCTGAGTAAACGACGTCGGCCGAGCCGATTTGGCCAGAAAGCTCCACCAAGGTTGCCGGCGC
This sequence comes from Polyangiaceae bacterium, assembly GCA_033763455.1. Classification (GTDB taxonomy): domain Bacteria; phylum Myxococcota_A; class Polyangia; order Polyangiales; family Polyangiaceae; genus JBBRRP01. The sequence continues at coordinate 715,454 of JANRKO010000006.1, forward strand.
CGGGGCGGAGCTATCCAGCGTAACGCCGGTTGGTGGTAACCCCTCGCTTTTCGCCCACCCCAGTGAGACGTTAAACCGGGTGCGCTCCGAAAGCTGTGTGGGCCACCGATAGCGATAGAAGTTGGCTGGCCTTTCCGGATCTCGAGAGAGAATGTGCCCTTTTATCTCCAGATGACCGCTATGGTCGGCGTGCTCAGGTACCGGCACGCACACTCCTTCAGTGGGCAATTGCCCAGCGGGGCAGGGGCTTTCAGGCGCCACTGGGCGCCCCGAAGCAGTGGAGGGCGCGGCACTTGAGCCCGATGTGAGCCGCTTTGTGCTGTGCGTCGACGGCGCGGAGCTCGGCCAAAGCCACGGGGACACCGAGCCGACGGCAAGCATCAGGGCCAGGAGGGTCCACGCTGGGGGGCGGCCATGCATCGCCGGAATATAACCGCCGGAGCCGAGGCTGGGCGATTGATTCGAAGAGGGCGTGTCTGCTACCGAGGTGGATGTGCAATTGCCTTCCTTGAAGCTGTCCTCGGGGGACGCTGCGGTTTTTGAGACCTTCGTGGTCCCGCGCTACCTCTCGCTGTTTGGGGAGCTGGCTTTGGGGATGCTCTTGTTGGGGGAAGAGGCGCGGGTGCTCAACGTGGGGTGTCGCACAGGTTACCCCGACCGCAAGATCTACGAACGCACTGGCATGGGCTTGGTTGTGGGGGTGGATTCGTCTTTGCCTGCGCTGGAGTTAGCACGCAACAAGGCGGCGGCCCTAGGCGAGGTGAACATTCACTATCACGCTCTGGATGAGTTACCGGGTGAGATCGACGAGGAGGCTTTTTCCAATGTCCTCTGCTTGCACCCCACGCTCACCGATGTGCAGAGGCCGCAACTTTTCCGTGAGCTACATTCATATTTGTATGCTGGCGGGCAGGCCATTGTCGCACTTCCTTTGAAGGGCTCCTTTCTGGAAGTGGCAGATCTCTTTCGCGAATATGCGCTCAAGTTTGACGACGCTGAGTTCGCTGAAAAAATTGAGGTGGCGATGGCTAGCCGCCCCACCATCGAGACGCTGCAAGAGGAGCTTGAGTCAGCTGGTTTGGATGATATCGACGTGGAGATCCGCCGAACGGAAATCCCGTTCGACAGTGGGCGCGCCTTTATGGAAGATCCGGTCACGCGCCTCTTGCTGATCCCGGAATTGGCTTCTTGGTTGCCGGGTACAGATCTCAGCCGTCCACTCGAATATGTGCGCGAGGCCATCGATAAATATTGGTCTGAGGGCAAGCTGGAGCTTTCGCTCAGCGTCGGTTGCGCAAGTGCTCGGCGCTCCGAATAGTCGCTAATAGCGGTAACGCCACAGCACATCCATCTTGGTTCCCAGGCGGCCTACCTCCGTGCGCAAAGACCAATCTTTGCGAAAACGCCAGTCTACCGTTCCTGAAAATGCGTCTCCGTGTTCCTGAGGATCGTCCGCGCGCTTGTAGCTTCCCTCAAACCAAACCTCATCGCTTAGCCTGTAGGCAGCGGTGTACGTGGAATACTTCCCAGCTACCTCGGTATCCTCACTCGCTGTGCGAAGCTCAAGGTGTCCGAGGGGTGTATCTGCAAGAAGGTCACCAAGCAGGCCGGCGCCAATGCCTATCCCGGTACTTTCCGCCGAGGTTTCCCCTTGCGCAGAGGAGCCGCCCAGAAGTAGCGCCTGAAGTTCAACCTCAAGCATGGGCGGATCGCTGCGTAGACTTAGGGTGCCCTGTTTGAAGGTGCCTCGGATGTCCACGTAAACCACGGTTCCATCCGGAGCTCGCCAGCTGGCAGTGATATCGATACGTGGATTGGTTGAGTCCCCGGTGTCGAACTGCACGAGCCCGCGCTCCACCGAAAATGCTTTACCCATCAGCTGCACGCGTCCGCCTGGCGAAAGTTCGATGGCGCCGACGACCTCCGTCTTTCCCCCCAACCGTATTTCAGGGGAGCCACGTAAGGGAATGCTCAAATCACTGCGACTAACTCGCACGGCATCACCCAAATCAAAATGGAGTACCCAAGGGACGCCGTGACCTCGCACGTGCGAGAGCTTCTCCTCGCTCAAGGGTTGCGCAACGATGATGTCCGGGTTTTCCGCAACATCGATCACCCGGCGCGAGGATGCTTTAGGGAGCTGGGCCGTCAGCCACGGGATGGAGATATCCACAAAGAAGCGATCAGGCTCACGTTTTAGTCGAAGCTTCGCGTTTCCGGTGGCGGTTGCCTGTGACACACCCTCGATCAAAATTGGCACCGGATGGGTGAGCGCCACGCTGGCTTCACCGCTTTCCAGTTTCAGGCCGTCAAGGTGGAGGTGGATGCTGCGGCCTTCAATGTTAGGAATGTCAGAGCGAGCTTTGGCGCTCAAGGAGGAAATGAAGATGTCTGTCTGGTTGTCTTTTCTGCGAACTTGACTCGTTAGGTGCACATCGTTCAAGCGCATTCCCATGGCGCTTAGCTGGAGTTGCCCGTCGGTGAGCTTCACTTCGCCGGAGAAACCGCCCGTTAAGTCAGCGTCGGTTGCTTGAAGAGTGCCGTCTAGATTGGCTGTGATCTTCCCGCCCAGTTCCGTGAACACGTCGCTCATCACCGGCAACAGGATCCCGGCACTAAAATCTTTCGCCTGAACGCGCACTGCTATGGGCTGTTCAACTGAGGCGCGCGGTACGGCGCCGACGAAGGTTAACGGGACTATTGCCGTGGCCGATAGCGACCCCGTGCTATCCTTCACGTGCAACGTAGTGCTGAGGTGTTTGGCACTCAGCGTGAACTCAGCTTTGCCCTCCGCGACCGGCATGCGAGCGATCGCGGCATTTTTCAGCGTGATGTTGGCCTTCAGCGTGGGTTTGCCGGCGTCAAACCCAAATGCAACGGGACCTGTGAGCTCGCCCACAATATCTGCGTCGGCCAGGGGGGAAAACACTGCCAACGGTAAGCGCGAGAGGTTGCCCGAACCTTCAAGGTGAATCGCGCCTGAAGTTCGACCGGACAGAGCACCAGGTGGAGCGTGCCCGTTTACGGCGAGCTGTGCGACCCGGCGAGAGGCTTCGAACAGCTGGGCGTCCGCGCTAAAGCTCTGGTCGCTCGTTTGATACGAGGCGTGAGCACCGAGATCCACGGGCAGACCAAAGCGTGTGTCTTTGGATACGAGGCCAGTTATGTCCACCGCCGCTTGGTAGCTCGGGTCTTTTAGCCTTCCCGAGATCCCGAGCCTAGCCTTAAGCTTTCCCTTCAGCTCCGGCATGGAAATCGGTGCGGGTAAGCTGTCGATGTTTCGCTCCTCTAGGGCGACCTCAGCTTGAAGGGGAATGTTGGCCCATGATGCGAGTGCTTCCAATGGAGCGCGCTGAAACGCGGCCAGATCGAGATCTGCACTTAAGACGCCAGACAATAGGGCACCCCTTGCGTCTTTCAACACACTGGTCATGTTGATGTTGCCGGTGCGACCGTTCAGGGTGCCTCCGAGGCTGAGATCCAGGTTGGTAATTCGGAGAGGTGGCGCGTCGGTCTGTGGAAGCGTCAGCCCGAGGTCGCGGGTTTCGACTACGAAGAGCGCATTGGGAAGCACTTCGTCGCTCATGCGTTCGAGGGACACGCGTGCACTCACGTAGCCCGCCAGTGGCTCGACATCGAGCGGAAAAAGCGCGGGATTTAGCCACGAAAGGTGGAAACGGTCGAGCTGCAGCTCACCCTTGCCGATGGCGTTTGCCCACGCCTCCCGGGAAAGAACAGGGCCAGCCAAGGTTGCGTCGGTTGAAAAGCCGACGGCTCCTACCGAAGGAACCAGTGATGCGAACTGAAAAGACAATGCCGGGCCGGCGAGTGTCCCGTCCGCTCGCAGTGACACGTTGCGAACCGGTCCCAGCGTGGCGTTTCCAAGCGCTACATGGAAGATCCCCTTCTGATACTCTGAGTTCGCATCGAGATCCGTATCGATACTCAGGGTACCGGCGACCCAACCACGGGGCAGCCCGAGAATCCGCGTCACCGCGTCCAGATCCACTCGCTCTCCCAGAGCGTGCACGCGGACGTTCTTCGAACTCACCTCCGCCGAAGCCGCCAAAGACCCTCCGTGCCCGGAAAGCTCAAGGTCGCCGAGCGTGAGCCCCTCCGAACTCAGGCGAAATTCGCGAAGCTTTCCCAGGATTTCCGCGCCATCTCGACGCACGCTCAGCTTCACGCCGAAAATACGAAGCGCGCTGCCGAGCGAAAGGTTCCCCTCGGCCTCAACGCTAGGACCGAAACGATCCGAAAGCAGAGCTCGTAGTTCGGACTGCGCCTGGTTTCCGCGGGCCTTTGCCGAGAATGTTCCGAAACGAAACCCAGGCCCCCGAAGGTCCTTCCCGTCCAAGCTGAGATCTGCAACGAGTCCCTGGGGGCGCGAGAGATCGCCCCTGAGCTGGCCCCGCAATTGGCCATTTCCAACCTCGACACTTCCGAGGCGAAAACGCTGGACGCTCCCAGAAAGGTTGGCCTGGACGCGTCCCTTGCGGACGCTCCCACGCAGTGTTGCCTGCGCAACCCCCGTCGCTTCCACAAAACTGCGTAGGCGGGGAACCGATTCGATAATGAACGGGGCTGATCGAGCGTCAACCTCCAGATCGCCCGCGGAGCTGAGTGAAAAATCAGCTGTAAGCGGCGCACCAGGCTCAAGGATCAGCGCATGCCCCCGAATGCCAGTGGGGTCTATTTCGCCGTTGACTTGAAGTGCTGGAATTTTGGCTTCAGCGATCAGTGTGGCTTCGGATGACGCTTTGTATTGAACAGAAGGCGTGCGGCCGTCGAGGCGAGCCTTCAGGTGCGCGTCGAGATTCAAGGACGTTGCCGGAGCGCTATCCGAAAAATCGCTCAAATCGAGGCCTTGAGCGTGCAAGTTCACCTCGGCCCCAAAGGGCCGCGTGGTTGAGACTTCCCCGGTCAACTTAACCTCGCTTGTGGGCCCGACGACGCTCACTTGTAGATCCAGGTCTGGCAGCGCTCCTTTGGCCTCAACATGAGCTGATATCTCACGCCGGAGGGGCCATTCGGGCCACAATTTCCGAACAGCTTCAGGGTCCACGTCGGGAAGATCTGCTGTTAGCTGGACTTGTTTTCCCTTTACCCTGAATGAGCCATTCAGCTGGACCTGGCCTACCCAGCCGTCGACAGCACCCCAGAAGACGTTTGGCGAGCGAAAATGAAACGCCGCAATAGAACGGACTTCTGCAGGCAACACCCCCTTTAGCGCGAGTGAGAACCGGCTTACGTCGATCGCCGTGCTCACTGCCGATGTGTCGACCGCGGCGTGCAGATTGGACAAGGTGGCATCGAAGGGAGGTGAGCCCAAGACGGCCCCGTGGATGATCTGTTGACCGATCTCGATCACGGGCAGGCTGATGCGGAGGGAAGATGGGGTACGCGGCGCGGGGGAATTTTTGCTGGAGCCGACGCCACTTCGGGTGGAGAGCGCGTCGAGCAAGCTCACCTCCTTGGTGGCCCCAGAATAGAGCCAAACCTCGGCCCGATTCGCTCGTAGGTGGGGAAGGGTAAGTTCGCGCAAGTCCCGGCTCATCGCGAGCGCCCAAGCGATGCGGAGTAAGGGTGCCTCCACATGGAGACCTGTGATTTCGAGTACTCGCCGTGCTGAGGCGTCGTCCACGCTGAAGCTACGGACACGGAGCCCGCGCGGCGAAATGCTTTCCACCTCACCTATACGCATCTTGCCGGAGAGAGCCGTTCCAAGTGCGCTGTTCAGCGAATCAGTGAGCACGCGTCGACCGGCGGGAGTATTTAGGTGCCACAAGAAGGCGACACTTAGGGCCGAAAGAAAGAGCAAGCTAACGCCTAGCAATTGCAAAGCAACGCGGAGCGCGCGCCACCCTCTCTGCACTAGAAGTCCTCCCCAAGGCTTAGGTGCAGAGCAGCTGGAATGCCCAAAAAGTCCGTAGGCTGTTGCTCTCGGCTGCGGTTATCTGGCACCTCTTGCACACCGGGCACTCGAATGCCGACGTCAACTCGGAGTGGACCAACAGGCGTCAAGTAGCGCAAGCCTGGACCTACCGCTAGGTGAGGTGAGCGGAGGCTAAAATCCTCTCCTGCTTGAAATACGTCGCTTGTGTCCGAGAAAACCACACCACTCAGTGAGCCTAACAGGGGGAAACGAACTTCTGCGGAGGCTTCCCAAACCTCCAGCGCGCCAATGGGTTGAGCTTGACACGCCTGCCGGGGCGCTCTGGGATCACTACAAGGTATCAGCATGCCATTCGCCGGGTCAGTGATGCGTTCGGTGAGGACTTTGAGTGGTTCCTTCTGGTTTACGCCGCGAAAAGGGTAGCCGCGGTTCGACCCCGGACCACCAGAATAAAAGCCTCGCACGAGGCGAAGCAGTTGCTCGGTCGCCGGATCGGCCGGCTGGGTGAGTGCGTAAAGCCTACCGTAGGTGCCTCGAATTGCCAGCACTACGCGTTTTGAAAGCGGCCAAAACGCGCGTAATTCTGGCTGGAAACGAAGATCGTCGGAGGACCCTGCGAAAAGCTCATTGTTGGCCTGTGCACTCAGCGACAGCGAGAGTCCCTTTTTGGGTTGGAGTGGGTTGTCGCGAAAATCCAACGTGAAAGCGACCTCTGGATACGAGGCTACGATGTCTTTGTTGGAGGCGGTGCCGCCGTAGACAAACGGCGTGCGAAAGTCGAGATTGTACGAGGGAGTTAATAACAGATGGTGTTGGAAGAACGCGCGCTCAAGGCCAAGCGCAAACTTAAGTTCACGAAATCCTAGGACGTCCGCATTGTTGGGGTCGCCATCGAATACGAACAAGTAAGGGACGATGTTGAACTGGCCACGTGCAAAGCCTGTTGTGCGGCCTTCAAGAAAGGATGGTTGTCGAAGCTGTAGCTGAGACTTCAGTTCTGGTAAGGGCGTCACATTGCCCGTGATATTGTCAATGCGCGCAGGAAAGAAGTTAAGCCCGGGACGCGTGTCGATGGTTAAGCGCCGGAGGCCTCCGAGCAAGTTGCGGTCTTCCCAAGAGGCGCGGGCACCGAGTGCTAAGCGTAGGGCGTCAGCTGTAGCTCCCACTCCCGCTGTCAGGGTGCGAAGTTTGGTTTCTTCTACGTTAACCGTAATTGGAACCGTGCCGGTATCAGGGCGCCGGAGATCCGGTGCCACCTGGACTTTGGAAAAAACTCCCAAGGCGGCAAGGGCGTTTTCGGCATCCTTGAGGTCGGAGCCGTTGTAGCGGTCACCCGTTTTAAACAACAAAGTATCGCGTATGGGTTCGCTCGGGATCTCTTTGAGGCCGAGGAGGGTGATTACCCCGTAGCGACTTACCGGGCCGGGCTTCACCTTGAATTGAACGGTGGCTCGGTGCGACGGCAGCTCGACGGCCACCTTGCCCGAAACTTCGGCGAATGCGTATCCATTGTCCGCAAGGATGTCATGAAGCTCACGTTTGCTCGCCTCGTAGCTCTCTTCAAGAAAGGGTTTGCCGGCACGGATCGTAACGGCACGGATAGCGGAGGCGGCGACTTCAAGCGGTAACCCTTCGACGCCTTCGACCGAAATGCGATCGGTCACTACAGGCGGTCCTTCACGCACAACGATCTGAACGCGCGCACGGTGGTCGTCGACCTGAGTGATACGCGCGGCCGTGACCTTCGCCTCGTAGTAGCCGAGCGCGCGGTACTTTCGTTCAATGCGCTTGAGATCGCGAGTCAGGAGCGATTCATCCAAGATCTCGTAGTCGAAGACGACTCCTTCCCAGATGCCGAGGAAGCGCGCAGAGCGGTGCGTCGTCAGTCCTTCCAGGATGTCGTCCTCGTCAACGGCACCACCGCTTTCGATGGCGACGTGGTCCACTACGAGCCGTTCTCTCGGGTACGGTTTTTTTACGCAAGCGGAGCTGAGTGAAAGCACCGCCGTGAGCAGCAAGCTCGTACGGAACAAACGAAAAAGCGCCAGTCGATCTCGACTGGCGCTTTTCGCTCGACGGGAAGGTTGATTACTTCTTAGGCCTGCGCTTGACCCCGGGCAGAGTTGCCAGCTCTTCGGGCGTCTCGATGTAAGTGATCTTCTCAAGATCGAGGAGCCCCATGAAGGGATTGGCCTCAACGCCCGCAGAAGACTTGCCGAACGTGGTTGAATAGGTGCCAGTGACTCGTACTTTCGCACCTGCGACGGGCAGGGGATTGGGGATTTGTACACCCCAGAACGTATCGCTGAAAGTCGCGTCATCCTTGCCTTTGTCGAACTCGGCGATGGCATCGTAGATCTGAGCGTAGTTAGACGCCCAGCCCATGACCTTAATCGTATCTTCGTCCTTGGCATCTTTGGTGTCACCAATCCAGAAGGCCGGAATGGGTGGCTTGCAGTCCTCGGGGTCAGCAACGCCCCCCTTGTGCACGGCGCACTCGGGAGCATCAGGAAGGGTGGTCTTGGTGATGTACCCCACCAGATCGATTTTCTTGCCAGCGATCGTCGAGCGGTGCACACGGCTTCGCAGGTAATAGCCCGCCCCCTCAACCGTGTAAGCGTCGCCATCCTTCACGGGCTTCTTCGACAAGCTGGGGACGGCGGGCAGGGATGCCTTCGGCCCCTTGTACGCCTCCACAGGCTTGTAGGGGATTTCTTCTTGCCCACACCCGGCCACGCTCGCGAGCATGAGGGAACAAGCGGGCAACAGAGAGATACGAAATAGCATCGACATTCAACGGCCTCCTCGGAAATTACTCTGGCACGGTAATGCGCCCCTAGGGCGTTCGGCAACCCCGTGTAAACAAAAAGCTGAGGTAAATCACTGGGGAAAGAATTTCCGTGGTCGATTTCCTGAGGGGCAGAGGCCCCAAGGGTCCGACTCACGGAGTTTCCGCCAACCGTACTAACGTGGGGAACCCGCATGAGCCGCCGACACCGCGTTCCAGTTGAAACTCTTGTGCGGGGGGAGCTCGCCTTGAGCGCCGAGGCCGCCAAGTACGTATGCCGGGTCTTGCGGGTAGCTGTTGGTGATAGCCTGGAGTTGTTTGACCCCTCAGAAGCGATTCAGGCTGACGCGGAGGTGCTCTCGTGCGAACCCACTCGCGTGGTGTGCCGAGTGGGGATTGTGAGCCAAGCGACGGCTATCCCAAAAGTCAAAGTGGTGCTCGTGCAAGGGATGAGCAAGGGCGATCGGGTTGAGCGGGTTATGAAGGACGCGACAGCGCTCGCGGTGAGCGAAGTTATGGTAACTGGATGTGAAAGATCAGTGTTGCCTGCGCCGCACGCCGAAGACACGCGAATGCTCCGTTGGCGACGAATTGCCTTGGAGGCGGCACGTCAGTCTGGGCGCGGCGACGTTCCCCGGATAACCGTTACCGAATCGCTGGTGGACGTGATGGATTCGATACGTGAGGGCTTCAAGGTCGTGCTCGATCCGCAGGCGGACGCCACGCTGAGTGAACACCTCGTCACCTGGGAGCGGCTGCAGCGCATTGTCGTTGCCGTGGGTCCAGAGGGTGGCTTCTCACCCGCCGAAATTTCAGAATTTGAGCGGCAAGGTTGGCTTCGCGCGGCGCTAGGTCCGTTCACATTGCGAACCGAGCTTGCTCCCGCTGTGGCACTCGCTCAAATCTCGGCCCATGCGCACCCCAAAAAAGAAAGCTCTTTAGGATGAACCCAAGCTCGGACATGAAGCTAAGGATCCTCGTCGCCAAGCCCGGCCTCGACGGCCACGATCGAGGGGCCAAGATCGTCGCTCGCGCACTTCGGGATGCTGGCTTTGAAGTCATCTACACGGGGCTGCACCAAACTCCAGAAATGATTGCCGCTGCTGCGGTCCAGGAAGACGTGGATGCCGTAGGGCTTTCCATCATGAGCGGTGCTCACAACACGCTCTTCCCAGCAGTTCTCGACGCCTTGGCCCGGCGTGGAGCCCAAGACATTGCAGTCTTTGGCGGCGGCATCATTCCCGATGAAGATGTGGAGCGGCTTCTAGAGCTCGGCGTGCGCAAGATCTTTCTACCTGGCACGCCCATCGCCGAAATTGTCGAGTGGGTGGGGAGTTTGGCGCGCTAGGTGAGGTTGATTTCTGAAGCACTTGTGGACCTTAGGTCCATGTTGAGCTGAAGTTTCAGCCGTGTCTCGCAGGCCACGCCGTGCGGGGCCTATGCCACGCGACGCCAAGGTGCGTGTGCGTTCATCCCTTTACAAACCTTGAGCATTCGTTCGCCGTAACAGGCGGAACATCTCTTGCGACTGCGCGTGCATGTGGTTCGCGCTGATCCCGGCCGTGGTTTCGCTCTGGCTCCTGCTCTCGACCTTGAGCCTCCGCCCGCCTCCTCCAGTAACTGACATTCTGACCAGTAAGCGGATGTAGGATATTGGAGCTAATTGAGGGGCGCTTGATCCAGCAGGATCTGCGCTGGTTTGGAGCGAATTCGGCGGTTGACAGGCCAGCCGGAAACCCTCTATCTGTCTATAAGTGGGAAGAAGTGGGGCTAAGTGTCGCACCTTCCCATCAAGGCCCAAGATGTTCCGCGGACAGTTTGCTCACTCCATCGATTCGAAAGGGCGCGTCAGTTTGCCGGCGCGATTCCGCGAAGCGTTGGTGTCGCCGAGCGACTCTCGATTTGTGCTCACGCCCGCGCTCTTTGATCCCTGCTTGCACGTTTACCCGATGCAGGCCTGGGAAGCATTCGAACAGAAGATTTCTGAGTTGCCGAGTATGGATGTGAACGTGGTGCGCTTTCGTCGCATGTACGTGTCCGCGGCGGTGGAGTGTGAGATCGACGGCTCAGGCCGCGTGCTCATTCCGCCACAGATGCGTGAAAAAGCTCAACTTGAAAAAGACGTTGTTTGGGCGGGTATGGGGCAAATCCTAGAGCTCTGGGGGAAGAGCGAGTGGGATAAGAGTCTTTCGATGACGCCAGCCGAGGCAGCCGACTTCAAACGCGCAGTTATGGAGCAGATTCGAATATGAGCATGCCAGCCCTACGTTTGGATGAATCTATCATGTTTGAGCACAAGCCTATCATGGTTGAGCCCGTCATACAGGCGCTCGCTCCCCAGCCCCGTGGCATCTACATTGACGCTACGGCGGGCGGAGGCGGGCACAGTGCTGCCATTCTCGAAGCGTGTGCGGAAGCCAACGTGATCGCGTTTGATCGTGATTTGGAAGCTGTAGAGGCGGCAAGCGCTAGGCTCGCGAAATATGGCCACCGCGCCGAGGTCGTGCACTTAAGCTTTGATGGGATCAAGGAGTGGCTTCGGCAGCGCAATATCTCCAAAGTGGACGGCATTTTGGCTGATCTCGGAGTGAGCTCACATCAGATTGATTCGGCCGAAAGGGGCATGAGCTTCCGCATGGAGGGCCCGCTCGATATGAGAATGGACGCCTCCCGAGGGCCGACGGCGCTCGAACTCATCGAAGGCTGGTCGCAAGATGAGCTTGCGGACGTGATCTATCAGTTCGGCGAGGAGCGGCGCTCTCGGCGTGTGGCTCGCTGCATCAAGCAAGCCCTTGAGCTCGATGAGCTGCACACAACCCTTGATCTGCGCCGTGCGATTGTGCGAGCCGTGGGGCCTCAGCGAACGGGTGGCCTCGACCCAGCAACACGCACCTTTCAAGCACTTCGCATAGCTGTTAACGGCGAGCTCGATCAGCTGAAGGTAATTCTCGATCTTGCTCGTGAAATTCTGGTGCTTGGGGGAACGGCGGCTATTATGAGCTTTCATTCCTTGGAGGATCGCTTGGTAAAGCGCGCCTTCACTAACAAAACGGTGTGGGAGCGCCTTTCCACCAAGCCAATTGTCGCGAACGCCCAAGAGCAACAAGAAAACCCCCGCTCGCGCAGCGCCAAGTTGCGAGCGGCTCGGCGTTGTTGGACGGAAGATTTGAGTCCGGAGCCTCCGTATGCCGCGCCGGTAGTGAGCCTTGGCCGGAGGCTCGGATGAGTCGCACCGGGGTGTTTCTCACCCTATGGACTTTGGCCGTTCTCGCGGCGACGAGCGCGTTTGTTTTGTTCCTAGCGTTACGCGTCAATTCTATTGAGATTGGCTACGAGCTCGGGCGTGTGCACACGAAGGTGGCGCGTTTGAGGGAAGTGAAGCGAGTTTTGGAGCTGGAGCTGGCAAGCCAAAAGACGCCCGAACGCATTGAGTTTGTGGCACGCGCTCTCTTTGACATGAGTCCGCCCGAACCGAGCCGATTGATCGCTGCTGGGCCCGAGCCCGTGGATGAAGCTGAGGCTGCGGGAGAAGGTAACGAGCCATGAACAGCTTGAAGGGTGAGCGCGGCAAAGGCGTACGCCTTCGCATGGGTATTGTTTGTGGCATGATGGCCTTGGGTCTTGGGCTCATCGTGTCCGCCGCCTCAGAGCTGATGTTGGTTGATGGCGTGCGTTGGCGGGAGATGGCCGAGCAGCAGCGGCAGCGCAAGCTCAATATCATTCCTAAACGTGGGACCATTTACGATAGAAATGGCAGTGCACTCGCCATCAGCGTGGAAGTTCCTAGCGTAAGCCTGGACGCGTACGAGTTACTCCACAATGTCGAGCCGGCGGACGTGCCAGCCGTTGCGCGTGAAGCAGCCAATCGTATCGCCTCCGCGCTCTCGCTTAACCCTGCCGATGTGGAGGGCAAGATCCTCCAGCGGCGACGTTTCATCTGGCTAAAGCGTCGGATCTCGAGTGACGAAGTCTTGGCGATGCAGCGTCTTTCCGCGCCTGAGCCAGGCGGTGCACCGAAGCTTCGTGGGATCTTGATCGAGCCCGATCCGCGCAGGTTCTATCCCCGTCGGGAGTTGGCTGGCCCAATGTTGGGCTTCGTGGCTCCTGATGGCAAAGGCAAAGACGGAGTGGAGTATCGGTTAAACGCCGATCTCGAAGGCAGCACAGATAGCCTCCGAGGCCTAAGAGATCGGGCGGGGCGTCTGATTTTCGCCGATGGCATGAGTGATGATCGTGCGTTGGCAGGCAACCACGTGTACCTGAGCATTGACCAGCGCATTCAATACGTGGCTGAGCGTGAACTTGCCAACACCGCTCGGACTTTCGAGGCCAGAGGGGGCTCGGTAGTAGTGGTGCGGCCGAAGACGGGGGAGATCTTGGCGCTAGCCAGTTGGCCCGGGTACAACCCGAATGATTACCGCGAAAGCGGCGCTGAAACTCGAAGGGATCGCAGCACGGTGGACGTGTTCGAGCCTGGGTCCACCATGAAGATCTTCACGGTGGCAGCGGCTCTGGAAGGGAACGCCATCACACCCACGCAAAAGCTCTATTGCGAGAAGGGGAGTATGCGGATCGACAACATTACCATTCGCGATACGCATCCCTCTGAATGGCTCTCGATTGCCCAAGTACTAGCGCAATCTTCGAACATTTGTGCGGCCAAAATCGGCCTCAGTTTGGGCTCTGAGAAGCTTTACGACGCGCTCCGAAGCTTTGGCTTCGGGCAGGAAACAGGCATAGAATTGGCCGGGGAATCTTCGGGCACCCTGCGACCTCGCGGGCGTCCTTGGGTACAAGTAGAGACCGCCTCTGCTTCCTTTGGGCAGGGCATTGGTATCACCAATTTGCAGATGGCGATGGCCGCGTCGGCAATTGCGAACGGTGGGCTCTTGATGGACCCCATCATTGTTCAGAAGGTAACAACTGCTTCGGGTGAAGTAGTGCGTGAGGCTTCACCGAAGGTTCGGCGAAGGGTAGTGTCGCGCCGCGTTGCCCGTGAGATGGCCGAGCTCTTAGTGTCGGTGACGGAAGACTCGGGTACGGGGCTTGAGGCAGCGATCCCCGGTTATCAAGTGGCAGGCAAGACCGCGACCGCACAGAAGACGGATCCGAAGACTGGTCAATATTCACTCGACTACTACGTAGGGTCCTTCGTTGGGTTTGTGCCGGCGTTCGATCCCGACGTGGTTGTCAGCGTGATGGTGGACGAGCCGATGTTGGAGCATGCGGGCGGAGCTGTCGCCGCGCCGATCTTCCGGCGCGTGTCACAGGCTGTGTTGGAGTGGGAAGGCTCCACGCCCAAAGGTACGCAAACGGCAGATCTTGCAGCGCTCGCGCGCACGCCTGATGCCGCAAATATTACTTACGATTTGATTCACAAGGCTCAGGGCGGCAAGCCCGCGGTGCAAGAAGTCGCGGCCACCGCAGTTGTCCCCAAAGGGCGCGTTCGAGTTCCAGATATGACGGGCTGGCCGATGCGGCGGGCACTTGTGCAAGCGCGTGAGATCCAGGTGGCGCCCAAAGTCGTAGGCACGGGGTTGATTGCTCGGCAGGTGCCGGCCCCGGGCGAGATCGTGGATGTCGGGGCCTCCATCGTTCTTTACTTTGAACCCGCCTCTTGAGTGGTAGATGGTGGTGACGGCCCTTCCTGTGTCTCTCGTGAACCTGGGTGACGTCGTGGACGCGCTTGGAAAACGCGTGGTCAGGTTGGTGGGCGATCGGTCGCTTCCCGTGTCTGGTTTGTCGCAGGATTCGCGGAGAGTGCTGGCTGGGGAAATTTTCGCCGCTCGCACAGGCAAAGCTCAAAGTGGCCTCAAGTATTTGGACGCAGCGCTCGCCAGGGGGGCTGTCGCATTGTTGGTGGAGGCCGGCAACGTAACCCGAGAACTTCAGATCCCAGTGGTCGAAGTCGACGATATCGAAGGAGCGATCGCGGCCGGGGCGGAAGCAGCCTTTGGCTTTCCAAGTAAAAAGCTGCAGACGATTGGTATCACGGGCACCAACGGCAAGACCACCAGTACCTGGCTCGTCCAGCAAGCATTGGTCGGTGCCGGAAAGATGTGCGCAAGCCTAGGAACCTTGGGGTTCAACTTTCAGGGTGTTTCCGAAGACACAGGCCTTACGACGCCCGAGGCCGATGCCATTTGTCGTTTTGAGAAAGAAGCGTTAACGCGTGGCGCTACTCATTTTGCCATGGAAGTTTCAAGCCACGCTCTCGTTCAACAACGCGTAGAAGGAAAACACTTCAGCGTTGCGGCTTTTACGAATTTGACCCAAGATCACTTGGATTTTCACGGATCCATGGAGAGCTACTTTCTCGCCAAAGCGCGACTGTTCACGGATTTCGGCGTCGAGGTAAGTGTGATTCACACCGAGCACGAGTGGGGCAAACGGCTCGCTCGCATGGCCACCGGGAGGGTCCTCAGCATTGGGGACGGCGCGGGGGCAAATGTGAAAGTGCGGCAGTTCGAGCTTGGGCCGAGGGGCCTTTCTGCCACGGTCTCATTTCCCTCAGGGCTCGTCGATCTTGTGGCGCCGCTTACCGGTAAACACAACCTTGAGAACTGCCTTACGGCGCTTTCGGTGGTGGAGGCACTGGGGTTAGATGTGCGGGCGGCGGCAACGGCGCTCCAAAACATGCCCCAGGTACCGGGGCGAATGGAGCGCTGCGATGCTCCCGAAGATGACATCGCCGTGATTGTCGACTACGCGCACACGCCCGATGCTCTTTGCCGGGCACTCAGTGCTTCACGCGAGCTCACTTCAGGCCGGCTGATCTGTGTGTTCGGCTGCGGCGGGGATCGTGACGCCGCAAAACGCCCCCTGATGGGTGAGAGTGTGCGAGCCTTGGCCGATTTTGCGTTCATCACCAACGACAATCCGCGTTCGGAATCACCCCAGCAAATCGCACGAGCCATTGAAGCTGCGTTCGCGGGTGATGCAGCCCGATACTCGGTGGTCCTCGATCGCTCTTGCGCGATAAGTGATGCCATCCTTGGCGCAGCACCGGGAGATGTGGTGGTGATCGCTGGAAAGGGCCATGAATCGTACCAGATCATCGGCTCAGTTCGTTCAGACTTTGACGACCGCGCGGAGGCGAAGCGAGCGTTGTCCACTAGGCGGGCGGCACGGAGGCAGAGCTAGTGGCGTCGGTCATCCCATATAACACGGCGAACTTTAGGGGTCAGGAAGTGGCGGACGTAACTGCTGCGACCGTTGCTACCTCCGAGCTTTTTGATTCGCACTTCACGGGTATCACCACCGACAGTCGCGGAGATCTCGGTGGGAAGTTGTTCGTGGCGTTAAGGGGAGAACGCTTTGACGGGCACGATTACGCGGAGAAGGCCCTGGCCCAAGGGGCACTTGCGGTTTTGGCTGAACGCGGCAAGTGGGTGACTTCTGACAGCCGCGTCTTTTGGGTTGATGACACGCTGCGCGCACTCGGGGCATTGGCCGCGTTTCATAGAAAACGCTGGAATGGGCGCGTCGTTGCTGTTGCTGGTTCGGCGGGCAAGACGACGACACGATCTGCCATCACGCGTTTGCTGAAACAATTGTTGCCCTCCGAAAGTGTGTGGTCTCCGCCTGGAAACCTCAATAATCGCATTGGCGTTCCCATGGTCTTACTTGGGCTTACGGCGCAACATCACATCGCGGTTGTCGAGATCGGTACCAACATGGCAGGCGAGGTGGCAATGCTCACTCGCATCGCCAGCCCGAATGTTGGCGTCCTCACGCTCATCGAGCTCGAACACACGGAGGGCCTCATCGATCTTGCCGGTGTCGAAGCTGAGGAGGGAGCGCTCTTCGCAGAACTTAGTCCCTCCGGCATCGCGGTTGGGAATCTGGATGACCCCCGGGTGGAGCGCCTGCTCGCCGGCTCCCATGCGATCGTAAAGTTGGGCTACGGCAGCGGCGCTGCGGATTACGCGATTGTTCAGCGCGAGGTGCTGAACGCTTCCCATACGCACGTTACCCTCCGACGCCCCCATGGCGTCGAGCCTTTGGGTTTTCGAGCAGCTCTTCCCGGGCGTGCGGGGGCGCTAGCTGCAGCATGTGCCGTGGCTGTCGCAGAATCGACAGTGGGCCGCTCCTTGAGCACTTCTGAGGTGGAAGCCGCGCTTGGAAGTGCGGTAGGTGAAGCGGGTCGCCTGTGTCCGATTGAACTCAAGGACGGAACCTTAGTGATAGACGATACCTACAACTCCAATCCGGGCAGCCTTATAAGTTCGCTCGAATGCGCTGAAGAGCTTGCCGCTCAACGCAAAGCCCGCTTGCTGCTCGTGGTGGGCGAAATGCGCGAGCTTGGTGCGCTTGCCGAAAGTGAACATGATCGCCTGGGTGAACGCCTAGGTGCCAGTGGCGCGGCTTATCTGTTGGCAATCGGTGGTGAAAGCCGCCGCTTTGTTGAGCCAGCCAGGCGGCGGGGCATGCAAGCGGACTTTGTTGCTTCTTCGGAGCATGCGGTTGAGAAGGTGAATCAAGAGCTGCGTGGGGGTGACGTTGTCTTGGTGAAAGCTTCGCGTGGCGTACGTGCCGAATTGGTTGTTGAGGGGATTTTGCAACGCATCGGGCGCGCGACATGATTTATCAGCTGCTTTATCCCTTCCGCGACTCGTTCGGTGCGCTCAATGTGCTCCGCTACACATCCTTTCGCGCCATCATGGCGATTATTACCGCGATGCTCATGAGCTTCCTGGTGACACCTTGGTTCATCAAGAAGCTGCGCGGTAAGCAAATCAGCCAAATTATCCGAGAAGAGGGCCCAGCCTCGCATTTTGCCAAGCGTGGCACGCCGACGATGGGGGGCGCATTGATCTTAGTTTCAGTGCTTGTTCCGACTGCGCTTTGGGCGGAGCTGCACAACTCGTTTGTGATCGCCACAACCGCGGTAACTGCCGGCTATGGTGCCATTGGGTTCCTTGACGATCGCATGAAGCTGGAAGGCAAGAGCAGTAAGGGGCTCGCGGGGCGCTACAAGCTTATTGGGCAGTTTCTCATCGCGGGGCTCGCGATCGCGTTTCTGTTTATCAATTCAAAAGATTTGCCCCAGGCGTGGGTAGATATGCGGGATCGCCTGTCTATCCCGTTCGTGGCATTTTCCAAGCATCCCGTCACGCTCCCGCTTTGGCTGTACATCGCATTCGCGCTGTTCGTTGTGGTGGGAACCAGCAATGCGGTGAATCTCACTGATGGGCTCGATGGGTTGGCTATTGGCCCTGTGATGATCAGCGCCGCAACGTACAGCATTTGGGCGTATGTTGCGGGTGGCGTGCTTTTCGGGCGGCCGCTCGCGAGCTACTTGGATATCGCGGGGCTGCCCGAGATGGGGGAGCTTGCTATTTACGGGGCTGCCGTAGTTGGCGCGGGCATAGGTTTCCTTTGGTACAACACCTATCCGGCTCAGGTATTCATGGGGGACGTGGGGTCGCTCGCTTTGGGCGGCGGCCTGGGCATGATGGCGGTGCTCACCAAGAACGAGCTCTTAAGTGTGCTTTTGGGTGGTGTGTTTTTTGTCGAAGCCGTGAGCGTTATCACCCAGGTAATTTCGTTCAAGCTGTTCAAGAAGCGCGTTTTTCTGATGGCTCCGATCCATCATCACTTCGAGAAGAAGGGTTGGCCTGAACCGCGCATCATCGTAAGGTTTTGGATCATCAGTATTCTCCTGGCTTTGGTCGCACTTTCTTCCTTGAAGGTACGGTGATGGAGCTCCACGGTAAGCAAGTGGTGGTGGTGGGGCTTGGGAAAAGCGGTACAGCTGCGGCCAGGTTGTGCCTTGCCCACGGTGCCAATGTTGTGGGCACAGATTCGAGCACCGAAGCGTCCATTTCTCCAGAAGCAAAAGTACTTGGAATTCCACTTTGCTTAGGTGGGCATGATGCCGTGGATTTTGCCGGTGCCGATTTGGTGGTTGTTTCCCCAGGCGTGCCGAATTTCGAGCGTTTGATCGCTGCGGAGCAGGCGGGCGTGGAAGTGATCGGCGAGCTTGAGCTCGCGGCACGTTTTGTTGCTGCGCCGATTCTGTTGGTGGGCGGCACCAATGGAAAGAGCACCACGGTCACCTTGCTGGGTGATCTGTTGAAAGCCGCAGGCAAGCACATCTTTCTAGGCGGAAACCTCGGCACTCCGGCGGCCGAGGCGGCGGGCCTCGCCTGGGACTACGTGGTGTACGAGATCTCAAGCTTCCAAGCTGAACGTGTTCCCAAGCTCAAACCGAAGGTAAGCGTGCTGCTCAACATCACTGACGATCACCTGGATCGCTACCAGGGGTTCAAGGAGTACGCGTCGGCCAAGGGCAATGTATTTGTGAACCAAGGCCCAGAAGATGTGGCGATTATCCCGAGCGGTGATCCCGAATGTGCGGCACAAGCTAACCGAGGGCACGGGCGCCAGATCTCATTTGGTGAAGATGGGCAATACCGCGTGAGGGGGCGGGCCGTATTCGAGGTAAGCACCAAAGAGCGATTTGAGCTTTCTGGTAGCAAGCTTTTCGGGCGTCCCAATTTGCTGAATGCAAGCGCCGCGATTGCTGCTGCTCGCGCGGTAGGGGTGCCTCGGGCGGCCATTGAACAAGGGTTGTTGGATTTTGTCCCACTCGCACACCGTATGGCCTTTGTTCGGGAAGTGGCGGGGGTGCGTTACTACGACGACTCGAAAGCCACGAACGTTGGCGCGGCGGTCACCGCCCTTACGGGTATCGAGGAGGAGCGAGCTGTGCTGATAGCCGGCGGCCGCGACAAGCTCGGTTCGTATGCGCCGTTGGCGGACGCACTCGAAGCGAAGGGGCGAGCGTTGGTGGTGATGGGTGAAGCCAAGCAAGCCATCATGGATGCAGTTGGCAATCGAGTCCCGGTGTATCAAGCCGGTTCCATGAACGAAGCGGTAGAGTTGGCTGCCCACGTGGCCCAAACGGGAGATGCGGTGCTTATGAGCCCCGCGTGTTCAAGCTTTGACATGTTCAAGAGTTATGCTCACCGCGGGGATTGTTTTCAGGAAGCGGTGAGAGCGCTCAGCGAAAGGAAATCACTATGAACCTAGGTCGATTCATGCGGCGTTCGGGCTCCGTGGGTCCGGTGGACGCAGTGCTCGGAGCGGTTGTGATCGCGCTGCTCGGGTTCGGCGTAGTAATGGTGTTCAGTGCGAGCACCATTGAAGCTACGGCGGTTTATCGAGATCCCCAATATTTCCTGAAGCGGCAGGGAATTTATGCGCTCGTAGCCCTTACGGTGATGCTGGTGGTTTCACGTATTGATTACCACCGAGTGAAGCCCTTCACGTATCCTATCTTGGGTGTTGTAACGCTGCTCATGCTGCTCAGCGTGATCGGCTTTGGACACTCCGGTGGTGGAGCTGCGCGCTGGCTTGCTGTTGGCCCCGTACATATTCAGCCCTCTGAGATGGCCAAGCTCGCGCTCATCTTTTGGCTTGCCTATTCGCTTGAGAAAAAGCAAGAGCAGGTTAAATCCTTCTCGATTGGCATGTTGCCTCATCTACTGATGGCAGGTGGCCTCATGCTGCTCTGCCTGAAGCAGCCGGATTTTGGTGGAGCTTCGGTGCTCCTGTTCCTGACTTTCACGCTCTTGTTTGTGGCGGGCGTTCGTCTTGGATATTTGCTGGGAGCGGCCATGTTGGGTGCATCGTTTGCCGTGTGGGCTGTTCGGTTCACCTCTTATCGCTGGGAGCGCATGTTGGCTTGGTTCAACATGAACGAGCACCGGCAGGATCTGGCGTATCAGCCGTTTCAGTCCGTGATGAGCTTTGGATCAGGGCAATGGTCTGGCGTTGGCCTCGGCAAGGGTTTTCAGGCGCTATATTTGCCTGAGGCTCATACCGATTTCATCTCTGCGATTATCGGTGAGGAGCTAGGGTTTCTGGGGATCCTCGGGCTCTCTTTGGTGTACTTGGTGATTGTTGGGCGCGGTGTGCGCACGGCGTTGCTCGCCGATGATGATTATGGTTCGTACGTTGCCTTTGGGATCTCTGTGCTATTTGGGGT
The DNA here is from genome assembly GCA_033763455.1 of Polyangiaceae bacterium. Classification (GTDB taxonomy): domain Bacteria; phylum Myxococcota_A; class Polyangia; order Polyangiales; family Polyangiaceae; genus JBBRRP01. Next base: position 736,133 of record JANRKO010000006.1, read on the forward strand.
TCAGGCCCTCGTGAATCTTGCTGTGGCGATGGCCATCTTTCCCACCAAGGGGCTCACGCTACCGTTCATCAGCTACGGTGGGTCTTCGCTTCTGGTAAACGCAATGGCCGCGGGCGTGCTTTTGAATATCTCCCGGGTGCGTGGGCCAGCCAATCGCAGGGTCGAGGCGCCTTTTGGGCCCGAGCCGGAGGCCAGCGCATTGGTAGCGTCCGGCGTAGGTTTCGGTGGTGTTTTCGGCAACTTCGGGCGGAAGGCGTCTCCATGAGCGAGGTGAACGGCGCCGCGGAGCTGGGTGGGGTCTTGTTTGCCGGAGGCGGCACAGGAGGGCACGTGTTCCCGATGGTCGCCGTGGCCGATGCCGTGAAGCGACTGGCGCACACAGCAATGGTGTTCGTCGGGACGGAACGCGGGTTGGAAGCAAAAGTGGTCCCTGCGCGGGGCTATCGCCTGCTGTATATGAAGGTTTTTCCGCTGCGAGGTGCCGGGGTATTCGGTGCAGCGAAAGGTTTTGCTCGTGCCGTGGGAGCCGTTGCGGAGGCGCGAGCGCTGCTTCTCGCTGAACGGCCGAGAGTCGTTTTCTCAGCTGGCGGCTATGCGGCTGGCCCTATTTCGTTAGCTGCTCGCTTGCTGGGCATTCCCGTGGCTTTGATGGAGCCCAACAGCGTTGCGGGGCTGGCAAATCGCCTCATGGCGCCGTTCGTGCAGCGTGCCTACACAGCATTTGAGCGAAGTGAGAAGCATTTTTCAGAGCTCGCCGTATTGCGAGCGGGCGTGCCCATCCGCGCAGGGTTTCATAGGGCGCCCTATCATACGCGTGGGCCCGAATCAGCGCTAAAGGTTTTGGTGTTGGGTGGTAGCCAGGGGGCGCGGACGCTGAACCAAGCGGTGCCCGAGGCTCTGGCTCGCTCCAAGCAAACGGTCCAAGTTCGCCACCAATGCGGCAAAGAGTCTGCATCTGAAGTCGAAGCTCGGTACCGGGAGCTCGGCATGGCAGCACGAGCGAACGTCCTCTCTTTCATCGACGACATGCCGGAGGCTCTCGCCTGGGCCGATTTAGTGATCAGCAGGTCCGGGGCTAGTGCTGTGAGTGAGATTTGCGCAGTCGGTAGGCCCAGCATCTTGGTGCCCTATCCGTTCGCCGCGGGCGATCACCAGCGTTACAATGCCGAAGCGCTTGAAGCTGCGGGGGCGGCGCTGTCGCTCTTGAATCAGCAGGCCACTTCTGACGCTCTCGTGCGAGCGCTTGATGGTATCACGCAGGCGCCAGGCGCTCTTCCGCGGATGGCTGCGCGGGCGGCTCAGCTCGGGCGCCCGGAGGCAGCTTCGCGGATCGCACTTGATTTACTGCGGCTAGGGGGCATTCCCGTGGCGGAAGCGCCAGAAAACTTGGCAAGAGGCCCAGCAGAGCGCGACAACGGGGCACCCATGTTCAGGTTTTCGGAGGTTCACTGATGTTTCGCGGTCGCGTGCGGCATGTTCACTTTGTAGGCGTCGGCGGCATCGGCATGAGTGGGTTGGCGGAGATCCTAAGGACGTTGGAGTTTGATGTCTCCGGATCAGATCTGCGAGATGGCGAAAATGCCCGAGGGCTTCGGCGCTTGGGTGTTCGCATCGACATCGGACACGTAGCGACGAATGTGCACGGTGCGGACGTGGTGGTGTATTCGAGTGCCATCCAAAAGGAGAACCCGGAGCTCGTGGAAGCTCACGAGCTCGGCATTCCAGTGATCACTCGCGCGGAGATGCTCGCAGAGCTGATGCGCGTGAAGTACGGCATCGCCATCGCCGGGTCACACGGCAAGACCACCACTACTTCACTGGTAGCAACGGTGTTGCGAGAGGCCGGGCTAGATCCCACGGTGGTGGTAGGCGGGCGGATGGCGTCGTTGGGCAGCAACGCACGCCTGGGTGCGGGGGACCTTCTGGTAGCAGAAGCGGACGAAAGCGATGGGTCATTTTTGCGGTTGGCACCAACGATCGCGGTGGTCACCAACATTGACCCTGAACATCTAGACTTTTACCGCGAATACAGCGTCCTCAAGGATGCCTTCGTCGAGTTCATCGAAAAGGTGCCGTTCTACGGGCTTGCTGTCTTGTGTCTGGACCACCCCGCGGTGCAAGAAATCCTGCCGCGTGTGGGTCGACGGCACGTAACCTATGGTCTTTCTCCCCAGGCTCACTACTCAGCGAAGAACATCCGGTTCGAAGGCACTGTGACCGCCTTTTCTGCGTTTCGTCGTGGCGAGGAGCTCGGTGAGTTCGCTGTGCGAATGCCAGGCGAACACAATGTGCTAAACACGCTGGCAGCGATTGCGGTGGCGGATGAGTTAGAGGTGCCCTTCGATGTGGTGCGCCACGCTTTGGCAACATTCCATGGTGTTGCTAGGCGGTTTACCGTGGTGGCGAAGGTGGACGGTGTCACGCTCATCGACGACTACGGCCACCACCCGGCCGAGGTGCGAGCCACTTTGGCGGCGGCGCGCAATGCTTACACGGGGCGCGTGTTGGTGGCTTTTCAACCGCACCGCTTCTCGCGCACCCAACTCCTGTTCGAGGAGTTTACGCGGGCATTCAACCAAGCCGATATGCTCTGGCTGACGGACATCTATGCCGCCGGCGAAAAGCCAATTCCGGGAGTTACCTCAGAGAAGCTAGTCGAAAGTGTCACAGATCACGGCCACCAGCGGGCGCGTTACATCAGTGATAGAGAAACACTTGTCGCGGCTATCGTGGGCAAAGCTCGGCCAGGGGACGTTGTCATCGCGCTCGGCGCTGGTGACATCAACAAGATCCTGGAACCCATTGCCCGAGGGCTCAAGGCGCGTGCCGGCGAAGGATCTACCTCGTGACACCGCGGCAAAAACACGGCCAATTCGTCGAGGCCCCGGCGGAGCAGGGGTTTGTTGAGGGGGATACACCGACCCCGGGTCGAGTCGCTAGCGGTCAGAGGTCGCGCAGTCCAACGCATCCGGCTTGGTTGTTGCTGAAGATCTTGGTGGGGCTCGCTCTGGTGGTTGGGGCCGCCGGGGCTGTTGCTTTTGGAGCTTATCGCTACGCGCTCACCACGCCACGCTTCGCCCTTCAGGCCTTTGAGTTGGTGGGTGCACGACGGGCCACCGCTCAGAAGTTGGCAGAGAGCGGGGGAATGAAGATTGGTGAGAATCTCCTCGGTTTGGATCTCGATGCCTGCGAAGCCAAGATTGCCAAGGACCCATGGATCCGGCGCGTCCGGCTGACCCGTAAGCTTCCGAGCACTCTGCGGGTGGAAGTGGAGGAGAACGAGGCAACGGCGCTTGCACTCCTCTCGGACACCCCGTTCCTTGTTACGCGGGAAGGCGTTCCTTTCAAACGCGCGGAGCCACAAGACCCGGGTGATTTGCCTATAATCTCGGGAGTTTCAGCGGATGATGTCGCCAGGGACAAACCCACTGCGCTGAGCCGTTTGGCAAGCGGGGTTGAGATCCTCCGGCAGTATGAACGCCTCCAGATGAGCAAGGTGTACCCAGCGCAAGAAGTCCACCTGGAGCCGAGCGGTCGCGTCAGGCTCGTGGTGGGCGATGTAGGCCTAGCGCTGGAGCTTGGGACTGGGGCTTTTCGCCGAAAGCTGCTCATGGCGGAGCGTGTTACCCAGCAGTTGAGAAGTCAGAATCGTGCTCCGGGGATCCTATTTTTGGACAACGAAGCGCACTCTGAGCGTGTCGTCGTGAGGATGAAGTGACTTTCTCATTCAAAGGGCAGTGAAAATTTGGCCCCGAGTGACCCTACGTGGCAGCTTCAAACCAGCCTAGTTGAGGCAGGAAACGCCGCAGCACAGAGCGCGCGACTAGGACGGCAGGAGTGACGTAGACCCACATGACATACGAGAGCAGCCCCCAGATCGTCGTCGGCCTCGACCTTGGCACCACCAAGGTGACTGCAGTTGTTGGGGAAGTGGATTCGGACGGGATCACGATTCTCGGCGTGGGGAACGTGCCGTGCCGGGGGCTCCGCAAAGGGGTGGTGAGCAATATCGATTGGACCGTGCGGGCCATTCGGGAGGCAATCGAAGCCGCCCAGACCATGGCGGGCGTCGAAATTGACACCGTGTACGCCGGCATCGCGGGCAGCCACATTCGCAGCCAATCTTCTGATGGCGTGTGCGCGATCTCGGGCCGAGAGGTCACCCAGACAGATCTTGAGCGCGTGCTCGAAGGCGCGCGCGCCATCCCTGTGGATGCTGATCGCATGATCCTGCACGCCCTGCCTCGCGAATACCTCGTCGACAACCAGGACGGTATCCGCGACCCGATCGGAATGAGTGGCGTGCGTCTCCAAGTTCGCGTGAATCTGGTAACGGCTGCCACCTCGTGTGTGCAAAATGTCATGCGCTGCGTGGAGCGTTGCGGCCTCAAAGTGGCCGATGTAGTGCTTGAGCCTTTGGCTAGCGCGAACGCCGTGTTGAGCGAGGACGAAAAGGAAATTGGCGTCACCGTGATCGATATTGGCGGCGGCACTACGGATCTTCTCATGTACGCCGATGGCGGCATCGCGCACACCAGCGTGATCCCTGCGGGCGGCAATAACATCACGGGTGATGTTGCCGCGGGGCTTCGCACTCCCATGGCAGAAGCCGAGCGCTTGAAGCGCAATCACGGCTGCGCACTCGGGCGTATGATCGCCGACGACGAGGAAATTGAAGTCCCAGGCGTTGGAGGGCACGGCCCGCACCGCGCCGCACGCAGGCTCCTGAGCGATATCATTGAACCTCGCGTAGAGGAGATTTTCGCCGAAGCCCGTCGCCGCATGGAAGAGACTGGCCTCTTAGAACAGATCAGTTCCGGCTGCGTGCTTACGGGTGGCGCTGCACTCATGGAGGGCATGGTCGAGTGCGCCGAAGAGGTCCTCGGTATGCCCGTTCGACTTGGTTTTCCTACTGGCATCAAAGGCATCGTGCAGTTGGTGCACGGCCCCCAATACGCCACCGCCGTAGGCCTCGTGCGTTACGGCGCGCAGCAGCTTCGCGAAGCCCAGGCTCGCGGTGAGTATCAGCAGCATCAGGGTACGCCCACGGCCGCTCAAGTGGCGAGTGGAAACAATGGACTTTGGAGTTGGCTCCGCGCAGCATTCTGAGCCTGAGCCAACACCGAATAGGCAGATCGATCACAAGGCAGCAAAACAAAGATGACGGATCCGAAGGGTAGGCAGCCCCTTCGAATTCACCCAAGAACGCGACCGGGAGAGGCACACTATGAGTTTTTCAATCGAATTCGCCGAAGAATCGCAACAATACCAAGCACGCATCAAGGTAATTGGTGTGGGTGGCTCGGGTGGCAACGCCATCAACACGATGATCCACTTCGGCCTGGAGGGCGTTGAATTCCTCAGCGTGAACACGGACGCACAGGCGCTCAATTCCAATTCGGCGGCTGAACGCATCTCCATCGGTTCCAACGTCACCCGTGGCCTCGGCGCTGGTGCGGATCCAGAGCGCGGCCGCAAAGCTGCCCTCGAAGACGTAGCGCGCCTGAAGGAAATGATTGACGGCGCCGACATGGTGTTCGTAACGGCCGGTATGGGCGGCGGCACCGGCACCGGAGCGGCCCCGATTATTGCCCAAATTGCCCGCGAATCAGGCGCTCTCACCGTGGGCGTGGTCACCAAGCCGTTCGGTTTCGAAGGCCGCCAGCGCTCACGCCGCGCGGAGCTTGGCTTGGCCACATTGGCTGAGCACGTGGATACGCTCATCACCATCCCGAACGACAAGCTGCTCTCTCTCGGCGACGACGAGCTCACGTTTGTGGAAGCTTTCCGCAAAGCCGATGAGGTGCTCTACCAAGCCGTGCGCGGCATCAGCGACCTCATCACCCAAGATGGCATTGTGAATGTGGATTTCGCCGACGTTCGCACCGTGATGGCCAACATGGGCCGCGCGCTCATGGGCTCCGGCTGCGCCAAGGGCGAAGGCCGTGCGCGCCTGGCAGCTGAGCAAGCTGTGATGTCGCCACTTCTGGACAACATCTCCGTGCACGGCGCCACCGGCGTCTTGATCAACATTGTGGGCGGCCCCGACATGAAAATGCGGGAAATTCAAGAAGCAGCCTCGCTCATCCAAGAGCAAGCCCACGAAGACGCAAACATCATCTTCGGTGCCAGCATCCACGAATCCATGGGTGATACGCTCAAAGTTACTGTTATCGCTACAGGTTTCGATCAGGAACACAAGGCCGAACCTGTTGCTGTGCTGCGTGACACCATGCCAACTGCTGAGCGCAACGCTCTGCGCGATATCGCAGCCAGCCGCTCCATCGGTCGCCCCGAAATTGGGCGCGATGGCTCGAGCTACCCCCGCCGTCCGCCTTCAGCACAGCCCATGAGCCAGCCGGCAGCAGCGAGCAGCTCGGTGCCAGTGCGTGAACGCATTGTATTCCCGGCGACAGTAGATCACGAGTGGGATATCCCGGCGTTTCAGCGGCGGCAAGGCGGGGTTTAAGCAGCGCGCGAGCTGAGCGGAACCCGTAGCGGGCCGCGCGGCGTTGAGTGAAAGCTTGGTTGTTGGTGAAGGGCGTTACCCGGAAGGGGGCGCCCTTTTTCGTTGGGGTGGCTCTGGGGTTAGGAGACCGTTTTGTTGGTTTGCGGGATTTTACGCCACTCTTTAATTATTCTGTTGCCTCGAATGCGCAAGTTGCGCAGGTAGCGCAACTTGCGAGTATTAAGCAACTTGCGCCGGTGTTGCAAACAACTACTATGGCGCACAAGGCGCACAAGGCGCACAAGGCGCACAAGGCGCACAAGGCGCACAAGGCGCACAAGGCGCACAAGGCGCACAAGGCGCACAAGGCGCACAAGGCGCACAAGGCGCACAAGGCGCACAAGG
>JANRKO010000007.1:0-89071 GCA_033763455.1 Polyangiaceae bacterium
CGCTGAACGCCGACTGCGACCGGTACTCATGACGGCACTGGTCGCCAGTCTCGGTTTCGTCCCAATGGCACTCAACACCGGCATCGGTGCGGAAGTTCAACGGCCGCTGGCTACGGTTGTGATTGGCGGAGTGATCTCCTCTACCTTGCTTACCTTGTTAGTGTTGCCTGTTTTGTACGACATGGTGGCTTCGAGAGCTCGTCGGCAAGGCGTTAGCGCGCCCAGGCTATTGCCAGAGCAAGCCGCCGAGCACGAGCCCAACGCAGGAGCTAAAGCGAGCACATGAGCCGCCGCCCCGCTCTCATGTTTTTTGCTATTTTGGGCGCGCAAGCCGCTGCTTACGGAGTGTATCGCCTAGTCGAAGGACGCCGCTCCTCACCGCCTACCGAGGGAGACTTCGAGGTGGAGAGCGTGAATCGCCAGGCGCTTGATCTGACGCTTGTCCGCGCTGATGGAAGCGCGCTACGCCTCTCGGAGCTTAAAGGCAAAGTCGTTGTCTTGCATTTTTGGGCTACCTGGTGTGAGCCGTGCGCTCGCGAGCTTCCCGCTTTGCTCACGTTCGCAGAACTAATGGCGCCGAAGGGCGTTACCCTCCTAGCGCTGAGCCTGGACGCAAGTTGGGACAATGTGGCCACCTTCTTCCAGGGCGAGATCCCTCGCGTGGTTGTTCGAGGCGCCACCGGCAACGAGGCCGAAGTCTACAACGTCACCCCGATTCCGCAGACCTTCTTCATAGATAGCTCAGGAGAAATCAAGTTGCTGGCTCGCGGCGCTCGGGATTGGACCCGGCGGGCTGCGACGCGCACGGTCCTTACTCTTCGTTGATCTACGCGGGGCCGGGCTCGTGGGGTCTGTGCGGTCAACAGGGGCGTACGAAGGGTCGGCTCGGCACAAGCTGGTGGTGCGTAGTTGTTTCTAGCGGCACGGCTTCGTCTGTGTTACTTTGTGATACATGAAGCAGCCGACGTTAACTGTCAGGATCGACCAAAATTTGGCGAAGGTTCTGGCGCGTGTGAGTAAGGCATCGGGGCGCAGCCGAAGCGAGCTTGTACGCGATGCGCTGAAGCGCGAGCTCGCTCAAGTGCAATTTGGGCGACTGCGCGAGAAGCTGATGCCGTTTGCTGAGGCGAAGGGCTACCTGACCGATGAGGACGTGTTCCGAAAACTGTCGTGAAGGTTTTTCTCGATACCAACGTACTCGCAAGTGCATTTACCACTCGCGGCCTGTGCGCGGACGTGATGCAGGTGGCAATAGCGGAGCACGAGCTCATGGTGGGGGAAGTGGTGCTTGCCGAATTGAGGAAGGCACTCACGGCTAAGTTTCGGGTGCCACCAGATGTAGCCAAGGAGGCTGAGGAATTCCTTCGGCAATTCACGGTTGTTCCGAGGCCGAAAATGCACCTGCACACCGGAATTCGGGATCCGGCGGACGAATGGATCATCGCGTCTGCCGTCGCATGTACGGCCGGCGCCATTGTGACCGGCGACAAGGACATCTTGGAATGTAAGAAGTGTCCGGTTGATGTCCTGACGCCACGGCAGTTCTGGGAGCGAGTAGCGCGAAGCCGGCTAGCAAAAACGTAGGCCTGTGCAGGCTTTCTTATGCGCTTGCTGGTGATGGAACAACGGGTAGCTCCACCACAAAACGTGCGCCTGCCTTAAAGGTGCGGTCGACGCTAATAGAGCCCTGACACGCCTCCACAAGCCCTCGGCATACGGCGAGGCCGAGGCCCGTGCCTTTGCCGACTTCTTTGGTGGTGACGAATGGCTCGAAGATCTGTTCTCCGAGCCCCGCATGCACCCCGGGGCCAGAATCTTCAACGGCGATGCGAACGTTGCTAGCAACTTGAGTGGCGGTCACGCGTATTTCGCCTGTAGATCCACAAGCATCCGCGGCGTTGAGCAGCAGGTTGAGCAGCACCTGAACCAATTGTTCGTGCGAACAAGTAACGCGTGGCAGGGCGAAATCGGCGTTGTTTTTGAGGACTATTCCCTTGAATGCAGACTGCGGAACAATCAACGCCAAGGTGTCGCGGATGGCTTCAGTAACATCGCCCGGAGTGAGCTTTTCGGCTGAACTTTGAGTAGGGCGGGCGAACTGTAAAAGGTCACGCAAGATGTGGTGAATGCGCTCTGTTTCCTTTCGCATGCGTTCCACAAAATCGCGCTGCTCTTGGGGCTGCAGGTGGCCGGAAAGGATGAGCTCCTGGAGGCCTAAAATTGCGGAGATGGGGTTTCCGATTTCATGTGCGAGCCCAGCGGCAAGCCGCCCCACCGAAGCCAAGCGTTCGGAGCGGATCAAGCGTTCTTGTGCTTCGCGGAGGTTTTCAGTGGCTCGTTCTACCTCCGCAATCTTCAGCTGAAGAGCTTCCTCGCGTCCCACGAGGTGGTGCGTCATGGTGCCCAGGCTTCGGTTGAGTTCCAGAAGTTCGGCGGGGCCGTGGGCGGGCGCGGAAAACTGGCGCGCACCTTCGGCGACACGTCGCGCTGCGCGACCGAGCTCGTCGAGAGGGCGTACGAGAAAATAGGTGAGCGCCACGTAGCTTGCGCCCAGCAACACGAGTGCAAAAAGCCCCATGTAGAGCGCTATGCTGCGAAGCAGGGGCGCGGCGAATTCCGCTGCGTGTGCGCCGGGGGCTGTTTTCAGAGCCTCCGAACTCGCCAAGCGTTGAAATGCGACTTCGGTATAGGCGCTGATTGCGAAAAATAACGGAACGAACGCCAAGAGGGTGACTACGCCCAGCAACAACAACACGCCGAGCCGAAGGCCCGTCTTCACTTATTTTTCCTGGAATCGGCCAGCTTGTGGACTCCTCTAAATTCGCCAGTTTACGGGGTGAGCTGGCCGCGTCCAGAAAGTGGGCCCAAGAGCGCCGCGACTGCTAGGCCTTGGGGTGATGGATCCCCTCGTGCGCGGGACGGTACGCGTCCAGGAGCTCTTAGCGAAGGCTTCGGGCACTCTACTGGCGTGCGTATTTGCGGTCGGCCTGGTGGCTTGGAGCGTGGCGAGCACCCCGAGCTGGGTACTCCCGCTCGGCGCCGCACTTCTCGCCACCTCAACGGTCTTTCACTCGTTCGGCCGTCGGCATCACGTGCGCATGGATCCGAGCGCGCGCTTTGACACCGCCCTGTTCTTTCATCTCGCCGTAGGTCTGTACGCACTCGTGCTGGTGCTGCCAGGTGGTTTGTCGGGACCGTACCACCCGGTGGTCTATGTGTTAGTGCTTCTTGCGGCCGCGTTTGCGCGGCTCGGGCCCGCTGTCGCGACGGCAGTATTTGTGGTGCTGCTCGAGGGTTGGTTGCGGTTAGCCAACAACCACAGGCTCACGGATCTGCCAGTTCATGCGGCGCTGGTCGCCCTCTTCACGCTCACCAATGTGGTGGTATTTCGCGGGGAGGTTACCCGCGTGCGTCAGCTTTCACGACGACGCGTGGAAGCCGAAATTCTTAGGATGAAAGAGGCAGCACGTTCCTTTCGTCTGGTGGGCGCTGCCTCCGTTGCACCAAGCCCCTCTCCTCAAGCAGCCGTAACTGATGAAGCTCGCCTTTTGCAGTCTGGTGTCGACGAAATCGGCCAGGCGCTAAAGTTCGCGCTCGATCTGCTAAGGACCTCCCTCAACCTAAAGACGGCAGTGTTGCTGTGGCTGGATGAGTCGGGCAGCGAGCTTGCGCTTCAGGAGGTTTCCACTGTTGAAGATTGTATTGAGCCAGGCCCCTTCAGCGCCAAAGATGGCTTGTGTGCGGCAGCACTTCTCAAGGGGGAGCCCATTTCGGTGTCTGGCGCACGTGCGGACCATCACACGCCCTATTACGCATCGCCGACGGGGGTAGGTGCGGTGTGCGCTGTGCCCGTGATTGAACAGGGGCATGTGCGGGGGATTTTGATGGTGGATAGGGCCGAGCGTGCACCCTTTCTACCTGAAGAAGAGCAACAGCTTGTGCTCGCCACGCACTTTATTCTGCGCACTATCCAGAATGAGCGTGTGTATGTTCACTTGGAGCGCACCAAGAGTGAACAAGGGAAATTGTATCGTGCGGCCGGCAAGCTGGCCGCGGCTCGCACCGAAGCGCAGGTGATTGAGGCAGGGGTTGCAAGTGCGCGCGAGGTAGCTTCGTTCGACTTCGCAGTCGTTACGCTGTTCCACCGGGATACCGCCGAACATGAGATTTGCGCGGTAAGCAGCAAGGATTCCGAAGCGTTGGTGGGCAAACGCTTTCGGCACAACTCGGGGCTCGTTTCTATGGTGGTGGCCAACTGCCATGCGTTGCCGCTCCGCGGGCAATACGATGAAGCTCGCCAGGTTGTTTTTACTAGAAATCTGAGGCCGCCTCCGTTGCCTTCTCTTCTAGTGCTCCCGCTTCTGGTCCATGGTAGGCCCCTTGGTACGTTGGTGCTCGGGGCCGAACGGCCTCACGCTTTTGGGGATTCGGCGCGCCCAACACTGGAGGTGCTAGCCAGCCACGTTGCTGTTTCTCTTGAAAATGCCCGGCTGCTGAAGCGGCTAGAAGAAATGGCCACCACAGACGGCATGACGGGCCTTTTCAACAAGCGAGCTCTCACCGGCATTGCGGAGCAAAAGCTGCGCAGCGCCGAACGTTTCAACAAGCCTCTAAGCCTCTTGATCTGCGACATAGATCACTTCAAGAAAGTGAACGACAATTTCGGTCACGACGTTGGCGACGTTGTTATTGCGGGTTTTGGCGAGGTATTGAAACACGCCAAGCGGGATATTGACGTGGTTGGGCGTTTTGGGGGCGAAGAATTCGTGGTCGTATGCGAGGAGACAGATCAGGCGGGAGCCGCCTTGTTGGCAGAACGCATTCGGCAAGAGCTTGAAGCCAAAGTGTTCCACACTGAGGGTGGCCCACTTCAGGTTACATGTTCCGTTGGAGTCGCTACTTTCCCGCATGCTGGCCGCACGTGGGAGGCTCTGTTTAAATCTACGGATGAAGCGCTCTATAGCTCCAAGCGCAACGGTCGAAATCGCGTAACGATTTGGAATCCGAAGCTTCAAGGGTGCGCGGCGTAATTTTCGCGCCAGATGATTCTCTCTGTCCTAACGAAAAATCTCGAGGGCGCTTGATACCTGCGGGGGTGGGGGGTGCTCAGCGCGGTCAAGTGGGTGCGCTAGATATCCGCGGGGTGGGGGTGTTTGCTCACGGAGAAGAACTTGTCATGCTAAGTACTCTAGTTGCGAAGGAGAGCAGGCTAGTTCGCGGCAAGAAGACGTCGAGAAAGCGCGGAGCACGGTGCCCACCATCCAGGTGGCTCCTACACCTTGAAAAATTCCATTTTCGCCGCGTCGGCGGCCGCACCGTCGGCATCTGTTCGATCGCCGATAATCAAGCATTGCTCGGGGGGCACGCCGAGCTTATTGGCTGCCAGCAGATAGCCGTCTGGCTTGGGCTTGAGTTGGGGTGGGCCACCGGGCTCACCATTGGCTACGACGACATCAAACAGGTGTGCGCAGCCGAGTGCCTGCAGCTTCCGTTGGGCTGGATAGTCGCTCACCAGCGCCAAGCGTCCACCGCGGGCTTTGTAGCTCTCCAAACGCGCGATAAGGTCGCTTCGACGAAACAAGGGCAGCCATTTGAGCGGACGCTCAATCATCCAACGCGTAGTGACTGCTTGAACCCTTGAGAGAGGCTGGCCGCTCGCCGCTGCGGTGCGCTCGATTTGAATCGCGTAGGGAGAGTTTGGCGTGAAGCTGGAGCCGATGGTGGGCATGCGAATACCCTGGGCGGTGTCTGGCGTTGTGGCTGATATCGGAGGCAGAGTGCGCAGCCGTTCATGCTCGTGGCGAAAGGTGCGCAGGAGGGGCACGTGCCACACGCCGCAACTCACGAGCTCGGCCATCATGGCGCACTTTAACCCGCGAGCGTGGTACAGCGTGCCGTCGAGATCGACAAGCCAAGCTGCGTAGCGGGAAGGGTCCTCATAAGCTGCAAGATCGCTCGCCATTCCCGCGCCTATAGCACGGCCAACCGTGCTTCTGTCGTGAGTTCCGTCGGCCCTACTGCCTTCGGATCACGAACTCGTCCACGATGCGATCGTCGACGTTCTTGAAATATGCCTTGGCCTTCTTTGGGTCCCCGTCCACGTGAAAACGCACAAAGAGTGCCCCATAAGTGGCGACACCCTCCTTGAGGACGCCGTCCTTCATCCAGCGGTTGGCGGCGTAATAAGACGCCCACCAAGTGTCGTCATCGTGAAGCTCGGCGATGTAGTTACGGATCCCAACCCCGGCCAAGCCCGAGACAAATACGAAAGTCTTTCCAGAAGCGATCTCCATTGTTCCGAAGGCTCCCGTTTTTCCGTGGCCGCTCGTAACGTCGCCCATGTTCGTGAGCGTCAACGTGCGGGAGTAAGAGTGCTCGTGTCCCGTGGAGATCATCGCACCTGCCTTCATGCATTCACGGTAGGCACCCCAACCCACTTCGTCGGTCTTTCCGCCAACCTGCATATCATTTTGATTCTTATGCCAATTGCAGATCGACCACACCGACGTATCTTCCGCGAGTGAATCACGGATAAAGTTCACTTGTTCCGTCGCATCTTTACCGCACGAGGCACGGAGCTCATTCGTGCCTACGCAAGACTGCACCATGTGCAGATCGCGGAAGTAACAATTCGCCTTTACCCCGAGCTCACCCGTACATTGCATTTCGGGAACGCGCGCGTGCCGGGCTGCAATGTAGCTCGCGTAGCCGTTCGGACCATTCCATGCCTTCGCATCGTGGTTGCCTACGATCGCAAAGTACGGATAGTTGGGCCCAAGGATCCCGCTGATGCGGCTATCCCAAACGGTGGGGTTGTCTTCGTAGTCAAAGTCCCCATTGTGGACAACCGCAGCGGCACCTTCGCGCTTTATCAACTGCAACACGGCATCCGAGTTGCCATTGGCCCCCTGGTCGCCAATGAAAGCTATCAGCAGGTTGGGAACTGTGGATGCCCCCGTCTTGCGGAGAGCAGCGCTTTTCTCGGCCGCCTTGGGTTGCACCGAGGATGAGAGAGGGCTTGCTTGTTGCGCTGCGTTCGTTTGACCGTCGTCGGCCTTCGTACGGGAGCAGCTCAGCTGCAGCAGTAGGACCCCTCCGGTTAAAAACATGGCCGTGCAGGTTCGATAGCTCGGCGGTTTTGCGTGGCCTTCACTGTTCATTAGCTGTTCCCTCATGGTTTGTTGGCCGAGTGCTCTCTGAGCATAGGATCCTCCGTGCGGCGGAGCTAGGGCCTTTGCCTACGCAAGGGCACGAGCTCAATATTCGATGGCGGACGGTGCACGTTCATCCGGAAAAGCAGGCTATTTTACTCCCTTAGGGGGGGGCGTAGATGCTTTCAAGCGAGAGCTCAGTGGTTGCGTTTCCTCCAAGCGCCCGAGCTTAAGCAGCGCTCTTAATTGGAGCATCAAGGCTTCAGGAAGAGCGTCGTCTCTCTGGACCTCTTGTGCCAGGATCTGGACCGTGCCAGCTGCGTCTCCAGAGAGCAATAGCGCGGTCGCGAGGTTGTGAAGCAAACGTCGCTTTTCGTTTTCGTCGCTCACTCGGGCAAGGGCCGAGCGAAATTCCTCTTGGGCTTCAGCAGGGCGGCGTTGCTCTAGCCGCACGACGCCGAGGTTGGCGTGAGCAGCCTTGAGATCCACGAATGACAACACGTGGGGGGTGGTACGTATGGCCGCCTCGAAGTGCGTGGCTGCTGCGTCCCAGTTCCGTCGCGTGCGTTCGGCTTCGCCCAAATAGAAGGCTCCTTCGCGACACCTGGGATCGATGCGCACTTCACGCCCCCAGAGGGTAGCGTCAGAGCGAAAACGAAGATTCTCTTGGAGCGTTTGTGCAGCGAAGAGCGCGGTGCCAAGAAGTGCCCAAACAACTGGGCGCCGGAGCGAGTTGAGCACTAGCTCGCCCACGAGCATCGCGAGAAACGCGAGCGGGATGTACAGGTAGTGGGGTGACCACCAGCGCATGACGGGAACTATCTGCAGTGATGGAAGCAGTGCCAGCGCGAGAAGCCCACCGACAAGCGGCTTCTGCCTTACGAGGTAAACAACTCCTAGAGCCACCACGGCGCCGGCCAGCGCGGTGACTTGCGTGACGGATGCTACCTCAAAGGCGTCACACACGGTGCGATCTTGAAATCCCATTGGCAAAAGAGTGGCTGCGCTCTTGAAAAGCGAAGCCGTGCGAGTGCCGAAGGCTTCGCTCAGCGAAAGGTCAGGAGCTCGGGCGCGCCAGTCAGGTGCGTATAGGTGCCGCAGTAGAAGTACGATGGTGACCCCCATCACTTCGGCGAAAAGCGTACGCTGACCCATTCGTGGAGAGAGGGTCTGGCTCTTTTTTATCAGCTCCAGCAAAAGAACCACGAGAGGCGCGAGTGCCACCACAGTCTCCTTGCAGAGCCCGCCAGCAACAATTGCCAACATCGCCAGAAGTGGCTTCCGTTTTACGTGAAACGTGACGAGAGAAAGGAGCGCTACGAGCGCCATTGCCTCCGATCGAAACGCAATAGCAGAGGCTACTAGCGAGGTAACGGGATGAACGGCAAAGAGGAGTCCGGCGATCAGCGCGGCCTTTCGCGAAAGCCCAAGGGCTTCGGCTGCAATGGTTACCATGAGCGCCGCCAAAGCGTGCCAACCGAGCGTTGTTGCGTGGTACAAGAATGCAGTTCCCCCGAGCGCCGCGTCGATCGAAAGCGATAGCGACATCAGGGGTCGATAGAAACCTGTGCCTGCAAATCCCTCCTGGAACAGACCCACCCAATTCTCGGGCTCAGCTAAGGCAGCGCGTTGTTCTAGGTGTGCGTGGTCTAGCCACACAAAGCCTCCCCCAAGGGCTGTGGCATGTGCCGCCACGGCCGCCAACAACACCGCGAGCCGACTCACTCTCTGCATGCGCTGCTTCAGACAGCGGGCGACGGCATTGTGCGCCGCCCGCGGCCCTTTCGCACTACTGGCGACGAATCACGAATTGATCGGCGATGCGATCATTGATGTCTTTAAAATAGCCGGTGGCCTTATTCGGATCTCCGTCAACGTGGAAGCGCACGAATAAAGCGCCGTAGGTTCCAGTGCCCGTCTGCAGGGCACCATCTCTTACCCAGCGGTTGGCAGCGTAATAGGATGCCCACCAGGTATCGTCGTCGTGGCTTGAGGCAATGTAGTCGCGAATGCCAACCCCGGCCAAACCCGAGACAACGACAAAGTTCCTCCCGGAACCAAGCTCCATCGTGCCAAAAAGGCCAGTTTTGCCGTGACCGCTAGCGACATTGCCCACATTGGTCAACGTCAAGGTGCGTGCGTATGAATGCTCGTGCCCTGTGGAAACCATTGCGCCCGCATTCATGCATTCACGGTACGGGTTCCAACCGACCTCATCGCCTTTGCCCCCAACCTGCATGTCCGCCTGATTCTTGTGCCAGTTGCACATCGACCAGACGGAGTTGTCTTGGGCCAAGGAGTCGCGAATGAAGTTCACCTGATCGGCTGCGTCTTTGCCACACGTGGAACGAAGCTCACTCGTGCCCACGCACGATTGCACCATGTGGAGGCCTCGGAAGTAGCAGTTGGCTTTCACGCCTAGCTCACCGGTGCACTGCATTTCCGGTACGCGAGCGTGCCTGGCCGCAATGAAGCTTGCGTAGCCGGTTGTACCATTCCAAGCCGGTGCATCATGATTGCCAACGATGGCGAAGTACGGGTAGTTGGGGCCAAGGATCCCGTTGATACGGCTATCCCAAGCGGAAGGGTTGCTGGCGTAATCAAAGTCGCCGTTGTGAATGACCGCTGCGGCCCCCTCACGCTGGATCAGGCGCAGCACGGCATCCGAGTTGCCGTTGGCTCCCTGATCGCCAATAAAAGCTATCAGCAAGTTCGGCACCGTGCTGGAGCCGGTGCTGGTTCCCCCAGTTACGCCAGAGCCGCCAGTTGCGCCAGAGCCGCCAGTTGCGCCGGAGCCTCCAGTCCCACCGCCACTGGGCGGCAGGTACGTGATCGAAAGCTTGGGCCTATAGGAGGTGGTCGCGTTTTCAGAAGACGCAACATCGAGGCCGTTGGTGTTGCTTGAGTTGGCGATAATGAAGCCATTGTTGGGCGCTCCATCAATCCAAGCCTGCACCATCGCGACACCCGCGGTGTTCAAGGTAACGGTGCGCGCGCCCCTCGACCCAGTGATGCTGCCGATCACGCTGCCTCGGTCGGTGGCGCCGAGCGCACCCGGGCTGCTCCAATTCACGCTGGACGTCGCCCGCTGCCAGGTTGCCTGCGACTCTGAGAAGCTGCGCCTGAGTTCGTAGAGGCTATACGTGTTGCTGGTTGCGTCGGTGATTCGGAAGGTGACGCTGACCGACTGCACGGTGCTGCCCGCGGGAATTCCGCTCAAGTTCCACTTGAGGAGGCACGAAAGGTCGACGCCTGCACCGTCGTCCCCGTCTATCAGGCAGGTGGTGGAGGTTCCGTAGTTGGTCGTTGGGCTGCCTTGGGCGATGGTGGTGTCATCCGCTCCCGCGTAGCTGCTGCTCGGGAGAACGCCCTGCTGAAACTCGACGGTAACGGGAGAAATCAGCGCACTTGAGAGTGAGCTGGCCCCATTCTCCTCATATGTACCTGCGCAGGCTGCTCCCAACTGCGCTAGCAGGAGGGCTGAAGCCGGAAGGGCGACCTTGTTGCGACGAAACCATGACGTTTTGGGGAGCGCCGTGCCTTCGGCTCCAATCGAATATTCTCGCATAGTGATTAACTCCTTCGAATGACTTCGGTGACAAACGATCCACCCGCACGCATACCTGATCGCAGCCACCGGCCATGCGAAGACTTGGTGACATGTTGGTTGCTGTACTACGACGCAGCTTGTAGGCAGCACGCACTTGGGCGGCCGTTCCGCCGACCCCGAGAACGGAACCGCGTAAGCGCTTGGTCCAGTCAATCAACTCTCGAATGATTAGGCGTTAAGTGAAAAACGGATCCCACACCGTGCAGCTAGCATCCCGACGAGGCTGGGCGATTCTTCTGATCGCAACCGCGGCTGCTTGCTCTCGAAGCCCGCAGGCGGCGTCGACAGCTGTTAGACAACGTGGCTCGTTCCTGATGCAAGTCCTAGACGCAACGGCTGACCCGGTTGCACTCGTCCTGGTGAATCGAGAGCTTTCCGTAAGAACCGTGGCTGGGAAGTTTTCGCGTAAGCTTGATGTGCGCGCTGATGCGGCGCTGTTCGATGGCGCACGAGATCTTGTTTGGGTGAGGGATGGCGATCGGGTTTCAGTGGTGGACTTGCGGTTAACTTTGCCGTACGCGATCCCTATTATCGTGGGGCTTCCCTCGGCGGCGAAATTCAGTATCGATATCCGCGGTGAAAATGTAGCCAGTCCGGATCTCTGCACACGCGATCTCGATGTCACGCTGGTATGGAAAGATGAGCCCGCACTAGCAACGATAGGATGGGAAGCCTCAGAGGTAGAGCCGAAGATTGTTGGCCAGAAATGGCTTCGGCACGAGCTCAGGCGACCGGCATTAGCGAAGGCGGAGCGCATCACCTTTGGCTCAACTCAAACGCTCGTCCCATTGGCTGCAGGCCTCCCGCGCTGCGCGCAGGAAGGGCAGAAGTGCGGATTAGCTGTCGCTTTTGGCAAGACAGGCTGGCAGCTCGTGTACGCTGGCTACGACGAGCCGGAAGACTGCGCGCACCCACGCTGTGTTCTTTACAACCCAAAGACGCGGAAATTCTCGAAGCCCTACCCGCCGTTCTCATGGGGCGTACTGAGCGAAGAGGTGGTGGGCGGTTGCGGCAACTTTCGCTTTGAACCAAGCGGGCGATTCTTCTTGCATGCCGGAGAGGCATGCTCTGTGGAACGCTGCGTGGATCTCGGCGGCACTGACCTCGGTTGGCTAGGAGCCAATCTTGACGTGGGGTTTGAGGGTTGACAGAGATCCAGTGAGGCGCGCCCGCTACGCATCAGACTCTCGTGCGAAAGAGCTGCGGTGTATCAGCTAGGGTGAAGCTCAGGACTCAGCCGCGAATCTGGCGGGAATAAATCTCCGGAACAAACCTCCGAGGCTCTCGAGTAACCCCGGAGAACACCTCTACGGCGCTCAATCGCGCCCCCAACAGAGCTAGCACGCTTCTTTTTGGACCACGTCTGCTTACAGCTTACCTGCCGAGCCTGCGGCCACACGGAGAAACTGGTCCAAAAACATGCATCAGGAATTGATCCACCTAGGGCAAGCGGCCTTTGGACCAGGAATGGGCCTGTTATTGGGCACCTAGCTCGGAAAGAGGGCGAGGTCTTAGTATCGCACCCTTGCACAGCGAGACATTTTTTCGAAGGTCGCTTGCCCGTATGAGTCAAGTTACACGAAAATTCTGACGCCCTCCACCAGGCCGCCCGTGCGTTTGCCGATGCTTTGTCTCAATCGCCGGGTGTGCGTGTGGACGTGGACAAAGTCGAAACCAACATCGTGAACGTGGGCGTTGCGCCGGGCCTTGCTCCCGCCATTTCGGCTTGGGCCCGCGAGCTCGGTCTCCTCATCAACCCCATCCACCTCAGCACCTTGCGGGCCGTGACTCATCTCGATGTAGGGCTCGCAGCAACTCTCATCGCAGCAGAAAGGCTCGCTGCGGTTGTTGCTGAATTCACGCGGCGGCAAACCGCAAGTACATAGCAGCGGGAGGTAGTCCCGCGTCAGCGAAACACATAAGCCGCTCCACTATTTTGCATACTGTTGTCAGTCTGGTTGCCGTTTACCCCGGTAGCACTGCTACTTTCGCCGAATGCACCGACGGCCAACGTGCCCCCGTCCCCCGACAAGGCGACAGCTATCCCAAAGGAGTCCCACGCATCCGTATTGGAGGCTTTGACGTAGGCTTGCTGGCTCCAGACGTCCCTTAAGCGCGTGAACAGGTACACCGCTCCGCTACCTTGTATGCTGTCGTCGGTCTGATTGCCGTTCACTCCCGCAGCATTGCTGGATTCGGAAGGCGCACCGACCACAAGAATCCCGCCATCCCCCGACAGTGCAATCGCAATGCCGAACTCTTCGAACGTATCAGCGTTGGAGGCCTTGATGTATGCCTCCTGCCTCCACGAGTTACCCGAGCGGGCAAACACGTACACGGCCCCGCTGTCTTGAGCGCTGGTACTTGCCTGGTTGCCATTGATGCCCCTAGCATCGCTGTCTTCCCCGAGCGCACCAACCGCAAGCGTGCCGCCATCCGCGGACAGCGCGACAGAACATCCAAACTCAGCCGTCGCGTTAGTGTTGGAGGCCTTCAGGTACGCTTGCTGACTCCACAGGGAGCCCGAGCGTGAGAATATGTATACCGCCCCGCTGAAATAGGATCCATTGTCGAGTTGGTCGCCATTAAGCCCGGTGGCGCTACTGGCTTCGCCGTTTGCGCCGACGGCCAGTGTGTTCCCATCACCGGACAGGGCAACCGCCAAGCCGAAGTGATCGTCAGCGTCGGGATTTGAGGCGGTGACCTTCGCCTCTTGGCCCCAAACGCCGCCTAAGCGAGTGAACACATAGGCCGCCCCGATGAGGTCGTCGAGCCATGCGCCGACGGCCATCGTGCTGCCGTCACCGGACAGCGCGATCGCGGCGCCGAAGTAGGCTTGCGAGGACGCGATGGGGGCCTTCACGTAGGCCTGCTGACTCCACGAACTACCGGAGCGCGTGAACACGTACACAGCTCCGCTGTCATGAGCGCTGTTGTCTGCCTGATCACCGTTGATGCCCGTTGCGTTGCTGTCTTCTAGGGGGGAGCCAACGGCCAGCGTGCCGCCATCCGCAGACAAGGCAACTGGTACACCGAAGCGATCATCAACGTCGGGGTTTGAAGCCTTGATGTATGCTTGCTGACTCCACGCATTGCCGGAGCGAGTGAACACGTACACAGCTCCGCTGTATTGAACGCTGTTATCTGCCTGATCGCCGTTGATGCCGGGTGAGCCACTATCTTCGTACCACGAGCCGACGGCCAGGGTACTTCCGTCACTAGACAGCGCCACAGACCAGCCCAAGGAGTCGTCCTGGTTGGTATTTGAGGCCTTAATGTACGCCTGCTGATCCATCCCACGATTCACGGTTAGTTGATAGTTTCGGCTCGGACGTCCTAACTGGCTGATGACGACAGTGATCGCGTTAGCGCCGAGGTTAAGCGTGGGTGATGTCCAGCTCGTCCCAGAGACGACGGTCTGCCCATTGATCGTGATCGTCGCGCCGGCCGGTGCTGTGGGGGTCAATGTGATAGTTTGAGACCCGAGGCCGACCGTGGTCGCATACAGTGTGACGTCGCCGTTCAATTCCGGTGACAGCACGCCCTTTGATAACGTTAGGGTGCTTAGGGTGGGGATGCAGGTCGCTTCGCCCGTGCCAACATAGCCGGGAGGGCAGGCTCCGCAGGTTCGTGCTCCGCCAACACTATTCGTACAAGTGACGAGTAAGTCGCAGCCACCGTTGTTGGTGTCGCAAGCATGGAAGGTGGTGCCTCCGCCCGTACCAGCGCCACCCATTCCAGTGCCACCCACGCCAGTGCCACCCACGCCAGTGCCACCCACGCCAGTGCCACCCATGCCAGTGTCTGCTCCCCCAGAGCTTGGGAGCGGAGCGACTCCTGTCCCCCCAGAAGCTTGCGTCGTGGTGGTTCCGCCGACACTTACCTCGAGGGGCCCTGCCCCGCTGGCACCCGTCAGCACTGGGTCAGGTTTCTCACTAGAGCTACAAGCTAACGTCACGAAGAGACCGCTTAGCAAAGCAACCGCAAAACGTCGTGATGAACCTGGTTGGAGGATCATTTGCGCTATTTGGATCAAAAAGCTTCCAGAACCACTTGAGGTATCCGCACAATGTCTGCGGATAAAAGGCAGAATACAAGCACCCATCATAGCTGTCGTCGTGCGCATAGGAAGTTTGAAGCCACAAAACCCTCGAACTCACAATCACCGAATCGCTCGCGGGTCAACGAGGCGACTGTGTATTGGGGCAATCACCTAGGGTGAAGCTTAGGACTCAGCAGCGAAATCTGGCGGTAACAAACCTCCGAGGCCGTGAGTTGGCGAGCGCGAACAAACCGCCTCGTCCACACTGGATCAACATCCGAGCGAGCGTCTCCCTGTTGCCGAAACCTGAACCCAAGTTGCCCAGGCGGTGGTGCTGGTGGTCCCCGCGGAGGAGGCCGTGGCATGAGCGCATGCGCTGCCATGAGGCGTTGGATGTCTTCGGAGGTAGCAGCAGCATTAGTCCAACGCATGGCACCCCCACAACGAGGACAAGCGTCAAGGTCGGCAGAAAATACATGTTTCAACAGCCAAGCCCAACGCTTGGGCAGCTCCAACTGATCGCCCGGAGCCTGCGGCGGCGCGTGGACGGTGGCGTCGAGGCGAGGCTTCGGCACCACTTCGGAGCGGAGAGCGGAATGGCTAGAAAGTAGGCCGAAATACCGCACCAGCTGAAAACGCGGTGAGGGATAGCGGCAATGAGGCGAGCGATGAGGTCTCGGCCTTCGAAGAGCACGGCGCGAGTGCCGTCCTTGCTAGTCCCTCCCGTGTGGAGAGCCTGCGCTCGATCTCCGCCCTACCCGCGCTTAGGTGGCCGTGTGGATTGTGTGTGAAGAGTGCCGCCGTCTGTGCCGCTCGCTTGATTGAGCGCTGGCGGCGGGCTGCTGATGCGTTGCATTCCAGAGAGCGAGACGGAAGTGACTGCGTTGGAGATTTGCGAATAGCCCCCACTTGGGCGGCTGGGGCGTGAGGGCCCGCGTGGTATGGCGGGGCCCCTGCTCGGGCCAGTTGCCACAGGTGGCCGATCGCTCTCGACCTTGGACTCCATGGGCTTGCGTACGAGCGGGAGAGTAACGGGACCCGAGCCTCTACCGTGGGCTAGCGTATCCCCGAGGAACCTCAACATCCCGATTTCCGGCACTTCGGAATAGGCACGCGCCTTGGCGGCAAAGAGCGCGGCCGATCCGATCCTTCGGCGTGGCTCCGGCTGAAGCGCATGCGCCAACAAATCCACCATGGCGAGCGGGCTCCTTGGCTCGACTTCGTTCAGCAGTAGCGTTTGGCCGGTTTGCGCGGCGGCCAACAAAAGCTCGCCCGTGGCAGCATATGGCAGCTCGCCTGTGAGCAGATAGAAAAGCACGGCCCCTGACGACCAAATGTCCGAAGCCTGTGAAGGCGCCTCGCCCCTTAGAACCTCGGGAGCGATAAACGGCATCGTCTGCCAGGGTGCGCGTAACTTGAGCGCGGCCACCGCGGCGATGCGCAGCTCACTCAAACCCAGGCCTCGGATCTTGAAGCCACCATCTTCCGTCATGAAGATGTGATTGGGCTCAATCAACCCGTGCACGAACCCTGCACCATGCGCCGCAGCTAGGGCAGCCAAAAGATTTCCGATGATGCGAAGCGCTTCGGATGGCGGAATCGTGCGGCCGCGCCGCCGCACCAGATCTCCCAGAGACTCCCCCTCGCCGAGCTCGCTGCCCACGAAGTAAGGCAATCTATCGTCCGTGGTGCCGGTGTCTTTAACGGTACCAAAGGCCTCCAAACCCAGGTGCTGTGGGGCGCGCGCCGCGTTAACAAACCCGGAACGAAAACCGCCAATATCGGCTAGCTCGGGATTCAAGATATTCGCTTCCACCACTTGCCCCGTGGTGCTGGCAGCGAAATACGAAGCGCAAAGCTCGTCCAACCCGATCAGTTGCCCGAGGCGATACCGCTGGCCAAGCCACGTGCCTTCCCGCATTCGGGCGCGCTCTAGCTTGGTGGGATCTTGACTCAAGGGGTTCTCCAAAAACTCACGGGCGCAAAAGCGTAAGTGGACGTTCGGGGCAAACTTTCTGAACGGTCAACAGCCCGACGCCGTTAGTTTCTTTCCGAGGGGCGTAATGTACCCACATTTCCGCACTTGTCATGCACGGGAGGGAGCAGTCGAACAAATGACTATTTGGCTTGGCGCGATGAACACTTGAGCTGACTAAAATCAGCGCATAATTGCCTATGCTGATTCCAACGGTGGCGGACTGAGCGAGAGACCTACCGGCAAATCTTGCTCGAATTGATCCAAACGTTGCTGCCCATCGAATGCCACATAGGTTCTTAGTGGCTCAAAGTACGCAGCTGGAAGATCGAGCCCGTTGGCCTTCGTAAGGACCCGCTGGCGCAATTTTTCCGACACGTCGCGCGCGCGATCGTCAACAATCCTGCAAAGTTGCAGAGCGGCCCGGGGGGCCGTTCTCACTTCGGGCCACTTCTCGCGCAGCAACTGATCCACCCAGGCTTCTGCCACCCTTCCCGGCACTGCATGGTGCACACTCGCGTACGTAGGGACGCGCGCCCCCACTCTACCGATTGCGGCCCAGAGCTCCGGGTTTCGATCCGTCCAGGTGCGATCTACAAGCCACCCGCCTAAGCGCGTCCGATCGTCCACCGGAACACGCTCCAGCCACGCAGCAAGCTCGACCATTTCAGGTTGAGGCGGAGCCTTAAACCCTTTTGGCTTTTTTAGGTTTGCCTCAAGGGGCGCGAGGAATGGATCCAAGAGTCTGCGCATGCGAATTTGTGTGGGCTCGCTCACGCCTGCTGCCAACCGGCGCCAAGCGATAAAGAATGCCTGCCAATTGCGCGACTCCTGACTAAACGTGGCACCTTCCTCGAACAATGGTTCAAGGAGTGCCACGCGCCCTGGGTCGAGCGGATGTCCGAAACCTGGGCGAAGGCAGAGGCCAGCTAACATCCAAAACACGCGTTCGTGATCTGCGGATCTTCGGCGAGCGGCAAATTTGGGACCCACCACGTCGAAGAGAGCGCGACAAAGCTTTACATCCCAGCTGCGGCGTTCACCAAAGAGCTTCTCCAGGTTGCGAAAAAGATCACGCACCTCTCGTTCCTTGACATCAGTGCGGCCTTTGCCAAACACGCGTTGGATGGCCTCACAACCTTCGCTCAGCTTGCTGTTGTAGGAGCCCGGACCACTCTCCGGTGGAGCGGATAAGCGGGCTTCCGCATCGTTCACTCCTGACGCGGGCGTTTCGCCTTTTGTTCCTTCCTGGCCACGCAACTCAAACTGAAGCTCGAAGCGCTCCAGGCTGGTAGGATCGACACAGGCCACTTCAAGTGTTCCCACAGGCGTTAACAGGCCCTCCAGGTGCACTTCCACCTGGGCCCGAGAGGCGGATTCAAAGCGTGTCGCCACCGGCGGCAGCAGTTCAAAGTGTTCAGCCACCACCCGAACCACCTGGCCGGGAACATGCACTTCTGCCGAATCGGAGGCGTAAAGGTCGAACCGCGCGTGCACTCCTGTTTGCAACACCAGGCCTCGGGCATGAGCCACGTGGAGCTCACCTTCTTTAGCTCCTTTGGGCACCACACACACGGCCGTTCGCTCATGGGTGTGGCTTGCAACACCGAGGTAGTAGCCGTGTGCTGCACCGCTCACGATCTTTTGCCCTTGGCCACGGAGTGCGAGGCCATAGCGTACGGCGCCGAGTGCTACTGCGTTATCCAGCAACTCGGTATGCAAACTCACGGGGGGTGCTTCCGGTTGCCAGCTCCTGAGCACAGCGAGCACGCGTTCACGGAGTTTTGTTGAGTGAAACACGCCGCCGTTGAACAGCACGGCGTCCGGGCCTTTTCCGCTCAATTCATGTCGCAAGAGAAATTGCGCAAGATGCACACTGACCCGTGGATCACGCTCATAGGGCAAACCAAAACCGACGAGCCCCGTTTGGGTACGCAAAGGCTCGGTTGTTTTCCCAGTGCTTGGAAAGAAGCCTTCAAGGATGATCTGGAGGGCCTCTTGTTGAGTAAGTAAAGCTGAGCGTCGACTCTTGAACAGATCAGAACCTTCCCCGAGCAAGGTGATTTGCTCGCTTTCGGGCGGGTTCGGCCCGAGCAAGCGCTCCTTCGCTGTGTGGCAAGCCTGGGTGAGAGCCGCAAATTGAGGGGTTGGGAGCCGTTCGTTATTCTCGGTGAATTTGGGCTCCATGAAGTGAGCCAACGTGAGGTCCATGTTGTCCCCACCCAGCAACAGATGCCGCCCCACAGCCGTGCGTTCTAGATCCAGAGCCCCCGCATCACTTCTCCGCGCCTGAATGAGACACAGATCGGTCGTGCCGCCGCCCACGTCACACACCAAAATTTGCGCGCTCCGCTTAGAATCGCTCAGAAGCCCAAAGAGTAAAGCCTCGTTGTCGGTCCCGAAGAGGGCATAGAAAGCAGCCTGAGGCTCCTCTAGCAAACGAACAGAAAACCCAGCCAGAGCCGCTGCTTCCACCGTTAGCTTGCGAGCTACCGGATCAAAAGAGGCCGGCACCGTGAGGATGACGCTTTGCTTTTCAAGGGGCGCTTTAGGGAAAGCGCTATTCCAGGCGTTCAACACGTGCTTCAAAATCAAGCTTGAGGCCACCACTGGAGAAAGCTTGGCAAGATCTTTCTCTTCACTGCCCCAGGGAAGAATGGGAGCTGTGCGGTTGACCTGTGCGTGTGAAAGCCAGCTTTTTGCCGATGCGATACTACGGAGCGGCGCTTCGCCGGCCCTTGTTCTGGCAAATTCGCCGGCAATCCAGCGCGTTGGCGCCGCCGTAGCTGGTGTGACTGACGCCGTTTCGGACGCATTCTCTTGGGCCGTGGGCGCGGCTTCTGGGAGGCCCGGTGCGTATAGAAAGGATGGGAGCCGGGGCAACGCGGAAGCTTCGTGCGCGGCCGTTTGTTGCGGAATGTTGAGAACTTGCGGAGGGCCACCTCGAAAGCTGTAGGCCACCACGGTATTGGTGGTCCCAAGATCGATGCCGACGATGTACTCGGAGCCTGCCATGTTAGGCGGGGAGTATTAGCCGCCCCTCGGCCCATGCAATCCCCCAGGGATCCAAGGTGAGAGCTTTTTGGACGCTGAATTGAAGCCTGAGCTTAACGAAGGTAATAGGAACAGTGTTTGAGGCCAACGAGGCAGGTAAATTGGTTCGGATCCGGGCATTGTTCGGGGGCCGTGCACGCACACTGGTCGATCTTTACGCACGGGCCGTAGCAGGTTCCTTCAACGGAGGGCACTTCGCCCACGTCGCATACAGGCGTCGCAATTCGGCACATGATCTTGCTTGGATCACAGCTAGGGAGCGCGCTCTCAGACCCGCCGGTACCCGAAGCGTTGCCACCCGTAGAAGCACTCGTGCCCCCAGAGCTGGTGCCCCCTGTTGCTTTGCTGCCGCCTGCGCTAGGCGCCGCTCCACCTGAGGAGGCATGGGTGCCTCCCGTGGAGCTATTGGTTCCACCGATAGAGCCTTTGGCTCCCCCGGTTCCAAGGCTTGCGGCTCCGCCGACGTGAGCGCCTTCGCCGGGCTTTCCACCTGTGGCTCCGCCGCTCGCGCCGCTGTCGGAGCTTGTTTCACCGCAGGATGCAACCACAAGTATCAGCAGCGTGAGGAGCGCGTACTTCATACTGGGTATGTAGCGGCCTCTATTCTTGCACACAAGCTGTTCTAGTGTCACGACGAGGTCAACGCCAACGCTAGCTCGCTACCTAGAGGTCGCGTGCTGGCGCACACTGAGCTCGATCTTGAAACGCTCATCGGAATTTAGTGGCTCTAGAGGAACAGCTTCTAGCAAGAGTGTGCCTACTGCTGTGACGGATGCCGTCATGCTCACCGGCACGAGTGTCCCGGGGGCTCGCCCAAGGCTCGGGAACGTGATCTCAATGGGGCTCAACTCCAGGATCTCCTGGGCCGACCAGCGCGTAAGCTCGGTCCCCAGTTGGTCACCACGCCGTACGCTTGAACCAAAAAACCTAAACGTTACCGGCTCCCCAACGACCACCGCGAGCTTTTGCTTGAGCACTTCGGGCGCCGCTCCCTCTTCAATACCGAAGGGTGCAGCACACACCAGCGTAACAGGCGGCTCCATGCCTGGTACCGCCGGCATCGGGCTCTCCATACCTACATAATACGCCTGAGCTGTTCCTCCGCGAATACGGAGGCCTCGCCCGTGTTTTACCAAAGCGTAGAAGGCCGCTCCACGTGCTACGGCCAAGTCTAAATCTGCGCCCTCTAACACGCGCGCTACCGGCTTTCCGAGTTGAGTGAGCCAACTGTTGAGCGTTTCTAGTAGGCGCGCTTGAAGCACAGGGCTCTTGAAGACACCGCCATTGAACAGCACGGCTGTGGGGCAGAGGAATGGCTGGGAGGCGTTATTCTGAGGCGCTACGCCGAGAGGCTCTTTGGTGTTACCCTGAGGTGCTTCAGCTGGAGAAGCTGCCCCGCTCTCGCCTTTGAGTGCTGAAGCTTGTCGCCTTAAGAAAGCCGCCAGATGTTTCGTGATGGCGGCATCTTGCGCATAGGGCAAACCTAGCTGGCTGAGGCCCATGCGAGCTCGTACGGTGGGTTGAGCATCCCACGAAACGCGGGGGAAAAAGCCGTCTACAATCTGCGCGGTCACTTCCTCGCGCAGCAACTCCGAACGCACGAGGCCCGCAAACAGACCAGAGCCACGCGATGGCAACGTGACAGAAACCTGAGGCGGCGCGTTGACCCCAAGCAAAGTTTCTTTGGCACTGCGGCAAGCGTGCATCAGCCCCTGAAGCTGCCACGGATCGAGCTCTTTGCCTTCGGCTGCCAACTTTTGGGAAACGCTCTGCGCAAGCGCCCAATCCATGTTGTCCCCGCCGAGCAAGATGTGATCCCCCACTGCGACACGCCGTAGCTCTAGCGCCCCGGCTACTTCTTCCACGGAGATGGCAGAAAAATCGGTGGTGCCACCGCCCACATCCACCACCAATACGACATCCCCCACTTTGAGTTGCTGATTAAAGGCGCTGCCCTGCTGCTGGATCCAGGCGTAAAGAGCCGCTTGGGGCTCTTCTAGCAACGTGAGATCTTCAATGCCTGCGGCATACGCTGCCTCTACGGTCAAGTCGCGAGCGGCCGCGTCGAACGATGCGGGCACGGTTATTACCACTTCTTGCTCGGCCAGGCTCGCGCCTGGATGGCCCTGTGCCCATGACTCTGCCAAATGATCGAGCGTGCGAAAGGCGGCCTCGACGGGAGAAATCTTTTCGATCTCATCTGGGGCACCGAGTGGCAAAAGTTGGCTTCGGCGATCCACGCCGGTATGCGAAAGCCAGCTCTTGGCGCTGCTCACCACTCGCCCTGGCACTTCCGCCGCGCGCTCTCGCGCGAGATTTCCAACGGTGAAGCGCCGCTTTTTATCCCAAGGCAGCGAGAGATCTTCTTCGGCCGCGTGCGCAAAATAGATAAACGACGGCAAGAGCGGCTTTTTCTCAAGCGTGCCACCCTGGCCGAGCTGCACGATGGGCAGCACCACAGGCTGCGCTTCCGGCTCTCCGAGGGCAACCTCCGAGAGAGCCGAATGCGTGGTGCCGAGGTCGATTCCTAAGGCGTATTTTTGAGACACGAGGGTTTTCTTTTCAATCGGCGAAGGGTGTCAGCGAGGTCCTGACGGATCGGCGTGACCGGCGTGAGCGAACGAGGGATGCTTAGCATGCGAAGTACTCGATGCCCGCGTGAACGCTGCCTCGCCCCACCGCAGGAGTAGGCAGCGTCGGCGGACGGAGAGGTGCTTAGCATGCGAAGCATGCGAAGCCGGCGTGAATCCTACCTCGCCCCGCCGCAGGCGTAGGCAGCGTCGGCGGACGGAGAGGTGCTTAGCATGCGAAGTACTTGATGGTGGCGTACAACCGGCGTCAGCGAACGGAAGAGATGCTTAGCATGCGAAGTACTCGATGCCCGCGTGAACGCTGCCTCGCCCCGCCGCAAGGGCGCCACTTACGTACCCCTTCCGTTTGGGACCTGTTTAGCAGACGGAACATAGAGAAATTCCCGAGAGCAACAAGCGTTACCGGGCGTATTGGTTATCCACCAAGCGTTAGAGCAAGCGTTACCGGGCGTATTGGTTATCCACCAAGCGTTAGAGCTTGCGTTACCGGGTGTATTGGTTATCCACCAAGCGTTGAAGCTTGCGTGGGTTCTTGTCTTGAAGCTCCACTGGCAACGCCGCTTCCGGAAAGCCCTGGAAGCAGACGGGGCGTGCGAAGCGAAGGATGCTAGCGGTACCGATGGAAGTGAAGTGGCCGTCGCTTGTGGCGGGGTAGGGCCCACCGTGGTGCATGGCCGCGCACACTTCAATGCCTGTTGGAAAACCATTAAACACGATGCGCCCCACTTTGCGTTGGAGCTTTCTTACGAGCCACTGGTGCTCCAGAAGATCGTTTTCGGTGCCATGGATGGTAGCAGTCAGGTGGCCTTCGAGCCCGTTTACAATGCGCTCCAGTTGCGCGCGGTCTTTGCAGGCTACCACCACAGAGGTGGGGCCAAAGACCTCTTCAGAAAGCTCAGGGTGCTTTTCGAACGTATCCCCATCCGTGCTGAAGATGACGCAGGGCGCTTCGGTCTTCTTGGCGTCCGCAGGCGTTGCGCTGCGGCCGAGCTCGCGGGCAACGCTCGCGTTGCGTTTTACGCCTTGATCGAATGCCGAAGCGATGCCGGCGTGTAGCATAGTGGAAGGCGGGGCGGCGCTGGCGCTTGTCTGTGTGGCCTGTCGAAAGCTCTCAAGCTCTGCGCCTTCGACGCCCAGTACGAGCCCGGGATTGGTGCAAAATTGCCCGACACCCATGGTTACGGAGCCGATGTAGCCCGAAGCGATTGCCGCGGCGCGTTCTTTCAAGGCTCCCGGCAGTAAAAATACGGGATTCGTGCTGCCCATTTCGGCATACACGGGAATGGGCTTGGGGCGGCGTGCTGCGAGATCGAATAGCGCCTTTCCAGCTTTGAGAGAACCTGTGAAGGCAATGGCCTCAATCAACGGATGCTGAGTGAGCTTTTGACCCAGCTCATGCGAAGCGCCCTGCAGCATCGAGAAAATGCCGGCGGGCAAGCCGCTCTTTTGCACCGCTCGTGTGATGGCGCCCGCTACGAGCTCACTGGTTCCGGGATGTGCTGGGTGGCCCTTCACAATCACCGGGCAGCGCGCGCCGAGTGCGGAAACGGTGTCCGTGCCAGCAACCGAAATGGCGAGCGGGAAGTTGCTGGCCCCAAAGACTCCGATCGGGCCAATGGGTGCCAAGAAGCGGCGTACATCCGGCTTGGGGAGCGGCTCGCGCTTGGGATCGGCGTGATCGATACGCGCATCCACCCAAGAACCTTCACGCACTACCGAGGCAAACAGCTTTGCCTGGTTCACCGTGCGCCCGCGTTCGCCCGTGAGGCGCGCCATGGGCAGGCCCGTTTCCTGGTGGGCGCGCTCTAAAAGGGCATCGCCAAGGCCCAGGATTTCCTCTGCAATACTTTCCAACAGAGCAGCCACCTGCTCGGCGGGAGCTGCGGCAAAGGCTTCAAAGGCAGCATCCGCCGCTTCAACGGCTTGATTAAGCTCCGCTTCGGTGGCCTCAACAAAGTCGGGCGCAAGCTTCTCCGAGGTTGTGGGGTTAGTGGCTGAGAAAGTGGTGTTGCCAGCCTTGGAGCGGCGGCCTGCAATGAAGTGTTCTGAGGTCAAAGTCATGATGGATTCTTTCGCACGGGGAGGTGGTAACAATCAGGCGATGGTGTTGCGAAGCTCGCAATCAAGTGATGGTGTCGCGAAGGGTAAGCTCGCAATCAAGCGATGGTGTTGCGAAGGGTACCGATGGGTTCAATGGTGATCTCCACGCGGTCTCCAGATTTTAGGGTGAAATCGCTCGAAGGCACGATGCCCGTGCCCGTCATGAGAAAGCAGCCTTGCGCAAATACGTTGTCGCGGAACAAGTAGCTCACTAGGCTTGGGATGGGCTTCTTCAGTTGGCTGAGCTCGGTCTTATCTTCGGTTACGGCTCGCCCGTCGCGGTAGATCATGAGCTTGATCTCAGTGCTGGGCGGCAATAGCTCGCTTTGAAGCAAGATGCCGGGGCCCATCGCCGCGCAGCCAGAAAATACTTTTGCTTGCGGCAGATAGAGGGGGTTCTCTCCTTCAATGTCGCGGCAGCTGAGATCATTGCCCACCGTAAAACCGATGATCTCGGCGCGGTTGTTAATAGCGAGCGTGAGCTCAGGCTCCGGCACCATCCACTTCGAATCAGAACGCAGCTGCAGCTTCCCCTCGGGAGCCACTACACGGCTTGGAGTTGCCTTGAAGAACAGCTCAGGGCGTTCGGCCTTGTAAACGCGGTCGTAGAAATCCGCTCCGCCAGAGTCCTGTGACTCCTCCATGCGTGCCGAGCGGCTGCGAAAATACGTAACGCCTGCGGCCCAAACCTCCTGGCTCCCGATCAATTGAGTGAGTACTACGCTCTCGGACAGCGGCGTTCCAGCAACTGCTTTTTTTGCAATGTTCATCAAATCAGAGTGATTGAACAGCGCATCAAATGACAAATCAGGAGCCGCAAAATAGGCGCCATTGTTCTGGAAGACGGGGCCGCGTGTGGAATTGCAGAGTAACATCGGTAGGTTCTCCAAAGTGGGAGCGAAAGGGGCGGCTGTTTTACGACCAAAGGCCCTGGGAAGCTACCGTTCCCGCCTGGGCCCCCGTGGACGGCAGGAGAAGTGCGTGATCGGCGTGAATAGGCCTGCCTAAGAGCTCAATCGGTGCGGGTTGCGAGAGGTCAGAGTCGCACGGCGTGGTGTCGCTTGGCTCAGAGGCGAGGCCGGCGCTAGGCTTGGCTGAATGCCGGGCTAGAGCGGCGGTGGTGGGCACAGCAGCGCTTGGCTTCGGTGAACTCAGGGTGAGCCAGTGGGCCCTTGGCGTCTAAATGGCTCATCCAAGCGAAGCAATTGTAGGTTCACGAGTGCCACGCGTTCTGCGGGCTTGGATGCTTCGATAATGCGGCGCAGCTCGTGATAGTAGGCAATGTGGAGTTCGCGTAGCCGCTCCCAATCAGCCTCGGATACAGTAAAAAGGTTGTACGAAAATAGATCGTGCTTGTTGGATTCGAGCTCCGGCAAACGGCTATTGCCAACGCTCGCCCAGTGCGCTTTCAGCTGCCTACCCGCACCAGGATCACGCCGCGTGTCGATGGTCGAAATATCGAGCGCCACCCAGAGCCCCGCCTTCTTTCGAATCAACTTAGAAGCCGAGAGTGCGCGCAGGCAGCGCTCTTCCTCGGAAAGGCTGATTCCGAGGCGCTCAGCGATAAAGCTCGGTTGATGGCGCAGAAGCTTCTTGTAGCTCGTGAGTTCCAATACGCGAAGAACAGCGTGGCTCCATGGCAGCCCATACGCAACCTCACGTTGCGCTTCAAGGATGGACCAAGCGCGCTCAGCTTCTGGCAAGCGCTTTACATCCACCAGCAGGGCCAAAAAATCCAACACGCGCAGAGAAGCTGCGTCGATGAATCTCAGAAAGTCAGGAAGGCGTGGTTCAGCCTGCCCAAGTATCCAGCGCCCGACGCTCACTCGCCCTCTCCCCATCCCGCGCGCAAGCTCGACGATACTGCGCCCCTGTTGCAAGTGCTTCAAGAATAACGCAATGGTCATCGGATCGCTGAAGGCTTTGCCGGTGAGCGCCTCGGGCAAGGTTCCCACGAACTCGCGCACCACTTCCGTGGGGTTCACGTCCAAGCGTTCCAGAAGTTCGAAGAACACCGCCGCCGTCGGAAACCTGCGACCGGATTCCCAGGTGTAGACCACGTTGCAACCGTAATGAAGGCGTCGACTGAGGGCGACCTGGGAGCGCCGGCCCCGCAGAGCGCGGATGAGCTCACTGGCTAGGGTTTCGTAGTTCAAATCTAACGGAAGAGTACTTCCAAGACCTCTTCTGCACCAGCATATGTTCTAAACTGTACTGGTAGCGGGCGCCGGGAAGCTGCATGATGGGAGCATGTGGAAGGCGCTCCGGACAGCAATTGCCCTTGTGCTGGTGGGCTGTGTGGGCGCTTGCTCTTCGCAGGTTGACGCAGGCCGCTCCGGCCGAGATCCGTATGGAGGTCAGACGGGTTCACTCGTTCCCGAATGTGGCGTTGCGCCCTTGTCGCAGAAGGCAAGCTCCAAGGTTCCGGCCGGCGACGGAGCGTTCGTCCTTTATTCCTCGTCATGCCGAGCGAGTCAGCCTCCGGCGTTCGAGCTGCGCGACGCAACGGGCGCGCTGGTGACTCATCACGTGGAACCGCTGGATGACGGCGTGTATCTGGTGCGCACGGACGTGGCACTTTTGCCCGGAAGCTACAGCGCAACGCCTGTCCCCCAAAGCAGCTCGGCGCCTGTAGCTGGGGCGGCCACCATTACCGTTGGGGCTCCTTCGCCACTGCCGACCCAGCTTGGGACTCTGAAGGTTATATCAGAGAAGGATACCTGCGGCGGTATTGAGCTGGAGCTCACGCTCGACGAAGCTGCGTTAGCGTACGCTCCTCTCCTTCGGCTCCTTGTGAGTATCGATGCGGGAGCTCCCAAGGTGTGGGTGGACTACGGAACGCTCCCCGTTCAAAACGGGAAAGCTTGGCTCCGGCTGCCTCGCTGTTTTGATGGCTGCCGCAGCAACGGCGCGCATCAGCTCAGCGTCGTAGGCACAATTGCTGGAGAGATGGCTCCGCTGCCCCCCGTGAAGGTGGATTTCACGGACGCTTGCTGGCCCGAGGAAAGTGCTTGCGCTTTCCAGATGCCCGCTCCAACTCTCCCCAAAGCACTGCTCTTGCCTTTAGCTCTTTCCGTGTTGCTCGCGTTCGCTCGTCGGCGCCGCACGCGTTAACTCTCGTTCATCTCTTAACATCAAAAGGCCTGCAAGCTGCACTCGTGCAGCTTGCAGGGAGGATAGTGTCATGTCTCAAGCTCATCAACGATTAACAGTATTTGCTCGGACCTTCGGTCTGTGGGTGCAAGTGTGGCTCATGAGCGTTGCCACGCTGCTATTTTCGGCGTGTTCTTCAAGCGTCGATAGCGCTTCGGGGGCTGGTTATTCGGCACCCTTTCCTGGCTCCACCTCGCCCGTTTCCAATCCAAGCAGCGAGAACGGCAGTGTGCTCGTTCCCGGCGGCACCAATATCAATCTTGGCGGCTCACAAGACTTTGGATTCTTCCGAGGGCAACTGAACTCCGGAATAGTTCCTACGTCAGAGGCTCTGGATGCAGCAGGATTCTTTGCCGAGCATCACCACGAACTGCCGCCGCCTAGCTGTGGAAACCGGATCTGCCTGCAACCCATGCTGGCCGTGATGGGCAACCTATCCGATGGCGCCAACTGCACCATGTTGCATCTGGGGCTCAATTCCCCGATTGTGGCCGACCCCGCGCACCGGCCGCCACTCTCTTTGGCAGTTGTGGTCGATGTTTCCGGATCGATGAGTGGAGCGAAGCTCGAATACGTCAAACAAGGGCTTTCCGTGCTGATCGACAAGATGCGCGATGGAGATCGCTTGGCGCTCATTACCTACAGTGATTCTGCAACCACCATCGCACCGATGGCACCCGTTGAACTTCAACGCGTAACCCTTCGCGAACAGATTGCCAAGCTCTACGCGACGGGCGGCACTAACATCGCTTTGGGCCTGGAAACTGGCTATCACGCGGTTCTTCAGAACTTGGATGGGGCTCGGCAAAATCGAGTCATCCTGTTGAGCGATGGTGTTCCCACGGTGGGCGTGACGGACACGCCGAGCATTATTCAGATGAGCCGGGGGTATAACGGCGAAGGGATCGGCATCACCACGATTGGGCTCGGTGCCGATTTTAATGTCGACCTCATGCGAAACCTGGCGCTTCAAGCAGATGGGAACTTCTACTTTTTGGAGAACACCGGTGCCGTGAAGGAAGTATTCGAAGAGGAAGTGGATTTCTTTTCCGTGCCCGTGGCTTTCGATCTTTCGCTGCGTCTCAAGACCGGAGCATCTTACAAATTCGGGCGTGCTGTTGGTTCGCCGTTCTTTAAGACCACGCCCGAAGGAGGTAGCCTAGATGTGCCTAGCGTATTCGTAGCTCACCGTACCTCGCACGCTGACGTTACGAACGAGAATGGCCGTCGTGGTGGGGGTTCAGCGCTGCTGGTGGAGCTTTTGCCTAGCATCGAAGGGCCCGCAACTTCCGAAGTAGAGGTGGCCCAGGTGGAGATCTCTTTTCGTGAACCCGGAACCAATCGTGTCGTCACCGACGTAGTCAGTATCAAATACCCGTATTCGCCGACTTACCTTGCTTCTACAGGGTATTTTCAGGCGCAGAATACCCCCGCAATTCAGAAGAGCTTCGTGATGCTCAATATTCTCGCAGGCATGGAGCGTGCGATATTAGCCTTTCATTCCGGCAGAGCTAACGAAAATACAATCCGTGAGCTCGACCAATTGATGGCAGCGGTGGTTGATTACAATGAAGAAGTCGCGGACGTTGACATCCAGCTTGATTACGAGCTCCTAGTGCAACTTCGCGCCAACTTGCTGCGAGCTGGCGTGCGTGCTCCGGCACCGAGCCCATTCCCCAACGCGTGGCCCGCAGATTAATATCCCCACGCTCTCGCAAAGGCGAATACTTATGAAACACTACTTATCGGGTCTCGTTATTGTTCTATTCACTGGCACAGCGCCCACCGCGTTCGCACAACCCAGCCCTGGCCACGCACAGCCCACCGCGTTCGCACAACCCACCGCCGGCCTTACACAACCCTTAGAGGCACCACCGCCGAGAGTCCCGAGTGGCTTCTTTCTGCGGCTGTCGCTCGGGCCAACCTACGGTAGCGCTAACGATCACGTGTCGGTTGTCGGAACTGAAAGGAGTCTTGATCTGAAGATAACCGGCACAGGTGCGAAATTCGGAGTGCACCTCGGCGGCACACCGTTACCGGGTTTGGTGATGGGCGGAGCGCTGGTGGGGAACACTCTGGTCGATCCGGATGTGGAATTTGAAGGTCAGTCCATGCAAGCTACCAACACGGTATTGGATCTTACCAGCTTGGATGCCTTCGTGATCTACTATCCGCGCCCGGGTGGGCCCTTTCACTTACAAGGTTCAGTTGGCTTCGGTACTGCGACAGCCGAGGTCGATGGCACACGCAACGATGCGTCGGCGGACGGAGTGGTCCTTGGCGCCGGCCTCGGAGGGGATTGGCCAATTAGCACCTTTTGGCGCGCCGGAGTTTTCGGCGGAGCTCGCTATGCACAGCTCTCAAACAACGAAAGTGGCGTCGATGAGCGCCTCACCATTTGGTATCCGTCCGTGGAGGTTACGTTTACGTACCACTGAAAGGTGTGAGGCGTTGCAGTTGGTTGTGCTCGGTGTTTGCTGGCCTGCCCGAACAGAGCGAATTCAGCCGGTTCGCTTGAGCACTTCGACCTCACGAAGAAGCGTTGTTCCGAGACGATCCACCTCGACCTCTAGGTCAAAGGCGGCCTGGAGGTTGAGCCAGAAACGCGGGGAGTTGCGAAAGAAGCGAGCGAGCCGGAGAGCAGTATCAGCAGAAATCGCGCGCTTGCCGTGCACGATCTCGTTGATCCTGCGGGCGGGGACGTGAAGGCCTTTGGCAAGGCGATACTCAGTGAGCGCGAGTGGCTTAAGAAATTCCTCAGCGAGAATTTCGCCTGGATGAACTGGAGGAAGACGTTTACGAGTCATGACGGCAAGTCCTTCTAGTGATAGTCGACGATCTCGACATCGTGAGCGTGGGAGTCAGCCCAGCGGAAACAGATGCGCCACTGGTCGTTGATTCGAATGCTATGCTGGCCGACGCGGTTGCCTGCGAGCTTCTCAAGGCGGTTAGCGGGAGGAACACGGAGATCGAGAAGACTGGTGGCAGCGTCCAGAATGAGTAACTTTCGGAGGGCAATGCGCTGCAAATCCAGGGAAAGACGGCGAATCCGTTGACGCTTGAAGAGGCGTTCGGCATCCGAGTCGCGAAAAGAGCATATCACGCGAAGATAGTAACGCGACGCGTTACTATCTTCAAGGAGCTTCTGAGGCTACGTCCTCCGACGTGTGCAGTGGAGGCACCCAGGTCAGTCGTGTAATGACGTGATCGACCAGCGCTTCGACTAGCCTCGCCATTGAAGCTACTTTACCAACCATGCGCAGACGAACTCGATCGCAGGCTACCACGCTGGTGCAGTGCCCGTTCTGCGGTGAAACTGATGAGCTCAGCGTGGATTTGGGCGGTGGCGAGAATCAGTCTTACACGGAAGATTGCGCGGTGTGCTGTCGGCCGCGCATAGTGCACGTTGAGCCGGGGGATGAACCCGGTGAAGTCAACGTGTGGCTTGAGCGCGAAGAGTGAAGGGGGGGCGCCTTTGGCCTCTAAAGCTCCACCTCAGCCGGAGCCAAAATCTTCGCGTCCGCACCAGCTAACAACTGCGGAAGCTCGACACTTTCCGTCTTCCACCCTCGGTGCCTCAAAACGCCGTGATACGGGGGCGCTCCGGCTACGTTGCCTGTTAACTTTACGCGCCGCGCTTCGGAGGCGTCCGACACCGTAATTCGCGCACCTTCCGCCTCCGTTCGCACGGGGGTTAGCTTAAAGTGCTCTGCGAGAGTTTTTTGGCAGCCGGCATGCACCACGCGCGCTACTTGGCCCACTTCAACGTCGGAAAACGGAGCGATGTCTTGCTGAGTGAAATCGAGGAAGCGACCGTTGCGTTGTAGGAGGCTGAGTAGGAGCAGGGCCGAGTTTGAGTCGGGGATGGTGGGTGCTGGTTTGGGCTCATCGGTTGCAGGTGCGGCCTTGGTTTCTGTGGTCGCTGCCGCCGGTGCTTCGTTGCGGCTGCCCGTGTGCCCCGCCGTTCGGTTGTGCGGTGCCGATCCTTCTCCGAGTTGTGGCTGAAGAGTTAGCTCGCGTACGGTGAGCGCCCAGGAAGCGTCGCGTAAGATTCGGAAGAAAGTGCTCCAGGCGAGCGCCAGGCGTGCGGAAAATGATAGGGGTTCGGTCACAGCGGGCGGGAGTCTAGGCGAGCTTCGGATGCGATCCATAGGCACCTGCCGGATAGGCGGATTGCGCCGCCCAATTCCTTCCCACCCCCGCCCTCAGTAACATGCCGCCCATGCTTGCCCTCTCCCGAATTCTCTCGCAGTTGGATGCATTGGCGCCACTCGCTTTGGCGGAACCCTGGGACAACGTGGGGCTCTTGTTGGAGCCACCGCGCTTCCGCAGCGATGCGGCCGAGGTGGAGCAGGCGCTGCTCACCATTGATCTGACGCCCGCTGTGCTCGAGGAGGCGGTTGCGGCCAAGGCTGATCTAATTATAGCTTATCACCCGCCGATTTTTTCTGGCCAAAAGCGTCTTACCTTCCAAAACCCCACGCAAGCTCTAGTTCTCTCGGCGCTCGAAGCCGGCATCGCAATCTATTCGCCCCACACGGCGCTCGATGCAGCAGCAGGGGGTATGAATGATTGGTTAGCGGCGGGGGCTGGTGCGGGCCACATGGCAGCTCTTTTGCCAAGCGACCAGGGGAGGCCTCGCTACAAGCTGATTGTGTTTGTGCCCGAGGAAAACGCTGAGGCTCTGCGCTCTGCACTCTGCAAACATCCGTCATTGGCGCACATCGGTGAGTACTCTGAGTGCACTTTTGCATCAACTGGGGAAGGAACGTTTCTCGGCTCCGAGCAATCCAATCCGGTACTAGGCGAACGTGGCAGCCTCACGCGCGTGCGCGAAGTGCGTCTCGAAATGTTGTGCGAACAGGCAGCAATAGCCTTAATTCCGGGACTTCTGAAGCAGCACCACCCGTATGAAGAGCCCGCTTGGGAAGTGCAA
Source organism: Polyangiaceae bacterium (assembly GCA_033763455.1). Lineage (GTDB taxonomy): Bacteria > Myxococcota_A > Polyangia > Polyangiales > Polyangiaceae > JBBRRP01. The sequence goes on from JANRKO010000007.1 coordinate 32,613, forward strand.
CGATTAGAGCCGTTAGTGGATGTTGCGGTGGGCATGGGGCGCTCACTTTTGCTCACCACACCAGCTCCGCTCAACGAATTGGTGCAGCGCTACAAAGAACACCTGGGCGTTCCGTTCTTGCGGGTGGCCGCGAGCTCAGCGCATGAGCGGGGAGTTGCCATTCAGCGAATTCATGTGTGTGCGGGCTCAGGTGGAGAGGTGTTTCAGAAAGCTTCGCCCGCTGATCTCTATGTTACGGGTGAGCTTCGGCATCACGACATTCTGGCGCTGGTGGCTCGTGGAGCTAGCGTAATCGTATCGGACCACAGCAACAGTGAACGCGGTTACCTGCCCAATTACCGGAGGCGAATCTTGGAGAACCTTCCTGAGCTACGTGTACTGATCTCGGAAAGCGATAGGGATCCGTTGCGTGTGGTGTGAGCTTGCGGAAAAGCTCGGCAGACCAGCACTCGCACTAATCCCTCTAGCCCAGGCCTAACAGCATAAGAGACGGTTGGTGGGGCGACTCAACGAAGCCATGGTGGACGTAGAAGGCCTTCGCCCCGGCGTCGATGGCGTGGCACACCAGCGCGCGGACTCCGATGAGCTCGCTAGCCTGAAGGGCGCGCAAGACAGCATCTTTGAGCAGCCCCGCGCCGATGCCGCGCCCCGTCCAGCCTTGGTGCACCGCAAGCCTACCGAGAACAATGCAGGGGATCGGATCCGGCATGTTGCGCCGCACCCGACCAGGAGCGACTGCGACAGCTATGGACCCTGCGGCTAGTGCGTAATAGCCGACGACCTGCCGCTTGGGAGCGCACACGACATAGGTGCGTGACGCACCGGCGACTGAGTTTGCTAGGGCGCGGCGAGTCAGCCATTGGCTGAGCGAATCGTTGGAACAGACGAAGCCCGCAACATTGTGCTCGGATGTCAGCGGCTCGGGTGACGACAACGCCGCCGTGATCATTTATCCCAAGGCGCTCTACGAGCCAGCAGACTTTTGATGGCTGGATTGTTCGAAAGCGGGGCCTTCATCAGGGCTTCGAACTTCGCGTATTGAGCGGGAGAGACTGTAAAGAGAACCTGGTCCAGCAGCACCTGCTGGGCTTTCTCTCGCGAGGCCTCCAGCATGAACTCAGTTCGGCTCTTGCCCTGCAGTTCTGCGGCACGGTCAATCAGAGCGCGCTGGGCCTTGGGAGTTCGTAGATTGATGACGGTCGAGCTCGAAGCAGCCATAACTTGAGTAGCTTAGCAGCTGTATGGACGTTGTCCACACAAGCAAAGTGGGGAGCGTGGCGCCAGGCGCCGCCCATGACTGAGCCGCGCGAGATCGTAGCCGAAACGGCGGGAGCCAAGCGTCGAAGTGGGTCATGCGCTGGAGTGATGCTGCTGCCAGCTTCAACAACATCCAGGTGACGTTTCCTCCGCTTTGAACGTGGGGTTGTCAGCTTCCCAAAAGGGTAAACCCTAGATGCGCCAGCCAACACGCTGTCCAACACGCTGACTCCCCGTGGATCAGCGGGGTATTGTCTTGAGTTTGCGCCTTCAACTTTCCTGGGAGTGCCTTACTAGGCGCCGCCAGCCGGGCTAAGCTCCGCGACATGTGGAAGGGTGCTTTCAGCCGCGGGTTGACGTGGGGAGCTGCAAGTCGAAGTTGGGCAGTCCCGCGGTGCTTCTCAAAAGCCGTAAGGATGACAGCCGTCGCCTTTTTGGTATTCGTTGCTGGCGTGTCAATAGGTTGCGCTCATGCCCCCCCGCCGGTTCCCGGCCCGCTTCGAGGCCCGGGATTTCAGGCGAACGCTGGGTACTACGGCACCTCAGAGCCTCTCAAGCTCACCTTCCGCGAGCCGGCGAGCCAGATACAGGTTAATGTTGGGCAATCAGGAGGGGCTCCTGTTATTCCTCACCGCTTCGGCGGGAGATGGAGCGGTGCGGAGTGGTTCGACCTAGGGGCTGACGTCACCTTGCTCGACGCGGGTGGGGATGTGCGGTTCGGGATGTCGGAGAAACTGACATCCGTTCCGTGGTCAGTATCTCTAGGAGGGCGAAGCGGGGGTGCAGGGCCAATCTCCAAGGATAACCGGAGTATTCGAGAACTTCGCCTCCGCCTGGATGCCTATCCGCGTCTTGCTCGCAAGTTAGGTCTTAGCTTGAGCGCAGGTATCAGTCGGGGCAGGAGGTGGGCATATTATGAAGCTAAGACCTACGATAACTTTGTGAGTGAGGGGGTTACTCTGCTCTGGGAGGATACTCGGCTTGAGGCGACGCTCGGGGCCAATTGGGATCTCTCGCCGAACCGGTTCGGCGCAAGAGCTGGGGTGATGCCCTATGTTATTTTGGGAGATGCCCAAGGAGTTAAGGGAAAATCGAGTCTGCCCGCCTATGCGCAGCTAACCGACGTTTCACAGGACTTCGGCTTCGTATTTTTTCTGGATATATGGGCATTTATCAGGTTCGGGAAAAAGCCGACGATAAGTCAGGATTCGACCCCCTCAACAAGGAGCGAAGGCACCAAACCTTAATGATCCACCCTACTCTTTGGCCTTGCCAAAAATCTTAGAACCGGGCGGCACGGACTTGGTGAGCCACACATTGCCGCCGATCACGGAACCCGCGCCAATCACCGTATCGCCGCCCAAAATGGTGGCACCGGAGTAGATGGTGACGTCGTTTTCAAGTGTGGGGTGGCGTTTTCGGGCGAGCCCATTTGGGTGGTCGCTCCGCTTGGTGGAAATGGCTCCCAAGGTAACGCCTTGGTACACTTTCACATTGGTGCCGATCTCGCATGTTTCGCCGATCACCACGCCGGTGCCGTGATCCAGGAAAAAGCCCTCGCCGATCTTGGCGCCCGGGTGAATATCGATACCTGTCGCGCTGTGGGCGTATTCGGAAATAATTCGCGGGATCATCGGCACGCCTTCTTGGAAAAGAATGTGGCCAATGCGGTGGCAAGTGAGCGCTTCAATGGCCGGGTAGCTGAAGACAACTTCCTCAACGCTCCGCGCTGCGGGATCCCCCTCGTAGGCGGCGAGAAGATCGGCATTGAGGATTCGGCGAAGCTCGGGCAGGCGATTGAATAGGCGCAACACTACAGATTGACTAAAATCCTCACAATCTGGCTTGGCGTCTCGATGGGCGCGCTTTTCGTAAGTAACCGCGCGATTGATTTGCCCCGTTAAGATCTCGTACGCGGGGTATACGTGCTCGCTGATCGCGAAGCGTAGGTTGTGAGGGTTCAGCGAGCGCTGGCTGTAAAAGCCGATGTAGATGATCGGCTTCAGATGATTCAACGCGGTGATGACGGCGCGCTTATTGGGTAGGGCGGCACTTTCGAGATTATTGATCTCTTGCGGGCCGGAGTAGCTGTCGACGACGGCATCAATGGCGTCCTCCAGCTCTTCAATGCGCGTGGGCGGGATGTTGGGCATGCGGCGGAACCTCAGTCTACCCGGTTCGGCGGCCCTCACCAACTTGTCCATGGAGGGCCGCATAGCCCGAGTTTGGGGCCGAAAGGTGACGTGCCCGACCCGAATTCGTGACGTTGGTTCGGTCCCTAGGCTAGGCTCGCAAGAGCCCAACCGCTGAGGACTGAAGTGCCGGAGTTGACCTTAGAAGAACCCGAGCGACTAGCCGTCGAAACGCTCGACGACCTTTCGCCAAGTCAAGATCCGGGGTTTTTGCGACTCGTACGGCGCCGCTTTCAGTTGCGGTTGGCCGATGGACGAATAAGTGAGCCCTTTGTGTACGACGCGATTTCGCGAAAGGCGCTCGATGCGGTGGTAATTGTGCCTCACTTTGTAGAGGAGGGGCGCCGCTTCGTTTATCTTATTAGCTCCGTTCGCCCGCCGTTAGCTTTGAGAGATGATTCTAGAATGGCGGGGGATGGCCCTACGCATGCCGTTTTGTGGGAACTTCCCGCCGGGCTCATCGAGCCGGAAGAGTTGGGCGTAGTGGGTGCGAGAACTGCGGCTAAACGTGAATTGTTCGAAGAGATCGGCTTTGACGTGCCGGAAGGGTCACTCACCGAACTCGGGAGAAGCTCCTTTCCGGCGCCGGGTGTGATTGGCGAGCGTCACTTCTTTTTCGAAGTGGAGGTCGCTCCAAGTTCCCGTCAGGTTCCTGGGCTTGATGGTTCGGTGTTGGAGCAGCATGGGCGAGTGGGCGTATTCGAGGTAGAGGCAGCTCTTTTGGCCTGCAGGGAAGGGCGCCTGGAAGACGCGAAAACGGAGCTAGGTTTGCGGCGGCTGAAGGAGAGGTTTGCTTGAGCGGGTCACACGGGGTCTGGAAGAAGGGCTTCGCATGACTTCGTCACACGTTATCCTTGTGGCTAAGAAGTCTGCGTATCAGCGCTACGTGGAGCAGAAGCAAGATGCTCGTGCGCAGGAGTTACTGCGAGCATCCGATCCTGCTGTGGCCAGCTGGATGGCTTCGCACGAAGAACACGAGCGCACGTTGGGGCAAGCCAAAGCTGTGCTTGCCAAGCTGAACGCGAAAGTTACGGTGCGGGCGGCCTCTCACACCCCATTTGAGACCAAAGGCGCCGATCTTGTTTTGACGGTGGGTGGGGATGGCACGTTGCTCAGCGCTTCGCACAACGTGGGCCTGGTGCCGGTGTTGGGCGTCAATAGCTCCCCTAGCTTCAGCGTGGGTTTCTTCTGCGCGGCCAATGCCAGCAACCTCGAAGACATGCTGGTGCAGGCGCTTCAAGACCGCACCGAGCGAGTAGTGCTTACGCGGATGCAGGTAACACTCAATGGAGATCGCATTTCGAATCGTGTTTTGAATGAAGCGCTCTATTGTCACGCCTCTCCGGCGGCCACGTCTCGCTACATTTTGGAAGCGAGCTCCATCTCGGAGGAGCAGCGTTCGAGCGGGTTTTGGGTGGGGCCCGCTGCGGGTTCCACCGGCGCATTGCATTCTGCAGGTGGGACGATCCTGCCGCTATCAGCGCCGGAATTGCAGTTGGTGGTGCGGGAGCCGTATACGCCAGCTGGTCAGCGTTACGAGTTGCTAAAGGTGATTGTCTCCCAGAACGAAAGCATCGTGGTGCGAAGCAAAATGCAGGATGGCGCCATGTTTCTGGATGGGCCGTACAAGCGCGTGGCGGTGCGCCTGGGCGATGTTGCGTCTTTTGCGACTTCAGATGAACCGCTTACGTTGCTTGGCTTTTCCAAGCGTCGCCATGTTCCAAGCGTAACCGGCCGAGACTTCGCCGGTACGCGAGAATCCTGAAATTACACCCACATTTGTCTACGTGGCACGTCTCGGAACCACGACGCAGCGGCAGGGTCCTGACCCCGCTCAATGAATGAGTTCAAGCGCTTGGCTCATCTCACCTGCAGGATGGCAAAGGTTGCTGTAGACTTTATGGAGTGGCTCCGGAAGAGGTGCTCGGCAAAGAGCCTACTTTTTCGGTGCTCCCCTGAGCCGATTGATTACGGCTCGGGCCCTTAGCCGTACCACTCATTTCTTCACTTGGAGCCCCTCCTTATGAAAAAAGTAGCGTCCGTTGTCAGTTGTGGTTTTGTTTTCATTGCTGGCCTTTCGCTCACCGGCGCGTGTTCGGGTGAGGCTTTTGAGGGAAGCCTCGCTGCGGGTGGAGTGGGGGGTTCTCTGGCCTCTGGGGGCACAGGCGGAAAGAATTCTATGGGCGGCGCCAAGGCCACTACGGGTGGCGCGTTGGGTTCCGGCGGGCAGATGGGAAGCGGAGGCGTTAGCGCTATTGGGGGCGCGGGAAACGGAGGGCGCCCTGGAGTGGGTGGTTCGCAACCTGGCGGGGGAGCACCTCCAGTTAACTCCTGCAACAACGAAGCCGACTGTACTGCTTGTTTGTACCCCACCGCCCCCAAAACCCACGACGAATGTTACTGCCCCACGTGTGCGAGCACGCCTCTTTCAAGGGCTCTCTGCGATTACAACGAGAACGCGTTCAAAGCCCAGCAGTGCGACACTTCGATGTGCCCGCTTGCGCCATGCGCTGTGCCCGAGCCCGTGGGCTGCGATAATCAAAAGTGCGTCTTCAAGAGTTCGGGCGGTGTCGAGTGCGAACGCAGCACCGACTGCACCAACTGTGCGTACGCCACCGCGCCGCAAAGCCCCAACCAGTGCACGTGCCCCGGTTGCGGTACGCCCATGCCCGTCTCGCGCTGCGAAGACAACACCAAAGCTTGGGAAGAGCAGGGGTGCAGTAACCTCGCCCTTCCTTGCCCCGCGATTGCGTGCATTCAGGCAGGGCCAGCTATCTGCTCGCCAGACGGAAAATGCATCGCCGATCCGAATATGGCGTTCTAGGCTTCTCGCGCGCGCCCCGCCCCCCCCCTATACACCTCCTCTACTTTAGGATAGCCCACGCGCACTGGGGGGTGCAGCCGGGCACGCTGTCGCACTGTTCACCGTGGTTAGCTTGAATGCGACCGTCTCCACAATAGGGTGCGATGAGGCAGCCCTTAGTGCAAAGGTTGATATCCTTTGCTGCACTGTATGGGTCAGTTTGGTTGTTGGCGCCCTTATCGCACTGCTCAGGCCCGTTCGTTGTGCCGTCACCACAGTAGCCGGCGAATTTGCACGTATTGGTACAGGTGCCGTAGCTGCCATTGTTAACGCCATCGTCGCATTCTTCGCCGCTATCCACGCTGCCGTTGCCGCACTTGATACGGCAGCGCGCGTCGCAGTTGCTCTGAGCCGTGCCATTGCTGGCACCCGCGTCGCACTGTTCGATGCCGTCTTTCACCCCATTGCCACAAGAGGCAAGAGGAATGGCCGCTTTGCAGTCAGTGGAGCACGAGCCGGGGGCGCCGCTGTTCACGCCGTCGTCGCACTTCTCGCCGAACGCCGCATCGACCGCTTTGTTGCCACAGTAAGGCGCAGGGCGACAGGCAGTGGTGCAGAGGTTGTTGCCGTAAGCGGAGCTCATATTCTGAGCACCGGCGTCGCATAGCTCACCAGCCGTGGATTGAAGAGCAGCGTCACCGCAGCGCGGGCCAAGCACACACAGGGGTGCACAAGTTCCGTAGCTACCGTCGTTTTTGCCATCGTCGCACATCTCGCTCTGCTGTTTGATGCCGTCGCCGCAGCGTGGACCAAGCAAACACGCGGAGGTGCATTTCCCGTAGCCACCGATGTTATTGACGGTACCGTCGTCACATTGCTCGCCAGCATCAAGCGTTCCGTTTCCGCACTTTAGCTTGCAGTCAATTTGACAGATGCTGCCGGAAGTGCCGTTGAGCACGCCTGTGTCGCAAGCTTCCCCGTTAGTCGCGACACCGTCGCCGCAGGATGGGCCGAGCGTACAGCTAGTGGTGCAGCCACCGTAAGCTGCGCCTGATTGGTTGTTAACGCCGGCGTCGCACTGTTCACCTGCGCCAGGAGCGCCGTCACCACAGTAGGGAGCCCACATGCAGCCTGGGCCGCACTTTTTTGTCGTGCCACCATAGGTTGCGAGATTCACGCCGTCGTCGCACTCTTCACCATTGCCGGTCTGCACCGTAGCGTCTCCGCAGCGGGGGGAGAGTGTGCAGTTGGCGTTGCAGGTACCGTAGACGCCCGTATTGAGGCTCACGCCCATGCCATTTTTTCCAAGATCACACGCTTCATCGCGGGTCACGATGCCGTCGCCGCAGGTGCTCTTGCAGCTGCTCTTGGCGGTTACAAATCCGGCGAGTGTGAGATTGAAGGTGCTGAGAAACGTGTGTCGCTCAGCGTGAAACAAGACAACTTCGTAAACGTTGCCCACAGTCAGGCCCAGTTGCATGGCTTTGGTGGCGTTGAGCGTGACGCTCTGAGTATCAGGCCCATGCAAACCACCGATATCTACGGCTAGCTTTCCGTTGATGAAGACCCAGACGTCGTCATCCCCCGTGAAGCTCAACACTTCGCCGCCTTTGTACTCGAACCAGTAGATAATCTCCGAGGTGAAGCCGAAATTGTGCGTTTCGTACACATCTTCCTTGTTCTGCGCGACCCAGCCTCGGCCATCTAGGGGGAAGAAGGTGTCGTCTGGGAAGAGATATGTGCCGTTCGGTTGGCGCGTGAGCGTTAACTTCTGGACGTACGTCATGTTTACGGCGGGAACGTCGCGGTACCATTGGTCGAAGGCCGCCTTGTTCGTGGTTTGTTCGTCGTATGGGCACCTTGCCTCGTTCCCGATGTTGGGGCTGCCCACCTCGCACCTGCCCGTGTAGACAGGCTTGCCATCCGCGCCCAGAGTGGCGTTCACCAGGCCCGTAGTTCTTGCATCGCCGGCGTACTCCTCGAAGTCTGGATGCCGGACCCCACCGTTCTTCGGTAGTGCGATGAAGTCACGGAAAGTTACTGGCACATCCAATGTGTTGCCCAAACTGCTCAGCGAGTCGGTGCACGTAAAACCCGCCTCTACCTTACAGGTTGCCGAGCAACCATCGCCGGCTGCGTTGTTGCCGTCGTCGCACTCCTCCGCGTCTTTTGGCAGCTTGATGCCGTCACCACACTTCGACTGGCAAGCACCTAGGCTGCAATCAGGCTCAAGCTGGCAGAAGGGGTTGCAGCCATCGCCGACCACATTGTTGCCATCGTCGCACGGCTCTTTGCCCTCTTTTTTGGCGTCACCGCACACCGTGGGGACGCAGGCAGCGCCGGGCGTGGGGCACTTATAGCCATTTTCCAGGAGGCAAGCCGCGCTGCAGCCGGGGCTCGCGTTGTTCATATCATCGCACTCTTCGTTGCCCGCCACGATACCATCTCCGCACTGCTTGGCGCGGCACACACCTCCGAGTGGACACTCCCAGCCTGCCTCTACTTGGCAATTGTTGCAGCCGTCACCGACACTCGCATTCTTGTCGTCACAGGTTTCGTTGCCGGTTACTTTGCCGTCGCCGCACACTACCGTCGACACACAAGGCGAGCCCGGTTGTGGGCACGCGAAGTCAGCTTCGGTGACGCACACGGTAGAACAGCCGTCGCTTCCGCGGGGGAGGCATTTGCCGCCGCCAATGTTCACGCAAGCTGCGTCGCTGGTGCAGCTGGCTCCGTTGTCACACTTGGAACCGTCGTCGCACTGTTCGTTGCGTGCGAGGCTCACTTTGCCGTCACCGCACCATTCAATGGCTGAGCAGGCTTGCCCAGCGCTGGGGCACGTGAAGCCAGGGCTCACTTCGCACTTGTCGGTACAGCCATCGCTCGGGTTGGTGTTGCCGTCGTCGCAGTATTCACCAAAATCGAGGACGCTATCGCCGCAGCTCGCCACGGCCACCGGCGTACAGGTGCCGCCAACTCCCGCTGTGGTGGGGCATGAGAAGTTCGGTTCTGTGCTCTTGCAGTCGGCGGCGCAGCCGTCTCCCGCACCCGTATTGCCGTCATCGCACGCTTCGTCGCCGACAACCTTGGAATCGCCACACACAATGGTGCTCTGACACGGCGCGCCTTGCGTTGGGCACACGTAGAACGGTTCAAGATTGCAGAGCCCGGTGCAGCCGTCCCCCGGAGCTGTATTACCGTCGTCGCAGCCTTCCGTGTCGCTCAGGCGGCTATTGCCGCAGTATTCGTCAAGCACGCAGAGCTCGCCCGGCTGCGGACAGGTGTAGCCCTGCTCTAATGTGCAACCCATGCTGCAACCGTCTCCAGATAGGCTGCCGCCGTCGTCACAGGTTTCCCCTGCGTTGATCACTCCGTCGCCACATACGGCGGTAGTTACCGGAGTACACGGTTGCCCTGGGGTGGCGCAGCCGAAACCCGGCTCCACTTGGCAGGTAGCATCGCAACCGTCGCCCGGCGCTGGGTTATTGTCGTCACAGGCTTCAGAAGCTTCCACTTGCCCGTTGCCGCACACCACGGTGCTCACACAAGCCACCCCAGGCGTAGCGCACGCGAAGTTCGCTTCGACACGGCACAACCCCGAACAACCATCCCCAGGGCGTGAATTGCCGTCGTCGCACACCTCGCCCATCTCGATGATGGAGTTGCCGCAGGTAGCAGTGGCCGTGGGATCGACTGGGCACGACATGTTCGCGCACATCCCCGAACCGGCAGCGCCACCGTTGCCCAGATTGAGGATCGGATCAATGTTCGGGCCCGTGCTGGAGCCGCCCGTTCCAGGCAAATTGAGCATCGGATCGTCAGGTGTGGCCCCTGAGGCGTTAGGGTCCAGCGCGTCGCTGCCAGGCTTCGGCGATGAGCCACACCGCACCAGAATGGCTAACAACCCTAAAACACCCAAAGCCTTAAGTGACACACTGCGCATACAAGTATCCTCTGCGGTGCGCTAGGAGAAACCTGCGACCGAAAAATAGAATCCCAACCGTACGAGCGCACTATTCACTTAACTGCCGTTACGAGTCAAGAATTCTTAAGGCCTCGCACGAATTATTTTGTGCAGCGGTAATGGAAGCGTGAGACACATACACTGTGTGCGTCGGCGCGTAGCTAACGTCAGCAACGGAGGTAGGTGTCGCGGTTTGGAGTGCATTACCTCTCTGTGTGTGACGCGGTTACCGCCACACCTACATGCGGGCGATCCGGTATTTGGGGGAAATTGAGTTGAGCGATCTGATGTTACTCACGCGAGACGCGAGACCAGATCCACTGAATCGTCCCCACCTCACCTATGCCTACACCTACGCTGATACACCGAAGTTCCGGTGTCGAGGTGAGCCTAGAGTTTGGCTCTTCCCGTCGTCTTGTGTGCGACCCCGCAGGCTCAGAGATGTCCCGCGCGCTTGAGCGCACGCCCGATGCACTCAACCAACTGACAGCTGACCTCTTGAGCGCACGCCCGATGCACCCACTAACCTAAACCTGACCTCTAAGCGCACGTCTAACACACCGAATGCGCTGGCCTCGGCTCCCGAGCGCTCAGAACGGGGTGGTTCGCCAGAGCCACCCGCATTTAAGCGAATGCTCACTCGGCGTTAGCCGATGATTGCGGAGCTGGCCCACGCTGCAAAATGCGATCGGCTTGGCCAGCTGAATACGCCGTGAAAAGCTTGCCCCAGTGCGTTTCTTCGCACCACTTTTCGAACGTAAGCCGATCCTTCCGAGGCCAGCGGTAGTAGTCGTGGTAGGCCTCGCTGCCCATCACAAAGATGTTCACGAGTGGGGTGTGGAAGAAGAGCTTTTGGAACTTCTTCAACGGGCCAAACCACATCACATCACCAACGGTGCTGGCGGCGTTGTCGCCGACTTGAAAGCCCCAGCTCTCCTTCGAGATGTCGTCGCCCACGATCTCAATATCGCGGGGATCACCCACGCCCAAACCGTCGTTGTGGGCCACGTTGATGTATTCGAGGCTCATCGGATCAAAGCCCATCATTTTGGCCGCAATTGCGTCGATAGCTACCTGATCGGCGCTCGCAAGGATGTAATCCTTGATAACCGGGAACATGGTGCGTGGGCCTGGGCCGTTGCCGGCGGTGGTGCCGTCCATAATGGCGAAGAGGCCCGAATGGATCTCTTTTTGGATCGCCAATAGATCTACCAGCGTGCGGTGGATCCAGCTGTGCGTGTAGTGGCGCTTGGTGTTGAGCAAGCCGCCGAACGCATTCTTCATGGCTCCGGTGGTGGTGGTGTAGATGTGGCACTTCACCGTGGGGAGGTGAATGATGTTCTTGCCGAAGAAGTAATCCGGAACCTGGATGCCTTCGGGGAAAATGTTCGGCAAGACGTGCATCTTAGCTTTGGGGCGGTACTCCACCCACTTCATGTCTTCGTCTTTGAAGTTATAAAGAACGGGAATGTTGTAGCGCTTAAAGAGCGGCACGTAGTGGTTCAAGTCTTCGCCTTTGAAGGCGTTGGTAACCACCGTCTTGTTCTGCACACAGGTGATGTCGCGGTAGCCCGAGTTCTGAAGCGCTAAGATGGTGCCTTCGAGCTGCCAGGGAGTCGTGTTGGCGCCAGGGAACGGGTAGTGCCAGGAGATGTTGTCCTTGAGGATCGTCGTGGCCCCGGGCGCCAGCGCATCTTTCATTCCTGCGAGTGAGCAAAGCCGTTCGAGATCTTGAAGAACAGTTTCCGGCTTGGTTTTGATGACTGCAACTTTAGATTTGCTCATAGCGTTCTCTTTAGGGACTCGAAGATGGCTGTCGGCTCGCACTCAGAACGGGCGCCGAAAAGTAGTGATTCTTTGCCTGACGATGACGCGGGGGCTGACGATGGTTGCGGGGTTGGCCCTCCAAGGGCCTCGGGGGGCGGCGGACCGAATACCTTAGCTCTCTGGCTTCGATCCGCGCCTTTTGTGGGAACGCCGCTTACTTTCGGAAGCGAGTGAAAGGAGTTTTGCCCGAATACACTTGGCTGTCGCCGAGCTCTTCGGCAATGCGGAGTAGCTGGTTGTATTTGGCGATGCGGTCGGTGCGGCTCAGGCTTCCGGTCTTGATTTGGCCGGCGTTGGTGGCCACTGCCAAATCCGCGATGAAGGCGTCTTCCGTTTCACCTGAGCGGTGAGAAATGATCGACGTGTAACCGTGCGTGCCCGCGAGGTGAATGGTGTCCAGAGTCTCAGTGACCGAGCCAATTTGGTTGAGCTTGATCAAGATGCTGTTGGCCGTCTGGCGGTCGATACCCATCTGGAGGCGCTCGCGGTTGGTGACGAACAAATCATCTCCCACGATCTGAACTTTGTTGCCCAGCTTGTCGGTGAGGAGCTTCCAGCCCGCCCAATCATCTTCCGCTAGGCCATCTTCGATGCTCACCAACGGATATTTGCTAGCGAGATTGGCGTAGATATCTACGAGTTCAGCCGAGCTCACCTGCTTTTTATCGAAGGTGTACTTGCCGTCTTTGTAGAATTCGCTGGCTGCCGCATCGAGGCCAATGCCCACCTGCTCCCCCGGCTTGTAGCCAGCCTTTTCGATCGCCGAAATGATGCGAACGATGGCAGCTTCGTTGGATTCGAGGCGGGGTGCAAAACCACCCTCATCGCCCACCGCAGTGGTGAGTCCGTCCTTCTTGAGGCTTGCCTTGAGCGTGTGGAAGATTTCGGTGCCACAGCGCAGAGCATCGGCGAACGTTGTGAAGCCCATCGGAACAATCATGAACTCTTGAACTTCGAGTCCATTGTCGGCGTGGGTGCCGCCATTGATGATGTTCATGAGTGGGGTCGGAAGAACGCGTGATTGGACACCACCGAGGTAACGCCAAAGAGGCAAGCCGGCGACATCAGCGCCCGCGCGGGCTACTGCCATGGAGATGGCCAGGATAGCGTTCGCGCCCATTTTGCTCTTGTTCTTGGTGCCGTCGATTTCAAGCAAGCGCGCGTCAACACCTGGCTGATCCAGAGCGGAGAGGCCAATGATGGCCGGCCCGAGCTTGTCGTTCACATTGGCAACGGCGGTGAGTACGCCTTTACCGAGGTAGCGCGCCTTGTCGTTATCGCGGAGCTCGTTGGCCTCGTGTTCGCCGGTGGAGGCGCCGCTCGGGACCGCTGCGCGCCCGAAACCGCTCTCTGTTTGTACTTCGGCTTCAACCGTGGGGTTACCGCGGGAATCCAGGATTTCTCGTGCTGTTACTGAAATAATCTCAGGCATGGCGGGGCGCTTAACACGAAAGGCAACCTCTGGCGAGCCCGCCTCGACTCGCAGCTTAGCCGCTCGGGGGGCCGCATAATTTCAGCTGCGTTTCGCGCCTTCGTACGGTTCGGCGCCGTTCTGTTCGAGCCGCTTTTCATCGTATTTCTCGTAAGCCACGACGATCTTCTGCACCAAAGGGTGTCGCACCACGTCTACGTCCGAGAAGTGGCAGAAGGCAATCCCTTCCACCTCTGACAATAGGTCCCGCGCCTCCCGCAACCCGCTCTTGGTTCCCCGAGGCAAGTCAGTCTGCGTGATGTCACCCGTAACGACCGCCTTGGAGCCAAAGCCTAGCCGTGTCAGGAACATGCGCATCTGCTCAGGGGTGGCATTCTGGGCTTCGTCTAAGATGACAAAAGAGTCGTTGAGGGTGCGACCGCGCATGAACGCCAACGGAGCCACTTCAATCTGTCCGCGTTCTTGGAGCTGCGCCACGCGTTCGCCATCGAGCATGTCGTGGAGCGCGTCGTACAGGGGGCGCAAGTACGGATTGATTTTCTCGATCAGATCGCCGGGCAGAAAGCCCAGCTTCTCACCTGCTTCAACGGCTGGACGCGTGAGAATGATGCGCTTAACACGTTTGTTAATGAGCTCGCTGGCAGCCATAGCCATCGCAAGATACGTTTTGCCCGTGCCCGCGGGACCAATGCCAAATGTCAGATCGTGAGTGCGGATGCAGGTAAGGTAGTGTTTCTGCGCCGGGCTTTTCGGGGCCACGCTGCGCTTCTGGGCTCGAATAACGACGGTTTCGTTGAGTAGATCGGAAAGGGACCGGTTCGGATCTTCGCGGAGCCCTCGCAGTGAGCGAGCTACGTCTTCAGGGCCGATCTTTTGCCCGTGGGTGACGAGCTCGGCTGCGCCTGAGAAGAAGCGATGGGCAACGCTCACGTCGGCCTGCTGCCCTGAAAGATAGATAGTGTTACCGCGCAAACTCACTTCGGCACCGCTGTGGCGAGCGACTTCTCCGAGTAAGTGGCTTTGGGGCCCCAAAAGCATCACCAAAACGCGGGTATCGTTGACTTCCAGGTTGGCGGAGGCGCCTTCGGCGTTCATACGTGGAAAACCAGTACCTGCCTAAGTGCCGAAGCTTCTCTCATGCAGCCTCAGCATAGTCTGGCCGACGCGCCCGCGCACCCGCGCAAACGCCGCGTGGCCAACTCTTTGACGGACGCGCCCGCTTTTTTGGCCCGGTTCGAGCCATCGACTACCTGGGATAGGGATGGCACGCCTCAGCAGATGGTTTGGGATCGGGGCGGCGCTCGGCATAGCTGTCGCGCTCTGGCCCATTGTTCGGGGAAACACCCCCGTGGAGGAGCAGCTAACCAAGCTTCGCACCACGCTTTCGGGCACTGCTTCAGATAAGCTGCCTGATTTGCGCGGGCTGGATCTACTGCGCCTGGACCTTCGCCCAAGCCGCGTGGTGGCTCCGCTCATGGGCGGTAAGAGCGCTGAACTCACCCTCGATCCAAACCTCCAACGCACGGCCACCGCTGTGATGAGACAGTATCGGGTGCCCGAGGCAGGCCTGGTGATGATGGATGTTAGGACCGGCAAACTTCTGGTTTACGCGAGTCACGTAAACGACGGAGAGAGGTTTGACGTCAACGCACGCGCCGAGCCGCCAGCGGCGAGCATCTTTAAGGTAGTAACCGCCGCGGCTCTCATAGAGAAGGCCGGACTTAATGGCAGTACGGAACAGTGCTATCATGGAGGAAGAAGCGCCATTTATGCTGACGAGCTGCGCGACGATCCGGTGCGTGACAAATGGTGTGTCTCATTGGGTGCGGCGTTAGGGCGAAGCCTCAACGTCGTGTTTGGGCGCCTTGCCCAGAAGCACCTAACCCCCGAATCGCTGACGGCCACGGCAGGGGCATTTGGTTTCGGTGCGCAAGTTCCGTTCGCGGTTCCGAACGATCCATCGAAGTTAGAGATCCCAGTCGAATCACTGGAGTTTGCACGGTCGGCAGCTGGGTTCTGGCACTCGAATCTCTCACCGTTAGCCGCTGTCGTGTTAGCGCAAACTGTAGCTAACGGCGGTGTCGCTTTTGCACCGCAAATCGTCGAATCTGTATTCGACGGCAAGAAGAAGCTGTGGGAAAGCGACGGTAAGCCCAAGGTGCTACGGCGCGCGATCAAGGCGGATACAGCCACTGAACTCGGGCGTATGCTGTTAGAAACGGTCGAGGGTGGCTCGGCGTTCAGCGCTTTTCATGACCCAAAGGGCTCACCCTTCCTCCCTGGTATCAAGGTAGCGGGCAAAACCGGCACGCTCACCCGAGACGAGGCCAACCGCTTTTACACCTGGTTCGTTGGGTATGCGCCCGCAGACAAACCTGAAGTGGCGATTGCTTCCCTGGTGGTGAACACGCCCACCTGGCGGATCAAGGGTCCACAGCTGGCCAGGGATCTCCTTAGGGCGTACTTCGCGGCCCACGGCTTTCGTGGCGTCACCCCGCCCCTTTGAGCAGCACGGGCTGGATTTTTCGGGGGGCTTTCGCCACACCCTGTGCAGCACCCGCCCTTCATCCTGCAAAACTGGCCCAAAGCGCGTGGGGAGCAACCTTGCTCCTAGGGGATGCTTTGCGGCTGTTCAGGTGAGTGCTTGAGCGAAATATCCGGTGAAAGTGAGCGAAATAGTTTCCAGGCCGGGCGAATCCGTGGTGGACGCGAGCCGCGAGGCTGGTACAGTCATTACTGTGGAAGTTGTGCTGCGGAAGTTAGGGCATGGCTCGCGTTCAGTGAGCGGCCGGCTTGTGCGCGCTCCGCGCCGAGGATCGGTTGTTGTCATCGAGTTTTCGGACGGAATGCATGAGTACGTCACAACTCCGGTCAAGCGCGTGCTGCGGCTGGCTCAGAAGGGCGTCTTCTATATAGAGACAGCCAACAGCCGATATCGGCTCGAAGTTCGTGATCGCGAGCGCGAGCTCGAAGACGCGTCGAGCGGTTGAAAACGCACCGGGCGGCTGATTGAGCGTCTTATCGCGCCTATCGCGATGGGGGAGCACCCCTCGAACAAGGGGCGCAAAGCTACTGTTACTCAACGCGGCTGGTATTCGGGCGTAAGTCGCGCTAAGTGGGTGCCCCTCCAGGCGCAGCCACTTAACCTTGCGCCCCAAGAACAAAACGGGATCTTGTCAGTATGGGAAAGTTCGACAACCGCAGCACGAAGCTCGCTCGGCGCCGCAAGGCTCAGAAGAAGAAGAAAAACCGCGCGAAGCGTAAGGTTGCGGCCGCTCAAAAAGCGCGCCCGGTTCGCACCAAAGCTAAGAAGACCACGAAGTAAGTTTTGTTGGTTGCGCCCTTGTGGGCGCCTTGCCCCGGCCGCGCGGCTCGGCAATTAGCTCCGCTCGCTGCCTGACTTACCTAGATAGGGAGGGATTTGCGCTGCTAGCGGGTTAACGCGGCCTAGCGCAGCGTACGCGTGGGGAAATGGACGTCCGGGTGCGGCTCCGGCAGCACCGCCTGGCCCTCACCAAACAACCCGATAGCCCCCGCGATGCGGCGTTCGCGTACCAGCACAAAGCCCCGTCCGAGGTCACTCCAGGTCTGCTCCAGGCGGGTGCGCTGGAGCAGGCTACTGTTAGCGGGCGCCCAACTCACGTCCACGTTGATCTTGGCGTTCGAAGAGTCCTTCATCTGAAGGCCAGCAAGCTCTACGTCTAACACGCGTACGCCTTCGCCCCACTGAGCGTGGCGCCTCAAGAATTCCGCGCGAAAACTCGGCGCCGTAGTCTCAAGGGCTACATCCATTCGCCCGAATCGCGCGGCGACGTTCAGCTGCCTGGCGGCATCTGTGGCGCGTTCAGACGCTGGGGGCGGCGTGATGCACCCGAAACTGAGCAAGGCTGCGAAGGTGACCGCAAGTGCGGCTGCTTTGGCCATGAGAGGAACCTTCGATAACAGGTTCGGCGAAGGAAGCCAACCAGGGCGGTGTTTGCCTGTTGTGGCTAAAAGTCGTCGTAGAAGAGGGGCTCTCGATTACGCACGTAGCGATAGACGAGCTGGCGTGCCTCAGGAGAGATTTCGGTAAACTGGGCTCCAAAGCCAGGGGGCGATTCGGTGCCTCCCATGCTGGAGAGTGGCGCCTCGCGCGCCCAGCGCACCACACCGAGGGCCTGGAACTCGTAACCTCCCGGCATGGAAAGGTGGAGCAGCAACGGCTGGCCAACGTTCGGGATTTGGTAGGTTGCCACAAAGATTCCCCCGGCATCGATAATGTCGTTGCCGGCGAGGCCTTTGTAGAAGTTCGTGGGGCTGTGCGCTCCGAGCTCCACATTAACCCTGGGTGTGCCTGGGGGAGCGTTCACAGGTGGCAGGGGTGCTGCTGAAACGGAAGCCTGTGGTTGCGCAGCGGGTGCGGCTACTTGTGGAGACCTTGCTGCGGGCTGAGCTTGTGGCGGCATCGGTGGGGGCGCGGCATAAGCCTGTGGCGGCATCGGTGGGGGCGCGGCATGAGCCTGTGGCGGCATTGGCGGCGGCGCGGCATGAGCCTGCGAGATCTGGTGGATCAAGTTGAGGGAGCTGGCCACGGCATTGACCGCTTGGGCGGCAGCCGGATGGTTGTGGTTTTGGAGGGAAGCCAACGCGCGACGTGTGGCGTCGAGTGCGACCGGCGCGAACTGGCCAGCCGAGGCTCCTTGAGACGCTTCAATATTGTGAAGCGCGGACATCGCTTCGGCGATGGGTTGAGCGGCCTGAATGAGGCCCGGCGGGGCGCCTTGTTGTTGCAGAGCACTGAGGCCCTGCGAAAGATTCTGCCTTGCATGCTGCGCGGCGCTAACCAGGTTGTTCATCGAGAGTGTCCTTGTTGCACGGGCCGAAAAGATCAGTCTAACACCGAAGCGGCCACGTATGTAAAAGCCTAAAGCGGGCCAACGTGCGCGGCAAAGTCGGGGCCGCGGAGTACTTCGCCTACCTCGTCGCCGGCTCCTTCCCCGAGCACGCATTCATCTACTTGGATGGCGCCGTCTGCGGTTGCGATCACCACGCTGCTCGGTTCTCCCCA
Organism: Polyangiaceae bacterium; assembly: GCA_033763455.1. Lineage (GTDB taxonomy): Bacteria > Myxococcota_A > Polyangia > Polyangiales > Polyangiaceae > JBBRRP01. Next base: position 51,135 of record JANRKO010000007.1, read on the forward strand.
AATCACGGCCTCGCCGGCGCGGAGCTCCAGTTTAGGCCGCGCGACCCGGCGTGCGCGTGTAACGAAAAAGGCGCACCCTTTGATATCGAGTGCCAGGCCGGGTACCGGCGCGAGGGCCCGAATGCGACGCAGTATCCGTTCGGTCGGCCAGCTCCAATCTACAAGGAGCGCGGTGCCAGTGGGCTCGGGCGCCCAGCTGGCCAATGCTTCCTCTTGGTCCCGGGCGTGAAGGCTGCCGGTCAGGACGCCGGCCGTCGCTTCTGCGAGGAGCCTGAGCGAGGGGCGATCGAGCGCTCGGGCGAGCTGCCACGAATTGCTCTCACCCAAAGGCACTTTGCACTGCAACAAGATCCGTCCCGTATCATACTCAGACGTTAACTCGTGAGCGGTAACTCCAGTCACGACGTCGCCCGCGTCGATGGCGGCGAAAAACGGATTAGGACCTCGATATTTGGGCAACAGCGAAGGGTGGACGCCGATGGCGCCGAGGCGTGCTTTGGAAATCCAAGCTTGGTGGATCCGACGCGTCCAGAACCAACTGACGATCAGGTCGATCGAGCCCGTGTCTAAGGCGCGTGCAACGCGCCCGTCAAAGTCCGGCTGATCGACTTCGATAACTTGTTTTTCTCCGAGGCGACGCAGAAGCCTCCGACGACCGAGTTGGGCCACAGGAGATAGCGCCGCGAACCCGAGCTCGTGCCCAGCAGAAAGCAAGGTGAGCGCTCCCAACGGCAGCCCAAAAAATCCAATACGCCCATGCACGCCACCGCGTTTGCCACAGGGGGGACCTGGGCGCGAAGGAGCTCACTCGATCCTCGGTGGATTCCGCCGAAAACTTGTCGTTTTGAGAGGGAGGCTGGTACTCCGATACCCATGCAACCCGGCTCGGATCTGCGTGCCTTCGAACCCAAGCTCCGGCAGGGGCACCGTTTCGACGAAGTCGCCCGGGATCGCCCGATCCTGGTTTTTGAGGATGTTCACAAGGCGTACCGGGCGGACGCTCCGGTCTTGCGTGGGCTCTCCCTTTCGGTGGCTCGCGGGGAATTTGTATTTGTAACGGGCCCCTCGGGTGCTGGTAAAAGCACGTTACTGCGCTTGCTCTACGGGGCTGAGAGCGCGGATTCAGGCCGCATTCTATTTATGGGCCGAGATATTGGGCGGCTTCTGCCAAGCTCGATCCCCTACCTGCGGCGGAACCTCGGGATCGTATTTCAGGACTTCAAGCTCGTGAAAAACTGGAGTGTGATCGACAATGTTGCTCTATCGCTTGAGGTGGTTGGGTTGCCTCCGCGCTTGATACGGGGGCGCGTGGGCGAGGCCTTGGAGCGCGTGGGGCTTGGCGGGCGCGGTGCGGATAGAGTGGAGTCGCTTTCGGGTGGGGAGCAGCAGCGTGTAGCCATTGCGCGCGCGATTGTGTCGGAGCCCGCACTTTTGCTTGCGGACGAACCGACGGGCAATCTCGATCCGCAGCTGGCGTTAGATATTCTTGGTTTGTTGGGTGATATCAACGAAACGGGCGTCACCGTGATCTTTGCTACCCACGATCGATCGCTTTTGGACGTTCGGCCGCGGCGTGTAGTGGTGCTCGATGAAGGCCGCATGACGGATGTGCCCTACGGGCTCTCAGACTTCGAGAGCTTAGCCGGACGGCAGGTGGCCTGACATGACAGTGTTCGAACGCGCGTGGCGCGGGGCCCGTAACGATTTCCGTCTCTATCTTCTCAGCACTTTTTCAGTCGCGGTTGCATTCATTTGTCTGGGAGCCTCGCTCCTTACGGTATTCAACGTGCAGGCGTTGAAGGGGCGGTGGGAAAACACTGGCCGGCTCTCGGTCTACCTGAAGCCCGGAACCTTGCCTGAAGAGATGGAAAGCATTCGGGCGGCGCTCCAGAAATCCTCCGGCGTGTCGGAAATTCGCTACCTTACCGCCAAAGATGCGAGGGCTGAGCTTCTGAGTACCACGCGCGATCCGCTGTTCGATTCGCTCGCGGAAGAGGCTTTTCCGGAGTCGCTCGAAGTGTCCCTCACGGACGGTGTTGCTCGCGTCGAGAAGATTGCGCTTCAGCTGCGCGCGCTTTCGGCTGTGGAATCCGTAGAGACCTACACTAGCTGGGCAGGTCGTTTGGGGCAGCTCATTGCCGGCGGGATAACGGCGACGGCTCTGCTCGCCCTCGTGATCTTCGGCGCTGTGGTTGCGGTGGTTTCGTCTACCGTGCGGCTGAGCTTAGAACGCAGGCGAATGGAGATCGACGCGTTGCGTCTGGTGGGTGCCACGGGAAGCTACGTGAGGAGGCCGTTCGTGATCGAAGGAGCCGCCTTGGGAGCTCTGGGTGCCACGTTCGCTATTGCGATCCTGGGCGTCTTGTTTTTTGTCGTGGTGCAACGCTTCGACGTGCAGCTCGGCACACTGCTCGGCATATCTCCGATGTTCTTGCCCGTTTGGGCCATGTTCAGCATGGTTTGCGGCGGTGGGCTCTTGGGGGCAATTGCAGCTGCAGGCAGCCTCCGCAAGCTCTCGGTGATATGATGCGCCGGAGTCGCGCAAAGCTTTTGCTCCTGGTAGCCCTCGTTTCGGGTCGCGCGCTCGCGATGGATGGTTCGCCGTCGGACCCACCTCTTGGCGACGTGGTGCGAAGCATCACGGCTCTCAGGCTGGATGAAGAACGCGCACTTGAGCGACTCAAAGAGCTCAATATCATCCAGAAAGAGGCGCATATTCGCGCAACCGAGCAGGCTAAAGTCTACGTGCGTTTGGTGCGGGTGGGTCTTTTGCCGCTCAGCGGAGGCTTCGAACAGCTCCTACACCACGCACAGACTCTGGAGCGTCTGAGGCACGCCATTGAGCGGGATTTGAAGCGCGAAGATGATAGTGTGAGCGAACGGATTAAGGTGTCTCAGCGCCTAGCCGAGATCTCCAGTCAACGTGCTAAGTACGCTGGGCAGGAGGGTGCACTTCGGGCGGCGGAAGGGTCGCTTCTGGCCGCTCGCGATAGAGAGGCTTCCTTCCAGCGAGCATTTGGTGACGGCGCGCACACCGCGACAGTTTACGGTTCACCCAATGCCGAACCGTTGGATCCTTCGGATCTGAGTCGAGGCTTCGAAGTGATGCAGGGCCGCTTGCCGTTTCCGATTGGCGGTCGAAGTGAAATTGCGCCAGCTGTGCGCGAGCAAGGCGAACGCCATGGCCTTGAGATGAGTGCGCACTTGGGCGCCTCCGTGCGAGCTGTGTACCCGGGGCGTGTCGTATTCGCGGACACCTACGCCGACTATGGGCGCACCGTTATCGTGGATCACGGCGGCTCCTACTTCAGCGTGAGTGCCAATCTGGGACGCCTGGATGTGCGCGTGGGTGAGCAGGTGTCCACGGGCACACGCCTCGGTACCGTGGGTGCTTCGGAGCGAGGAGCGCTCTTGTACTTCGAACTGCGGCGCTCAGGTGTGGACCTGGATCCCGCACGTTGGTTCGGTATTTAGGCCGAATGGCGTCACTGGGGCGCCCTGGTTTGGGGTGTCGGTGGACACCAGCAATGGCACCCCGCGGGTAGGCGGAGTCTTGGCAAGTGCGACTAATCTTCGCGCGCCCACTACATTCACCTAGAGGCCGCCGCCCTGGCGCCGTTGTCCAATACCGAGGCGACCGAGCGTTTGCTGCTCGGCGTTTTCGCGGCGAACCACTCATGGAACTCCACAGACTGTCGAAATCGCGCACTGCCCTACTGATGATACTTGCGCTATCGGCAACCTCTACCGCCTTGGCCCAGAGCGCCAAGCAGAAACGCAGCTTCTCGCGTTCGCGATCGATGCCCCCCCCCACGGCGCAGTTCCCGACCGTCGCCGCGAAAGCAGAAGCTCCGCGCGCTCGACATGCTCCGGTTCCAGAGGCTCCGCGCGCTCGACCAGCTCCGGTTCCAGAAGCTCCCCGCGCGCGACCAGCCCCCGCGCCAGCGGCACCTCAAGCAGTGCGCCCCCCTCCAACTCTACCCGCCCCGGCCCCAGTTGCTGTGCGTCCGGCAGTAGCTCCACAGGTCACCCCGCAGAAACCAGCAGTGGCGCCCGTGCTAGCCTACACACCTCCACAAGCACCACCGCCTTCCGCTTATCAGTGGACCGGAACACCCCGCACCCCTGGTGCTCCCCCCGCCCCGCGGTGGACCCCGCCTCAGCCAGGCCCAGACGCAACCACGAGCAAGCCGACCGGAGGCGCGTGGCAAAACACGACCTTGGCACCGTATCGAGCGGCGCCTGGCTATACTGCGGCTTATGGCGGCGGATACCTACCAGCTTCAGCCGGCAATAGCGTTCCCTCGTTTCAGTTCATGCCCGCGGTATTGCCCTACCGTGATGGGCAACCCGTGGATCCCATGTACCGTAAAGAGAGCAGCGGAAACACCGGGCTCATTGTGGGCGGCACATTAACGTTTTTGGCTTCGTATGGCGCGGCGATAGGTTACGGTGCCAAGCAAGACTGGGAGAACGGTTTGAAGTGGAACCGCCTTCCCGTGGCTGGCCCTTTCATCGCAATAGGTAAGCGTGATTTTGGCTGCAAGATCGATCAACCAGACCTTGATGTTGCCAACAAATGCATGGACGACGCGATGGGCGAAGTCACAGCAGTGGCAATTTTGGCGGTGGACGGTTTGATTCAAACGATCGGCGCGACCCTTCTGGTAGCTGGGGTTCTGGATCGCGATACCATGTTGGTTAGAAACGACGTGGCCAGTGTCTCGGTGCGGCGCGTTGGTAAAGACGGCTACGGCCTGAATGTCCGACGGCAGTTCTAGTTCAATCGCAGCAACGGCAGAACGCTGGGTTCGCCCTTTCTCGCACGTGCTTTGAGCTTTGCGGTCGGTTGGGTGCTATGGGCAGCGGGTGACGCAAAGTAGCCCGCCGGTTCGCCCTTCTGCATCTCCTCCGGGATCGATGGAGGACGATCCTCCGGGATCGATGGAGGACGAGAAGAAAGAAGCGCTAAAAAAGCTCGTTTACGGCGCCATTGCGCTCGGCTTGGCGCTTGCCTACTGGGTGTTTAGAGACGGCGCCCGAGTAGGCACGGGTGCGTTTTTCGTGCTTGGCCTAGCTTTGTTGTGGGCTGGCAGCTCGTTCATTACTTGGTGGCGCCTGCGGAATTTCAAGCAAGTGGCCTTATCTTCTGAACTTGCCCTAGCGGAAGCTCACCTACGGCAGGTCGCGCGCGTGCAACGGCATGAGCGGTTGCTCGCTCTGCGCAGGCCGTACTTTACCTACGCACTTATTGCGTGCATCTCGGCACCATCGGCCGCGCAACTTCTGGCCAGCGGTGATTCGATCGAAGCGGCAGGCCTCGTGAAGAACCTGGTGCGAGACGGTGAGTGGTGGCGCATGCTCACGGGCACTTATCTGCACGGTGGCCCTCTCCATTTCTGGATGAACATGTCCGCGCTTCGCGCGTTCGGCGCCGTTATCGAGGCCTACTCTCCACGCACGCGCTTGCCGCTCGTATATCTTGCTTCGGCTTTGGCGGGGAGCCTCGCCAGCTTCTTGTTGTTGCCGAATGCGTCCTCTGTGGGTGCGTCGGGCGGGCTCCTGGGATTGGTGGGGTATCTGATGCTCTCAGCATGGAAGCGTCCGAATGAGGTGCCGCCGTGGCTCAAACGGGGGGCGCTTCTCACTCTTGGGTTAACGGCATATCTCGGCGCTTTTGGTGCCGGGTTCATCGATAACGCAGCTCATGCAGGGGGAGCCCTCATGGGGGTTCTCCTCGCTCTCCTTGCGGTAGACAGGGAGTCTCACACCCAAGGTCCGCTCAAGCGCGCCGTGCTTGAGGCCATGGGGTGGGCATCTGTAGTCGTGCTTTTGGTGGGGGCGGTGTTGAGCGTGCTCCTAGTTTTGGGCTTCTTTCGCCCGTAAAACTCGGCAAAGAGCATTCAAGATGTTGGTTTTCCGCAACTGGGCCGCGGCCACGCCGAAGAGTGGTGATGCCAGGGGAGATTCATGAGTCATAGTGCCAAGCCAAGCCTTCCCCGTTTCCCATGGCCCCCCAGCTGGAGTACGCTCTAAAACATGGCCATCGACGGAATTGGACGACCCCGCGTGGGTAACCTTCCTGCTCCTTCTGCCGAAGAGGTCGCAAGTGGTACAGCTGCTAGCGGGGCGCGTGGGCCCGAAAAGTTGGCGGCGAGCTCGGTGCAGGCTCCGGAGCTTTCCGCCCTTGAGCGTGGAGAGCTAACGGTGGATCAATATTTGGATCGCCAAGTGGAGGTAGCCGCCCAACATCTTGAAGGGCGCCTTTCCGGGGATCAATTGGCGTTCGTGAAAGAGAGTCTTCGCTCGGCTTTGCAGGAGGACCCAGTGCTCATGGATCTAGTGCGGCGGGTCACCAGTGGTATCGCAGGCGAATTGAAGTAAGGTCGCCAGCGCTTGGTGACGGTCAGCCCCTCCCTTTTGGGTTCCGTTGTCCGTTTGGATAGGGCCCGAGATGTTAATCCTCGGCAACTCGGTGTTCGCGCGCGGGGGCTCCTCTCTCTGCCTCGCCTGGGCCTGCCGTTACCTCACGCGTACGTGGTGTGCACCGAAGTGTTGAGTACTGCTATTTCCGAGCTGCTGCCAAAGGGGCATGAACCTTCGGCGCTCTTGAGCCATTGGGATAGACAGAAGAGCGTTGAACGCGCGGCGCGAGCGCGCTCTCGACTGCTGGAGGAAGGTGTTGCATGGGCCAATCGGGCTTTGGCGGCGTTACCGCCTGACTTCGAAGCAGCACCGGGCCTTGCGTTTATCGCGAGCCCTGAGCTCTCCCACCCGAGCCACGCCGAGGCTGCCGGACTACTGAAAACCTGGTTTTGGGGTGCGAACACTGCTGAGCCTCTAGCCAAAAGCCGAGAGTTGGCTCTGTTGAATGTGTGGGCACTTTCGTGTGACGACACCGCGCTTAGGATGTTAGCCAGAAAGGGCGTGCGTAGCCTTGAAATGGCGGTGCTAGTTGTTCACCTCGGGCACATAGCTCCCGGGTGCACCACCAGCCTCTCGGGGCGTCTTTTTATTGATGAAGCGTCGCAAGGACGCAGCGAGAACGGCACCCCGCATTTCCCTGTTCGTGGAAGTCTACAAGCCTTCAGCGAGCCCGGCCTCCGGGAGCCTACGGAGCTTCACCGCATTTCGGCCAGCGGGAAGTTGCTCGCCGCAGAAACCTGTGACTGGTTTCAGCCCGCGGAGGGCGGCCTTGAGCTCGAGGTTCAGTTGGCGTGGTTTGGCCAATCTCCGGTCGCCGGCCCCATTGTGGTTTGCGAGGCGCGGCCTCCGAAAGCGAAATCGAAGCTGAAATTCAGGACCCGGCGCGCCCCGGCTAGCCCCGTATTCTTACACGGGCTGGGAGATATGGCTGGGAACCCCACGCCATTTACCCTTTCCCTACTGCGCGGGATTGGTGCTTCCGATCTTGCAAAGCTCGGCCATGGCCGCGAATGGGAATTCCCAAGAGCCGGCGTACTCTTTGACGTTCGAAAGGGAGACGTGGTTGCTCATTGGAAGCTGTTAGAATCGGGGCTTGGTGGGGAATTTACAGACGCTACGCTCACCACATTAGGGCTGCCACCAGGCACCAACGTTGAACGTGGGCTCCGAGGTTCGGGGCCGAGCGCCCTAGCTGTACAAGCCGGGCGGTTTCAAAGACGTTTGACTTGGCTGAAGGCTGCTGTTGCGGAGCTGAAGGCCGAATTGGATCCATATTTTGCGGCTTTTCGCGAGCTCGATTTGGGTATTCTTCCCACCGACGCTACCACCACTACTCTGCGAGAGACGCGTTTCTACTTCTTGCAGGCACTGCGCCTTTGGATATTGTCGGAACTTACAGTGTTGTTGGGTTCGGGGACACTGCACGCCTGGCTCAGCTCGCACTTGCCGGCCAAGAGCGTGCCCATGGCCCTGAGCGCTGCGAGCCTTCCCCCAGATCTTTTGCCGTACACGCGTGCTGCGCTCGACCGAAATCTGCTTTCAAGCTCGGATTGGATCGAGCGGTGGGGATACTTGCCGATGCAATCCTTGGAACTTGGTGAGGCGCGCTGGGAGGAGGCCCAAGGTGCTCTTCGTTCAGACTCGAATCTCGATCCATCACCGCCCAGCGTGCGTCGTGCTAGCCCTGACCCGGTATATGGTTCCGCTGCACTCCTGGAAGCCCAGCGCCTTCTGGGTGACCGCGTGCTCGGTGAGGTGGAAAGGTCGCTCAGTCGTCCGAACCGTTGGCTCTTTGCACGCTCGCTTCACTCGCTGCGCGAAGCTGTGGTGCAACAAGGTGTGCTGAGTGACGAGCTGGCCCGCGCCTCGTGGATGTTGCGGCGGACGCTGCTCGATGTGGATCGGCGCCTGCGCCGCTTGGATTCACGGCTCGCGCCGGGCTCGGCGTTCTTTTGTACTTTTCGCGAGCTACTGGCGGCGGTCGCCGAATCTCACACGGATCTAGGTCAAATAGTGGAGATGCGAAAGGCTCGCGCTATTGCCGATAACCGGGAAAGGCCTAGGTCGTCTGAGGTAGGGCTTAGCGGTGGCACCTGGGTTGGTGTTGGCATGGGTGTGCTCAAAGTGCGTGGGCGCCCCGTTCTCGTCACACGCGAAACATTCGACAATCTTCCCGCCGACACCATCGGAGTTGTGACTGGGTTTGCTCCTTGGCTAAGCTTGGCATTGCCCAAGTGTGCGGGCTGGGTCGTTCTGAGTGCGCGCGCGTTCTCTAGCTCCTGGTTCACTGCCGGACAGCTGGGTGTACCGCTAATATCGTTGCCGGATGGCTCCGCGGAGGCGCTTCTCAAGTTCTCACAAGTGGAGCTAGATCCGCAGCAAGGCCTGGTGCGCGGGTGGTAAGGCAACCTATATTTCGCTATCGGGTGGAGGAGAGTGAGGCTCTGCTCTCGGCAATCCTAGATGCTTCGGGCCACAGCTCCGCACTCGCTGAAGGCCGCGTTTTCGTGGATCGAGTGCGTGCCGCGCATGAAATGAAGCTTGTGCCCGGACAACTGGTGGAGGTGTACGCGCCCATGGTGGCGACCGAGCAGCCCGAAATCCTGGCGCGCCGCGGGGGCATTGTGGCCGTTGGAAAACCCCCGGGCTGGAGCACCGAGCCGGATCGCGCGGGCGACCAAAGCGTGGTGGTGTGGCTGGCGGAAAAGCTGGGCCTCACGCGCGCCCAGGTGTTCGCTGGTTCTCGGCTAGATGCACCGGTGAGTGGCGTGCTCCTGTTGGCGGTAGACTCAAAAGCCACTCAGCTTTTGGCGCGGGGCAAAGAACAACAGCGCTTGCGTCGCGTGTACCTGGCGCTTGTTCAAGGCAAGCCACCGGCGAGTGAAGGTAGTTGGAAGTTCCCAGTCCATCAAAAATCCGCCCATTCTCAATACCAACTGCTAAAGACGCTACCCGTGCCATCTTTGCGCCATGCGCGGGCCGAACACGAATCCGCCGTGTCGCTGCTCCGCCTCTCGCCCGTTACGGGGCGCAAACACCAACTGCGTCTGCACGCTGCACACGCTAAAATGCCCATTTGGGGAGACGTGCGGAACGGCGGCGCCCGGCGCTTCACGTTGGCAAATGGTGAGGTGCACGAACTTGGCCGCCTGATGTTGCATGCACGGAGCGTCACCCTTGTGTTGGAACACGGGGAGGTTTTCCAAGTAGAGGCGTCAATTCCTCCGGACATGCAGCGAGCGTGGAGCCGCTTGGGTGGTTTTGAACAGGATTTTCTGAAAGAGTCCTGAAAAGAATGCTCGCCAATCAAGGTAAGTGGCTTCGCCAGAGGGTCGCATTCGCGGTCGGAACGCTGCGTTCTGGCGGCGTGTTACTGATAGCGCTTCTTGGCGCCTGTAGTGGGCCGGTCCAAGCGCGCGGCGCCGGGTTCTCCATGCCCGTCAGCTTTGCCGAGGGACACAACGAGCAGGCACAGGCGGCCTCAGCGGGCGCAGCGAATGCGCCGAACGGCGCCGCGCCGAAAAAGGTGAAAAAAGATCATGGAGGCCCGCCGGACCCCCCGCCATTGGTCACCGCACATTATCTGCGCTACCGTATTCGTTATTCGAAGCGGGTGCCATCGATTGTTGACGTGCAAGCGTTAGAGCTCAAGCAGCCAGCTGCCGCGGAACGACGGTTGGGGCGTTTCGCGATTGAGCTTTGGATCGGCAAAGAGTTGGTGGAACGGGTGCGTTTTGATTTTCCGCTTTTGGTTGAAGATCCAAGTGCGGATAACGAAGCGCCGTTTGAGCAGGGCGCCACGGTCGAGCAGAGCGTGCTTTTGCCGAGGAGCGATCGGGCCACCCGTGCCTTGTTGGTGGAGCGGTCCGGTCGCAGCTGGGCCCTGCCGTGGCCACCCGAGCGGCTGCCTAGCGGCCCGCAGGATTTGACCGAACTCCGCTAGGTAGTTCGCCAGACCCGAGAGATCTGCCATGGGTCGGCCCGAGGGATCTGGCGTGGACTGCCCTTCGGAAGAGGCCTTTATTACCCCCGGTAGCCGAGGGGGCTCTGAGTGTGCGACGCTTCTACTCAAGATGAAGTGTGAGTCGTGCAGCAACGATAATGTTCTTGGGGCCCGCTATTGTGCAACCTGTGGTGCGCTGCTTCCGGTCGAAACGTCGCACAACGACGATCCGTTGATTGGCAAGCTCCTTGGGGGAAGGTTCCGGGTGCGCCGCGTCTTAGGCGAAGGCGGGATGGGCGTTGTCTACGAAGGCGAGCAACAGATGGGCTCGACCGTACGCAAGGTGGCGATCAAGACTCTGCACCTCCACCTATCCAAAGATCCGTCCATCATGGCGCGCTTCCACCGCGAATGCGGCACGGTGGCGCAGCTAGAGCACCCGAACACCATCAAGTTTTACGACTTTGGCACGACGGACGATGGCGCCCTCTACATCGCGATGGAATTCGTGGACGGCCACGCGTTGAGCGCGGTGATTGAAAAAGAAGGAGCCCTCCGTCCAGATCGCGTGATTAAGATCATGCGTCAGGTTTGTGGTGCACTGGATGAGGCGCACCAACAAGGGATTATTCACCGCGATTTGAAGCCTGAAAATGTGGTGCTCACCAACCGCGCGGGCGAGACGGACTTTGTAAAGGTTTTAGACTTTGGCATCGCGGGGCGCACCGAATCCGCCGACGCGGCCAAGGAGCAGAAGCTCACTCAGCAGGGGATGGTGCTTGGAACCCCCCCTTACATGAGCCCGGAGCAATTTACCGGCAAAGCGCTCGATGCGCGCAGCGACATCTATTCTCTGGGCGTGATGACTTACGAGATGATCACGGGTCGATTGCCCTTTGACGCCACAACTCCGTGGGAGTGGGCCACACAGCACATGACGGTGCAGCCTCGGCCCCTTGAAGCCACGCCTGCGGCCCAAAAACTTCCCGAGAATATGCGGAGCGCCATCATGCGCGCACTCTCCAAAGATCCAGCGCATCGGCCCGATACTGCGCGGCAGTTTTTCGCGGAACTTTCCGGTGGTGAACGCATGACGGTGGTGGACCCGGGCGTTGCCGCACAGGCCATCAGTGGAACGGCTCAAATGGACGCTGTTCCTAGCTTCCCCTCAGGTGTTAACTTCGCACCGTCCGCGAATGTGGCGGCTCCCCCAGCCGTGGCGGTTCCTGGTTACGCTGCAGCGCCAGGAGGTGGTGTGCCGGGGTATTCGGGCGCACGAATTCCTGCGGCCACTCCCCCTGCAGTGTCCCACGCGCATCCGGGAACGCCCGAACGCGGTGGAAGCGGCAAGGGTTTGATTTTTGGTCTCGTTGGCGTAGCAGGGGTGATTCTAGTCGCTATCGTGATGATTCTGGCGCGCTCCTCGAAGCCGGACGATCAGCAGTTATCCTTGGTGGATCCGAATGCCGCCACAGGTTCCAAGGGCGGAGGAGCTGAGCTGAAGCCCATGGTGGATCCGAATGAGGCTACGCCCACGCCGCCGCCGGATGCGCCCCAGCCAACAGCCGCCACCGGCAAGCCCGCAAATACCAGCAAGCCACCCCCGGCTAGCACCGGGAAAACGCCGCCGAGCGCTTCCTCCGCACCGAGCGCGCCGGCCACCACCACTGCACCAACAACTGCCACGCCCCCGCCAGCGTCTGACGGTTGCGCAGCGTGTGTTGCGGCTGCAAGTTCTGGTAACCTGCAAGGAGCGGCTGTAGGTTTCGCGCGCTGCAGCGATGCGGGAAAGAAGCAAGCTTGCCAAGCCGCTGCTCGTGAGCAGCTCCGGCCAGCTTTGAGCTCGGGTGATTGCACGAAAACAAAAGCAGTGGTCGCTGCGGCGACGGCGATGGGCCTAGGCGGTTCACTTCTCGCGAAGGCTGCCGCGGCTTGTCCATAATTTGATTCGGCCAGCGCGGCCGCATTTGGCTCTTGCGTGGCTGGAAAACTGTCTCGTTCTGACCATGCGGTGAGAGGTTTGCAGACCACGAAACACACGTAGGTGAGCTGACGTTTTCAGCAAAAAATGCCTAGCATTCTGAGCTATGCCGCGCTCGGAGAATGCCAGGTTCGAGAGCTGCTGCAGGGTTACGCGCGTGCTCCGTTCTTGGGCATTGACACCCCGATGTTTCGGGGTGAATAGCCCCGCCTTTTCACTTTTGAAACGCAACCGTTAGATCCAGATGCGCGCTTGACTCGAATCCAAAAGGGTCACTAGAGTTTCCAACGAAGCGAACGAGACCCCGCTAGTTGTTCCGTTTATTCACCGTGCTAGGCAGGCCTCCGTTGCTAAGAACATGCCCCAAAGGATGTCGATGAAAACCAGAATGACGTGGCCGGAACTTTGCCGCTCGGGTGAGTTCAAAGGGCTCTGGGTAGCTCTGGATAATTGCCGTTACGATCAGGCAACGCGCCAGCCCATTGAGGGGGATGTGGTGGATTCGGACGAGGAGCTTTCGACACTCTGCGCCCGCATGCGGGAAGCCGGCCACTGTTCGTGCGCGATCCTTTTCTGTGAAGACGACGTTTTGGTCGAGTCGAGCCGCATGCGCGATTCGAATTTTCCCGAACGCCGCGCGCATCACTGAGGCAGAAAGCCCAAGAGGAAGGGCAAGCCGATTGCCCCAAGAGCGAGGCTACAGCTCGGCCTCCCGATCGACGCGACCTGGTACGTCGGCTCGTCTAATTGAGGCGCGCCCGGGCACCGGAGCCTAGTAAGCGAACGCTCCCAACAACGGCGGCTTGCGCTCAACCCCGAGGAGATCAAACGCCTCCACTTCCTTCGGGTTTACGCGCAGCAAGACCTCGCTCCGCTCGCGATTGGGCCTAAAATCGGGCCTGTTGGGGCTCAGTGATCGGAGATCTGCCGTTAGCCACGCATCCAGGCCAGGGCGGAGAAAGGCTGACTTTATATCGGAGAATTCCACATCGAGCTGTGCGTTTAGTTCGGGCGCGGCCGTTGCCAATGCCTTCAACTTTTCTGAACCATTGCTATATTCGATCCGCGTGATGATATTGTGGCTCGCTTCGAAGCGGTAGATGCTCGTGTTATCAACTTCAAGCGCGGAGCCGCTATCATTGATGAGGACGTTGTTAAAAACACGCGTACCCCAACTGCCATTCACGCTCTGAAGCGCAGGGCGGCTCTTGTTGTCCATGATGACGGTGTTGTTGCGGATGAGGTTCTGCTGGCACCCGAACAGAGGCAAGACCTCTGGGCCCGGCACATGCTCTACGCTGCGAGGGCCTGGATCTCGCGCATCGTAGTCGAACGGGTTGCCGTTATCCCATTGCGCAATTCCTGTGGAAAAGTTGCCGTAGATCAGATTGTTCTGAATCACCGACTGCGAAACACCAGCGAGATTCATGGCGGCTCCGCCAACGCGGCCGTTACCCGTGGCTACGTTGTCTTCGATGATAAATTCCATACCGCGCCCGTCTGGAAACGCCCCGGGCCCAAACAACTTGGTCGCATCTGTGGCGGTCTTCGCGATCCAGGCTCGAGTTGCGTCGACACCCCTCAGCATCTTGGGATGCTCGACGAGCTCTTCGTAGGAGGCGGTGGGGTCCAGGTTGCACTGCAGCCCAGACGCCGGGTTGTTCACGAACACATTTCGACGGATCACGTAGCGGTCAGAACCGTCGGAGACGTAGCAACCATGTTCCGTGCCTGAATAGCCGAATACGCTGTCCTGGATGAGCACGTCTTGCGTATCGGTGCTGTGCAGCCCCCAATTCTTGTGATGATGCGAAAGGACTCGCAAAATCGCCACATGGTGCGCCATGCGCGCACTTTCCCTAAAGTAGCCATCAATAAAGATCCCCGCACGCGGAGTATTTTCCGCGGGCTGCCCCGGCTTGCTGGACCCCCGAAGCTCGAACCCCTCCAAGATGACGTGATCGACGTTCACCAGCGCGACCATCCAAGAGCCGTGGTCAGCGTCCGGGGCACGGTTAATGACCACTTCCCCTTTTTCACCCAGTGCGACAAACCTCACAAATTTCCCTGGGCCCGTGCCTTTGGGGTGCTCCAAGTGAAAGCCTGCATACGTTCCTGGAAAAGCAACCACCAGATCACCACCCACTACCCGGTCGGCGGCAGCTTGAAGCGACGGCACGGTATCTGTGATTGCGAGCTCCTCGTACGTGAGCTGACCAACCCGAGCATTCAGATCTAGCCTCGGCACGCGCGCGATCTTGGTACCGGCGGGCGCGCCAACCGCGAAAACTCGGGTGTAGTTCGCTTGCACTGGAAACTGAGCCGCTACCCAGGCATCCGAACGCGTTCTAGGTGGCGTAAGCGCCAGCGTGTTGGTGCCCACAGGTAGCGCACGCGGGGCTGGCTGAGGCTTCGCAGGGCTCGGAGAGGGGAGCACCACTCTCTGGGCTGTCCGATGCGGACTCGTTGGGTTCTCGCGCCAGCTTCTGCCGCAGCCGACACAGCATGATAGGGTGCTTATCAACAGAGTCAGCCAACGCATTGCGAGAGCGATAACATGGAGACAGCGAGGCGTCCAGGGGATCGCGCTTCGTGGGTGCTTCGTGGGTCGGCCCGTGGACGGCTCCCCTTGGAGGAAGCTCTAGTCGGAGGTGAGGCGAGGGTCTGGCGCGGCGTCGACGCGAAGGGGCGGCTGAACAACAACTGGCGGCGCAATTCGACTTGGAAACGTTCCCTGAGCGAAGAGCGTGAGTGTATTGTGCTGGGAGGCACCCAGAAGGTTGGTGGGGGACTTCGCGTCGAATTGCCGAAAGTGTTGATAGCTGAGAATGAGTGAGATGGCGTCGTCATACCAGCCGATGCTGGCATCCGCTTGTGCGGTGGTGATACGTTCCTCGGCACCACTCTCGAATTGCGACACGCGATTGATGCCAGCGCTCACACCAGCGTTGGCGCGTAGCGGATGTACATCCGAAAGAGAGTAAGAGCCAGCAAGGTTCACCTCGTCGCGAACAAACACTTGATTGGCCAATAGGTTGACTGTCGTATCGTGCGCGACCCCGAGGGAGCCCTGAAATCTGATATCGACAAAATTGAGGGAGGCGGCACCAATTGGGCCCGTCTTGGTCTTCTGGGTCGCGGGTTGAATTTCGGTGCTGAAGCCCCCGGAGAAGGTACTATTCCACAGCGCATCCCAATCCCTGCGATAACGGTAGATGAGCGAGAGCAACACGCGATCTTCGTCTGCTCCTTGCTGAAGCGGATCGGCCGGCGCGTCTTCGAACACCGATGAAAAGAAGGTGCCGTTGGCGAATATGCCATGCGCGTTCTGGCCCAGAGTGAGATCCAACCCGTAGCCTGCATTCACCTGGTAGCGCCAAGGCTGTGGCGTGGCAGGTTGAACCGGAAATATCAGGCCTGCTCCGCTGCTTTGGGTACCTGTTAAGCTGTCGCTGAAGTCATGAGCCCAGGCCTCAAACCAATCCAGATTCAGAATCACGGTATCGTTCGCTGGAACCTCCACTCCGCCGGCGCCCTGGCGAGTGCGATCCAGGACGTACAGAGCGAACGTGCGACTGGTGGCGCCAGCCGCCAGCGTTAGCCGGTCGGTGTCGGCAAGCTCAAATGCGCCGCGAATACTAACGGCATTGTTAAAGCCGTTGGGATCGAATTCTGGTGGGTGGTCAAAGTAGTACGAGTAGTCGAGCCCGTAGCCCGCCTCGTATAGGGCCGTGGGCGCCTCATGCACTAGAAGCACTCCCGCCCCGAGCTGGCTGTAGACCGTGGCAAACGGCCCCCGCTGACCGGGGAGTGGGTCCGAGCGAGCGCCGAAGGCATTGTCCGAGTAGGTGAGGCTGGCCCTGCCCGTGCCATGCACCGAGGTTTGTGCCAAAGCGGTAGTGCTCAGCAGAAACGAAGTCACTGCGGCAGCTCCAGCGCGTCCGCATCTGCTCCAACGAGGCATGGTGGGCGCGTACCATGCCTGCTAGTTTTCGACCAGCCGTGTCACCCGCTGTCCAAGCTGCCCTTTCGGCACTCGGGATTCCCCCGTTGCCACGCGTCGGCTCGGACGCTTATTCGGATCTGATTCGGACTGCTCGTCTGCTGCGTGGCGAAGGCCGAGCCGTGGGCCTGGTGCCTGCCACCGCCCGTGTCGCAGTGCCAGGCGTCGCGATTCAGTTGGCGCTCGCGCTCAATGAGGTCGGAGTGAAAGAGGTATGCGTGGTGGATGCCAACTACGAGTTACCTGCGTTCAGTGACATGGCTCCCATTGGCGTCACCGCGGGCCCTAACATCCGTCACGGCTTTGTAGCGGTGCCGTTGGGGGATGGGGCAACATTGCTCACACCACACTCGCCGGAACCCAGCTTGCCCCTCAAGCGCTTGGATCAACTCCTTCCCGAGCTTCGTAGCCTGTTCGATAAGGTCATCGTGGACCTCACGGGTTTTCGAGAGGTCGGTGAGCTCGTGGGAGCCTGCGCGATCTTAGACGGTGTGCTCGCCGTGGCGACTACGAACGTTACCCTAGAGCGGGAGCTTGCAGGGCTCGTTGCCGACCTTGGCGACCGGCCACTTCTCGGCACTCTGCTCGTTGGCTAGACGGTTCGCAGTGAGTCCGCTGTGTTGCGTGACGATGTCTGGACGGCACGCAAGACGTGGGCTTAGGTGGTTCGAAGTGGGTTGCATTCTCCCACGGAGATCCGTTTGCACTTGAGATTTCCCTGAGGCTTGAGCGTCAGAGTCCACCGCCGATGGCCCGCAACATCGAACGCGACCAACGGGCCCAGAACCTCAGCCAAAGACTTGTACCCACGGGCCGTTTTCGTGTCACCTGGCGTAATTGATGGCGACCCTACCCTGGCGTAAGCTGCTAAGCATCTCTAGAGCTAGGGGAAAGTTGCCGGTTATCAAACTGCAAGTGCCTGGTGAACTCTCGTATCGCGAGTTAGCGACGCGTACCGTGGCGCTCGCCTGCAAACTGGCAACCACGCATGCAGGAGACCTGGATACGGAGCGTGGCACACAATTTTCGCACGAGTTGGTTTCGGCTGTTGGTGAAGCGTTCAACAACACAGCTATCCACTCCTACAACGGCCTAGAGCCCGGTGATGTCACTATCAACATCAGCTTTGACCGTGAACGCGTTCAAGTTGAGGTCTGCGACACCGGCCACAGCTTTGACCTCGCCAAGGTCAAGGTGCCGGACCTTGGCGCCTTGCCCGAGTCTGGCATGGGCCTGTACATCATCCGTTCGTTCGTCGACCACCTGGACTATGAGGGCGGCACCCCGAACGTTCTCAAGATGACGAAGTACCTCGCTGAGCAGCCACCGCGGGTGGCCTAGGCGGCTTTAGCCGCCCATGAGAACGCTGCCAAACAGCGTAACCGGCTGCAAGTACTCCGCCGCCTTCTTGAGTTCGGAGCTGCGGGTCATGCCGGCACGCCCCACCATCAAGAGGCCGTCGACGCACGACTCGATGATACTCACATCGGCGGAGCCAAATACTGACGGGCAATCGAGGATGATCCGCGAGTAGTTAGTGCCACGAAGTGCGCTCATAGCGCTCGTAAGGGCAGCCCCCTTGAGCTGCGTCGGGGACGTCACGTTCGGATTCACCGCTAATACGTGAAGATTGAACAGGTACGTTGCCACCACGCTCCACTGGTAGCTAGGGCGCCCCAAAGCCTCCTGCATTTGCTCCGCGAAACAACGTGGCGGTAGAAACCCAAGCCCTTGCGCCAGTACTGGTTGCTGAAGGTTGGCCTCCACCAGCAACACGTTGCCCAGGCCGTGCTCTGCAAACGCTAGGGCCAAGTTGAGCGCACACGTCGTCTTCCCCTCCTCCCGGCCCGGGCTAGTCACCGCGAATACACGCGAATCTGGCAGCGCCTGGAGGCGGTGCCGTAACACGCGAAATGCTGCAGCGCCTTCTGCCTGGGGTTCAGTGAGAACTGGCACCCGAATGCGCCCAGTGGGCGGTTCGTCGAAGGTGGCGACGACCCCTACCTGCGTTTCCTCGCGCGCCGGCCCACCGCCACCGGCTGAAATGACGCCGCTAGCCGACAAGAGAACCTCCCTTTTTCGTTTCATTCAACGCGGGAATCACTTGAGCAATTGGCCCCAATCTTAGATCCCGGAGGTCATACTGGTTGAGCAGCCGGTCATCCAATAGTGCAAAGCCGAACGCCACCATGCAGCCCAACGCCAGTACTGCCGCAAACGCCATCGCCGACGTCTTACGAGGACCGCGGGCTAATGGGCGTGTTGGTTTGAGCGGGGCATCGATCACCACGATGCGCCCAACTCCGCCTTCAGCCTCTATGATGGCCAGGGTCACCGCTGAATCCAGACGCCGCTGAAGATCTCTAAAACGATCCTGAGCGTTCATGACATCGCGATTCAAGCCTACCCAGCGAGTCTCGTTGGCAACGACGGTTTCCGCAGCGCTGGGGCCTGGGTTCTCCTTCCCCGTTGCGTCGCTCTTCCGCGCCTCACGAGCAATGGTCTTGTCGAGCTTACGCAGATCGGTTTCAAGCCTGGCTTGAACTTCTGCGGGCATCGCGTTCGGTGAAGGCGGGGGAGAGGCGGTGGAAGTCGTGGCGCTGATCGCCGCGTTGACTTGCGCCAGGTTTTCTCGCGCTTCGGCAACGTCAGCGAGTGCGTCCAGCACATCAGGGTGTCGATCCGTGAATCGCTTCCGTTTGTCGTCAAGACGACCCTCCGCGCGGTCGAGCTCAGCTTTTGCGTCGTTGAGCTGTTGCCGCTCTTCCGGCGTAAGCGTTGCAGCTGCTGGCACTGCGGCGGGCGCACCCGGATCCTGCAGTTGAGCTCCTAGACGGGCGGCCTGGCGCCTCAACTCACCCAAGCGAGGGTTGCCTTGCGTTTTATCCCCCTTCTTCTCGGCCACGCGAATCGTTGCACCCACCTGGCCACGGCCAAGCGCCACGTCATCCAAGGCGAATTCCGGATGTTGGGTGAGAAACGTCGCGAGCTCCTTTTCTTTGGCCCGAAGCTCGGCCGCGACTTCATTGAACTGCTTTTGAAGAAAAGCCTTCGTCGCGTCAGCCTGCTCTTGAGCATATTCCCCTGGCTGCTCAATGATATCTGCCACCAGACGCTCTCCCACCTTCTGCACCGCGTCTGGGTCACTCCCGCGGAAATTGATCACTAGCATCTTTCCATCGCGAGCCACGATGTCAACGTTCCGGCGAAATTCCTCGACGGCATCAGCCATTCCGCGAGACTCGATGATATCTCGGTAGAGGCCTAGGTCCTCTATGATCTTGGTGACGCTCGTGCGCGAGAGAACCATGTCCTCAAGCCGCGCGCTCTGTTGCACCCAGCGCTCTTGCTCATGTCGATTGCCCACCAGCGCACTGGCCTGGACGGTTTCGCGATAGCCCACGGTGGCGCTGGTCTCGTAGATTGGCTTCAGAATCGAGGGCGCAGCGAACGCTGCCCCCGCGCCGAGGAGCACAGCTACGGCGACAGCCGGCCAAAACTGGAGGGCACGAACGAAAAGGAGCCACGTGCGCCGGAGCACGTCGCCGATCGCTACAAACGTCGACTCGAGATCGGGATCCTTGGCTCTGTCGCGTTCGGTATCAGGCACGTGCTCTGGCTCTCTGCTGTCGTTCTGCTAACGATCCTGCAGCCGACCCGGGAAAACGGGGGATGCTTGCAAAGCCCTTGATACCGAGCCGACGAAGCCCGTCAAGGTCCCGAAGGCGGCGGTCAAAGGTACCCGCGATCACGACGGCGATAGGCAGACCCAAAAACAGCGCGAAGATGCCTACAAGAGCCAGTTCCTGTCTCGCAGAAAAGAGGGGGGCTGGCGCGAGTCGGCCGCGATCGACCCACTCGAACGACAAGCCCATTGCCTCGTCCTCGAATGCTTTGCGAAGGCGAAGCCGTGCCGTGGTGCCCTCTGTGAGTGCCACTTGCCCTTCGATCTCGCGAGTTGTTTCCACTGCGCGCTTGTACTTAAAGAGTAACTCGACGCGTTCGGCCTCTGACGCTCGGCGATAATCACTGAGCGAGCGCGCTGCTTCGAAGCGGGCTTGTTTCAGGTTCGCTCGCAGTGTGACCCCCACGCCAACAAACGAATCGAACGCCTCGTCCACTGCAGCTTGGCGCTCTTCGGTCTTGGTGTTGACCACAAGCTCGCCGAGCGCTCGCGCAACGGCTAGTGCCTCCTCGGGATCTCGCGCGGAATAGGCAACGTTTACTCGCGCAGACCTTTTCGACGGAGTATCGGCTTCGTCATCCTGCTGCCGGAAGAAGTCCCGAACCACGGTCAACGTGATGTCGTCACGCATCCGGTCCGCCGCAAAACCGGGGTCTAACGTTCTGAAGCTCGGGTAAAGGCGAAAGCGGTCCATGAGTTCAAGGAGCGGTTTGTCCGCGAAGACCGTGTGGTAGATGTGATCTTTGAGTGTACCGGAGCTAATCGGAGCCGTTGCTGCCTCGAGACGCCCTTCCTCCAGTTGAAGGACGACCTCGGAAGTGAACTTTCGAGGCCTCTTGGCCTTCACCGCCACGGCGGCTGCTGCCAACGCTAGGCTGACGGCTAGAGTAATGAGCACGCGCCTCCGAGCCCGCCTGGCCATTACCGCAAGCTCCGCCCGGACTCTCACCCAGCCCGGCTCGCTGTCACTCCAACCTTTGGCCACGGACTCGTGCGTAGCACAGGGCTTAGTCGGTGCGCTTGTCTTCCAAACCGAATACACGATCGAGGCGTAGAACCTGAAAAATCGACCGAGGTTGACCCGTGACGCCGCGGACCTCGAACGCTCCCCCGTAGGCACCAACGCGCTTGAACATCGACACGATACCGCCGACCCCGGTGCTATCAATCAGCCGGAGTTGGGAGAGATCAACTATAACGCGGCGCGGCTGTGCGCCTAAGAGCTCGTCGATCTTCGGGCGCGCCTCAGGGGCCGTCTTGGCGTCAAATTCGCCTCTGATGGCTACAGTCGTGGTGTCGGCTTCGGAGCTGACGGCGAATTCCATGAAATTCCTACTAGCAACAGACTACCACATCCCCGGCAAGCCGGACCATGCATTTCAAGGCGCCTGAACGTTACCACATAGGCAGCCTAGTGACGCCCCGCGGCGAACGCATGACTCTGCGTCGGATGAGCGCAGCCGGAAGGCTGGCTAGAGAATGCCGATTTTGTGCCGCGTGTACGCGTAAACTGCGCTCAGAGTCGCCGCGTTTAATGAAGCCAAGACCACAAGGTCTCTCCAACCCAAAGGTACCCTAAACGCCCTGTCGTGCGTCCT
This sequence comes from Polyangiaceae bacterium, assembly GCA_033763455.1. GTDB lineage: Bacteria > Myxococcota_A > Polyangia > Polyangiales > Polyangiaceae > JBBRRP01. Next base: position 72,771 of record JANRKO010000007.1, read on the forward strand.
CATTGCAGCGTAGACGGCACCGGTCAGTCCGAGAAACACCCACAGCACGTGGTGGTACGTAAAGGAGAGGAAGAAGATCCCGATCGCCAACCCTGACATCGAGCTCAGCAGCGCGTTCGCCCAAATCAGCGCCACACTGGCTTCCGGGCCTCGCGATCGCCGACCGATCAGAATGAGCGTCTTGATGGCTACGTAGATGAGCCCGCTGAACATCATTACCCCGGGTACGCCTAACTCGCCGGCTGCCAGCAAGTAGGCGTTGTGAGCCGTGAGTTCGTGGTGGTCCACGAACTTGTTGTGTCCAATGCCGAAAAGCGGGGAGTCGAGCATCAGCCGAACGCCCGTTTGCCAACAACCAAGCCTTTCTTCGGTAGAGGCATCGGCGTCTTCGCGCGCGGGACCACTCAGGGCGATGAGCGCAGGAACGGCGATGACCAATAGAGGGAGTGTGGCCTTGAGCACTGTGCGCAAGCCCCACTTGCGAATGCTGTACATTCCGAAAACCGTTAGCAGCACCAGACGCCCCCCCCGTGACCCTGACATCACGACGGTAACGACCGTGAGGATCGCGGAGAGCACTGCCAAAACCAGGCGTGCGTGGGTGGGCTTACGCTGAAAAAACGCAAAGGCCAAAGGCAACCCGGAGCCAACGAGGAGGGCCACTTCGTTCGGGTCCTGTAGCGTCCCTGTATACCGGATCCGACCGTCACCAACGGTGGTGAGGCCAAATAAACCAGCGCTTTCACAGGAGTATTGAGCTTGGGGAATAGCGCCAAAGCACTCGAGATCCAACGTACAGGCTCGACCGTCAGGATGACCGGAATCGATGAGCCGCGTTTCCCCTGGCAAGAACGCAACGCATTGGCTGGGCTGGGCCCCCAAGTGAATGCACACGACGCAGACGAACAGAACGCACGCCAGGATAACGCCGGCCACCACTTCGAAGGATTTGAATGTTTGAATGCCCTGGGCCAACAACCCGTAGATAAGAAATAGCACTGCCACCTGAGTCGCGCTGCCGGTGACGGCTCCAGGATCAACCATGGCAACGCTCAGGCAACACCACGCCAAGAAAGCGATGGCTAAGCCCAGGTGTTGAGCGGGGCGTACTTCGGTAAAGCGAAGACGTGCGTCCACGACGTAGCCCAACAGTGAGAGAGCGCAGAAGAGATAGAGGAGGGGCACCCCCTGCAGCGCCGGAATGAAGTCGAAAGGGCGACCGAGCAGGAAGAGAAGCAGCAGCACGAGGCCAGGTAAAATGAACATGCGTCAGCTCTGGCCAAGCGCAGAATAAAGTTCGAGGTAGCGCTCAATCATGCTATCGGCGGAGTAGCGCCTCAGCGCGAACTCGCGGGCGCGCACGCCGAGCTCCCGCTTGAGCGTGGGCGTTTCGGCGAGGCGCGCAACACGCTCTCGAAGCTTCTGCTCATCTCCCTTAGGAACCAAGAATCCCGTCCGGCCGTCTGTTACCACGTCTGGAATTCCACCTACGGCTGTCGTCACTATCGGGAGCTCACAGGCCATGGCTTCTGGCAGAACCATGGGGAGCCCTTCGCTGTCCGAAGACAGCGCAAAGATATCGAATGAAGGTAGCAACCTGGGCACATCGAGCCGCTGCCCAAGCAGGTGGATCCATTCGCTCTTGCCCGAGTGCGCCACCGCAGCTTCGACGTCAGGGCGATCCGGACCGTCGCCCACCAAGACCAAGCGAACCTGTGCGTTCAGCAGAGGCGCCACCGCGCGCACGAGCAGGGGTTGGTTCTTGACGGCGCTCAACCTGCCGACTGTGCCGACTACCAACGCACTTTCCGGAATACCAAGCTCACGCCGCACCTCGGCGCGTAAGGCCGGATTTGGTCCGTACTTTTCCAGGTGAATACCATTCTCGATCACACTCAGGGCACCAGGGCGGCACTCACGCCCCTCGCGCGCGTCGTCGGCAGTCTGGGTTGAAACCGCCACGAACGCCTGCGCCAGCCAGCCGGGCCACTTTCGAAGCCACACTTGCCGGGCTGGCGCAGCGTTGAACCCGTGTTTGGTATGGACGAGCCGAGTACCGCTTAGGCGCGCTGCTGGCCCCCCATAAATCAATGGCTGCGGATTGTGGGTGTGCACCACATCGGCATTCAAGCTGCGAAACAAGCGTGCCAGGCGCAGTACCAAGCTTGGGTCGATGGTCGGGCCGAGCTTGGGTACCGAGTGGGTAGTTACATGCGCGGCGGCGAAATGACGGGCGTGCGGCCCATCCGGACCTGCCGCGAGCGACACGACGTGAACGTGATGCCCTCGCTCTACTTGGCCAGCGGCAAGGTTGAGCGCCACCTGTTCTCCGCCTCCAACTTCGAACGAACCGAGTACGTGGACCACGGCAAGAGGCGTGTTGGACATTGCGGGGGCGGACCGTAGCACAAGCGCCGCGGGCTGGTCGATCCACCTGGTGGGGCGAAATCCAGTCAGTGCGGCCCGATTGGACCTCGGGCTCTCCCTTTGCTACCGCGACACCATGCGAGTTCTGGTGATGACCAAGATATTTCCGAATCAGCGCCAACCCGGGCTGGCGCCGTTTCTACGCCGCCAGTGCGGCGCGTTGGCCAAGCAATGTCACCTCGACGTACTCGGAACGATTCCTTGGTTTCCCGGAGCCAAACTTTTCAAGAGCTTCACTCGGGGTGGCGTTGATTTGAGCACGGTACCCGAATGGGAAGACATCGATGGGCTCCGCGTCCGCCACCCGCGTTTCGCCTACGTACCAGGCGCTTACCTACCTTCGGCAGCCCTCTACGCAGCGTCGTTATGGCCGGTCGTGCGACGTTATCGCGGGAACATCGACGTGATATTGGCAACCTGGGCTTACCCCGATGGTGTTGCCGCTTGGATGCTCGCGAAAATGCTCGATGTACCGTTGGTCGTACAGGTGATCGGGTCGGACATCGACGTGGTGTCGAAGCAGTTGAGCGCTCGGGTTCAGCTCAAGTGGGCCATGCCCCGCGCGCACGGCGTCATCGCTGTGAGCCGAGAGTTGGCTCAACGCTGTATTGACCTGGGAGCGCAACCCGAGGCCACGCATGTCATTTGCACAGGCGTCGATAGGGAGCTTTTTCGCCCTGCAGATCGGAGTGAAGCCAAGCGAGCTCTTGGTCAACCGGAAGATGTGCGACTGTTGCTCTTCGTGGGCCGCTTGTGTGTGGACAAAGGCCTGCGCGAGCTCGTTGCTGCATTCAAACAAGCGTGGGCTCAAGACCGTTCGTTGCGACTGGTGATCATCGGTGACGGCCCCCTCTTGCGGGAGCTCCAAGAAGAAGCGCGCGCACTTTCGGGCAACATGCTGGTTCAGGGAGCCTTGCCATCGACACAGATCGCCAGGTGGTTGGCCGCAAGCCAGCTGTTGGCGCTTCCCAGTCACCATGAAGGCACACCTAATGTAGTGCTTGAGGCGTTGAGCGCCGGCCGCCCTGTGGTGGCGACCCGAGTCGGGGGCATTCCGGACCTGATTGGCGAACCGAACCGTGGTGAACTGGTAGCTGTAAGAGACACCGAAGGGCTCGCCCAGGCGTTAGCTCGCGTGGCGTACCTAGAACCAAACGCGGACGCCTTGGCTGCAGCCCCGGAGCTTTACGACTGGGACGAAAACGCTCGCCGCATGATCACAGTCCTAAGAGGCGCTTGCGCAAAGACCAAGCCAGGCGACCACGTCTGAACGGATGACAGAATCCCAGGCGAGCTAAAGCACCCGCGCGGGGATACCCACCACCGTTGCGCCGTCGGGCACATCTTTTACAACTACAGCGTTGGCTCCAATGCGCACGTTGTTGCCAACCTTTACGGGCCCCAGAATCTTGGCGCCAGCCCCGATAAACACGTCATCACCGAGAGTGGGAACTTGAACTGGTAGCCCGTTGCGAGCGGCCCCAATTACCACGCCGCTTTCGACCACCACGTTGCGCCCACCCCGCACTCCGCTATTGATGATGACGCCGTGGGGATGCATGAGCACGAAGCCTTCGCCAAACTCCGCATTCCGCCCTATCAGGCAGCCATTTTTAAGCTTGCTAAACTCCGAGCAAACCACCGCCGCTGGCCCCAGATGGACCTCGCGCAGCTTCTGAGCCACTCGGTAGAGCACGTTAGCGCTCGTGCCGTCCGAAAGCGCCACTTTGAGCAGACCCTTCGGGGTTACCTCACCGTAGTAGCAGCGGCACTTCGTTTTCAGATCTTCCAGCAGCCTCACTTGGAAATTCCCTGGTAGATGTTCAGCACGCGTTCGGCGACATGCCGCCACAGGTGTTTGGCCAGTACCTTCTCGCGACCTTTCTGACCCATCCGCCGGCGTAACTCCGGGTCCTTCAACAAGCGGTCAAGGTGCGCTGCAAGTTCTTGGCGATCGTCCGGCGCGAAAATCAGCCCTTCGCTTTCTGGCTCAAGGACGCTTCGGATAGGAGGGTAGAATGGGGCCACCACTGGCTTGCCCATGGCCATGTATTCAAAGAGCTTGATGGGCGAGCGGTACGCGTTGGAGCCTGGGATCACGCAAATATCCATGGCTGCCACGAAATCCGGCATTTGGCTGTAAGGTACCGCGCCTGGGAAAACCAGCTGTTGGTCGATACCAAGCTGCACGGCTTGCTCCAGGAGCGCTTCCTTCAGGGCTCCGTCGCCGACCAAACAAAGCCTAGCATCTTGGCCCCGCGCGACGTCCGCGAATGCATTCAACAGCAGCTCCAGGTTGTGCCACGGCACAAACCAACCCACGAAGCCCACCACCACGGTCGACGGTGCGATTCCCAAGCGGCCTCGAACGTCGACCCGCTCGCGAGTCGGATCGAAGAGTGTTTCGTCCACTCCATTCGGTACGACGTGGATCTTCGCGGCGGGTACTCCCAGATTCGTGATGCGTTCCTTCAGAAACTCACTCACAACGATGATCGCGTCAGCCTGGCGAAAAACGTACGCTTCGATTTTCTGAGCGGGCCCTACCAAAATCTGATCGCGTACCCGAGCCTCACCAGCCACCTCATTGACTTCAACCATGTACGGAGTACGCGTCTTTTTCGCTAGAAAGGCACCCGCACCGAGGAAGAAGGCGTGTCGCTCGTAAAGGAAGCTCGGGCGCCGACGCAGCTTACCTCCCAGCCGAAAAAGCGCAGGGAGATTGTAGCCAAGCTCCAGGCACTCGAACGCCCACTGGGGTGCCGCGCGACTCACGCGCCTCAGCACACGACGCTTGAGGCCGCTCGGTTTTCCGAAAGGATTGCTTCCCGCCGTGTCGCCCGGCTCTTGCTCGTTCGGACTCACCACTTCAACCGAATGGCCTTGGCCGCGGAGCCCCTTGATGACGTAGGCCACGTGCACCCCTTCGGCGCCAGTGCCCTGAGTTCGATGGTGGTAAAGAATGTTCATGGGTGTGTTCTGCGGATAGGAGGGGGGCCTAGCACGTAATCGCGATATGGATTCGGGTCTCCCGATTTTCCAGCCATAGCTGCCTTGGCCAAGTTGAACATCTCGCGTGCCGTAACGTAATGGAGCTTAGCATTGCCGAGCGCCGCGACTTCAGCGCAGAGGGCGCGATGGAGTTGCAGGCCACCTTCGCCAAGCAGCGAAGCAGCCTGGGCTTCGGGTGCCCCATGTGTGTGAACCTTGATGAAGACCCACTCCGGGCACCCGGCAACGTGAATGTTGCTCGCTAGCCAGGCTCGAACGCGTGCTCTACTCCCCGGATCTTTCGCTGTGATGGCCCCGTACTCCAGCCGCGGGGACCAGCCATTTTCACGCAGAGAGAGGCCAAGGGGCCCCGTCAACATCAAGATGCGGTCTTCGTAGCTATGGCCCACAGCGGCACGTTCACCGTGCTCGTAAGCACGGCGGCGAGACACATCTCCCACGGGCCAGTAAATTTCGTTCACCCGGTTCGGCTGGGACACATCCGGCACGGCCGGGAAAGTGAAGTCCGCGTAGCAGCCCGTCTCGAACAAGACACTGAGCTCGCTATCCACTCCACACCAGCGCCCATCAGGGCGGGCGTTAGCAAGCGCCCAATTCCCATGAATAAAGGCGTAGCGCAGCTGTCCCCGTGGGCCACGGGCGAGATGCCCACGCTCAGCATAAGTCGCAAGGTAATTCTCAATTTCGCGACGCGCGCTGTGCTCGGTTGCACCATCATGATGGAGATGAAGCTCCACCTCACCCAACCCGCTTCGAATCAAGGGCTCCAGTGCATCGAAAAACTCAGGGCGGTACTCTTCTCCTGGAAAGAAGAAAGTGTGTTGTGGAGGCCGTCCGTCAGCGTCGGAGAAATTCTCAGCGAGCGCACGATAGCCGGTTTCCCAGGCATGCACTCTTTCCAACGCGGTGCGGTGCGACGGGTGTCCCCAAAGCGGTTCAAAATGATCGCAGAATGCGAACAGCACGTGCCGAGTACCGACAGCCCGCGGTTCCACTGTTCGACGCAGCTGATGCCGAACGTAGCCGCCCAGCCAGCGATCGAAGTGCTTGCTCTGAAGCTTGCCAAGCATAGGCGTGGCTCCTTACCACGGGGGCCTCTACTTGTGGCCTTTGACCGGCTCGGGCCCTCAGGCTGAACTCTATTCGAGGCGGGTGCTGTCGTGCAGTTTGGTCAAACTCATTTCACGAACGCACCGGGCGTGGTACGTATCCCGGCGTTCCGTTGTCTGTGTAAGCATGCCGCCATTCAGTGTTCGCCTCAGCAAGCGGGTGTTAGATCTTGCGATCTCGTCGGTGGGCCTGTGCCTCACGGCGCCTTTGTTCCCGGTGGTGGCCCTGGCGATTCGACTCGATTCGCCAGGGCCGGTCTTTTACCGGCAACGGAGGGCCAAAGCCCTGGACGGAATGCAAGACGGCATTCCGAAGGTAAAAGAGTTCTGGATCATCAAATTTCGCACCATGCGGACAGACGCGGAAAAGGCCACCGGCGCTGTACTCGCTAGCAAAGACGATGATCGCGTCACGCGCGTGGGACGCTTCCTACGGAAGACTCGTATCGACGAAATACCTCAGTTCTTAAACGTCTTGAGCGGCGAGATGAGCCTTATAGGGCCACGCCCAGAACGCCCTGAGATCCTGGCGGATCTGGCGATGGCTATACCGTTTTTCGAGGAGCGTTTGAGAGACGTGAAGCCGGGGCTCACGGGGCTTGCCCAGGTGGAGCTTGAGTACACGGGCGCCATCCCTGAAAACAGCGTTCTTAGTATGTTCAAAAAGGACCTACAGAACCCGTACGGCCTGGATCGCGCAGAGGGTGCCTTGGCGGACGACATGAGGGCCAAGCTTCTCTACGATCTCGCGTACAGCGCCTCGCTCGAGCGGTTTTCGACTTTCGCAAGCACGGAGCTCAGGATTCTCGTGAAAACGCCGCTCATCATGCTCCGCGCCTCAGGCCATTGATTGTGAGAGTGTTCGCGGCACTTGCGGCAAAGTCGAACCGGGCTAGGCTCGCCGTCGTGTCGAGATCTTGTTGGGTTTGGTTGCTGCTCGTGGGGGTCATGGGATGCCAATCGGCGGCGTCATTTCCGCACAGCCGCGAACCGGATCCGAGGCAAGCCGAATACGTCATTGCTGTTCCTGATCAGCTCCGCGTCCGGGTTTGGGCGAACCAAGAGCTCAATGCCGAGCTCCAAGTGCGCCCCGACGGCCTCATCACGCTCCCGCTCATCGGCGACGTGCGCGCCGCAGGGATGACGCCAACGCAGCTGAAGAACGAAATCACCAAGCGACTGTCGGCGTTCATCAAAGCGGACGCTACAACCGTGACCATTGAGGTAGCTCAGATCCGCAGTTATCGAATCGTCGTGAGCGGCAACGTGAACCGCCCCGGGGTCGTGGATGAATCCCGTTTTCTCACGGTTGGGGAAGCTATTGCGCTGGCGGGAGGGCCCAGTCGGTTCGCAAGTCCTGAGGACACCGAAGTCATCAGGACGCGGGCGAACGGGAGTGTGGTGCGCATACCCGTTCGCTACGATCTGATCATGAAGGGGCACGCTCTGGAGCAGGACTTGGTCCTTCTCCGGGGAGACCTGATATACGTCCCCTGACCCCGGGTGAGCACATGAATGGGCGCATTCGGGGCGGGATTTCTGAGTGAATGGCGCAAGCACCACCGATGGATGAAGAAGGGACGCTTCGGGGCCAACTGAGCTTGGGCGACGTCCTCTGTCCGCTAATGATTGGCGGGCGCAGCTGCATGGTGCGCGTGGAGGAGGGGACAGGCTTTGGCCTGATTTGGCTGAGAGAAGGGCTGCTTGTGGAAGCCCGCTTGGGCGACATGGTAGGGGAGCGCGCCTTGTTCACCCTGCTGGCCCTGAGCTCGGGTCGCTACTGGGTTCAGGTCGGGGAGGTCGACGTCCCGGCCCGCTTCCTGGATGGGGGTCTTGGTGCCCTGGAGAGGATACTTATCGACGTGCCGGAATGGGTGCGGCTATGTCGGGTGCTGCCGCCAGGTCGCAGCACGCTGGCCGTTTCGCGTTCAGCCCTTGAACGCACCGGCGGGCGGCTGACCCCACAGGAGCTACCACTTCTCAAAGCGATCCACGAAGGGTACCGAATCGAACAACTCAGCTTGCGCTCGGGCCTTCCCGAAATGGTTGTACTCCGCCGCTTGCTCAACTTGTTTCGGCTGGAGGTCATCAGCGTCATCGACGAAATGGTGTCAGCGCGCCATACACCGCAAACTCCCCCAGGCGCCGCACTCGAACGCCCAATTTCCTCCTATCCGCCGCCTGTCGCTGTGGAGAAGCCGAGCGTGGGCTACGCCCTCAAGACCGAAGATGTAACGGAGGCGGTGACGATTGCTGGGCCCTCAAGGCCCGCCAAGCCGATAAGTTCCAGGCCGCCCAAGTCGATAAGTTCCAGGCCGCCCAAGTCGATAATTTCAAATCCTCCCGGGCTGCAGAGCCCGCTTCCTCCCGCAACCGCAACGCCTCCCCCTGGGACGGCGCGAAGTGAAACACCCCCTGCGCTCTTCGCTGTCCACGCGCCCCACATTGAGCGCGCCCCGAAGGTGCCCGCAGATCTGCTGCCAACCGGCGCGTACTCTGCCTGGTCTGACTCCCCCTTGCCTCCCCCGCGGGTGGCACCGACAGAAGCTCACCTGCAGACACCCGAAAATCTCGAACCCGAAAATCTTCACACACCCGGGCTAACGCCTCCAATCGTGAGGCCCGAGATAGCTCCGAGCGTGTCAGTAAAAGCGGGGCCGGCCCCGTCTTTGCCATTCGCTGAACACCAGATGGGGGCCAGCAAGGTCTTCGCGAGCCTGCCTCATGCTGCACGGCTCAATCCGACGAGAACCATCAGTTCAGTGCCCGTCGTGGTTGCGAACAAATGGGTTTACCGGGGGACGGGCATTGGATCGTTTGTTGTTGCCGTTGTTGTGGGCGCGGGGCTTTGGTTCGCTGGGCAACGGCCACTGGTGGCTCTTGCATTGATTCCACTGATAATCGGCGGCAGCCTCCAGGTTCAGCTCATCTTCAAGATGTGGCTGGCTATCCAGGACGGAAGGGCCGAGGTTAGCCCCCGTCGGGCAGTCGCTCTACTTTTCGTGCCTATTTTCGGTTTGTATTGGTTTCTACGTGTAGTGCCCGGCTACGCCAGCGCCTTCAATACCTTCGTCGAACGCCACCAGATATCGACGCCGCGCCTATCCAAGCACCTCATCTTGGCCGCGATCTTCGTGCCGCTCGCCGGCCTCGTTGCCTACTGGATGGTCATCGGTCAAATCTGCGACGGCATTGCCGCCATCGCCGCGCACATCAACAAGCGGCGCTCCGAGCCTCCCGCAGCGCAGAAACGCTAAGTGCGCGCCTCACGCGAACAACTGGGAGATGGCGCGAGTGCCTTCATCCCCGAAGCTCGTGACGTCGCCACGACCTAACGCCTGTGCCATTGTAACCAGGAAGTTGTGGTAAGGCTCGTTGGCCAGCTGCACATAGCGGCCTGTGGTTTTCAGGCCTGTTTTGTTGCCACCCGCCAAGACCACGTGAACGTCCTTGCGAGAGTGGTGGTTGAAATCTCCGAGGCCTAGCTCGTTCATCCACACTACCAGCGTGTAGTCGAGCAGGCGGCCGCCAGCGACTGGGATCTTTGCGAGCCCATCCACGAGGTACGCCATTTGCTGTGCGTGAAAACGGTTGATACCGAGCAGATCGTTGTAAGGATCCGCAGAGCCTCCGTGATCCGCGTTGTGGTGCCCAGCGCGTACGCCCACCTCATCGTACCAGTCCCCATCTTCGATCCCGCCCCAGCCACCCACCCGCAGGGTTGCCACGCGAGTGACGCCACAGCGAAACGCAGAAAGGATATTATCGTTCTGATCTTTCCAATCTTTGACGATTCCCGCGCCAGGCCCCGGATTCGGCTGGATCGTGCAGCTTAGCGGTTGATAGGGCTTCTGGAGCTCGGTCTCCTTCTGACGTAAGAGCGTGAGATGCTCGTCGAGTAGCGTGCGCGACGGAGCACCCAACTGGCCCTGGAGGCCCACCAGATCGGAGGCAATCGAGTCCAATACGCTGCGCTGGCGGGCCCGGCGTTGTTCGGCCTGCGTGGGATCTTCATTGGTAAGGCCGAACAGCTTGTCAAAAGCTCCAATGGGCGATCCTATCGGCGGGATGGGCAAACCCGACGCCGAATACGTGATATGATCGACGGTATCGTTGGCCGGACGAACTCCGAGCTCCAACGATGCGAGCGGGCTTTGCCCGCGCCATCCTTCAGCTAACAGCTGATCGATGCTCGGGCCTCCGGTGGGCACGGCGTCGCCCGAAGGAGACGGCCGACCTGTGAGGCACTCGCTCATGCCCCCGCTGTGCCCATCCGAGCCGCGCATACCATGCACCATCAACAAGTCCGAAAGGTGCGGCTCAAGCGGTTGGAGCACAGGGGCAAGCGTAAAGTTCGTTTCATTCCCGGTGGGGATCCAATGGTTGGGATGCTGCCCATTGCCCGTGAACATCACGAACAATCGAAGTGGCGGTGGCGCCTCCTGCGATTGGGCGACCGTGCTCAACAGACCTGAAAAGAAAGGCAACGCTGCGAGTGAACCGGCGGCACCCCGAAGCAGCGTACGGCGGGCAACAGGACTCAAGCGAGAGCTAGGCTTCATTTGGATGGCTCCTCGATACGGTGAAGGAAAGCTCCAGTGGTAAAGCTCGAAAGGAAGGCGTCTTTAATGCTCGCGTTGCTTAGCTTGGCGCCCACCGTGTCGAGTGACTTGGCGTCTGCCGGCAACTCCAGGCGCCCCACCGAAAAACGCAGCCACTGTTTGGCAAAGCAGGCTCGAACTTGCTCAGAGTTAGCCAGCGCTTGGGTAAGCTCTGCCGCTCCAGTAATACTGCCGTCGGCAAGCCCGATACTTGGAATGCCTCCGGTGGTAACGACGCTTAGGCCGTTTTCAGTGGCTCGGAAGCGACCGATACCGTCGAAGCCTTCGAGGGCGAATCCGATGGGATCGATCGCATTGTGGCAAGGAGCACAGGTTGGAGAATTCGAGTGCTGCGCCCAGCGCTCGCGCGTGGTGGCGTTGGGATCGGGCGGTGGCGGGATAACATTCAACCCCGTCGGTGGGGGTGGCGGCTTATCGCATAGGAACTGCTCAAGCACGTAGACGCCGCGGTGCACCGGCGAGGTTCCATCAAAGATGCCGGTGAGCGCCAAAACGGCTGGTTGCGTCAGGATCCCCAGGCGCTCTGATGGCAAGGTGACCTTCTCCTGGGCGCTTACGCTCATCCCATAGAGCGCGGCCGTCTCGGGCGTAGGCCACGAGTAGTTGGCACTCAGGAGGTTCTGAAGCGTCGATGACTCGTTCCAGAACAGCTCGTTCACGAAGCGTGTCGACTCCGCCAACATCCCCTGCCGCGTAGCTTCCGTGTATTCGGGGAACACCTTGGGATCTTTGTTCAGGCCTGGCAATCGATTGAGATGCAGCCACTGTTCAAAGAAACGTTGAACGCTTGTTTGCGCGCAGGGTTTGGCCAAGAGCCGAGCGGCCTGGCCCTCTATCTGTGCGATGCTGTTGAGCCCATCCGTTCGGGCGGCTACGGCGAGTGGCTCGTCCGGCGGCTCCTCGCACACGGAATAGGAGAGCCGCGCCGCGATTTCCTGTGGGGAAAGGCGAAAGATCCCCGGCAGGCCATCCACCGGTGAACCGACCTCCACCAGGTAGAGGAAGTGTGGGCTACCCAAGATGGCTTCCAACAGTGCCCGAATGCCCACCATGTAACCGCCCTGCTCGGCAGCGGACGCGTGCACCGCGCGTAGGCGCGCCTGCTCGTCGGCACTCAGCGGGCGCCTATACGCTTTCGACGCAAACCTACCCACCAAACCTTCAACGCAAGCGGCGCGCTCATTCGCGAACGCGCCCTCACCTGGGTCGACGGGCCCTTCGATGTCCACCCCATGGTAGCTGACGACCAACGCGTTGTCGTCAGGCTCCGTGGTGAGCACGAAATCGATAACCTGCGTACCCGTTTGCTTCACATCAAGCACCAACTCGACAACTTGTGGCCCCGCGACGTTTTGACGCGTGTGGACCGTTTGGCCACCAAACAAGACGTTGAGCTTGTCGACGCTGGCAGCCGACACGGTAAGGTTGAAGCGAACTCGATAGCTGCCGGGAGAATCGAACGCGTGTGAATAGGACGCCTGTGGATCGGGCGCATATTGGGTTCTAAGATCGTTCGGATTGTCGTTGTCGGGCCCCACCGCCCACTCGGGCCCTACCGCCATCGCTGCACCCACAATCTTAGCCACGCGCGACACCCCTGGGGGCGGCAGAATTGCTGGGCTGCAGGCCGCTTCGAGCTCCGCGAGGCGCTGCTCGTTGAGCAGCGTGGTAGCCACATCCGAGGCGATATCAGTGAACGCGTCTAGGTGGGCTTGGCTCATCGTCTGGCTGTCCACCACGCGATCGTAGGAAAACGACAAGCTATCCGGGGGCAGACGCCCTAAGGAGGCCACACGGGTCTTAGTCAAGACTTCGAAAGAGCGCTCCAGCTCCCTGGCGGAAAGCCGACGGATCCCCGACGGGCGGTCCGTCTCGACGTGCGAGGTGGACACGGGCCGTGTGGGGCCGAATTGCCCTTCCGAATAGTCCTCCACCGGAACAGGGGGCGCTTTCGCCTCACCTTGGCACGCCGGGAGCGCACCCGCTGACAGAGCTGCCGCCAGAAGCCCTAGGTAGAATTCTCGCATCGCATTCAAGCTACCAGGGGGTTAGCCCGGCACACAAGGATACAATCGGTTGTCGAACGTTGTCACAACCTAAAGACGCTGGTGTGGGCGCGGGTAGTCGGTATGCTGTTGGGATGAAACTGTATCGTGCGTGCCTTGGCTTCTTGTCGCTTCTCGTGCTCTCCGCAAGCAGCTGCGCGGAGTCCAAGCAGAGTAGTACTGCACCTACGAGCACTATCCCCGGAACACCTACACCCAGCAGCATGACCACCGCCATGCTCGGTTCGTGCGAGATTTTTCCACGGGATAATCCATGGAATACGGATATTTCCAGCGCACCCAAACATCCCAACTCGGACGCGTTCATCGCCTCCATCGGTGCCAACACGAACTTGCATCCTGATTTCGGCGCTCCTTACCAAGGCGAACCGCTGGGCATTCCCTTTATCACCGTTGGGCAAGGCCAACCCAAAGTAAACGTTACCTTTACCTATGCGGAAGAGAGCGATCCCGGTCCCTACCCAATCCCGAAGGACGCGCCGATTGAAGGGGGCCCAGACGCAACCGGAGATCGTCACGTGCTCGTCATTGAGAAGGATAACTGCGTCTTATACGAACTCTACAACGCCGCCCCGAAGCCGAATGGGGACTGGCAGGCTGATTCGGGAGCCATCTTCAATCTGAAGTCCAATCAGCTTCGCCCGGATCGGTGGACGAGCGCCGATGCCGCCGGCTTGCCCGTATTCGCCGGGCTCGTGCGATACGACGAGGTGGTTACAGCCAAACAAATCAACCACGCCTTGCGCTTCACGGTATCAAAAAGCCAGAAGGGCTATATCTCGCCCGCGACACACGCTGCCAGCAACGATGCAAGTGCGAATCTGCCACCCATGGGGCTGCGCGTGCGTATGCGGAGCGACTACGATTGCAGCAGCTACTCTTCGGAAGTGCAGGTCATCTGCACAGCCCTCAAGAAGTATGGAATGTTCGTCGCCGATAATGGCAGCGACTGGTTTGTGAGTGGCGCCCCGAATGACAACTTTGACTCAGACAACCTGAACGATCTGAAGAAAATCAAAGGCTCGGCTTTCGAAGCGGTGGACACCGGGCCGATCGTGCCTTACTGAGCCGGGTGGGCGCCGGCAGGCGAAACTCCCATGCACCAAGTTCACCTCATCGAACGCCGCGAACAGCTTGATTACCAAGAGTTCGTGAACAACTACCTCTTGCCACAGCGTCCGGTTCTCATCGCCAATGCCACGGCGCTCTGGGGTGCCTCGAAGTGGACTCCAGAGTGGTTCATTCAGCACTTCCCGCACAAGGAAGTGCAGGCCGAGGGCCAAACCTTTGAGCTCGGCACGTTGCTTTCACGCATGCTCGCCGAAGAGCCTACGCCCTATCTCAAGCAGCTGGACATCCCCAAGCATTTTCCGGAGCTCTTGCCTTTCCTAACGCCCGACCTTGCTTACAGCCTGCCCAACCGAACAGGCAGTCGTTTCTTTCCCAAGTACTGGTTCGGGCCCGGGTCAGGCACGTTGCAGCTGTTCATCGGAGGCCAGGGAGCTTCGCAGGGCATCGTCCACGCGGACATGCCGCCCTTGCATTCGTACAGCGCCCTTCTGGCCGGGCAGAAGGAGTGGTGGGTGTGGGCTCCCAGCGAAGGCCGTTACCTCTACACTCGTGAGGACTATCCTCACGAGTCGAGCATCAAGAACGTGTTCGAGCCAGACTTGGCACGTTACCCTGAGCTTGCGTCCGCTTCCGTAACGCGGGTCGTTCAACAGCCGGGGGACCTGCTCTTCTTACCGATGGGTTGGTGGCACACGGCACGCACCGTGAGCGCTTCACCGACGATTACCGTGGCTTGGGATGTGCTGTGCCAGAAGAATTGGCAGAGCTTCGTCGACCACATTTACGTGAGCGAGCGCGCAGATCACCCAGTCCGAGCGCGCCTACTTAGAACCTACCTCCAAGCTCTGGGCCCTGTGCTCAACGTGTTCGAGGCCAGAGCAGGCGTCGGGGCCACGACTTGAATAGTTCGATGCAACGCCACCCCATCGCTTGGTTCTTGGCGTTGACAATGAGCCTGCAATACGGCCTGGGCATCCTCACCAGATTCTCGCCCATAGCGCAGGAGATCTTCGAGTGGGGGTTTTCAGCTCTGCCCCTTGTAACGCTCCTGGTTGCCGGTCTCACCGAAGGCAAGCCGGGAGTAAAAGGCTTGTTGGCCCCGCTCGTGCGTTGGCGCGTGCACCCCTACTACTACTTGTTTGCCATCTTCCTCTTGCCCGGTTTCTTCGTCCTTTCCAACTACGTAGAGCGGCTTTTCCAGGGAGATTTGTCGCGCCCGGTTCCGTTTACGTTCTGGGCGTTGATTTACCCAGATGCGCAGCTGGCCGCACTCATAACGTGCGCATCGGTGGCAGATGAAATGGCGTGGTTTGGCTACCTATTCGTGCGCCTGCAACGCCGTTATTCACAAGTGGCTGCCAGCCTCATCACGGGAGTGTGTTGGGCGCTCTGGTACATCCCGATGCTGTTGTTCTCCACAACCGTTGCAGACCGCACGGTGCCGCCAGTGTATTTCGTGCTCAACTTCATCCTGCTAGCACCCCTATGTGCTTGGCTCTACCAGTCCAGCAAGAGTGCGCTCCTCGTGATTGCGATGAACGTCATCGCCAACTACGCCTACTTCGTGATCCCGGTACTACCGCAAGACGCGGGCGGGCCAACGGTATTCGCCCTCAAGGTGCTCATGATGGGCCTCGGGTCCGCTTTTCTGATCTGGCTCGGTCGCGGCAAGCAGCTGGGCGCCGGAGGCTAAGGCGTAATATCGTCAACAATGTGGTTAGCCAAAATCCCTACACCAATATCGCCGACCACTCACTGGGTCACCCACGGCCCCGATCCGGTGGCAAAGATGTTGATGCGGATTTTGAGGGGTCGCTGGATGTTGATCCGGAGCTCGATTTTCTGAGGCGAGGCGAGAGAGAAAGCGCAGTTGTTGAAGAGGGGGCAAAGCTTCGCCTCGCCTCAGAAAACCGGGCCCGTTTGAAGAGCGACAAGGAGGACGAGGTGGGCCACGCGTCGTCAGACGGTAGAGACAACAAGCGCGGCCAATCGAC
>JANRKO010000008.1:0-104050 GCA_033763455.1 Polyangiaceae bacterium
GGCAGAGGCGAAGGCAGCCGCAGAAGCGAAGAAGGCAGAGGCGAAGGCAGCCGCAGAAGCGAAGAAGGCAGAGGCGAAGGCAGCCGCAGAAGCGAAGAAGGCAGAAGCAGTAGCAGCTACGGCCGAGACGACCCATGCAGCAGGTGAAGACTCCCCAGCTAGCGCCGCTATGCCTGGTGATGCTTCGGACGAAAGCGCTGAAGACACGCAGGCATTTTTGCGCGGGCTGGTGGAAGCGATCTTGTTTGTGGCCGAAAAGCCCCTCGATTTGAAAGAGCTCGCTCGCGCTGTGCGACTCGATCGTAAACGCACTGAAGAGCTATTGGGTGAGTTGCAGGAGCAATACGCCGGTCGAGGCGTGCGGATCGATATCGTGGGCGGTGGCTACGCGTTTCGCACCACGGCGACGTATTCCAAGTATGTTCAGAACTTCCTTGCGCAGCGCCCCGTTCGGCTCTCGCGGGCGCAGCTTGAAACGTTAGCCATTGTAGCTTACCGGCAACCCATCACCCGTCCGGAAATCGACGAGATCCGAGGGGTCGATTGCGGGCCTGTGCTCAAGGGTTTGCTGGAACGCGATTTGATTCGCATCTTGGGCAAAAAGGATGAGCCCGGCAGGCCCATGCTTTACGGAACGGCTCCGGGCTTTCAGGAACTGTTCAGCATCAGCAGCTTGAGTGAGCTGCCCACACTGAAGGAGTTCACCGAGCTTTCGGGCGAGGCGCGTGCGGAGTTTCAGGAGAAAACGGGTGAAGAGGTTCCCGAAGGTCCGCTCGACTCTCCGGACTTGTTTGCTCCAGCGCCCCAACCCACCCAGATGCTCGAAAATTCTAGGTCCTTAGGTGCAAACGCTGAAGACGAAGACGTTGAGGAGCACGATGCCCCCTCGGATTCCGCTGCGCCGCCAAATTCTGAGCGCGGCGAAGATACTGAAGCCACCCCATCGGACGAGGACGACGAGGACGACGAGGACGACGAGGACGACGAGGACGACGAGGACGACGAGGACGACGAGGACGACGAAGACGACGAGGACGACGAAGACGACGAGGACGACGAAGACGACGAGGACGACGAAGACGACGAGGACGACGAGTGAGCTCAGGTAGCCGATTTCGCGCGTACTGACGCAACTCGGTCACGCGCTGGTCGAGGGAGCTCCATGTACAGTTCCCCTGCTTGGGGTTTTCCCCAGATCATAGTGCTCGCAGTTGGCTCACTCGCTTTGGCGCTGACCGCCTGTTCGGTTGGACTTGCTCCCGTGCCTCCAGGCTCTGACAGTGCCACTGTCGAAGTAACTTCCGAACTGGGTGCCAAACTGGGTCGGACGTCTCATTTTCGATTAACAAGTTCACGGCCAATAAATAAAGCTTCCGCCTGGGTGTTGCGCGGGGAGCTCTCAAGCTACGCACTGGGCCAGATCCGGCGGGACGAAGCCGCCCAGTCGTTGCTCGATCGTCGGGTTCCCTCGCTTAATTGGACTGATAGCGATGGGGTGCTCAATGTCGCCCCGCTTGAGCCACTTTCAGGGATGATTTCCGTCGTTGAAACGGGAAACGGCGTGCTGTTTCAGGGCATGGTCGAAAGTTCGGCGCAGGGACTTATGCGCGTTTGGCCCCCCGCGGGCCAGGTTGCGAGCAATGCTGCGATGTTTTGCCTGGATGACACGAGTGAGTTGGGGACCACCGAGATCGACGCGTTGGATCTGCTGCCGAGTGGGGAAGCCCTTGGCGTTCTGCGTGGCCTACCGTTAGGCCTCCGGTTGGAGCGGTGCATTACCCTTTTCCCAAAGGCAGTTCCAAGGAACTCTCCAAGCCCATTCGGGATATCTCCGGTGTCTCTGTTTGGCGTTGCGCTAGATCCCACCGTTTTTGATGCGAGAGTTGCCTCGGCGTGGGGAACGGAAGCTCCGTGTACTCCACACCAATTGGCCTTGCCAGCAGGCTGTGCCACCGTTGGAGACGATCGCGTTACGTTCACGTTTGATCGCCCCGTACACGTTGCTGTTAAAGTCGGCGCCGCGGAGAAAGATCAGGCGCTCGCTGCGGGCCAAAGCCTCAGCATTCCCGGTTTACTTTCGGAAACAGCGTACCCCCTGCAGGTTGCCGTTACCGATCTTGCGGGTGAGTCGCGAATCGCCGAGGGCACGGTCACAACGACCCACGCCGCTGCTCGCGTGGTCATCAATGAAGTCCTGGCCAATCCAAATGGGCCAGAGCCCGCGCAGGAATGGATCGAACTCTACAACGACGGCCGCGCGCCAGCGGATCTTTCGGGATTCACCCTGGAGGACAACGGCGGTGTTACGAACCTCCCGAATGCCGTCTTGGCTCCCGGAGCTTACGCGCTTCTGGTCAACGAGGGCTTCGACCCTGCAAACACAGCGGATGTGTTGCCTTTGACCGACACACAATTGCTGCGTATTCCTAAGCTGGGCATCAACGGCCTCAGCAATTCTGGCGAACCGTTGAAGTTGAAGGACGCTTCCGGGCAGGTAGTATCGAATTTCATTGCACAAGTTCAGGCGCCGTCTGGCGTGAGCGTTTGCCGTGCGGCTCCCGGGAGTGACGGCCCCACCGCGTTCGTTCTGCATGCGGAGCCAGGCGCATCTCCGGGCGTTCCTAATGTGCCGAGTAGTGCGCCGCAAAAACTGTGACGGCCTATGTGCCCGCTATGGTCATGGCGGCGACACGGAATGTGGGCGCCGCTGTGGATGTCTTAAAGGTGAGGTCGTTCGCGATGGCATCCATGGACTTCAGCATGGTGTCGAGGTTTGACGAAATCGTGACTTCGCTGACCGGAAACGCGAGTTTGCCATTCTCGATCCAAAATCCTGCGGCACCGCGTGAGAAATCCCCGGTAACTGGGTTAAAGCCCATGCCCATCATTTCGGTTACGTAAAGGCCTGTGGGGGTTGCTGCGAGCAACTCAGCGGCGGACATGGAGCCGGGTTGTAGAATGAAATTGGTTGTTGAGGCACCGATGCTGCCTCCGCCTCGGCCTGCGTTGCCGGTACTGGCCCGACCGAGCTTTCGAGCACTGTAACAGTCGCAGAGGTACGTCCTCAGAATCCCGTTTTCCACCACTACGTTGCGGCGTGTGGGCAACCCTTCGCCATCGAATACTTTGGAGCCAGGGCCGCGCTTGATGAACGGATCATCGACCATGGTGACCAGGGGCGAGGCTACTTCGGTGCCTTCTCGTTCTAGGAGGTAGCTGGAGCGTCGCCATATCCCACCGCCCATGATGCAACCGGCAAAGGCGCCAATAATCGAGCGCGAAACGTCGGGGTCGAAGATCACCGGAGCGGTGCAGGTTTTCACCTTCTTTGCGCCAAGCTTAGCCAGTGTGCGCCGAGCAGCTTCACGACCCACCTGCTCGGGGGATTCAAGATCCAAAAGGTGGCGCGCGGCGGACCAATAGTGGCCCCGCCGCCGCTTGCCGTCTTCATCTTCAGCAACTGGCGTAACAACAAGCGAGGCATAGGAGCCGCGAGTACGCCCCACAAACCCGCCCGAAAGCACCAATACGCTCTCGGAGCTTGTACGCCCAAAGGTTGCTCCCTCGCTCAACGTGAGCCGTGGATCTGCGCTTAGGGCTACTTCTTCAGCATCGCGCGCGCGAGAGATCGCTTCTGTGGCGCTAATCGAGGAAATCTGAGGGTCGAAGAGTTCCAGATCTTGAAAAGGGCCCTTTGCAAGTTGCGAGGGATCTGCGGGCGCTGCGAACGGATCGGCTTCACTCAACTCCACCAACATCAGAGCGTCTTCAACGCATCGCAGGAGTCCAGCTTCGCTAAAGTCCGTAGTCGAGGTGGTGCTCACCCGATCACCGCGAATCACGCGTAGAGCGAGGCCCGAGCTCCCGGCTTCCTCCAACAACTCAACATTGCCCAATCTCACCTTGACGCTCAGATCCCAGCTTTGGCCAAGGCTCACTTCCGCAACATCCGCGCCCTTGGCGCGTGCAGCTTGCATGACTTGCGTGGCGATGGCTTCGAGGTCTTTTGGTTCTGTCATAACTACCTTCGATCGTTACCCATGCGGCGCAGGCAATAGATTGTCCACACACAAGCGCCCATAAGGACCGCTCCCATCCAGAGGACCGCATACCCAAGCGGGCTGCCTGCCAGCGGTTGGGTGCCAAAATCCCCTTGGAATTGCCCGTAGGAGCCCACCACGGCGAGCCGGCGGAGCGAAAGCGCAAGGCCAGCCGCCACAAGCAGAGCCGGGACTGCCATCATTCGCGCAAGCCCGACCACGTCCCGTTTGCCGGCGCGGCGCGCCGCACAAAAGAAGCCTAGGGGAACGCTGGTCGCATCGGCCAAGACAACTCCAATATCTAGGAAAGTGGGTGCACGCGACGCGGCCGCTAAGTACACGTAAGACCACGCTGGCGCAAAAGCGATGAAGAAGCCAGCTAGAGGTGCGTAGACAAGCAGGGCGAAAGTGAGCACTAAGAGTTGGGAGCGGCTTACTACGCGTGGCTCTGGGCTGCGCGCGAGCTCCTCGGCTGCGGCCCATGCGAAGAGGATCCCCAGGGCAAAACCAAGGATGGGACCTATAGGGGCGGGCACGAAGTTTTCACCGAGAGTTGGGGGTGGATGGGGCGAGACCCGAGTTGCGATGGGTCGACGCGCGCCCGGGGATAGACTACACCACCCGGGCATGAAGGAGGCAACGCTACGCCAGCTCCTTGCGTCGGTTCGGGACGGTCAGGTGGATGTTTCGGCCGCCGTTTTGCAGCTCAAGTCGTTGCCGTTTGAGGATGTAGGTTACGCCACGGTCGACCATAACCGCGCCCTGCGAAGCGGCGTCCCGGAGGTCATTTTTGCACAAGGCAAGACCCCGGAGCAGATTGTTGGGATTGCTCGTCGCCTGATCGCGTCGGATCAGGTGGTGCTCATCACTCGCCTGGATGCCGAAAGTGCAAGCTTCGCCATTCAGGAATTGCCCGGCCTTCGCTACGCCGAAGCTGCTCGCGTAGCTACTTTCGGACACGAGATGATTGTTCCGCTTGAGATCCGGCCAGTCGCAGTGGTCACGGCGGGAACGAGCGACATCCCGGTGGCTGAAGAGGCGATCGAAACCTTGAGCATGATCGGGATCCCCTTCGAGCGCGTGTACGACGTGGGCGTTGCCGGCCTCCACCGCTTGCTCGCACGGGTGGAGCGTTTGCGCGAAGCCTCGGCGCTCATCTGTGTGGCAGGCATGGAAGGCGCGTTGCCGAGTGTTGTTGGGGGTCTTGTCGCCGTTCCTGTCGTGGCGGTGCCCACCTCCACTGGCTATGGGGCGGCGTTGGGGGGGCTTGCTGCACTCATGGGCATGCTTACCAGTTGCGCGTCAGGCGTAACGGTCGTCAACATCGACAACGGGTTCGGTGCGGCCATGGCCGTTGCGCGCATGGTCATGAGTCAAGCCAAGGCGGTTTGAGCATGAACGACAGCAAATTGGGCTCGGGAAAGATCTTCCGCCCTGAGGCGCAAAATCCGTTGGCGCCTCCTTCAGCGGCTCACAGGCACGCCGATCACGAGCACCACCACGGCCACGGGGATCACGAACACCACCACGGTCAGGGGTCTCAGCACACGGCGCCTGATCCCGCGCCGATTCTGCCGGGCGCGAGCGCCGGCTCCCTGCTGTTCTTCGATGCACCTAGCGGCTTGGCTGGCGACATGATCATCGCCTCGCTCGTGGACTTGGGCGTGCCTTTCGAAGTGGTCGAATCAGCGGTGGCGGCTCTTCGGCTTACGGGTTTTGAGCTGAAGCTGTGGTCGGCTTTTGCCGGTGCCATCGGCGTGAAGCGCTTCGACGTCGTGATCGCACCGGGCGGGCGCGAGCGGTCCCATGCCGAGATCGACAGTTTGATTGCTAAAGCTGACCTCCAGCCAGGGGTCTCTGAGTTGGCCCGTGCCATCTTCCTCAGGCTTGCGCGTGCTGAAGCACGGGTTCACCGCATCCGGGTCGAAGAGGTTCACTTTCACGAGGTGGGCGCCGTGGATGCCATTGTAGATATCGTCGGTGCAGCGGCGTGTTTGGCGTATCTCGGGGCTACCGTTGTAAGTTCTCCGCTCCCGATGGGACGAGGTTTCGTGGAATGTCGGCACGGACGCATTCCGTTGCCTGCCCCCGCCACCGTCGAATGCCTAAACGGGGTTCCCACGTATTCTACGCCGCTTGAATACGAACTCGTGACACCTACCGGGGCCGCCATTATCGGCACGGTTGCTAAGAGCTTCACCCACTGGCCTGATTTTTCGCCGCTTCGGGTGGGTTGGGGAGGAGGCACGCGTCAGTTGCCGGACCGCCCCAACGCTTTGCGCGCAATCCTGGGGATTCCCACTGTGCCGAAGGCAGATGCTGGAACCTATGAGTTAATCGAAGCCAACGTCGACGACATGACGGGAGAGTTGGCGGCCTATGTTATCCAGGCGCTCGTGACGGCGGGGGCGCGCGATGCCTGGGTAAGCCCCATAACGATGAAGAAGGGACGGCCCGGGTTGATGCTGAGCGCGATAGCGGATGCTGCCCTTGGGTCCAGCATCGCGAGCCTGCTCTTGACTGAAACCACAACACTCGGCGTGCGCCGGCAGAATTTCACGAGGCTTGAGCGGCCCCGGCGGATGCTTGAGGTGGAAACGCGGTTCGGGCAAGTGCGAGTGAAGGTAAGCGAAGGGCCGTATGGTCCACCGCAAGTGAAGCCCGAATTTGAAGATTGCGCTGCCTTGGCACGTTCCCGAGGGGTGCCGCTTCGCGAAGTCTTGGCTGAGGCGCTCGAACGTACGCTTGCCCTGCTGCGCGGCTGCTGAGCTTAAAGAAATAGGCCTTATTGGGCCGCAAAATCAGTTGGGGCGGATCAGCCGGTAACCGGAAGCTTCCCAGGCCAACACACCGCCTTCCAGGAAAGCAACGGGAAAGCCACTCCCGTTTAACTTCTCTGCAAGATCTTTAGTTTTATCCCCGGCTCGGCAGTAAAGCACAGCGGGGGTCGGCAACATGTGCAGCTCAGCCAGGCGCGTCTCCACTTCTTCGGCTGGAATATTGATGGCGCCCTCAAGATGAGCGCGCCCAAAGACGGCCGGTTCGCGCACATCTACCAGGCTGATCTTCCCAGCCTTGTACAGCATTTCTACTTCGTTCGGCTTTAGCGCGCCCGCGGAACGGGGCAAGACGGGTTCGATGAGCGCGCGCAGTTCATTGCGCTTCAGCGCACCGACCTTGCCACCCACCGGCTGCCCCTGATTGAAAACCACAAAGGCGGGCACCGAGCGGACGCCCATTTGTTGTGCGAGCATGGGAGAGCGATCGATGTCGACCGCGACAACCTTAGCCTTTCCTTGAAGCTCTCTGGAGAGCGCCTCAAGCTCTGGGGCCACCACTTTGCAGGGGCCACACCACTCCGCACCGAACTCTACCAACACGGGCAGTTCGCTCAGGAGGACTTCACGCTGAAAGTTGGCTTCGGTGACTTCGGGAAGGGGCATCTTGGGCCATTCATCTACTCCGTTCCTTTCCCGCCGCAAGCCCGGGTTCACGCGATGGGTGGGATGCGGCCCTTCTATCGCCCGAAGCGAGCGAGCGGAGGCCAACGAAAACGGCTCCTGCCGTCACAGCCACCGACAGGGCCCCGAGAAGGCGAACGAGAGCATCTGGTGCCACGAGCATCTGCCCCCAACTCAAGCTGCTGCCGCTCGGCATCTTAAGGAACCCGAGCCAGGCCTCCATCCCCACCACTGCCGGCAGGCTTAGGGCCACGCTGGTGAGTACGGGTACGCTCGCCTGCGGCAACAGGTACCTTTGTGTATAGGCCCAGACGCCCAGTTTTCGACTGCGCGCTTCTTGGGCTGCACCTTCGGGCTTTAGGTTCGAGAGTGTAGATGAGAACTGGTGAGCGATTTCTAGCGCTCGCAAACTCCCGACCCCCGCCACAAAACCCCAGAATGGGTTTTTTCCGGCCGTTCCAACCAAGAGAGCCACTGTGACTAGCGTAGGCAAGCTGGTAGCTAGATCGGTGAGCCCACGCACTAGCGTGCGCCCGGGCCCGCCTTCCCCGAGGTTCAGCAGGCCGAGAGCCGTGCCGACGACTGTTGAAAAAATTGCTACGCCCAAGCACGCTCCGAGCGTTGCTCGCCCCGCGTGGCACCACGCTTGAAGGAGCCCGGGCTGCGTTGGAGGTAGGGGCAGCGGGAGCAGAAGCGAGCCCCAAAACACAACACTCCCGATGAGGAGCAGTGTGGCGATGCTGGCGCGGATGGCAAGTTGGCGGGGCGTGCGCACTCGGATCTCTAGAGGGTAACGTCAGCCGAAGAGTCTCTCACAATGAGCAAGCGCGCAACGCGTCGTGAGCGCTTGATGGCAAGATCGCTTGCGATTCGCAAAAGAGAGCTGCAAAGTGTGCCAAGGAGCGCCAAAAGCACCAGCTGGTTGCGATCTCCTGCATGCAGGGCTTCGGCGACTATGCGGCCAACCCCCTCCAAGCCGAACAAGAGTTCCAAAAGTACGCTGAGGCTCAGCACAGCCGGTAGCTCCATGCCAAATAACATCTTCGGAGAGTGCTGAGGATGACCGACGCGAAACGATGCAGGCAACTCCTGTGCTTTAGTTTGAGCAGCAAGTTCTTGCCAAACTACGGGAGCCATCACCCAGATCAACATCAAGAACAGGGCACCCGCGAAGCCTCCAGGCTGACGTTCACGTGGATCAAACATTGCCACGAATGGAAGCGCCACAGGTAGGAACCATAGTGACAAGAGTGCAAGCCTTAGCCTTTGGGGCAGCCGTCGTAACCAACTCGCGAGCCTTGGTCCAAGAACGTGGGCAAAGAGTAGCGAGGGTAAAATGAGGCCAAGCGTGGTAGGCGTCGCCCGCCACAGTCGCCGAGCCAAGGCCTCTCCGTGCACATCGTTGCCCATGCCGTTACGTAGTAACGCCCCAAGCCATTTACCGTACTGCGTTTCGGCTACCAACGCCACTACCCTGAGCGGGCCGTCGAGCGGCATAAACCTGGAACGAGCCGACGGCCACCAATCTTGCCACTTTTTGACAATGCTTCGGGTTGTCGCGAGGTCAGCGTTGGGCGGCACTACCCAGTCCTTGTCGGCAACGTGGGCCGCTACGCGCAAGAGGCGTTCGGCCCGCTTGATGTCTCCGGCTGTGCGGATGCTGCGAAGCCGCAGAAGAAGCTCGTTCAGACAGTACGTATCGAGTTGGATGAGCTCGCGTTCGCTGAGAGGGGAGTCGTGTTCCGCCAACCGCTCGGTCAAGCGCTTGACCACGACCGGCCGAAAATCAATCGCCCGGTCCTGCCAATAGCGCTGCCAAAACTGAGGTAGTGAGGCTTTCTGTTCTGCGTCGGCTTGCTCCCAAATCCCCATGCGTTGCGCCACAGGCAGGAGCGCTCGGGCGACAAGCTCCCTCCCGTTAGGATTGAGCGCGTCAAGGCTTGGCAGCACAAAGGGAAACGCGGCGCTACCGAGTTCGACTAAGCGCCGTTCGGCACCACGATCTGCGCGTTTCTGTGCGATTGCATTCATGAGCTCAAGCGAAACCGCCCGAACATCCACTGGCTTCAGGTTCGCGAAGAGCGGCAACTCGTTGGTAACCTCCGGCTTGACGCGTTCCCCGAGCCCCACGCTCACGAGCGCGAACGCGGTGATAGACACCACAAAAAGCAGCGGCACGATCCGAAGGATCTGCCGAACGGCGTCGCGCATGCCCGACTCTCTACCGGAAGAACATGAAGCCAGCGACTGCCACCATGAGGATGGCACCGAGCATCAGCATCCCAACTACCTTTGGATGCAGCCCAGTTGTCGGAATGTCCACCGGATCTTCCTGGAGGGTCGCGGCGGGAGGCACTGTGCTCGGGCCACTCGCCCCCGTTCCGGGTGGTAGCGAGCCCGCTGCGCGCGTGTCGGCAAAGGGTGAGGCAAGCGCGATCAACGTTTGCCCCACACGGAGGCGTGGCTCTCCCGGGCTGGTGCTCGCTACGGCCTTCGCCTGTAGCTCTGAGGGCTCCACTGCCAGTACCCCGGGGCTCGGCGGCTCCACAACGGGTTCGCCAGGCAACGCATACTTTTTATACTTGAGCTCGTCCGCGTCGCTCGGGGGCCTTAACCCTTCTCCGTCAAAGTGCGCCACAATTACGGTCACATTGTCGTGACCTCCGGCGAGGTTGGCCCGGTCGATAAGCTCTTTGCACGCAGCTTGAGGGTCGGGCAACATGCACAGCACCTCACGCATCTCGTCGGCACGTAGCATTCCCGAGAGCCCATCGGAGCATACCATGAGCACGTCGCCTTGGCAGAGATCGACGTACGTCAGATCGACTTGCACCGTTTCCGCAGTGCCCAAGGCCTGCAGAATGATGTTGTTATGTTCAAAGGTTTCGGCTTCTTCTTCGGTAAGCTGCCCGGCTTCGATCAACTGGTTCGCGAGTGACTGGTCGCGGCTAACTTGAACGAGCCGTCCGTTACGAAGGATGTACGCTCGGCTATCTCCAACCTGCGCCACGAAGAGCCGTGAATTCAACAGCGCGGCTATCGTGGCCGTGGTGCCCATGCCACGGCGCGTTCGATCGGCTCGCGCTTCATTGAAGATAGCGGCCCCTGCGGCCTCCACGGCCCGCACCAAACGACGCGCCAAGCTATCTTGATCGGTAGGGGCCCCCCCGGTCAGCAGCGATTCGTAGATAATGTCGACGGCGAGCTGGCTTGCCACTTCGCCGGCAGCAGCTCCACCCATCCCATCGCACACTCCGAGCACGGTTCCGCGGGGACCCACAACCTGTTCCCGGTCTTCCTCTCGGATCCCACGGCGCTGTCGCGTAAGATCAGCGACGACAAAGTTGTCTTCGTTGTGCTCTCGGATCTGGCCAACGTCCGTGCGCCCAAACAGGCGTAGGCGGATGGTTGACCCGGTGGGGAGTGTGGAAATTTGGGGAGCCTCTGTCATCAGTTGCTCCGTCCACCTGTCTGAACCTCAAGCCTGAAGAGGTGTTGCCCCACCCGGATGTAGTCCCGGTTGGAGAGCTCCGTTTCGCCGCGGATCCGTAGGTACGTACCGTTGGAAGACCCAAGATCCTTTAACACAAACGGTCCGCTCTCTGAGCCCCTCAGGATACGCGCATGCCTTCGGCTCATGTAAGGATCCCCGGTGAAGACGATATCGCCAGATTCTCTGCCAATAATCGTTTCCTCGCGCGTGAGATAGTAGACGTCGCGCGTAACGGCTTCCATGGTTTGCTGGGTGAGCCGTGCGTAGCGTGCGCACACGGGCGACCCGAAGATCTGTGCGCCCTGTCGGGCTGCGGGGGTCAAGGTTCGCTCCTGTGGGTCCACGACCTCAAACCTTAACACCTCTAGGCCCACCAACACCAAGTCCCCCGCGACGAGTTCTTGTTCGGACGTCAGCCGCAGGTAAATTCCATTCTCCGAACCTAGATCTTCCACCCAAAAACGCTGGTTTCGATAAGTGATTCGAGCGTGGAGTGGTGAAATGTAGGGATCGTTTGGCAGCACCACGTTCCCCTGGGTTCTGCCGATTTCGGTGGCGGGCGTGCTCAGCGGGTAGCTAATGCCTGGGCTGCCGTCTTGGGCGATCACTACCAGATGCCCTGGCGAAGGACCCGCAGCAGGGGCATGGAACGCCTGCGACGAGCGAAGTGGCCCGGCAGCGTCGCTCACGCGTAGGCGGTTTCCGCAGAACTGACAATACGTGAGCTCGGCACTGTTTGATCCCTTGCACCGAGTGCACACGGTACGTCCAAGATCGACGCTGGGCGCAGCGACCCCACCCCGGGGCGCTGCGGGCGGCACACTGGCAGGTCGCTGCCCGATCAACATCCCGCACGAAGCGCAGAAGCGGTTCGTCGGTGGATTCGATGCGCCACACTGGCTGCAAACACTCTTTACGGACGCGGGCTTGTCTTCCGACAGCGCGAACGAAGGAGCAACTGGCCGTGTCGGCACGGGCGCCGCAAGCACGCTCCCGCAACTTTGACAGAAGCGGGAATCAGGTGGGTTCCGAGTCCCACAGTGATGACACTGCACCCCGTAAGGGGACCGCGCGGCCCAGGTTGCGTCAAGTTGCTTTCCGCGCGGTGCGATAATTTACACGGATGAGAAAGGACGTTTCGTTAGGGGCCCATCTTGCCTCAAGGTGGCCGTCGGGCCGACAACACCTTTGCTCCAAATCGGGTCACTGAATGCTAGCTACCAACGCGGTAGAACCTCGCGTTGTTCAAAGGTCACCTCCAGAGCGATGGAGTGAGCGAAGCCGAAGCCGAGGGCGCCGTTCGCTCGCCGCACGCCAGCGTCGTCGGTCCAGCTTCGAAATAGCAACGGTCGATATGCGAGCGCTGCCCCCACCAACGTTGTAGCGCTGACCTCGTACTCAATCCCTAGCCCGAGTGACCCCACCGCTCCGCCGCTTTCCACACCCCATTCGTCGCCGTACACCATCGGCCCAAGGCCTCCCACGACATACGTCGTCGCTCGGTTGCCAGCCTCGTAATAGTAACGTGCCTCCCCTCTTAATTGCTGCAGGATTGCAAGGCGGAGCAAATTCGCTGATTGCTGGCGCGAGAATTCGTAGACGCCGGCAAACAACCAAGGCCGGCTGCGATAACCCACTCGGATCCCCAAGCCAAAACCGGAACCCAGGATGCAATTCGAGGGTCCGTCGGCGGCAGGACACACATTTCCACCCGAAGCGATGCTCTCCAGCGCAAACGCAACCCCGTAGTGGAGTGCCTCGGTGTTGATCGGGGGCGGCGTCGGCTCGCCCTCCAGAGGGTCCGCGTTTGCTCGGGACGCACACAATGCGAGTGCGAGAAAAATCACCCCCGCGGTGGGCACTGGACGCACTATTGGGGCCAGAACTTGGGGTGAGTTCGGGCGAGAAGGCAGAAAGCGCACGGCACAAGTGTCGAGCGGCCTTGACGCGGGCGCAAGGCTTCGTTTAAAGGCGACCGAAGTTTCAGGGAAGCGTAAATCCATGGAAATCCACCTCGACAGGCGTGCGGTCCGGCACATTCGTCTCTCTGCTCAGGAGGCGATCGAAGAAGACGACATCGAATCGCTTCGCGAGGACATCCTCGAAGCATTCACCGAAGATCAGGTCGAAGAGATCGAGCGGCGCCTCGATAACGCCGATTTCTTCGAATTTTTGACGGAGGTTCTCGACGAGTGGGGCGGAGATGACGTCGACGAGCTGTTTGAGCTCTTGGAGACTCAGCTCGGAGAAGTTGGGCTCGACATCAAGATCGACGGCAAGGAAGCGGAAGGCGAGGAGCCGGAGGAAGAGGCCGAGGTCGACGGAGCTGACGCGGAACCCGACGAAGACGATGACGACGAAGACTTTGACGTCGACGACGAAGAAGTCGACGAGGATGAAGACTTCAGCGACAAGGAGTGAGTCGCGCGCCGGGGCGCGCTAAGCCGGCTGCCTTGTTCGGGCCTCTAGGGCTAACGCAAAGAGTTCGTACGCCATGATCTGGACCGCTTGTGCCAGATTGATGGAGGGTTGTGCTCCGGCCATCTGGATCCGGGCAAAACCGTGGGCGAGGTTGGAGTCCACCTCGGACAGCCCGGTTTTCTCGTTCCCAAAGACGAGAGCGAGCCGCTCTTTCCGATCGGCGCGGAGTAGGAGCTCGTGGGCCACCTCTCGCGGGTCAGAAATCGCGGAGTGTCCACCCTTTGCGGTCGTGGCCACAACGAAATCGACATCCGCCAGTGCTGCGGGGAGAGACTCGCACACCATGGCGTTGTCGAGCACATCCCAGGAGCGCACAGCCATTTTCTGAGCCATGTCGTGACGAGGATCCGCGAGGCGGCCTGGCCGTACAATACGGAGCTGGTAGAACCCCATGGTTTTCATGGCTCTAGCGCACGCGCCGACATTCTCCGGGTAGTGCGGCTGCACCAGAACGAAACAGAGCGCCTCGTGGATCGGAAGCCGCACGCGATCAGTACTTCCTAGGTCGCTCTTGTCAGTTCTGGGTAGCGTGCCGTCGTAATTCACGGGGTTCTCTTTTCCGGATCCCAAGCGCGGTCGTGCGCGCAGCGAAAACCAAGTGTTGGGCTGCGGGTCTCAGCCACGAACGCTTGGCGCGCGGCGCCTCTAAGCCACGCCGCGGTGCTCTTATAGTGTCCTCCGCGTGCAACGCGCATCCCGCTTTCGGTGGTAGCAGGCCCGCGCGGATCTATTAGAGGCGCCGCTCCGACGTTCGATGCGCTCGGCTTGGGGTATGGTGCATAGAGGTCGTAGACCCACTCTGCGACGTTGCCAGCCAGATCGAGGATCCCTTCGGGGGTGGCTCCCCAGGGAAAAGAGCCCACTGGAGCTTTCTCCTCGAACCCATCGCTCGGATCAGAAGCGAGGGCTTGTTCATCGCTGACTCCCAAGGGGGGAAGAAGTGCTGGGCTGCCATGATTGCTCGCGTGTGAGTTATACAGATCGCCCCAAGGGAAGAGACGGGCACGCCAAACGGTCTGATCCGCATCTGCCTCCACGGGGCGGGATACTCCGCGCGCCGCGCGTTCAAACTCGGCTTCGGTCGGGAGCCGCCCCCCTTGGAAGGAGCAGTAAGCCTGAGCTTCGAACCAAGTGACCATGGATACGGGGTCGTCCGGCTTGAAGAAGCGTTCAGCCCCCTCCGAGTCGCGCAGCACTCGGCAATGTTGGGCAGCGACGCAGCTCTGGTAGTCGCGGACGCGAACCTCCGTACGATCCATAAAGAACCCTGACACGAAAACCTTGTGTTTGGGTACTTCGTCGGTAAAGAGGCCCTCGGCGCAGAACGCATCGCGCTCGCTTCCGGGTCGTCCTCGGCTCCCACGGAGGCACAACTCTTGTGCTTCCAGGATCTCAAGCACACTGGAACCTAATTCGGTGGTGACGCTTCGGAGCCACACGTAAGGAACTGTTGGACTCTTGAGTCGTACCTGGCGCGGAGGCAGCGCTGGTTGGTTGCTGGCGTTGGTCTGCTGCGTTGTTGATCCGGTGACAGATACACCGCGAGCTGCACCGGAGCTTAGAAGTGTCCAGCTGAACAAAGCGAGAGCGCCCGAGGTTGTGAGCGTTCGAAAGACGTGAGCTGCCACCTTTATGCTCCCGCTGTGCTATTTTTGCCCGGCGTCTCTCTTGGGAGCTTCGGCCTTATCTCGGTCTTTTTGGCTATCTTTCGGGGGCTTGGGTGCGTCCGGCTTAGGGGCTTCTGGTGCCCCGTAATCGCCCCGCAGCTTCTCCAGAAGAGAATCTTTCAGTGTCTGTTCGTAATAACTCGGAAGCTTGTTGAGCTGGATCACCACGCGACAGCCACCCTTAACGCTGATGATCTCGATGCTTCCGGTGGATGTTCGACGTTCGGCGCCCGTCGCTTCAAAATGAAACAGAAGGTAGGCCGCGTCAGCGTCCTTTTCATAGACCTCTTGCCCGAGGTCTACCCGCAGATGTCGTAGCGCCGCGCTGTACACCTGGGCCTTGCTATAGCCCACTTCGAACGGGGTTCTGGCTAAGGCTTCGCTTGAAACCCCGAAGACACACACGATCAACGTGAGCCACCACCCTAGCCGTGAGCGCTTGCTGATGTGACTCCATGACATTCGATACTTCTCCAAACGGCTCGGGTTTAACTGGGGAGGTGCCCTTCGAGCAGTGCACGCGGCCCCTCATGGAATAGGAACTGAATTTCTTCAGCTCCATACAAAGCGTCAACGCGCTGCATGCCCTTTCGCACGGCATCAATGTCCTCTGGGCGGTGAGCGTCACTACAGGCCGCGTGATACAGGCCGCGTTTCAACAATTCTTCCGCGGACTTCTGCGGTTGCCGGCCGTATTTCCCGGCCAACGCGGCTACGTCGAGTAGCGCACCTGCGCCACCGTCGACTAACCGCTCTAGGATGTCCGGGGAGCTCCAGATCGCGCGGTAGCGTTCGGGGTGCGCGATGATGGGCAAGAGCCCGTGGCGCCGCACATCTGCTAGGCGGTGGTCCACCGTGTACGGAAAGCTAACTTCGTAAAATTCAAAAAGCACGGCTCGACCACCCGGGTAGGGCAACCCTTCGCCGCTTAAAACTCGCTGAAACACGACGTCGTCGAAATAGTGTTCACTGGCGAGCCCGAGTTCTGGCAGCAGGGGAGCCGCTAGCAATTCCAAGGTTTTGGCGTACGCTGCCTGCAAATCTTCCTTGGAATTATTGAACAGCCCAGGCCGCATGTGGGGCGTGCCGATGACTCGCGAAAAACCAAGCTTCGCTAGCCCTTCGAGAATGCCCTGGCTCTCCACAAGCGTGCGCGCGCCGTCGTCGACCCCCAAAACGTAGTGGCAATGCAGGTCCCAGAAGTCAGCCACGGCACTAGGTGTAGCGGAACCAGCCTCGGCTGGCGACTTATGCCGCCAGGATGCGCAGGCAACCCGCCGCTGCTTCGTTCAGCTGTTCGGCGGCTGGTGGCGGCGACCCCATCCCGCACATAAGGACCGCTTGGCCTTTTATATCCACGCGGCGCACTATTACCTTGGCGGGGCCAGCAAGTTTCGCGACTCGACCTAGGGGCGCCGTGGCCGCCAATTCCTCGCACACCGTGGCCGGCCCAGCACCAG
Source organism: Polyangiaceae bacterium (assembly GCA_033763455.1). GTDB lineage: Bacteria > Myxococcota_A > Polyangia > Polyangiales > Polyangiaceae > JBBRRP01. The sequence goes on from JANRKO010000008.1 coordinate 16,603, forward strand.
CCACTAGCAGGCCGGTCTCGTCGGAAATCGCGAGCACCTCCAGACGGGCGCGGAGGCGGCACCCTTCAAGCATGAGTGAAAGAGCCTGTTCCAGGTTCTCAGTGCGGTTTTTTCGGCGGTCATTCCAGGTGTCATGGGCCAGGGTGCTCATGGGCGCAAGGATCGCACCCGTGCTCAAAGGCGGCCAACTTCGCCGCTCTGGCCGCCTGTGTTACACCCGTGCCCCGCATGGCTTCGGTCCTCACACCACTGCTTTGGGGTCGGAGGGTGGTGGTCTGCGCGGGCTCTGGGGGAGTAGGAAAAACGACCGTGGCTGCTTCGTTGGCCTTGGCGGCGGCGGGCCAGGGAAGGCGTGTCCTTTGCCTCACGATCGACCCGGCGAGGCGCCTCGCCAATAGCCTCGGGATCGATAGCATGAGCGGAGACCTGCATACGGTGGCGCCCGAAAGGTTGGCGGGGTTGGGGCTCGCCGCTTTTGGGGAGCTCAGTGTCATGATGCTCGATACGAAGACCGTGTTCGATCACCTCGTTGAGAAGCACGCCAAGGCACCGAGCGTGCGTGAACGCATTCTGAAGAACAAGCTCTACCAATCCATCTCGACGCACCTTGCGGGCGTACAATCCTACATGTCGATGGAGAAGGTGCTGGAGGTAAAGCTTGACCCCCGATTTGATCTGATCGTGTTGGACACCCCACCAACCACCGAGGCTTTGGACTTCCTGCGTGCTCCTGGGCGGTTGATGGAGGCTTTAGATAGCCCGGCCATGCGCTGGTTGGTTCAGGCTTTTGAGCCCAAAAGAGCTTTTAGTTTCAACATTGTGGCGCGTGGAGCTGCGTTTGCGTTGAGGGGCCTCGGGCGTCTTACTGGGAAGGGCTTCCTAGAATCAGTTGCAGAATTTGTGACCGACATGAGCGCGTTGTTTGGTGGGTTTCGCGCACGCGCGGCGGAGGTAAAGCGGGCCTTTGCTAGCCCTGAGTTCGGTTACGTGTTGGTAACTGCGCCTCGCGAAAGTGCGATAGGCGATGCCCTATTTTTCGCGAGGAGCCTCGTGGAAGAACGCGTTGCGGTGGACGCAGTGGTGTTGAATCGACTCCACACGGCCACTGGCACCGAACCGAGTGCGTTCGACGTGGAGGCACACCTAAAATCATTAGGATGGCCTGAAGCCCCGAGCTTTGCGCCCCGAATCCTGCAGGCTGCAAAGGAAGCTGACGCACGTGCAGCCGTCGAAGCCGTTCAGGTTTCGAGGTTGGCGGTTAGGCTGGCTGAGCTCGGGATAGACGCTTCCAAGGTGGTTCGGGTGCCGGCGATGGACCAGGACGTGCACGATCTGTCGGCCTTGGCCAAAGTCGCCCACGCGCTCCTTCGCTAGCGTTCGGCGCGTCGACGAGCGCGCCAGCGAATGATCACGGGCACCGCGTCGAAACCGAATTCTTGGCGGATCTGATTGCTTACAAAGCGCCGATAGCTTTCCGGCACTGATTCCGGAGCGCTCGTCATTGCGACGAAAACGGGGGGAGCGGTTTGGGCTTGCGTCAAATAGTAGATGCGCGGCGCCTTGCCGCCGCTCGTTGGTGGCTGACGCGTGGCCAGAACCTTGTCGAAGAAGCGGTTCAGCGCTGCTGTGGGAACGCGGAGCGTGAACTCGGCCGCCGCTTTTGCCACCAACGCCATAAGCTCAGGAACACCAGCCCCCGTCTTTGCGCTGATGTGCACTACAGGTGCCCAAGGCGCAAAGCGCAGCGCATCTCTGGCCTGCGCTTCCACCTTCTTACGGGTCTTTTTGTCGATGAGATCGACCTTATTGAGCGCAACTACGAGCGCTCGTCCACGGTCCAAACACAGGCCCAATAGGCGCGCGTCTTGCTCTGCCACCTCCGCGCTGCTGTCGCAGACCAGCACGGCAACTTCTGCGCGCTCCATCGCACGGATGGATCGAATAACGCTCGCAGATTCTACGCCCTCATCGACCCGGGCCCTCCGCCGAATCCCCGCCGTATCCACGACGAGGTAAGGCTTTCCCTGGTACGTTACCGCGCAATCCACAGGATCACGGGTGGTGCCGGGGCGGTCGTCGACCAGGGAGCGCTCGGTTCCAGCCAAATGGTTGAGCAAAGATGATTTGCCAGCGTTGGGGCGTCCGAGGAAAGCCACTCGTGGCCCACCAACCTCGATAGCTTCGCTTGCTGGGACGAAGGGCGGCAATTCGGCCACCACCGCGGCCATCAGCTCGGCCATGCCACGCCCGTGGAGGGCACTCACCGCTAGGATTTGCCGCACGCCGAGCTCATACAGCTCCATCATCACGGCGTCGCCAATCGGGCGATCTACCTTGTTCCCAACATAAATGACCGGCTTCTTGCTGTTTCGGAGTAGCTGAATCGCCTGCCTGTCGGCCTCTGTTGGGGGTGCTGAGCCGTCGAGCACCGTGACTACGACGTCAGCCTCCGCAATTGCTGCGCGCACGTGGTTCGCAATGCCCATCCCCATCGGATCTTCCGATTCGGGATCGAACCCTCCTGTATCGACGAGCACCACGTCTCGGCCATGCATGTGTGCATCCGCATAGTGCCTATCGCGGGTGATCCCGGGTGCATCAAAAACAATAGCCAGTGGCCGCTGTGCGAGCCGATTAAAAAGTGTACTCTTGCCCACGTTGGGGCGCCCGACAATTGCAACGATAGGCTTCATTTTTTGCCCTTCGTCGGTTCGCGTTTTTGAGTCGACTTCTCCTGCACGGGCGTTTCGCTCAAGCGGTCAGAACCGAAGCCGAGCTCTGCCAGCTTACGCGGCATGTTCTTCCAGCTGGGTGTGATGCGAACGAAGAGTTTGAGGTACACTGGGTGTCCCACCCTGCTTTCAATGCGCTGACGGGCGAGCGTACCGATAGACTTAATCTGTGCACCCCCCGCTCCGATTAGGATACGACGTTGACCCTCTTTTTCTACGTGCAGCGTTGCGAAAATGGAGGTCCGCTCTGGAGATTCCTCGACCTTGTCGATGCTAACTGCCACCGCATGTGGAACCTCTTTATGGCACTGTAAGAGCACCTGTTCTCGCACATATTCAGCCAGAAAAAAGCGCAGTGGACGATCGGTCAGGGTGTCGTCGTCGTAGGCCTTTTCGCCTTCCGGTAGTACCGCCTCAAGGGCGCCGAGGACTCGCTCGACGTCGGCAGGGTCTAAAATGGATGCGGGAATGATCGCTGAAAAATCATAAGCCTTGGCCAAGGCTTCAAGGAGCGGCAGGAGCCTGGGTTTGGCACCAATTAGATCGACCTTGTTTACCACCACAATGGTAGGCAACTGGACTTCCGCCAACTTCTGGAGCAGCAGTTGATCTTCTGGGTGAAAAACATGTTCGGTGTTGGCTTTTTTCGTTTTCTCAAGTTGAACACCCGCGTCCAACATGAAAAGGATGGCATCCGCCCCCCGTGCACCCTCCATCGCAGAATCGTTCATACGCCGCCCAAGCTCCGAGCGCGGCCGATGGATCCCCGGGGTGTCCAAAAACCCGATTTGGCACTCATCTCGATGCACGACACCGAGGAGATTCTCCCGCGTGGTCTGAGGCACTGGTGATACGACAGCCAGATCTTCACCCAAGGCGGCGTTTAGAAATGTGGTTTTCCCAACGTTGCTGCGACCCACGATCGCGACGGTTCCGAATTTCATACGCAAGGTTTGTTGGGGGGTTGTCGCGCTTGGGGATAGGGGGCGGTTCGCAGTGGCTCTCGGGCTCTTGCGTTGGGTAAGTAACTCGTGCGACTAGCACCCGAGGTATGGGTGACCTGAAAGCGTCCCGACCGAGTCCATCGACACCAGGCTCCAAAGAGGGGGCGCTCTTGTGACCGACGGGGGCACCTCCGTCAAGGGGAGACAGTGGGGAGGCAGGCGCTTTGCATGGCTTTTGTTGCCCGTGGTCGTGTTCCTGAGCTTGGGCGCAGGGATAGGTAGCGGTGGGGTTTGGGTACCGCCTGAACTTGAGGTGGCCGAATTTTCTCGGCGGATCGGCGCAAGCGTGCTCAATGGTGAAGCGCTGCGCTTGGGGGAGGGTCGAGACCAAGTACCAACGCAGACCGAGCTCAGGCGAGGACAGCTTCCGTTCATCAGCATCGCGCTCGGGTTTCGTGCTTTCGGTCTGCGCGATTGGGCCGGGCGCCTTCCGTTGGTGCTGTGGGGCATTCTGGGAGTTTGCGCCACGGCTCTGCTCGCGAGGCGTTTTGCCGGCGGGCGGGTCGCCGGCTTATCAGCTTTGGTGTTGGCGACGACCCCAATCTACTTTGTGCAAGCCAAGACCATGCTGGGCGACATTGTAACGCTCTCAATCACGAGCTGCGTCATGTGTTGCTTGGCGTTTGCCGTTTTTGGAGGACCGGGAGCTCACGGTGGATCGCTGATGCGCCGGGGGGCTTGGCTTTTCGCCGGAATGGCTTTCCTTGGCCTAGCCATTTTGTGTCGAGGACTTGTGATTGGCGTGGCCTTGCCACTTCTTTCGGTTGGAGTGACTTCTTGGATGCTCCTTCCCAGAAAGGGCGATCTGGTCTCTCGAGTACTGACGGTTGCGTTCGTAGGGGTTGGTGCCTTTGCGTGTGCAGTGGGCGTGATGGCACTCGCATCGTCGGTGACGACCGCTAAGGTGACCCTATGGGCCGGCATGTTGGCGCACGCGCCCTCAGGGCCTGCTGCGTTCGACGCGGTGATTCAGCAGATTGGTCATGGCTTGTTGCCGTGGTCGGCGTTCGTTCCGGTTGCCGCTTGGCGGCTAGGGTTGAGGAGGCGTTCGGTGTTCGCAAGCGCCGATACACGGGATCGTGAGGTGCTAACGGTTCTTGTGTTAGTCACCCTGGGGCTTTGCTTCCTGTTCGCAACGTTGCTGGCGCCTTGGGTTGGCAGCTTTGCCTTTCCAGCCGTTTTCGCCTTGGCAGTCGTAACGGGGCTCGGCCTGGATGAGGTGAGCGCGTCGGACCACTGTTCGCCGTTGGCTGGTGCCTGCACTTTGGGAACCGGCCTGCTATTGGTGCTCGATTTCCGGAATTACCCAGAGAAGGTGCTGACACCGTTCATGATCGCTGGCAGCCAGTTGCCCGCCCGTTTCGGGCAGGAGGTGTCCACCTATGTGACGTATGGTGTGTCGCCCTTGGTGCTCTTGTTTGCTCTCGTGCTGGTGTTTGGGCGTTTCCTGCCAGCGCCAAGTTGGTTGGCCGTTGGCCTCCTCTCTCTTTCGGGGCTAGCTCTCAGCGTTGGGCTCTATCCGGCGTTAGCCGCTGAGCTCGCGCCGAAGTCAGTGTTTGCTCGTTATCAGGGTCTAGCTCAAGTGGGTGAGCCTCTGGGCGTTGTTGGGTCCGAGGGGCTAGCCCAGGCGCGGTACTCGACTGGGCTCAACGTGTTGGGGTTTGATTCGACGACCGACGCATCCGCCTGGCTGTTGGACGTACCCAATGTGCGGCGTTGGCTCGTTTTGCCTGCCGGTGACTTGCCAATGTTGGACTCAGAATTTCGACGTAGGGATCCAAAGCGCGAGGGGTTGCCCGTGTTGGAAGGAAAGTGGAGCTCGGTGTTTCTGGTCTCAAGTAGCCTTCAGGGCTCAGCAAATCAAAATCCGTTCGCAGCTTGGTTCACGGCTGCGCCGCCGCCCGTGGCTCGACCACTCACAGCAAGCCTCGGCGGCTCCCTTCGCCTACTGGGCTGGGAGCTTCGAGACCCAAAGGGAAAAGTGGTATCTTGGGCAAGGTCGGGCCACGAGTTTCAGTTCGTCACCTACTACCAGGTGGTCGATTCCGTCCTGGAAGAGTGGCGCGCCTTCATTCACCTTGACGGTGTGAAAACACGGATTAACGCCGATCACGATCCGCTTGCTGGCCGCTATCCCATGACCCTCTGGAACGTCGGCAGCTACGTCACCGACATCCACACCTTTAGCATCGACAGACGCTTTCCTCCGGGTCGCTATCGCGTTTACTTGGGGCTGTTCTCTGGGGCCCGCCGGATGGAGGTCCTAACAGGCGAGGCCGAAGACGATCGGGTGTACGCGGGTGAGCTTGAGTTGCGGTGAGCGCTAGTGATTTGCGGTAACTGGTCGTAAGGCCCCAGAAATGAGCGGCCCGCCGTCCGCTGGGGCAGGAGAACTCCGATGCGGGCGTCTTTGCCAGCAATCCAAGTCGAACGTTCCAAAAAAATGGGATGGGGCCGACTCAGTTGCGGATGACATTGCCGACGTAAGCGGGTAAGCCCGAACCGTGAGTGACTCACCGCCCAGATCCTCTGACGCGCCTCCCACGGATGCTCCTCCGGGTTCCGAACGACGCGGGGCAGATCGCATTGAGGTCATGTGGTCGGTTGATTGCGAGACGGACGATACTTTCCTTTACGCAAGCATCACGAACATCTCTGAGATGGGGATTTTCGTAAGTACGCGTGAGCCGCTCGAGCTTGGCGCACATGTTCGTCTCCGCTTCTCGCCTCCAGGTGCGAGTGAGCCGTTCGTGTTGAGGGGGCAAGTGCAGTGGATCAATCCGGTGCGGTTACTTTCGGAGAGCCGCAACCCGGGTATGGGTATCTTGTTCAATTCGCTCTCCGCCGACGATCGCGAGCGGATTGTTGAGGCGATTCGTACGATTGCCTACGTTCGTGATTCGGCAAATTGAAGTTCTCTCCGAATGGCGGTCAAACCTCAGTGGCCTTTTGGCGCTGGCTCGTCGGTAGCGTTCACCTCGGCCGGAGCATTTGCAGTTGGGGCCGCTCCGCTCAGAGCGGCCAGGCTGCGTGAAGCTCGCTCCGCGTAGATCGGGTCCTTAGCAAGCGCTTCAAAATAGCGTCGCGCGCGATCCAAATCCCCAGCTTGGCTGTAACAGGTGCCCGCCTCCCAGCCGGCGATGCTACCATTCCTGCCACCCGGATCTTGGGCATAAACCCGCTCAAAACGCTCAACGGCCGCCGCACAGCCCCGGCCTTTAAGGTCTGACTGCGCGGCCAACAGAGCCGCCTCCGAGGCACGCGGTCCACCTTCTGCCGCTACGCGGTCGAACAGCTCAGTAGCTTCCAGAAAGTGGTGATCGCGAAAGGCGCGCTCCGCGAGAACGAAGGATTGGTCCGTTGCCTCTCCCACGATGCCGCCAGGGGCGCCGGCTGCTTGCTTCGTCCCATCGCGCGGGTCCGATGGGCTCGAAACTCCGTGTGCCCGTTGTTGGTCATCGACCAAAGCGGGGGCTCCCGTGTGTGGCTTTTGTGTTTGAGCTGGTGAGGCGATTTCACTTTCTGGGATCCCCTTCTCAGTCACGTAAACGCTGTCTCGGTCTCCTGGGCGTGCACGTAGGAAAAGGAGGCTGGCACCAATCATCAGCAGAAAGAGCGCGCCCATACTCACCTGTGGTCGCATCGCATACCCGGCAGCAATGGACATCCAACGCCCCATGCGTTCGGCAAAGCCTTGCCCTCTGCGAGCGGTGTGTTCCTGCAGCAGGATCTGCTGGCCAAGCTCCGGAGGCGGGCTGAGCTGAATTAACTGGCCTGTTGTTTGAGCTGATTTTAATCGAGCGTACACTCCGTTGCAGCGCGAACAATGGCTAAGATGCTGTAGCGCCAAGCTGCGCGTCTGCTCCTCCACCTCATCGTAGAGAACGTCCAACGCAACTCGATCGAATTGTTCACAATCCACGTGCAGTTAACCTTGAGATTGGTGCTCAGAGATCCGTTTGGAGCCTTCGCCAGACGACCGTCGTTCTTGGACCACTTTCTGAATCCCAAGTAACGCCTTTCGCATCCTCTCTTTCACTTCTTCGATGTCGGTGCCAATAATGTCCGCGATTTGGGCGAACTGAAGCGAGGCTACCTGTTTTAAGAGGAATACCGTGCGTTGGCTGTCCGGGAGCGCTGCAACAATGGCAAGCGCCTCTTGGTGTTGGCGTTCGAGAGATTGCCCGGGAGTGGCTCGGCTTGGTCCTGCTGGTGTGCTCATCGCGAGGCGGTACAACCAGGTTGAGAACGGGCTTTGGTCCCTAAATTCGCCGGCGCGTCGCGCAAGCTCGGCGAACACCCGCAGCGTTAAGTCTCGAGCGAGGTTGGGGTCCGCTTCGATGTAATGTGCGACGGTGTAGACCCCCGGTAGATGCCGCTGGACGAGCTCTTCGTACGCACCGAGATCCCCTCGTTGGTAGCGAACCATCAGGGCATTGTCTGAAGCGCGGCTGTTGGAGTCGTTCATGTCCAGGTAGTTGGGCGCAAAATCATTGCCGTTCGGAAAATCGTGTAGCCTCCCCGCAGGCAACACGCTACCCAGCCTCTACCCGCCGGCCCCGCCCTGCGTTGGGCCGAGCCCCATGTATTTTGTCCGCGGATCCAAGGCGCTGACCCAGGAGCCGACGTCGGCTGTTGATCGCCGAGCCGGTTGCTCCGGTGGGGATCCGGGCGCTGAGCCGGAGCAAGCATCGATCCGTGGCTAGGGGGACCCGTAAAAAAATGGGGACTGAAAGGGCGGCTAGATGTAAGTTGAGGGTCGGCTGAATTTTGGCATTCGCCCAACGGTAAGATAGAGCAAGAGGGAAACGATGCGATTCTTAAGCGCAGTTACGGTTCTAGCGATTTGTGTGCCCCAAGTAGCGTGGGCGCAAGCAACGGCTCCATCGCCGGAAAAATCCGGGGAGGCGGCGGCTGCAGGTGCATCGCCCTCGCCTGCGGCAGCGGGCCCGGCGGCAGCGCCTGCGTCCGAGGCGGTAGCGCCCGCACCGACAGCGGCGGGAGCGCCGGCAGCCACCGGGGAGGGCAGCTCCGGGTCCTCGGCGGCAAGCCCAACAGCCGCGGCGGCTCCTCAGGTAAAGGGTCCCACTGCGGTAGGTTCACCCACGCCCAGTGAAGGTGCGATGGATGGTGCCACTTATGCCGTACGTCTGCGAGACCTAGAGCAACGAATAGATGAGCTGAAGGAACAGATTCGGCGAAGTCATACGCGGCTAAGCTTGCTGAGCGACACGATCTTGTCTGGTGGCGTTGGCGGGGCTCGCGCGGAAATCAAGTTCGTCAACGAGATGAGCAACGCCTTCAGGCTAACAAGCGCACTGTTCGTGCTAGATGGCGCGGTGCAGTACAACAAGCAGGATGATTCGGGTGCACTCGCGGAGCAGAAGGAGATCCCCATCTTCAACGGTGCGGTACCCTCCGGCGATCACACCCTACAAGTGGCCCTGAAGTTGCGCGGCCACGGGTATGGGGTTTTCTCGTACCTTCGCGGCTACCAGTTTGACGCAAAGAGCAGCCATTCGTTCACCATCACTGAGGGCAAGACGGTGCAGGTTGAGGTGGTCGCGTACGAAAAGGGGGGCGTCACAACGCCGCTCGAGGAGCGTCCCGCGATTCGCTACGGGCAGAAGCTATCGAGTGGTGTTCAAGGCGACGGAGCTGCACCTCAGGCTAGCTCGGGCGCTTCCATCACTCCAAAGAGTGCTTCCGGAAACATCAATCTCGGCACTGGAGGTAAGTGATGAAATCCTTTGGCGCTCGGTCGCGAGCGCTCGGGGGCCTTTCGGCCCTCCTCACACTATTGGTGAGTTCTGGAGCGTCGGCACTGAATGCCTCCCAGGCGCAGGAAGTCGCGCGCGCCGGGCTAGCTGCGGCAGCAGCCCAGGCTCAACGCGGAGCTCCAGCACTGCGTTCCTCAGTCACGAGTCTCGCTCCAGCCGAGCGTGTTGCCGCTGGCGAGTTGATGCTCCGAACGCGAGACTTTGATCGCGCAGCGGAGGAATTCAACAAAGTGCTCGAGCTGTTTCAGCAGGGCAAGGTTCCCGAAGCGACCTATGCCGACGCGCTGTTCTTGCTGGGTGAAACTTACCTCAAGTCGCAGCAGCACTTGTCCGCGCGCCGCTGTTACCAGCGGATCGTGGAGCAGGGGAGCCGGCGCCCATTTGATACTTACGCAGGGCGTGCACTCAGCCGTTTGGTTGATATCGCCTGGCGTCGCGAAGACAAAGAAGGTCTCGATTACATCTTTGCGCATATGGGGAGCCTGCCAGCCTCGGACGACACCGGCTCGGTGCAGTACGCTAGGGCGAAGGCTTTCTTCTTGCGCAAAGATTATGCTTCATCCAAAAGTTCCGTGGGCGGGTTACCGGCCACAAGTGAGTTCGCCCATCAGGCACAGTACTTACTTGGCGTTGTGCTGGCGAAGGAAGCCGCTGCCCAGCCAGTTGTTGGCCCGTCTATTGGGTCACCCACGAGTGGGGCTCCAGGCGCTTCGACTCGTTTTGCTCCCGCAATCGACCAATTTCGCCGGGTCACTCGCATGCCGGCCGATAGCGCTGCCCATCGGCACGTGGTCGATCTTGCCTGGATGGCGATCGCCCGTTTGTTTTATGAGGGTGACAACTACACGGAAGCTGCCGAAGCATACGGCCACGTAGACCGCACGTCTCCTGAGTTCTCGACGATGTTGTTTGAGCTCAGCTGGGTCTGGGTTCGGCTTGGGGACTACGAGCGTGCCCAGCGATCTTTGGAGGTGCTCTCCATTACAGATCCGGGAAGCTTAAAGGTTGCCGATGGCGCCCTATTGCGTGCCGACTTGATGCTGCGCTCCGGGCAGTTCGATCGTGCCCTGGCAGCCTACGAGAGCGTGCGAGATCGCTTTGACCCACTCCGAGATCAGGTTGAGCGCTTCCTCACTTCCAATACAGACCCAGCCGTCTACTACGACAAGCTAACCGCTGAGGAGTTTGCCGCTGGGGGCGAGCTCTCTCCGTTGGTTCTTGACTGGGCGCGAGAAGAATCCACCAAAGACAACGTCTTTTCGGTGATCGACGATGTCACGCGCTCGCGAAGTATGTTGAAGCGAACCGGGCAGCTGGCGCAGAAGTTGCGAGGGGTTCTCAACTCAACCACTCGCGCCAAAGCTTTTCCTGAGCTTAAGGCCGCTCTGGAGCAAACGCTCGGCGCGCTCAACAAGATCGGGATGGCTCGCTATAACCTTGCGCTCGGCATGGATGATGTCGCGAGCGACAACGTAAGTGGGGAGCTTGCCACGGTTCGCCGCGAGCGCCGCGCTTTAATGCGTCGTGCGAGCTTTCTACCGGTCACTGATGGTGATTTTGCGCGCAGGGAAACCTTGGGAGAAGCTCAATGGACGGGCGCATCCCAGCAACTCCAACGCCTCACACTTGAGATCGACCGCCTTCGTGCCATCGTCAACGGCCTGCGTCGTGTGCTTCAAGACAGCATGCGTGGAGTTTCCCAAGATCCTGCCACTCGTGACCGTTTTCGGGAGGAAATAGCTGCGAATGAGCGCGATTTGGAGGTCTACGAAACGCGTGTAAAAGGCTACCAAGAAGCCGTCGAAATGGGGCGGGCACAGATTGGGTTTGGTGACCAGCGCTACGTTGAGGATGACCAGGTGCGTTCGCAACTATCTCGGCTGTTTGAACAGGAAGTTGCGCTTGTTGCATCGGGTCAAGACCCCGATGCGGTGGATTACGCTCGGGCGATTTCCGGGATGCTTGCAGAGGCGCGATCCACCGAGAGTCAGCTAGCCGCGGTCCGCGGCCAATATGAACGCCAGGCTGAGGAAAGCTCCGTCAAGCTCATTGGTATCGTGAACGACGAAGCGAACAAGCTTGAGAACTACGCGATCAACCTTGAGGGGTTGGACCAACAGGCGCGGCTTTTGGTCGGTGAGGTGGCCATGAAGAACTTCGGGTTAGTGCGTGACCGCCTGAAGAACTTGGTGCTCAAGGCGAACGTTGGCATTGTTCAACAGGCCTGGGAGGTTCGCGAAGAGCAGCGCGTGCGAGTGAGAAACTTGCAGCGGGAACGGGCGCGTGAGGAGCAGAACTTGAACGACGAATTGAGAGAAGTGCTGGATGACGCGGAGGAGGAGCAGTGAAACTCACTCGTTCTCGCGCTCTTGTGAGCGCACTTCCGCTTTTGACTCTCAGCTTGGTGGCTCTGCCATCCCTATCGCAGACCTCAGGTGCGCCAACTGCGCCCGCGGTGTCCCCATCGGCGTCGACCGGTGCTGCCTCTCCTTCGGCGAGTGCCACTGCGGCGCCTCTGCCGAGTGCTGCTCCGAGTGCGAGCGCCTCGGCGGAAAAACTACCGTCGGCCCCGTCGGCCCCGTCGGCTCCAGCGCCGGCAGAGGCACCCAAAGTTGTGGCTCCGGCAGTGCTAGCCAAGAAGGTGCCGCCGCCGCCGCCGCCAAGTCCGGCGCAACTACGGGCATTCCAGGTTCTGCAGGGAGAAGCCGGCGCGTACGAGGCCTCGGCCAAGGAGTTTCGACAAACGCTCACTCAAATCGTGCGACACCATTATGAAGAGCGCCGTCGTCGTGTTCTGAGCGCGTTGGATGCCGAGATCACGAGCGAGAAGAAGTTGCTCGATTCCGCACGTGATGAGGCTATCGCGCGCCTTGAAAAGTTCGTGGCCCAATACTCCGGAGCGAATGCCCACGTTGAGGCCACCCCTGACGCCATGTTTAGGCTAGCTGCTCTGTACGAGGAGAGGGCCCGCTTGAAGTCCGAAGGCGAGCTCTCGGAGGCGTTGGAGCCGGCGGTCGCTTTGTATCGGAGAATCGTTGTCGAGTATCCGAAGTACAACGAGCTGGCAGCCGTTCACTATTACCTCGGCCATGCGCTCACCGATGGTGCTAGGATTGAGGAAGGCCAGCAGGCGTGGAGAGCTTTGGTTTGCAACAATAAGTTCACGGTTCAGGATGACACCGCCAACGCTTCGAAAGTGAAGTTGCAACCGCTCGCGCAGGATCATGATCAGGCCTATTGGAACGAGTGGTACAATCAGCACCCTGTTCCGTTTGATCAGGCAGCAAGTGGTCGGAAGGCACGCTTTAAGGCCGAGTCCGACGAAGTTACCTATCAGGACCCGTACGCCGGTTGTGAGAGTATTCCGCAGCAAACAGAATCCGGAGAAGAGCCCCGCTACCTCGCAGAAATTTGGTGGCAGCTCGGCAACTTCCACTTTGACCAGATCGATCCTGCCGGTGGCCCTTACAACTTGAACCGAGCTGTTAGCGCCTACGAGCATTCGATGGCCTACAAGAAACCGCCCCTCTACGGCGTGGCCATGTACAAAAATGCGTGGGCGTTCTTCAAGCAGCAGCGGTATCACACTGCCGTCAACGAATTTGCTAACCTGCTCCGATATGCGGACGAGCAGGAGGAAAAAACCGGTGATAAGGGCGCCGACTTCCGGAGTGAGGCGTACACCTACATCGCTGGCTCGTTGACCTACGTAGATTTTGAGGGCCCACCCGCGGACCACCCATACATCCCGCGGAGCGACGTGCTCGATACTGAGAGCAATCCTGTGGTGGCCGAGGAGAAGATGGGCATAGCGATCCAGCGGGTCCAGGACGCCTCGCTGATCCCACAGGATAAGAAATGGACGGTCGAGATCTATAAGGCCTTGGCCCAGGAGTTCATTGAGATCACCCAGAATCGCAATGCCATTTCGACCCTGGAGCTAACCCTGCGCAAGTTCCCGATGGATCGGGATGCTCCGGTTATGCAGAACAAGGTTGCGGAGCTGTACGACCAGTTGGGGCGCCTTGCACCTGACGGTTCGGCTGCTCGCGCCGAGTACGCTCAGAAAGCACTTTCGGCTCGAACAGCGCTTGCTGCGTACGTTGGAGCGACGCCGTGGACGAACGCGAACCGGGATGATCCGGAAGCCTTGCAACAAGCAGAGGAACTCGTAAAGGGCGGCCTTCGTCGGGCCGCGGCAGACCACACGAACTTCGCTCGAACATATTACAACAAGGCAGTTGAGCTGAGTGACGTAGGTGAGCAGCGCCAGCTGATTGAAAAAGCGATCGCCGAGTATAGGCTCGCTGAGAGCGGCTGGGCGGCTTATTTAGCTCAAGATCCGAATGCTTCAGATGCGTACGAGAGCCAATTTTGGCTCGCGGATGCACGGTACTCAATCGTGGTGTTGCAAGTGGCCCTGGAGCGCTCGCCTACCGAACAGGAAGTGGCGGACGCGCGCCAGTCCGCTGTGGCCGTTAGGGACTCCAACGAAGACGATAAGTACTTGCAACCTGCGGCCTATTACGTCGTATCGCTCGCCGACAAAGTGTTGGATGACGAGGCGCGCAAGCATGAGCAGGGCGGAAAGCAGGGTATCGAAAGGCGCACAGAGGTGCGTTTCGAGGGAGAGGGGGAGGCTCGGCGGGTCGTTCGTGATGTGATCCCCCAGCCTGTGGTTAACGCGATGTCGGCCCGAGACGAGTACAATGCGCGCATCGCGCCGGACCAAGATCCAGAGAAGAATGGGATGCTGTACGCCTTCCAGGTTGCCGACTGGTACTTTGCGTATGGCCAGTTCGACAAAGCTCGGGAACGCTTTGTCCCACTCTACGAGCAGCACTGCGGTAAGGATGAGTGGGGTTACAAAGCGTGGGAGAAGCTCATCAGCATGAGCAACTTCGAAAATAACGCTGCCGAAAGTCGCCGACTCGCCGAGGGTAAGAGCTGCGCGTTCAACGAAGAGACTAAGGTGGCCGAGGAAAGCATTCGCAAACCCGTGAAGCAGGGCGTCGCGTACCTCGATGCAAGAAAGCTCTACGAAGAGGCCGAGAAGATGCCCGAAGGCCCGGCGCGCGACAAGAAGTGGCGGGAGGCTGCGGCCGCCTACAAAGTCGCACTCGATGCGGCGCCAGATCGGGATGAAGCTCCCGAAGCGGCCATGAACGGAGCCTTCGCTTACAAGCAAGTTGGTGAGTACGACAAGGCGATTGGCATGTACGAGCTTTTCATCGCTCGCTACGGCAACAACAAGACGCTCACCAGCCTGCGTGATGGCGACCCGAACGGCAAGCCTCCGGTAAGCGCCGATCCCAAGAAGTATCAGGATCGCGTGGGGTACTTGAAGAACGCTTACGATGCCCTTGCCGGCGCCTACGTGTTGTTCTTCAACTATCCGAAGGCTGCTGGCACCTTCGATAAGATCAGTGACATTTCGCACTTCTCACGAGATGCGCGTCGAGAGTCTGCACGCCAGGCGCTTTCGCTCTACTCGAGCCTTGGGGACACAGGCGGAATGCGCAAATCTCGCGAGAATTTTAGGAGCCTTGGTGCTTCTGAAAAGGAACTCGCGGAGGCTGATTTTACGATCGCGTCTGCAGAGCTCAAACAGTGGGATCCTTTGAGCCCTGCGGATGGCACGAACAATACTGCTCGTCGCCGCGCCATGACGGCGATGGAAGCGTATTATACGCTGAACGCCTCGCGCCCTGCCGCCGCGCAATTCGTAGTGCAGGCCGCGTATTGGTCGGCCAAGGCCCGCCATTCGGGTAAGGCCGATGACACCAACAAGTGGTGGCAGAAGACCATCGAGGCCTTCGAGAAGTGGAAGCCGACGGCGGAGGTCAAAGGTGGTCAAAGCGTGGCTCTGGGTTCCAAGGAGGCCGGCATGGCAGCCGAGGCGGAGTTCACCATGTTGGATGAGCAAATCGGCGTTAACTTCGACTACGAGACCGGGCACCACCGTTACAAGGGAACGCCGGTAGAAGTCATTGCGAGCTACCAGAAAGACGCGCTTGACGCCAAGAAGTACTACGACAAGTTGCAGCGCGTTATTGATAACTACGTTTCCCCCGAGTGGACGGTAGCCGCAATTTCCCGCCAGGGCTCACTCTACGACTCGCTCCGCACGGGTCTCTACAATACACGTCCGCCAGCTCTCCAAATGTTCGACAAGAAACAGGAGGCAATGCTGAAGCGGGCTGAGGAAAGCGATAATCCCGACCTCCAGGAAAAGGCGGATGCCGTACGCGTCAAGGTGCAGCAGTCGTGGAGGGATAGGCGTGATCAGGAGTTGGACGGTGCCGATCAGATCATGGTGGATCGCTACGGCAACACGGTGGTGTTGGCACGACGCTACAACGTCTCAAGCGTTGCCGTGACGCGAGCTATTCGGCGCTTGGCTTTCTTCACCGATATCATCGGCGAAGCGAAGATGAAGCAGCACAGCGGCAACGTGAAGGATCTCAACTACACAGATGGTATGTTCCCTAAGATGCGACCTGGCCAAGTTACGGCGCCCGCACCCAAGGGCATGCCTGAACCCCTACCGGTATACGTCCAATGATGGGTGAAATAGCCAGAACGCTTCCAAAGGTGAACGCCCGCAATCGCGCGTGGCGTTCGGTGGAGCGTGCGTTCCTTGTGATTCTCCTCGCGGGGCTCGCCGTAGGTTGCGCCAAGAAGGGGGTCGGCGTGGGGCCCCAGGTAGCACCTGGTCAGCCGCCGCCGGTGCCGGGTGCTCCAGTGATGGGGCCACAAGGTCAGCAGTTTGCCGTTTCGGACGCACCAACGGGCGGTCCGAGCGCTGTGGAGCGGCCGAAGATGAATGCGGCTGCCGCTCAGGCCTATGCAGCTGGATTGAGCGCCTTTCAAGCTGGAGATCTTGCGGGCGCGCAGCTCCAATTCACGAGCGCTACTCAAGCAGATCCACGAGCGTTTCAGGCTTTTTATTCACTTGGAACGGTAAGGGAAAGGCTTTCAAATCGCGCTGGCGCCATTTCCGCTTATCGGCAAGCGCTCGCCATCGTGCGGGATTACGAGCCTGCCCTGGTAGGGGTAGCGTTGGCTCAGGCACAGGGTGGGCAGGAGGCGGAGGCGGAGGCCTTCCTCCAGTCCGCGCGCGCCCAATTCCCGAGTAGCGCGGCTGTGCTCGCGGCATTGGCTGAGGTGAAATCTATCTTGGGTGATTCTGGTGAGGCACAGAAGCTCGCGCAGGAAGCCCTCAAGAAAAATCCCGACTATCGCCCGGCGATGGTGACGTTGGCTCGCGACCACTACCGCCGACGTCGGCTGGATTTGGCGTTGTACGCTCTCAAGGGGATTCTTGATGGTTATGGCGACGAAAACCCAGCGCGGGACAAGAACAACGCGGTCGCCCGCCTCCTGCGTGGACTGATTTACAAGGAGCAAGGCCAGAAAGCTCCCGCGATTGATGAGTTTCGCAAGGCCCTAGAGCTCCGCCCGGATCTCGTTGAGGCACGTGTGCAGCTCGCTGCGTACCTGCTTGAAGCTGGCAACGCCGTGGACGCGTTGCCACTTCTCGAAGGGGCTCTGCGGTACGACAGTAACAACGTTCTTGCTCACTTGAATCTTGGGGATGCGTATCGGCTTCTTGGTCGCCCTCAGGATGCCAAGCGTGAGCTTGAATGGGTCGCAAAGAAGGACCCTTCGCTTCCCCAGGTGCACTACAATCTTGGGCTGCTATATCTCTTTTCCGATAACATTCCCGGCGTTAGCGCCGAGCAGGCGTCGGACATGGCGATCGATGCACTCCAGAAGTTTCAGCAGATGAGGCCGCGTGGCGGCGGCGGACGTGCCGACGACACCGAGGAGTTGATCACTCGAGCCAAGACCAAGAAGGCTTTGATCGAGGCACAAAAGGCCGACGCCGCAGCAGCGAGTGCCCCCGAAGCGGCACCTGCGGCAGGCGCCCCAGCCGCCCCGGCCCCAGCAGCGGGCGCGACGCCCGCACCTGCGGCCCCCGCGGGAGCCGCAGCGTTTCCCACAGCACCCGAAGGAGCAGCAAAGTGACCAGAGGTTTCTACGTTGTTGGTTTAGGAGTCTTGGGCTTGTTGCTGTTCCCCGGCGGCGCGAGTGCACAAGGAAAGAGTCGCGTCGTGACAATTAGCGAAGTTACGATTGTTGGTCGCGTGCAGAAACCGATCGCTGCTGTTGATGTGAGCAGGATTCAGCCGAAGCTGACGCTGGCAGAGCTCAAGCAGCCCTTTTTAGAGCGGATAGAAGAAGCCTTGTATTCGGAGCCGTTCTGAGTTCTCGATTTCACTGAGCCGCGTCGGGGTTGTCGGAAGTGATAGCCGCAACCGTGAGTTCACTGTGTGCCTTGGCTGCGCTTGCATTTTCGATTCGTAGTGTACGTCTTCTTGATGTGGCGGACGGAGCGGAGGAAGTTGCTCTGCTGCTAAGAAGAAACACCGGCAGCGCTTCAACGGCTCTAGGGGCTCGCGTGGGCGAAGCGGCAGAGTTAGCGGTTCGTGTGCTCCAGGCGCCTACGTCCGAAGTTGCTCGCGCCGAATTACGCGAGGCCCTCTTAGGGGTGGCCGCGCTTAAGCACCTGAGGCAATTACCCAAAGCCGGAGGTCGCGTTGGGCTTACCGTAGGCACGCTTGGAGCAGTTATCGAAATCGCCCAAGGGCTCCCCGACCTCGGGGGTCCGACGATCTGGGCGAGCGTGGCATTTGGCACCGGCCTTTGTGTGTGGATGGCCTCCAACATGGTGGGCCAGAGGGCGCAGACAGCGTTGCACGCACGCCTTCGTGCGTGGTCCGAACTACATCGTGTTTTGGAGATCCATATATCGGGCCAATGGCCGGAAAATTTACCCCGCAACAACAGCCCCCAGGCATAGTGGATTCTTCTACCCTGCCTCGGTATCCTTCCCGGCTAGCCAGACCTCCGGCTAAGGCGGGGCCCACTTTGGGCCGTCATGAAGCAGTCAGCACGCCCTTTCTCGGTCACGACCATTTCGAACTGTGAGTTGAAGAATGACGCAACCCCCCAATCAACAGCCAGGCTCGCCCCAACAACGCCCCGGACAAATGACCGCGGTCATGCGAGCCGTTGCCGCATCGGGTCCAAAGGTGCTTCGCATCGGCATGGTCCACCGCGGAAGGGTCGTCGAAGAGCGCATCATCAAACAGCGTGGCCACGTTACGGTGGGGCCGAGCGAAAAGAACGTGTTCGTGGTTGCCGCTCCGAACATAGCAGCAAGCTTTCGCTTGTTTGAGATCGTCGGCACTGATTACTGCTTGAATTTCACCGAGGGGATGAGCGGCCGTGTTGCGCTGCCCACAGGTATCTCGGACCTCGCAGCGCTGAAAGGCCAAGCAAAAAAGGGAGCTCAAGGTGCCTACCAGATCCGCCTCACGGAGGATTCTCGAGGCAAGGTTGTCGTTGGTGACACCACCTTTCTTTTTCAATTCGTTGCTCCTCCACCGATTCAACCAAAGCCACAGCTGCCAGTGGCGGTTACGCGCGGCACGAGTTCGATCGACTGGGGCACCACGATCATTGCAGCGTTTTCTTTTCTGCTTCACTTCCTCGCCATAGGCTCGCTCTATTCCGACTGGCTCGATCCTGTCATCGACGACGAAGTGAACGTGGCAAGCCTGATCGATTCGGTCAAAGCCCTACCGCCGCCTCCACCCGTGGAGGAGAAGCCCGCGGAAACCACCGACGCGAAAGATACGAAAGCACCAGAGGAGAAGGCTCCAGCAAAGCCTTCGCCGCAGCAGAGCTCTGATAAGCCTGCGGGTAAGCTCAGTGAGAAGCAGGCCGCGGCTCTGACGCAGGATCTAGATCAACTCGAGATGGCCACCCTCGGGGCTCTTACTAGCGCGGGGCCTGCTACCGCGGGCGTGCTTCGTGCCGGGGAAGTCGCGACGAGCGCACTCGATCAAGCCGCTGCGAGTAGCGCTGGCGTTGGTGCGAGCGGGGGAGATCTTAAGATCGGTGGAGGTGGGGGCGCTCTGCGGCCGGGTCAGACTGGGGGCGGTCTCGGTAGCATCGGTGCAACAACCGCCGGTGGCGGCGGAACGGGTAAGGCAGCTGCCGTATCGGGTCCGAAGGGGAATGCGTCGGTGGGCGGGGCCAATGTTAGTGGAGGTAGTGTGAGCAATGCGGCCCGAACCGTTGCGGGGATGCGCGCTGGTTTCCGGGCTTGCTATCAGCGAGGTCTCAGCGAAAACCCTGACGCCTCCGGCAGCATTGGTCTCACGATTCGTGTCGGACCCGGTGGAGAAGTTATCAGCGTATCCGCGAAGCCATCCGGAACCATCCCTGCGTCGGTGGTGGCCTGTGTTCAATCACGCGCCAAATCCGCCCAGTTCTCACCTCCTGACGGCGGCTCAGCCGTAGTCGTCGTGCCCGTGACATTTGTGAAGCAGTAATAAGTAGGTGAGTTACTGAATGGATCAGGCCCTGCGAGCACCCGAACATGAATGCCCCGTGGCTCGTTGGCTCGTCGGCTCGCGCCCTGGTTCGGTCCTTACTCGGCCGCCGATACGGAAGATTGTCCACGGCTCGACGAACTCAAGGTTCCGGCCGGCCGTCGTTTCAGTAAGAATCCTCAAGGGTTACGTTGACAGCCGTTTGTTCAGTTTCCTATACTTTCAATTGTTCATCGTTAGGGTGTAAGGCAGAGGTGTATGGGCAAAGCGCATAAGGGTTGGTCGTTTGGGTTGGGGGTTTCGGCTGTGCTCGTCCTTGGGGGCGCGTCCGCGCAATCCGCGCTGGCGCCGCATCCCGTGCTTCCCCAGGCTAGCGTCCGGGCATCGGCCCCGGATGCTGACCTTACACCTGAGCAAATGATGAGCGAAGCGAACGGGTACTTCCCGCAGATGGATCAAGGAGCTTCCAGCGTCCGGCGTCAGCTCAGTACCGCTCGCGAGCAGCGCGATGTGGTCAAGGTCCTATGTCTTAACGACAAGTTAACGCAAATCAATGTTGCCGTACGCTCGGCTCAGGATCGTGGCACTTCACTGAGAGCGGCTGTGTCGCGTGGCGATAAAGAACGTTCCCGGCATGAGTTCACTGTGCTGAAGGTGCTTAAGGATCGCGTCCGCACCTTGGTTTCGGAATCCAATCAGTGCATTGGGGAAGAAGTCGGGTTTGTCGGCGAGTCTAATGTGACCGCCAATATTGATCCCAACATTCCCGACATCGACCCGGGGGGACCCGGGATGTCGGGCGGCGCAATCCCAACCCCACCAACGCCAGTTGTCAGTAGCCCCATTCAGTAGTTCTCCTTTGACTAGAGGCCGGCTGGCCTCACGGAATCATGAAGTACTTTCTTGTCCTCGCGGCAGTTCTTGCTGCAGCAACAACCCTTGAGCAGGCATCCGCACAGCAGCCGTGGATTGCGGATCGCCGCTATGGGGAGGGCATTGGGATTCGCACCGGAGATCTTGAGGTGCATCCCGGTATTTCGGGTGAGTTCGGGTATGATTCCAACTATTTCCAGCGCGCACCGGAAGAAGATGTCACCGGCGCCTTGCGCTTGCGAATCTCTCCCCACTTGAACTTGTCCACGCTCGGGGCCCAGCGGCGCGGGGCTGGTGGTGGTACTGGGGCCCCGCCGACTGTTAGCTTTCAGGGCGGCCTTTCTGCTTCGTACAACGAGTTTTTCGCGACCGACTCCAAGTATTCGAGCGATGTATCCCAACAGAGAAACCTCGAGGGTGGAGCCAATCTGAAGTTGGATATCCTGCCGGAGCGTCCGTGGGGCGGGGACATTCACGCGGGTTTTACGCGCGCAGTTGACCCATCAAATTCTGCGATTCTTGATAGTTCGTTCGATCGGGATACGTTGGTGGTGGGCCCCGGGGTGAGCTGGCGCCCGGGCGGCGGCATGTTCGAGTGGCGCTTTGGCTACCGGTACACGTACAACATGTTTGAGCGTCAGGCCTACAAGAACCTGAACAACTCAATTCACCAGCTTGAAACCAGCGGTCGCTGGCGATTCTTTCCGCGCACAGCCGTTCTCTATGATGGGCATTATGCGTTTGCGAATTACGCCAACTCGACAACGCAGAACAACAGCGAATCGCTTCGCGCTCGGATGGGTCTCAACGGGCTCATTACGAACCGGTTCTCGTTGATGGGCATGCTCGGTTGGGCCCAGAGCTACTATGAACGAACCGTTGCGCCTCCGCAGAATTACGACAACTTGATCGCCGTGGGGGAGCTCAGGTGGTTCCTATTGCCGCGCGCCACACTAGATCCGACCGCTGCCACGATTGGCCTTTCCTCGATTGCAGCGGGCTACACGCGCGATTTTCGCGGCAGCTATCTCGGTGATTTTTCGCAGACCGATCGCGGTTATCTCTCGGTGGAGTACTTTGCTGCCGGCACGGTGCTGCTGTCGCTCCAGGGGGGCGTCGCGCAGGTGGGTTACCCTCAGAGCTTTGGTCCAGGCGGCGCTCCGCTTAACGCCTCGTTCTCTGAAACTCGGGTGGATGCAAGCTTGTTCGGTGAATACCGCTTGAGCGATTCCATAGCAGTCAACGGTACCCTACGGTACGACGCCAACCTTTCTGACTCCCGGGTGCGTACCAGCCTCACAGACCCTAACGCTACGGATAATCTCAAGTTTAGTCGTTTGCAGGCGTGGGCTGGCTTGCGCTGGTTCATGTAGCGATAGTTCTTGGGCCAAGCGCTCCCGTTCTGGGGCACTATCTGCTACGAGAGGCTTTGATGTCGCTCTTCTTCCAGCGTCTACTGATCTGTACGCTATGCCTTCTAAGTTGCGCTGTCGGGTGTTCTGCTCACTCGGATAACGCAAGCGTCCGCCTGCCCGATCCCGTCGAGAGCTCAACGCTTGGGCCAGGGGACGTATTTCGGATGGAAATCGTCGGGGAGAAGGATTTGCCTCAGGAGTACCAAGTGGCCTCCGACGGCAGCGTTGATCTGCCCTACCTCCACACCGTCATGGTCAGCGGATTGGAGCCACAAGTGGTGGCACGTTTGGTTCGTAAGCTTCTCATTGAGCAGAAGTTTCTGACGGATCCGAGCGTCATCGTTTCGGTGAAGGAATACAACAGCAAACGGGTTACGGTGCTAGGTCAGGTCCAAAAGCCTGGAAGCTTTCCGCTTACGCCTGGGCTCACTCTCATCCAGGCCATCTCGTTGGCTGGCGGCTTCAATTCCATTGCCGCGGGTGATCAGGTGAATCTTACTCGCAAGACCAAGTCTGGGTCGAAAACAGTGGTCGTTAGCATCGACGCCATCACGGACGGCCGGGCACAGGATATTCCGCTTCAAGCGAGCGACCAGATATTCGTGCGCGAGCGTGTTTTCTAACTCGCGTATTTCATCAAAAAGCGGTTCGGGTAAGTGGTGATGTGGTGTTGATCTCAGACCAATTCCCTCTCCTGCTTGGCTCAGCCTCGCCTCGGCGTCGCGATCTGCTTTCAGGGTTGGGGCT
Organism: Polyangiaceae bacterium; assembly: GCA_033763455.1. Taxonomy (GTDB): domain Bacteria; phylum Myxococcota_A; class Polyangia; order Polyangiales; family Polyangiaceae; genus JBBRRP01. The sequence goes on from JANRKO010000008.1 coordinate 39,560, forward strand.
GCCAATTCGCGTTTTCCCTCGTGACATCGACGAATCCGTGCGGGCTGGAGAGGGAGCGATGGCTTATTTGGAGCGTATCGTAGAAGCCAAGCAGGTCGCCGTTTGGAATGAGTTCAGCACTGAGCCTGAGCCGCCTTTTACAGCGATCCTAGTGGCGGACACCGTGGTGGTGCTGGATGAGCAAATCCTGGGTAAGCCCACCGACATAGCGCACGCTTTTTTGCTTCTACAGAAACTTGCGGGCAGAACGCACCGAGTCATGACTCGTTTCGTGCTTCGCGATCGAAACCCCCTGGGCCCGAAAATCGGGCACACCGTGACCACTGAAGTAACGCTCGCCAATCCCGGTGAAACTTGCCTCCGGCGCTACGCAGCGACCGGAGAGGGGCTCGACAAAGCTGGAGCTTATGCGGCGCAGGGCATCGGTGCTTTTTTGGTGGAGCGCCTGGTCGGTTCCTACACGAACGTTGTGGGCCTGCCAGTGAGCCACGTCGTTGAGGCATTGGTGAGTGCTGGCTGGTTGAAAGATTTCCCGTGACGAACTCTGGGGTAGAGGCTCCGAGCTCGCTGCGTGAGTCGAACCAAGAGACGCTTGCTGGTGCTCCCGAGCAATGGTCAGTACGCGATCCTTCGAGCGGCTGGGGGCAGGCATGCCTTCTCGCCGCGCTTGGCTTAGCGCTTCGACTGGCGATCGCCATTTGGGGCAGCGCCAGATTCCCTCCGAGCGATGATGGCAGCTTCTACCACGTGGTAGCCCAGCGCATTGCTCAAGGCTTCGGCTACACCTGGCTTTGGCCTGATGGCAGCGTCACTTACGCTGCTCACTATCCGGTGGGCTACCCCGGGATGGTCGGAGCAGCTTACGCTGTGTTTGGGCATCTCCCACTTGTGGCGATGTGTCTCAACGCGTGTGTCGGCGCGTTGGGTGTGCTTGCCGTTCATCGACTGCTGCATGCTGAAGCCAACTCCCGCGTTGCCTGGATCGGAGGGCTGGCGGTAGCGCTCAATCCGACGCTACTTTTTTATACCCCTGCGCTCATGACGGAAGGTGTTGTGGCGGCGGGCCTGGCGTTGCTGGCCTGGGCGTGCGTTCCGCGCGCGGACCTTCGTGGGCTCTGGCTTTGGTTGCTAACCGTGGGGAGCTTGGGCGGCCTTTTGACCCTTCTTCGCCCCCAAAGCCTACTGCTGGTGGCAGCGCTTGCGTTCGTGAGCGCTCACCGCGAACGCTGGTTTCTTCGCGCCGGGCGGGCTCTCGCGGTAACGATCATCGCATGTGCGGTCTGCTTGCCCTGGACGCTCCGCAATTGCGAACGGCTTGAACGCTGCGTGTTGGTCAGCGCGAACGGGGGGTGGAATCTCCTCATTGGAACCTCGGAGAAAGCGCAAGGCGGATGGATTTCTGTTGACGAAATGGGCGTTCCGGAGAAGTGCAGGAACGTGTTTCAGGAGGCGCACAAGGACGCTTGCTTTGGGCACGCGGGAGTAACACGGATCCTGCAAGATCCGATTGCTTGGCTGCGCCTCGTTCCGAGCAAGCTGGGGAATACGTTCAACTACGCCACGCCCGCCGCCTATTACCTTGGGGCGGCGAATTCGAATGCCTTTCCTGAAGCGCCCCGCACCTGGCTGGGTGCAGCAGAGCTTCTCTCGACTCGCTTGGCCACGGGGGCGGCACTCATGGCTTGCGGGCGTCGCCGAATTTCCGGCCGCAAATGGCGATGGTGGCTCATGTTGGGTGGGGTCTTGGCTCTGGTCACCCCTTGGGCTTGGCTTAGCTTTGTCTGCCTAGCCATCTTGGGTCTTTTCTCGGGGTCCACTGTCGGGCGTTTTGCTGGTGCCACTGTTGCGGTCACCGCCCTGACCCACGCCGTGTTCTTTGGGGCCTCTCGGTATGCGTTGGTTTGTCTTCCGCTGCTGATTGCCCTGGCTGCCCAAGTTTTGCGCTCCAAGGACGCCGAATCGCCCCGACAGTTGGTCAGTTGACTCATGGTTTTCGACTTCTTGCTTGAAGTGCCCAAGGTCTTTTTGACAGACCGGTGCGTCGCGAGCGATACTACCCGTTAGAAGGAGAGCCAGATGCCGCTTATCGAAACCGAAGAAGGTGCACGTCGTCTCGCCCGCGCTATTGCGAGTGACCTCTCGCTCTACAACGAGGAAAAGATCATTCGCGGCATCGAGACAGATAGCCTGTTTGAAGAACTCAACGAAGAAATCCAAGAGGGGCGCGCCCTCTACAAGAGCCGTGTGTCTCCGGATCTCTACCGAAAGAATTTTTACGACCGCGCACTCGTGGATATTCTCGTGAAGTCCAAAGGGCACATAAAGAGCAAGCTTTGGTGAAGAGTCTGTATGTCGCTTTCGTTCGTGCTTGACGACACGCAAGCGCGACAACGCATCGACAAGGTATTGCACCAGTTCTTGCCTGATACGTCGCGGGTCACGCTGCAACGCTGGATGGCGGAGGGGCGTGTGCTTGTTTCAGGGCGTCCGTGTCGCCCAAGTGATCTGGTTGGGCCAGGTGCTGTGATTTGGGTCGATCCTGGCGCTCCGTTGCCATCGGAGGCGGCGCCTGATCCAAGTGTGGTGCTCGACGTGTTGTTTGAAGATGCCTTCTTGATGGTCATCAACAAGCCGGCCGGGCTCGTTGTGCATCCGGCGCGGGGGCATTGGAGTGGCACATTGGTGAACGGTCTTTTGGCCCGCAGTAGTTTCTCGCGGGAGGCCTTGGGGTCAGACGCCGCCGCACTTCTTCGGCCCGGAATTGTGCATCGGCTCGATAGGGACACGAGCGGAGTCATTATGGTCGCGAAAACGGAGGCTGCGCGCGAAGGCCTCAAATCCCAACTCGCCGCGCGCACCGTCGAGCGGTTGTATCGCGGCATTACGCTGGGTGTCCCGAGCAATGCCATTATCCGTACCCTTCACGCACGCAATCCGCACTCGCGCCTGAAGTTCACGTCACACGCCGAAGTGGGAAAATCAGCCGTCACTCGCGTGACCGTCCTGGAAAAGCTCGCCAGTGGTCGCGCGGCTTTGATTGAGTGCCGCCTGGAGACAGGACGGACACATCAGATCCGAGTGCATCTCTCCGAGCAATCTAAGACGCCTCTCATCGCAGATGCGCTCTATGGGCGTGTCTCGAACGATCCCCAACTAGCAGCCATTGGCACACGGTTGGGCCGCCATGCGCTGCACGCGGAAGTGCTTGGTTTCGTGCATCCTATAACGCACGAAGCGCTGCGGTTCTCGGTGCCGTTTCCCGCCGATCTCGCCGAAACGCTCAGTGCGCTCCGGGCACTCTAATTTCGTCGGGCTCCGGAATCTTCCCGGCAAAAAGAGTCGGATGCTTGAGCTTTAGGAAGAAGAGCGCCACAAATCCCACAAAGACAGCCCACCAGAGCGTCGCGAATCGAATTAACATCATCGATGCTGTGGCGGCACCCGTGGTGACTGCCCCAAGATGCACCATTTGCTCATGCAGCATGGCTTCGGTTACGCCAAGGCCACCGGGTACAGGGATTATCGCTCCTGCGAGCGTAGCCGTAGCGTAGAAAAACACGGCGCGCGCAAGAGGGACTTCGAGTCCAAACCCGTTGAGCAGTGTGGAGAGCGCTAACCCTTCAAGCCCCCAACCAACAACGGATAGGAGCGCCGGCCAAAGCAAGGCAGAAGGTGCAGCGACCAAGCGCAAGCTCACCAAGGCATCTCTCAATTTGGGTGCGAAGCGCACGAGCTTGCCTTGGGATTTTTCAATACGTGCCAGCACCCACTCAAGTGGCTTGGGCCAAATCACTATAACCAGGCCGACTCCAACTGCCGCCAGGCCAGCCAACGCCCAGGGCAACCCGCCGCTGAAGCCAACGCTACCGAGCAAAATGAGAAGCACGACACCGATCACGTCTGTGAGGCGTTCAGCGAAAACGATAGGGGCGGTTCTTGCGGCGGGCACCTGATGTGTTTCGGAAAGCACCGCGCTTTTGAATACCTCGCCGATTTTTCCAGGAGTGATGGTGAGTACAAAGCCAGAAAGGAAGGCGAGCAAGCTATCGATCTTGGGAATACCGCGGATGTTGAGGCGTGCCAGGTAGTATTCCCACTTCAGGAAACGAAGCAGATAATTGGTAGTGGCGAGCGCGAGGGCTAGCGCGAAGGCACTCCAATGAAAGTGCACGAGGCTTTGGGCTATCTTGCTGTAGCCGGTATACAGCACAAACGCCCCGTACAAGAGCACACCGAGCAGCACCGCCACCAAGAGGCGAGTGACCAGGTTTTTCATCGGTCGCACAGATGCCTGACCCCGTAGCGGAAGTACAGGGCTGAAGGCGCCTCTCGCTGGCGAGACTCGTTCGCGCGGCCTTTCGGTCGGCTCAATCGGTCCTAGCCGCTGCCTTCGCATTGGATCTCGGCCGTTTGATGCTACCCTCCGCCCGCCTCGCTCCGCCCCTTTAGAGCCCTCGGACCGGTCCCCTTTTCATGAGTCTCGAAACATCCTCATCCTCCTCTGACGTTGAACTGCTTGAGATCTGCGCCGCTGCGTGCAAGCGATTAAAGAGCCAAGTCTCCCGAGTTGTGGTTGGGCAGTCTGCGACGGTAGATAGCTTGCTCGTAGCTTTGCTCTCGCGCAGCCACGCATTGCTCGTAGGTGTTCCTGGCTTGGCAAAAACGCTCTTGGTTTCGAGCGTTTCGCAAGCATTGGGCCTCTCATTTGGCCGCGTCCAGTTTACTCCAGATTTGCTGCCCGCTGACATTACGGGAACCGACGTGCTGACAGAGGTGGAGAGCCAGGGTGGGGTTCGTCGACAGCTTAGCTTCATGCCCGGTCCCATTTTTCACAACCTGATCCTAGCTGACGAAATCAACCGCACGCCGCCCAAGACACAGGCCGCCCTCCTTCAAGCAATGCAGGAACGCCACGTGACGGTGGGTGGCTCAACCCACGCGCTGCCGGATCCATTTCTCGTGTTCGCGACACGCAATCCAATTGAACAAGAAGGCACGTACCCGTTGCCAGAAGCACAGCTCGACCGGTTCCTGTTGGAAGTACACGTTGAATATCCCTCTGAGGCTGAAGAGCAGGAAATTTCTCGACGCACCACTTCTGGTCCCGTAAGTGTGATTGAGCCCGTGGTCTCCAAGGAGGAGCTCGGCCGTCTAACCGCGCTCGTGCCGCGGATCCCCGTAACCGAGGAGGCCGTGAAGCTGGCCGTGCGCATTGCGCGAGCCTCCCGTCCGGAGAACCCTCAAGCCCCGAAGGAAGTGACCGAATATGTTCGTTTCGGGGCAGGGCCTCGCGGGAGCCAGGCGCTCGTGTTGGCCGCCAAAGCCTGGGCTGCGTTGAGGGGCGAGGCGGCCGCCGATATCGAAGACATCGAAAGCGTGGCGTTGTCAGCTATGCGGCATCGGCTTGTCTTGAGTTATCGGGCGGAGGCTGACGGGGTGAAAGACCAAGACGTGCTCCGAGCCATCCTGGGTCAGGTTCGCTAAATGAGGCTTGCCCACCCGAGGCGGGTTTGGCACGGTCCGCGGAAATTCGGGAATGCCCCTAGCCAGTGTCGCGTTCCATCTATTTGGGATTTCGGTAAGTAGCGTAAGGAAAAGCGGGACATGTTCAGAACGAAACTTGCAGCGTTTACCCTCTTCGTAGCTCTGTGTCTCCCGGGGCTAGCTCTCCTTGGTGGGTGCGCCACACGCAACATCCCCGACACGGATGTGGCGGACTCGGAGTTTAACCGCAGGGTTCTCGATTTTTGTGAGACGTACCGCAAGGCCGTTGAACGCCGCAGCATTGGGCAGCTCGCGAGCTTGGCCGCGCCTACGTACTACGAAGACGGTGGCAACGCAGATTCCTCTGACGACATGGGGCTGGAAGAGTTCAAAGCGTCGCTCAAAGATGTGTTCGCCAAGGCGCGAGCTATCCGGTACGAAATTCGCTATCGCCGCATCGGGCGCGGTGAAAAAAATGAAGTCTATGTCGACTACACATACAGCGCCTCGTACAAGGTTCCGACTGAAAACGGCGATGTTTGGCGAAGGCGCGTGGCCGAGAATCGGCTAGAGCTGATCGAGAACGGCGAAACATTCCGCATCGTTGCGGGCATGTGAACCGCGACGCCAATTTCTGGACTGAGGCGCGGAGTTAGGGGTCGAGCATGGCCGTGACGCGATATTCATCGTCCACGCGTCGAAGCCCCACGAACAAGGTTGCGCCGAACAAGCGTTCTCCGTTGTGTTGCGGCCGCAGCACGGGCACTTTCGCCACGAATTCAGCGCCTTCTGCGAGGGATCGCCCCTCTCCCAAGAGCTCTGGGGTCTCCGTGCTGAACAGCGAAATGTGCGATAGGTCCAGGGCTTCTTCGCATGGGATGAGCTGATAGGGGAGGCGAGCAAAGCGCGCTGTCCATGTCGTGAGCAGAGGGCGGCGTTCTCCTTGAACCTCAAGCCAGGGATCGGGTGCGACCAGCGCAGCCAAATCATCCGATGATTCGGCGGCGATCGCGGCGCACAGTCGGGCAATGGTCGCAACGGCTGCCGATCTCGGCAAAGGCTCACGTAATGTAACCCACCCTTTTTGTGCGTTAGCCACATCTTGACTTCTAGGCACGAGTGCAGCTGAAACGACGCGTGGTGGTCGAGGATTCCCCGATGCCAAATTGGTTTCCGTGGGGTCTTGTGGCGGCATACTGGATGCTGAGCTCTCCAGGTGTGCGCCACAACCAATCAAGAGTAGGCCGGAAAGCTTCCACGAACTTGCCCAGAACCGAGGGGGAGGGTGAGCGTGCACCAAGTTGGGCATGACTGAGCGCATCCTAGAATTCTGCGGACTCTTAGCTGAGCGCTTCTTAGGAGTCTGTTGAGCTACAGAGACTCGGTGGTGATCTCATCGCTTCGGCTGAGGGTCACGATGGAGCGTGGTGTCACGCGAGTCCAGCCGGGTGGAAGCTCGTTCATCGCGGAAGCGACCAAGCGAATGCGAGAATTTTCGACGCTCGGGATGCGAGCTTTCTGCACCACTTCCTCGCCCAAGAGGTTTTCGAGGTCGTGGCGCCCTTTGAGTTCGCGGTAACCCATCGTGCCGTCTCTGTGTACTGCGATGATGCACTCACCATCGGCAACCAAAATATCTCCGCGATTCTTCTCTTCAAAGCCTTCCTCGGCCGACAATTGATCCACGAGGGAGATGGAGGCACGGAGGGCTGCGCGAATATGTTCGGGGGCCACATGCGCATCGTCGAGCCGACCAGCGTCGTGCAGAAAGCTCAAAAATAAGTAGAAAAACAGCTCGCTGTCCGTTTCCCCGCGAACATTGCGCCGCAGAAATTCAGGTTGCGAGCCGAGCAGCCGCTCCCGCAACCGTTCAAAACCTTGAATGGTTCCGGTTTGTGCGAACAACCATGAGCGATAGCGAAAAGGGTGCGTATTTTCCGTGCGGAGAGCCCCGATGCCGGCCTTCCTCACGTGCCCAATGATGAGATCCCCCCGGATGCCTTCTGCAGCATCTGCGAGACCAATCACTTCACGTTCATCGATCGGACGCCTGCGCAACAAGACTTCACCAGATTGGTAGAAGCCAACGCCCCAACCGAGCGGCTCGGGGCCATCACGCCGAACCTGCAGCACGTCGCCGTACGCTTCAAGGACACTGCTGGCGAGATCGGAACGATTCGCGATCAAGCCGAACATTCGAGCCATTAATCAAACTCCGGGGAAAGCACTTGCCCAAGCATAACGTGTTCATCGCGGTACTGCACGCCGAACGCTCTAAGGGCTAGTGGCCCCAGGCCGAACGGCCCAGATCGCTAGGACACGGGCAACATGGAACGTACCTCTCCCGCCCTGTAAGCCCAGGTGTGGTGGCGAGGGGCGCGGTGGGGTGAAGCCTCATTACGGGCTCAGGCGGTTTAGCGTGCGTGCGAACGGGATCGTTTCCCGCACGTGGGGGAGACCACACAGCCAGGCGACGGTGCGTTCCACCCCTAGGCCGAAGCCAGCGTGTTCGAACGTGCCGTAGCGACGGAGATCAAAATACCACTGAAAGGCGGACTCCGGTAGGCCGTGCTGCTGGATACTGCTCCTCAGTGTTTCAAGATCATCTTCACGCTGACCCCCGCCGATGATCTCGCCGTAGCCCTCGGGTGCCAACACATCCATGCAGAGCGCAAGATCAGCATTCTCTGGATCGCGCTTCATGTAGAAAGCTTTGAGCTTCAAGGGGTAGCGATGAACAATTACGGGCCGATCAAACTTGGAACTTATCACCGTTTCTTCGTCCGCCCCAAAGTCGTCTCCAAACTTCGCGTCGTGCCCCGCCCCGCGTAGGATATCAATGGCTTCGGCGTAGGTGATACGAGGGAAAGGTGGAACAATCGCTCTGAGTTTATCCAGATCACGTTCGAGCGTCAGAAGCTCAGGTTCACGGGTCTTGAGAACATGAGCCGCAATTGCACCGATGAAGTTCTCGGCGAGCTCCATGTCCCCTGCGAGGTTCATGAACGCGACCTCTGGCTCCACCATCCAGAATTCGGCGAGGTGGCGCCGAGTTTTGCTTTTTTCTGCACGAAACGTGGGCCCAAAACAATACACCTTGCCGAAAGCGGCCGCGCCCGCCTCCATGTAAAGCTGCCCAGATTGGGTGAGGTAAGCCTTGTCGCCATGGTAGTCGGTTTCGAACAGCGTGCTTGTGCCTTCGCAGGCGCTCGGCGTAAAGATCGGGGCGTCGATGAGAGTGAAATCTCGCTCGTCGAAGAAATTGCGGATGGCCTGGATGATGGCATGGCGGATCCGCAAGATAGCGTGCTGGCGTTTACTGCGCAGCCACAGGTGCCGGTGGTCCATTAGGAAATCCGTACCGTGCTCTTTGGGCGTGATGGGGTAATCCACCGCGGTTCCCAACACCTGGATGGCCGAGATGTGGAGCTCGAATTCGGAAGGGCGTTTGGGGTGCGCACGTACGACGCCTTGAAGACGAAGCGACGTCTCTTGGGTTACATGGCCCGCGAGCTCGAAGCTTTCGGCATCCACATCGTTCTTCCCGATGACACACTGAACCGTGCCGGTGCCGTCGCGCAGCTCCAAGAAGTGCACCGACTTTCCCGATCGACTGTTGTAAAGCCAGCCTTGGATGCTGACGGTTTCTCCCACGTGGTGCTTGAGTTCAGTGACGCGCACAGACATAAGGAACCATTATCGTCGGAGTGGAGGGGAAGCCAACTCTGCGCGGATGCACGCTAAGTTGCGTGGCTTCGCTCTCGCCTACCAGCGAGTGGTCGAGGGCGTACGACACTTGCCATTCTGAAGGGAGTTCTCTCGGCGCGCGGGGTACTTAGCATGCTAAGTATCTCTGCTTTGACAAATTTCAGCTACCCAATACACGGCGTCTTACCTCTTAAGTGAGGCTCCGTTGCGCTCACTCAGACTAGCGCGTGAGCGGCTCGGTGCTCCGTTGCGCAAGGAACAATGGTACAGATGCGGGGTATGAACGTGATAGCGGCGCCCGCTGGGATCTCAGTGGTCACTCGGGAGGATTTCTTCTCCTTTGTCGTGACGGGGCCGGAGCGGAAGAGTTGGCTTCAAGGTTTGCTCACCGGTGATGTGAGTGCCGTAGGGCCTCGGGCGGGCGCATGGAGCTTGGCGCTCACCAAGCAGGGCAAGATCGTGGCGGACTTGGTGTTGCTCGAAAACGCCGACGAGGAGTTGTGGGTGGGGGGCACCGAAGCCGAGCCCGGTGCCTTTGCGAAGTACTTAGACGCCTTCCTGATCATGGAAGACGCTGAGGTTCGCGAGGCGAGCTCCGAGTGCGTTTGGATATTCGCTTTTGGGCAGAATGCTTGGGGAACGCTTTCGGGAGCGCGGCCTGGTACGATGGCGCAGGGGCAAGTGAGTGCGCTCGGGGTCGGCACGACGGCGTGGGTGGTGCAGCGCAACGCGCAGGCGAGCTTCTTACAAAGTGTTGGCGAGCTTGATGCCGTACATGTGGTTGTGGACGCCGAGGAATGGTTGCGGTTGCGCCTGCGGCTGGGGCTGCCGTTATTCGGTACGGATTTTTCCGGAGATGAAAACCCACACCAGGCCTCGCTCGAACGCCGCGCCGTCGATTGGCAGAAAGGCTGCTACCTGGGCCAAGAAGTGGTCTGTATGCAAGAGATGCGCGGAAAGGTGAAGCGCCGCTTGGTGCGCCTCGAAGTGGAGCAGGCGGCGCCTGTAGCTGCCGGTGCAGCCGTGTTCGGGCCCGAGGGCGCGTTTGTCGGCGAGGTCACGTCGTCTGTTCAAGCCGACGGCCAACAGCTCGCGTATGCGCGCGTGAAGGCGCCCTACTTCGACGGCTCGGTGCCGCTCCTGGTGGGTGGGGCAGCGGCGCGGGTAGTTGCAGGCGAGAACGGCTCTTTCGCCAGCAAGGCTCCATGATAGAGTGATCGCTGAAGCCATGAGCGACAGCCACCCTTTTTCTCCTGATCAACTTCAACGCAGTCACCGCACGAGCTCCGGCTTGCAGGTGGCCGAAGACGTGCTGGGGCTCATCGCGCAGACACCGTTAGTACGGCTGGGTCGCATATCACCCGACGGTGGAGCCCACGTGTGGGCGAAAGTGGAGTTCGCCAATCCCGGCGGGAGTGTGAAAGATCGGCCAGCCTTGGCCATGATCCTGGAGGCGGAGAAAGCAGGGCTGCTCAAAGAGGGGTCCACCATTGTGGAGGCTACGAGCGGCAACACAGGTATCAGCCTCGCCATGATTGCGGCGATCCGTGGTTACCGGTGCGTATTGGTGATGCCAGAAGATATGAGCATGGAGCGTCGCTACATTTTGCGCGCCTATGGAGCTGAAATTGTACTGACGCCTGCCAAAGAGGGCATGGCGGGCGCAGTTGCTAAGTCGACTCAACTCATGGGTGAGACCGTGGGAGCCTTCATGCCAAGTCAATTCAAGAACAAGGCGAATCCTTCGTGTCACGAGGTGTTAACTGGGCCAGAAATCTTGGAACAAACCGGCGGAGATATCGCCGCATTTGTTGCGGGGGTGGGTACCGGCGGTACGCTCACGGGCGTTGCGCGGGCGCTTCGCGCCAAGCTTGGCAGTAAAGTAAAAGTGATTGCGGTGGAGCCTTCGGCGAGTGCCGTGCTGAGCGGCAAACCGCCGGGAATGCATGGTATCCAGGGGCTCGGTGCGGGCTTTGTACCTGAGATCCTAGATCGATCGCTGATCGATGAAGTCATTACGGTGTCGGATGTGGCGGCTGAGCGCATGGCGCGCAGGTTGGCTCGCGAAGAGGGCCTATTGGTCGGCCCTTCTGCGGGAGCTAACGTTCACGCGGCGAGCGAAGTGGCTGCCCGTTTTCCTGGCGGCAAAGTTGTCACCATCTTGTGCGATTCGGGCGAACGCTATTTGTTCTAAGAGCCGGCCCTCAGCTTCCACGAAAGCTTGGCGTGCGTTTCTCTCGAAAGGCCGTGACACCTTCAAGAAGGTCAGCGCTTTTTAGCAGCCGGAGCTGACCTTCCTTTTCGCGAGCTAACCCTTCGGCGAGATCTCCGTGAAGGCTACTTCTCACCGCTTGTTTGATCCGTTGCACCGCGAGCGGAGCCGCTCCCTGGAATCGCTCGGCCCAGCCGTCCACGCATGCTTCCAATGAATCAGCTGGTACCACTTCGCTGGCGAGCCCCAGGGCTAAGGCTTCGGCTGCCTGCACGGCACGGCCCGTAAGCAGCAGTTCAAGCGCCCGCCCCACGCCTACAAGCCGTGGCAGAAAGTAGCTCGCGCCGCCGTCTGGCATGAGGCCTATCGCGATGAACTTCTCCTGAAAATAGGCCTTTTCACTCACAATTCGGAGGTCGCACGCGAGGGCCAAATCAGCGCCGAAACCAACGGCTGGCCCATCCACCTCTGCGATCACCACCTGTGGAGCGCTGGTGATGCAGCGGATCAATCGTTGAAAGGCGTCCAGGCGTGCCTCTAGCAAAGGCAACTCAGTTCGATGAGGTTGAAAATCCTCCATCAAGTCGGCGCCGGAACAAAAGCTGCCGCCCGCTCCGCTCAGCACAATCACCCGGTTAGTGGGTGTCGAGGCCGCGCGCTCTAATGCGTCCCCCAACATACTTACAAGCTCCGGGTTGAGTGCATTCTTGGTCTTCGGGCGGTTCAGCGTGAGACGCACGACGCCGTGTGTTTCGCTCACCAGGAGTGGAAGAGTCATATTGGGCCAGAATACCACGTTCTTTTGCCGGAAACGCCGCCATTCCGTGCTAAGGCGTGCGGCCTATGGGCGAGCCTTTCGAAATTCCCGATGCTTTGCCACTCCACGAACAGCGGGGTCAGACATTTCCCGCGCTCGTTGCGCTGATGCAGCGGCTGCTCGGGCCAGGTGGTTGCCCCTGGGACAGAGAGCAAGATCTGCTTTCGTTGCGCAAATTTGTGCTCGAAGAAGCCTGCGAGGTAATCGACGCGATCGACGGCGGCAAGCCCGAAGAGCTCGTGGAAGAGCTCGGAGATCTTGCGCTTCAGGTGGTCTTCCTAAGTGAGCTCGGGCGAGCGCAGGGCACCTTCGGGCCGGACGATGCCATTCGAAGTATTGTTGAGAAGCTGGTTCGGCGCCATCCCCATGTATTCGGGGATGTTCAGGTTGAGGATTCGGGTGAGGTGCTTTCGAACTGGGAGGCCATCAAGGCCATGGAGAAACGGGATCGCCCGTTGCTCGGCGGCGTGCCCCGTTCACTACCAGCGCTCTTGCGTGCTCAGACGCTTTCGGAGCGCGTGGCGCGAGTCGGCTTTGATTGGCCCGATGGGCGTGGCTCTCGCGACAAAGTGAGCGAAGAGCTGGCGGAGCTCGACGAAGCTATTGCGAGCGGAAATCGAGAACACATAGAACATGAGCTCGGAGATCTTTTGTTTGCCGTTGTGAATTTAGCTCGGCACGCGGGGCTCGATGCCGAGGCCGCGCTCAGGAAATCCAGCGATCGCTTTGGGGCACGTTTTGGCCACGTGGAAACGCGCGTGAAGGAGCGCCACGGCGGCTGGCCAAAAGGTGCAGACGGAAAGCCGGGTCGAGGGCTTGGGCTCGAAGAGCTCGATGGCTACTGGGACGAAGCCAAAGCGCTTGGTATCGGTAAGGAACCCGCGCTGTGACCACGGAGGCCACCAAGCTCACAACAGATCCAATCGACCGTTATCCGGAAGAACTAGCCGAGAATATGCGGGCGCTCGATGAAAAGCCGTATCGAGCGGCCCAAATTTTCGAATGGATCCATCGGCGGGGCGTGTCGGATCCGGAACGTATGACGGACCTCAGCCTTCCCCTCCGTGAGAAGCTCAAGACTCTCGGCGTGGCGCCCCGGGCACGTCTTCAAACGCTCAAGGCCGCCGAAGATGGCACGCGCAAGCTAGTGCTAGAAATGCGCGAATCCGCCACCGTGGAGTGTGTGCTCATCCCAATGACTCCCCTGGGTGATCAGTTAGATGCTGACGCTGCGGCCGTCGACGACACGGATGAAGACGTAGAGCCAGGGCGTACGCGGGTTACATTGTGCATCTCGACGCAATTTGGCTGCGCCATGGGTTGCGTGTTCTGCGCGAGCGGCCAGGCCGGGCTTTTTCGAGGGCTTTCTGCCGCAGAGATTGTGTCTCAAGTATACCTAGCCCGCGAGCACCTAACGCCGGGCGAAGATCTGAAAAATTTGGTCTTTATGGGCATGGGTGAGCCCTTACACCATTACGACGAAACGGCCCGCGCGCTCCGGCTGCTGACGCACCAAAAGGGCCTCGGCATGGGTGCGCGTCGCATCACCGTGAGTACCGTGGGGCTGGTGCCAGGCATCAAGAAATTGGGCGAAGATTTCGGCGGGAAAATTGGCCTCGCGCTTTCGCTGCACGCTCCAGATGATGCTACGCGTGACCGCATCATGCCGATGAATAAGCGTTACCCTTTGGCCGAGCTACGCCGCGCGCTCGATGCTTATCCGCTCCCCAATCGCCGGCGCATCACCATCGAGTACATCCTGATCGATGGTGTGAATTCCAGCCTCGAACAGGCGCGAAAGCTGGCCCAGTTTCTGAAGGGCCTGCGCGTGAAGATCAATCTGATCCCCATGAATCCTATAGCGGCATCTGAGCACCGAGCCCCCAACGGCGCTACCGTGCGGGCTTTCCAGGAAGTGCTGGCCGAAAAGGGTTTCAGCTGTTTCGTCCGTGGCCGGCGCGGGGATGAAGTGGACGCAGCCTGCGGACAATTGGCGCTCTCGGAAGGCCTGGTAGCGCTTGGGCGGAGCAAGAAGGCTGCGCGTGGGGAGAGTGGGTGATGCGAGCTGCGCGAGACCGGCAGCAAAAGATGCCTGAGTCGAGCGATTCGACTGGCGTGTCTGCTTGTTGCAACAACTCGCCGGACGTCTTCTCAGGCCGCTAGGGCGCGATCAGGACAACGCTGGGGAAGTAGCTCCGATAGCGCCCTGCATCACGCGTTAGAAGCTTGAAACCGGAAATGGCAGCGTGCGCTCCGATATAGAAGTCCGGCAAGGGTGAGCGCCTCGCTCCGCCCTTGCGCCGGTACTTGAGGAAAGCCTTCCCAGCTAAAAAAGCCGCTTCGTAAGGTAAGGGCTCGCGGCGAAACACGGTCGCCGGAAGGGCAGCCTCTAACTCTTCGATCAACTTGTAGCCCATCGAAACCTCCGAGTAGATCAAGGCGTTGATCATGAGGGGAGCTTCGTTCGCGGCGTTTTCCAGTGCCAGCGACGACCAGGTGAGCCACGTAGGATCGTTGGTCGCAATGTCCAACAGAACGTTGCTGTCTACTAGTATGCCTGTCATCCCGACTTCCGTGTTAGCGCCAGGATCTCGTCAGTTGTCATCTTCACGCTGGCACTTCCCTTCAACCGGCCCAGCACGCTCGCTCCCCTGCTCGCAACCCGTTTGCCCTGCACCTTCACCAAACGCGCCGTCTTTCCCTGAAGTTGGAACTCCACTTCTGTACTTGGAAGGAGCCCCAGCTTCTCTCGAACTTCAATCGGAATTGTGACCTGCCCCTTTGAGGTGACGCGCATGTATTACTCCTACATGTATTACTACCCCCACCTCTCTGCTAGCGCAAGAAGTTAGCAAACGCTGGAGAAGCTTCGACGGCCCTGCCGCTTCCCTGGTAACGAACGCCCGTCGGCCGTCTAGGCCCCTCGACGGACCTTTTTTACCGATCCACAGAAATGAGACCATCCGTGCGCTGCCCGCATCTTCAATCGCCATACTTAGCATGTGCGTTTCGACATGGTTGCACGGGAACACCTTTTCGCGAGGCCGCTCGTTTCGGCGTGTTTCGGCGCGCGCTCGTGCCCCAGCCTCTCTTGACTTGACGATCTTCAGGGACGCGGCGAGATTAGTGCCAGCGTGTTCAACAAAGTCCTGGTGGCAAACAGAGGGGAAATCGCCTGTCGAATTTTGCGAACGTGCGAGCGACTGGGAGTGCACACGGTTGCTGTGTTTTCGGATGCGGATGTTACGGGCTTGCCGGTGAGCCACGCGGACGAAGCTGTGCGCCTGGGCCCCGCGCCCGCTAAGGAGAGTTACCTGAACATTCCTTCGCTGGTTGCGGCCATTGAATACACGGGAGCAGAAGCGGTGCATCCCGGGTACGGGTTGCTTAGTGAAAATGCTGATTTTGCTCGCGCCGTGGCTGAGGCGGGGGCAGTGTTCATTGGGCCACCGCCTGCGGCTCTGGAAGTGTTTGGCGACAAAATTGCCGCTCGCAGGTTAGCGAGAGCGGCTGGAGTGGAGCCGCCTCCTGGAAGCGAAGGTCCACTCGATCCCGAAGCCACCGAGGCGGTGAAAGCTGAGGCCGCGCGCATTGGCTACCCACTGCTCGTCAAAGCCGCAGGCGGTGGGGGGGGTATTGGGATGCAAATCGTTGAAGATGAGCCGGGCCTAGAGCAAGCCGTGAAGACCTGTGCTGCCCGCGGGCAAGCTGCTTTTGCCGATCCACGCGTGTACCTCGAACGCTACATCAAGAGCCCACGCCACATTGAGGTGCAAGTATTTTGCGACTCGGCGGGCCATGCCGTGGCGCTTGGCGAACGCGAATGCAGCGTGCAGCGGCGTCACCAGAAAGTGATCGAAGAATCGCCGTCTCCAGCGGCTTTTTTCGATGGACTGGAAGGTGAAGCGCGCCGCCAGGAGCTGTTCGCCTCAGCGCTTCGTATCGTGAAGTCTGCCGGATATGTCGGTGCCGGCACTGTAGAGTTCGTCGCGGATGCTGCGGGCCAATTTTACTTTCTAGAAGTGAATGCGCGTTTGCAAGTGGAGCACCCCGTTACCGAGATGGTAACAGGGCTTGATTTAGTCGAGTTGCAGCTCAGGGTGGCCAGTGGGGAGGCGTTGTCCGCAACAGCCCTGAATGTAAAATGCTCGGGTGTGAGCCTGGAAGCGCGTGTATACGCGGAAGATCCGGCGCGTGGCTTTATTCCGCAGCCGGGCAAGCTCACGCACGTGGTCTGGCCGAGTGGGCCGGGGATCCGCGTGGAGGCGGGCGTGGAAGTGGGCTCGGAGGTGAGCGTGCATTACGATCCTTTGCTCGCCAAGATTGTGGCTTTTGCCCCGACGCGTGCTGAAGCTGTGGCGCGCCTCGATCTCGCGCTCAGCCACACCGAGCTCACGCTCATGGGGCCCAAAGGGGAACGCGCCACTAATCTCTCGTTTTTGCGCTCAATTTTGGGCAGTTCGGCTTTTCAGAGCGGACAATATTCGACAGACCTCATAGCGAATCTCCTCAAACCTTCGTAGATCGTTTCTGCGCGCCGCCATCTGACCGGTGCCCCAGATAAAAAGGACGCCATGCAAAGCGAACAAGAATTGGTAGATCGAGCAAAGGCGTGGATCGCTGCCGATCCGGATCCGGTCACTCAAGCCGAGCTAAGCGCTCTTATCGACGCGAGGGATTGGGTGGAGTTGGGTGAAAGAATGAACGGCGCTCTCAGCTTCGGCACGGCGGGGTTGCGGGGCATCGTGGGTGCGGGCCCGAACCGCATGAATCGAGCTGTAGTGATCCGCACTACTTCTGGCCTTGCGAGTTACCTGCTCCAACACGTAAAGGACGCTCGCACACTGCCGGTGATTGTCGGCTACGATGGGCGCCTCACAAGCGAGGAATACGCGCGGGACACCATCCGTGTGCTCACGCGCGCGGGCATTCCTGTTCGCTACTTCGCGATGGCAGCCCCAACACCGCTTGTGGCCTACGCCGCCCGCCAGCTGGGCGCGAGTGCGGCCGTAGTGGTCACAGCGAGCCATAATCCAGCGGAATACAACGGGTATAAGGTGTACGCAGGCAACGCCATTCAGATCGTGCCCCCTGTGGATGAACAGATTGCCGATGCGATTGAAAAGGCGCCCCAACCCAAAAATATCCCGCTTTCCGAGTTCGAACTCAATCGCCCCACAGAGAGTGCAAGCCTCATCCCGGATTCGCTCATCGAGCGCTATTACGACGACATTCTCCCCGTTCGCCCGGCGTGTGCCAAAGATCAAAATATTTCCATCGTCTACACTCCGATGCATGGCGTGGGGTGGCGCTTTGCTCAGCAAGCCTTCCATCGCTCGGGGTATCGCAACGTCACGGTTGTGGCGGAACAAGCCGCACCCGATGGGCATTTCCCCACTGTAAAATTTCCGAATCCTGAAGAGGCTGGCGCCATGGACTTAGCGTTTGCTCTAGCGGCGAAGGTAAAGGCAGATGTCGTGGTGGCCAACGATCCGGACGCCGATCGCTTGGCGATAGCGCTGCCAAAAGGCGGCGGATACCAGCAGCTCACCGGGAATCAAGTGGGGCTACTGTTGGCCGATTTTGCCCTGCAATATGCCCCCAAGCTGCCCCAGCCTTTGGTAGCGCAGTCGATTGTTTCGTCACCCATGTTAGAGAGCATCGCTACGGCCTACGGCGCCGCTTATGCGCAAACGCTCACTGGTTTTAAGTGGATTTGGAATGCAGCGCTGGATCTAGCGCGCGACCATGGCGTTCGTTTTTGCTTTGGCTACGAAGAGGCACTCGGGTACTCGATTGGCCCGTTGGTTCGGGACAAAGATGGCATCAGCGTGGCAGTGGTGTTTGCGGATCTTGTGGCTCACTGCAAAGCGTCCGGCACCACCGTGCTTGAGCGCCTTTCCGATCTATATCGGCGCCACGGGCTCTGGGTGAGCTTTCAGCGCAGCCTGGTGATGCCCGGCACCTCTGGCCAAGCGCAGATTGCGGCGATGATGAAGAAGGTGACGAACACGCCGCCACCGGTGCTCGGCACCCGCGCGGTGGTGTCCACCACAGATTATCAGTCAGGTGAAGAGAATCGCCCACGCTGGCTCCACAATACGAGCCTGTTTGAGCTGCGCCTGGCCGGAGGCGGCAGGGTGCTTGTGCGGCCGAGCGGCACGGAGCCGAAGCTCAAAATCTACGTGGATTTGCGCGTGGAAGTGGCCCCGGATGCAGCGCTTACGGCCCGCGAAGCGGAGGCTGAGGCGGAAGCCAAGTCCATCGCCGAGGCCACCGAAGTGTTTCTTCGGGGTTAACCTAGCGAGCGAGGAAGGCGGGGGGTAACGTCCGCCTGCGCATCCCCGTCCCCACGAGCCAGAGCGCTTCCGGTTTTATTAGCCGCAGCTTTCGGCAAAGTGCGGTGGAGGCACGGCCCAAGCTCGCCGCTTCCGGCACGAAAGAAGTGGCGCCCAAGGATTGACGAGGGGGGCCCGAGGATTTACCGATTGAGTGCGGCGCAAGCGCAGGTTTTGCGAGCTGAGCCGGGCATGGCGCAATACTGTGCCTTTCTCAACTCGCTTGGCCAGAGAGGCTGGGCCAGTTTGGCTGATAAAAGGGCTAGGAGTGGCGGCATGCGCCTTGCTTCTTGCTCATCGGTCGATGCGTGGGCAGCTACGCCGTAACTAAGAAAGGAGAACAATCATGAGCCTAGTACGATGGGATCCATTCAGGGAATTGGAAGACATGACATCGCGGTTAAATCGCATCTTTTCAACGCCGGCGCACACGCGCGCTCAGGGTGGGAACACAGATGCGATCACCGTATTCGATTGGGCACCGTCCGTAGATATCGCCGAGACAGCCGAAGCCTTCGAAATCAAGGCAGAGCTGCCCGACGTCAAGAAGGAGGACGTGAAAGTCTCGGTGGATGGGGCCGTGCTCCGGATCGAAGGCGAACGACGGCAGGAGAAAGAAGAGAAAGGCAAGAAATACCACCGCATCGAGCGCAGCTTCGGTTCTTTCCTCAGGACGTTCACGGTTCCCGACAACGTGGACGACACCAAGGTTCAGGCCGAATTCAAGGACGGTATCCTTCACGTGCACCTTCCGAAGTCCGAGAAGGCCAAGCCGAAGAGTATCGAAGTCAAAGTTCGCTGAGTCGGCCGAGCTCAAGCGCAAATGGGCCACTGCGAGTGCGCCAGGAGGGAGGGGGGCACTCGCGTGGGCCCCGGCCGGGCCGGAATGCATTCTGCCCGCGCTGCTTCACGTGCGGTCAGAAAATCGGATCGCCTGCACTAGGTAGGTTCGGCTCTTGGTTTTCCACAACCAGGGCTCGTACTCTTCGAGCGGTGCCGACTGGGCCATAGATGGATCGGTGGCTTGGATAGACTCCAGCATCTTAGGATTGCCACCGCTGTACACTTTGCCTGATTCCAGCAGCTGGGCGAGCAACGCGCGGGGAGACACCACTTTGAGCGCATCTTCAATCGGATATAGGCTTGTGGAGCTCACATCCGACACCCAAAGGGAGGTGCCCCCCTCGGCTTTTCGCAACCCCAAAAGAACACGTAAATGCACCATCATGAGGGAGAGGCGCAGCGTTTCGAGCCTTGGGTGCTCTCTGGTTAACATTTCGCTCAACGCCCATGAAAGCTGCGTGGAAATACAGCACGATACGCACACATCAAAAGGGCCGGGCAAGCGAGCAATGAGCGATGCGCTGGAGGCATGCACAAGCTTCAAGAGCTCGACGGCGAACACATTGGGTGGAATGAGGCCGTCGGCGTCCAGGGCTCGAAGTGCGGGCAGAGCTGGGAAAATTCCGGAAAGATCAAAAGGAGCGTGAGCGAAGAGCTTGCCCCGGATGGCTTCGGGTTGGCGCGAAATGGCTCCAGCTACCGCCCGATCATCAATGTCCACGAGGTGCACTTCGGCAAAGTGCTCACACAGAAGCTCAAGATCTACGTCGTTGCAGTTACCAGCGCCAAGCAAGCAGAGCCTTTTGCCTGGCCCCCCAAACGATGCGACCAGGGAGGTGAGGCGCTCGCGGTGAGAGGTGTAGAGCTCGCGTGAGTCGAGCCCATTTCTATTCGCTGTACGCTCGCGTTCGGAGACCCAGCCCACTGGATCATGCATGGCCCCCACGAGCTTGGGCTTGCCTTGGGGCTTCAGCTTAGACTTGGGCTTACGCTTGGGTTTCACCATCGTAGGGGATCACCTTGTAACTCTTGAGATCTAAGATCTTCTCTTTGAGTTGCTCCGCAATGAGCTTTTCCGTGCACACCACCACAATCAGTAGATCTTTCGGGGAGATCCTGTTGGCAACAGCTTGATTGGCCTGCTCAAGCGTTACGGCTTGAATGTTCTCCAGGTAGTGTTCGTGATAGCCGGCGGGCAGATCGTAGAGCGCTTCGTCTAACTTCTGGGCGACGCGCTTGCTGGCTGTATCCACGGAAAATGCATGAGAACGGATCAGGTAATTCTTGGCCCAATCAAGCTCCGCCTGAGTTACGCCCTCTTTGCACCATTGCTCAATGAGGGCGAGCTCGAGCTCGATACACGGAGCCGCATCTTCCGCTTTGGGAAAGGTGAGGATGCTGAATGCCTGGCGTTGCCTATCATAGGGAATGTTGGAGGAAGCGCCGTAGGACCAGCCCCGCTTGGAGCGAACTTCGTGCATCAAACGCGAGGTAAAGGTACCGCCAAAGACCGTGTTGGCGACGTGCAAGGCGGTGTGATCGGCATCTTTGGGGTGTGAACCGCGAGTTCCGATCAGGATCTGCGTCTGGGTCCGTTCGGGCTTGTCGACCACGACCAAATGGCGCCCGCTCACGAAATTGGGCTCACCCACCTCCACTGTGCTCGTTGCTCCTACGGGAGCTGCCGCTGCTATTTTTGCGGCGAAACGTTCGGCCTGTTCGGTATCAATGTCACCGGCGAACGCACACAACAAACGACCGCGGTCAATCATGCGTGTCGCGTGCTGCTGCGCATCAGCGTGCTCAATCTTTGGGACGGAGGGCAAGGTGCCGCCAGCGGGGCGACCGTACGGGTGGCCGGCGAACAATTCGCGGCGGAACCAGTGGCGGGCAATAGACTGATCACTGTCCAACATCGATAGAAGTTCGGCTTGCGATTCGCCCTTTAACTTGTTGAACTCGTGTTCACTCAGCGATGCCTTCCCGACAACATCTTGGATGACGTTCACATAGGCCTCCAGGGACCGCGAGATGCAGGTTCCCTGGAAGGAAATCGCGCTGTGCGACACATCCACCCCCAACGACGACCCAAGTGTATCAATACGTGTATCGAGTTGATCGGCACTGAGCCCCGCACCGGTGCGGCGCATCAGACGCCCCGTTAAGCGGGTGAGCCCTTCTTTGCCCACCGGATCGAGTACGGACCCTTGGGTAAACGTAACGGATACTGAAACCAACGGGACTGCCCGGCTGGTTTCCACGAGCACCTGGGAGCCCGATCCATCTTTAGACGCAGAAATCATGCGGCCTCCGCGTCGGAGTCATCACTGTCACCCACATCATCAGGTTCTTCTTCCTTTGCCCGAACAAACAGCACCGTGCGCTGGGTGTCGACGAAATAGCGGCGTGCTACTCGGCGTAGATCGCTCTGGGCGACTCGCTGTTCCAAGGTGAGGCGATCGAAGGCGGCGGCGGGTTGCCCCAAGACGGTTTCGTAGAATCCCAAAGTGGAAGCTTTGCCATCAGCTGTTTCAAGGCTTGCTAAGAGTGCCAACTCGTTGCGCGCTAGGGCTCGGTCCATTTCCTCTTGGGCTACCGGCTCTTCTTTCACACGTGCGAGCTCTTCCTCAATAACGGTTAACAACTCTTCGGCCGTGTGCCCTTCGCGCGCCGAGGCGTAAATCTCAAGTAAGCTCGGATCCCGAAAGGGCCCCACTGAGATCCTAACCTCTGATGCAAGCTCTAGCTCTCGCACCAGCCGTCGATACAACCTGCTGGCTCGCCCGCCCGCCAATACCTCTCCGAGCAACGACAGCGCGGGGTAGTCAAAGTCACCAAACGCGGGGCTCTTGTATCCAATTACCAGCTTCTCCGTTTGGGTTGGTTTTTCGATGACGAGCCTTCGTTCCTCGGTCTGCGGGGGTTCGGGCCGCACATCTTCCAGCGGGACGCTGGAGCGCGGCATGGATCCGTAATGCTGGCTGATGGCGGCTAGAACCTCTTTAGGGTTTACGTCCCCGGCCACGACGACGGTGGCATTGTTGGGGGCGTAATAGGTTCGATAAAAACCAAGGCAATCTTCCACCGTGAAGTTCTCGATGTCTTTCATCCAACCGATGGTGGGCCAGCGATAGGCGTGCTCGGTGAACGCTGTGGCCCACAGCAGCTCATTGATTGCCCCGTCTACGTCATCTTCGACGCGGTAGCGTCGCTCATTGGCCACCACCTCTTTTTCGCTGTCCAGCTGGGGCGGCTTCAAGACGAGCCGAGCCATGCGTTCGGCTTCCAGGGGAATAGCGGTTAACAACTGGCTCTTGGGCAGGGCAGTGCTGTATTGCGTCCAATCGAGCCATGTGGAGGCGTTCACCTCTGCACCCGCCTCTTCCATTTTTCGGTCGAATTCCCCAGCAGGCAGATTTTCCGATTCGTTGAACATCAGGTGCTCGAACAAGTGCGAGAGCCCCGTCTTGCCCACTTGTTCGTGCCGCGAACCCACGCTGAACCAGGTGTGGTACGCCACCACCGGGGCCTCGTGATCTTCAACGAGCAAGAGATTCAAGCCGTTGGCAAGCTGGTAGCGATCGACCGTGAGCGCTTTGCCAAAAGGGAGCGTTTCGACGAACCGAACGCGGCCACCCTCCGGGGCGTTTTGGTTGACCTCTTCGAGCCATGCTTTTCGGGTAACGTCGCTGCTAGACGTGCGGGGATCTGTCATGCGGGTTTAGAAGTCCTAGCGCCAACTCGGCAGAGAACCAAGCCCGCCTCAGTTCTCAAGCTTCAGAACCGCTAGGAAAGCTTCCTGAGGCAGATCCACTCGCCCCACGCTCTTCATGCGCTTTTTGCCCTCTTTCTGCCTTTCGAGGAGCTTGCGCTTGCGGCTAATGTCACCACCATAGCACTTCGCCGTAACGTCTTTGCGCATGGCTCGCACTGTCTCACGGCTGATGATCTTGGCGCCAATGGTCGCTTGGATCGCCACGTCAAACTGTTGGCGAGGCACGAGCTCCTTCAATTTTGATGCGAGCTGTCGGCCTCGAAAGATGCTGGTATCCCGGTGCAGGATTACGCTCAGTGCGTCAAGGGCTTCACCGTTAATCAGCATGTCAAGCTTCACGAGGTCCGAGGTGCGGTACCCAATGAGCTCGTAATCCATACTCGCGTAGCCACGAGACTGACTCTTCAGCTTATCGTGAAAATCCAAGATCACCTCGGAGAGCGGCAACTCGTACGTTACCACCACGTGGTCGGGGCTCGGGTAGACGAGGCCGAGCTGGATGCCCCGCCGTTCCTCGCACAAGGTCACCACTGCGCCCACGAAGGTGTTGGGTACATGGACGGTCACCTTCATTACAGGCTCTTCGATGCTTTCAATGTCGCCAGCGCCAGGCAGCTTGGAGGGGTTGTCGACCTGTACAACAGTGCCGTCGCGCTTGTGCGCGAGGTACACCACGCTGGGTGCTGTGGTGATGAGGTCGAGGTTGTACTCCCGCTCCAGGCGTTCCTGAATGATCTCCATGTGTAGGAGGCCTAAAAATCCGCAACGGAACCCAAAACCCAAAGCTTCGGAGGTGTCGGGTTCGAACTTGAAGGATGCGTCGTTCAGGTGCAGCTTGCTGAGGGCATCCCGGAGATCCTCGTAATCCGCAGAATCCGTCGGGAAGAGGCCAGCGAACACCATGGGCTTAACTTCCTTAAAGCCTGGCAGGGCCTCCGGGAGTTCTTTACCACTGTGGGTGATCGTGTCGCCGATCTTGGTGTCTTCAACGCTTTTGATTTGCGCGGCGATAAACCCAACCTCGCCCACTCCGAGCTCGTTGAGTCGCATCGGGTGTGGAGCGAAACAGCCAACTTCGGTCACCTCGTAGGCACCGCGAGTAGCCATGAACAAGATCTTGTCGCCCTTCTTCAGGTGGCCATCCACCACTTTCACCATGACCACGGCGCCGCGGTAGCTGTCGTACCAGCTGTCAAAAACGAGCGCGCGAAGCAGGCCGTTCGGATTGCCGTTCGGTGGCGGAATACGGGTAACAATGGCCTCGAGCAAATCCGGCACCCCAAGGCCAGTCTTGCCGCTTGTGAGCACGGCGCCGCTGCATTCAAGGCCAATCACGTCTTCGATCATCTTCGCTGCGCGATCGACGTCAGAAGACGGCAAATCAACCTTGTTGATGACCGGCACAATCTCGAGCTCATTTTCTACGGCCAGGTAAGCGTTGGCCACCGTCTGCGCCTGCACACCCTGGGTGGAGTCAACCACCAAGAGGGCCCCTTCGCACGCGCGCAGGCTGCTCGCGACTTCGTAGTGGAAATCCACGTGCCCTGGAGTGTCGATGAGCTGGAGCTGGTACTCGAGCCCATCTTTGGCTTTGTACTTGAGGCGGACCGACTGGGCCTTGATGGTGATGCCCCGTTCGCGTTCGATGTCCATCTTATCGAGGAACTGATCGACCATCTCGCGCTGGGTAAGAGCGCCCGTCATCTGAAGCAGCCTATCGGCCAGCGTGCTTTTGCCGTGATCGACGTGCGCGATGATAGAAAAATTGCGGATGAGCTTGGGATCTATGGGCATGGGCTCGGAAGGGCAGGTGAGTTACCGGGCGCCTCCCTAGCACGCGGTAACAGAGAACGCGCTCACTTCTGCGACGCTTTGGCCGCAGGCCCCTCAGTGAGACTCATTTGCCCAGGAAGCGCGTGTTCGTAGCGCTTCAAGACCAGGTCAATCCCCTCCCGGATATACACGGCGACCGGGACCTTGGTGCGGTCATGCAGGAGGTGCAGGCGGTCGTTTTGCTCCGGCGTGATGTAGACAGTTGTTGAGATTTTCTTGCGCGACATCGATCCGACCTGCCAGCTGTTACAATAGATTCCCATACGTATGGTGTCAATTAGCGAGCCTGGCAGGGATGTGGAAAATATTGAGTTAAATCAACATCTTAATTGAACGAGCGGACCCTCCATTTCGCCTCCTCGGCCTCACCTGAGGACCTTGGCGGCCTGGCCGAGGCGCCTGCACCATGCATGGGAAGGCCATAGGGCCGGACAGGCGAAGCCGGGACGCAACGCCACCATCAGCGTCCCTACATCGGTTCGCTAGCCGGAGGGGCTCTTATCATTAAGAAAGACACCGCGAGAGGGTCAGTAAAGCGAAGCCTAGAGATAAGGCGCTTTCTCCGAGAGGCGTTGCAGCCCTAGACTGTTCGGTGAACCTGAGGTCCTGTGGTGATTCGATCATGAACGTGAAATTGCATGGCGGGGGAAGTGCGTGTGTCCGAGGCTTGCTGAAGGGGGTCGCGCTGTTGGGCAGTTGCGGTTGGCTTGTGGCGTGCGCCGCTTCCACCAGCGGGGGCGCCAAATCAGCCGACGGCGTCATCGAGAAGCGTGATACTACGATTGAGCACGAAGCCTGCGACACGAAGGGCGCTTCAGAGCGCTTGGACGCGAACGCTGATGGCACCGCAGAGATCGTGATCGTTCGCTCTGGTGACCGAGAGATCTGTCGGAGTGTGGACCTCAACTTTGACGGCGTGCCGGACGCGTGGGCATTCCTCGACGCACAGGGCAAGCTTCGACGCAAGGAGCTCGACTTCGATCGAGATGGTCGTATCGACGAGATCGACTTGTTTCAGAACGGTGTGATTTCCGAAAAACGCCGAGCCACAAGTCTGGCGAATCGTCTCGACACCTGGGACTTTTTCCAGGGAGGAAAGTTGGCGCGCACCGAGCGCGACTCCAACGGTGACGCTGTAGTGGACCAATGGTGGGAGTATCCCCAGCCGGGCTGCCCGCTCATTCACTCAGATAGCAACGGAGATGGGCGTCCGGATCCAGGAGCGACCATCAATTACTGCAAGGAAACGGGTTATGTGCCCCCTGAGCGCCAAGCGGACAGCGGACCCAAGACGCCCGACTTCCAGCGCCCAGGGGATTCGCTTCCTACCGAAACGGAAGAGAAGACCAAGGCCCCACCAGCAGATGCCGAAGCGCCCAAGAGCGCCGCGCCGGAGGGAGATAAGAAATGAAGCGATATGGTTTGTTATTCGTTGCGGCCCCGCTTCTCGCGAGCGCCTGCGGAGGCGAGAACAAGATGCCGGCTGTTGCTCCCGGCAGTGATCGCGTTACGCGGGGTGTTTCCGCGAGTGAACGGTCGCGTTGCGATTACCAGGGGCGCGCGGATCGCGAAACTGTGGAAACTGCAGGTCCGGGGTCGATCACACCGAACATTCGTCGAGTGTTCTCGCTGGTTGGGGATGGAGAAGATCGGCACCGCACGATCCTGTGTCGCGAGGTCGACACCAATCTGGATGGCGTAAAAGATGTGGTGCGCACCTATTCGGAGAAAGGTGAGGTAGCAAGCGAGCTTGCCGATTCAAACTTCGACGGTGTTATCGATACCTGGATCACCTTCAGTAATGGTCGCCGTGCGAAAGTTCAGCTCGACAAGAACGCAGACGGCAAGGCAGATGAGACTCGCTACTACATGCGAGGGAAGCTGAGCCGAGTTCAGCGCGACCAAAACCACGACGGTCGCACAGACGTATGGGAAATTTACGAAGACGGTCACCTCACGCGGATGGGGGTAGATCTCGACAACGACGGCCGGGTTGACCGTTGGAATCGCGATGAGATTGTCGCCAGAGCGGCAGCCGCCGAGGAAACTCGCCAGGCAGAGGAAGAAGCCAAGAAGGCTGCGGCAGAGAAAGCGGCCGAAGAGGCTCCAAAGGCAAGTAAGAGGCCGACTCGCTCCACGCAGGCGGCCGCTCCGGAAGCGGCTCCCCCCAAAGCTGAGGCTGCCCCGAAGGAAGAACAGAAGTAAGCCCAAGCGCTGTGCTAAGCGTGGCCCCGTGCTGCCTTATCCCGCCCCCGGTGCCCTACCGATTTCAAAAAACGTGACCTGTGGCTGACGAGCGTTTGCAGAAAATCCTGGCGGCTGCAGGCATTGCTTCGCGCCGAGCAGCTGAGGAAGTGATCACTGCCGGACGCGTTCGGGTGAACGGCAGGTTGGTGCGTGAGCTCGGAATCAAAGCCAACCCGAAGCGCGATCGCATTGAGGTGGACGGGCAAGTCATCACGCGAGAACGCTTGGTCTACGTGGTGCTCAACAAACCCAAAGAGGTAATGAGCACATTGAAAGATCCCGAAGGCCGAGCAACGGTTGTTGACTTGGTGCGCATTCCGGGGGCCCGCGTGTCTCCAGTGGGCCGGCTTGATTATCACACGAGTGGCGTTTTGCTCCTCACCAACGACGGGGAGTTCTCCGCCAAGCTGCAGCACCCGCGCTATGGAGTTCCCAAGCGTTATAGCGTCAAGGTGCAGGGCGAGATGGACGAACGAACACTCGTGCGGTGGCGGGAGAGCATCATGATCGACGGGCGTGCCACGGTCCCCGCTGAGGTCACTCGCGTGCGCACCGAAGACGGCAAAACGTGGTTGAATATCTCGCTTCGCGAAGGGCGCAATCGCCACATTCGGCAGCTGGCCGAACACGCGGGCAGCCGCATCATGCGGCTAGTGCGCTTCGAGTACGCAGGCATTACTGCAGAAGGGTTGCACGCCGGGCAGTGGCGTTACCTTAACGTGGATGAATTGAAGGCCATCAAAGCAGCGCATGGTGTGCCGAAAAAAGTGGCAGCGCCGGCCGTGGACGCTGAAGAGGCGCGCGCTATTCACTCGGTACCATTTCGCAATTCGAGCAAAGGTGCGAAAAAGCGCTTCGCGGATGATGACGACGCTCCACCACGGCGGGCCTACAAGGCCGGCGAGGATGCTCGGCCTAACAGGAACCGTCGAGATGTAGGCGTGGCGCGAGGGCGGGATTCTGGACCTACCCGAGGCCGTGATGCAGGACCTACGCGGGGGAGGGATTCGGGGCCTACGCGAGGGAGAGATTCGGGGCCTACGCGAGGAAGAGATTCTGGGTCTACGCGAGGAAGAGATTCTGGGTCTACGCGGGGGAGGGATACTGGACCTACGCGAGGAAGAGATACAGGACCTGCACGAGGACGCGATGCTGCCGGGCGCGGAGCTCCTTCGCGCGATACCGAGCGAGCAGGTCGCCCGTTGTCTCGTGCGGGTGCGCGGGAAGCTGTGCGTCGCGGACGCGGTTAGGAGCTTCGCTCTCGGTCACAGTTTTCATCGAGGAGTGCGAACCAAGCCGAATTCGGCTTGACAGCCTGCGCCCACGCGATCGAGCATCCGTGCGATGCACATGCGCTACGCTCTCCAGGGCTCTTTGGTTGCTCTCGCTTTGGTGGCCTCTGCCGTTTCGGGATGTTCGGACGATTCTGGTGCCGCGTCGGGTTCCGGTGGTGCCAAAGCTAGCGGGGGAGCGTCGTCAGGGGGCACCAACGCCAGCACCGGGGGTAAAGTAGCGACTACTGGTGGAGCAAGTTCCGGCGGGGCCAGCGCTGCGACCGGTGGTCAGGCAACAGGCGGAGCTGCAGTGACGGGCGGATCATCAGCATCAGGCGGCTCAGCCGCGACAGGCGGAGCTGCTGCACTGGGTGGCTCAGCCGCGACGGGTGGAGCGGCAACCGGTGGCGGAGCTATAGGAACGGCGGCCTGTACGCTGCCTGATGCGGACGCGTCGGCAATGGGGAAGACGTGTGTGGACTACTGCGAGGGCTGGTTGGGACCAGGTGGCAGTTGCCACGACATGGAAGGGTTCATGACAACCTACGTGGATGATATTGACCAGTCGGACTGTCGTACGAAGTGCGCAGCGTTCACGCAGAGCCAATTCTGCTGCCGAATGCAACACGTCCTTTTGTCCGTGGCCGCCATTCCGGCCAACTGGGAAAACGCCCAGCCCGCTGACTTTGCGGAAGAAATAGTTCACTGCGGTCACGCTGCGGGCACAACGCTCTGCCAGAATTGACATTGCTGTTCGGAGCCCTGTTTTCGTACGCTGAGGCCCCTACTTCACTGCACCAACTCCGTAACCCGCGGCAAATCCTGATCTTCCACGGCGCCTTGAATTACGCACCGTAGCTTTCCTTTCGGATTGAAGAGCAGCTGAACGGGGAGCTCGGGATCGGGCGCGATCCCGACGGATTTTAGCCATTCTTCGCGCGGCGCGCCTTCGGGCAGCCAGTACGACGCTTCGAGGGGGCCTGAGCTGTCGCTGAGGAAGGTGCGTAGCTGGCGTTCGTCATCGTCCACCGAGATGGTGTGGAGGCGAAAGCCGAGCGATTTTTGCCAGCGGATGAGCCGAGGCAATTCTTCTTTGCAGGGCGCACACCAGGCCGCCCAGAGGTTTACCCAAGTCCAGCGGCCACCGCCGATTCTCGGCTTTTCATTGGTGCGGCCCGAGCTACCGGTGATGCGCACTAGTGCTTGGTCGGGGAAGGGGTCCCCCGTGGATTCGCGAGAGCAGACAGGAACGCGTGCTTTGGCTGGCTTCTTCGGCTCGGTTGCGGTTGGGGCGGGCACAGGGGCCGCCTCCGCCGTGGCTACTACGCCTTGGCTCCTTGCCTTCGGAGCCATGCTGGGAGGCGGTGGATCTTCGCAGCCGAGAAGCCCTATGGCTGTAATTACAAACGACAGTCGACCCAAGAAACGAACGCGCTGCGATTGATTGCCTCTTCGGCGCACTTCTGGTCGGGGCGGGAATTGGTCCATGTGCAGTACTCGTGAGAAAGCTGAGCGTATTCGTTCCCGAGCCATAGCAGGCCCGCTTTTTTCTCGATGTCCGGATCTTGAGAAACCTCTTTGAGGTGGAACATCACGGAGTTGGCGCGGCGATGGGAGAGCGCGCGATTCTTATCCACGGTGCCCGTTTTTGAGGAGCGGGAAACGACGAAGAAGTAGCGAGCTCCCCGCCTATCAAACCACTTTTCGTCCAAGAGCTTGGTAGCTGCCTCGTCGAGCTTATCTTCAGCGTTGTCGAACAGGAGCACAGCTCCGCGATCTTTGAGTGGCGTAAAAAGGGCGTTGAAATCCGCGTCGCTGATGGCGGCAAACGTCTTGATGTCGGCGGGCTTGCAGCCACGCCGCGTTTCCTCGCTCGCGAGCCCACATGAGTGCAGCACTCGCTCCAGAACCTTCTTGAATTCGGGGGTGCAGTAAGCAAGCTCGGACTGATCAGCAACGGCTATCTTAGGCTTGTTGGCCTCCGCAGTAGGCGCCGTGAGCCGTTCTTTCGCGCTACCCACGCTTGTTAACACAATCCCCACGGCGGTAAGGGCCGAAGCAAGGCCAAGCCCCACACCGCCAAGTAGTGCACCCATAGGGATGCCACCTTCTTTAGTGGGGGGTGCTTCGTCGCGGGGCGGGAGTACGGGCATCATGGGGGCGGTCATGGCAGCACCTCGGGGGCAAGCTTCGAAAGCGTGAACTTTAGACCAATATCCGTGTCTTCCTCACACAACTTCTGGTCGCCGAGAAATACCTGGGGAGTGGAAACGGGGATCTTGTTCTCGGAAGCAAAGTGCAAGTGCTTGTTCAGCCGCACCTTCGTTTCGCGGCTATTCATGCAATTGCCCACACTGAGGCCAAAACGCTCGGTCAGCATCGCTTCGAGTGGCTTTGGGCCTCGTTTGCCAGCGGCTACGAGCGCTTCCTGGTTCTTGTAGGCCCAATCCATCGCTTCACGCGCCTGATTACCCGTGCACAAGATGGCGCGAGCCACGATGCAGGCTCCGGGATGGAGGGGGTCCGAGAGCATCCAGTTGCACTCGCTATCCAAAGGGAAAAGCGAGAGCTTGGCATCCAATCGATCGAAAACACCCTCGATTACGAGGCGTTCGTGAAAGGCCTTACACGTCGGACACATCGGATCTTCGAACAATAGTGCGGATTTCTTGGACAGCGGGGTTTGCAGTGTAATGAGCTCATCCCCTGCTGTGGCTGGCCGTGCGATTTTTCCGCAGTTAGCCAGATAGGGCGTGTGGTTGGGCGCGGAGGCCGCATAGACTACTGCAGGAAGGAGGGTGAACACTCCCAAGATTGTGAGGCCGGCAAGCGCGAAGGCCATCGCCTCGCCAAGCTTGGCCTTTGGGGCCGAACGGCTGGCGCTGAGCATCAACACGCCTGCGAGCCCAAGCAGGGCGGAAGCGACGTAGATCCCAACGCACACCTTACACAGGGAGCCGAGCTTGATCATTGAGATGGTGAACATCAGCGCTGAGGCCAAGAGGGGCGTGAGGGCCGTGAGCCCATACAGCACCAACGTGGGTCGCTTAACCCGTGTTCCGGCCAAGAGCACATACAGGGAGTAACCTGCGAAGAAGCCGAAGGCACCGAGCGCGAACAGGGAGATGGGCAGGCCGCCCCAGAGCGTGTCCTTGAGTACAGCTGAGTAGGGGCTGTACATGGCAGCTCGGCAAGCTTCTGCATCGCTTGTGGGCGGAGCACCAATGATGAGGCTGCAATGTAGATCGTGCACACCACGATCTAAGTGCGCGGCGTAGTCAGTGGTTGAAAGAGCCGCAAAGGTTAATCCCAACAATGATCCAACGAGCCCCAACAGGGCTGCTCGCCACGGACGCTGTAGCATGACGCGGACGCTGGCCAATTTTGCGCCTAAACGCAAGGGTGGAGGCGCCCCGGGACGCACCAGATATGCCTTTATCGGCTCTTCGGGCCATGAAGAGCCTGGTCCGTGTGGTGCAGGCATGGTGGAATGACGTGTGCGCTCCAATTGGGCTTTGGACCCGCAAGTGGTGTTTCTGAACCATGGCTCCTTTGGCGCCTGCCCGCGCGAAGTGTTGGCCTGCCAACGGAATTGGCGGGACCAACTGGAACAGGAGCCCGTTCAGTTCTTTCTCAATCAGTATACCAAGGCATTGGATGAAGCTCGTGCAAAGGCCGCGGCGTTCGTCGGCGCTGCTCCCGAGAACTTCGTGTTCGTGCCGAATGCAACTCACGGCGTGAATGCGGTGCTTGGGTCGATTTCGCTTCAACCGGGCGACGAACTGTTAACAACGAACCACGTCTATGGGGCGTGCCTCAACGCCCTCCATGCTGTCAGTGAGCGCTCAGGGGCCCGTGTTGTTTTGGCCCAGATCCCACTGCCGCTCCAGGATGAAGCGCAGGTGGTTGATGCGATCTTGGAGTGTGTGAACGCGCGCACACGCCTCGCCTTGATTGACCACGTTACCAGCGCAACAGGCATCGTGCTGCCGATTGAGGCGATTGTATTGGCGCTGCGATCGCGCGGCGTGGAAGTGTTAGTGGATGGTGCGCATGCGCCGGGTATGTTGCCGCTTGAGGTCGAAGCACTCGGCGCGGCCTACTACACCGGCAATTTTCACAAGTGGGTGTGCGCTCCCAAAGGATCGGCATTTCTCCACGCAAGGCCTGATCTACAAGCCTCACTCCGTCCGTTGGTAGTCAGTCATGGGCGCACGGCTGCGCGCGAGCGGCGCCCGTTTTGGGAGAATTTTGACTGGCCGGGCACGGCGGATCCGAGTGCGTGGCTGTCGGTGCCGTTTGCGATCGACTATCTGGACAGTTGCTTGCCTCAAGGGTGGCCCGCGGTGCGTGCAGCCAATTGTGAGCTCTTGCTCCAGGCGCGGGCTCTTCTATGTGAGAGGCTGAGCGCTGCACCACCCGCTGATGAAAGATTTTTAGGGAGCCTCGCAACTATCCCGCTCCCTCCAGCGAGCCAAGAGCATTCACGCGTTTCGGCGTTTGACGTGAGCCCGCTGCAGCAAGCGTTGTTCGGTCGTCATAGGATCGAGGTGCCAGTGTTCGATTGGCCCGGCCCCGAGCAACGTTGGGTGCGTATCTCGGCGCACCTTTACAATGAGCTTTGGGAGTACGAACAGCTTGCCCACGCTCTCGGTGAGGAGCTTGCTAGAGGGTTGTAGGGTGCACAAAACAGCATTGGTGATTAAGTGATCACTCGAGGTTGGTTCTTGCCGAATTCCCTTCCTAACCCACGGTAAATACTTGCCTGGTTACAGTACCCCAGTGCTTGTCCTCGTATTGATCCTCAGCGAAGTCGGCACCATACGAAGCGATCACCTGTCGCTAGAATGACACCGCATATTCCGCACCGGCTATTTGCTTGATCTGCCAATTGCCCGTGTGGCGCGCAAAGATCTTGTGCGCAAAGGCCCTGCCACGCAGCAGGCGCCGCTGTGATGGAATGATATAAAACTCGCGCATTTCATTGCCCTCTCCACCTGCCTCACAATATTCTAATTGGTTCCGTTCGAACTAGGGCAATTCGCGGGGCGCCACCGGCGCGTTCCGACTCGCCTGGCGAGCTCGATAAGCACTCGGCTCAAGCCCGGTGCGCTTTCGGAAAAGACGCGCGAAGTAGCTCGGGTCGTCGATGCCAACCTTGAGTGCAACTTCTCGGATCGACGCATCGCTGTGTTGAAGGAGATACTCTGCTCTAGAGAGGCGGAGTTCGATGAGATAGTTCATCGGCGAGAGGCCGAAGCATTCATGGAAAGCGCGACGAATACTACTTTCTGACATGTGCGCTCGCCGCGCGATATCAGTCAAACAAATCGGCTGAGCGAAGTGTACGGTCAACCACTCTACAACTGCCGAGAGGCGCACCAGCGACTGCGAAGCAGGCGAGGTCATGCGTGTGTATTGTCGCGCCAGATCGACGAGGACGGCGCTGAACAACCCCGTGGCAGCCACGTCGAATCCAGGCTGGCGCGCTTTGAGCTCCCGTTGCATGGTGTGTATTGTGGTGAGTAATCTCTGAAGATCTTCAGCCGGGAGGGTGAGGCGGCTCTTGAATCCATGCCGTTGCCGGGCCTGTGGCTCAAGGTTAAATAGAGCGCGGAATCCCGGTAGTCGCGCGAGCTCGGCATCCGGCAGCAGGAGGCGAGTCGAATCGAACGCGATATTCATGACTTGGAAGTCACGGCAGTTTTCGTAGCCGTGCAGCATTAGGGGTGGGATCACGAACACGTCGCCCATCTCAATGGGAAAGGATTCCGCTTGCAGTCGGTGCGTCGCCTTTCCGCGCGTGACCAGTGCGAGCTCCACGGAGTCGTGGCTATGCAGGTCGATTCCAAGCCGGTGCACGGCCAGCGATGCCACCAGGGGGAAATCTTTTGGCCCAAAAAGGTTTCGCGTGAACATCGCGTGAACAGTAGATGTAGCATAGCCCCACCGAGGCAGGCGCACACGCCGCGGAAGGGAAAATGTGGGCGAGCGGTGCTAGCGGTAGTCATCACTTTGGCGGAATAGTCCGCCTTTGGGCGGATACCTTAAGGCCGTTGAGGTCTCTGCATGGTGACGCGCACAATTTTTTGGACTTTCTGGTCTCTGACAGCGGCCATGGGTGGCATCGGCTGTTCCGCAACTGCCGAGCGCGCCGGAGCACGAAACGATCCTGGCGACGTGAGCCTCCCAGATCCTGGCGCAAGCTCCGAGCCCCCGGGATCAGGTCCAGCTGCCCCAGGGCCGGGGACTCCCGACATTCCACCGATTTCAGAATCTTCCGTTGGGCCGACTGTTCTGCGCCGACTCACCAACACCGAGTATCGCAACACCGTCAAGGCGTTGCTGCAGCTCCCCACGGCACCGGAGGCGCCACTCCAGCCAGAATCCTGGAGCCATGGCTTCGACAACTTTGCCGCGGCGCTCAACGTGTCGCCAGCGATTGCGGCGCAGTACGCGGATATCGCAAAAAAGCATGCCGCGGACTTCGTGGTGCCAGCGTGCGCGGCCCCCAGTTTGGAGATCGACTGCGCACGCTCCTTCATCGCAAGCTTTGGGAAGCAGGCGTTTCGTCGTCCCTTAACAGCTGTTGAACAAGAACAGTACGAGGCACTCTATATTTCTGAGCACAGCGTCCGAGGCTATGCGAGTGGCCTTGGGCAAGTGGTAGAGACGTTCCTGCAGTCACCGCACTTGCTGTATCGTACTGAGCTTGGGGACCCAAATGCAGGAGTCATGCGCGAGCTCACACCCTACGAAGTGGCGTCAGAGCTCTCCTATTTGCTGACATCATCAATGCCAGACGCGACACTGATGGCCACGGCTGACGCAAATGCCTTGCGAACGCCGCTTGAGATCGAGCAGCAAGCTCGGCGCTTGATTGCAATGCCAGCGGCGCGCGACTCCGTTCGACATTTTCTGGAAGCGTTCGTGGGCGTAGCTAGGTGGGAGCAGGTTGTGAAGAACACAACCGTCTACCCAGCGTTCACTGACTCCTTCAGTGCGGCAATGAAGAAAGAAACGGAACACTTCCTGGACAAAGTGCTCTGGGAAGGAGATGGCACATTCTCCACGCTGATGGCGGCGCCCTACTCGGTGGTTACGGCAGAGCTCGCCGCATTTTACGGAATCCGAGACCAGGGGCAGGGGCCCTCCTTTGTCACACAGGAGTTGAAGGCTAAAGAGCGCGCGGGGCTATTAACGCACGCTTCAGTTCTCTCTGCTCACTCCCACCTCGACGAATCCTTTCCGATTGCTCGAGGAAAGTTTGTGCGGGTGGGATTGCTCTGTCAAACCTTGCCGGCGCCTCCCGTCAATGTCGTTATCCAGCGTCCGGATCCGGATCCAACGCAAACCACGCGCGAGCGTTTCCAGGCGCACTCGTCAGATCCGGGCTGTTCGGGTTGCCATGCATTGATCGATCCTGTGGGATTTGGCCTGGAAAACTACGACGGCATGGGTCGGTATCGCACCGAAGAAAACGGAAAGCCGGTAGATGCTACCGGAAGTATCACGGGTACCTTGGACATGAATGGCCCATTTTCTGGGGGCGTGGAGCTAGCAGCGAAGGTTGCATCGAGCCTTGAGGCCAAGCAATGCTTGGCCTTAAACGCGCACCGCTACACCTTTGGGCGCGAAGAAACGGCGGCTGAGGGAGCCGCCACACGTAACGTCGCCAGCGGTCTGGCCAATGGTGGGATGGACGTTCGGGAGCTCTTGATTGCGCTCACGCGATCTGACGCCTTTAGGCTTCGCACGCACCGGTGAACGCATCTCTCGAAAGAAAGGACTATGAGCATGTCGAAAACACTCCTCAGGCGTCGTTCGCTCATCCAGCAGCTTGGGGCGGCCGCTTTCTTGGCGACTCCTGTGTTTCGCTCTGTTTTGGCCGAGGCTCAAAGCCAAAGCCCCCTGCGGCTGATCCTGGTACACCTGCCCGGGGGTGTGAGCTACCTCTCACCCGGGGTGACGGGCCTAGGAATTCTTGATTCGTCGTGGAGTTACAACAAGGTTCTTTCCCCGCTAAAATCGCTGGAATCCGACATCGTCATCTTTGAAGACATGTCGTACCCGACCGCGGAGGTGGTGACAACATTCGCGGAAATGGACGGCCACAAGGCGGGCCGCCGTTGCATGTTCACCGGCAGCACTGATCAAGTTTCGCATGAACTTTCGACTAATCCCTTCGGGCAATCGACGTCTTTGGATCAATTGGTGGCCAATGCTATCGGTATGCGGACAAAATTTGGCTCGCTCAACCTTGGGGTTCTGACGGAGCGCACCCTCGGCGAATCGGCACGCTGGGTTTGCTTCAACAAAGGGGTTCCGATCGAACCTGTGGGCGACGCCGCTTCCGTCTTCGCCCGGCTATTTCCCAACGCCACGGCGCCCGTTCCTCCCTCGGGTCAAGTTCCTGATCCCGCAGCAACCGCCGAGATCTTGAGCCTCAGAGCGCGGGGACAGAGCCGTCTGGACCAGTTGAAGCGCGAGGTCGCCGCCATCCAGGCAATCGCGGGTGTGGACGAGCGGCAGAAGCTCGACTTGCATCTGACGGCGCTGCGCGAACTGGAAAACTCGCTGCCCGCCGCGGGCACGGGAGGTCCAGTTTTTCAAGGTGCGGGTTGTTCTGCGCCGAACGTGGGTGCACCTTCGCCTACCGATGATCTCGTGGGTACCGGAAGCGCCATGAACGAACTCTTGTACCAAGCTGTGAACTGTGACTTGACGCGCATCGCCACCATTCAATGGCTCTCTTCAGGCGATGACACAGTGATGTATCCGTGGCTTGGCGTCAACCAATCCCATCACCAGATGGAACACGGCTGGGTGGATGCGGCATCAACTCACGCAGCGTACGACAAGGTCCAAACCTGGATAGTCGAACAAATTGGCGTGCTTCTGAAGCGCCTCAAGGACACACCTGAAGGCGACGGCAGCATGCTCGACAACTCACTCGTGCTGGTGATGTCTGAGATGTGGGGAACGCATGAACACGATCCGGTGATTGGCCTTATTGCTGGCAAGGCCGGCGGCGCAGTGCGGACGGGGAGAAGCTTGAACGCCGCTCGGGCCCCGCACAACAACATGTTGCTGAGCGTGGCAAACACGATGGGTCTCAACCTGACTAGCTTGGGAGATCCGATGTACTGCACTGGTGCACTCAGCCTCGGGTAGTGGCTGGTTCCCGCCCGTGCGGATGATTCTGAGGGGGATCTCGGGCTGGGCGCACAACGTTGCTAACCCGGCTGATCGGACGCGCCGAGCGGCACTTGGCTGAGGACATGCTGCAGCATACGTTCTTGCGCCTTGCCGAGCATGGCCCAGAGCTGCGCGCTGATTCGGATCTGCGCGCGTGGCTATTCACGGTGGCGCGCAACGCCTTCCTTGGACAGCTGCGCGGGCGCCGGCTCGTGACCGACAGCTCGAACCTGGAGCTGGTGGCCGACTACTCCCCGGACGCCGAAGCGCGGCTGATGCTCGGCGACGTCGAGCAGGCGTTAGCCCGGCTGCGCGTTGAAGATCGCGAGCTTTTGCTGCTGGTGGGCGCCGAAGGGCTTGAGCCTTTGGCAGTCGCGAAGATGCTTGGCATCGAGCCGCCAACACTGCGCAAGCGTCTACAGCGAGCTCGTCACCGTCTGCTACAAGAGCTCGAGCGCTCAACACCGCGCGCCGCCAAGGAGGTATCGTCATGAGCGAGCCCGATCTGTTGTTGCAACGCCTCCGGGAGCTGCCGCTCGAAGCACCACCCGGGGCGCTTTCCAAGCAGCTAACTGCCGCCGCCCACGCGCGGCTCGTGCCGCGGAAGGTACATCCAGCGTGGAGCGTGGCGGTCGCCGCATCGGTGCTGGTGTACTTGGGCTGGGCGCTCGCCTACGCCTGTCATCTGTATTGAAACGCGCGCCGGGTTGAGCAAAGGCGTGGTTCGGCACTTGGCGAACCACGCACCCGCCGCAGGCCGTGCTTCCCTTGGCCGAACCCAACAAACGCAAAGCGAGAGGAGCGGCAACACCCATCCGAGGCAAGCAGTTGCCGAGCGCAAACAAGCTGCCGCCTTCACAGCTCCAGGCGGACCTCGCTGCACCGCCAGCGACGTGAGTGTCGTATTTTCGGGACGGATAGTTGAACATGCCGTGGGGCAAGGGTTGTACGCAGCCAGTAGTTCTCCGCTACACTCACTTAACTTCTGGGCGCGGGAAAAAACTCAATCGAATGCGGAACTCGACTGTGTTCTGCCTGTCAATGGCAAGCTGATCCCCGTTGAAGTGAAGTCGGGAGCGAGTGGTCGCCTGCGATCCCAGCATGCGTTCGTCGACGCATCCCCGCACTCAACTGCCGTCAGGCTGTATGGCACAAACCAGACCTACATTTTCCCACAAGGGGACGCCGCAATCTGCTATGACGCCCGGCCGAGGAACCAGATATGAAGTTTGACCTTTCTACAAAGAAAATAGGCATCGCACTCACCACGTTTGGCCTGCTGGGCGGCACAGCCTGCAGCGCCACGGAGGGCACAGAGGTGGACGCGGCGGTTGTTGGCTCGGTGAGTGAGGCACTCACGTGTTCGACCCCAACCTACTATCTGAAGAATAAATCCAATTCGCGGTACTGCAGGATCGATCCCGGAACTGCCACGACGCGGCCAGGTGCGATCCGCTGCGATCAGACAACTACCGCCTCAGCGATGCGGGTGATCAAGCAAGCCGTTGGCACGGGTCTGTTCAAGTTTCAAATCGCGACCGGAGCGTACGCCGGCTTCTACGTTCACAAGCCAACCACTCGGCTTGGAGGCAACGGCACTTTCCCCATCACGTTCAGGGAATCCGCCTGCAGTGGTGGCTTTGTGGCGTACAAAGATCAGAACGCAACGGGCAACACGAATGTCAAAATGGAAGGCGATACGCAGCTCTCCACAACGTCCGCGAACAGCTGCGGTACTCCGGCCAATGAGTTCTTGTGGGAGGCCGCTGGCACCTTAACGGACTGCCCTGCGGCGGGCACCCTCAGTGGGAGCACGAATCCCAGTGCGCCGGCAACCTACTTCAACCTTTCGAACTGGAAGATCACCCTGCCGGTCGATAAGTTCAACGAAGGAAAGGCAGCGGAACTCACTGAAACTGAGTTGCCGAACTGGTTCGACACCAACTTCTTCGTTGCATCCAACGGCAATATGATCTTCAAGGTTCCGAACACGGGAGTGACCACCGAATCGACGTCCAACACGCGCTCAGAGCTGCGCGGGATGTTGCGTGCAGGCAATACGGCGATTGGGGATAAAGATCCGCTAAACAACTTCGTGCTTTCTTCGCATCCGAACAAATCCCAATTTGCAGCGGTTGGCCAGAAGCTTTCGGCCACCCTAGCGGTGAATCACGTTAGCGCTCCGACTTCTCCGGGGCAGCCGACTTGTGATGTCACCAAGAAGTCCGCTCACTCGGTAATTGTCGGTCAGGTTCACACTGTCGACGCGAGCACCCTAGGCAGTACGTGGAGCATCAACAACGAGCCCCTGCGCATTTATTACAAGAAGCATCCGACACACCCCAAAGGGTCGGTATTTTGGACCTATAGCCTGAACGTGGACACTAGTTCGGACTTCTGCACAGCCGTTTGGGGTAATTGTTGGACAACCATGACAGATCCAGGCGCCGCAGGCGTCGACTTGGGTGAAGCCTGGAGTTACGTCGTCGACATTGTGGGTACAACAATGAACCTCACCTTCACCCGTGCGAATGGACCAACGCGTACCTTCAGCGTAAATCTGGCGACAGGCCAGTACCCCGGCGATAACCCGGAGGGTTACGCCAAGAATTCTTTCTACTTCAAACTCGGTGCCTACAATCAGTCCAACGCTGGCACTAATGCGTGCCCTGGGGCAAGTCAGACTACCGCCTGGCAGTACGCCAACGGTGCCTATGCCCAGGTAACCTTCTCCGCGGCCACGCATGGCCCTTCTGGCACTGCAAGTGCGCCAACCTGCACGGATGGCATCAAGAACGGTACTGAAACCAACACTGATTGTGGCGGCGTGAGTGGCGGCGTCACGTGCCCGGCTTGCCCATCAGCGGTTTGCGGCAACGGCTCTGTCCAAAGCCCCGAACAGTGTGACGACGGCAATACCACTACTGAAACGTGCCCCACCTATGGCGGCTCCTGCACCAATGTGTGCAGCGCAAGTTGCCAGTTCGTCACGGTTCTTGGCCCCAGGTGCGGGGACTCAAGCGTGCAAGGAGGCAACGGCGAACAGTGCGACGACGGCAATACCACTAATACCGATGGTTGCAGCAACACCTGCAAGACGCCAACCTGTACGGATGGCATCAAGAACGGCACTGAAACCAACACTGATTGTGGCGGCGTGAGCGGTGGTTTTGCGTGTCCGGCTTGCCCGACGGGTGGCGCCACGTATCAAGCAGAAGCTAACGGCATGGTCCGCAACGAATGCGACGCGCCCGCAAGTGGTTGGGTTAATATGTGGGACTCCACCGCGTCCTATATTCAGAAGGATGGCTCGGTGGCAGGCAGGACCGTTACTATTCGCTACCGAAACGAAAACGAGGAGTCAGCCCCGGGCAGCCTCAGCCTTCGCGTCGCCGGCGAACTCAAGGAGACAAAGGTTGCAAATGCAACGGATGGCGCAGAGCTGACCTTTAACTACGCTGTGTTACAAGGCCAAAGCGTGCGGATCTCGAACGCTGGTGCCAGCGAAGGCATGGCCATCGACTACATTCGGATCAACCCGTAAGCGAACTCGCATAAATCGAACAAGACGCAGGCTCTGCCCCCTCGAAGGAGGGGGCGGACTCGTTTTGCGGGTCTACCGACGCGCCGTATCTCGTCAGAAAAGTACCGATACGGCGAGCTATACGGATCCGCTGCGCCCTCCCGCCGGCGCATTTCGCACCCCTGCGTTGACCGGTTCTGTTCGCCTGCCTGGGGCGCGGACTCAACCCCACGGCTCGCAGATCTTCGTGCACCACGTGTCACCCGAGCCCGCGGCACTCGATCCCCGGCTCCTCCAGGTGTTTCGTCAGGACGCTGTCGACTCCTACTTCGACCAGGATGAGCGTGGCGTGAGCCGGGCGGAACCGCGCTCAGTTCCGGGCAGCCAAACGTGGAGGATTGGTGGTTCTGCAGCGCGCGCGGTAATCCCGCGGGCTTAAGCCAACCACTTGTTTGAATTGGCGACTGAACAAGAATAACTCCTTGTAGCCCAACGTGTGGGCCACTTCGGTCACGCTCAATTGAGATTCGGCGAACAAATCTGCAGCGCGGAAAGCTCGCTGCTCCATGAGCCAAGCGCGCGGAGCCTTGCCGTAGGTGCTGCGAAACAGGCGCGTGAAATAATCCGTAGAAAGGCCCACCACTTGCGCCATGTTGTCGGTGTCGGGCCACTGCGCCAGGTTTTGGTCCACCCAGGCTGCTAGCGCCTTTCTTTGACCCAGCGAGAGGCTGCGTTTTTGGCCATGTGCATTCTGATCAAGCCGCAAAATCGTGGTGAAAAGGAGCAGCATCAGGCCGCGCAGCTTGGCTTGATGGTACGCGAGGGGTGAACGGTGCTCTTGAATCACCTGCTCCATGATGGGGCGCGCCTCACTGGCCCCGCGGATAATCACTGGCTCCTGGGAGAGTGCCTGCGGGAGCGGAAGCGGGGAGACGAGCGCTCGGACGTCGCTCGGGCGGGCGGTGGCATCATCCTCGGCAGCTTCAGCGGCCGTGACCTCGAAACGCATGAAGCACAGATTGACCGGAAGAGGGCCCTGCAGGATCTCGTGCGGGTAATTCGGCGGGATCCAGATCAGATCGTTATTGGATAAAATCTGGTGTTTGTCGTCGTAGTGGCAATGGATGGTGTTGGCGGCAACGAAGATGACCACGTGGTGCGGGATGGTTCGCGGGCCAAGCTTTAGGCCTTGCACCTTGTGGGGAAAGCCGGAACGCACCATTTCGATGGCCCGCCGGGGATCAGAGAGCTCATCCAAAACGGGTGCGTGTTCGTCAGCCGAATGCATCGATTCCATGCGTCCGATCTAACACAAGCACTTCACTCCCCGTATTGCAGTTCTTGCTGAATATTGAGCATTCTTCTGGTCTGTCCGGTTTGTCTCACCGGCGGAGTGTAAGTTTTGTGGGCAGCTACAAAGTACGGACTCGCGCGT
Organism: Polyangiaceae bacterium; assembly: GCA_033763455.1. Lineage (GTDB taxonomy): Bacteria > Myxococcota_A > Polyangia > Polyangiales > Polyangiaceae > JBBRRP01. The sequence goes on from JANRKO010000008.1 coordinate 82,247, forward strand.
GGCTGAGCGAATTTCCAAGCCCGCCCTGCCCGAGAACGCGCCTCTCCTTATAGAGGTGGGCATCCTTGTGCGGGGGTCCTTCACTTGAGCGGCAAACCCCATGAGGGGCTGCGTCTTTAGAGCCAGAGTAGGCTGTCACGGAGGCGATCGGCGCGACGCACAGCGTCGTCCAAGGCATCGCATATCTCTGTGATGGAAGAGGGCTTGTTGAGGGTGGCTCGCACGCGGCCTCGGAGCTCGCTCGGCATGCAAAGCACCTGGTTCGAGTGCACAATGCAGGTGAGTGTTGGATCGAGTTCCTGCGCTTGGACGAGCAGTTCCTCACCCCGCATCCCAGGCATCTGCAGATCCGTTATCATCACGTCAAAGCGGTTCTGTTTTAAGAGCTCAACCGCCGACGTGCCGTCCGCTGCAACCACGACCTCGATAGTGGGTCGGTGCAGCTTGAGCTGTCGTACGAGAGTGCGCAGGATCACCGGATCGTCGTCCACCAGGAGCAACCGTGCCGAAGTGGGTTGTTCGGTGCGTGTTCCGGCCTGGACACCACTAGGAGGGCTCGGCTCCAGCACGCGAAAGGAGGCCTCCTCTTCGATGTCAGTGGCCTTTACCCAGGTGAGCGGTTTGTTTCGAGCCTTATCCATTTCCGTCCCAGAGGAGGGCGGAGTCTGCCCGAGATGCCCTGGGCTTGCGAGCCTCATTCTGGGAATCAACACGCTTGCACGGGGTACCCCGTCTGAGAGAGGCTCCCGCATATGCTCACGTTTCCAGGGGCGCCAGCCTACACCGCGGGTCGATTGGCTAAGCTTCTTGCGCGCGTTCACGAGAAAAACCCGCGAGTGCACGCAATCTACGGGGAGTTTGTGCACTTTGTGGACGAGCTACGGGCTCCAGACCCCAGCGACCTTGCCGTGTTAGCCAAGCTTCTCACCTACGGGCCTCGTGTAGCGCTCGAAGGGCCCCTACCCGCTGAAACCCGTGAGGATGTGCGCGATGCATCTGCGACGCTTTCGGGCCTCAGGCTGTTAGTAGTGCCGAGGCTCGGGACCATCTCGCCGTGGTCTTCCAAAGCTACCGACATCGCACGGATCTGTGGCTTGGGGGAGCTCGTGAAGCGGATTGAGCGGGGAGTGTTGGTTACTGTTGCGGGCGAGGTGGATGATGAACCTGGGCTCTGTTCTGTCATTTCCGATCGCATGACGGAATCGGTGCTGGATGGCGTCTCTCAAGCCACGGCGCTTTTTCATCGAGCGGAGGCGGCGCCACTTTCGCAGATCGACGTGTTGGGGCAGGGAGTGGGTGCGCTGGAAGCCGCCAACCGGGAACTGGGGCTCGCGCTCGCGCCCGACGAAATCGAATATTTGATGCAGAACGCGCAGAAGCTCCAGCGCAACTACAACGATATTGAGCTCATGATGTTCGCTCAAGCCAATAGCGAGCATTGTCGCCACAAGATCTTCAACGCAAGCTTCATCATCGACGGGGAACCGCAGCCAAAGACCCTGTTCCAAATGATCCGTCGCACTACCGAGGCGAGCCCACGGGGCGTACTTTCTGCCTATTCGGACAACGCCGCGGTGCTCGAAGGCTTCTCCGGGGGCCGCTTCTTCCCCGATCCTGTGAGCCACATCTACACGTCGCACCAAGAGCCCGTTCACATCGTCTTCAAGGTCGAAACCCACAACCACCCAACGGCTATATCGCCTCATGCTGGAGCGGCTACAGGTTCCGGCGGAGAGATCCGCGATGAAGGGGCCACGGGTAGAGGTGCCAAGCCGAAGGCCGGGCTCACTGGGTTCTCTGTTTCGAACCTGCGGTTGCCGGGAGCCGTGCAGCCGTGGGAAGGGGAGTATGGCAAGCCGAACCGCATGGCCTCGGCGCTCGACATCATGCTTGAGGGCCCTATCGGTGCGGCGGCGTTCAATAACGAATTTGGTCGCCCGAATTTGTGCGGATATTTTCGTACATTCGAGCTAGAAGTGCCGACCGAAACAGGCATAGAGGTGCGCGGTTACCACAAGCCGATCATGCTGGCGGGTGGCGTGGGCAGTATTCGTGAAGGGCACGTCCAAAAAGGAGTGATTGCCGAGGGAGCGCCGCTCGTCGTTTTGGGTGGGCCAGCGTTGCTGATTGGGTTGGGTGGTGGAGCCGCGTCTTCGATGGCTTCGGGGGCTTCCACGGAGGACTTAGACTTTGCTTCCGTGCAGCGCGGTAATCCCGAGATGGAAAGGCGTTGTCAGGAAGTCATCGACGCCTGCTGGGCGCTTGGAGATAACAGCCCCATCGTGTCTATTCACGACGTGGGAGCCGGTGGGCTTTCCAACGCTTTGCCCGAGCTTATGTTTGATTCCAAGCGTGGCGGGAGCTTGGAGCTCCGGGCTATCCCGAACGACGAACCGGGCATGTCGCCGCTTGAGATCTGGTGCAATGAAGCTCAGGAACGTTACGTGCTGGGCCTCGATCCCAGCAGGCTTTCGGTGTTTGCCGCTATTTGCGAGCGGGAGCGGGCGCCGTTTGCGGTGGTTGGGCACACGACCTCCGACGGCCAGTTGCGGGTGCGTGACACCCACTTTGGGAATACGCCCATCGATCTGCCGCTTCAGGTTTTGCTGGGCAAGCCTCCCAAGATGGTGCGCCGTGTTCAACGAACGCAAGCAAACCTCACGCCGGCCGCTCTTGCTGGAGTTTCGGTGAAGGAAGCAGTTGCTCGCGTGTTACAGCTGCCAACTGTAGCTGATAAATCATTTCTTATAACGATTGGCGATCGCAGCGTCACCGGCCTCGTGTGTCGGGATCAAATGGTTGGCCCCTTTCAGGTGCCCGTGGCTGATGCGGCCGTTACCGTTACCGCGTTTGACTGCTATACGGGTGAAGCTTTTGCGATGGGAGAACGCACGCCGCTTGGGCTTCTGAACGCCCCAGCGTCGGCACGCATGGCGGTAGCGGAAGCCATCATGAATCTTGCGGGCACCCCCATCGCGAAGCTCTCGGATATCAAGCTCTCGGCTAATTGGATGGCACCCGCGGGCAGCCGAGGCGAAGATGCTCGGCTTTTTGACGCTGTCTTTGCGGTCGGAGAAGAGCTTTGCCCAGCGCTCGGTATTGCCATCCCGGTGGGCAAAGATTCTCTCTCCATGCGCACAGTTTGGGAGGGTGATGGGCAGAGCAAATCGGTGACCTCGCCTGTTTCCCTTATCGTGAGTGCGGCGGCGCCCGTCTATGATGTTCGCAAAGCGCTCACGCCCGAGCTGGTGCGTGGAGAGGGGCCCACTAGGCTCTTGCTGATTGACCTTGCTCGCGGTCGCACAAGGCTGGGTGGGTCGTGTTTGTTGCAGGTCTTCAATCAAATCGGCTCTGAGGCACCGGATCTCGAGTCCCCATCGGATTTGAAAGCGTGCTTCGCCGCTATTCAGGAACTCAACCGAGAAGGAGCTCTGCTCGCGTACCACGATCGGTCGGATGGCGGCCTGTTAGTAACGCTGGTGGAGATGGCGTTTGCTGGGGGCGTTGGACTTCGTATCGACCTCAGTGCGTTTACTGGAGATGCCCTCTCTGTGCTCTTCTGTGAGGAGCTTGGCGCCGTGTTACAGGTTCGGCAGGCTGACGTTTCACGCGTGGAGCGTGTGTTTGCCGAGGTGGGTTTGGCGGGTATAGTGCATGACTTGGGCGTCCCTGAAGAGTCGAACCACATCCAGTTTGTTCAACGTGGGGTTTCGGTATTTGAAGCGACGCGCACTGAACTGCGGGCGTTCTGGTCGGACATAACGTTTCGCATGCAGAGCCTGCGCGATGACGTTGCCTGTGCGGTAGAGGAGCACGCGGGCCGCCTGGATCCGGAGGCTCCTGGGCTTTCCTTTCATGCCTCCTTTGACATCAACGATGACATTGCTGCCCCGACCATCATGCGCGGAGCTCGCCCCAAGGTAGCCATACTGCGTGAGGAAGGTGTCAATGGTCAGGTAGAAATGGCAGCGGCCTTCGACCGCGCGGGGTTCAGCGCAGTGGACGTTCACATGAGCGATATTCTTTCAGGGCGCGTCACCCTGAGTGAATTTCGGATGTTAGCCGCGTGCGGTGGCTTCTCCTACGGCGACGTGCTGGGTGCCGGGGAAGGCTGGGCAAAGTCCATTCTTTTCAATAGCCGCGCCCGGGCTGAATTTGTCGCATTTTTTGAACGCCCAGACACACTCACACTGGGCGTGTGCAACGGCTGTCAGATGCTTTCCAATTTGCGCGAGCTCATGCCGGGCGCTCAAGATTTCCCCCGCTTCGTGCGCAACCGTTCGGAGCAGTTTGAAGCGCGGCTTTCGCGTGTTCGGATCGAGCCGTCTCCGTCGGTCTTGTTTGCAGGGATGGAAGGCTCACTTTTGCCGATTGCTGTGGCGCATGGGGAGGGGCGTGTGGAGTTTGCCAACGACGCGGAATTCCAGCGTCTTAACCGCAGCAGTTTGGTAAGCGCACGCTTCGTGGATCAACGCGGTTCACTTACCGAACGTTACCCGGACAATCCGAACGGCTCTAAAGATGGCATTACCGCCGTCACCACCCGAGACGGTCGCGCCACGCTCATGATGCCGCACCCGGAACGCGTATTTCGTGCCGTTCAGCATTCGTATCGCCCGAAAGCTTGGCGAGAAGACGCCCCATTCCTGCGCATGTTCCGGAATGCTCGCGTTTGGTTGGGTTAGGCAGCCGCACTGAGGCAGGGCTCCTTCGGCCTAGCCTAGGCCGCGAGCGTCAGTGGCGGCCTTCACTCGGCTGACGCCCACGGCAAATGCCGCTGTGCGCACCGAACACTTTAGGTCCGCCTGCATGTCTCGAATCGCCCGATAGCCGTCCACGACGTGTTTCTCAAGCTGGGCGTTTACCTGTTCTTCAGTCCACTTGAAGTTCTGCGTATTTTGGACCCACTCGAAGTAGCTCACTGTGACGCCACCGCCGTTCACCCAGATGTCGGGCAGACACACGACGTTGCGCTGATTCAAGATCTCGTCTGCTTCGAAGGTTACAGGACCGTTGGCCGCCTCCAGCACGTATTTCGCTCGCACCAAACCCGCGTTCTTCTCATGAATCACGTGGCCGAGGGCTGCGGGCACGAGCACGTCGCATTCCGAAGTGAGAAGCTCTTCATTCGAAATCGGCTGCGAACCCGCAAAGCCGATGACTTTTCCGGTAGCGCGGTGGTGGGCCAAAAGCCCAGGAATATCTAGGCCCGCGGAATTCTGAATTCCACCGTAGGCATCGCTTACTGCCACAACCTTGCCGCCAGCCTCCGCCACGAACTTTGCGAACCAGCTACCCACATTCCCAAACCCTTGAATCGCGAACTTGGCTTGATCCACCGTACGGCCGTCGGATTTTAGAGCCTCACGAATGGCGAAGTAGCAGCCGCGGCCCGTGGCAGCTTCCCGGCCCAAGGAGCCGTGAAGTGAGAGTGGCTTGCCGGTTACTACCGCAGGGCTAAAGCCGTGACGCTTCGAGTATTGATCGAAGATCCACGCCATCACCTGGGCGTTGGTATTCATATCGGGTGCAGGAATGTCTTCGTTGGGGCCGATCGTGGTTCCCAATTGATCGACAAACCTTCTGGTAAGCCGTTCTAGCTCCGTACGGCTAAGCGTACTTGGATCCACCTGAATGCCGCCTTTCGCACCTCCGAACGGCACATCGGCCACCGCAGTTTTCCAGGTCATCAAGCTCGCGAGTGAGCGAACTTCATCGATCTCCACCTCGGGGTGGTAGCGCAGGCCACCCTTGAATGGTCCCCGTGACTCATCATGCTGCACGCGATAGCCGATGAAGTTGCCAATCGTGCCATTATCGAGCTCGATCGCTAGCTCGACGCGGATTTCCCGGCTGGGCGTCACAAGGAGAGTGGTGTATCGATCATCCAGCTTGAGAGCTGTCATGGCTCGGTGAATGAATTGGTTAGTGGATTCGTAAGCGCTGAGTGTCATAGGGAACCTAGCTTGCGGAAGGGGAGCTCTTTTAAGTGTACCCGAGAGTTGTTCGTAGCGAAGCGTTGTCACGGACTTCATGGAGCAGGCGCTTCGATACGACCGTTTCCTACACGGGCCTACCGGCGGGCCGTGGGAGGCGCTAGCTCATTTACGCGGGAATATCGGGGGAAATTGTTAGTCCGTGTTGGATAGCTCGGGGCGAGCCAACGCGGCGAAGATGCGGTCGAGTAGCTGCTTCCGGGTGAAAGGCTTCGCCAACACCTGCCCAAGGCTCATCTTGCCCTCTTGCAGCAGTGGCACATCCGCATAGCCAGACATAAACACGACGTGGACATCGGGTAAGATCTTCTTCACCTGCTCAGCCAATTCAAACCCACCCATCTTGGGCATCACCACATCAGTGACGAGCAGTTGAATGTTGCCGTTCGAAGCGCGTGCCATCGCCATGGCGGCCTCGCCATTCGGCGCGGAGAGCACGGAAAACCCTGATTGACTTAGCACTCGAGCTCCGAGCTCACGCAATCCCGCGTCGTCCTCAACAAACAACACGGTGGCGTTCTTCGGAAATGGCACTGGGGTCGCGCGGTGCGGCGGGGCAGGATCGAGCTCAGCGTCCGTGTGCGGGAGGAGCACCCTCACGCGTGTGCCCACCCCTTCGTGGCTGTCCACTTCGATGGCGCCCCCGTTCTTGCGAACAATACCGTAGGAGGTGGCAAGGCCTAGGCCCGTTCCTGAACCAACTTCCTTGGTGGTAAAGAACGGCTCAAAGATGCGTTGGCGTTCTTCCTCATTCATGCCTTTGCCCGTGTCCTCTACGCTGAAGAAGGCAAATGGACCGGGGGGAAGGCCTACGGGTTCGTCACCATTCAAGGTTGTGATACCTGTGGAGATCGTAAGACTTCCGCCGTTGGGCATTGCATCCCGAGCATTTACGACGATATTGATGAGTACCTGAGATAGCTGCCCGGCATCCACCAAGCTCACCACGGGAGCCGGCCAGAGATCGATCGAAAATTCGATATTCTCCTCGATTACTCGCGCTAGGATCCTGCGAGCATCGTTCACAAGCTGGTTTAGGTCCACAGCTTGTGGGAGGTGGGGTTGTTTGCGAGCAAAAGCTAGAAGCTGGCCCGTAAGATCGGCACAACGGTGTACAGCTAGCTGAATAGCTTGCAGGCTTTCGCTAATGGGATCGGCTTTTGGTGTGGTCTCCTGGATCGCCTCTACATGGCCAAGGATTGCCGTTAACAGATTGTTAAAGTCGTGGGCTACGCCGCCCGCGAGCCGCCCGATGCTATCGAGGCGGCGTGAACGGGAGAGCTCCTGCTCCAGCCGCACCCGTTCGGTAATATCCTGCGCCACGACCACGATGCCCGTGACTGCTCCCGAGGCGTCGATTTGCGGAAATTTCTCAGTCTGCACCCAACGTTTTTCCTTGCCAACGTGAATCGGTTCCACGATGCCTCGCTTGGGCTGGCCTGAACGCATCACCTCGAGGTCGTCAGCGAAGTAGAGCGCCGCTTCGTCAGGGTACCAGCGCTCGGTGGGGGTGTTTTCCATTGCGGTGGGATCAACACCCAGGCTCTCGGCGACTGCTCGGTTCACCCGCAGGATTCGATTTTGGGTGTCCTTATAAAAAATGAAAGCAGGCAGTGCGTCTAAGATCAGCTGAAGGTCACGGCGCGCACTCGCCAAGGCTTCGCCCGGACCGTCACCGGCCTCTGATCCCGAACCTCTGCTGTGATCGACTTCCAACGATCCCTCTTCTGGGAAACCATAACCTCCACCGCGTTCCCGGGCTACAGGCGGTCGCTCCTTCTGGCTTACCTTGAGGGCCAAGCTGCCGTGCCCTGAGGCCGGTTTGTTGTCGTTGGGCATACGCCTGGCTGGTTCGGTTTTCACATTGACCCTACCGCCTTGGTATCAGCAGCCGCGTGTCTAGATCTTGGTGAGGGGTTAACAGCGGTAGGCCCGTTGGGCCGCGCGGAACGTGGGCCATCCCCAACGCCCACCCCATGCTGTAGCGAGCGTTGATCTCGCTGAGGGCGTTCAAGGTTAACCCATTAGTATCTCGCCAAGCGAACGCATCGACCCCAAATGGGCCAAAGTAGCCGTGAGCAGCCAAGGCACTCGCCACTCGTTCCGCGGCGCCGAGTACGCGATTTAAGCCAAATTGCGCCACCTCCGCGGGCGTTGCCAGCGTTGAGCGTTGCCAGGATCGATAGGCGTCCACTTGTTGCACGCACACGTGACCAATGCTCCACTGCCCAGTTTCGTTCACGTAGCCGTGAGCCGCGAACTCCCGTTCAATCGTCACCCAAGGTTCGGCCCACACGCCGCCGTGAGCTAGCGCCGCGGTGAGCCAGCGTTGATCGTCCGGTGAGAGCTGCTGCCGAATGCGGCGTTGCCCCTTGCCGGAGAATCCGAAGGGCTTCTTGAACAACCAAAGCGGCACGCTGTGCTCCTCAAGCGTTGAGCGGAGCTCGGCTTCGTCGACGATGTAGCGGGCCCCTCTAACCCCCGCGCCGAGAGGCAACCCAAACCTACGATGGTTGGCTGCCTGTAGGATTTCGAGCGAAGGTGCCGCTTCCGGTGTGGCTCCTGCCGCGCGCAGCGCTCGAAGGGCACTTGGGGTTGGGCAAAATGCTCTACCTGGGGCTCCCAAAAGCCGCTCCGGGAGCGGTTGGTGGGGTGTGATCATGAGATCTTCGGGGCCAAGGAGTTGGGCCGCCACCGGCACAAACCGATCGAGGTGTTGCTGAACTCGAGCCCCGACGTGCCACGCGCTTGGCCGCTCCAATTCGAGTTCAGCGGCCAGGTTCAGAACCCACGCTACGGCTGCCACGCGCGCAACCGCTCCAAGAATTCAGGCCTCATGCCGGCACGTTCGCGCCGTTCTTGATTCCAGGCCTTTCCACGCATCAGAAGGGGAGTGAGCGGAGCTGGCAAAGTTGAGCACCAGGTTTCAAAATTCTGACCGCCTGTCCAGCGTTCGAACCAATATACTCCGAGGGCCACATGGGCCACTTCTTCATTCCCGATGGTTTGTTGTAAAGCTGCACCGGCGTGGTCACCCGCCTGCAGAAATTGCTCCGCAAAAACGCTTGCATGTTCGAGGTTCGCTCCTTCAAGCCCCATGCCCATCAGCGCCACGAACTGAACCTTTGTTTGACAGGAAGGCACTCGCTGCCAAAACCAATCGCGTACCTTGAAGTCGCCGAGCCGGTGGCCTAGAGCTTCAATGTGAGCACGGTAGAGGTGCATGTGGCGGACCTCATCCTGACACACGCGCAATAAGCCCTTTCGGAACTCAAGCTCGGCGTCGCTGAACGCTAAGATGGCCCACGCCATGAGTTCTGCCGCCTGAAGCTCGTGGTGAAAAAATGTGTGCAGAACCTTCGCGCGCGCACTCGGAGCCGAGAGGTTTTCCGGAACCCGAGCACCGACCTCGGAGATCCTCAGCTCGGCGGGCCTGCCCGGGGCATTCAGGCGGCGAGGTGCGGTCTCACGAGCCCACGCGGCGGGGACGGGCCCAGGCGAAAGCTTGTAAGCTAAGCTTTCGGAAAGTACGTAACGCTCCGCCCAGGCTTCAACCGTGTCCGCGTTCGCCAACATTCCCACAAGCTAGCAATGAAGTCCCGCAGCGTAACCCTTCCCGTGCAACTGCCGGTGCTCGATGCGCGTCAGCCGTCGGGTCCCTCCGGGCGGATGGTGTGTCCCCACCTCCCGCCGTGCCCTGGGTGTCCACGTTTTGGCGAAAATTCCCTCCCAATAGGCTATGTGCGCGACATTCTGGAGCTCGCCGTGCGTGCGGGCATTGAAGCGGAGTGGGTTACCGGGGAACGCACTGGGTTTCGGCGGCGGGCGCGCTTGGCGGTGCGCGGTCGGGTAGGGAGACCAAAGATCGGAATTTTCGAAGAAGGGACCCATAGGGTGGTGGATATTCCAAACTGCGTCATACACCACCCGGTTATCAACGAAGTGGCGCGGGCTCTCAAGCGCGGGATGGGCAAGCTTCAGCTCTCCTCTTACAGCGAAAACGCTGGGCTAGGCTTGGTGCGCGGCCTTCAGGTTGCTGTGGCCCAAAAGGACGACACAGCTCAGGTGGTGCTAATAGCGAACGACACCTCCATGGACTCCAGCCTTGAACTCCTCGGTTGCATGGCTCTGGAGCTTGGGCCAAGGCTTCAAGGGCTCTATTGGAACGGCAACGCGGAGAACTCGAATCGCGTATTGGGCGCTCACTTCAAACGCTTCGCGGGGGAGCCATTTTTGGTCGAAGAATTCGGCGGGGCTCAGGCATTTCTGGGGCCGGGGGCCTTTGGCCAGAACAACACAGAGCTTTTCTCCAAGCTAGTTGAAGGAGTTCACGGATGGGTGCCGTCCGGTGCCCGAGTAGTCGAATATTACGCAGGTGTGGGCACGTTAGGCCTCGGGCTGTTGGAGCATGCAGCGAGTGTTTGCTTCAATGAGGTCGCAGAGGCATCTCTTGCCGGTCTCGCACGTGGCATCGAAGCTTTGCCGGAATTAGTACGTGCCCGAGCATCAGTCTTTCCAGGGCCTGCTGCGGCGCACGTCGCGCTTCTGGCTCAAGCGGATGTTGTAGTGGTGGATCCTCCACGCAAGGGGCTAGAGCCCGAGCTACTGAATGGGCTCGTGGCAAACCCACCTGAGCGCCTTATCTATGTGAGTTGCGGTTTTGAGTCCTTCAAGCGAGAGTGTGCGGAGCTATCCGCATCCTTTCGACTTGCAGCGCTCCACGCGTACGATCTTTTCCCATACACGGAGCATGTGGAAACGGTTGCTCTCTTTGAGCGGCGGTAAGGTGCCGTACCTCGGGAAGCCTAATACTTCCAGACTTTCAGCGTTTTATCCCCCGAGCTCGAAAGAAGCACCTGCTCATCTGCCGAGAAACTGAGCGCGTACACGTTAGCCGTGCCTAGGTGGCTTAGGGTTTGGGTAAGCCGCAGTTCATGAGTCTCCATGTTCTGGGAGAAAACACGGATCTTGCCGTCGTAAGATGAAGTGAACCACTGCCCGGTGGTTGCGTTGAAGCGCACGTGATCGATATTGTTGCCGAATTGGCTGAATTCTGCCCTCTCAGCCGGGTCGTCTACGCTCACTACTTGTAGGCGTTCCCCTCCCACAGCAATCCAGCTTTCATCCGCTGAAAACGCCACGCTGTTCGCGTAGCGCGGCGCGGGCACCGAAAAGCGAGACACCTGGCGTTCAAGGTCGAAAACTTCCAAGCGGTCCGACGGGTAATAGGTAACGGCCAGGAGCTTTCCTGAGGTACTGAGCGCCCAGTCGTCCACGCGTTCCTCAAAGCTTGCAAGGAGCACGGGTGTCAAACGCGGGCTTTGGGGAGCGACGCGGTAAATTACCAGCTGGCTGGTCTGCGCTGGTATTTGCGAGGAAGCCGCGACGAGCAACTTCCGATCATTGGAAAGCTTTAAATGCTCTGTGGGCATGGGCGAAAGCTTTTCGAGTACGGCGCCCGTTTCTGCTTGGATTAGGCGCAGCCCCGCGTGAGTGCCGAGGAGGATACTGGGGGGCTTTTCACCACACGGAGTGCACTCCTCAGGCCAGAAGATTGCGTCGAAGCCTTCGAAGGTCTTGACGTCAGGCAATACGGTTCGCGCCAGAAGCTTCCCTGTTTTAATGTTAAATAAGCGCAGGGTAACGTCCAATTCGCTGACGACAAAAGCAAATTGTGCATCACGCGAGAGCTCCGAAACGGAAAGGTGGCTCTGGTTTACGTAGATGGTCTTGTTAGCTCTCCAGGTTCGCGGCAAAGAAGCCGCACTTTGGAGCGCGTTTGGCTCCCTCAAGGCGGCGCCGCCCCTGTCGCGAGTTGCCCCGCCTTCAGCGCTGCCATTGTTCGCCCAAGGCCAGGGCTCAAGCGCACGAAAAGCGGCAGTTTTGAGCTCGTAGATGGTGTGCGAGGGAGCCAAGGGCGCGACACCTTCAGGTTTCGGTTGAAGGTTGGCCTTCTTAGGAAGCTGCGTTGGGGTGGCTTCGAACGGCGGCGCTGGGGCGCCCGCAGTAGGGTGCATGGGGACGATTGTGGTACTTGGGCCGCGAGCGACTGGCGCAACGTGCGGCGGCGCTTGCTCGGTTCGATGTCCGCAGGCAGCGATTGTTAAAGCTAGGGTGGCGCAGGTGCGAAAGGTCCAATTTTTAGGTGCGGGGTGGTACTGGAACAATTCTAGTTGTCTCAAAAGTGCAACTCCTTGGATGCTTCTGACATGCCCACTCGGAGAAGTCACTCCCCGCGACAGCAGACGTGGCTGGTCTGCATTCAAGGTGTCGTGTATGCAACTTTCTGTGAACACAATTCGCCGTGATAATTCGGCGCGCGGAGCCAGTGTCTCAACGCGTCAGCAGGTTTTGGTGCTTTATCTGAGCCACCCGGCCTTAGATAGCCGAGTGGTCGCCTGGTCTTTCTACGACGGAACGGGCAAGTACCGTAGAGAGGCGTTTGGCCCTGAGCTTGAGCCGCCGTACGCGAACGGCATCCAGGCCTTGGAAGATGGCTGGCGGCTGATCCAATACCCGAGGCTGGAAAACCCAGCGCCCGGTCGCGAGTACGAGGTCGGGTACTTCCAATCGGAATTCGTGTTCGAGAAGGTACTCGAAATGTCCGGAAGTGCTCAGCCAGCCGATTCAAGGGAGATAGCGTAATGGTAGATCTTCGGCTCACCACGCCAGAAATGGCCGAGTTTGTAACTAACGGTTACGTTCGGTTGGACGAAGTAGTACCTGCCGATCTTTGTCAGCGCATGCTGGAAGAGATAGCGTCAGGGAGGTATTCCGGGGACATTTTCAACGGTACGGGCCAATTGTTGAGCGAGCAATGGGTGGGGTTGGGGATGCAGTCAGTGCTGCAAGTCCCCAGGGTTCGAGCAACCATCGAGAGCCTCGTCGGCCCCGATCCTCGCTTTGATCACTATGCGGTTCACGTTTCGCCGGCGCAAAGCTTGAGGGGACAAGATGTCCATCAGGATGCCGAATACGACCTTCGGCGGCGCGCTTTCGATATTCAGGCATCATTCTTTTTTCACGATGTTCCTGCTGAAATGGGCGGCACCTTGTTGGTGCCGGGCACGCACTTCCGCCGTGTGCGGGAGAGCGCCATTAACCGCTACCAAAACATTGTCGGCCAGGTTCAGACAGTATGCAAAGCGGGTACCGTAATTTTCTGGCACCACAACTTGTGGCACAGCGGCAGGGGCAACAGCACTGATCGTGTGCGCTACATGTTCAAGGTACGAATGAATCCGCGCGTGAAGCAAGAGAAGCTATGGAATGTCACCGAGATGCCGCCGCGTGAGCTCAGAAGGTGCCTGGAAAAACATCACGCGTGGAGCGGCAATGATAGCCGCACCGAGATCTTGAATCGCATTCAAATGTGGCGTTTTCTCACCGGTGATCCAACGTACGATTGCTCATCATGGTGGAGCCGTATTGAAAATGAGCGTTGAGTGCGCTTAGCTGTTAATGCCGAAAAATTCCTGAATAGCGGCCAGAATGCGGCCGCGTTCGCTCAGGAGGCGCCTCTTTTTGGCTTCAGCGTCTAGATTGTCGCGAGCGGATTCAAGCTCCACACGGCGCTGAGCCAAAGCCAGAGAAATTCCACTCGCGAGCTCCGGTCGTGAAGAGAGGAGATTTTGGAAGTCCGAACGATCGATGCGGAGGCAGACAACATCCCCGATGGCCGCCACCGTAGCTTCTCGCGCGGCTCCGGTCATCAGAGCCATCTCTCCGAAAAAATCCGGGGCCCTGAGTGTGGCCACGGCGAGTGTGCTCCCTTCGGTCGAGGTCACTCGAATCTCTACTTCACCCTCAGACAGAACGTAAAAACAATCCGCGTGTTCGCCCTGCACCGCTATGAATTCAAGAGGAGCAAAGCGTACCCGGCTTGCCAAACGAGCGAGTGAGCTGATTTCTTCGTCGGAAAGGCTAGCAAATACCGCGACCGCACGCAGCGTACGCTCGGCCTCGGATAGTGCGCGCGATTCCTTGCGTTGGGCTCTGCCCTGATTCTCCTCGGACAGGAAAATCGCGGACGCTGGAAGCGCGAGCGGTATGTTGGCGCGAGTGAGTGCGGCGAAAATGCGCTCGCGTACGTGGGAACTTACAGGATCTTCGCGTTCGAGATCGGTGAGCCAATAGCGGACAGTGTAGTAGCCGAAACTGTCGCGGTGCTCTTTGGCAAGGTCTGCGCAAATACAGTGGGCTGGAGGCGTAAGTGCCACCCCTTCGATAGGTGAAACAGACAGGGCCTGATCGACCACGTGAATCACTGTGCTTGGCGGAAAGCGGAAGTCCACGTTGAAGCTTACCATCGCCCTGTGTTGTTGCGGGGAGCCGGCGCGCCTACCGAGCACTTTGATGGTTTGGTTGAGCAGCTGACCGTTGGGCACGATAAGCGTGTCCCAATCCCGTGTTTCAATCACCGTGTGGCGCCAGCGCACCTGTTTGACTTGGCCCTGCTGCTTATCTTCAAGTTCGATCCAGTCGCCCTCGTTGATGGAATCGTCCACCTGGAGCGCTAGCCCTCCGATCACGTTTCCCAGGGTGGATTGGAGCGAAAGACCGATCACGGCGGTCACCACAGCGCTTGTTGCCACGATACCGGTGAGGTTGAAGTCTGCGCGATGCAGAACCCAGAAGAGCGCCACGATGTATGCTCCCGCCACTGCGAGGTCGTGCAAGATGTTTGGGATCTTCAGGCGCAAAAGAGGCAACCCCATGTCGAACACGAGCACTGCCGTCAGATTGATGAGCAGCAGCAGCTCGGTGAACTCGGTTGCGATGAGAAGCCCATGCTGCCACCCTGCCGCAGTACCAAACGCGAGCAGTACCAGGCTCATGCCGAAGTAGATCACAAACAGGATCGCCGTCCTGCGCAGTTGTTTGCGGTTGGCTCTACCCGTCAGCGACGAGATCGTTGCTAGCGCGATGATCGCGAAGAAGATGGGAATGACGAGGCGCAGCCCAAACATGTCTCTAAGACATACCAAGCGGGCGCCACGTGCGGTGAGAGAAGCCCTTATCGAGCCGGAAGCACGCTGCGTCCGGGCGTTCGGCCCGTATCGATTTGCCTAATTTTCGCTAGGGAAGCGACCGTTAGATAGGGGGTCACATAAAGCAGGAAGCCGTACTGGCGGTTGGTCGGTCGCATGGGGCGTCGCGATCCGCTGCGCGTTTCTGGCTGAATTCCTTTGGAGGTGGTACTTTGCTGTGTAGCGGTATGCGGGAACGAAGCAGCATAGAGGGCCCGTGGGCTATTGAACTCCTCCTCGCGGGCTGCTTGGTGCTGCACGCTGAGTGGGCGAGCGCAGCCTCCAGCCCTGATCAGGAGGCCGAGTCGGCGCCGGAGCCAACGCCGTTTACACTGAACCAGCCTGCCGCTGAAGCGCATGTCGCTTACGGCGCCTACACCGGAGACGGGTTCGCCAACCCCTACGGTTTCGGGTTGGGGCTCCGCGCAGGAGTGACTTTACCCCAGAGCATCTACCTCGGAGGCATCTTCGAGTATTACTTTGGCGGAAGCGACGAGCGCAGCAATGGTTTTTTCGAATCCATTCGCTCTTCGGCTAACTTCGTATTGCTTCAAGCAGAGCCCGGCTACGATTTCGCATTCTCCGAAGATCTCGTACTCCGGCCGCAGCTTAACCTAGGCTTCGCTTACGCTCAGCGGGAAGATTGCATCGCCGATGTCTGCGATGAGCAGAGTGACGCGAATCTCGCGATGGCGCCAGCGGGTACGCTGCTCTTTCGGCAGGATAGTTATGTGCTTTACTTTGGTGTGCGCTACAGCGCCGTGGCCACCGCGAGTGATCGGAGCTCGGGCGGAGGCTTTCTGTTAACGGCAGGGGTAGGGACCCCTCTTGAGCGGCTCGGAGTCCGTTTTTTCAAGGATCAGCCGTAACCGGGAAATCCGAATTTGGCGACAAACTCCCGGTGAATGTCGGGCACTTTTGGCGTGGAAAACTGGTCTTCTCGATAACCTGTCGCGATACCTTCAACTTGGATACTCTTGCCGAGCGAGGTGAACTTGGCTCGCCAATCCTTGTGTGCAAGGACTGAGTAGTCGCCTTCAACGCGGATCCGTCGATAAGCGTGCGGTGTAGCCCCCAGGCTCAAGGCTTGCTCAAGTACGGGCCGAAGCAAAACGCCGACTTCGGCGAGATACTGTAGCTGCTCTTGCGCGCGTGGCAGAAATGTAACCATGTGGCATCGAGCTTGGTCGCTCACGGTTGGGTCTTCCAGCCATCCCGCTGAAAGGGTCGATACCTCGCTTCTAGGTGGCGCATCTGCGTAGGGAATGTATGGCTTGATATCGAGCACGGGCGTGCCGTCCAGTAGATCCAGACCCTGGACATGCAGAAGCAGGCCCTCAACCTCCTTCAATCGGAGCAGGCTCATTCCGAGTGGGTTGGGTCGATAGGGCGATCGAGTGGCAAAGAGTCCTCGTTTCACTCCACTTCGAGGTGGACGCACTTTGGGCCGCCAGCCGTGGTTTCGGTCGAACCATGAAAGCACCCAGACGTGCGAAAAGCCTCCCAGATCCGAGAGGGCGTCTTCGAAACCTCGACCGGCAAAGAGCTCAATCACTCCTCCCACCTCGGGACGCGACAGGGCCTGGCGTGGTGCCTGGGAGCGCTCGACGAACGGGGAGTGGACGATGCCGATGGGGTTGAGGATGAGTTCCGTCACGCGAATTCTCGATCATTATAGGGTTTTTTTGCCCCCTAGCCAAACCAGCACTCGCGGCTAGTATCCGCGCCGTGACCAGAATCGTGTGTAAGTTTGGTGGCTCAAGCGTCGCAAGCGCGGAGCAGCTGCGGAAAGTTCGAGCAATCGTAGAGGCGGACCCTCGACGTCGAGTCGTTGTGGTTTCCGCCCCAGGGAAGCGCAACAACGCGGAGGCAAAGGTGACGGACCTCCTCTACTTGTGCCACCGCCTTGCGGCCGTGGGGCAGGACTTCTCTGGGCCATTTGGTACGATTCGCGAGCGCTTCACCGAGATCCAGAAAGACCTCGGGCTGGGGAACGGTATTTTCGCTGAGTTGGACGCGCTTGAACGAAGCTTGCGCGGTGAGTGTACCCCAGATTTTGTGGCATCGCGAGGTGAGTACTTGTTGGGGCGCCTAGCTGCGGAGTTTCTCGGCGCTAAGTTTGTGGAGCCGGCGGAGTGTGTACGCATTGCACCAAGTGGTTCGGTGCACCCAGAAACCTATGAACTTCTAGCCCAGCGCTTGCAAGATCCTTCGGCGCTGTACGTGATCCCTGGGTTCTACGGCGCGGACTTGCAAGGGCACATCAAAACATTTTCGCGCGGCGGCTCTGATATTTCGGGCTCTATCGCGGCTCGCGCCATCCATGCGGAGTTGTACGAAAATTGGACGGACGTTTCTGGGCTGCTCATGGCCGACCCACGCGTGATCGACGATCCGAAGCCGATGGTGGAGGTGACATACCGCGAGCTGCGCGAGCTATCCTACATGGGGGCCTCGGTGTTGCACGACGAAGCCACCTTGCCAGTGCGCGAAGTAAATATCCCGATCCAAATCAAAAACACGAACCAGCCAAACCACCAAGGGACGCGCATCGCCGAGCGGCTCAGCCGTGAGGTCGACAAATCCACGGAGATTGCCGGCATCGCGGGGAAGAAAGGCTTTTCCATGATCGCCCTCGACAAGAGCTTGATGAACAAGGAAGTGGGCTTCGCCTATCGGCTGCTTGGCATTTTCGAGCGGCAGGGCCTGAGCGTGGAACATTGCCCTTCCAGCATCGACAGCATCAACGTGATCTTGGACAGCGCCATTTTAGGCGAAAAGCGGGACGCGGTGATCGATGAGATCAAGCGCTCCCTCCAACCCGATAAAATCACGTACGAGCCGGAGCTAGCCCTCATCGCCGTGGTAGGTGAGGGAATGAGCCGCACGGTGGGAATTGCAGCCAAAGTATTTGTGGCGCTCCGCGATGCGAATGTGAACATCCGCGTTATCAATCAGGGCGCCTCCGAGCTCAACATTATCATCGGCGTGGTGCCCGAGGATTTCGAGAAGGCTCAGCGAGCCCTCTACTCAGCATTCGTTTCGGCAGCCTAAGGCTACCCCATCCGGTCGTCGAATTCGCGTTAGCTGGTTAGCGTCCTGGGGGAGCAAACGCGCCGCGGGCAGCTTTAGCTGGTGGGCCGCTCGGTGCGGGGCTGATACGCACTTCGGGGTCACGCTCGTCGGGGCGCCCGCTCTTTTTTGCGAACATGTTGGCCACAGCGCGGTTCACTTCGAGAGTGGTGAAGGCCTCTTCAATGCGAATGGCTCCGACATCCGCTCCGCTGATCCCTCCGCGCCGGCAGACCATGCTGAGGATCCGCTGTGGGGTTGCACCGTGGCGGTTGCCCATGCTCACGCGAAAACGCGCGAAGCCTTCCACGGATGTGCGCTCTTTTGGCCGAGCGTCGGGTGGCATCGTTCGGGGGCCGGCTCCCCGTGGCCCTGAAACTGGGCCACTTTGTGCTGCAAACGCCTTCGCCGGCGGGCCTTTTCTCATGGGCGTAGGGGCCGCGACACTCCGGAGTTCGCGCGGCTCGCAAGGGCCACCCTGGAGCTTAGTGTCCGCGAGCAAACGGGCCACGAGCTCGGCGGGATCTTGGTCAGTGAGCAACTCTTTGGCGAGCGTAAGGTAATCGAGCGAGCTTGGGATGGGGCGCGTGAGTTGATCGGCTACTTGCTGTTTCAAGCCTTCCAGTTGATTCTTCGAGATCATCGCCGCATCGGGCGCAGGCAGAAAGCGAGCCCGCACGCCGGCTATCGCGAATAGGCGTTCTGCGCGAGCTCGGGAGCGTGCTGGCACGAGCAGGATGCTTCGGCCCTTCTTGCCGGCCCTGCCCGTTCGTCCACTTCGATGCACATAGAGCTCTGCATCCGAGGGGGGATCAACGTGTATTACGAGCTCAATGTCTTCGACGTGAATACCGCGTGCTGCCACGTCGGTGGCTACCAGGATGCTGGTGTGCCCGCTCTTGAAAGCCGCGAGGGCGCGATCACGCTGCCGTTGTTCGAGCTCGCCGCTGATGGGAGCTGCTGAAAAGCCCTGCTCATTCAGAAAATCCGACAGATCTCGAACATCTTGTCGGGTGCGCGCGAAAACGAGCGTCTTTTGGCCGATAGAGGCGAGCAGGGTATTGATGAGTGCTCCCTCGCGATCGTCCGGGTGAATCAAATGGGCGATGTGCTGGATGTCAGAGTTTGCTGAGCCGAGTGGCGTGCCTTCGAGCTGGACGGCCTTCTTTTGGTAACGCTCGGCGAGCCGTTTGATTTCGGGACGGAACGTAGCTGAGACGAAGTGCGTGCGACGCGTGGGCGGGCAACTTTCAACGATCTGATCTAGCTCGTCGCGGAACCCAAGATCGAGCATCTGATCAGCCTCGTCGAGGACGAGCGTCTCGAGCGCGGAAAGGTCGAGAACCTTGGTGCGGATGTGGTCACACACTCGGCCGGGCGTACCCACCAAAATCCCACGGAACTTGTGGAGCAAACGGCGATCTCCAGAGACGCTGGTGCCTCCGGTTACCGAAACCACTGGGGCTTTCAGGTAGGAGAGGGCCCAGCGGAGCTCGCGCTCCACCTGAGTTGCCAATTCACGCGTCGGTACGATGACGGCCACACGTGGTACGGCACCGAGGAACTCAGGCCGCGCAACTTCCATTTGCCGCTCCCAGGTCTGAGCGAGCACCATCGCAAACGCTACCGTTTTGCCAGAGCCCGTCTGAGACGAGATCCGAAAGTCCACCTCTGCGGAGCCGTGGGCGCAAACCGCCTGTTGTACAGGGGTGAGGGAGGTAAAACCCTTATCGCGGAGAGTCTGAGCCAACCGCGCGTCAAGCAATTCAAATGCCGTATCCATGAAGTGCGGCGGACCCTAGCAGCTTTTTTGCGGATGACGAGAAAACGTAGGACCCGCGCCTACATTCGGCACAGGAGCTATGTAGCCTAAGTTCCGCTCTCGCCAGAATCCGAGGCGAAATCTATTCCGACCTAGCGTTGCATGACCTGCACCAAGAGGAGCGCGGCCCGCACGCGGTCCTCAGGAAGGCCGGCGCGCGCGGCCACCTCCGACACCCGAGCGGCCCTCCCGAGCTCGAGACGGAGCTCGCGAGCCGCATCGATAACCTGCCCGAGAGCCCCGGAAGGAAGCTCCGAAGTGTCCCCTCCCACGCGGCGCCCCGCGCGCTCCAGGTGCGCGAACACTTCTTCAAGCTCAGGAGGGGTTACCGCAAGTGCACCCAACCTGTCGCCGATCGCGTCTAGCTCAATGGTGGCGCCCGGGCTCGCTAGCAAGTCCTGAACCACAGCTATCAATTCTTGCCGCAACGTCACCTTGTGGGATCTATCACGCTTTCGTGCATGGCCAAGAGGGCCTATATTCGAGAAATGGATCTTATCCCAATGCGTGTCTACGGAAGCAGCGTTGAGGCTCAACTGGCGAAGTCACTGCTCGAATCGAGCGGTGTCACCTGCCATGTTGATGACATGGATTTGCTGCAATCCACCTTGGGTCGGGTCACGCTCTACGTGGCTCAAGCCGACGTAGAGCGGGCGCGGGAGATACTCGGGGAAAACGACGAAGATGGCGTGACCCACCGCTAGGAATTTAGCCTATTGATGGAACACCAAGGCCTGGGGAGATGCGGGGTGGGGACGCTGGTTGTTGCGTGCCTGCTCGTTTTTTTCGGGTGCAGGCAGTCGGTTCCGGAATCTCGGGCGGGCGAGTCCTCTTTCGCTGAAGTTGGCGGAAGCACTGCTTCGCGGGTTCCGGTGGCGGCTACCCACGTGCCCAAGGCCGCTCGTGTTGGGGGGGCAGGTGCGGAGGCGACGGGCAGCCTGGCGATCGCGGGTGCTGGTGGCAAATACGCCGCAAACGCGGACCCCGCGGGCGCCCCAACCCTGGACCCGGGCACGTTACCTCAAACGGACGAAAAGCCACAGGTTAACACTGAACACTTTCGAAAGCTCAGCCAAGCCCTGTTCGACGCGATACAGAACGACGACGCTGAGCTCGCGTTGCCCTATTTCTTCCCTAAAACAGCTTACGCGCAAGTAAAGGCGATCAAGAACCCTGGCCAAGATTGGGAGCGGCGCTTGGTGGCAGCTTTCCGTCGGGATATTCACGGATACCACTCTGTGCTTGGGCCCGGCGCGCGCTTCGTGGGCCTTCGCGTATCCGGCGCGAATACCCGATTCATGAAACGGGGGGCCGAGGGCAACCGGCTCGGGTATTTCCGGACCACTCGCGCGAGCCTTACGTATGCAGATTCGGCTGGACGGGAACGGGCCTTGCTCGTGTCCAGCCTGATTTCGTGGCGAGGCCAATGGTACGTGGTGCACCTAAACGGCTTTCAGTGACCAGGGCTGGCGCTTAAGGGGGCGGCGTCGTACGCGTCAGAAAATGCGCAGCCCCTGCCCCCCAAGATCCCCCAAGAAAACCTCCGAAGATGGAGCCCAATGCTTGACAGCCTACGGGGCTTGTAAGTAAGGATGCAGCCCCTCGCGGGAGTAACTCAGTGGTAGAGTGCGACCTTGCCAAGGTCGACGTCGAGGGTTCGAATCCCTTCTCCCGCTCCAAGTCGCAGTCCGGTTAGCTCGGGGCCGCGGTGAGCTCTTCTTCAGAAGAGCTCACCCGCAAAAAGAGGGTCTTCTCGCTCGATGGTGGGTGGGACCGGAAAGCTGATTAAGCACAAGCGTTTAGAAGTCTGAGGCGGTAGTTGGTGAAGCTCCTATAGCCGTAGGCACGGCGTTTGACGAGCTTGGCCTTGCAGTTGAAGCCTTCG
>JANRKO010000009.1:0-2577 GCA_033763455.1 Polyangiaceae bacterium
CGTGACGTTGGGGATGGATACTCTCGGTCGAATCCTGGTGGTATCGTGGACAGCTCGGGGTGGAGAATTTCGTTTGATCTCGGCTCGGAAAGCTACCCGCCAGGAGCGGGCTCAATATGGGGACGCTAAATGAAGAAGAACTACGATTTTAGCCAAGCAACTCGCGGTGCAGTGGTTGCTCAACATGCGGGGAAGACTCGAATCACCATTCGAATCGACGACGATGTTCTCGATTGGTTCCGAGATCAGGCTGACGCGGCCGGTGGCGCCAACTATCAGTCGATGATCAATGAAGCGTTACGTTCGCATATGGCGGGCTCCGTTGAACCGGTCGAGAAGATTCTAAGGCGGGTGGTGCGGGAAGAGCTCAAGAGGGCGAAGAAGGGCCCCGCGAAGGCGGCATAACCAGGCGTTGCAGCGGACGGTGCCGCGCGGGTCACTTTGAACCTAGACATGGCGGCGGTCTGCAAGCGACGATGCGGTCTTGGCCCCTCGGTGGGCGCTGCAGCTGAACTTGGCACGTTATCCGGACCCAAAACAATCGAATGGAGTGCTCAGCGGCAGATGTTGCCGCTCTCGTAGCTCGAGAGCTTGCGGCGATCGCGGATGTCGCTGTCCGAGAGGGCCTGCGATCGCGGCTGACTTACCCCACGGGGGACCCCCGCGATTGGGACTATGGCTCGGCAGGTGAGCAATATCCGTGTTGGATCGTCGCAGCCCAGGTGGGGATCGACACAGCGATCGTGTATTCCGAGCACGGCTTTGGGCCTTCCGATCCTTGGGGTATCGTCTCCACGTCATCCACATGGTTTGGCATGGACTCGGCCTGGTTCCTTCGGCTGGAGGACGCGTTCGTTCAGTCTTCTCTGGCGAGGGACCTTCCGATCTGGGACGTCGTTGCGGAGACCGACACACCGGCGGCGCGTGTGCTCGCATCTTCCCTTCTTTTTGACGAAGCATTTTCGAGGCGGAACGAACTAGCTGGGCAGAATCCACAGCTTCGCTGCCATGTTCGATACCGCTCGCAACCTGCTGAAGGTATTCCGTGAAGGAAAGGCCGTATAACTAAGCGTTGAAGGCTGTCAGTGCCGCGAGCGTCAGTTTGAACCTAGACATGACAGTGGTTCGCGAGCGACAATGCGGTCTTGTGACGTTAAGGGGCACTGCAGCTTAACGCCAGCACGTTGGGCAGACAGGCGACGGTCGCTGGGAAGGACTTGCGACATCGTGTCTGCGCAAACCGATGAATCGGAGGACAAGTCCATGACCGAGAAAGCGATCTTCGAGAAAGCGTTTCCATACGGCGATGATTTATTGGCGTTGCCCGTCACGAACCTGGACTCGGCGGCGAACTGGTACGCTGAGAACTTCGCGATGGTTGAGGTCGAGCGCAGGGCAGAGCCTATGCCCACAGTCATCATGGAACGCGATGGTGTGCGGATCGGGCTTTCGGTCAACGGGGGAGACAGCTCACAGGAAGGTGCGGGCATAATGGTGAGCGACATCCATATGGCGCGAGCGGAGATCGAGAGCAGGGGCGTGAAAATCGGCAACTGGCGTGTCGAGGAACAGGATGGCAAGAAACTCCAGGTCTTTTTCGTCGTCGCGCCTGATGGACTTTGTTACTACTTCCATCAGCCCATCTCGGACTAACGAATGCTCGCCGTCTCTGAAGACTCATAGGGATTATGAGCCGAACCGTCAGACGGCAAGACGGCAGACGCAGAAACCTCCCGATGGCGGCCGATTTCGACGAAAGGCAAGAACGGCGGCAAAGGTCTGCGTCTTGACTTCGATCGGGTGCCCAGCGATAACCCGCCGGATGAGATCAGTTGTGCTTTCGATGGTGTTTTTTCTGGGCTGCGGCGGGGGCGAGGAGCCCACGAAGGGCGATTTTTGCGATTCATTTGGGACGGCCTACTGTCAACGCAAAGTTGAGTGCGGTTTAGAGCCAAACTTCAACGTATGTTTCAAGCAGCTCAAAAGCGGCTGCTGCCTCATCAACGACACCTGTGGTGAACAGATCATGGACAGCGCGGCCTTCCCAAAGCTCATGAAACAGTGTGCGGCGGAGCTTTCCGTTCACAAGTGCAGTTACCTTGAGACGAATGCTTTCCTGCCGGCGGTGTGCGAAGATGCGCTCTAAAGGCTTCGTAAGGCCGAAGCGGCTACGACGCCCAGGGGCGCGAATGTCCGCGCGGCGGGAGATTTCCTGATCGGCCTCCATCACGCTTTTGTGCCGGTTGAGCGACGTGCCATCGGTCGTTGAGCCGTGTTTACCGAGAGAAACACCGTCACGAGACACGCTGCCCAACCGGGGCTTGCAGCACTCGTAGGAAGTCAAGCGGCGGGTAGATCAGAAAGAACGAGGGGCGGTGGGCACACGAAATCAGCACGTACGAAAAGGGTTCGTCGTTGATGTCGTGTGAAGTTGTTGGGCGGAGCGTTGGGATTCCGTGAGGGGCACTTGCTGGGTAGCCAGCGCACTCAAGTGGGACATCCACGTAGTGGTGTCGATTCAGCTGCTATGGGCATTTGGCCAACAAGCTTCCTCGGGGCGCCTTGGGACAGACAAGC
>JANRKO010000010.1:0-9723 GCA_033763455.1 Polyangiaceae bacterium
CGCGATCATCCAAGAGCTAACGCGCTTCGGACCAATTTTGTGCTCTTCCCAGGAGCGCAGAATCTGAGCTTCGCGCCGGCGCATAAATAAGCTTGGGCGCCTTTCCGCTCAACTAGCCGCTGTTTCGGATGCCCGCTGACACCGTGTCGTGAGCAACCTCGAGATCTTCCCGCAGGCTTTGCACGGACAGGGGCGAGCCGACCCGCGAAGGGAGGGCGTCTGCTAGAAGCTCGATTAGGGAGAGCTCGCGCACTCGCTCAAGGTCCCGCACATCATCCCTGATAATGCGATCTAGGCGTTCTCTTTGCCAACGACCCAAGTGCCGCTCGCTGCCGCGGAAGAACGGCTCCGGGAATCCACCAAAACGAAGCAATGCCTCCACGGTGGCGCGATCCTGCGGTAGCTCTCCGAGAGAGAGAGGGTGGAGCCGGTAGGGGTGATACCTTCCGTGCAGCGAATCTCCCCCTCGTCGGTAGACATCGAGCCGCGCAGAACCTGTAATGATGAACGATTGACCAGGCTCCCGGGTGTCATACAGGCCCTTCACTAGGCCGCGCCAGCGTGCGTACTTGTGAATCTCGTCCAGAATCACGAACGGCTGCCCGGGTGGCATTTCCCCGTTTCGAATGCGAGGGCGAGCCTTAACATCATCCCAGCTGAGGTACGCGGGGTGCCGGAAATCAGTCGCGCCAACTAGCTGAAGGGCGAGCGTGGTTTTCCCCACCTGTCGCGGGCCGGCAACGAACACCATCTTCTCCGTGAGATCGGTTCGCACGTCGTCGAAGAGGTAGCGTTGAGTGGTCGGCTGCACGGGAAAATCCATCTTATCAGAAATTACTCATGAGTAAACTTGTTAATATCCAAATTTACTCATGAGGTGGTGGAGGCTGCGCGGCTTTCGCTCGCTGGCAGAAATATCAATTAATATCAGGTGCTTATCGTCTGAAGCTCGTTCGCTTGGGCGCCGCCGGCACTCGTGTGAAGCGGCGGAAACATGAGCCCCCTTCCCTCCTCAGATCACCCATTCCTAGAAGATTGAGGTGGATCTGGTCGGTCCCCTGCATGCGTCTGCCTGCGACCCTGGGATGCCGGGATATTTCTCCAAAGCGGTAAGTTGGTTAGGCGGTAACCTGGATGTGCAGCTCTGTGGTGGCTGAAAACGCTACTGAACTACCCCAAACCAGGCGCCGCCACAGGCTAACCCAAATGCCACGGGTGCTACTGCCAGCCCGAACACTACGGCGACGGGTGCCGTGATGGAGAGCGCGAGGATGAGCAGCGTTATCGCGATGCCGGTCGCTATAGCGGCTTCGAGGATACTTCTGCGGCCGCTAGCGCGAGCGACGAGGAAGCCGGCGGCTGGGAATGCGGCCAGAATGGCGGTACCGAGGAGCACGAGTGGGCCCGAGGAGCGTACGTCGGTTTCGTCGGCGAGGCTGAAATCCACGCCGAGGCGATGCCCGATGAAAACTGCTAGCGCGATGAAGCTAAGGATGACGCCAAAAGTGACGAAAACGCCGACGCCCACCCAGAAGAGCGCGAGCGGTTCGGGAGGGCGTTTAAGCGCTGAACGCATTTGGCGGAGCGAAGGAGCGGCTTGGGACCACGCGCGCAAGGTGGGCGGCAGGAGCTCGGCTTCTGGGGCCACATCCCTAAGGATGGCCCAGGCGAGGCCAGCCATGAACAGCACCAGGGGAACGCAGAGGAGCAACACACCTGGCCCGCGTGCAAATACAAGGTAACTATAAAGGCCGTGTAGTGCTGCGGAGGCGAGCCATACTGCGGCGAACCAACGCCCTTTGCGTTGACCCCCACCGGCAAGAGCGTAACCCCACAGACCCGCAAAAAAAAGCTGACCCACAGACGAAAAGAGTGCTCGGGCCAACGACACTCCAAGAGCTTCCGAAAACGTCACCGTGAGAAACGCATCCAAGCTAGCGAAACCTGCGGCGACGACTGCCGCATAGAGTAGGCCTGCACGCGCATTCACGATGCGGCCCGATCTCAGAAGGGGCCAGAGCGGCAAGACCTTGAGCCCTTCTTGGAGTGGCGCTTTTACTAGGAAAAGAGCTAACAACGCGGGGCCGAGCTGTGCGTTTTCTAGGCTTGTGGGCAGGCTGGCCCAGCCCAGCAACAGATGCTCAAGGTGGAAGCTGACGGCGCCCAAGACGCCGCCGGCTACCGTTACCGCGATGAGCACGCGCCGTAGAAAACGCTGCGCGTGACCGACTTCGTTCCACAACCACACCGCAATCGCGAGTGGCAAGAGCCCAACGACTAACCCAAGGGCGATGTTCAAAACGGCGACTCAGAGCTAAAAGTGCAGGCCCAAGACAGCCGTGAACGTGGCGCTGCCGCCGATGCTGGAGCCGTCTGCGGCGTAAACATCACTGGCCAGCGCTTGCCCTTGAGCGGGGGTACCCATTTGGCCTGGGGTGGTGCCATTGGCGGTAGCTGCAAGCTTTTGGGGATCCACGCCGGGCCGCGACAAGAACAGAACATCGCCTGTAACAGAGGCTCCGATGGAGACCACATTGCCCAAGTAGATGTCGAGCCCACCGCCACCGCGCACATTGTAGCCCGTGACATCTACCCCAGCGCTGTTCAACCCCGAACCTACGTTCTTCGAGTCGAACGCACCGAGCGAAGCGTAGCCGCCACCGAAGGTAAAATACGGCTCTACCGCGCCCAGAGGGATACGAATGCCACCTTCGGCGTTGAGCGTCCACACCTGATATTCGTCGAAATTACCTAGCCGAAAGCGTGCCCCTAAGGTGAGAAACAGTAAGCGGATGCCGGCTCCGCCTCCGTACACAAGGCCTGTTTGCGTGGTCTTCACCACTTTGGTGTCGAGTAAGTTCTTGGAGCTGAAGGTTTGTAGGCCCAAGTGCTGCAGGCCCACTTCGCCGTTCAACCATAGAAACTGCAGCCCTCGCCCGGAATCCTCTTCGTCTGAGCGCTCCAGATCGGCGGCGGTTTCGCCACTTGGGGGCGCAAAGGGATCGCTTTGCACTGACGGCGGAGGGCGCAACCCACCTGCGTTCAAGTCCGATTGCTGGGAATAGGTGGGAGGGTACAGAGCCGTCACGGGTTGGAGCTCAAGCTTGGGGAGCGCGTTGCCGAGTGTGTCTGCGTGTGCTTCTAGAACAGTCAGGTTAACTGCGGCCAAAACCCCGGCCGTAAGTAGTGAGCGCAACATAGGGGGAAAAGGGTAGCAAGGAACGCACGAAAAACCCACTTTGGCCACAAAATGCGGCCCAGAGGGGGTTCTTTTATGCGCGGCTCACGCCACTCAGAGTAGCCGCACGTTCGCTGAGGCTAGCGTCTTCAAGCAGAAGTTCGAGCTTTTGGAGGAGGTCGGCATTGGGGCCGCACCAGCGCAGGGCTTCCAGATCTTTTTCGATCGGAGCATCTTCGCGAAGTGTAGCGAGCGTTCGATAGAGCTGCGCTTCGGCTTGGTGTTGGTAGAGCTCGGTCGCCAGGCTCTCGGCCCCGCGCACTTTCACAGCCCAGGCACTCGCTTGGGCGGGAATGTGTTCCAGCTTCTTGTAGTGGGCGAGCACCGCTGAGGCGCTCTTGGCTCCCCAACGCGGTATGCCTGGAATGCCGTCGGCGCTGTCTCCGACGAGGGCTAGGTAATCAGGGATAGAGGAGGGCTCCACGCCAAACTTTTCGACCACACCGCTTGCTTTCAATGTTCGCTCCCGCATTCGATCCAAACACACAACACGTTCGCCACGAACGCACTGGCAGAGATCTTTGTCCGGCGAACAGATGACGATTTGAGTGAGCTCTGAGTCTACAAACTGTGCGGCCGCGGTGGAGAGGGCGTCGTCGGCCTCGAACTCAACCATGGGCCAGGTGACAATCCCGAGTGCACGGCTTACCGCTTCGGCCAGGTCGAACTGGGAGAAGAGGGCTGCATCGATGCCTTCACCGGTTTTATATCCGGGAAAGAGGTCATTGCGGAAAGACTCGATCACGTGGTCAAAAGCGCAACCAACGTGGGTGACTTCGCCGTCGCGGAGTAGCGACACCAGGCTGCGAAAAAGGCCACGAGCGGCGCCCACCTCCCGGCCGGCTTGGGTGTGCGTGGAAGGATAAGAGTAGAACGCGCGGAACAACTCAAAGGTGCCGTCGACAACGTAGAGCTTCACAGGGACCTCGGGGACACAGGCGGTCTAGCGCGTGCACGGACCGTGCGTCACGTGCTATGGCGTTCCCCCTGGAGAAACCCATGATTCAGATCGAGAGCGGCTTGTTTTCCGGCATGGTGATGCAGCGACGGCGTGGGGGCGTAACGGCGCAGCCCATTTTCGGGCGCGTGGAAGTGCCTGGTGCGCATGCCGTCCAACTCCGTGTGTTTAGTGGCAAGCGCGCACTCGCAAGCTTCGAAGGCGAGGCTCCCACCAAGTTGAAGCAAGGGGCATTCAAATCGGTACTTGCTGGGCTTGCGGTGGGCGGGCCGTACCGAGTGGAGCTTGGTGTGTTGAACGCCAGCGGGAAGAAGCTTGAGAGCGCAAGCTTCGACGACATCTATGTGGGAGATGTTTGGATTTTGGCAGGGCAATCGAACATGGAAGGGATAGGATTTCTCGACCATCGCCCTGCGGCCATTCCCGAGGTGCGCGCTTTCTACATGGAGCACACCTGGCGCCCTGCCCAAGATCCTTTGCATGAGCTCGAAAAGTCTGTAGTGCGCGTGCACCATCAGCTTCACGGCGGAAAAGCACCGGCACGCCCCACGCACATTGGAGCTGGGCCCGGCGTCGCGTTTGGCCAGGCCTTGTACGAGCAGCAGAAGGTCCCTGTGGGCTTGCTCGCTTGTGCACATGGGGGCACCTCGATGAATCAGTGGGATCCTAAGGCGCTCAGCGAGGGGGACGCGAGCTTGTTTGGTGCGGCTGTTCACCGGCTACGGTTGAACGGCGGAGGTCTCGCGGGGGTGTATTGGTACCAAGGTTGTTCAGACACGAACGAGGTTTTGGACGTAGAGCACTACACCGATCGAATGAAGCGTTTGATTAATGCGTTTCGAAAAGAAGCGGGCGCGCCGAAGTTGCCGTTCGTGCTCGTGCAGCTTTCGCGCTTTGTTTACGATGGCGTAAACAAAGCGAATTGGTCGCAGATCCGCGAACAACAACGGCTGCTGCCCAAGCTCGTGCCTGGGGTGGCTACGGTTCCAGCCATCGATCTCGAATTGGATGATTCGATTCACGTGAGTGGTGAGAGCCAAAATGTGCTGGGGCAACGCTCCGCGGAGGCGGCGCTGTCGCTCTTAGGTGTGGGCAAAGCTAAGCCACCCATCCGTTTGGGGCACTTCTGGGTGGTGAAAGATCCGAACTCGGGCCTTGCGAATGTGGAGGTGGAATTCGAGGAGCTCGCGGGTGCGTTGAAAAGTGGAGCACGTCCAAATGGGTTTTCGCTGCACACCCTGAAATCCGTAGTGGAGGGTGTAGTGAAGGTCACGTTGCAGAAAAACAAGGCGATCATTATGACCAACCGCACCACCGCTGACGTTGCGGGTCTTCGCCTGGCGTACGGGTATGGCAATGACCCTTATTGCAACATCACGGATGCGGAGGGGAGGCCATTGCCAGCATTTGGGCCCGTACCGCTTGGCAAGCGGCGGGCCATTACCGAATTTGCTGAGGACGTAGAAGTGAGCCGCATCTTGCCGGGGGTAGGTCAACTAAAGGGCCTGAAGTACCCGGCTTCGCCTGATAAGTTAGGTTTCAAGGCGCGCCACTTTTCCTCGGGCACGCTCGGCGTTTTTCTTTCGCTTCGCCCTGAAATTGAGGCCTACCGCGAAGATGGCTTGGTTTATTATCGCTTCACGCTGGAGGCTCCCGAGGCGATGTCCGGTCGCTTGTGTTTGGGGTACGACGGCCCACTCAAGATCTGGCTCAACAAGCGCGAAGTTTTCTTCGATCCAAACGGAACCAACCCAGTATCGCTTGATGAAGCTTTCGCGAAAGTGGATCTTAAGGCTGGCCGCTCAGAGGTGCTCGTTGCGCTCGGGACCAACCACGGCAAGGCGTGGGGTATGGTGCTCCGGTTCGAACGCACGAAAGCTGTGACGGCGCGAGGTAAAGACGCTTCGCCAATCCTTCCCAGTTTTGTTGCAGCCACCTAATCAGGCGGCTGCTGGCACTAGGCGGTCCTTTGGGTGCCAGTGTGGGCGCATCTGGAGCGAAGTGAGTCGCGTTACGGAATGCCAACGGAATAGTCTGTTCGAGCTGAAAATGTCTTTGAGCGAGACTGTTTTGTATTCGCTCAAGAGCAAATAGCACCGCTGATTTCCTGGTACATGAGGGGGCCACTCCCGTAAGCTGGAGGGCCGTTGCTCGCGCGGTGGACGCCCCGCCAAGATGGGCTCTTGCGGAAGGTTGAAAGACGAATGCTTCGCTCAACAGTTTGGAAACGCAGCTTTGGGTTACTACTGCTGGGCCCTGTGTTCGTTGCGGGCTGTGCCGCCGAGATAAGCGGCAAGCAGGCTCCGGGGACTTCCCCTACGGCGATGATCGGCTCTGGGGGATCAGAAGCGGGCTCGGGGGGGAGTTCAGCGAGTGCAACGGGAGGCGCTGGCCAAGGGCCTGTGGTGGCGGCTCCGGGCGAGGAGCTGCCATCGCCCTCCAGCCGGGTACCACGCCTCAGTCACCAGCAGTGGGTCAACTCTGTGAATGACTTGCTGGAGATCACCACAGCTTCTGACTACGCGAAGAATTTCCGCACTGATCCTCGGCAAGGTGGCTTTCTATTCGACAACGACACGGGGTCTTTCGTGGTCGATCAGGCCCTGTGGAAGTCCTATCAGGACGCCGCCGAGAGTCTCGCTGCATACGTCGTGAGTGACGACGCTCGGCTCGCCAAGATCCTGCCGGCCAACCCGGGAACTGTTGCGGCCCAGGCCCAAGCGTTCATCGAAGCTTTCGGTGCTCGCGCCTTTCGGCGACCCCTCACCCCAGCTGAAGCCGCAGAATACAAGGCTCTGTATGACACAGCGCCCGGAGCCTATGCGGACGTTGCGGATCCTCTAAAATCAGGAGTGAGGTTGCTACTCGAAGCCTTCCTGCAGGCGCCAGACTTCCTCTATCGGGTCGAAACGAGTTCCTCGGCGCAGGGCAAGATAATTCCCCTCAACTCTTACGAGGTTGCGAGCCGGCTTTCCTACGCGCTCTCTAACTCGATGCCAGACGCTGCGCTGCTTCAAGCCGCCGCCGCAGGCCTCGATGCGACCGCAGTGAGTTCAGAAGCGCGCCGCCTCCTCGGTGACCCTCGCGCTGCCAGCGTCCTTAATGCCTTTGGAATTGCCCTGTTCGATCAGCAGCGCATTTCCACCATCAATCCATCGACGACCACGTTCCCCGACGCGCCCAAAAGTCTCGCTGCCCTTGCCGTCGAGGAGAACAGCAGGTTTTTGACCCATGCGTTGTTCGACAAAGCGGGCAGCTTTTCTGACCTCATGACCGCCACCGAGACCGTGGTGAATGCCGACTTGGCCAAACTTTACGGCCTCTCCGGCACCTTCACCTCAGAGTTCGTGCCAGCAACGTTAAACCCGGCGGAACGCAGTGGGATCCTCACGCAGATCGGGTTTTTAGCCTCGCGGGCTACAAGCCAAAATCCCGATCCAATCCACCGGGGCGTCTTCATTGCCAACCGCTTGTTGTGCCAAAACATAACGGCCCCACCGATCGCGATTCCTCCCCTGCCAGCTGCTGGTGCCAAGACGAACCGGCAAAATGTGGCCGACCATACCGAAGTACCCGGGAGCGCTTGCGTTGGCTGCCATTCGCTTATCATCAACCCTCTGGGCTTTCCCTTCGAGAATTACGATGCAGTGGGCGCGTACCGTACGCAGGATAACGGTGTTGCCGTAGATGCCCAGTCTACGGCAACGATCGGCACTCAACAGGTTGCTGTGAACAACGCCCTTGAGCTCACCCAAGCGATTGCCCAAAGCCCCGAGGCCCATGCGTGTTTTAGCGGCCATTTGGTGGAATACCTCCTAGGGAGGCAGAGCGCGCCGCTGGACCAAGCAGTGATCGAACACCTTCGCGACAATTCACTCAAGAAGGCCACTGTTAAGGATCTAATTCTGCAAATAACCCAATCGCCAACCTTCCGTGCTCGCAGCGTACAGGAGCTCCCATGAAGTTCGGACGAAGAATGGTTCTGAAGGGCCTGGGTGGCGCCGTGCTCGGCATGCCGCTCCTTGAGAGTTTCTCAAAGCGAGCAGTGGCCGCGGGTGCCAACGAAACCTATGCTATCTTTTTCCGACAGGCGAACGGAGTGGCCGCCGCGCAAAGCTACACGCTCAATGGCGCCGTTAAACACACAGATCCTGAACGCTTCTGGCCCATGGCGGAAGGCGCGCTCACTCCAGCCAACGTGCAAGGTCGAACGCTCGAAGAGCTGAACGCGCACGCGTCCAAATTGCTCGTAGTGGGCAACGTCACGATGAAAGACTTCGACTACGGCGACGGCCACGCCCGCGGAGCCCTCCAGTGCCTCACGGCGCAGGGGCCCGTTGTGGCCGGGGCCGGCGGAGATTCCGAGGCCAATGGGGAATCGATTGACCATCGCATTGGTCGGGAGCTGAACGCCGGCGCTCGAGACTCTTTGTTCCTTTACGCGGGGCCGAACGGCGGTTGGTTGGGTGGCCCTTGCATCTCATATCGCGGCCCGAACCAGCGGCGTGCGGCTGTGGCGGATCCGCTGCAGGCTTACAAAACGATCACCGGTGGCGCCTCCGCTTCTATGCCAGATGCGAGCGCGCTCCAGGGCAAGCGGCAGAAAAGTGTCAACGATCTAGTCCGCACGCAACTCAACCGCTTGATTCAGCATCCGCGTCTGGGTAAGGCCGACAAAGACCGGTTGGATTTGCATCTGACTAGCATCCGAGAGCTCGAGGTTTCCCTCGGTTGCCAGCTTTCGTTAGACGCCGAAAAGGTGCTCGATGGCGGTCAAGCCATTCTTACAAGCCCGAACGGCGAAGATAGGATGCAGCTCACCCGGATGCACATGGATGTGGCGGCTATCGCGGTGGCTTGTGGCTACACGCGCTCGGTAGCGATCCAATTTGGCGACGGCAATGATTCGAGCACTCGCTTCCTAAATCCCGACAATCCGAACGAGCGCTGGGAGAATTTTCACTATATTTCCCATCGCATCCTAGCGCATGGGGGTGAGGGTACGGAGATTGTCGGCGCAGATGTGATGCACTCCAAAATAGATCGCTACTTTGCGCAGACCTTCAAACACCTGCTGGACAGGCTCAGTGCCTATCAACTTCCCGGTGGCGGAACGCTTCTCGACGCGGGCGTTGCGGTGTGGTTCGACGATCTGGCAACGGGGCCAGCTCACGGTGCCACAGGGTGTCCTTTCATTCTGGCGGGAAGCTGCAACGGCTACTTTAAGCAGAACACGTTCGTGAAGCTGCCAAAAGGTTTGAATCACGCCCAGCTTTTGAACACGATTGGTACGGCTGTCGGCGTGAACAAGGCGGGCGCTCCGCTGGATGACTTCGGAGATGGATCGCTTCTGAAAGGCGTGCTGCCGGAGCTTAAGGCCTAAGAAGGGCTCTTGTCGCTAGAAGGTGGGTAGTCGGAAAATTGGGCAGGGCTGGGAGATTTCTGGGACGGGTTGGGTGCGAACCAACAACCCCGAGCCAGAGGTCCAGCCATGCCCGACGAAAGTTTAATCCAGACTTTGCTTTTG
>JANRKO010000011.1:0-141080 GCA_033763455.1 Polyangiaceae bacterium
ATTGCGCGCACGCAGGTTTTGGTCCCTATCAGCAGTGAAGAGCAGCGAAAAGCTCTTCGTGCGATCCAAACGTTGCTGCAGCAATACCCCGGTGTCCCTCAGCTGTGGGCTGCCGCTTCACGGCTAGCTGGTGTGACGGGCCCTCGCGAATTGGAATGGGAAGGATTGAACAAGGCTCTCCGACTTGATCCGGAAAACGCTAGCTTGCGCGCGTTGAGCCTGATTGGTGCTGCCGAGCACCTACCCCCGACGGAGGCCGATGTGTACCTGGCGCCGGTGCATTCGAACCTACACCGAACCGAGGCCGAGGTTTGCCTGATGCTCGCCTTCAGCGAAGTGATTCTCGCGGAGCGATCACCAGCGACGCGCGTCGAGCGCTGGAAGCGCGCGGCAACAGCCGTGAATGCTGCTTTCCCGCGGGCGAGGTCTGACTGGATGACGAAGATCCTGAAAGGCCTCAGCCTGTTTCTCGAGGCAGCCATTGCGAAACGCAAAGCCGATCCCGACTTGCTGTACCGTGCGGGCCTTGGTCGCCTCGCAGCAACCTCTGGCGGCAAACCCATCGACGCCCTGCGAACCGAAGCTACGGCCCGAGTCGTCGCCATGTCCGCCTCCGCTGCAGCCTGACTTAGCGAGAGGTGTGATTGGGATTGAACCTGTCGTGGATTCCGTCACCCACGAGAGGGCTCTTCGACGTATCGAGAAGCATTGGGATGCCAAGCCTGGTTCACGTCAGGAGCGCGAGCTCGACGCGCTCGCCACCCTGGTCGATGCCTACGAACGCAGGACATTCCCAGTCCATGCCCTTTCTCCGATTGAGGCAATTACGTTGCGTTGTGAGCAGCTCGGTTGGTCCAGAAAGGACCTTGAGCCGCTCCTCGGATCGGCTGAGATCCTGATCTCCGAGCCACGTGTACATAAAACGTCACCCCCAAGTCGGCGAAGCAAGTCCCAGCGTGGCTCTGGCCCCGCCGTGGCGCTCGCCGCCAAACGGGGCGTTGCAGCCCTTGCAGTGGCGTCAACACCAAAGAACCGGCGGATCTCGGGGGGTCTCGATTCGATCTCGCGCCAACCCGCGGCGCGAACGACGGAGTCGAAATCGACGCACGCCAGCCTTGGCAAGACGCTCACGTGACCGAGGCCGCTATCGTCTCCAACGAGTTCCTCGCCAGCGCCTCATTCTGGAGAGAACTTGACGGGGTAAAGTACGGTCACGATGCCGTTTACGGGCAGCGGAAAATCGAGGGAGGAGAACACGCTGAGCATGCAGTGAACTGCTACCGGGTCGGGCAAGTCGGAGATTCCATCCGCCACGTTGCTCACCTTGTCGTCTCGACCGATCACGAAACGCACGGCTAGCCGACCCTCCAAGTCCGCCTATCGAGCGAGCCCCTGCTCGAAGCAGCTGCGGAGCTTGTGGTAGCTCTTGCGCACAACGTGCTGAATCACGTCCGGGGGCAGCATGCCACTGACGATTTTCGCCCCGTGCACGCCCTTCGCACCCTCGCCACGATCTTTCCTGGGCAGGGCGACGCCAACCACCGACACCCTGCATGTTAGGCCGAGGATCGCGCCGGCAGCGTTTTGCCAGGCCGCTAACGTGTGCCATAGGCCGCTCGCCCCCACCGATGGCAGAACCCGGAGCTCCACGTTGCACGACTGACCATCGCACTTCGCGGCGAGCTGGCCCCGGAGGTCGCGCAGGCTCTTACCGTCGTTAAGTTGAAAGGGCCCAAGCGTTGCGTTCTCTGTTGCTGAGGGCTGAAAGTCGTAAGCCATGAGGGGGCCGTCGCCTACCCAAGCCACAACGCGCGGATTCGTCTCGCCCTTGCTCGTCCCTACGGTCAGTGTCTGATCTCCAAGTTCGAGGCTGACGCTTTTGAACCCGGCTCGGCTCCCCGCGACGAACAGGAAAATTAACGCGTCCTCCGCGTATCTGGGGCCCAGCTGAATGCGCAGCTGTTCGCCGCTACCGCGCGCCTAGCTCATAGCCTCGGCAAGCTCCTCATACGCGATAGGCCCTTCGTTGATCGAAATCACGTCGCCCTCAATCCGCGCTTCCACCGCCTCCGCTGAAGGTGTCGAGCCCGCGGAAAGTGTCGAGTTCGCTGGAGCCACCAAATCTCCAGCTGACAACGTCGACGCACTGGGCCCCGCCAGCCCCGCCGAGCTCTCTGGCCACGACGGCGTCGCGGGCCTCCCGCAAGCGAACGCCACCGCCACCGCAAAGGTGTTCGCGACTCGCCGAACGCCTCGCATCATGCGCTTACCCCCAGCGCCACACGCCTTCTCAAACTTCCGCGCTCGGCCCAGGCGCACTCCGAACCAGTTGCACAAAGCGTTCATCCTGAAGCCCGCGCGCTTTCTCAGCATCTGTGGCGTCGCTGTGGCAGGCCGCTTTTGCCCCTGTGGCGGCACCCACGGCGCGGCGAGTCTTGCTGGCGAGGCGATGGATTTCCTCGGGGCTAAGAACCCCACGCTTGGTCAGAATTTCTTGTTGCGCGGGCGTGAGCGCTCCGGATTTTTCTACTTTTTCTCGGACGTAGCCCTCTGCTTTGCCGCTCGCAAACTCCACGATCTCTTTGGAGATGCGCACCGAACACCAATCGTGCCCACACATGGCGCAAAAATCGGTGTCTACATCGAGATCTTCGTCGTGATAAGCGCGCGCCACGTCTGTATCGAAGGCTAGCTCAAAGTGCCGCTCCCAGTTAAGAGCTGCGCGGGCTCGGGTGAGGTTGTCGTCCCAATCACGAACGCTGGGAATACCCAGCGCCACATCGCCGGCGTGCGCCGCGATCTTATAGGCGATGCAACCCTGCTTCACGTCATCTTTCTTGGGCAAGCCCAAGTGTTCTTTCGGCGTTACGTAGCAGAGCATGGATGCGCCGTGATAGGCGGCAGCTGTTGCGCCAATGCAACTGGTAATGTGGTCGTACCCAGGGAAAACGTCGGTAACGAGCGGGCCGAGTACGTAGAACGGCGCGCCGTGGCACACCGTGCGCTGAAGCTTCATGTTGTATTCGATTTGATCGAACGGAACGTGGCCCGGGCCCTCCACCATTACTTGACAACCCTTGCGCCAAGCTTTCTCCGTGAGCTCTCCCAAACTCTTGAGCTCTGCTAGCTGCGCCTGATCGCTCGCATCCGCTAGCCCGCCGGGCCGCAGCCCATCCCCCAGGGAAAAGGTGACGTCGTATTCGCGCATGATGTCGCAAATCTGGTCAAAGTGCTCGTACATCGGATTCTGTTTGCCGTGAACCAGCATCCACTTTGCCAGCAAGGAACCGCCACGGCTCACGATGCCGATCAGGCGATCTTTCACGAATGGCAGATGTTCCCGCAGCACGCCTGCGTGGATGGTGAAGTAGTCCACGCCTTGTGCCGCCTGGTGGCGGAGGCTTTCAAGGATCACATCCAACGTAAGATCCTCAATTTTTCTTCCGATAATCATCGAATAGATCGGCACGGTGCCGATGGGCACAGTGGAGGCTGTGATGATGGCGGCGCGGCAAGCGTCAATATCTCCACCCGTTGAAAGATCCATCACTGTGTCAGCACCCCAACGCTCGGCCCAATTGAGCTTCTCCACTTCGTCGCTTGTACCCGAAGAAACCGGAGAGGCGCCCATGTTGGCGTTCACCTTGGTCTTGCTCGCGCGCCCAATGCACATCGGCACTAGGTTGTGTTCCAAGTGAACGCGATTGGCGGGAATGATCATGCGGCCCGCGGCCACTTCGTCACGAATTTGCTCAGCGGTAAGGTGGGGTTCCTTTTCGGCAACGCGCCGCATGGCATCGGTAACAATCCCTAAGCGGGCAAATTCCAGCTGCGTTCTGGGCTCGAAGCCTTTCGGAGCCACCCAACGCCCATCGCGGTGTTCCCAATCGAGCGGCATGAAGTCCCAAGCCGTCTTCGTGCTCGGAGCGGGCATGCCCGGCGTGTCTGGTGAAGAGAACGCGAGCGGCCCACCCACGTTAGGAGCGTTGGCAAAGGAACCCGGATTCGTGCCCGCCTTCTGGGTGGAAGGATTGAAGGCTCCGCGAAGGGGAAGGGTTAGGTTGGTCGTCATGGGTTCTCGCTCCTTGGGTTTACGGGAGCTTCGCCCTAGTTCGACGTCGCTTCCCTACGCCGGTGCTAACCGGATCAGGTTCAACGGGTGCTTCTCAGCGGCCTCTGCCGCGCCCCGGCGTGCTTCAACCTCTAGCGCAGGGGGGCGGCTTCCGGTAGCCCATTTTTCGTGCCTCCCCGGCCCCACGCACTACTTTGCGGCATCACGCGCACAACGGATCCCGGTATAATCACCGTGCCCGCCTCCCGAGTCCCCGTAGCGAGTGGCCGAAATTAGGCGCTGGGCATGGTGGAACCAACTCCCCCCACGGATAGCTCGGAAGGCCAAACCACTCACTTTTGTGGTGGTAACCACACAATCATCGCAGGTGGCGGGGTAAGGCGGGAAGTAATAATCGAGCGTCCACTCGTAGATGTTGCCCGCCAGATCAGCCTGGCCAAACTTTCCGTCACCCGCTGGCACCGACCCCACCCTGGCAATGTCTAAGAGTTCGCAATCAGCCGTGCCCGAGAGCAAACAACCGTGAACGGCCAACGCGGTGTCACTTTCGGGCGCCGTATCTCCCCACGGGTAGACTCGCGCTTCTTCGCCTGCGGCCGCGGCGAACTCCCATTCCGCTTCGGTGGCGAGCCTGCCGCCGTCCCACGTACAGAAAGCGAAGGCCTCGTACCAGTTGATGCAGTTAATCGGTAGCTCTTCGCGATCTGCTTCGGCTGCGGTCCAAGTCTGGCGCATCCCCAAACAGCGATCCACCAGTTGAAGCTCCTGGGTACTTGGTGCCAATGTCCAACCCGGATTCCAACCCGAGCCTTCCACTTTCGGATGCCCGCCCTCAGCCGGAAACGGGTGACCTTCGGCCCTCCACGCGTCATACGCGTTAAAGAACTTGCGAAAGCGCCCCACGGTAACTTCAAAGCGATCGAGCTTGAACGCGCTCACCGTGGCCGGAGCATTCGACAACGAGGGGGCCGCAACATCTTCGTGCCGCACGTAACTTCCACCCGAAACCAGCGGACTCTCGCAACAATTTTCATTGCGCCCGGCGCCGCAAGTGGGCGGCAAACCCACGCAACTTGGGGGCAAAAGTTGGGCCGGAGCTGCCTCTTCGGGGGAAGAGCAGGCCAAGGCCTGCGCTGCTAGACAAAGAAAAGCGACCAACCGAGCTTGATTCAAGGTGGGCCGAGCGTAGCTCCGAACGCCCAGTTTGTCGCGCGAGCTGCCAGAATCGTCGATTCCTGTGCCGATCCATACAATCCGCACCAGGTGCCATCCTTGTAAGGATGCGCTAGGAAGGCCGCCATGTCGTCTCACCCCACGAACTTTCAGGGCTCGGTTGTCGAAGCTCTAACAGAGGCCATCGAGAGTAAATTGCCAGGCGCCAAAGCGCTCGTAACCGGTGGCGGCGGGCACTTCAGCATTGAGGTGGTGTCCGAGTTATTCGCGGGCAAAGGCATGCTGGAAAGCCAGAGGCTCGTTTACGGAGCGATCGCACATTTGATGCAGGGGGATATGGCCCCGGTTCACGCCGTTGATAGCCTAAAGACGCGTGTGCCGGGGAAGTAACGAGTAGCTCGCCGCTATGTCCCTCGTTAGCATCAGCCGCGCGCTCTCCAAGAAGGTGGAGGCCTTGCATTTTTCGGCGCCCGTTCACTCCGTTTACAACCCGCTTGGCTACGCCAGAAAACCGCACGAGGCATATCTGGAAACGTACGGTTCTTCGCCCAAAGAGGTAGTCTTGGTGGGTATGAACCCCGGGCCCTTTGGGATGGCGCAAACAGGCGTGCCCTTCGGCGACGTAGTGTTAGTGCGCGAGTGGCTGAAGATCAGCGGGAAGGTGGAGCGTCCGGCAGCCGAGCACCCCAAAAGGCAGATCTTGGGGTTTGAATGCAAGCGCCGCGAGGTAAGTGGGAGCCGCCTCTGGGGTTGGGCCAAGGCGCGCTTCGTGAGCCCCGAGCGGTTCTTTGAGCGCTTTTTTGTGGTGAATTATTGCCCGCTCGCTTTCATGGAGGAAGGCGGAAAAAATCTGACACCCGATAAGCTCTTGCGCGAGGAACGCGATCGCTTGCAGGAGCTTTGTGATGAAGCTCTGCAGAAAACGGTGGCTACCCTCTCACCTAAGCTCGTAGTGGGGGTTGGTGCTTTTGCCGAGGCACGCGCCAAGCTGGCC
The DNA here is from genome assembly GCA_033763455.1 of Polyangiaceae bacterium. Lineage (GTDB taxonomy): Bacteria > Myxococcota_A > Polyangia > Polyangiales > Polyangiaceae > JBBRRP01. Next base: position 6,240 of record JANRKO010000011.1, read on the forward strand.
CTGGCAGAGGAGAAGGTGAAGGTGGGCGTTATCTTGCACCCGAGCCCTCAAAGCCCGGCTGCCAATCGGGGTTGGGCGGAGGCCATCGAAAAGCAACTCGCGGCGCTCGGAGTCCACCTTTGAAGTGGAGCACCCTCTTCGGCTCATGCCTCCTCTTGTTGAGCGTGGGCTGCGTAGAACCGCGCACGGAGCTGCCAACCTCTGGCCTGGGCGCCCCTTACGTGCTGCTTTTTCCGGAGCTCTTGCGCGACCCCAAGGACGACGTACGCGACCTCATGCTGGGAGCGCTTCGAGATTTGGACCACGATTTGGGCGGCGGGGTGCTGGAGGTGCGCACCGATAGCAACCCCATGCACTGCTGGGAAGGGCAGCGATCGATCCCGCGAGTGCTGTGCCACAGTGAAGCCCAAAGCAGAATGCTTTCGAACGGCGAAGATGGGCTCATTTGGGGCTACGCCGTGAATGCTCGGGCGAAGGTATTCCTGTTGTTTCTATCAGCGCGCAGCGGTGCAACACCCGTGCAGCTTGAGCCTTCGGGGAAAGACGGACAGTTAACCCGTCGTGATCTCTTGAGCTGGTTTCGTGAGGCTGTTCTGGCCAGCCTGGGGCGAAGTGGCGATGGGTTAGAGAAGGCCCGCGCGCTGAGAGATCGCCTGCTGGCGCAAAGCGAAGCCATCGCTTCCCGAATGGCTCCGAGTGCGACCGGCGCCTCCGAAAGGCTCCCCGTTTCTGCAAAGGATGCCCTTTGGGCTGCCGAGCTTGCCCATTTAGCCGGGGACATCTCGTGGTCATTGGCGTCGCAAAACGGCGGACCCAGAGAGCTCCAACAGGCCCGGGACGCCTACGCCGCCGCCACAGGTTTCTATCCAAAAAAGAAGGACGCCGCATGGCTAAACGCCGAGGTGGGCCTAGCCATGAGCGAGCTCCGGCTGGGCGATCAACAAAAGAACGCGGACCTTCTGCTCAGTGCTGTGCGACACTTTTCTGCCGCTCGCGCTCGCTTCCCTGGCTCTGCACCTGTTGCCGAGATCGAATTAGGGCGAGGCCAGGCACTACTACTGGCGGGCGAGCTCAAGCGTGATCCGAAGCAACTTTGGGACGCTGTTTCCGTGCTTGAAGCAAGTATGGCGGCTACCCAAAAAGTGACAGTAGCGTCACATTCCGCAAAGGAGCTGGTGTGCAGAGCTGCTCTCGGTGCGGCCACGCTCGACGTAACCTATTCCACTCGGGGCCGGGAGGCGTGCGAACGAGCACTTGGTGCTTTGGCAACCGAAACTGGTAACTGCAAACCGGCGTTAGCCGCCAAGGGCAAAGCTGATCTTGGGCAACTCTTGTTTTTGGAAGCAGAAGCTAAAGTTGACTTCGACCTGCTGGAACGGGTGCCCCCCAGGCTTGAATGTGCCCGCACGTTCCCGGCGTTCTCGACCTCCCGACGCACCACGCTCACATACATGCTCGCTCAAGCCGAGCAGCAGCTCGGAATCCAGATGCGCGACGTTGCCCGGCTCAAACAGGCTGCGGCTCTCTACCGTTCGTTGCTTGTGCCCACGCAGGCCTCCATCAAGCCAAAAGAAGAAGTGCCTGAGCTGCGTTCACCGGAGCCCCACGGGCTCCACCGCGAGCTAGGCTTGACACTCGCTTTTTTGGGCCGCTTGGAGCCAACGGTGCTGACCCTCACCGAAGCGGTGGCTGAGCTTCAACTGGTCTCTCCCTCAGCCCTTCCGAAGCCCCTGCCCTTGTTGCAAGCCCAGGTTCGCGCCCAACTTCAGCTGGCCGTTCTTTTAGGAACCAAAGAGCCAATGCCTGAGCTTCGAGCCAACCTTCTTGCCCTCTCGAAAGAACTGACGTTTGGCAAGGAACCTCTGCTCTGGCTGGACAACGCACTGCTATCCACGTTCCTCACCTGGCAGGTCCCGCAAGGTTCCGCTCGTGAACTTCAAGAGGCTGGCGAGTTGGCGCAACTCTCCGCGGACCGAGCGTCGTTGCTATTTCCAGAACAAGCCGAGGCATTTCGAGTGCTTTCGCTGATGCTGCGCCTAAAGGAAGCCTCAACGCTCCGTAACAACCAGCAGTTGTGCGGGCGGCTCCAGGCTGCCGACGCGTTTCTCTCTTCGCCGAGCCCTAGCCTTCCCACCCCCAGCCCTTGGCCCAATCCCACGCGCCTGGATCTGAGCCGACTCCTAGCCGAGCTCAGATCCGACGCCCAATTGACAAGAAGCTGTCAAAAGGTGCGTATCCCGTAGCTTCGTAGGCCCTAGGGCCCCCGGAGCATTGTTCCCACAGGAGCGGCTCACTATGCTCCGCGCCCTCGTGATTGAAAGGGACCTCAGTGCCTAAGTTTGACTGGAACCTCGAGCCCGCGCTCTTGAAGATCGGTAGTTGGGAACTCCGCTACTATAGCTTGCTGTTCGTCCTCGTTTTCTTGGGTGGCTATGCGCTGCTCAATTGGCAAATCCGGCGTGGTGGCGGCGATGAGGAGGACGCGGGGGACTTCATCATCTACGGCGTATTGGGTGTGCTCATTGGGGCACGCTTGGGACACGTGCTGTTCTACGATCTCGACCAAGCGCTCGATGATCCGTTGTGGGTATTTAAGATCTGGACGGGCGGGCTCGCCAGCCACGGTGCAGTAGTGGGCTTGGCAACGGCCATGTATTTGTTCACCAAACGGCGAGGAATTTCCTACTTGGAGGGGTGCGATCGCTTCGCCTTCTCCGCCGCGCTCGGCGCATCGCTCGTGCGCCTAGGTAATTTCTTCAATTCCGAAATCGTGGGTAGGGCCACCGACCAAACCTGGGGTGTGCGCTTCCTCCGTTACGATCGCGAACCCAACATTCCATACCGCCACCCGAGCCAGCTCTATGAGTTTGTAATGGGGCTCGCAATTTTGGGCATCCTTTACATCGCGGACAAGAAGCTAGGCGAAGAGAAGCGGCCGCGAGGCGCGATGATTTCGCTGTTTTTCGTGCTGTATTTTTTCGGGCGGTTCCTCGTTGAATTCGTGAAGGAGTATCAACCCGGGGAAGCAATGCGAGCCCTCACCATGGGGCAGATACTGAGCCTTGGGCCATTTCTCATCGGGATCTACGGCCTTGTCTGGAGCTTCAAGCGGCGCATCCCCGTAGGTTGGGTCTCAACCTTCACCGACGACACCGACGACGAAGACTCCGAGGATGACGAAAGCGAAAGCGAAAGCGAAGGCGAAGGCGAAGGCGCCACCGCGGACACAAGGGCGGAGCATTCCGACACCAAGGGCACTGGTGGAGACCCCGATATTGATGAGGAATTCGGCAGCCATCATCGAGGCACCAACAAGGCCTAAGCCACTCTAGCGCGTCCGCCTCTGGCTATCGGAGGCGGGACTAGGCGCTCAGAACATCAGCGATGGTGTAAAGGCCGGGCGGTTGTTGGCGCACGAAGCGGGCGGCAACGAGAGCCCCGTGAGCGAAAAGATCCCGGTTTGATGCGCGGTGCGTGAGCTCTAGGCGTTCGCCCTGCCCCAACAAGTGAACCGTGTGATCCCCGATCACGTCGCCGCCGCGAATGGCAAGGATGGCAACCTCTTCGTCCGTCCGCTTGCCAACTTCACCCTCACGCCCGTGCAAGAAGCGCGAATCTTGACGCACCTGCTTCACGGCGTCAGCAAGGCGCACGGCCGTGCCGCTCGGCGAATCCACCTTACGCCGGTGATGGGCCTCCACGATTTCTACGTCAAACCCTGGGCCCAGCCGCCGAAGGGCAAACTGTACAGCCTCGGCCAACACCTGGATGCCAAGGCTCATATTGGCCGCCCACAGCACCGGCACGGACTCAGCGGCCTTGTGCAGCGCCTGGCGACCGGCGTCGTCGAGGTTCGTGGTGCCGCTAACAATCGCAACCTTCTGGCGCGTAGCCAGCGCTAGCAAGCTCGGCAAGGCGGAGGCAATGGAGAAGTCAATCACCACCTCAGCTCCCAGAAGAGCCGAATGAGTGTCTGCCGATGCGAGCACACCGAGCGGCCCAATACCAGCAAGCTCACCCAAATCTCTCCCTTCCGCAGGATCCAGGGGGGCGCACACCGCCCCAACGAGCTCTACATCCCCGAGAGCGTGCGATAGCCGCGCAATGCTGAGGCCCATCCTGCCCGTGGCACCGTGGAGTGCGAGCTTCATGTTGCCTCGAACTCGGAAAGTGCGGCGGCCAAGCGCTTTTGGCACTCGGGGCTCACCTCAACGAGTGGGGAACGCACGTAGGGACCCATGAGCCCCTTCTGCGCCAAGGCGGCCTTAATCGGTTGCGGATTGGGCTCTGAAAACAGCGCCCGGTAAACCGGCATGAGCTTTCTGTGTTTGACAAGCGCCGCTTCAAACTGCCCAGCAGCCATATCTTCCACAACAGCCATGACTTGCTTTGGATACAGGTTACTAGCAACGCTGATCACTCCGCGAGCGCCCACGCTCATGAGCGGAAGCGTCAATGGGTCGTCACCACTTAGAAGAGAAACACCTGGATTCAAACTCGGAATGATGTCCTGGCTGTAGTTGAGGGCACCGGTGGCATCTTTAATCGCGATAATGTGCGGGCAAACCTCAAGCATCCGCCGCGTGGTATCCGGCTCCAACGCAACCGCCGAGCGGTGCGGAATATTGTAGAGCACGATCGGCACGGAAATGGCTTTACCAATGAGCTCTACGTGACGCAGTAGGCCTGCCTGCGAAGGCCTGTTGTAATACGGCATCACGATCATCACCGCATCGGCGCCGGCATCAACCGCGCGCTTGGAGAGGTGAATGCTATCGTGCGTGGAATTGTTCCCCGTACCCGCCAAGATGAACGTGCGCCCTTTGGCGTGCTTCGCTGTGAAGCGGATAATCTCCTGTTGCTCGTCTTCAGTTAACGTCGGAGTCTCACCCGTTGTGCCACACGGCACCACACCTGCGACCTTTGCCGAAAGCTGAACCTCTAGGAGCTTCTCAAAACCGCCCCAATCGATCTTGTCGGTGTCTTCAAGAAATGGGGTAACAAGCGCGGTAAATACGCCAGAAAGCGGGCGGAGAGTCATGGGGGACCCGTTTTTGGCGCGTCCACGCCGCAAACGCAAGGGCGCCGAAACTGCCGGACCGGTGAGAAACGGCAGCGCACGGCAAGACGACCGGAAGGCGGTGCGAACACGCCCCCTGCAATTCCGGCGCCCGCGAGTCCACACGTCCGCGAGTCCACACGCGCGCGACCTAGCACCGCGACCGAGCGCCAGCGAGCCCGGCACCAGCGCCCACCCAGCACCACCGAGTCGAGGTACTTGCTATGCTAAGTACCCTAGTGGCAAGAAATACCCCAGTGCCCCCACCTTCGCTCTTCCCCCTCCGGGCCCCGAAGTTGGTTCACCTTTCGGCAAGGCTGCGAGAGCGTTGGGCGCTGAGCCTAGCACTCGCTAGGCCCCCGTTCGCTTGCGAAGATTGGCAACGAAGTAGCCGTCTGTGCCGTGCCTGTGGGGCAAGAGCCTGAGCGTAGACGCCCCGGACTCCAGCAAGCCCGAGAGCTCGGGCGCCTCGAATGGAGTGAGCTCAAGCAGATCCGCCACTTGGGCAAGCACCCCCTCACACTCATCAGGAAGCACGCTGCAGACAGCAAAAACAACTCTGCCAGAAGCTAGCACCCGAGACGCGGCATTGCGCAAGATGGCTAACGAAATCTGAGCCATGCGTTTGGGATCATCAGCTCCTAAGTGCAGCAAGATCTCAGGTCTGCGGCGCAGCGTGCCAACGCCAGTGCAAGGGGCGTCCACCAACACCCGATCAAATTCGTCTGGCACAGTGCCGGTTCCCGCTGTCCAATCCACGGGTTCGGTTTCAACCGAAAGCCCTGCGGTTCGCGCGTCTTCTGCGAGCACTTGCAGCTTCTGCGCATACAGATCGGAGGCCAATACGTGCCCTTCCGAGCCCACCCTTTCTGCCAATAAGAGAGCCTTGTTGCCTCGACCGGCACAAGCATCAAGTACCCGTTCCCCAGGCCGAGCACCCACAAGCCAAGCCAGAAGCTGCGCGCCTTCTTCCTGAACGGTGAAGCGACCTTCGAGCTGGCGCAAATCCCCGTGGCCAGGCACGCGATAGCCGTTCGGCGCGAAGCGGCTCGGTTCCGCCTCGGCGAGCCACGCCGGCACCGGATGCCCGTGAAGCACGCGCACGCTCGGCAGCGGAGGGTGAAAGCTCAGCACACCGGAGCTCTCTTGAATACCAAGCAGCGCCAGCATCTCTTCATGGCCCACGCACTTTTCCAGCCGCCGCTTCAACCAATCTGGGGCTGTCTTCAGGATCCCTTCGGGAACTGCCATCCGAACGCCGGAGGCTGCAAGCCGACGAAGAAGCGCATTGACGAAGCCTGCCATACGCGGCCCACGCAGCTTTCGTACTCCGGAGACAGCGCTATCCACCGCCGCGAATTGGGGGACTTTATCAAGAACCAGAAGTTGATAAGCCGCCACCAAAAGGTGCGCCAGCACCATGCCGTCTTTCTGATTCAACCCACGGGGCGTGTGGACTGACAGGCAATCAATGAGCCCCCTATACGTACGGATCACTCCGTAGCAGACCTCGGTAATCAGATGCCGATCACTCGGCGCAAGCTGCGAATTTCTGTCTAGCTCAGCCGACAATGTGGGCGCAACGTAGCTCGACTGGGTGAGCACACGATCTACGATCCGCGCCGCTATCTCACGCGTATTATCGCCACGCACGTTGCGGGGCGCTTTGGGCTCAGCTGACGAGTTCACGGACTTGCCCAACGATCACGTCCCAGCGTTTTTCAACATCATTTTTGAATGCCACCGCCATAAGACCCAAAAGAATTGCCATCCCCACGATGTGGGCGATCTCCCGCACACGCAAGGGTAACGGCCGCCGCATAATACCTTCGAGCGCAAAGAACATGAGGTGCCCACCATCAAGCAGCGGTATCGGTAGTAAATTGAACAAGCCGAGATTGATGCTGATAAGCGCCATCACCCAGATAAAGTAGTCAGCACCCTTTCGCCCTTCCTGGCCCGCCACTTCGTAGATGGTAATTGGCCCAGACAGCGACTTCAGGCTAATTCGACCTTCCGCCACACGCACGAGCCCTACGAACAGGAAGCGAGTAACGTCGATCGTTTCCTCAAGCGCGCGCTGAAAAGCGTAACGCACGGGCGTGGGGTGCTCCACACGCTGCTCAGGCGCGAGCGGAACCCATTGCTGTACGGGCAACACGTAATGAACAAACGACTGTCCGTGTTCGTCAGTGAACTCTTCACGCCGCAAAAGAAACGTTCCGGAGCGTGGCCGCCCATCGCGAGCGCTCAAAAACTCGATCCGATGCGCCTTATCTGGTGTTTTTAGCACCTGCTCACGAAAGCTAGACCACGCGGTTATGGTGTTGCCATCTAGGGCAAGCAACTTATCTCCCGGCCGCAGGCCTGCTCGTGAGAGAAACGATTCTTCGGGGACCACCGCCGCGTACACATCGGCAAGCTCCATACCTGCTCGCTCCATCAGCGTGCCTGTTCCGGGGTTTGGAGTCAGAGCGACTACTCCAGCTTCGTAGACACCCATCTCGGCAAGGCTACCAAGCGGAGGTGGTGTGGTGATGGGGCGCATGTAAGTGATCGGAACCGTTTCACCTTGATTCTCGGAAAACTGCCCCTCAAGATCCATGAAGCGGCGAATGGGTGAGCCCGCAACATTCGTAATCACGTCGAAGGTTCGAAGCCCCGCGCGATACGCTGGAGAGTCCGGATCTGGCACTCCGATTACCGCCGCCGGTGCACTCGGCTTGATCCCAACGTTGCCGACGTGCCTTATGATATCCAACTCTTGACGTTCGATTTCGTCGTCTGCTGTGACCTCGACATCTACGTGGCGACTATTCCGAAAGATCTTAAACGTCAGGGATTCACCTGGGGATTTTGCGATGATGCGTTTCACCTCATCGAACGTTCCGACATCTTGCCCGTTCACCGCCATGATGCGATCCCCCGGCAACAACTTCCCGTCAGCGGGATGATCCGGCAGGACGATGCCAACCGTGGGCGCCAAGAAAGGACCCTCACCCAGAAATACAGAGAAATAGAGCAAGATCGGAAAAACGAGGTTCATCACCGGGCCTGCGAGCACGACGATGATACGCTTATAAAGCGACAGCGATTCAAAGGTGCGCTTCCTATCCTCGGGCAACACAATATCGCTCTTCGAAGACTCCAACATTTTGACGTAGCCGCCGAACGGCAGAAGCGAAATGCAATACTCCGTCTCCCGCCCGCGCAGCTTCAGAAGCTTGGGGCCGAACCCGAGGCTGAACGTGATCACTTTGACACCAAAAGCTTTGGCGAACATGAAGTGGCCTAGCTCATGCACAAAGATGAGCGTGCTCACTAAGATCACGAAGTAGAGGAGATCCATCTAGCCAACTGGCACGCTAAGTAACATTCGAGCAGAACTAAGAATCCCGGGGACCGTAGCACGCCGCCCCCAGATGGGGTAGGGAAATGCCATGCAGGAAAAACCCGTCTCTGCCTCGGAAATCACGATGAATCAGCTCATGTTGCCAGTGCACGCGAACGCGCTCGGCAATGTGCACGGTGGCCTCATCATGAAGATGGTCGACGAAACGGGGGCCATTGCGGCCATGCGCCATGCCGGCAAGCCGTGTGTCACCATCGCGATCGATTCTATGACCTTTCACTCACCCGTGCACATTGGAGAGCTCGTGTGCTGCCAGGCGCAGGTAACTTACGTTGGCAAAAGCTCCATCGAAGTAGAAGTTAAAGTGCACGCCGAAAACGCGATCACGGGCAACATCACCCACACCAATTCCGCGTACGTGGTTTACGTTGCACTTGATGATCACGGGCGCCCCACCCCTGTACCCGGGCTCACCCTCCTCACGGATGAAGAACGGCAGCGAGCGGCGGAAGCCAAGTCGCGACAGGAATACCGACTCCTTCAAGCGAAAACGCACCGAGCTTAACTCTTTTGGTTCGTGAAGGCTCTAACCAGCGCCGCAAAATCCCCACGCAGCCAGCTGTTTCCGAGCAGCGCGCCGTAATGGCCCCGGCGCGCAACAACCTGAGAGCGTGGAGGTAGTGGGAGCTGAAACCTGTAAACCTCGTCAGCTTGGCCGCTCGCTCTGAGGCTCAGTAGGCAGCAATCGCGACTATCTTCGTAGGAGCCAAAAAGGGCTGCGTAACCGCCAGCCACCGCTACGGCATGCGCACCTTGCACCGCCAAATTCCAGACTCCACCCACGTCGCCCGCCCGGTCAAAACGAACCAGGGCAAAATCGCGGTAGTAATACACCCAGGTCTCTTCAAGGCTGGCGTTGAGGGCGTAACACTCGTCCATCGGCGCAAGCTTCTGCGACACGGGAAACCTCCACAGTGGATTGCCGTGCTGATCGAAGCGCACAAGCCCTGAGGCGCCGAGTGGTTGCTTCCAACCAAGCGCCCCTTCGACGCCTTGATCGAAGTAGCCAACGACGATGGAACTGTCCTCGAGCGCTTGTACGTGAGATATCCCATCCCCCAGCGTGAACTCACTCACGATGGCACCAGAACGCAAATCGAAGACATTGGCATTGTGCTCGGCCCCTAGTGCATCAAACCGCGCCCGCGCCCCACACACGATAGCGCGTGCATCCGGCAATAGGTCAACGTGGAGTGCTCGCATCTTCAAGCCAACCAGCTCATGTGAATGGACCCCTCCGGGAGTGAGCTCAAAAAGCCTCGCGCGGTACGGCTCCGCCACGCGTGTTTGCGGCCAAACCAGGCCCATATCTTGAGTCCCAAGCACCTCCTTGAGCACTCGTTCCTCAACGCAAAGCAATAACGGATGGCCCGAAGTGGTTAGATTATAGGCAGCCACCAACCAACCCGCGGGCACCACGGAAGTGAGCTGCCACGCGTCTTCTAAGAGAGCGTGCAAGTAATTCCTCCGTTGCAGCCACGTTCTCCGCTTAACGCTTCCTCTAGCCCCAGCCGCCCTGCATTGACCGCCGCGAAATCGAGCGAAAACCACCGGCCGAACGCCCGCTCTTTTGGCCCAAATGCGGCGTGCTGCAGCGCAACACGCCGGACGCTTGGCCGCGTCCCCTGGGTCACTCGGGACACTCGTGTGCAAGTCACGAATACCTCTTTCAAAAGTGGGTTCATCGGTCTTCGTACTTCGGCGCACATGCGTTTCAGTTGGGAGCCCTCGTACCACCAAGCGCACCTTGGTGGCTACACGGCGCCGATGAACCCGACCCTTAACGGCCGCTCTTCCACGCGCGTAGCTGTTTCGATTGCTTTTAATGTCCCTTCTCTACCCAGACAAAGCGACTAGACTTAGCCCCGTATGGAGAGGTCTGTGTCGGCCATAGCTTCCGCGCGACCCGCGCTGGTTCGGTTTCGCCGAGGGGCTACCCACGCCCTCGACGACGCCGAAGCGTTGCTGGGAGCCGAGCCTGTGCACGAAGCCAAGGCATTTCGGCTGGCCTTTGCTGCGACACAGAATCTATACGGCGTAACCACGGCTCCGCTGCCGCTGTTGGAAGACGCGCAGGGGCTCTTAGAAGCAAGCCTTAGCACCGCTGACGGTATAGCGGAGCTCTGCAGGGTGATGTCTCGCATTAGTTTGCTCGGATTCGATCTCGGGAGCATGGCTCGCTGGCACGAGTTGCACTCTAGCTTGGTGTCCAACAGCAGTGAGCAATATGCTTGGTATCGCGCCACCGCGCTCTGGTTGGATCTGATGCAGGGGCGCCCCGCCATGGCGCAAGAAGCACAAGATCAGCTGGCCGCGTTTGACGACGCTCTCCCCGTGGAACTCAAGGTGGAGCTACTAACGCTGTGCGCACTTGGTGCCCTTTTGCTGAACCACCCAGAGACGGCATTAACCTATATCGACAGTGCTACCGAGCTAGCAAAAGCTGAAAGCCTAGTGGAATGGCGCCTCCTCACAACGCTCGCTCGTTGCCGAGTGTTGCGCTACCTCGGGCGCCCACTGCTTGCGAGTCTCTTCCTGAACAAGCTGTCGGCAGAGGCGCCGCCGGCTTTTGGCGCGTGGATAGCCTGGGAAAAGGCGCTCGCCGACGGAAGCCTTGAACCCGAACTGAAGGATGCTGCGCCTGATTCATCTCGGCGGGGGATCTCGGTCGCTACCAATGGTGCTTGGGTTGCCGTGAACGAGCTCTCAGCTCTACTCCACGCTGCACGGGTAAGCTCGGAACGCATTCAATCCGCCCGAGAGGCCCTCTCCCACACGCTCACCGGCGTGCGGCCAATGCTGTATGAAGTGCAGTTGTTGGCGGGAAGCCTAGATTATCAGCAACCGCCCCCCAAGAACCTGAGAAGCTGGTGTTGGGGTCAAGATCCTTTACCTCCCGGCGGGCTTCACAGCGCGGGCACCGAAGCCGGTGCATCCACGGCGCCGACAAGCTTCGCCATCCTGCAGCGCGGTCATGTCGGTCGGCGCGTGCTCGCCTGCGCGCTCCCCTCCACGGTAGTGGGTTTTGGCAAAGACTGGATCCAAGTGAGCGGGCAAACGCTCCCACAAACGGCGCTTTCAGCCTTAGCACTCGCCGACCACGCGGAGCTCAGCCATGCCGAGCTCTTTCGGCAAAGTTACGGTATCGAATACATCCGTCGCGTGCACCAAGCACTGCTAACGGCGCTCTTGGATCGCACCGAACAGCTTCTTGGAGATCACGGCACGCTCACAAGGCGTGCCCATTCTGTAAGCCTCACGGTTCACGCTGAAGCCTTGGTTGTCTTTGATCCGAGGACGGCGCGGCCGATCTGCGAGCGTGTTTTGAGCCAATTGGTGGCAAGCGAATCCGGCACTCTGGAGCAATTGAGCGCCCAGCTGAGCTTGCCCCCGCGCCTCGTAGGGTTAGCCCTCGCCGAGCTGGTCACCCTGGGTGCCGCCGTTCGGGTGGGCATTCACAACGCCGAGCTATTCTCGCTGAGTCCTGAGCTTGAGCCGGACGAGCCCGCCTCTCTCGCGCGGCCGAAACCACTGAAATCCGAGCCGCCGTCGCGTCGCACAGGTACGTAACCCGAACAGCGGTGTGGCCAAACCAGTGGGTGCTTCGCGCTCCTGTGGCTGCGTGCGAGCGGATGGGTGCTTCGCGCTCCTGTGGCTGCGTGCGAGCGGATGGGTTCGCGCTGCTTACCTGTGACGGCGTTTGATCGGCGTTCGGGCTTGCCGCCTTGGGTTGGGCGTTTTCTTTCGCGATGTGGTACTTAGCATGACAAGTACCTCTTGCCGAAGCAAAGGTACCTTCCCGCAACCACCAACCAAGATGGAAGAGCTCCGGGACCCGTCGACCCGCGAAGAGAGTACGCTTGCTCTTTGAGTGAGTCACAGGTATCCTGGGGACTTCCAATGACCACGCGCGCGCTCCCATGCACTAAACCCTGCGGAATTTCCGCAGTTTGGTACATGCACGTGATGTGTCCGGTGCGCTTCCGATATGGCGTGCGAGCTACGGAGGCTTTGCCCTGAAGGATTAAGAAGCAACCTTGCTTTTTAGGCCTTTTGGGAAACCAGAAGGCTTTTTTTTTTGCTTGCTACTCCGACGCCACACGGAGCTCGGCCGTGCTTTGTTCAGCGAGCGCCGCGGGACACCTGCGCCGTTGGTTCAGTGTTTCTTTAACCCAATCCCTCAATCCCTCAATAGCCCGAATCCTCAATCCTCAGTCCCTCAACCTCCCACCGTTCCGCTCCCCAGCGGTGCACCGTTTTCCTGATTCGCCAACTCGCTAACTCGCCAACTCGCCAATTCACTGATCGAGAATGACATGGCCAACGGACAAAAGCTCGAAAGAAACCTTGCTCTCTTATGCGTCTTTCAGGCGCTGCTCGCGGCGCTTTTCCCAGTCGCGATCATGCCGCTCTTTTGGAGCCGTGAGCTTGGCATGAATTGGACCACCATCATGTCCGTTCAGGCATTTTTTAGCCTAGTTGCGGCAGTGTGCGAAGTGCCTTCCGGCTACCTCGCGGACCGCTTGGGTTACCGCCGTTCGCTGCTCTTGGCATCGCTGATTATTACTCTCGGCTGGGCAATCTACGCAGCCGCAAGCGGGCTTGGTACGCTCTTGCTGGCAGAGGCCCTTCACGGCATCGGATTTTCTCTGATTTCAGGGGCTGACACAGCGCTGCTCTTTGAGTCGCTCAAGCACCACGGGCGCGAGGGTGAATTTCCACGTTGGTACGCGCGTATGCGTTTTTGGGGTCAAATCTCCGAAGGCACCGCTGCGCTCTCGGCCGGGTTTCTTTACGCTTGGTGGGCGCGCTTGCCGTTTGTTCTAGAGGTGGTTTTGTGGGTCGCTGCATCGATAGTGGTCTTGAAGCTAGTGGAAACCCCCGAGCGGGCACGCATTTCTAACCACTGGGCGAAGGTGAAAAGCGTGGCGCGCTACGTTGCCATCGCTCAACCCGAACTGCGCGGCGTCTTATTCACCTCGGCTGTTTTCGGCATCCTCGCGTACATCCCGGTGTGGCAAATTGGGATCTACGCTGAAAACTCCGGCATTTCACGCGCCTGGCTGGGGCCGATCTGGGCAGCGGCCAACTACACGGTGGCTATTGGCGGCGCTTTGGCCACCCGCGCAAAGGAACGCTTGGGACTTACTCCGTTGCTGTTCGGCGCGCTCGGTGCCATCGCACTCGGCTACCTCGGGCTCGGGCTCAGCCATGCCGCATTTGGCTTCGCGTTCTATTACCTTACGACGCTGGCACGGGGTGCCGTGATGATCCCGCTGCACCACGCCGAGCAACAATTGAGCCCTTCCGAAGATCGAGCGACCATCGTATCGATTCGGGCGCTGATATTTCGGTTGTCCGTTGTGTGCGTCATGCCGCTCGTGGGCCACCTGGTGGATAGGTTCGGACAACGCTTCACTTTTCTTGTCGCGAGCGCGCCGTTGCTCTTCATGGCCGCATTTTGTGTGTTGTGGTTGCGCGGGCTCACGCGCAGAACCTCACTCAAGCTAGCGCTCAGCGAACAATAGAGTAGGGGACGCGAACGATTTCTAGGGTAGTGGCAGGTAGGTGAGCCACAGGTTACGTTTCCCACGCAAACAGCACTCTAGGGTTTGCGGCTATTTTTGGTGCCCGCTATGCTCAGGTCTCAACCTAACGGGTCGGGCTCCTATGCACCTGAAGTTCTCCAACTGGGCAAGATTGTTCGCGATGGCTGCTTCGGTGGGTCCGCTCGCGCAGGGTTGCGGCCAAACAACAACGGACAACGAGCTCACAGGCCCGACTTGCCAGCCCGGGCAGGAGCCGATAGCCTGCATGTGCGGCAACACGCAAGCGGGGAGCCAAGTCTGTGACAGTACTGGCCACTTGGAAGCTTGCCGTTGCATGGGCCCGCTTGGGACCGGTGGCGCGAGGCAAACTGGTGGCGTGGGGGGCTTCGGTGCGACGTTTCTAACTGGTGGAGCCACGGCGAGTGGCGGAGCCATGATGATGGAGCCGTGTGTGCTCAACATCCCAACGCCGCCTCCGACGGCGGGGGGTGCTCCGAATCAGGAACCCAATCCCAATGTTGCAGTTAATCCGAACGCGGCTGGCGCTGCCGGGGCCCCCGCTTACGCCGGAAGCCCCGCCACTCTTGGTACGGGCGGAGCTTCCGATGTTGATAACGAGACAGCGGTTCGGCGTGCTTTGGGCGCAGCGCGGTTGACCCTGCTCCTGGGGGAAGTTCAGACACTTAAGGCTCGTGCAGGCAGCGCAGAAAGCGCAAAGCTGGACGTGCACCTCAATTCGCTCCACGAGCTTCACAGGCTCTACATCTACAGTGGTTCGTCGGCTTTCGATCAAGTCACTTTGCCCAATGAGATGCCACCAAGCCCTGCGCTTCTGGCTCCGGCCCCGACGTCCACGGCTGCCCCGCCGCCGGGTGGTCCGGGTGCGGCCCTCGCTCCACGCCCTCCGCGTGGCCCCACCGTGATCCGGCGCCTAACCAAGGATGAATACCTGGCGACGCTTGCAGCGTTAGGGTTCGCGACCGCCGCACTGACGGTTCAGGACGACCTGCCTGGCACTTCCGCATACCCGTTCGACAACCTAGCTGCCAACCTAATCGTCGCCCCTATCGCGAGTCAGCAGTACTTCGACAACGCCGAGACACTCTCGGCAACCTTCACTGTTCCGAGCTGTGCACCACCTGCACTTGGGGCGGACTGCGCCATTGCCTTCATCACAAGCTTTGGCAAGCAAGCGTTCCGCCGCCCACTCACGTGCGCGGAGACTCAGGCCTATTTGGATCTCTACATGGGCGCGTACCAGGCGGTTGGGCTAAGCGCACACCACGCGGCAGGTATCCGCCAAATTGTGGCAACCATGCTGCAATCCCCGAATTTCTTGTACCGCACGGAGTTGGGAGCGCCCGGAGCAATCGGAGAAACGTTCCTGACTTCGTACGAGGTGGCCGCGGAGCTTTCGTATCTGTACACCGGAGGTCCCCCTGACTCCGAACTCCAAATGTTAGCTGATGCAAGCACTCTTCAGGATAGCTCCGTGCGTGCTCAACAAGCTCGGAGGCTGCTCTCGACACCCCAAGCGCGCCCGGTGGTTCGGCATTTTGTTGAGCAGATTTTTCGGATAGATCAGGTCGAACAGGTGACGCGTGATCCCGCCACCTATCCCCTGTTTACCCCAACGCTTGCGGCAGCCATGCACCGGGAATCAAGCCGCTTCATTGACTACGTCTTGTGGGAGAGTGACGGCACGTTTGCCACGCTTCTCAACGCCCCCTACACTTTCGTGAACTCGTCGCTCGCGCAGTTCTACGGCTTGCCGGATCCAGGGCAGGGAGATGTTTTGGTGCGGGTTGAGTTACCTGCGAACCAGCGCATGGGGTTGCTCACTCAAGCCTCAGTGATGACGGCGAACGCTCCTATGGTTGGTTCCCATCCCTTCAGGCGCGGCTCGTTCGTGCGCGAGCGCTTGTTTTGTCAGGCGATACCTCCGCCGGCCGTAGGTACCCACGGCGTCACCCCCACCCCTGATCCTGGCCTCTCGACGCGACAAATGTGGGCGAATTTGACGGCGGACCCCGCCTGCACCGGTTGCCATTCCCTTTTTGAGTCAATCGCCTTCAGCCTGGAAAACTACGACGCCATCGGGCAGTATCGAACAGCAGAGCGGGGCTTCCCAATAGATGCGAGCGGCTATCTCTACGCCGCCACCGACGTCGGTGGCCCGTACGTGGGTGGCGTCGAGCTCGCGCAGCTGCTCTCGCAAAGTGCCACAGCTCAACAGTGCTTCACCACTCATGCGTACAGCTGGGCATTCGGCCGCAGCATAGGCGCCAACCTGTTGCCACTTTCAGCCAATATCCCAGAAACGTTGATCTTCATCGCACACTCGCCCGACTTCGTAACGAGGATCCACAACTGACGCGGCCCACACCAGGTTTACGCCGCCATTCCTAACCAACCCGACCACGCCCCCGCAGATCCACATTCCCTTCCCACTCCGTAAGCGCACCGAGTGCGAACGGCCCGGGCACCACGGCGCCTGGTGACCGTTCAGCTCCGAGATAGTCGTGCGTCCCAAGGGCGCAGCGTTCAACCTCCGGAAGCGGCTGCGAGAGCTCCAAGCGAAGCACGCGCGTCGATGCGTTGTAAGTGGCTTTCGCCTGCGTAAGCACGCCGCTCAGATCTTGTTTTAGGAACTCCCGCCAACCTTCCCAGTCCATATATTCTGCGGGTTCGTGGATCCGCCAAGGGCCTTCTGGGCCTGGGTTCGCATAGGCGTTCCCATCAGCGCGATTGTGGATCCGCCCGAATTCCACGCATTTTTGGCAATCTATTACCAGATTGTTCAGCACTTCGTGATCGCGACACACGCCGCCCCGGCCATGAATGAAACGCGCCACACGCCCCACACGCAGCATCACTGCGCTCCCCTCACAACCCACGATCAGATTGTGTACCACGAGCAAGCGATCCACATCGTGTTCATAGATGCCATGGCCACCAGTAATGGCTTCGTCCCCGATCCCAGCGCCAATCGGCGGAACGAGCTTCGAACCTAAGATGAGATTGTGATCAACCATGACCCGACCGATTTTCGAGGCCTCGATGAACACACCACCGAACCCGGATGTTGTGTTGACGATGAGGTTCTCCGTAACCCGAGTATTGGTGATGCCATTATCGAGCCAAATGCCTGTGGCGTTGAGGCAATTTTCGATCACATTACGGCGATAGAGTCCATCTTTGCACAAGTGCTGTTTAATGCCGGCACACTCCCACAGCCGTTCAATGCCGTGCCAGCCCGCACCCGTGATGTGATTCTCTTCCACCAACATATTGCTGAGTGGAAAGGCCGTGGCACAAATGCCGCAAATTCCGCAATCTCTAAGCGTATTTCGGCGCACAATATGGTGCCCGTGTTCACCGTGATCGGTGTGTTGAGGGTGGCATCGGCCTACATCAATGCCATTGGCGTTCACTTGTTGCACCGTGCAATCTTCGATTATCCAGTGGGTGCCGCCATTGGCGCATACGGTGGCTCGTTGTGGCCAGGTGAAGCCATCAGCGCAATATTGAAATGTAAGGCCTTTCAGCTGAATGAAAGAGATATCCGTGCCTTCGGGCGCGAAGGCTTGCTCACGTGTTGAAAATTCCCACTCGCTCTTTTGCGGATCGGAGTCTTCGAAAGGGCGTATGTAAATGCTCAAGCCGCTCGATTCGCACCAGTAGCTGCCGGGGGCGTGCTTCAGTTCTGCAAGAGTGAGCACCTGGGTGAGGCGGCGGCCATCTTGGAACACTAGCCCGCGCTTTAGGAGCAGCTTGATGCGGGGCTCTTCAGGAAAGCCCTTTCCCCAGCCAAAATCTAAGTGGTGCTGAGGAGTATTGGGCATTCCAAAAGGCAGGTAACCCACGAACCATTCGCGCGGCAGCCGCGCGTGGTAAACCTGCGCGCCTGTTTCAGCTCTGAATTCTTTTACGAACTTCCATTCGTCAGCTGGTTCAAATGCGCCTCGGTATTGCTCCGCGCCACTCACGACCACAGCTTCACCGGGGGCAGCAAAGTAGCCAATCATATGGGCCGGTCCGCTCCCTCCGCGCATCGGCCGTACCGTTTCCCGGTACATCCCCGCGTGTATTAGAACCTTTTCTCCAGGCGCTAGCACCCCAGCCGCTCGTTGAATGGATTTCCAGGGCTCTGCGGCTGAGCCTACGTTGTTGTCGGAAGCTTGCGGGTGGTTCTGCGCTACGTGGTAAGTCTTAGTGTACCTACAGGTTACCTCCCATGTGGCGAACGGCGTTCCATCCGGCAGGAGCACGGGAGGAGAGAGCGGGGTGAGCGCTGGGCAGCGGGGATCTTGCATAACGAGCGGCATTTAGCCCGGCATGGGCCCCTTGCGGTAGAGCGGATGTCAGTCCTTTTTGACGCACTATTTGCTGTAGCCTGCGGAAAGAGTTCCAGCCGCGAAAATTGGCAAGTGTCGGATCTGTCCTTCCTGCACTGGCTTTCCGCTGTAGAGCCGGATGCCCGTGGGGCTCAACGGGTGTGACGCCAGAAAGCTTCTCAAACTCTTCAGAGTTCCCGAAGCTCCGGCTTTCACTTCGATGGGGACGACATGTCCTTCGGACTGGATGAGTGTGGGTGCGTTAACCCAGCGAAACATGTTTATGTTTTGCCAGTTTTTCAGTTAAAACATCGACATACTTAATCAGCAACTTGCCAATTTCGGCCCGCAGTGGCCCGCGGGCTCGAAAGGAGCAGGGATCCGTAGTGGCTTCGGAATCATGCAACTGTCGACCGTTCCGGGCACCGCTAGGCGCCGTGCTCGCGTCTGAGAGCTGCCCACACGAGGTGCGGCGATTGACCTTGAGCTCGCACCATCCGCACCCAGAGGAGCGTCATGTGTTCGAGATGCAACGCCTGAACGAGCCGCCCCACATCAACGGGCTCGAAGCCCAAATCGGTGATGAGTGAGGCTACGTTCGCTTTAGCGGACGCGTCGTCGCCGCAAAATAGCATCGCAGGCAACAACTTGCCGTAGCCTGGGTAGGCGGAATTCTCCAAGTTTTCAAAACCATAAATGGTGAAGGCTTTGACCACTCGGGCTGCGGGCACGATCGACTGAATGAACTCGCTTCCCGATCGTTCGCTCTTGAGCGCATGAGTAAGCCCAGGCCCCACAGGGTTGGTGCAGTCCACAAGGATTTTCGTACTGATGACATCAGCGTGCGCGCGAAGCAACGACTCGTTCGCCGCAAATGGCGTTGCGAGGAACACTATCTCCGCGCCAGAGATGGCCTCTCTGGATGACCGTGCAGCGAGCCGCTTGGAGCGCGTAAGCGCACGCGCCACGCTTTCTGAGCCAGGCTCCACTTCGCCCAGCACCACTTCATGTCCAGCCTCCGCGAGGCGCGCGGCGAGCGGTGCACCCACTTGACCTGCGCCGATGAAAGCGATTTTCACTGGATTCTTGTCCTTTCCACTATGAGCCTAAGGGTCAGCGGCCGAGCGTTTCGATGATGAGCTTAGCCGTTTCTGTGCCGGAGAAGTTCTGCTGCCCGGTGATGAGATTGCCATCGCGCACCGCAAATCCCCGCCACATTCCTGCCTGCACGAAGTTCGCGCCGAGCTTCTTCAGCTCATCTTCAATGCGCCAGGGCATGAGGTGCTTGTCACGGGAGAGTGCACCCATGCTCCACACTGCATTGTCCGCAAAATCCTCCTCGACGTTGGCAAAGCCGGTAATCGTTTTTCCCCTCGCGAGAAAATCCCCGTTCGAGAGCTTTGCGTAGCGAAGCAACGCCACGCCATGGCAGAGAGCCGCCGCAACCTTCCCCGCTTCGTAGAACTCAACAAACTTTCGATGCAAATCCGTAGCTTGCTCAAAGCTGAACATGGGTGCCTGCCCACCCGCAACGACGATCGCGTCAAAGCGGCTAACGCTGATCTCGGAAACGGGTTTCGTCTTTTCGATCAGCGCTGCAAGGCTCGGTGTTGAAATGAACCCCAGGCTGATCAAATCGGAGGCGGAGTACCCACTTGCGTCACGTGGATCACTCATCCCATCGGCCTCGCATCGGCCGCCGGCGGGGCTGAACACCTCGACCTCGTAGCCCGCCTCGTGGAACGCAAAGTATGGATGCGTAAGCTCAGACCACCAGAAGCCAACAGGCCAACCGGTGGTGCTTGAACTTGTAGGATTCGCAATGACGATCGCAATGCGTTTTGGCTGGGATTTGTTGGACGGATTCGGATCTCTGAGGCTCATTTCATGGACTCCCTGTTCGAGAGCGGCGTGCCCTCGTGCGCGAGACTATTGAGCCCCCCGCACATGCACGCAATTGACACTTCTGCAACACATAGTTGCATACTATGCAACTATGATGACCGGCGCGATCGCTTCCGAGTGTGCCCAGAGGTTGGATCCGTCGCGTCCAGCCGCCTACGAGGTTGCTCGTGGCGCTCGGAAGCATCTTCACGCGACGCGCGTAGGAATACGTCGCGAATAAAGCGATGCCCTGCATCGCCGTCGACGCGAGGGTGCCAAACAAGACTGAGCGCGTAGGGTCGCAGCGTAAGAGGCGCCTCCAACAACTGAAGACCCAGGCGGCTGGCGTTCAACTTGGCAATTCGCTCCGAAATAATCAAGATGTAGTCGGTCTCGGCAACCAGCTGCAGAGCGGCACCAAAATACGGCACCGCACGGGCCACAGTACGCGTGAGGCCACGCTCGCGCAGCACATCATCCACGTACCCACCGGGCTTTCCTCGTGGCGCTACCTGAATGTGCGGAAAGCTTACAAACTGAGAAAGAGTGAACCGCTTGCCTTCCATTGGATGGCCACTGCGAACCACGCATACGAAGCGATCAGTCAGGAGCTGCTGGCTGCGCATCTCCTGAGGAAGCTCGCCGTAGATGCCCACCGCGAGGTCTGAACCGTGATCTCGGAGCAGGCTCGGATCATCCGGTGTGTTGGGAACGAAGCGAACGCATACGCCGGGCGCCTCGTCTCGAAGGATTCGATCCACCGTTCTGCCCAACACTGTGAGTACGTAGTCCGTTGCGTGCACGACGAACGTCCGAGAAAGTTCTTTGGCCACAAACGCACGCTCGGGTTGAAGGGCGAGCCTAGCTTCGGTAACGACAGTATGAACCTGGGCCTTGAGTGCGAGTGCCCTCGGTGTGAGCAGCATGCCGCGCCCCGAACGGACGAGGATCGGATCCGCTAAGCGGTCCCGAATCCGCGCCAGCGCATGGCTCATCGCTGGAGTCGACAGCCCGACACGCCGGGCGGCGCCCGTAACGCTGCCTTCCTGAAGGAGTGCGTCCAATGACACCAAAAGCCCAAGATCTGTAGATTCCATCTGGTGCAAGTTTCAGCCAGACTAGTTGCATTGGTCAACACACACGACACTAGGCAACAGGGGCTCCGCGGCGGCCCCCGACGAACGCACACCGGGAAATCTGCGCAGCCCTCACTTCACCGTGATAGGCCTCTGGGATGAGCAACACATCCGGTGATGGGTCGCCTGCGGCGAGCACGGGCCCCTGGCGTTGGTTGGTGACGACTCCGCTGTTCGTGAGGATCCTCTTCGGCCTGGTCTTCGGAGTTGTAATTGGCGTTCTGCTCGGACCTGACGCACGTTCGTTCGACACGCCCGCGAAGCTGATTTTGCGCCTCCTTGGGGCGTTGGCACCGGCGCTTATTCTCGTGGCCGTGGTGCGCGCCATCATGACGGCCGAAATCCACGGGCGACTTGCGTTTCGCTTGGTGCGCTTGTTGCTCTTGAATACCCTGGTGGCGATCCTGGTGGGGCTCGGCGTCGCTAACCTGATACGGCCTGGAGAAGGAGTAGCGCTACCTGCTCCCGCTCGGGTGGCCCCACTTAAGACTGACATTATGGCACAAATTCTGGACAACGTGCCCGATAGCCTGGTGCGACCGTTCGTGGAGAACAAGGTGATCGCGGTGGTGTTCATCGCACTCTTGTTCGGGGTGGCAGCGCGCGGCCTACACGGATCACAACGGCGCGTGGCAGAAGATCTGATAGGACTCGCTTTCAGTTGCATCGTGCGAGTCCTGCACTGGGTGATTGCGTTGGTGCCACTGGCGGTATTAGGAAAAGTGGCAAGCATTGTTGGAACGGCTGGGTTCGAGCCGTTTCTTAGGCTCGGAATGTTCGTGCTCGCGGTGCTGGTGGCGTTGGCTGTCCAGGCTGCATACTACTTGGTTCGGGTTCGCCTGGGTTCGTGGGTGCGACCGTTCGCTCTACTTTCCCAAATGAGTGATGCGCTGGTAATGGCCTTTTCGACAGCTAGTTCCACAATTACGATGCCGCTCACGTATGAGCGGCTTCGCACCCGGGTGGGCCTGCGCGAGCGTTCAGCCAGCCTCGGGGCACTCGTGGGGGCGAACTTCAACAACGATGGGACAGCGCTCTATGAGGCAATGTCGGCGCTGTTTGTCGCCCAACTCATTGGAGTGCAGCTGAGCTTTCCGGAGCAGCTCATGGTCATAGCCACCTCTGTGGTGGCGTCAGTAGGTGCAGCTGGGATCCCGGAGGCCGGCCTGGTCACGATGACTCTGGTATTTTCGGCGGTTGGGTTGCCGGTCGAGTACATAGCGCTGCTCCTGACGGTGGATTGGTTTCTGGATCGCTGCAGAACTATGATCAATGTGCTCGGCGATACCAACGTGGCGTGCCTCCTGGATGGAAAGATTAGGTCGGTGGAACCCGCAGCTAGCAGCTGACAGTGTGGCTGGCATGAGCTAACCCTCTGGGGTGGCATTTGAGCTCAACCTCCGCGCTCCATTCGGCGAACAGCTCAGAGAGTTTTCTGAACTCAAAATTCGGCACGCAGCAAACCTACTCAGCCTCGCAAACGGAGATGCCGATGAGGCAGTGCACGATACTCGCAAGCTGATGAAGCGCCTTCGCGCGCTGCTCCGACTCATTCGCTCTACCCTCAGAAAGCAGCAGTTTCAGCTGCTCGACAGAGCGGCGGCAGACACCAGTCGATGTCTGAGCGGGCCGCGGGAAGCTAGAGCCACGCGGGACTGCCTAACCACAGTTGTGCCGGATCTGCTGCTCGTCCTGCCCCATGACACGGTCCACGGCCTGGGCCAATCTCTTGAGGACACGCTGCTCGAATCTGGTCTAGAAGACAAACTGGATGGGGCACGTGCGCAATTGGCTCACCTTGCGGAAGCCTTTGCAGACGTGGCCTGGGAAGCGGTTAGCCTAGAGCAAGCGCTCGACGGGCTGGCAATCACCTATAAGCGCGCGCGGCGGTCGCACCAAGCCTGCCATGGGAGCTCGCACGCAGAGGTATTTCACGATCTCAGAAAAGGAGTGAAACACCACACCCACCAACTCCAACTCTTCCGGGACCTTTGGCCAGCCTGGGTTGAGGCCCATGGGGAGACGGCCAGAACGTTGGGCGATCTGCTTGGGAGTGACCATGACCTTTCAGATCTCCAGTTGCGGATCAGTGACGGTCGCCTCGGGCTATCGCCACAAGAGCGCTTGGCTGTCGAGGGCGTCCTGCGCGCGCGGAGCCAACTGCTTCGAGCGGAGGCCTCCCCCCTGAGAGCACGGCTTTTCGCGGAATCAGCTCGAGCCTTTCGGAAACGCACAGGAGCTTACGCCCGGGCAGCGTCCACCTAAGGTCTAAAGAGTAAGCCGGAACCCTCGAACGAACGCCCCGGGCAGACGCACCGAAGCGGTGGAACGCCCGCCGTACGTCTCATTCGAGAGGCGGAAAACCTGTTCTTGCGTCAAGCCCACCAGGTTATCACCCAGAACCCGGAACAGAGACTCGTCGAAGCGCATCACATTCACCGCCGCCACTGGTTGGCCACCCTCCACCCACAAGGTCGCAAAGCGTGTCATGCCGGTAATGCGACCACTCGGGCGATCGGAATAGTTAAGGTAATGCAGGTTGTTGATGAAAAGCCCCGTACCTAAGTGCTCCGCCGCCTTGGCCGTCGGAATATCGCCCGCGGAAAGCTGGAGCGCTGAGGGGCTCTCGTGCTCCGAAGCACCGTTCGGGACAACTCCGTACTCCTGAGCGGAGCGCGGCGAGGTGAGCGCGCCCACGAGCTTTCCCTTTTCGATGAGAGGCACCTGTGGGGGTTTGATAAAGCCCGATGATTGAAAAGCGGGCCCGGCGCCGTGCTCCGTGTTTTCGATGAGGGTCACGTGTGAGTCCAAACTAACCCCTTCAGTGAGCATGCGCAGCAGCGGTGTTTGGCGAGTACGCTGGCTCTTCAGGCCAAAGCCGCCCCAACTGAGCAGACGCAGTATTTCATCTAGTGCGGCAGGGGCGAGGTACACATCGTAATCTCCTGCGGCAATCGTCTTCGCGGGCTGCTGCAGCAACTGTAAGTTTCCGCGAGCCGCTTGAACCACACCCAAAAAAGCCTGCGGATCCCAACGCTGACCTGCGTAGCCAGATTTTACTGCGCGATCGCTCCGTACGTACACGCTGAAATCAAAGTTAAAGGTATGGCGAGAGAACCAATTGCGCTGCCCGAGCGAATTGGCAAACCCATGGCTCACCTCACCCGCGGCCAGAAGCCCCACTAAATCGAGCCCGCCCGCAGCTTGCACGATCTCAAGCGTAAGATCGGACCCTGCCGGAAAATCACGCTGCCCTTCCACGTTCGTGGAGAGCACCTCTTGATTGTAGAGCAAATGAGGATCTTCGGGCAGAAACTGGAGCCGCTCCCGCAACCCTTCGAGGGCCTGCTCAACTTGGTCCGCCGTATCAGCCGAACGCGCCAAGCTGAGCTCTTGGCTTGCGTGCCGCTTACCGTCGATGAGCTCAAGCGTGAACGAATGCTGCTCCACGGTTCCCGGCTGACGCACCTTGCCGTGGTTGAACCGAACAAACTCCGACACCTCGCCCACGTAATTGCCAAGCAGTACCTCTTGCCCACGCAGGCCTGCTACAGCTTTATCGAACAGCTCGAAAAACTGCCCCTTCACGCTGCGCCTCCGAACACGTCTACCGCTGTGAATCTGCAAGCGGGTGAAGCATGGCCTACGCGAATGGCCTGATTAGGCTCTCCCTTGCCGCAGTAAGGCGTTCCCAGGATTTCTCGGGTGGAAGCATCCCCTACGCCCGCTAGATTTCGCCAAAAAGTTGCAGAAATTCCACGATAATTGGGGTTTCGAACCACATTCGTGAGCCGGCCATTCTCAATCAACCGGCCCCATTCACACCCGAACTGAAACTTATTGCGGGAATCATCGATCGACCACGAGCAATTAGCCTTGAGGAGAATGCCTTTTTCCACCGCGCTCGTGAGCTGCTCTAAGGATTGTTCTCCCACTTCAAGGTTGAGGTTGGCCATACGATCGATGGGAGGGCGATTCCAACTACAGGCCCGAGCATTGGCTGTGCCCAGCATATTAGCGCGAGCCTGCGAAACGGCGCCGCCAAGCGGCCGCACAAGAATACCCTCACGGATCAAGTACTCCTTCTGTGCGCGGGTGCCGTCGTCGTCCACCGCATACGACGCCACTTCCGACTCGACTCCGGGATCAAAGCTCACGTTGAGCAGCGGCGAGCCATATTGGTAAGAGCCAAACATGTCCTGGGTTACGAAGCTCGTACCCGCGTAATTGCGTTCATCCCCCAAGATACGATCGAGCTCCAGTGGGTGGCCGATGCTCTCGTGGATCTGCAAGATCATCTGATCGGGCATGAGCACCACGTCCATCGTTCCCGAAGGGCAATTCGGAGCCGCCAGAAGCTCCAAAACCTCTTCTTTCAGGCTGCAGGCACGCCCTACAAAATCGATCTGCTGCAAGACTTCGAGGCCTCCTTGGCGCATCCTATCCACCAGCCCCAGGCTACGTGTTTGCGTCAGCCCGTTTTCGTGCGCCACCACCCCTAGATCGGGAGCGATAAATTCGAATTCCTGCTCCACGCGGCCCCCATCGTTCGTAAGCTGCAGAGTTCGCTCCGACTGCCAGCTAATGCCAGCTCGAGAATCCACAATCCGTGCGTCCCCTATCAGCGCGTCGTGCGCCCTTCGCACCCATTCAATCCGTTCCACGAGCGTCGTTTTGCTCCACGGCTGCTGCACAGAAGCACGGTATCGTTCTTGGACCATAGGTGTGTGGAAGGAACTCCAATCGAGTAGCGCCGCGCCCCGAGTTTTCCGGGCCCAATCACTGGCGACATCGATCGCACGCTTGATACCTGCAAGCGATAGATCACTTGTGGCCGCATACCCGTAACCCCCTTGATGCCGCACCGTTACCATACCTCCGCGCTCCACCCCGCGATTCATCGGTTCCAAAACGCCTTGCCGCATCTCCACGCTATCGCGCTCAGAATCCACAACACGGAGCGAAACGAAAGAAGCCTCGGCGCGGCTTGGCAACGCATCCAAGAAATTACGTTCGATGGTGGACCACATGGGATTCAGGATAGCGGAGGGGCGCTTCGGCACCTAGAAGATCTTGCCGCCTTCGGGTTAAGGTGAAGCCCATGCTGAATTCCAGTCGACGCGTGCCCACTTATGGTTTCGGAGCGCTGCTCGGTTTCGTAGCTTGTGGTGGCGCCGGTGAGCGCACACCGCCCGTAACGCCCGCCCCTTCCGCCGTAGCCAGTGCGGACAAGGTTTCCTCGAATGCTGCAGCTTCTCCCAAGTTCGCAGTCTACGTCGGGTTGGGAGATTTCTCTGATGATCCGAAAGGCAGCGTGCGTGTCTACTCGTTCGACCAAGCAACCGCGGCTTTACAGCTGCAGCAAGATCTGAAAGTTGGTCACCTGGCGACGTACTTGGCGATCGCTCCCAACCAGCGCACCTTGTACCTGGCGGACGAGGCGACCCACCATCTTTACTGCTTTCGCATCGCGCCTAACAGCGGCACCTTGACGCCACTTTGCCGCGTCGATTGCCACGGGAACCCAGTGTACCTAACAGTAGACGCACCTGGGAAAACGTTGCTCACTACCTTCTACAATCAGGGCCAAACCCAAGCGTTTGCGCTCAACGAAGACGGCAGCATTGGTGCGGCCACCGATCTCGAAGCTTCAGGCCGGCGCTCCCACGCAGTCGTGCTCGACCGCGACAGCCACTTTGCATATGTGCCAGCTCTTGAGGACGACTGGATTGCGCAGTATCGCTTCGACTCGGAAAATCACCAATTAACGCCAAATCCAGACGCTCAGAACTTCGCCAATATTGGCCCCAAAGGCGCGGGCCCGCGCCACTTTCAATTCGATCCCCAAAATCGCTTCGGCTATCTTGTTAACGAGCTTGCGCTCAGTGTCAGCACATACGAGCTCGATCCAAAGACGGGCCTGCTAAGAGCAGCCCACCCTCCAACCTCAACACTCGAATCTTCCGCGGAGAAGCCACAGGATGCAGCTGCGGCTGATATTCACGTGCACCCTAATGGCCGCTTCTTGTACACCTCCAACCGCATGGGCGAGAAAAGCTCGATCTCGCTCTTTTCGCTGGCCCCAGAAACGGGCAAGCCAACGCTTGTTGCTGAAGAATCCACGCGTGGAAGCACACCTCGGAACTTCAAAGTGTCCCCGGATGGGCGACATCTGCTGGTCGCAAATCAAGATTCGAAGAATCTCGTGGCGTTCGCGCTGGACTCGAGTTCCGGCAAGCTCAGCTATCTGGCCACCACAGCGTTGCCGGAGAAGCCATATTTCGTGGGCTTTGGACGCTTTTGAAACATCTGCGAAGCATTGCTCAAGTGGCGGCTAATGCTAAGAACTTACGACGGCAGCGTAAGTTTCTGTTCGCTGGCCCACTCCTGCCCCGAAAAGCCATGGGGTGGAGCCCGGCATTGCTGGCGAGCTCACTGATTTCATGGTGTAATCCGCGGCTATGCATAGCGGCAGGCTGCGACTGATAGGTGCGGGGGCGTCTATTTTAAGCTCAGCTTTACTTGGCTGCGGCTCAACGAGTGAGCCCGTCTTCGGGTCGGGAACCGGCGGTACAGCGTCGGGTCCCTTCGGTACCTCAAGCGGGCCCACCACGACATCTACCAGCCCCTCCTCACCTTCCCCCGCGCTCACGCTCGATCCCAACGCTGGCACAGGCACAGGTGTCACGCCCGGAAGCGCGTGCGTAGGCACTACCACCAAGGCCGCACTCGTACCGCTCGATCTGCACTTCATGGTGGACATCTCCGCCTCCATGTTGCGCGATACCTCAACTAAAGGCGTCACCAAGTGGGACGCTGTGCGCAATGCCCTAAAGGGCTTCGTGCAGGAGCCCGCCTCCGACGGCATTGGCGTTGGTCTATAGTATTTTCCTCACCACAAGCCCGACGTTCCGTTTGAGTGTTCATCCACGCCTGAGTGCGGCACCGGGGGCCCCTGCGTCCAGACAACTCCGGCTGGAGTGTGCGTACAGAACCGCGGGGGCACCGATCCCAACCGTACGCTCCGATTTTGCAGCGATACATCCGAGTGCTTGGGGGATGAAGGGTGTTACCCCTGGGGCATATGCGCCCAAGATGCGACGGCCGCGTGTCTCGGGCCCGGAACGGATGGCGGCGCGGGCTGCGGGGCCTGCCAAGCGCCAGTTCTCGGCTCGTGCCAAAACAAGGCGATTTGCACGCAAGCCGAATATTCGACGCCCGCTGTTGGCATCTCGCCCTTGCCAGGAAACTTGGCTCCCGCACTCAGCTCGCTCACCGCTACCAATCCACTGGCGCCTGGAGCTCCGCAGGAAACCAACAGTGGCGTTGCGCTGAGTGCCGCCCTGGAACATGCCCAGGCGTTTGCGAGCCAATCGCCCTCTCACACAGTGGCAGTAGTGCTGGTAACGGACGGATTGCCCAACTTCTGTTTTCCGTTTGACATTGTAACCGGCCAAGATGTCAGCCGCGCGGTACAGGCGGTCGCTCAAACTGCCGCTACAGGCTATCAGAGCGCAGCCAAAATCCGCACGTTTGTTATCGGTGTGCTGGATGCACCGGATCCGGCCGATCCCGGAGCTGTGGACGCAACTCCCCTAATGGACGCTATCGCCCAAAGTGGCGGAACAGGAAAAGCCTTCGTGCTCAACGCAGCGGGGGACGTGGGCTCCGGGTTCAGCCAAGCGCTTCAAGCCATCCGCGGCAGCGCCCTTTCTTGCGACTATCAGGTTCCGGCTCCTCCTGCTAACGAACAGCTGGATTACTTCAAGGTCAACGTCCAGTTCACAGCGCAGGGGGCACCCCCTTCAACACTCTTGTACGTGCCAGGCCCGGATAAGTGCGACCCCAATCTCGGTGGCTGGTTCTACGATGTGAATCCCGCCGCAGGAGGCAAGCCCACCAAGATCAGCGTCTGCCCCCAGAATTGCTCCATGTTCCAAAGCGCCCAAAATGCGCAGGTAGACGTGCAGCTTGGGTGCGTCACTCAAGTGGCGATCTTGCGCTGATTGCTAAGACCCTTTGGCCAACGTGGGTGATAGTTTATCTGCCAGGCGGATATTTTCACAATATCGGCTGCGCGAATACTTTGCATTTACGTGCCACGCATGCGAAGCAACGCGACTATTCAAGCGTTGAATTTTCAATCACCCGCTTCGTATCCTCGTGCATGGAGACGCCTGGCAACGCGTACCAAGAGCCGCCGTGATTGTGAGTAATTACGGAATCTTTGATGGCCAAATTGCCGGAATGATCATTGCTCACGAAGAAGATGGCCGAGCCGTGTGCGTTTACCGTATTTTCTTCGATTCTGGTGCCACACAACGAAAGCGTCATCGTGTTGCCGTCACTATAAATGGCACCACCACTGCCCCCGCCCGGAGTTCCTGCCATGGCGGGATTGCCCCCGTTGCCCAAGGCTGAATTGTAAGAAAATAGGCTATTAATGATGGTCCAAGAGACACCAATGCTACTGACTCCTCCGCCATTCGCGCCGCTGTTCCCGTAGCCTTCCGCGCCTCCAAATGTGGTGTTCACCACGTAAACCGGCAGACCATTGAATTGGCTCAGCGCGCGAACTCCGGCTCCGCCCACATCTGCCCCCTCACTCTGGCACACGTTGTTGAAGAAGCGCACATTAACGATCTTGAGCCGACCACCACGTACCCACACCGCGCCTCCGCCGTCGAACTCTTTCTCGCCGCGCGAATTGCCGTCAGCAAAAGTGATATTTTGCAACGTTAACTCAGGAGTTGCTTGGTTGTCGCAGTGGCTCGTGGTCCAATGCTGCTCTTTATCGCACGTGTTCATGTAAAGAATGCGATTCCTACCGCCACCGCTCAAGGTAACCTTGCCGCCCCCATCAATCACGACGCGGTCGCTCGCATCATTGACCACCTTGGCTGGCTGATTTAGCGTGATCGTTACAGGCTCCTGCCCACAATTGAAGGTAACCATACCGCCGGCGGCAACCGCTGCAACTACGGCATCACCCGTGCAGCTCTCGGGCGCACCCGTGCCCACCACCGTCTTCGGCGCCGACACGTCTGCCGGAGCGGCTTCCGCGGGAATCGCACACTTTCCATCAGGGTTGCCTGCAGGCGGCCCCTTTGCAGGATTTTCTAAGGGGTTGATTACGTTCACGGGAGGGCCCATCACCGCTCCGCTCGCGGTACCCGAGCTTGCATCAGAGCCACAGTGCGTGAGCGCAAGCGCTAGAAGCCAGGGCGCTAATGTTGGAGGACAGGCGAATTCTTGCTTGGCCTTCGGCATAGGGATCCACAAGGGTACCTCCGTGAGACTCAAGGCGTCTACGGACAAAGGCGTCCGCAAAGGCAACTCTATTGGCTCACGTCGTAAGATCGATCACGATTTCGTCGGCCACCCGATTGCGGTGGCCATGAAACACCCGAAAGAATAGGCTCCTGCCCTTCGGGCTGAGTACCTATGACCACACCCAATACCGATCACTGGTGGCAAGCTTTCTACTTGGGGCCGTTTCAAGAGCTGCAGCTAGGCGGCATCCACAATGATCGAGCTCCAGCTGAAGTAACGCTGCTGGAGCAAAACCTCAAACTTGAGCCGCACCATCGGATCCTGGACGCTCCATGCGGCCAAGGCCGACACACGCTCGAACTCGCTCGGAGGGGCTACGCCGTTACACGTATCGACTTCAATCCAAACGTGTTGGCCCACGCGCAGGCCGTCGCCGAAAGCGAGGGGCTTCGTCCCAGATTTGACCAGCAAGACCTCCGTGCTCTGTCCTATGAGTCCGTGTTTGATCGCGTTTTGTGTCTATGGGGGAGCTTCGGGTACTTCAGCGATACGGAGAACCTTGCCCAGCTGCAAGGCATGGCTCGCGCACTCAAACCTGGTGGTGCACTGCACCTCGAGACCTGGACTACGGAGGGCCTCTTCCCTCAGTTTCGTCCTCGCGATTGGAGCTGGGCGGAGGGACGCGGGCAACGTTACCGCTTGCTCGAAGAACGAACGTTCGACATTGAGACATCACGAGCCAACGTTATCTGGACGTTCGTTTGCGAAGGCCGCAACGAGATCGTTTCCCACCGAACCTCTATTCGCGTTTACAGCTATCGGGAGCTCTTGGAGCTCCTCCGAACAGCTGGATTTCAGCGCTTTGAGTCGTACGGAGGGGTTACAGGAAAGCCTTACCAGTTTGGCTCCGGGCGGCTCGGGATGGTAGCTTGGCTGTGAGAAAGCTTCCCTCGCGCCCCATGTCCAGACGATGTCCCACGGGGCCTCTCTATTCGATCAATGGATTGCTGGTTTTGAGACGCGGAAAGCGGCTGAAATCGCGGTCGATGGTGAGCAGCTCGTCCACCCCATGGATCAAACAACAACTCGCGATTCGGGCATCGTGGATCTTTGCCCCGCGAATGCTTCCAGCGCGGGCGAGATCCCCTAAGAGGGGTAGCATGGTGCCGTCATCACATAAGAGGCGCAAGCTCGGAGATTCTCGCCACGCGGAGATTTGGTTGAAGGCCTCTTCCGGCGTGGAGGGCACCCGCCATAAGCGCAGCGTCGTGACCACCCCATAAAACTCCACCAGTGAGTGCAGGCAAATGCCCCAGGGGATCACGCCTTCAGCCAGTTCTGAAAGGACCTTCTTCGCACGAAAATGCAACTCTGCGTCACGCCGATGCGCGTGGACGAGAAGGTTCGTGTCAACGGCGATCACAGGGAAGGTTCGCCTAACTCTTCAATCGCTCGATTGATAGCACCATTACCCACCGGTTCCTCCGATTCAGGCAAGTGCCCAGTGCTGGCATCGCGCAGCCGAAACCCACGCTGCGGAGGCGCTAAGAGTTGTTCTAGGGCATCAACAACCAGAGCGCGTAGGGTCATCTGGCGCTTGGCCAACGCGGGCTTTGCGCGCTCGAACAACGCGTCCGGTATATCTATGGTCGTTCTCATATGCCTAAGCATACCATCCATGCATAGATATGCATTCTATAATATCCCAGTAATTTCAAGACATTCCGCTCAGCAGCTCACGAGCAGGCGCCAGGGCTTCGTCGTTTAGGTCGTTCCCCATTGCCTGAAGTGTCGTGACTGAACGGCAAGGCACCTCGGAAATGGACGCACTCCTTGCGTTTGGATAAGGCGGACTTTGTGAAGTGTTTAGAGCCGCGACTTCCCTAGCCGTACAACGGCGGCACGGCACCCAAGCAGGTCACCTTCACTAGCTAACCTCATCTATCAAACCTCTCAATATCGCCTGAAATCATCCGTCGCTTGAAACACCCGCGCCCTTGGGCCACGCTTCCGCGCATGCTCCCTGGCTCCTTGCATGCACTCAAGGCTGCAATTCCGAGGTCCCTCCTCGAGCGTTCGGAGGTCCGCGCTTGGGTCACGTTCGCGCGTTCGTTGGCGCTCGTGTGCATCAGTACGCTCTTGCTCATCGCTTGGAATCGTGCACCCATCCAGCGCGAGCTGGGTGCCTTGGGCTGGCCAGTCTGGGTTTTGGGGTGGCTTGGTTGCGGAGTCTGTTGGGCGGGGCTCTTTGTTCTCGGGCACGAGTGCGGGCATGGCTCGTTTTCCAAACATCAACGCATCAACTCGATAGTGGGCGCGCTGTGTTTGCTGCCAAGCTTCACTGGCTTTCACACTTGGCGCACCTCCCACGCTCTTCATCATTCCCAGGTAGCGAATCGGGGCTTAGATCCAGATTGGACGCAAGAATTTCTTACACGGGAGGAGCTCAATGGGGTTAGCCTGACTCGAAAGCTCCGTTGGGCGCTGGGGCTGCGCACTCCGCTCGGCATCCTTCTTGGGTTCTGGGTGGGCATTGCGAAGCGCCGCTTGGATTGCTATTTTCCGGCTAGCACGGTCCCTTCTGGAACTCGACGGAAGCTGCAGTTCGAGGCGTTTTTGAGCCTTGCGCATCTCGCTCTTCTACTCGCCCTCGGCCGCGTTTTCG
The DNA here is from genome assembly GCA_033763455.1 of Polyangiaceae bacterium. Lineage (GTDB taxonomy): Bacteria > Myxococcota_A > Polyangia > Polyangiales > Polyangiaceae > JBBRRP01. The sequence continues at coordinate 39,555 of JANRKO010000011.1, forward strand.
GATTTACAACGCTGCTTCAGGTCCATCTCATCCCCATGTTAGTTTCAGCGGCTAGTGGCGCACTGCTCACGCTTTTGCACCATAGTAGGGCCGGCGCCAAAGTCTGGGAACGGGACAATTGGAGCAGGCTGCAGGGAATTCTGGAGGCGACTTACGATGTTCGCCTACCCCGCGTACTCGAATGGGTGTGGCTTAACGTTAATCTGCATGTGCCTCACCACATCAACGCCTCTATACCCTGGTATCACCTTCCCCAGGCAAGTGCTGCCCTTCGGCAGGCGTATCCTGGCCTTGCCCCGAGCGAACCTTTTTCGCTTCAACTCTTGTGGACCCTTTGGAAAAATCCCACGCTCCATCGAGACGGGCAGGCGCTTGTAGTTGGAGTTCATGGCGGATGATGCCGCGCCTTCAATTCCGATGGAGCCATGTGCAGCAGTCGCTCTTCTACGGCCTCTTCCTCTTGGCTGGCGAAGTATGCTTCTACCCAATAGTTCGCCTCGGGAAAATGGCCCCAGCACCGCTTCGCTGGCTGTTCGCATTCGAATGGACGACCGATCCGAGGCTCGGGCTTGGTCACATGAACGAAGCCCCATTCTGGGCGCTCTTCGGGCAAGCGAGCCTTTGGATGATCCCGGTCTACGGCTCTACTGCCGCCGTGGTGCACGCCGCTTACTTAGCGCTTCGAAGCCGAACATCTCGGCTGGTGAGATTCTTTGTCTACGCCGCTGGCATCGGCGCGTTGGAGTACGCGTGGGGATGGATCCTCTATTGGCTAACGGGTTACGCGATTTGGTTATACGTCGACGCCTGGGCACTCGGGCGCTTTACGTCACTCGCTATTCTTCCGCTGTGGGGAATAACGGGAGTGCTTCTAGAGCCGCTTATTGTTAGCGTGGAACGCCATTTCCCGACAGGCACAGCATAATGTCCGGCGAGCCGCCAGAAGCTCCGAGGGCAGTTCCAAAACCTCGGCTAAAAGACGTCGTCTTGGAGCTCGGAACCCAACTGTACTCCTTTGCGCTTCAGCTCTTGGTATTGCTGAGGATCTTACGTCTTCCGGCTGCATCCGACGGCCCCATCGTTGCGCTACTCCCGGGCTACCTAGAGGGAAGAGGATGCTTCTGGCCGCTCGCGCGCCACCTCCGGGACGAGGCATGCCAAGTTGTCGTTCTCCCGGCTCTTTCCTCGCTACAATCCATTAAGGCCAATGCCAACCGGATACTGCCTCAAGTCGAAGCGTTAATGAGGAACGGCCCAGTAACATTTATTGGGCATTCGATGGGCGCAGTCGTACTCTACCAGGCGTTGCGCCAAGCGCGTATTACGCCAGGAAGCACCTTGGTATCTGTGTGCGGGCCGCATCGCGGCACGGCTATTGCGAAATACTTCCCGGGAGCCGCACAAAACGTTCGCTTGTCCAGGCCTCCTTCGTATGCACTGCACCGTATCCACCCTGTGCCCGTGCTCTGCCTTGGAAGCCGCGCCGATATCATTGTCCGACCGCGCTCAGCCGCGCTCCTGCCGGCATCGCAGCAGATTTGGGCGAGCGGCGGTCATTCTGCTCCTCTCCTTACGTCGGCCGGACACCGTGCGATTTTAACTTGGGTGCGCACGAGGACGAAGCCGGCCGCCTACTCACGCGTCCCGACTCCTCCCGGTCGCTTGCGCAACTCGTAACTCGCACTCTGATTGGGCAGTGTCGCCTCGCCACGCAGAGGTACGTAGTGGCCCCGCATGAGGTAGAGAGCGCCCAGCGCTGGTGATTCCGCACGCTGCAATTCGCTGAAAAGCTCTTGGGCCTCCTTGGCCTGGGTGCGGATCCGAGTGCCCATTGCCTTCAAGCGCGCGCCGAGTTGCTGAAACTCGCCGGGCGTTGTTGCGTTCGCTGCGTCGCGAGCTATCGACCCAAGCTCGGTAATACTCTTCCCCAACGCAATCACATCGTACCCGGGGTTGCACACCAACTGCCGAGCGATCGGGATCGCGCAATAATAGAAGTACGTGACGTGGATCGTCACGGGCTGTGGTCCGGTTGGGCTTTTTGGTGGTACCGCGTGTAGGAGCACCTTCGACGAACCCGGTGCGGGACGCACCGTAACAATCGCTAACGCGCGGTTGTACGCGAAGAGCCCGGTTGCAAAACGCGCCATGGCTGACGAGCTGAGAACAGCGTCAACACTATCGGCCTCCCCCTTGAGCAGCCACATCGGAGAAGGCGCTAGGGCAGCCAAGGGAAAGGATGCGGCATCCCGGATAACCTGAAGCCGCGCCCCCGCACCACGCTGCGCCGCAGTAGAATTCCCCCCTTCTTTGCGCATTCCGCCGACCTGCGAAAGAAAGCCTCGAACGGCTTCGTCTTCGTTGGTGCTCCCGCCGGTGAGGGCTCCACGCGGCGCATTCCCGTAGTACTTTGGATCATCCTCCAAGACGACGATCGCGGAGCGGGCACCCAGAATGGCTGAGTGCCGCACCACGAGCTTGCCTGCTGCGATGAGAGCAAGCTGAAGGATGCAGAGAAAAAAGATGAAGACTGGCACGAAGGCCACCAACATCTCCACATACACTACCCCGCGGTCATGCCTCCGCCTTGGCAAGCGAAACATGACTCAGACGAGTCCCGTTGAGTGCAACTCCTGAAACACGAAGCCGAGGCTCGCCAAACAAATACACGGCCCCATACGCAACTCCGTCAGCAATTCGGGCTCCAACGTGCGACGATTCTTGGCACTTCGGAAGGGGTTCACGGCCAATGCGCACGCGTTCTTCAATACTCGCCAGAGCCCGCCATGCCACGTCAACTGCAGCATCGCCAGAACCACAACCAGCACATACGAAGCCAGCTGCACTTCGAGGCCACTGCTCGGGCCGAACCACACCCCAAGCGCTGCGAAAAGCTTCAAATCTCCACCGCCAATCGCTCGCCCTTTAGACCCGAAGTAGAGGATCCCCGGCACCAAGAAGCAAACGAGGGCCCCAAGAGCTGAAAGCATCAGCCCCTGGGTTCCCTGAGTCACCACGAAGAATACGAGGCCCGCTAACAGCCCAGGCAGAGTTAGCCAGTTGGGGATCTTTCCGGATCGCGCGTCGATAACAGCGGCTGTTGCGGTGAGGGCTAACGGAAGCGCCAGATGAATGTAGTTGAGAATCATGCAGATGACCTAGCGGCTCTCAGTACAGGCCAATTTCCGATATGTGAGATTGCTTCCAACCCTTCTACTGCATCTTCTCGATCTCAGCCCCCTGTTGGCCAACCTTTCGCGTGACGGTTTCCCCAAAAGCCTTCCACGTCCCAATCGCCGCCACAGCCACGAGCACAAGAATAATCACGTACTCCACCGTCGAGAGCCCACGCTCGTCGCCAGCGATTTGGAAGCGCGCATTTAACTTTCGCAGCATGTTCATTTGAATATACCTTTCTACATCTCAAACAATGAATTGAAGTCCACGGCACCCCGCCCAAGTGAGGCCAGGTGTCGCCAAGTGAGAGCTCTTCGGCCCAACGTGGGCTCAGTTGCTAGAAATTTCGGGCTCGCTCGCTTAGGGAACCGGCAGCAGAAGCCAGGCCATTTGTGCCTGAAAATGCCGCAAAAGGGGCAACCCTACGGCCACGAGGGCAGCCACGCACACTAGGGAAAAGACCGTGAGCACCACGACGTATTCCACGAAGACGCTTCCCCGCTCGTCCCAAGCGAGGCCGCCTGGCACCTTCAGGGGACCGGGAGCAAAGCCGCGAGCTGCCCGTGCCATCATAACCTCTGTGGAATGTGTGGCGTGCGCTTGGCGCGTGCTCGCACCACTTTTACTTTTGGCTTTTCCTCTTGGAAAGCTTGCGCGAAAAGGAGCACTTCGTCTTCCTGGATGTGAAAGGAGCGGGTTGGGTTTTGTGGGCGAAGCCTTGGCGCATCGGTGGTATCGAGCTTCACGTCGAGATCGCTTTCGGGAGGGAGCTCGAACGCAAGATGAACAATGCCGTTCGCATCGCTGACTCCAGCTTTCTGACCGTTCACCGCCACGGGCAGGCCGGGCCAAGCCTGAACGGCGAGCACCACTGAGCGAGTCTTGCGCAAGCAGCGAGCACGGTATTCGATGGTCTTCAGGGCTCCTTCGCCGCCCACTGCGTAAAGAGGACGCAACTCCAGCGGCAACAACGCACCTTCCAGAGAATGCTTTGCCGGGCAGTCAATGCGAACGGGCAAGCTGGCTCCGGCTACTCCGTGTAGCGAATGTTTGAAGAGGCCAGCGCTATCGGTTGTACCCCGCACGCCCCTGGCCTCGAACACCGCCCCTTCAAGCGGTTCATCCCGATCATCCACAACGCTCACCACGATTGGGAACGCGGCTCGCGTCGCCTGGGGCTCGCAGCCGAGCGTAGATGTTACACTCCAAATGCCCACAAGGGCTCGCAACCATTGACGACTATTCATGGCGTTTGAGCCTCCTTTCTTGCGACGCGCGCGTGCTTTTTCTCAAGGATTTCCGCGGCCACTTGGAACGCGCGTTGGTCTGGGAACTGTTGGGCCAATTGGCGATAAGCACTCAACGCGGCGTCTAATCTTCCGGCTCGCAGCTGTTCAACTGCTTGCGCCGCAAGCTCGTTGGCAGGGGGTGATGGATTGGGTGCCTCTACTTGGGTATTCGCTCGCTCGGGGGTGCGCGCCTTCTCAGGTTTCTGCGTTGTGCTCCCCTCGGGAACTGCCGCGGGGATTGTTCTCTCTGATGCATGTGGCGTAGCGCGCAACGGCTTCGCTTCTTCACGATGTTCGGCCTGAGAAATCTGACGATGTGCTTGCCACCAGACGCCCCCAAAGGCTGCCATAAGCGTGCAACTCGCAGCGGCGACGGCCCCGAGAACCATTTGGAGATTGCCGGAGCGCGCTGCTTTCCGCGTCTTTCGCTCAACGCTTTCACGGCGTGCTGTATTGACCTCTGCTTGAGGCTCTGGCGGTCGCTGTGGAGCTGCAGCGGTGGCCGGCGGCACAATCACTGCCTCGGCTTGGGTTCGCATATCGAGATCAAGCACCGGAAACGGACGAATGGGTGCGCCGACGGGGACGTGCTGAGCGGCAGCCGGAGCTGCCGCCCCAACCGGACCATGCAAAGGTGACGCCACTGTTACCTGCTGTGGCGGCCCATCGACCACCGTTAGCGGCAAAAACAGCGTCATTTCCCCCTGAACAGGCGCCGGCGCTGGCTCGTGCACTGCGAAATTCACAATGGCCGTCGGCGCATCGTAGCTACCCGCAAGATCGCGCGTAGGTGTATCGAGATTGAGGCCCACGGGAGACTTTCGCTGCGGAAGATCGAAACGCGTCGCTTCTTCCACGCTCGTGTGCCCCTGACGCCGCGGGTCGTTCATGCTTGCCTCCGCAACGCTTCCGAGGCAGCAGCCAGCATGCTGGGCGGCAATGCAACCCCTGTCGCGACCATGAGCGGTTCACAGCGCGGCAAAGCGCCCGAGGGAGCCAGGCGGTACGCGCCATCGCTGCCATATTTGCCCTCGAAGAGATGGCAGATCTTAAACTCACCCTTTTCGTCGGTGCCGCGCACTTCGCTGATATGGGACACCTTGCGGCTACCGTCCTTCAGGCGTGTGACCTGCACGATAATGTCGATACCTGAGCCCAGCTGAGAGCGAAGCGCTAACAAGGGAAGCTCCACGTCGGCCATGAGCGCCATCGTTTCTAAGCGACTCATGGCATCGCGCGGATACGAAGCGTGCACGGTGGACAGGCAACCACCGTGACCCGAGGTCATCGCCTGGATCAGATCGAGAGCCTCGCCGCTGCGGATCTCGCCGATCACGATGCGATCCGGGCGCAGGCGCAACGTAGCTTTAAAGAGATCTCGAATGGAAACGGCGCCCTTTCCGCGAGGATCTGGGGCACGTGTTTCCAGCTGCACCACGTGGTCGTGCTGGAGTTGCAGTTCCCGGGCGTCCTCAATCACCACGATGCGATCACCTTTAGGAATGAACGACGAGAGAGCGTTCAACATGCTCGTCTTGCCCGTGCCGGTGCCCCCCGCCACGATGATGTTTTGCTGGCAGATCACGAGGCCTTTGAGCAATGCGGCTGCGTCTTCGGGCAAAGCCCCCACCTCCACCAAGCGCCCAATGGTGAGCTTGCTCTTCGAAAAGCGACGAATGGCAACGCTTGGGCCATCTGGGGCCACAGGCGGTAGCACCGCTTCAACACGCGAACCATCCGGCAGGTGCCCTTCTAAGATTGGGTGTTCCTCGTCCAACGGCCGCCCCACGAACTGGGCGATATTGCGCAGCGCCGAAAGCAGCGCTTCCGATGACGAGAACTTGGTATCCGTGAGCACTAGCTGGCCCCGGCGCTCCACGTAGATCCTATCAGGACCATTGATCATGACCTCACTGACGGACTCATCTTCCAGATGCGCTCGGATTGGCTCCAAGAAATGTATTACTGACTCGGCAAAAACCTCTTTGGGGATCACAGAACTTCCTCCGAAATTGGGCTGGGAATGGGTGAGGCTTGCTGCATTCGCTGCATTTGTTCCCGCACCTCAACAGCGTCCGGGCCGTTTGGTTGGAGCTTCAAATACGCTGCCAACCGCTGCTCGGCACTTGGGTAGTCGCCACGTTCGAGCAACAGCTCGCCAGCCAAGCGCAGCGCAGGTGCGTGGTCAGGCTTGCGCGCCAAAACTTGATCTAGCTCCCGAATGGCACGATCCGAATCTCCGATGCCAGCGTAGAGTGTCGCTATTAAGTAGCGAAGCTCCACATTGTCCGACTGTTCACGCAAGTACGGCGAAGCATAACTCAGCGCACTTCGAAAACGCCCGGCGCGCACGCAGACGCTCACCAACTTTGGCAGCACAAAAGCGGGGTTCGCGCCCATTTCCAACGCCGCACTGAAATATTGCTCGGCTCTTATCGTTTCACCAACGCGTGCCAAGGCTTCAGCTTCTCTGACAAGCTGAGCGGGCGTCTCACTACTGGGAGACTTCGCCGATACCGCTTGATTCGGGCCAGCACAGGCGCTCAACACTCCCAGCGAAAGCGCGCAGACCAAGCCGATCTGCGCGATGCTACGGGCTCGAATTATTCGTCGGATGGCTAACGATGGGGGACGGAGTTCAAACATGACCCCTTCCCTTCGGCCGCTCCCGAAGCCGGTTGCGTGTTTTCAGAATCGCTATTTCTTTGACGATTTCGACAATTTTGCCTCGGTATCCACCTCTAGGACCCGTAGGCGTTCGCCGAACGCTCCACCGTTCTTGCCCCAGAGCGCCTTGAGCGCCCGAAGTTCACTCAATTCTTCCTCTGGCTGGCCATTTTCGCGAGCCAACTCGGAGCGCAGCAGGTGTGCCTGAAACGAGCGCCATATCTCAGTGCGCCATTCAACCGCCTGCATGCGCAATGCTTGAGAGCGCGCTGCCACTCCTGCGTTCTCAAGGCACGCCGCAGCCTCGCTGAGCAATCCCACCGCCTCAATCCCGTCGGAGGGCTCAAACGGCGCTCGCTCCTTCTTGGCGAAGGCCGCCTGTTCAGAAGTTCGAGCACGCTCCGCGGGAGCTTCCCCAGGCTTGGCGTGGCAACCTGTGACTGTACCGAACAGATCCTGCTCGGTGGGGCGCGTGGAGGGGGATTCGATATGCCCCACCCCATCATTCGCGAACGAGAACAGCAGGGCGCCCACCGCACCTGCGGCAACGAGTGCCAAAATCAGCGTACGGCTCTTGGACCCCTCCGGCGCGCTTCCGTCTCCCGCGTTTATCGCTTGAATATCTGTCATAAGAATTGACCCTTTGCGTGTTTAGAAACCTGCGCCCGTTACGATAAAAGGGCCCATTAACAGCAGCAAAATGCAGCCAAAAACGAACACCATCGGAATAATCATCAACACGCCCGCACGTGTGGCTGCTTCCTCGGCCATGACGGTTCGCTGCCCACGGCTGACGTTCGCCTGGGTGAGCAATGCCTCTGAGATCGGGGTGCCCTTCTCTTCAGCTTGCGTGAGTGCGCGCACCAAATCCCGAACCGAAGATGCCGGCGTTCGTTGCTCAAAGGCCGCCAGCGCCTCACGCCGGGTTTGACCTAAGTTGAGCGCCGCCAGCAGGCGTTCGATTTCCGCACCGAGTGGATCTCCAGCGGGTGCTTCCCGAGCAACCATCGCAAGCGAGGACGGGAAATCCAAGCCTGCGCTTGTGCAGAGAGCCGCTAGATCTATCGCCGCTGGCAAACGCCGCCCAATCGATTTCAAACGCAGCCGCATCGCGGACTCCACTTGGAGATGAATGATCGCCGGCCCACCTACGACCCCGAGCACCAAGTACAACATACCTTGACCCGTGAGCTCACTCAGCCCAAAGCCCACTAGGCCAAACACGACCATAGCGAGCACCATGGCTCCGGAGAATTCATCCGGAGCTAGCCCCAAGTAATCCCCCGCTTGCTCCAGGCGCCGTGCCTGACGAGCGCGAAACGCCGCCACAGAAGGGCTATTGGGGAACAAACCCAACGTGTCGTGAACGATGCCACCCATCCAACGCACCATCGGCTCCACCAGGCGAAAACCGCCTGATTCCGCTAGCGCTTGGTCGCGCGCCCTGGCGCGATATCCACGCCGACCTTCTCCCAAAGGCCGCACACGCAGCAACGCCGCAACGAAGCTCACGCTCGCGACAAGAACTAGGGACAGCATCACATAACGTAACATCAACAGTTGAGACATCCATTCGCTCCGCTTTTCAGAGATCCACTAGAAGGATCTTGCGGGCGGCGACAATCGCCGCAAGCCAGAGAACCACGGCGACCGCGAAGACCAAGTGGCCGGTGAGTGTGGTTTCAAGGGGACGGAAAAATAGAGGATCCATCATGCGCACCCCGAGGTAGAGCGGGATGGGGATGGCTCCGATCACGAAGGCTTGCGCCTTACCTTCGGCTGTTTTGGTGCGCACCACGCCTTCCAGGCGCGCCATCTCGCGGAGGCTGGAAGCTGCAGTGCTCAAAGCCCGGGGCAAATTCCCTCCTGTTCGACGCGCCGTTCGCAGCACCGCAACCGCAGCTCGAAACGTGGAACTCTTGACCCTTTCAGCACCACATTCGAGGGCACCGTCGAACGGCATACCAAGCTGCACTTCCTTCAGAATCAGTTCCACTTCCGAAAGCAGTGGCTCTGAGATCACCGCGCACGCAGAGGCCATGGCGTCTCCCAAAGATGGCGTAGAATGCAGCGCGTTTCCCAGGGCATTGAGCCACCCCTCCACTTGCTGATCGATACGGTTCACCCGCTTTTGGCGCTCTCCAGACATCACCAAAGGCACGCTCATCAAGCCAGCTAAGGGAAGCAACGCGTACCAGTATTGATGCATTGCTGCCAACACGAGCGCCAACACCAACGCCCCGCACTGACCCAGGATAATGCTGAGCGACGTTTTGTCTGAACGGAGGAACGCCAACTCGCCATCCAGCCACTGTCGATACCGGGCAAGCTGCCGAGAAAGTGCTGGCACCAGCACCCAGATGGCGCCACCGATGGCAAGCACTCCCAAAGCGCCCACCACGCGCCCAAGCCAAAACCAGATCGGCATCACACGTAGTCTCCTTGGGTGGCAACGCCATAAGCGATGAATTGATCTACGTACGAAGGCATGTAGCCGCTCGCGCGGTGTTCCCCGACGATCTTGCCGTTCTCAGCCGTGCCCGTGCGGCAGAAGCTAAAGATCTCGCGCATCTCGATCTCACCACCGTGGCTCAGCCCCGTAAGCTCGGTGATATTCGTGACGCGCCGTGAGCCGTCCGAAAGCCTGGATTGCTGAACAATCACGTGCACGCTGGAGGCAATTTGGCGGCGAATCGCCTGGATCGGGAGCTCTACGCCAGACATCAAACACAGGGTTTCGATGCGGGCAATGGCCTCTTTGGGGCTATTGGCGTGCGTTGTTGTCATCGAACCCTCATGGCCGGTATTCATGGCCTGCAACATGTCGAGAGTTTCGCCTCCGCGACACTCACCGACGAGGATCCGATCGGGGCGCATCCGGAGTGCGTTTTTCAAGAGATCTCGAATGGTGTATTCGCCTTTGCCCTCCATGTTAGGCGGGCGGGATTCCAGCGAAACAACGTGCGGCTGACGCAGCTGAAGCTCGGCGGCATCTTCAATCGTAACCAGACGTTCGTCGGGAGCGATGGCCCCCGAGAGCACATTGAGCAAGGTTGTCTTTCCGCTACCTGTGCCACCGGAGATCACAATGTTCTTCTTTACGCGCACCGAGCGTTCCAAGAATGTGGCCATGCGCTGGCTGAGCGAGCCAAACTTCACCAGCTCGCTCATCTGGAGCGGCTCTTTCCTGAACTTTCGAATCGTAATGCAGGCGCCTTTGAGCGCCAGCGGAGGGATCACGGCATTCACGCGCGAGCCATCCTTCAGGCGAGCATCCACGATGGGCGTTGATTCATCAATGCGGCGACCAAGTGGAGTCACGATGCGCTCAATCACCGCGCGCACGGTTTCATCGTCGGTGAAGCGCAGGCCAGTGAGCGTCAGTTTTCCGCCTCTTTCCGCGTAAATACTCTGCGGATCGACCACCATGATCTCGCTCACATCCACGTCATTGAGCAGTTGCTCGAGCGGACCCAACCCGAGCGCTTCATCCGCCAGCTCTCGTACTAGCAATTCGCGATCGACGTCCGGCGGCAGCTCCCCCGCAAAGCTTGTCACAATCGTGGTCAAAGCTTCGACCACCTTCGGACGCAGCTCCTCCACATTGAGACGAGCGCGATCTACTTTGGGCAGATCGAGATGGTCGAGCAAGCTCCGATGAATGCGACGGCGGATGAGCGCGGGAGCCGAAGCGGACACTTCAGGCTTTGCGACTGCCTCAGGCACGGGCACAGCAACCGGCGCGGGAACCGGAGCAGGCTTAGGTTCTTCGAAAGCAGGTGCAACGACCGGGGACGGAGCGGGCACCTGAGCCACCTCGGAAACCCCCTTGCGCAGCAACTGCAGTTCAAACGGGCCTACCCTAATGGGCACACTCGGGCCGCGGACCACGCGCGCCGCCTGACGCAACAGCAAGCCATCCACTAAAGAGCCATTGTGCGAACAATCCGCAACCACCAGATCCGCCCCCTGGCGAGAGAGGGACACGTGCCGCCGAGAGACCACATTCGAAGGTAAAAACACGGCACATTCGGGACTCCTCCCGATCCAGAGCGGCTCATTTCCAACGCACAATTCCTGAGCTCCCGAAGGGGTGACCACCGTCACCCAGAGGTCAGCGCTGTCCATGTGCCGGCCCTTTCCACTTGGGTGCGTCAACCATCCGGCTTTCGTCGATATTGCCAGAGTAATCTTCGAACAACGCCAAAGCTTCTTTGATGCGCCGCTCCGCATCAGCCGAAGTGGCATCCACCACCGAGGGGACGATCATCACAATATTCTCGGTATCCTGGGATGCGGAGCGTTCAGAACCAAACAACAAACCTAAAAGCGGGATCTGGCTCAACCCCGGCAAGCCGGAACGCGTGTGGACTTCGCTCTTCGAGGTAAGGCCCGCTAAAATGAGCGATTGACCCAGCTCCAGATTCACAATCGTGTCTAGCTGGGAGGTGGTACGGCCTGGGGCACCGGTGCCGCGGTCGTCCGCGAGATCGGAGACATCTGCGTGTACGTAGAGATCCAATCTTCCAGACTCCGAATCGTATTTCGGTTGGATCTGAAGTGAGCTCCCAAACGAGATCTGGTGAATGCCCGAAGAAAGGCTGCCTTGCACCGGGATATTTACCTCGCCACCCCCTGAAAAAGAGGCCTTTTCGCCGTTCGCCGTGATAACAGCAGCGTGGCGCATGAGCTTGGCGTAGCCCTTGGCCTGGGCAATATCGAGCTTAGGCAACGCTTGGGTCACCACAGCTGCGGCCGTCTCGAAACGATTGGCCACAAGATCATACTGAAGATTCAGCGTGCCGCCGCCCAATGAGCCCGGCCAATCCATCCCCACCTGGTGGTTGTAACTTTTGTCCAGCTGGACAAAGTAGAAGTCTAACCGAATGTTGTCCCGCGCTCGGATGCCAGTGGGCGTCTCTTCTGCTTTTTCGGGCAGACCACTTTCTACTTCGATGCCGAACTGGCGCTTCGAACCATTTTGCATAATGAGCAGCAAAGAGGTTACGCCGGGGTTCATGGCTACCACCACAAAGTCTTTCGCATCCGGCGTTAAGCGAACATCTACGATACCCTTTACGCCTTCCGAAAAGCTCTGCACACCAGCGGCAGACAGCACCTGCTGTTCACCTATTTTGAGGCGAATACTTTGAGCTGGGGCAGAGGCCTCCAAGCCGGAACCAACTTCGGCCCTGGCAGGGAAACACACCGTAGAAAGTAGCCCGCAGACGGAGGCCGATAGTGCAAAGGCTCGATACCATTTTCTCATAATCTTTTCCTCAAACAGGGGTAAATTTCCGGATTACTGAACGCGCTCGATCACGGGCACTTGCGGCTGTTTCCTGGCGGTAATGCTCACGTCCGCTGGAGTTTCAGTGCGGTGAATGTCCTCCCGGGTTGTGCCCGGAAGCTTTTCAAGCAGCGTGATGTCATCCGCATTTCTGAGCGAGAGGCGCAGCGTCCCACCCTGTTCTGCTTGAGTAATGGTCTGTGCTTGCTCCACTGACAAACTCAGAACCACCGAATTTGCTGAACCGTGCGATGAAGTACCTTCTGCGGAAGCCTCTGTGCTCCCATTCACAGCTAACACCAGAAGATTCTGCAGGAGCGTAACCGTTTCCGATCCCGCGTGGGAGGTAAAAAGCAGATCGACGCGATCTCCTGGCCGTAGAAGCCCATCAAACAACTGATCCGAGGAGATATTGAGAGCACGCATTCCCTTCTGCACTAGGCCCGCCAGTGAGCGAGCCGCGACTTCCCCACCAGCCACATCACTCCACTCCAAGGTATCACCCGCCTTCAGCATGGCTGTGGTACGGACGCCCACAAGCTTTTCCGCGTCTTGTGCACGCACTTGACGGCGGTTCACATAGCTCGCAGGAACCTCTTGGACGGCCAAGTTATCGCGAGTGATGGCAGCCCCTATTGCCAAATCACGAGCTGTGGAGAGCACGCGCACCTTCGGGCCGCCGGCTACATCCTGCTCGAGCCGCGTGAGGTAAACATGGCCGAGCCCCGCCGCCAGGGCGCCCGAGGCGAGGGAAACGAACACTAACGTTTTGCTGGATATCATAGCTGCCCCCCGTATCGACCTGCATCGGGGCCAGTTGCCGAAAAAAGCACCTGCTACGAAGTACGCAACTCAAGCATGGGCGTGCCGAAAGGGGCTGGAACCTGAAAATCCGAAAGCCTTTTTCATGCAACGTCGTCAATTCTTCTTCTTAGGCGCCGCATTCCTCGCCGCCTGCTCTCGCAACTCAAAGCCCTGTGCCGATTGCTCTCCGGGAGCACCGGTAAACGAAGCTCCGGGCGTCGTGCTCCGAGCGAGCTGGGGGCAAGAGCCCGGACAACTTGGCGTCTCAGATCCCGAAGAGGCAAATCCCGAGGCACCAATGAGCTTGGCGGTGGACCCGGAGACGGGCGAAGTCTTACTGCTCGATCAAGTCAACCAGCGAGTTCAGGTTTTCGCCGGTAGTTCGCTAAAGCACACGATCGCTCTACCTTCTGGCAATGCTCAAGATCTCGCATTGCTTCCGAATGGCAACATCGTAGTGGCAGATCGCTTGGTTCAAGGAGAATTGATTGAGCTCGATCGTGAAGGCTCGATTCAGAATCGCACGGCGCTCGTGGGCGATGGCATCGAATTCCCAGCCGAGCTCACGGCTCTTTTCAGCAATGAGGAGGGGATTTGGGGGGAGCTTGGGAGCCGCTCCATATGGCTCCTCGACAGCACCGGCACGGCGCCTGTGCAGCGCGAAATTCTGCCCGGCTACCCACAAGGCAGCCGCCTTTACAAGGCACAAGGCACCGGCAAAACGCTTTCGATCACTTCCGCTCCACGCAATGAAGCCACGGGCCAGAAGCAAACAACCTTACAATACCAGAGCGCCGTCACCAGCATCACAACACTTCGTGTGGACGCCCAAGGCAAGATCTACGTTGCCACCCGCCACCTCGTGGACGACGGAAAATCTTCGTCGGAGTCCTGCTGGATGGTGGTACTAGGTACGGATCTGAAAGAAGAGCGTCGCTTCGAGCTGAAGCCGCGTGACGGAGCCCGCGAGATCTTCCGCGATGTTGAGATTGCTCAAACTGGGGCGATCTATCAGCTGCAGATCACGGCAGACGGTGCCTCGGTGGAAAGGTATTGAACGTGACGCGAGCTACCTTCTTCGCCGTTCTTTCGACATTCTTGCTAATTCTTGGACGCTCTGCTCACGCCGAGCCCGCACCGATGACTCGGGATGCCATTATTGCGCTGGTGAAGCCAGCTGTGGGCCATGGCTATTACTTTGGCCACAACACCTGGACGACAGACGGTTCACGCAAAGGCACCTGCAGTGGCAACTGCACCACCTCGTGCTCCTTTAGCGGAACGATCGGCACCGATTGCTCTGGATTGGTGGGCAAGGCTTGGCAAGTTCCCGGTCCTTTACCTGTCACCCAAGATAAAGATCACTTCTCGACTGAACTCTTTCGGTTCAAGGAATTGCATTGGACTCGCATTGAGCGCACAGAGCTCAAGAAAGGAGATGCGCTCGTCTACCGGAACGCAATGAACAGCGCCGGGCACATTGTCCTCTTCGACAAGCTCGGGGACGATGGTCGCAGGCTTTGGGTCTACGAAGCCCGTGGTTGCGCGCAAGGCGTCGTCTACAACTTGCGGGATCTAGGCCCGGAATACGTCTCGATTCGCCGAAAGAATTTGATCGAGTCCGGCCCCATCACTTGTGGAATACATGGCCGCGCCGATGCGTTCGACGGCTGCAGCTGTGACCCGGGATATGCTGGCGCGAGCTGCGAAACGTGCGCAGCCGGCTTCTACGGCTATCCAAGCTGCGTCCGTGAAGGGTCCAGCTGTGAGCCCTCTGGAGCCATCCAGTGCGGGAACGTAGTACCGGTAACCTCGCTCGACTCCACGAGCAATACTAGCAGCCACGCTTGCAATGATTCGGTAGCCAAGAGCGAAGTCATCTACGAGTTTCGCCCCCATGGGCGAGGCCAAGCACACCTCGCACTCGAAGGCGTCCAAAGTGGGCTAGAGCTGCGGGCGCGCAAACAGCGCTGTGATGCGGAGAGTTGCCTGGGCGCTGCCTCCAGCAACCTCACGCTCGACTATAGCGAAGGCGATGTTTTCTATATTGCCATCGAAGGCTCTCAGACGTCCGGGTACAACGCCAATCTCAATGTAAATTGTGAGGTTCCGAAGCAAGCATGGGTGGGCGACGCCTGCCAATCCGATGCCGATTGCGACATGAGTTTTAACGCGGATGCAGGCACAAAAGGCTTCTGTTTCAAACAGGGCACCGCGGCGTTCTGTTCGCTACCCTGTGAGCGTCTGTGCCCAGATCTCGTTCCCGATAAAGCACAAACCTTCTGTGTTCAACGCCCCAATCAACCGCAAGCCGGCATGTGTGTGTCCCGTTCGGATCGTCAAAATTCCCAGTGCGGCGCCATTTCCGGCACAGTTGAGTTGCTCTCACAACGCTTTGGGCAAACCAACAAAGAAGCGCTGAGCTGCGTACCTCTAGGCACCTCGGGATGTTCTCTCCACGGCAGTGTCGTGGCCTTCGACACCACTCCAGAAAGACCAGTCGAAGGTGCCAGCGTGCACCTCGAAGGCGTGGGCTTCACCGCAGATACCAAGACGGACGTGCTTGGCAACTACGCGGCCACCGGAATTCCTTGCGGCAGCGTCTCCCTCACGCTTTCGGCACCAGGTTTTCTAACCGAACACCTAGCGCTCACTTTGGACGGGAGCCAACACCCCGTTAGTCGCCTCAAGGCCCTCCCCGAAGCTTGTGCGGGCCTCGGCTCGCTCACCGGTAGCGTGTTCGATACTCTCACGAGCGCGGCGGTTGAAGGAGCGCAAATTCAGCTATTTTCAAGCCTAGGCCGAGCGGAAGGCACGCCCCTCGCTGAGGCCACTTCGGGCGCCTCCGGAATGTACGAGCTCTCACAGGTGCCGGCCGGTCACTACACGGCTCGCATCGAGGCGCCAAGCTATTCCCCACTCGAAAAGGAAGTGATCGTGTGCGGCGGACGTACACAGGCGAGCAGCGACTTTTTCGTCGCGAAAGCTACCCAAGCCACCCTGAGCTTCGTGCTTGATTGGCAACGCCCCTCTGATTTGGATCTTCACTTGCAGCTTCCAAACGGCGAAGAAGTGTACTTTGACGATCTCTGCCGCGGCAGCTCCACGAGCTTTCCCTACGCTACGCTCGATGTGGATCACCGTTACGCGGATGGCCCCGAAAGCTTGAGCATCACCGCTCTGATCCCTGGCCGCTACACACTGTTTGTTCACAACTACTCCCAGGACTTCACATCCAGTGAGCCCAGCCTTACCGAGTCGGACGCACAGGTTTCCGTCTTTGGCCAGGGAGGCAAGCTCTTGGGGCGCTTTCCAGTCCCTTCACGCGGTTCGGGCCTGTACTGGGACGTGCTTTCCTTCGAGGGTTTACACCCTGAAAAGCTGACGCCAATTCAACGTCTCCAATCCGATCGATTGCGCCCTGAAGACTATGTCCAGGCTTGTCGCCCGTGAAGCTTGCTGGGTTGTTCGGAGATTTCGTTTTGCTGCGCTGATTCTGGCCAAATAGTCCGTGAATTTGCCGCCACTCTGGCCAAATTCTCCGCTGCTCGCGTGCTACCGTTTACCACGATTAAGCCCACTTTGGGCAACGCCCTGCCGTGAAGCGGCCGGCGTTCGATAGTGCGTCTAGGTAAGGTTGGCAAACACGATGCGAAGTCCGAAATTGGGGCAACTTTCAAAGACATTGATCTTCCTCGCCCTTTGGACGGCATCTGCGTGCGGTAACGGTAACGGCGACCGAGGCTCGTCCCCCGCGACCACCGCTGCCACTGGAGGAGCACAAGCCATGGGTGGCACGGCGATGACTGGGGGCGAAACTGCTAGTGCAACCGGCGGCTCACGGTCCGTCGGAGGTGCGTCGAGTACGCCTAACGCCGGAGGCCGCTTGGGTGTCGGAGGCTCCCAGACCCTTCCCACTGGCGGCGCCAATTCGCTAGGCGGCTCACCCACCGCTTCCCTGGGTGGTATGAACACACTTGGCGGCAGCGGAAGCCTAGGCACCGGAGGTGTACCTGCGATTGCTGAGCCGGCCTCCAAAAATTGGGTTTACATCATGCTCGGGCAATCCAATATGCAGGGCTATTCGCCGCTGGAAGCGGGAGACATGGTAGCGCCACCTCGCGTGTTCAAAATGCTGGACGACAAGAGCTGGGCGGGAGCGAGCGAGCCGGCAGGGGTGTGGCCTACGTTCTTGTCGCCCTGCCGTAGCTTCGGGATGAAACTTTTGGAGAAGGTGGCGGACCCGGACGTGAAGATCTACCTCATCAATGCGGCTATTGGAGGCACTAGCATTGAGGACTGGAATCCTGCGAACGGTGAACAGTATTTGAACATGCTTCCCTACCTAGAGGCCGGAATGCAAATGGGCATCGTACGCGGTTTCATCTGGCATCAAGGGGAATCGAACGATGACGCAACTGCCCCCGAGTACATCGGCAAGTTCGTTGAGCTCATCGCTGCGGTGCGAGCCAAAGTGGGTGACCCAACGTTGCCGGTAGTTGCCGGCGAAATTGGTTCGACCAACTCCAACAAGGAAATCAACAAAGCGCTCGGCATGATGGCTACCATGGACCCATTGTTCAGAGTTGCATCCGCAGAAGGCCTGACCATGTTAGGCCCCACGGATCCACATTTCGATTCTGCCTCTGAACGCCTGATGGGCGAAAGAATGGCGAACGCTTGGTGGTCTATCTTGGGCAAATAGGCGTGTATTTGCGCCTGAGCGCAAGGATGTTCGTCACGCCGCAAGCAGCCACTTGAAGGCAGCCAAGGGCGAAAATGGGGATCAGAGGCTGGCGAACGGGATGGAGACGATGTCGTCGCTGAGGCGACGGCAAACTTCGTCGTTGTTGATCACTATGCCACAGGCGCACTTCCATTCTCTGATGAAGTCCGTGAGCGCGCGAAGGTCGCGGCTGGCGATGCTCTGAGTGCGCTTGATTTCGATCGGAATGAGACCGAAATCTCCTTCGAGCACGAGATCAATTTCAGCTCCCCCTCCGGTTCGATAGTAGGAGGCCTCGTAAGCCACGCCGCTCCCTTCAAGGCCGCGCAAGATATTCTCGATGACCATTCCCTCCCAAGACGAGCCTCCCGCGGGATGACTGAGCAACGATTGTTGATCTGGGATTCGGAGCAGGTGGTGGAGCAAGCCGCTATCGCGGAGGTAGCCCCGCGGGTGGCGAACGAGACGTTTGAGCGTCCGTTTGTCAAAGGCCGGCAACGTTCGCCACAAGAACGAGCCGTGCGCGATCTCAAAATAATCCTTTGCTGTCGGTTGAGACACATTGAGCGCTCGCGCCACGTCCGCGTAGTTGATGATGCTCCCTGAAAGACCTGCGAGCATGCGAACAAAGGCTCGAAAGCGCTCCCGATTGAGGCCCGGAAACAGCCTGGCCACATCACGCTCGACATACGTTTTTACATATTGCTCGGCCCACACCTTGCGAAAACGCTCGGATTTTGCGAGCCACGGCTCCGGGTAGCCACCCTGAAGCCAGTAGCGATGCAGATCACCGACGCCAAATCTTGGAGGGAACGACTGGCTCAGCATTTCAGGGGTTACTTCGCGCGCGCGCAAGCTATTGGCAAACGGTGAAGTCGGGATCGCGAGGGCCTCCGACGCTGTGAAAGGAGCCATTTCGATGATCCCGACCCGACCGGCAAGGCTCTCTGAGATCGCACGTACGAGTGCCGGGGAGCTTGAGCCCGTGACGACAAAGCGACCCTTCTGGGCGCGCTCGCGGTCGATTTCCACGCGCAAGGCCGAAAATAGAGGCGGCAGGAGCTGGGCTTCATCGAACGCTGCTTTCTGAGGGTGGAGCCGAAGAAAGAGAGCTGGGTCGCGCGCGATAGCTCGGTAGTCGGCATCTTTTTCGAGGTCGAAGCGGGTCCACGTCGCCGGCAGGGAGCCGAGTAGCGTCGTTTTCCCGCACTGCCTGGGCCCAAGCAGCGCGACCGCTGGAAAAATCGTTAAATATTCAGCTATTAAGGCCTCCACCAGACGTTTCATAGTATGCATTATCAAAGTTTAGGTTTGATATTGCAAGGTCCGTTCTTCGGGGTGAGCCGCCACCTTGCCCTGAAAGCCTATCCCACCTCAGCACTTGGGAAGCAGCCCACCCAAGCCGGTGGAGAGGGTCAAGGATGGCGCACAGCCCTGAGCAGAAACTCCACAACTCTGAATACCCGTGGCCGAGTGGGGGGGCATATGGGTTTCCGAGACGAACGCGGCGCAATGATGGTGATCGGCGTCTTCATGGCGACGTTCCTGGTCGGCGTTCTCTACTACCTGATTGGCACCGCTGAAGCCGTTTTCTTTCGGGAAGGCATGCAAGACGCTGCCGATGCAGCAGCGCTCGGGGCGGCGATTGCCCACGCGCGTGGCATGAACTTTATCGCCCTCGTGAATCTGTTGATGGCCGCCCTCGTGACGATCCTCTTGACCCTAAAGTTGATCGAGACGGTAGTTATCATTCTGATGGGTGTGCTCACGGCCCTTGCGGCCACCGGGGTTTTGGCACCTGGGGCCGCGCCCGCCATCACGGCGCTCGAGCCCGTACGCGCAAACGTGAACGCCTTACATGCGCAAGCGAAGGCAATTATCTTCCCGATGTTGCAGGGCATGAGCCAAGTGAGCAATGCGGTACGCGTGTCGACCCCAGCGGTTGCAGAGCTGCTGACGATAGCTGACGTAGTCAATGGCCGGGACCCTGCAGATTTTGGGTTCATGTTGCCGATGCGGATGACGCTCCCGGTAGAGCGTGATCAGTTTTCCGTGCTGTGTGCACGCGCTGGGAGCAATCTCACCCAGCTCGCTCTCGCACCTTTCAGTGAAGGGGTTTTTACGGTAGTGCGACGCACCATCGATAGCGCGATGAGGAAGCTCGCGGGCTCTCTTTCGGGCTATTTCTGCGGTGATCCTGGCTCCGAGCCGCCTTCCGTGGAGTTACCCGTGAGGCGCGCGTTTCCTCTCACTGAGCTCGGGAACGCGTGTGTCAAGGAAGCGGAATCGGGCACGAGCGATGGCCCAGCCTGTGCCAAAGCCAAAGCAGAAAGCGAACAGGCTGAACCCGACAGCCGCGGCGAATGCAGAAACCAGTGTAAGCCTGGAGAGCTCTTCGATCGCTACGCTTCCCTTGCGCGCGAGCAGTGCAACCCTGAGCAATCCAGCGGGATTGAATCTTGGAGATGGCAACAGGTGTGGGTAACGGAGAAGCTCAAGTGGTCCGAGCCTGATGGAGCATGGCTTTCCGATAGTTTGGTTACGAGCGATCAGCGCGTCACCTCAGGGGAAGCCTCACCGTGCAGGGCTTTGGGTCCTGACGCGACCTGGAACGCAGCTCGCCACACGCCCGAAGATCCCACCAAAGTGCTCCCCGTGTGTACCAGCGAACTCAAAGAGCCATCGCTATTTTTCCCCAAAACTCAGATCTTCACTCGCCGCTATCAGGCTGTCACGGATGTGTTCAATTGCCTGCGCAACGTGAACGCCACGTACAAGATGAAAGCCCCTGAACGCGCCAGAACATCCGGCAAAGAAAATCCCTGGAAAGTGGAAGACGGCGTGGAGCTCGGCCAAGAAGCCTTTCAGATCCGCACCGTAGCTTTGGGTGGCACGGGAGATTTGCGCGCTGAATCCGGCGTACGCATCGCCACTTGGGTGGATTGCAGCGGGGGCAAGAATGCCTCAAAAGAAGAATGCCAGGGTGCGGGCATCTTTGCTGGCGCAGCTGATCTGCTCGGGCGAATGTCCGTGGCGCAAGCTGAATACTACTTTGAGGGGTCGGTAAAGCGCGAAGAATGGATGTGGAACATGAATTGGCGCGCGCGCCTGAAACGTTTTCGCCTGCCTGACACCCAACAAAAGCCCGAGAAGAACCCATCAAGTGCCGAGGCCGAACAATTCGGAGGCAAGAATGCAGCGAAAAGCTCCGAAGAATCTTGTGGACGCGCCACCGGCAGCCAGCCCGGGCGCTGCCAGCAAATGACAAGCACCCTCGACGTGCTTTCTTCGGTAGTGAAGCACTGAGGCCGCCATGAAGGATCTCCGCTCTGAAAGAGGCGTGGCAAGTGTCGAAGCCGTAATCCTCCTGCCAATCTTCCTTCTTTTGTTTTTTGGCATTCTTTACGTGGCGCGCGTGAACGACGCCAAGCTTGTCGCGCTCACCGAAGCTCGCAGCCAGGCGTGGATAGCCTCGATGCAGTCATGCGAAGGTTCTTCCGCTGAGCAAAATCAACAGCACCCTGAAGCTAAGGGAGTTCACGATGCCGTCGGCAAAGCGCTTACGCCCAGTACTCAATCCACCTCCAATACCACGTCACTTCCCATTGGTGGCGTAATCGGCAAGATCCTGAATGCTCCGCTCAAAACCCTGTTTGGAGAAAGCGTCACCACACACGCTTCGCGCACCGTTCCCCGCCCGGCATTCCTCGGAGGCAAGGAAGCTACCGTTGTCGGCAGTTACCGGCTGCCGTGCAACCTCAAGCCGCAAACCCTCTGGGATGTAGCCTCTTCCCTCTGGGACGCAATCTGGCCCTTTTAGCCAGGCCGCCGCTGCGCATTCAGAGGCCTTCCAACGATGAATCCGCACAACGCCTGAATCCGTACCACCAGCCATTCACCTCTTCGGAAAGCTTGCTCGCGTGACCTTCCTGTTCCTCTTGTTCTCATCTCGGCTTCGCTCACACCTATTTGCACTCCTTCGCGTGGGAGCGCTTCTCATCGTGTGCAATGTGCTTTTAGCGTTGTTTTGTTTGAGCCGAGCGCGGGCTGACATCACCGAAGCCTTGCTTTCTATGGGCGCTCCCTTCCTGAACCTTCCGGGCAGTGAAGCCCACGGTGTTCAGTCTCTACAGGTAAACGGCGCAATATTTCACACCCAGAGCATGAGCCTACCTCAGCCTTGGAGGCGCGTGCTCGCGGCAGTAGCCAAAGAGTGCAAAAAGAGCGGGCTCGTTGAGCTTGACCAAAAGGGCTGGAAGGCGGTGGCCTCAGCTGACCCCACGGGAAGCGCTTCGCAGGTATTGCGTGGAGTGTGGCAGGTTGAAGGTGAAGACGAAGGTGTCTTAATTTGCCTTCAAGGCCAACACCCCACACATCTGCAAGAATGGCTCAAGGCACTGCAAGATTTTGCTCGCACCGGAGCGCTCTCAACCTTAGGGCGCCCTCGCTACGTTCGGGTTCGCCGCACCAAAGACGGAGGATCCGTTTTGCTCACGGTGTGGTCCGATGCGGTCCTGAACCTCAAGCGTATGTTTCCGGAAAGCGGAGATTCCCCAGGGAAAGACGCTGAATGGGCTGCGCGTCCCCCGGAAAGCCGCCGCGTTTTTTCCGCTACAACCACCGCGGCTGGGCCTGCCGTTACAGCTTATCACTCCCGGCAGCCTCCCGAAACCCTGCGCACCTTCTACCGAAATGCTCTCACCAAAGATCACTGGGCGTTGGCCTCTGGTACCGAAATTTTGAGTGGCACACGCCCCGATCAGGAGATCCGAGTTCAAGTGCAACGCGATGCGAACGGTGGGAGCTGGGTCACACTGAGTCAGCTGTAGGTCTAAAATAGTTCTTGCGCAAACGTGCAGGCTCTGCAAATCTATGTCGGCAATGTTTAGCGTTCGCACTAACACTACGACTACCACCACCCTTCGGGGCGGTATGGTCGTTGTGTTTTCGCGCTAAGCCGCATCAACTCAACCCCCACATCCCGCCCTTGCGTGCGGGACCGTTGGTGTTGGCTCCGTGCGCTTCGGCTTCTTTACACCGAACCACAGGAGCCTTTCACCCATGTCCCATGAAGATCATCGCCAGCTTGGCAACCGTCTCGACCTTTTTCACTTTCAGGAAGAAGCCCCGGGTATGGTTTTCTGGCACAAAAATGGCTTAGTATTGCATCGAATCCTCGAAGCTCGAGCACGCCAAGTGTTCGAACTCCAGGGGTACGAAGAGGTACGAACACCGCTGCTGTTGCGTCAGCCTATCTGGGAAGCGAGCGGGCACTGGGAGCACTTTGCTGGAGGCATGTTCAAGGTCTCTGATGAGGCCGTGATGGCCGCGCTCAAGCCAGTGAATTGCCCAGGACATGTTCAGTTGATTCAACACCGCTCCGTTTCGTATCGCGATTTGCCCATAAGGCTTGCCGAGTTTGGCAACGTGCACCGCGACGAACCAGGCGGATGTTTACATGGCCTGTTACGGCTCCGCCAATTCACACAAGATGATGGGCACATCTTCTGTACTCTCGCCCAAGCGCCTGCAGAAATCACTGCGTTTTGCCGCAACGTGGCGCCCTTCTACGCAGATTTCGGTTTCAGCGAGATCCACATTGCCCTATCCACACGGCCTGCAGCTAGAGTTGGCGACGATGCCCTATGGGATCGCGCCGAGGCCATCCTCACAGAGGTGCTGCAATCTATGGCTCTTCCGTTCGAGGTCGCCGAAGGAGCAGGAGCATTTTACGGGCCCAAAATTGAGTTCTCGCTCAAAGACAACCAGGGGCGCAGTTGGCAATGCGGCACTGTACAATTTGATTTCTTCATGCCAGAGCGTTTCGGCCTAGCCTACACTGCGCAAAACGGCGCTCGTGCCCCGCTGGTCATGTTGCATCGCGCACTCTACGGAAGCTTGGAGCGTTTCCTCGGAGTGCTCCTAGAGCAGCACGGCGCAGCTCTTCCTCCTTGGCTAGCGCCCCTTCAGATCCTCGTGCTTCCCATCGCTTCGGCCCAAGTAGAGCCTGCCCATGCGTTTGCCCAATCGCTGCGTGAAGTAGGCCTTCGTTGTACGGTCGACGAACGCAAACAAAGCTTGTCGGACAGGGTTGCCTCTGCCCACGAGCGTGCCGTCCCCCTCTTGGCAATCCTCGGGCCCAAGGAGGTGCGCGAGGGGCACATCGCCGTTCGCCGCGGCGGCACTCAACATTCCTTACCGTTGGGCGATGCCTTGGCAGAGTTTTCCCGTCTGTGTCAGGCGCCCAAGTTGGGCTAGTCTCACCCGCGAATGCGTGCACGAACTCAACCACGCCGCTCCTCTCAGGCTGAGCACCCTCCAGCATCGCACGCACTGAGTGTTCGTCCGAAGGGCGCCAAGAGCCACGGCGCCCCGCCAACTCGTTTGCACGAGCTCCGGCGCGAACACGAGCGCCTGCTCCGGGAAATCGCCAAGAAGAAGCAATCGCTAGAAGCAACGCTCGCAGCTGCGCGCGCGGCCGAGGTGGAGCTAGAAGCCAAGCTCGCACCCCTGCACGCCAACATCGCTCGCTCCAAAGCCGAAATTCGGGCCATTTTCGAGTTCTTCTGCGGCCCGAAAACGCCGCTTTCTCGCAAGAACGCAGCCCAGGTGAGGCGCCTCTACTTGCAGATGATGCCTCCGGAAGATGAGCTGGAAGGCGCCGACGAAGAAGACGCGGTTTGGGAGGACGACGCACCTTCCTCCAACCGCGGCGGCAAGGAACGCCAGCCGCGAGGTCATGCTTCAGAAGATGAGGATTACAGTCACCGCTCCACGGCGCGAGATGTAGCCTCCGCCACCAAACCACAAGCCTCCACGGACGGCTTGTTACGAGGGCTATTTCGCCGTCTCGCTGTAGCCCTCCACCCCGACAAAGTTCAGGCCGAGGCCGAGAAGGATGAGCGCACTCACCTCATGAAAGAGGTAACGCGGGCCTACGAATCGAGCGACATCGCTCGCTTACTGGAGCTTGAGCAAAAGTGGCTAGCGGATGCTCCCAGCAGCGTGGGCAATGAGGTAGCCAAAGAAGTCGAAGCCACACTCGCTGCGGCCAATCGTGAGCTTCGCCAGCAAACCCGTGCACTCACTGCCGAGATTAAGGCCATCAAGCAAAGCACTCCCACCATGGTCCAGGTCAGCCAGCGCCGTGGGCGAGCACCCGTCACCGAGGCGGATATGATGCTGGATGAGCTCCAACGCATGGCCAAAGTGCTCGAGCACATCCAAGCCTTTACCGTAGATTTTCGCGAAGGCCGCATCCCACTGAGCACGTTCCTACGGGGGCCAGCCATCGATCCTGATTTGCTGCCTCCAGAGGAAGACACCTTCCACGAGGTTATCGAGTTTGTCGTCCAAGAAATGATGGAGCGAGGCCCCAGGCGCCAAAAGCGGCGGGGTCGGAGGCGTTAGCTTGGGTAGCCCTGCTCGCCGGTGCACGGGGCCCATCCCACGCGCCAAGAAGTACTTAGCATGCAAAGTACTTCGCACGGCCGCAAAAGGGCACTCCGGCTCCGCCCCACGCTGCACGACGCCCACGCCGTACCCCCCACCCCATTAAGCGTTCCCCGCCCGCGCCAATAACCCACCCAATCTATCAATAGCTGCCTCTAAGAGCGCGTGCACAGGTTCATCGCGCTTCGAGCGAGCTCCGCCTCCCCAACGTGACCACGTCATGGCTATTACACGTTCGTCGTCACTGTACGGGCTGGGAAAAGTACGCAAAGCAAGCGTTGCTTGCTCCGTATCGCCAACGGAAAGCAAGATGTCGCGCTCGGGCACGTTAGCGAGTACTCGGCCTTCGATTAGGTTCTCTCCGCCAAGATCCAACATGTAGCTCGAGCCCACGGCGCCGATACCTTTGGTACCGCGCGTGAGCCACACACCCAGCGCGTCGCTGTCGGTGAAGAAGGTGTGGGCAATGCGCGAGGAGGTTTTAGAACGACGCAAGAACCAAGTGGCGTGTCGGTTCTCATCCAGGTGGTGCGTGAGGTAGTGCTCCAGCATCGCGAGGGAGAGCTCCCACGAAGAGAACGTGCCTTCGCGAGCATCGTCGTCTTCGATGCCCCGCACCAAGACTTGTAGGCGATCATCAGCAAATAAAAATTCGGTAGTCAGCTCTCCGTTCTGTAGTAGGAGGCTCTCACCTTCGATCATGCGGGCCACCTTGAGCTCCACCTCCACGCGCAGCGCTGGCCAGCGCAGGCCGATCGTCTCCCCGGGCTCCAGCTTGCCGCGCACCACGTCCGCTTGCCAAGCAGCCATATGTTTCGGCTCTGTACAGGCTCGCCACAAAAGCTGTCGCGAGGCAGGCAGCTGCCGTTCAATCAAGAGCTCCGACTCAGTCATACTTTCCAAACTTGTGGAGCCGAGGGGGATCGAACCCCTGACCTCCGCATTGCGAACGCGGCGCTCTCCCAACTGAGCTACGGCCCCCGGGATGTTTGGGGAGCCGGAGCCTATCTAGGGGCTTTTGGGTGTCAACCACGGAGATCATTGACCCACAAAGCATCGTGATTATGTTGCGCCCTGACTCGCGGGAACCCACCAAAACGGCGGCTCGCGTTAGCGGAGAACTTCTATCATGGGCAAAATCATCGGAATCGACTTGGGAACCACGAACAGCGTCGTCGCGGTGATGGACGGCAAAGAAGCCAAAGTCATCGTGAATGAGGAGGGCTCGCGGATCACCCCGTCGGTCGTAGCCTGGGACGACAAGGGCGAGGTCTTGGTGGGTACCATCGCCAAGCGCCAAGCCGTCACTAATCCTGAGAACACGGTCTACTCGGCGAAGCGCTTCATCGGTCGGCGGTACTCGGAGGCGAAGGGCGATTCGGCTCGCGTCCCGTACAAGCTCCTCGAAGGCAAGAATGGGGATTGCGCCATTGAGGTGCGCGGCAAGAGCATGGCGCCTCCCGAGGTGAGCGCGAAAGTGCTGCAGAAGCTGCGGAAGGCGGCGGAGGATTACCTCGGTGAATCGGTCACCGAAGCCGTCATTACGGTCCCTGCGTACTTCAACGATGCTCAGCGCCAGGCCACCAAAGATGCCGGTAAGATCGCCGGGCTTGAGGTAAAGCGCATCATCAATGAGCCTACCGCCGCGGCGCTCGCGTACGGCCTCGATAAGAAGAACAACGAAGTCATCGTTGTGTATGATTTCGGCGGCGGCACTTTCGATATCTCGGTGCTCGAAGTGGGCGACAACGTGGTGCAGGTTATCGCCACCAACGGCGACACGCACCTCGGCGGTGACGATGTGGACGACGAGGTCATGAAGTGGCTCGCGGCTGAGTTCAAGCGAGACACCGGTATCGACGTTTCAGCCGATAAGATGGTGATCCAGCGCCTCAAAGATGCGGCGGAGCAGGCCAAGATCGAGCTTTCCTCCAAGCAGGAAACAACCGTCAATCTTCCCTTCCTCACGGCTGACGCGAGCGGCCCCAAGCACCTTCAGAAAGTGCTCACCCGCGCGAAGCTTGAGCAGATGATTCAGCCGCTCATCGAGCGCACCATGGAGCCTGTGAAGAAGGCTCTCGCGGATGCCAAAAAGCAACCGGGAGATATCGACGAAGTGGTGTTGGTAGGTGGTTCCACGCGCATCCCGCTCGTTCAGCAGACCGTCACCAAGTATTTCGGCAAGGAGCCGCACAAGGGCGTAAACCCGGATGAGGTCGTGGCCATTGGCGCGGCCGTCCAAGGCGGTGTCTTGGCTGGCGACGTGCAAGATGTGGTGCTGCTGGATGTAACCCCGCTTTCTTTGGGCGTGGAAACGCTCGGCGGCGTGATGACGGTGATGATCCCGCGCAACACGACGATCCCCACCCAGAAGAAGGAAGTCTATTCAACTGCCGCTGATAACCAGACGTCCGTGGAAATCCACGTACTTCAGGGGGAACGCGCCGAATCACGCTACAATCGCACGCTTGGCAAGTTCCACCTAGAGGGTCTTCCTCCCGCTCCCCGCGGCGTGCCCAAGGTAGAGGTTACCTTTGACATTGATGCGAACGGCATTCTCAGCGTCAACGCTAAAGACACCGCTACCGGTAAAGATCAGCGCATCACCATCACCGCTTCGAGCGGCATCAGCGAAGCCGACATCGAAAAGATGGTCAAAGACGCCGCTGCGCACGAAGAGGAAGATAAGGCGCGCCGCGAGGCCATCGAGAAGCGCAACCGCCTCGATAACATGTGTTACACGCTCGAAAAGCAGATCAGCGAGAACAAAGATAAGCTTGGCGGCACTGATCTTTCGGCTGTGGAAGGCCTCATCAAGGAAGGCCGCGAAGCCATCGAGAAGCAGAACGACGAAAAGGTCTCAAGCGTTCTTGAGCGGTTAGAGAAGGAAGCGCACACCATGGCCAGCAAGCTGTACGAAGCAGCAGGTGCGGGCGCCGCGCCGGGCGGCGAAGATGCTGCACCTTCGGGCGAGAAGGAAAGCAAGAAGAAAAAGGCCGACGTCATCGACGCTGAGTTCGAAGAGACGAACTAACCAGGCCGGCACGCACTCGCTCGGTGAACGAGCGCCCAGCCCACAAATTGGAAGCTAAAGCGAGCAGTGCGTGGGCATTTTGCGAGTTTTGGTGCCCTCCCCCGCTGCCGCTCTTCGCGGCAGCTTGCCCCTCCCTAATGGCTCCCGATCCGGGAGCCATGGGCGGGGCGCTCACGGCGCCCGCTTCAGCGGCGGGCGACCGTGTTGGTTGGCGCTTTGACCATATCGATCTCAACGAAGTCCCGACCCAAGCTGGCACCTTGTTCGTCGAAAACGTTGACGCGAAGTACCCACGGACCGTCGCCTCCCTGCGGATCGACACTCGCGGTCCAGACATTGCCCTTGTGCTTCCAGGGTACTTCGAGCGCCTTCAAGCCTAAGCGAAGCTCGAAGCGCGGTTGTGATGCAGCCGAAGCAGCTGGCCCGCGTGGATCAGTGATGGTTACAGAGATGGTGACCTTGTCGCGCGGCCAAACGGCATTGCGCGGAGTGAGTTTGATATCCGCACGGAGCGCTCGGGGGCGCAAATCAAGCCGGAGTGTTTCACCCGTTCGCTCGTCTTTGAAGGTTACCTTGGTTTGCTCATTGCGATAAAGGCCGACAGCGCTTGGCGCGTCGATAAAATAGTTGGCGCGTCCGTAGGTCATCTTCAAGCCAGCTACGTTCGACAGCTTCACCTGTTGGCGCGCACCCAAGTAGATGGTGTCGTCATTTTCACCGAAGCTTGACCCTTCGGGAAGCTCCGCGCCAAGAACGCGAAGTGTGCGAGCAAGAGGCTGATGAGAGTCGATTCCGGCTGAATCCAGCGCCTTGATGCGCACCTCGTATTTTCCTGGTCCGACACTCGGGGGCGTTTCCAGGCTGGTGGCAGGAGTCTTCACATTCACCACCTCTTTGCCGTTGTCACCGCGGACAATCACGACCTGATAGGCCTTGGCTTTGGTCACTTCCGACCAGCGCAGATCGCCGAGCGACACTTCACCCCGAAACGCGGCGCGCACCAGTTGGCCTTTAAGCTCCGCTGGAGCCAGAATGGTCTTCTCTACATCGCCTGTAGGTCGACGTGTATCGCGAATACGTTCTGAGCCGGGCTCAATAGGATTCCACCCAGCTCCAACCCGAGCAAGTGTCTGTCCATTGCGGTTAGCAAGCACCACCACATCATTGCTGGAGAACACAGTGGCGTGACCCTTAGTAACGATTGCGTTCGTTTGTCTGGATGCGGAGATCATCACCGCCGAAGGGATGAGTTGCTTCTCGGGCACGGAAATGTCCAAGCGCCCATCACGCACAAACACACTGTAGCCCTGAGTGACCTCGTTGGCATTCAACCGCAGGTTCTGAACAGAGGTAAATACCTTGAAGACAGTACCCGCCGCGGCCCGCACCCGAATTCCCCCAGGCAGCGAATACTCGGCCCCCTCGTCACCCGCCACAAGCAGCGCAAAGTGTTTTTTTGTAGCTCCCGCGACCAGCTCTATACGAGCGCCCGCGTGCGCCACGCTCACAGTGGTGAGCAGCACTAAAACCATGAGGCAAGAACGGACGCGTTCGACCCAGCTTCTTCGATCCATGGAGGAAAGAACGGTCAGAACGCGGGGAACTTGAGCCGAGGTGTGGGAGCCTGGTGCTCAAAGTACGAGCCGACTAGACTCGGGGGATCCTATGTCACGCATTCCTGCATTCTTAATCGCTACCCTTCTTGCTGGCTGTGGTGGAGCCCCCGCTGCTCACGCCCCCAAGCCGCCGACGCAAGTGCTTGCGGCACCTAACGCGGGCGCTGAAGTAGTCGCGGTGCCCACACCGGTAACGGCTCCCGAAGACATCGTCGGTGTGTTGCGAGTTAAGAACCCAGCTGCCCTGTTAGACACGTTAACCGATTGGGCTCACCTCCCCCTCGATTGGAAGACACTCGCAGCGAGTCGCATGCCTGGGCTCACGGAAGTCGTTGCACTGGATGCACCCCTTGAAGCCTTGGCAATGCTGGCGCCGCCCAGTGGAAAGACAGTCGACGAACCGCTCGCGGCACTGAGCGTCGGGCTCAAATCCTTGGCGCGGGCCGTACAGTTCGCTCGTGATCAGGGGCAAGATGCCGAACGCATCGAGCCTGATATCTACCAACTTGGGAGTGTTTTGGGGAGCCCTTGTGCAATGGGCCCAGCTCTTGGCAAGACTCCTGCGCGTCTGGTTTGCGGGATGGATGAGCAAAGTTTGCGAGCGCTCATGCCCTACGCCACCCGAGGGTTACCGTTAGTTGCCCTGCCCACTACGGATTTGCACGTCGAGCTCCGCGCCGATCCCCTCCGTAGGCGCTACGCTGAGAAGCTGGAGCGTCTTTCGGCTCTCGCGCCGCTTGCTTTGAGCCAACTCGGCCAAGATCACCCAGTATTTGATCGAGCCCTCGGCGACGCCGTGCACGCACTCACCGCCGAAGCCTTGGCATTGGTGCAAGATTTGGAAGCTATCACCATTGATTCATCCGCTGACGTCGGACAATCCAAGCTGGATCTCGAGGTTGGGGTCAACTTTCGAAAGAAAACATCGTGGATGGCGCAAATCGTCGATGACCTCACGAGCCAGAGCGGCACGGCACCGCCGCTGTTTTGGCGCCTGCCCAAAGATGCAACGACGGCAAGCTTTCGCTTCAAGGGCTCGACACGCGGGAAGGACGCCATTCGAACCACGATCACGAATCTTGCCGAAGGCTTCGCCGATCACGAAGGGCTGCCTGAGAGCCTCCAGAAAGACATCGGAAGCCTGCTCCAGCTCGGATTCGATTTTGCGCCCGAGCAGATGGTGAGTGCCTCTGGCGAACTCGCTCAAAACCCGTTTCCGAACCTCGGCCGCGGCCCGGTAGACTCAATGCTGCGCAGCCAGCTCAAGTGGACCGTCATTGGCTATCCTGGCGCCCCCACCTCTAGCAAAGAAGCGCTCGGCCTACTCACGCGACTCGTAAATCACGCGTCCCTCAAGAGTCTCGCCAAAAAAGGCGGCATCGAAGCTAAGTGGCTCCCACGCGCCAAACTGCAACCGGCGCCGAAGCTCGGCAAGGGCGCCGAGCTCATGGAGGTCCGTCTCCCGGCAGCTTTGCTCGACAAATTGGACAAGAAGTCGAAACACAAGGATTTTTCCTTCTACGTGGCGGTAGTGCCAGAAGGAGACGTTACCTGGCTGCTCACGGCGCCATCTGAGGCAATCATTGCCGAACGTGTTCGCCTTCTCAAAGCAGGGCCAACGCTCGCAGACCGAGCAGATCTTTCGAGCTTGAAGTCTGAACGAGCCTTCTCCGCAGGTTTTCTGCAATTGCCGGCTCTTTTGAGTTCGCTTGAGCCCGAGGTCGCGCAGAAGGTCCGCTCTGTACTCAACACCACCAAGAACCACGGCGAATCCCCCGCATTCTTCTTCTCGCGCCCAACCAAGATCGGCGCGGGGGTACGCATGAGCGTCTCGCTCGTGGTACCGCGTGACCTCATCGCCGACGGCGCAGCTGCCGTCGCAGCTGCCAGCTTTTAGTGGAGGTGCGCTCCAACAACGGCGCTCCGTAACATAGGAGAACGACTGCGCTCGGCCTCCCGTGTAACGGCGAGTTGAGATACTAAGCATGCTAAGTATCTCCCCGGGGGCCAAGTCCCCACCGTTCGTCGCGAGGTTTCGGAGCCTCGTTTCTTTGCCCCAACGCCTGGAGCGGCGTATGTGAATGTAGGCATATGTGCTCTATCGTTCCACGCCTTGGGATCCTGTTGATTGGCGGCTCTTTGCTGGCGGTGGTCAGTCCGGCCCAAGCCTGGGTTGAATCCTCAGTGGAATCCCAGGTGGTCACCGTGGAGCTCGATCGACAGGGCAAGGCCCAGGTGACTCAGGAGCTGCTCGTGAACGTGCGGGGCGGGCCACTTGAGAGTTACACCCTCGAAGGCGTCGATAGCGACGCTGAACCCCTCGCTGACTCTCGGGTGCTCGACACGCACTCTGACGACACGGCTGGCATCCCGATCTCAGCGACTCGCCTGCCCAATGGCAGCCTCAAGCTCTCGCTGGAAGAAGGGCGTGGGCTCTCGCGCGGCTCGTATCTCTTCCGCTTCGCATATCGCACGGACCTGTTGGGTAGGGGGCTGTTACGTGCACAGGTGGGGCACGCAGAACTGAACTGGAGCGGCCCTCGGCTCGCTGACGGCGTGGATTCAGCGAAAGCCATCTTTCGCTTCCCGCGCGCCGTCGTACCGCCCAGCCTACCTTCCCAAGATTTGGAACGCACGGCGCTAGGGCTGGATCCAGAGCTTGCTGGGGTTTTCATCAGTAATCTAGTGCGAGGTCAACGTTACGACGAAGTCGAGGTCGTACGGCTACACATCGCCGCGCGCGAGGCCCCCAATTACAAGCTTTGGGCCGGGCTCGACGCCTTCAACGAATTCGCTCCCGTGCCCGCACAAACCGTCGTAAACCCCGCACCCCCCTCGCGAAATGAGCGGTGGAAGGCGCCTCTTTCGATAGCTATTGGGCTGCTTGGGATGGGGCTCAGCCTCTTTCGCTTCAAGCGCAGTCAGGGGGTTGCAGCCGCCCTCAGTGCCAGGGTCGCGCCGCTGATTCCGGGTCCAAATCTGCTCCGAATACCGCTCATCGGGGTTCTGGTCGGCGTAAGCGCAGCCTGCGCCCTCTTCACGCAGATCCCTTGGCTCGCCCTCGTGGGAACACTCGCGGCGTCAGCCCTACTTTTGCACGACATCTCCGCAGCATCACCGCCGCTCCGGGGCCCAGGTGAATGGAAGCCCCTGACGGTGAAGGAATTGTCGGCTCTCTCGCGCGCTAGCGCACATGTTGCGACCGGGGGTGTTGGATCCACGCACTGCGGCGTAGCGAGTTTTGGGTCAACAGGTGCCGGATCAACAAGTTCTGGAGCAGTCAATGTTGGCGGATTGGCAAGTGCTGGAGCTGCGAGCACTGGAGCAGCAAGCACTGGTGCCGTAAGCGCCGGAAGTCCTGGAGCAACAAGCACTGGTGCCGCTGTTGGCCCCAGCCGGTTCGGATTCAGTCGCCTTTCGACCTCTTTCAAGCTTCGACTAAGCTTCACGATGCTCCTTCTGAGCACGGTTGCCGCCATCACCTTCTTGCCGTTCGGCATGAGCGAACGGGTGACGTTTGGGCTCGTTTGGCTGTGCTTCTTGCTAGCTCTTGGCAGCTCTGGGCGTCGGGAACATGCGCAGGTCGCCGCGTTCGGCCAGACAGTGACCGAAATGCTGAAATACAGAAACGCTTTGGCAAAGCGCCGAGGCGTTGAGGTGCGGGTGCTTGGGCGTTTTGGCGCCGGTAGCACGGTGCCCGACGAAATCCGTCTACGTGTCCTGCCGTGCCGTGCCAAGTCGGGGTTGCTGGGAGTTGAGTTGGGAACGATTCTTGGCCGAGGAGGAATGCTTCAGCCGTACGTCTTAGTGCGTGTTATGGACGGCTCGCTCGCCTGCCGCGCCTTACCATCTCGCATGGTCTGGGTGCGGGGCAGAAACGCCGAGGAACGCGTCGCTGTTGTTGCGCCGCGCGTGCCCATGCGGAGCGCTACACGTCAGCTGATTTTAGAGCTGGTAGAGTTGACCCGTGAGTCCGAGGTGGCGGAGCTCAAGCCATCCCAGAAAGCCACCAGTTCCGGCGGCAATTCGGCTCGCGCCTCGAAGGCTAAAATGCGCGTATCTCCTCCAAAAGCCGCGTAGCTTGCATGGAGCGCGTGGCGCTCGCCAAGCGCCGGATGCACTCCGCTCCCGTACACGCGATCCCCAACAATGGGGTAGCCAATACTAGCCAAGTGGGCTCGGATCTGGTGCCGATAGGCGCGCGATACCTCGACCTCTAAGAGTGAATGGCCATTGCGAACTCCGAGCACAGTGTAATCCGTCTTGCGCGTAGGTAAGGGAGACGCCTCGCTCTTGACCTCCACACGCCGCCCCGAGCGAGAGCTCGGCCCGAGTGCCCGCTCAACACTACCCGGACCTGGCACGCAGCCCTGAACCATTGCAAGATAACGCTTGATCAGCTTACCTTGAGTCAGGATGCCTCGCAGGCCTTGCCAGCTTTCGGCGTTTCGCGCGGCCACCAGCACTCCGGAAGTATAAGTGTCGAGCCGATGGATGAGCCCGCCATCCCAACTACCGCCCAACCCTCGACATTCTGGAAACCGAGCCGCGAGAGCCTGAGCTAGTGTGCCGGTTTCGCCGGAATGGCGGGGTACCGAGGCTTGCCCTGCCGGCTTATTGAGCACCAAAAAGTCTGGCCGCTCCAAAAGTACGCTGAGCGGAGCGAGAGGATCAGGCTGCATTTCTGGCTGTTCCAGACGCACGCTCACCTGAGCACCAAGCGTTAAGACCCTGGATTTTTCTGAAGCTCTGCCGTTTACCTGAACACGACCTGCGGCAAGCAGACGCTTTACGCCGCGACGACCCAACTCGGGAATGTGGTCGACCAAGAATTTGTCGAGGCGTTTACCTGCCTCGCTCTCATCAACTTGCCAAACGGTGAGCGCACGAGAACCAGCGCCTGCGGATGTCACCAGGTACCCTGCACACCGGCCACCCATCCCATGTGCAGCGATGTGTCCTCGGGGGAACCTTCCTCGGACGTGAACGCCGGATCCCACGCT
This sequence comes from Polyangiaceae bacterium, assembly GCA_033763455.1. Classification (GTDB taxonomy): domain Bacteria; phylum Myxococcota_A; class Polyangia; order Polyangiales; family Polyangiaceae; genus JBBRRP01. The sequence continues at coordinate 74,613 of JANRKO010000011.1, forward strand.
GGGCCCGCGTAGGGCAAGAGGGTCGTTGAAGTGCGAGCCTGCTCCGGCAAAGGGCCAGGGTCATTCTCCTTAGTATCCTCAGTGGCAACGTAAGCAATAATGCCGCCAGCCACCATTCCGGCGGCAATCCCTGAAAGCCAAATCCGATTGCGCATAGCGTTCTCTTCGCGCTCCACGAGCAAGAGCGGGCTCAAAGCGGCCGCGCCGCCGAGACCACCCAATCCGATACCAACATCCAACATCAAGACCCGCGAGGGAGCAAAGCTCACCTGGGTTGCCAAAACACCGCCGAACACGGCACCTCCTGCGGTTCCCCAACCAATTCCGCGCTTAGAGACTGGCCCAGCGGGGCCGCCGTCGCGTTTCGACGAAAGGCCTGTGCGGCCGGCAACCATGAGCTCACCAATGCCTCCGAGCGCAAATCCAAAACCCGACGCCGAATGCAGAATTACTGCATCACCATCGTCAACATTGGCTTGGGATACGGCCGTTGCGGCCAAAGTGAGCCCTAACCCTGAGCCCAAAAGACCCCTCACATACCTATCTTTTACCTTCGAACCGTAGCCTTCCGCTAAGAATTGTGTCGCAACGTTGGGCCACACCGCCCCCCCCGCGATGAACCATGCTTCTCCAGACGCAATATCCCATTCGTCGGAAACCACCATCGCCGTGCCAAGCCCAACCCCTGCGCCCAAGGCTGCCAATGGGTACGTGAGACGTAGATCTCGCGAACCGCTGGCTCGCTGCAAGGAAAACCCAGTATAACCGCCAAGAGCCGCCCCCGTTGCTACTAAAATCGCTCGGCCCGAAGAACGTACTTTTGAAGGAACCGTGCTGGCGCCGGGTGCCAACTCTCCCGTTCTCGCGCCAATGGAAAGCTGGCGCCGACCGGCCGCCACCAGATCCCGAAGCATCACCATCACGCGGACTTCAAGCTCCGACTTGCCAAGGCTTTGCGACTTCGACAGGACCACCTCGCTTCCCGGTGGAACGACTATCAGCGTTACCTCAAAGTCCCCGTCGCCCGCTACGCCGATAATCGGCACGATAACCCAACTCGATGCGGCCAACGTTACCAGGTTCTCGCTTGATAGCGACTCAACGCGTAGATCCTGCCGACCCGAAAGATCCAAACTGAGATCTAGATCTTGAGCAGCCTCGACTACTACCTGCCCAAGATACCTCGCCCAGCTAGAGCGCTTTTCACCAAGTAAGCTCTGAGGCGCCGCCGCCAAGCCGTAGTGTGGCCTTCCTCCTTCAAATGACTTCACTTCCAACACAGGTAAGATGCGCACCTGCGAAACGGGCTCAGCCTGTGTTGTCGCGGAATACAGCCACACCGCCATCGCCAACATGAAGGCGCCAAGAGAGGCCGCCGGGGTTCCCCACCAAGCTTTGAGCAGCGCGCCCACTAGAGCATCAACACAACGTTGAGCCAGGCATCGAAGGTATGGGAGCCATCTACCAAGAATCGACTCCCGGGATCATCGATGACGCGGCGGAAATGGGGATTCGGCACGCCCGAAGCAGTAAAAGCACCACCCGATTGAGTGCGGCAGGGCCCGGCGTCTGCCACCGTGTTACTTTCGCCCGTGGCGCACGCCTGATCGTAGGTAATGAGGTGGGATTGCGTCAGCGTGAGTGCGCCGCCCATGTTGAACTTCACGTATTTTGCCGGCTGCCACGTGAACTCCGAGCTGAGCTTCATTTCGGCGTATTGCTGAGTATCTGTGAGGCCTTCGTTGTAAACCTTCGTGGACGTTGGGTCCACAATCGAAGGATCGGCGCTGGTGGCCGGAAACGCTGGATTACCCTTGAACCCAGCGAAGTTTGGATTCCTAAGGCTGGGGGCGTCGCTTGAGCCAAGCGCATCAAACAATTCCGTGTAATCGCGCCCCTCGGACACATAGCTACCGGTGGAGCGGAAATCGAACGTTAAGCGCTGAAACTCGCCACGTGCTTCCCACGGGATCACGTTGATACCCACCACCATTGAGCCACGCAAAGGCGGATGGTTCACAAGCACGCCCTTTAGGTCACGCGAAGGGCCGTATTCGCTGGAATCATTGGCAAACTCAAACAACGCATTGAAGCCGCCGTAGGGCTCCACATATTTCACGCGCTTTGACAGATAAGTATGCACTTCGAGCCCTGTGGTGCCTCGGCTTACCCCCGCCGAACGATCCCCCGAAAAGCTGCCCTCCAAATCGACATCCCCACCTTTATCGGAGACACCATTGCGATTCACATCTGAAGGATGAGCACACTTTTTCTGCTGATCACCCATCAGATTCAAGGGCTTGGGATCTGAGTTGCAGGCACGCATCGGATCGGAAACACTGAAGCGCCCTTCCGCTCCGATTACCCACGTGGGCTTCGTGTAATCGCGCGCTTGATTCAGAAGCCCAATATCAAGCCCGACGGCTAAATATTCGATGCCGCTTCTGGTTGGGCTCTTGAACGGCAAACTAAAAAGACGCTCGCCCGGCAGGCCCATGAGCGTGGTGCTCTGCTGCGCGCCACTACCCTCGACCGAAGCCAGTTCACGGTCGTTGGAGAGGATAATCGGAAGCCGAAATACGAGCGCGAGGTCTTTGTAGAGCCCAACGTTAGCGCGCGTGTTGAGTCGACTCGTCGACTCGGAATACTTGGCCACGTTGAGCGCCCGCGACGTAAAGCCGCCCGAAGAGAGGCCATCTTGCGTGATGGAGGTTTCGCGGCGGATCTGCGCGGTTTTCCAAGTCTGAGCGAAGCCTGCGGTAAGCTCGAGATCAAACGGATCATCACCGTCAACCGCGTCCGCCACTTGCGTAATCTCAGCGGGCTCCGAGAAGAGCGTGGGCTCAGCCACCCCATGCGGCTCATCGGCTCGAGCATACCCCACCCACGCGAACACACCTAGAAGTGCCGCGAGTCCCCCGAGTGACGTTCCTCTACGCAGCGTTGCCATCTACGGTAGTGCAAGCTAGCGGTGCTAGGCAGAAACTGTCAATCCCACGGCCGAACAGCGAGGCCAACGTCAGTTCTCGGGCGAAACGCCTGGGCCAGAAAGCAGTGGATTCACGAGGGTGATACGCCCCGTTTCTTCGTCCTCGTCGTCGAAGATTTCCGCCGTGATGTCTTCGGCCGCGAGCTCTGCCTTGGCCTGCCCTAGCTCTCGACTGGTATCGGCAAGACGGTCCGCGAGCACTCCCAAGAACTGCCACAAGAGCTTTACCGCAAGCTGGTGCTCTTTGCGCAAGATCTCAAAGAAATCAGTGCGTCGAATCACCATCAGCTCGCTTGGCCCGTCGGAGAGGACCGTGGCCGACCGGGGCTGACTGCGAACAAGGGCCATCTCTCCAAAGTGGTCACCAGCGGTCAACACCGCGATCTGAGCGTCCCCACGCACCACGCTAGCCTGCCCCGTAAGCACGATGAAGAGCTCCTCGCCCGAATCACCCTCGCGAATGATGTGCTGCCCGCTATCGTAAGCCACAACATCGGTGACTTGCAGTACGCGCAAGAGCTCGCGATCGTTGAGCGGCCTAAAAAGAGGCATGCGCGCCAGGATATCGCGCTTCAACTGAAGCTGCTTGGCGCGCGTTTCATCCTTCGCCGCCGGATCCCCCACGGTGATAATACAAGCGGTGATGTTATCTTTGCCACCGCGCTCGTTAGCGGCGGCGATCATCTGCTTAACGGCCTGCTCTTCACTCGGCTGCATCAGCAGCTGGCCGAGCCCTTCGACGTTTTCCTCGAAGTACCCGCTCAAGCCATCCGAACACAAAAGAAAGCGATCTCCCGGCAGAAGATCGACCACTATGGTTTCGGGCTCGACGTGTTCGTAGACACCGACGGCACGCGTAATGGCATTCTTCTGCGCAAGCTTTTCCACCTGCTCGCGTGGCATCTTCTTGCGTTTGATGAGCTCGTTGTAAACGTTGTGATCTTCGGTGAGCTGCTGCAACTGTCCTTCGCGCAGCTGATACAACCGGCTGTCCCCGACATAGATGATGAAGGCTTGGCTGCCGACGATCAAAATGGCAACGAGCGTGGTGCCCATGCCGCGCTTCTTCGCGTCCCGCTGGGCCTCTGAATGCACCTTGCCTGAAGCTCGGTTAACCGCGAACTCCAGCATGTTCAAAAGGTCACGCTTGCTCACCCGCGCGCCACCTTTCTTCTCTGCTAGAAAATCTTCGATGAGCTCCACTTCGCGTTTCACTTCTTCGTGAAACGTACGAACCGCGATAGCACTCGCCACCTCACCCGCGGCATGCCCACCCATGCCATCGCACACGATGAAGAGCCCCAGCTTCTTGTCGACTAGGTAATTGTCCTCGTTGTGCTCGCGGACCTTGCCGACGTCGGTCAGGGCGGCGAACTTTAGTTCGAGTGCCTTCATGAAGTAGCAAGAATAACCAACCCAGCAAAAAGAAGCTACATACCGAAAGCCTCGTGGTCGAATAGCGAATATGCGCCGTTTTCAGCCACAATCACGTGATCGAGCAGAGGGACCCCGACCACCTCACACGCACGCCGAATGGCCAGGGTCATCACCACATCCTCCTGGCTCGGCTCGGGATCCCCGCTGGGATGGTTATGAACCAGCAGAATTGAGGTCCCCGCAGCTCTTAGCGCCGGCCTTAGCACGTCCTTCACCGTGAGGGCGCAGCCATGGACCCCACCGGATGCCACCCGCTGCAGAGCCTTCAGATGATTCTTGGCATCGAGCACCAACAACCACACTTCCTCATGCTCCAGGCCCGCGAGCCGCGGCCTGGCCCATTTTACCACCTGCTCAAACTGCGTGAACCTGAAGAGCTCTGGCACTGGCTCGCGAAAGGTTGACCGTCTTCCGAGCTCTAGCGCGGCAGCGATGCAGGCGGCCCGCGTCTCACCAAGGCCGGACATGGCAAGCAACGAGTGAAGCCCTTGGGAGGCAATACCCTGCACGCCGCCGTAGGTTTCAAGAAGCGCCACCGAACGCGCTAGGAGCTTCGGCTCCCGCGACCTGCGACCAAGCAACAATGCGAGCAGCTCGTGATCCCCAAGGGACTCCACCCCGTAGAGGAGCGTCCGTTCATAGAGGGATGGATTTTCACGCGCGGGCGGAGATGACTTTGGAGCCGAAGGGGACTGCGAAGAAGCGAGAGAGAGCATCATCGCGCTTCAGCACGAAGTGTGCCGGCACTGAAGCGCCGGAACTTAGGGCGAAACCCAGAGCGGCTACGTTGGCGAAAACGGCCAGGTGTCGGTGATGGACGGATGGCTCAGGTTGCGAGTGAAGGGAACTCTTCAAAGTTCAACTCAAAACCTGTTCCAAGGTGGCGGCCGTAAGCACTCGCTCAGCAAAGCGCTCCAGATCGTCTGGCGAAGCTGTTCTTACGCGATCGGCCAGAGCCTGCTCAATGTGACCGAAACGCAACGTGAGCTGCTTCAAGACGACTTCAGCTTTGCCCTCGGCTTTGCCCCGAGCCTCGCCCTCGGCCTCGCCCTCGGCACGACCGATGGAGATGTAACGGCGAGCGAACTCACTCTGAAATTCGTATTTGGCTGGGTCCATGGCTTGGAGGGCCTTTCTGGCGGCGGTCCCTAGATTGGCTAGGATGAGATCAGTGTAAAGGACGGATAGTTCCTCGTCGAGGCCGATGCTGGCAGCCATAGCAGCGAGGGCGATGCGGACGGATTTATCGGTGTTGGTGCTCTTGCCGTGAGCCATGGCGGACAGGACGGCCAGCTCGGGATCCGCCTTGGCAACGTTTTCGTCTTCGACTTCGGGGACGCCCGATGGGCCCAAGACAAGCGGCGTGAATGTGTTGCCGCCGCCAAGGTGAATGGGCTTTGCGGCCCACTTGGCTACCGACTCGGTGGACGTGACTACGAGGAGGACGACAGGGCACCGAATCCGCGTTCGGAGATGAACCGAATAGCCTGGCCAGACGAACAACTTATCGTCGTCTGGTTGAAGCTGTGCTTCTACTACTATGCCAAGCACGGGCTTATTGTCGTAGAGGAGGACGACGAGATCGGCGTGATACTGAACGGGCTGAAGCTCCGTGAATTCGCCGGACTCAACTCGTATTTCTGTGTACTCGGGAAGCGTTACGTGAAGAGCGTCGCGAAGCAGCTCGGGGGCGAGCGCGGGCCGATTGCGGAATAACAGGAGCAGAGCTTCGTGAAGGACAGAGGGAATTTGAGCGCATTGCCGCGCCTCACTGCGCCGAACGGCGAGTGCGGGAGCCTCCAGTGCTTCAGCAGGAAGCGTGCCCGCTCCGAGGGGGCACAAACTGAGCGCCCTTCTGGGAAACCGGGGACAGCCACGTTGGCGAAACTAGCCAAGTGTCGGCGCTGGACGGTCAGGCCAAAGCCAAGGTTGCGATCCCCCTTGCTTTCGTCGGGAGCTTGCGTCAATGTACAACCAAATGGTTGTACATGTAAGCGCTTCTTCGGCGAGCATTGACCGGATTTTCCGGGCAATGGCCGACCCCACTCGCCGGGACATTGTCGAGCGGGTGCTGAAGGGCGAGCAATCCGTGAGTGCCCTCGCGGATCGCTACCAGATGTCGTTCGCCGCCGTGCAGAAGCATGTCGCCGTGCTCGAACGTGCGGGCCTTGCCAAAAAACATGCACGTGGCCGCGAGCGGCTCGTGAGCGCCAACATAGGCTCTATTCGCAAAGTTCGTAATCTGCTCGACCGCTACGAGGCGCTTTGGAGGGACCGCATCGATCGCCTCGACGCCCTACTTGCTGAGCCAGAGCACCCCTCCACCACGAAGGAATAACCCCATGCCCATCACCAACGTAGTTAAAGATCCAAGTGCCCTCACCATGACCGTGACCGCTGAGTTTCCTGTGCCGGTGCGCCGCGTGTGGGATGCCTACGCTGATCCGCGCAAGCTGGAGCGTTTTTGGGGTCCGCCAACCTGGCCAGCTACCTTCACCCGCCACGACATGGCCGTGGGAGGGCGCTCCGAATACACCATGCGGGGCCCCGACGGCACAGCCTCCTCAGGCTATTGGGAATTTATCGGAGTGAATGCACCGCACAGCTTCGAGGTCAAAGACGGTTTTCTCAGGGCCGATGGCACACCGAATAACGAGCTCCCTAGCATGCGCATGGTCTTTCGCTTCGAAGAAACGGCAAAAGGCTCACGCGTTGTAACTACCACTTTCTTTCCGTCAGCCGAGGCGCTGCAACAGCTTCTTGACATGGGCATGGAGGAAGGCATGCGCCAGGCGATGGGTCAGATGGACTCCGTGCTCACCGATCTCGCATTGTTTGCGGCCGGAAGCGGAACCGAGGTGCAACAGCTCCCGGGCACTCAGGTACGCATCAGCCGCGTGATCCGCGGGAGCGTGGAGCAGGTGTGGCGTGCGCACCACGATCCGGATTTGCTCAAACGCTGGATGCTTGGCCCGGAAGGTTGGTTAATGCCGGTGTGCCAACCAGCGGCAAAGGTGGGCGACAGTTATCGCTACGAATGGGCGCCCGTTGCGGGAGGCCCAGCTGAAGGCCAGCCGGGTTTTGCATTCGAGGGTCAGCTCCTCGCATCAGAGCCCCCCTATCGCGCCGTAACCACCGAACGCATGGTGGGCATGCCTGGCCCAGGTGCTACCAATGAGCTAACGCTCACCGCGCTGCAAGAAGGCACGCTCATGTCATTGCTCATCACCTACCCAAGCGCCGAGCTGCGCGACATGGTGCTGGGCACCGGCATGGCCTCTGGCATGGAAGCAAGCTACGCGCGGCTGGAATCGATCCTGGGAGTGGGGTGAAGGGCAGCCAACGCTAGCTCAAGTATGCTAGGCTGGGCGGATGCATTCAGGCGATGTCCATGGGCGAAAGCGGAGCAAAGTGGCTGCCGAGGGGCGCCGCGTGGAGCTTGAAGCGGTGCTAAAGATGACTCCGCTGGAGCGCGCCCAGCTAGCTTTGCGTCTCGGGCGTCGTGATCGCGCGGTCAGGGAGCTTGCCCTCGCGCGCGATCTCGGCGCGAGAAAATAGGTATGGACCGTACATTCGAATTGGCTGAGCGCGTTCGCTCTATCTTGGAACAGAAGGGGCACAGCTGCGCCGTGATCGGTGCCGTGGCGCTCGCAGCCTGGGGTTACCCGCGCAGCACGTTGGACATCGACCTAGCGGTGAACTTGGATCCGCGTGAACTCAGCGAAATCGGTAGAGCCATTGAGTTAACAGGCGACGGACTTAGAACTCGGCTCTTGCTTCCCGATGCGGAGGATCCGCTGGGTGGGACGCTAACAATTACCGGAGATGAGAGCGACCCGGTGCAGCTCGTGAATTTCTACAATCCTCACCGCGGCCGAAATGTACTCGGGCGTTCGCTACTTCTTGCCGCCAAGCCCAAGATCATCGGGGAGCTCGCCGTCGTTGATCTGCCGCACCTAGTAGCCACCAAGCTCTACGCAGGTGACTTGGCCGACCGCGTGGATGTGCTTGAAGTGTTGCGGCGCAATCCAGAATGCAATCTTGAGGAAGTGGCCAACACCTGCACGCGCTTAGGGCTCGGTGAAGCTTGGAGCGCGATCGCCTCAGACCTGGGAGAACGCTGATTCTATTCAGACGCGCCTGAGGCCGCTACGTCGAATTCGTGAAGCAGACCCACGAGGATGATGGCAGTTTGATTGCGCATGGAGATCGTGTCGGACATTACGCTGTCTCCGTTTGCACGGGCGGAGCCTGCGCGCGGATAATGCAGCTCACCGCCTGTGAGATAGCGGAAGCCGAACGTCAGGAACGTGAGATGCTCTGGCCCATGTGAGCGGATCTGAATCTGCGCTCCGAGGCCGAACCCGTAGCTGCGCAAATAGGACAACGACGTCTCGTGTGGTGGGATCGTCAATCGCCGGGCAGTGTCGTCCAGCATTTCGCGTTCAACCCCGATGTTAACTCGGCTAACCCCCAGTAAGCCTTCTACGAACGGCCGAAGGCGAGAACTGAACGGCTGAAACCGAGCATGGAGATGGCTGTTGAGGGAGTAAGAATCCAGCGTGGTCCTGAGGGCGCCACTTGGAACATCTGCGATTCGCTCAATGAGAGTGCTTCCTTCGTAAAAATAGGACACAGACCCCAGAAAGGCGAGCGGCACGCCGGTAAACCGTGCTCCGAGGCCGACACCGAACCCAAGGCCAGGCCCCAACTGCAGCTGGGCTTGCTTGCCCGGGTGCCACGCAGCAAGCACATCGGCCTGCACGTCCGTCTTAACGTCTGCCGAGCTAACGCCACACCACAAGAAGGAACCACTTGCAGCCGCCGCTGCGAACCATCGTGAGGACCTCATGGACTTACGCACCTTGCGCAGCTCAAACAGCGGGCGACAGGCGCCTTCTCGGATTAACACCATGATCTCTACATTTCCCCAAGGAATCCAAAGAGAATCGTGAAGGACTCATAGCGGCTGGGCACAGTGTAGAACGTGAGAGCATTGCCGTTAACTCCGGCGGTGCCTTCCAGTGGGAAGCTCACCTCACCTCCCGAAAGTGAACGAAACCCCAAGGTCAAGAAACTACGAGCGTAGACCTCATCTGGAGGCTGATTGAAGCCAATTTGGACCTGCACTCCCCCGCCAAATCCGTAGCTACCCAAATACGATGCGTCGCTTTCATGGGTTGGGAGGATCAATTCCCCGCCGGAATTCTCTTCGATCTTCCGCTCGACTTCGATGCTAACCCGGCTTCCCCCCAGGGTGCCTTCGATGTACGGACGAATCCAAGAGTTGAACGGCTGAAAGCGGGCATGGAGATGAGCGTTGAAAAAGACCGTGCTGAAAGAAGTCGTGAGCCTCGCAGTTGGGATGTTGGCTATTCGCTCGCTAAACTCGCTGTCTTCGTAAACAATCGAGGACGCAGATAACCCCAAAACCAACGGAACCCCAACCAGGCGCACTCCCCCGTAAAGACCGCCACCGAAGCCCGGCCACGATCTATGCTGCGCCAGCTCGCCGGCAGGAAACTCGGCCATGGCATCCAATTGAACGTTCCCCCTAACCTCTGCCGAGCTAACCGCTGACCACGCGAAGACGATACATGCAACCGCCAATGCGAGTGTTGAGAACCTCATGGGATGATGATGCCAGGCGCCCGGTGCCGCCTCATGCTCAAGTCGAGCTCGTACCATAAACTGCAGGCATTCCAAACCCAACCACCGCCGCTCGTGACCAACCCGGACATTGTACTCTGTTGGTCGATAAGTGCCAACGAGCACCAGTTTTCGCAGGGTTCAGGACACCGATCTCCAGCGCTCACATCCGCTCGCCGAACGCAAATCGCCTCCTACCTCGCCGGCAGCGCCGCCTCGTAAATTGCATCAACATCCAGATTCGCACCCACCGTTCAGCGCCACTTCGTGCGACCAAGCGTCACCGGTTCTGCGATACAACTCCATTTTCCGTTCAGTCTGCGAAACCAACAGGTATTCGCGCAAGGAAGGGATCGTGAAGTAGTGCTCGCGCTTCTCACCGCGATCGTAATCCTCTGTGCCCGGGCTCAACACTTCGACAAGGAGAGTTGGATTGGTGGCGGTATTTCGACCGTCGGGATCAAACTCCATCGGCCCGCAAACGACTGAAACATCCGGGTAGGTGGCCAGGCCCGTCTCTAGCACCCGAACCCGCAGATCCGGGCTGTAAGCGCGGCACGGTTTGCCTTTCAGCTGGGCGTGGAGCTCTGCAGCAATTGCCAATGTATTAGCGGCATGCTCAGGCGTACCCCCTGCCATTCCGAAAATCTCGCCATTGAGGTATTCGTTCAAGAGATAGTCTTCATAGCTAGAGCGATGCCGGCGCATGGGAAGCGAGACCGTCAGTGTTCTTGTTTAGCGCATGTTGGCCCGTCTGGCCGTCCTCGACAGCCTTAGGCGAGGCAACCGCCTCAGACTTTCGAGGCTCGACGTCCTCATCGCATTGTTCTGCGAAGTCGAGGGGATGATTACCACGGGTTCCAGGGGGAAATTTGTCCTCGCGGCACGCCTCTTGCTCTACTTCTCAGGTGATGCGTGGAGTGCTGCCGTGGATGTTGCTGGTAGCCGGTGTTATGCTGGTGAGCTCACGAGCCCATGCGCGCGGAGTAGACGCAAATGCTTATGGTTTTGCCGAGGTTCCTAAGGCCGCCACACCCGCGCCGCTCCGAAGCCTAATTCGAGTACGAAGTGGGATTGGGCTGCTCTACACGAACGCGGACTATGACATTTCCTTCATGCATAGCCCCACGAGTTACACCGTTGCCAAGTACGCGCAGCCGCGCACTGGCCTGGCCTACACGCTAGATCTTACCCTTGGGTTGGGCCTAGATCGCAGAGGGTTGGCGTGGTTGGGCGCCAGCTACAGGGGGCATTGGCGCCCATCCGTTCCAGACGTTTCCGTGGAACGCGCGATCGGACTGCACTCTAGGTTCACGCTTGTTCAAGAAGCTTTAGTGATATCAGAGCTCAATATTCCCAAAATACAGTGGACGGTCGGCCCAAAGCTTGGAGTGGGCTTGCTCCGAGAATACCTAGGCCCTTACCGCGTCACCGCTAGCAACACGGCCTATGTATTGGGTGCGTCGCTCGCGAAAAAATTCCCACTCCGAGGCCCCTGGCATGCGAGCATTGCGCTAGATGCCACGGTGCATAACCTGAACCCGTACGTACTACTTGGGAGCCGCCTTGTAGAAGCTGGGACCGTCAGGCTCCTGTTTGGCATCGAGCGTCGCTCGGCCCAATAGCATCAGGCGACGCCGCCCGAGCCGATACGATACAAACAACATCGGCAGCGCCAAAAGATCGGTAGGATCGGCCCATGTCCTATGGGGCGTTCCCAAACCCCAATCAAGCGCACGCACGTATGCCTCCGCCCCCCAGGCAGAAAGCTCGGTAACGCTGAAGATCATTCCCGTCAGCCCAACGCAAACCAAAAGCACCTTTCGAGACGGAACGTGAACGCCGAAAAGTACTTTCTGAACAACTTCTGCGCAACCTTGGAGCAAAAGCGGAAAGAACACAAGCCCCGCAAAATCCGAAAGCTTTCCGGTAACCCAACTCGGTTGAATATGCTTGAAGATGTGATCGTTGATGAACAATATAGCCATCGAGGCGATCACCCACGGGTCCAGCAGCGCTCCGCCCGCAACGTTGGCGGCACGCCCGTTCATTCCTCGGCCTCGAACTTGAGATAAATGGGATCGCTGGGGTTGCAGCCAGCCTCCGCGGTTGCGAACGCTTTGAAGCTAACATCAGCCGTGGAGCTCAGCGTGCTCGCGACCACCGTAACCCGGGTACATCCCTGGCACAGCTCGCGGCGTGCGGGAAGCGAACTGCCTGCCGTAAGAAGCAGGGCTCCTGAGTTTGTAGAGGAGAAGTCTGCATCTGCGGTCCACTCGATGCGGACCTCCGTTCCTTTGGGGGCCGCAACGTCGAACTCAACGCTGATCGTAGCCAACCCGTTCGACGTAACTCGGAAGGTTCGGGAAACTGACGACTGCGACGTCAATGTCAGAGTTTGGGCCGGGAGCTCGGCTGCCGCCTCCGCACTGAGGCAACTGGTTCCAAGCGAGGAGTAAGCGCCAAATGCGATCACCAGGCAGGCTAGCGTCTGGTAGGTTGCAGGTTTCACGCGCCGATGATGTGCAAGAGCTGTGCCCTATGGCAACAGTGGCTCCGCCCCACCCCTACTCCACCCTCTGCGGCTCCCCCTCCGGCAAAGCAGCTAAAAGCTCCGCAAGTGCCGCTTCCACGCCCTCGGCATCGTCTCCATCAAGCGTGACTTTCGTCTTGTACGTAGCATCGAACCATTTCGGGTAGGAGCCAATTTCGACGGTAGGGTGGGCCGCTACTACGCTATCGAGAAGCGGCTTCAGTTTTACTTCATCGATCAGCGTATAAATCTGCCGCGTGATTATTGGCTTCGGGCCGCGCACGTGGCCGCGCACGACTGCGAGCTTCATGCGAAAAAGCTCTGGAACCCCTGGCAATATCCAAACGTTGCGCATCACGACGGTGGGCCAACGCACGCCTTCGATGGTCTTTAGCTCGGCACCTTCCGGCACTAGAGCCATACGCCGCGCGGCTTCCAGATCATTCGGGTATACCTGGGCCAGCATAGCTTCGAGCTCCGGGTGCACCGGCACACTCACCCCAAAGGCCACGCCAACGGCATCCAGCGTGAGATCATCGTGAGTGGGCCCCACGCCGCCGCTCGTGAATACAACGTCGAACTGAGCGCTCTGGATCCGCACTTCTTCAGCTATCGTCTCAATGACATCGGGCACCACCACTACGCGTTCCAGGCGGATGCCGAGTGCGCGCAAAGTTCCGGCCAGAGCGAAGAGGTTGGCCTCACATACTTTTCCGTTCAGAAGTTCGTTGCCCACCAAGATCGCCGAAGCGCGCGTGGCAAGCTGGGCCTTCATTCGTGATCCAGCGTTTTTACGATGGGCTGACCTTGCTCATCGATAGACAGCAACTGTTCGACTCTCTTTTCTGCTAAATCGAGCCGAGCTTGCGAAGCGCGCGCCAAGCGTACGCCTTCTTCGAACAGCGCGAGCGATGCATCCAACGGCAACTCACCATCTTCGAGCTTATCGACAATCTCTGAAAGGCGCGCAATCGAGGCCTCAAAGGAACCCCCGGCTTCTGCTTGCTCCGCGTGGCCGCCTTCAGCGCTTGCTTTTGCGACAGCTTCTTCCTGCGACTGTTTAGTGCGTTTGCTCATGAGCCGTGGGTACCAAAAGACTTCGGGGGAAGGTGCTTGAATTTTGTTGGGGGCGCAAGGCGGAGCGAATAGGGCCCTGGAACTGCGTTCGGAACCACCACAAAGCCGTCTGCGTCAGGTATTACGGGCAAGACCAATCCGGGGGCAATACGCACGCCGATAGCGTCACCGGGCTTCACCCCCTCCGTAAAGATCCACAAGGGAAAACTCCCTCCGGTGCATGGCCGGGGCAGCGGGCCTTTGAGCGCCTGCTCCGCGATAGCCCGAACGCGAGCATCGGCATCGAGCGCGGCCACTTTTGAAAACCACGCAGGCGCCCACTCGGGGGAACCGAGGCCCATGCCGGTTACGATCGCCTGCCGGACGGTGGGGTCAACTTCGGAGGCGTAAGCCGCTGTGAGCCAAGCATAACGACTGGGCTCGTCGCTCTGAGCCAGGCCCAACAAAGCACTGGCGCGCACATCGGCATCGGCGCTGTGCAGTAGCTGCTCGAAGAGGGTTTGTTGGGGGTTGTAGCGGGCCCCCAACACGAGCGCTGCAAGTGGAGCACTACCGCTCGCTTCTAGGAGCTCTACAAGAGCATCCGTTGGGACCTTCGACCAAACTTCGCGGTACTGCAAGCACGCTTGAAGGTGTGTGGGCAAGGACGCGGTGGCGGTAGCAAAGAACCCAGAAACCGCCTTCAAACAAGCGCTCCCCGTGGGAAATCCGTGCTTATCCTGCTCCGCAGGATCTGCCGACTGGATGAGGAGCGCTCTCTTCCACAAGCGTTGTTCCCAACCTTTCGTTGCAACTAAGCGAGCCTGCAGGGTGCGCTCGGCGGCAACATTGTGCGCCGTAGCTAGCGCGTAAGCCACAAGCGCGAGCTCTGTACGTCTCCGTGTTGACTTGAGGAGCCTATTATTGGCCTCTTCAGAATTGAGGGAAGCGATCAAGCGGCGCACTCGCAGCGCTTGCGAAGGTGGAGCTTTCAACAGCAACTGAATGAGCAACGTTGCTAGGCGCGGAGATCGCGTGCGCTCCGCTAGCTCCAAGCCGAGCTCGACATCTTCTTCACGCCCGAGAAGTTCCTGAACGAGTGGTTCGGATTCGGCGGGTGCCAAACGAGCAAGAATTTCGGCAGCCGCACTTCGCAACCTTGGGGCGGAGCTCCCTGCCCATTGTCGAGCCAAACCAAGCGGCTCCGCGCTACCGAGCTTAACCATTGCCACCGCAGCTTCCGTGCTCACTTCCATGCGCGCCGTTTGCACGAGCGCACGCAGGACCGCAAGATCTCTGGAACTTCCGAGCTCGCCCACTAAAGCCACCGCAGCCGCAGGGGAGGTCTTGGATGTTAACATGTTGAGCGTGCGCGGCGGATGCGCCAAAAGAGCCGTGCGAGCGATGTCTGCTAGGGGGCCTTCATGGCCCAACGCCGAGAGCAATAACCCGATCGCGCGTGAACTTCCCGAGTGGCTGAGCGCGAGAGCTGCGGACATTTGAACTTGGCGCAGTGAGGTGGACTCGCCACCGGAAGCGTCTGAAAGTATGCGATACAAGAAGGCCGCAACCCTCGGCTCCGCCGCAAACGGTGCGAGCGAAAATACCAGAGCCCGCTTTTCTGGTGGCTCCAGTGATTCCACCTTATCCACCATTGTGAGCAGCCGTTCACGCACCTCGGGTAGTAGGGGTAGGCCCAAACGCTCAAAGCCGCGGCGCCGCTCTCCACTTTCCGATGAACGCAGAAGCTTGGCAATCGCAGCTTCGCCGAAACGCTCTTGTATCGGGAGCGATTCGGCCTCTGCAGGCATAGCAGCCGAAAGCACACAAACGCTCAAGCACCAGGCGCTCACGCGCAGAGTTAGCCAGCGCTGTCGAAGCCTTCGACGTTCACTCATCGTTCGTCCAACCCAGGCCAAAAAACGCGCGCATTTGGGGATTTCCTGGGCGAGAACCAAGCGGCAATTGGCACCCGGCGTTGACGGAAAGCGAGCCCATGCGGCGGCTAACACCGAGCCCAATGAGCGCGCCGTTAGCTCCTGAAGAAGCGAGCCCCGAAAGGCCGGACGCGCCTGAGAATTCGAGCCCAATACGCGTCCCACCAGATTGATCCCAGCCAAGGAGAATGGGGCGAAATTGCAAACCCAGGTTCCAGCGCAGTTCGTTGCCATAGCGCACCTGGAGCAATGTGGGCTCTGTCCCACGCAGGCGCACGCCCGCTCCGGCTCGCACTTCAAACACCATCAAATGGAGGGCGGACAGCAACCCCAGCTCCCCCTCGGGTGCTCCGCTCGATAAAAACGCTGCTTTAGAACCGGTGGGCAAGGCAACAATCCCACGCGACCCGAGCGTGAACCCCCCGACGTCACCAGGCTTGAGCCACGTTGTCTTGTAACCGAGTTCCAAGTTTCCGGTTGCGGTACTGGGTAGCTTCGGGCGATCGATGACCTCAGAAAGATCGTGTCCTGATTCGTTTAAAATGAAAGGCAGCGCCACCGAGAGCTCTAGGCGATTCAAGACGCCGAGCGCTAGCGCGTAATCCGTGAACACGCGGTCGGCGATGAGAGCAAACTCCTCGCCCCGAGCAACGTTATGAAGCACGAGAGGCTTTCTGGCATAACCCATCCAAACGTTGGCCCGCAGGGCGCCGGGGGCAAGCGCCTCGGGTGAAAGTGACTGCACAAGCCCATCGCTCGCCGGAGGCAATGGAGCCTGCCCCAGATTGATGGCATCGCGATCGGCGTGGGCACGCCCGGAACCGAGCAGAAGCCCGAGGCTCAGAAGGACAGCAATCCGGCGCATGGGGTCGGGGCCAGACTACCCGGGCTCGGCCCAAGCTTGCAAAACTTGCCCCGAGGCCCCGATCAGCGTAACCGCTTCAGCAAGAACCCATGGATGCGATTCAGGTCCGCGGCACACGCCGACTCTCAGGCTCAATCCGAGTTGGGGGTGCAAAAAACGCCGCCCTTCCCATCTTGTGCGCCACGCTGCTTTCGGAGGGCGAAAGCCTCCTTCGAAATGTCCCCGCGCTGCGCGACATTCACACCACAGGCGCCCTGTTGCGGTTCCTCGGCAGAACGGTCGAGGTCACGCCACCGACCCTCACCGTGCGAGCTGAAACGGGCAACATGCGCCCCGAAGCTCCGTACGAGCTGGTTCGCCAGATGCGAGCAAGCGTTCTGGTGTTGGGGCCGCTCGTGGCCCGTTACGGGCGCGCGCGAGTCTCCTTGCCCGGCGGTTGCGCGATTGGAGCACGCCCAGTCGACCAGCACCTCCGCGGGTTGGAAGCTTTGGGTGCGAAGATCCGCGTAGACCACGGCTACATTGTTGCTGAAGCTGGCCGCTTGCGTGGCACCGAAATCGTCTTCGACATGCCCACGGTAACAGGCACCGAAAACATCATGATGGCGGCAGCCCTCGCCAAAGGAAAATCTGTTCTGGTTAACTGCGCTCGCGAACCAGAAGTGGAAGAACTCGGCAGGGTGCTAAACAAGATGGGCGCCAAGGTGGAAGGCGCTGGCACCAGCGTAATCCATATCGAAGGCAGGGATGCACTCGATCCATTTGATCATGCGGTGATCGCCGATCGCATTGAGGCCGGAACCTTCTTGGCGGCTGTCGGCGCGGCCGGCGGTGATGTGCTCCTGGAATATGCGCCCTTCGACGATCTCGAACCTGTAATCTACAAGCTGCGCCAAGCTGGGGTTGAAATCGAGCGCGAAGGCGAACACGTGCGTGTCCGACGTGAAGGCCCATTAAAGCCGCGGGATGTGACCACAGCGCCCCACCCCGGCTTCCCGACAGACATGCAGGCACAGTTCATGGCGCTCATGTGTTCGGCTGAAGGTAAGAGCGTGCTCACCGAAACAATCTTCGAGAATCGCTTCATGCACGTTCCTGAGCTCAGCCGCATGGGTGCAGATATCGTGACCCACGGCAACACGGCCATTGTTCAAGGTGTAAAGAGCCTCTCGGGTGCGAGCGTGATGGCCACCGATCTCCGAGCCAGCGCGTCCCTCGTAATCGCGGGCCTGGTCGCCGATGGCGAGACCACCGTACGCCGCGTGTACCACCTCGATCGCGGTTACGAACGCATCGAAGAAAAGCTAAAAGGCGTGGGCGCCGACATCGAACGCATCAAGCTTGAGGACCACGACTCTTGAAACCGATCACGATAGCGATTCCCAAAGGCCGCGTTACCCAAGCGCTCGCGCCGCTTTTTCGCCACGCCGGCCTGGATACCTCGCCGCTTGATTCGGACGATCGGCGCCTGATTCGCTCCACGGACGACGAGAGCCTGCGCTTCCTTTTGTTAAAGCCCGATGATGTGCCCACCTACGTGGAGTACGGTGCCGTGGATCTTGGCATCAGCGGTCGCGACGTACTTCTTGAACGCCGCTACGACCTCTACCAGCCGCTCGATTTGGGCGTCGGCAAATGTCGCATGATCGTGGCAGGCCCCAAGGGCCAAAAAGCTCCGCCCCTGCCGCGCATCGCTACCAAGTTCCCCCGCATCGCCGCCGAACACTTCGCCAAGAAGGGCATCCAAGCCGAAATCATTTTCGTGCAAGGCTCAGTGGAGCTCGCCCCGCTTGTAGGCCTTTCTGATCTGATCGTGGATATCGCTGAATCCGGGAAAACCCTCGTGGAAAACGGACTTGAAGAGCAGGAGTTCATTTGCTCCATCTCCAGTGTCCTCGTGGCCAATCGGGCGCTTTATAAGCTCCGCCACGACACCATCGCCCCCGTTGTGGAGCGCCTGCGCAAGGCGGTTGAGTTGCTGGGGTAGCGAAGGCCACCCCAAGCTTGCACATGGGGTACCCCCGAGCCCCCAGCGACTCGGCTCACGCCGCTGGCGGCGCATCCAGCACCACGAACGGCTCTATCTTCTTCAGCCCCTTCACCCCGATACCCTTCACGCGCAGCAAATCCGTCACTTTGCGAAACCGACCCAGCCGGGCTCGCAAATCCAAAATCGATTGAGCGCGTTTAGGGCCCACTCCCGGCAGCTTGACGAGATCAGAAACCTCCGCCGCATTCAGCACCACTTTGCCGTCCGCGGTTTTCCCTGGCGTGGCACCTTCGCCCGTGCCAGCCGCACCAGCGGGTGCACTTGACGCAACTCCGGTTGAACCCGCTGCGCTTGACGCCCCCGAAGCCGCTGGACACGGCTGCACTTGGACGGGAACAGCCGAGGCCTGCCCGGCCTTTCCCTTCTCCGCCGACGAACCTGCCAGCCACTCATTGTTGCCGCGTGCGTGCGCCTTATCCTCCGCGGCGCGTGCTTCAGCGATGGATAACACGCTCCGCCCTTCGTGCTGAAGCGACCAATACCCAAGCCCTGCAAAGCCCAGAATGGCAACGCCACCCAGCACCACTTTGGCCACCACGGGCACCCACACACTTTGAAAAAACGGGCGCTTTTTCGGCTCAAGCGGTGCTCCAAAAGTGCAGGGAGCCCCCCCGGGCTCCATGGCGCTCGTTCCACACTGTTCGGATTTCTCTTCAAATGTAAGTTCTTGCGACATCTCCCTGCTCCTTTGGAAGAAGGTTAACGCTTACGCGCTCTTGGCGATGGGCAACGTTTCCGCGCCTCCGCCAAATCCCCTTGCGGACGGCCCCGCAAATTCGTCCTTCGCTACGAAGTCCCGAATGTGGAGCTCACCGGTAATCGGCAGCGCCTCCAAGCGAACATTCAACGACCCATCGCGATTGACGAAAGCGACCCCGACGCGATTCCAATATTTATTTTCATTGCGCTCGGTGATCACGTAAACGGCCTTCATTCTGCTGTTTTCCATCTCTACTATTTCCTAACTGTTTCTCTATTTGGTTGGTTGCTTCGAAGCGCATCCGGCGAACCTTCGTCGCTTCTGGGGAGCAACTTTGCGAAGCTCGTGCCAAGGCAAAAATGGGCGAAATCCGAGAGCAAGCAGCAGCTGGCCTGAAGTGGCGGACTGTCCAAAGTGGCCAAATGGACGGACACCCCCTCAGGATTTGGGGGGTATCGGCGTTGTGCAAACACCCACTTTCATGCTCGACTCGCTGACCGCGACCCATGCTCGCGAATGCTTGGCGGCGGCGCCTCTTACGCTCACGAGCAGGTACTTAGCATGCTAACTTTCGGCACCGAAGCCGTGGAGGGCCCACTTCCACGCGGGTACCACTCGAATGTTGCCAGCCCGAGAGGCAATGGTCTCCTCAGAGTGAAGCGTTACGATTGTACCCTCTTTGAGAAACAGCTCCTCCATCGCTTCCTCTAGTGCCCGGACCTCTCGCTCACGGGTCTTCGCTTCCTCCAGCTCAACGCAAGTCCTTGCACCAAGGACAGATAAACAAGTCAGGCTGATTTTCATCCCGCCCCCAGCTGTACGCCCCGGGCTGCGAGACCAAATGCGCCTTTTCCCCGCCAACCTGACACCTCCCCCAACCTGAGGCATATTTGCTGGGTGCCGCGCGTAAACTTCGAAGCCCCCATGCTCCAAGTTTGCGCCCCGCGTTCGCTCTTCGTCGCCGCGCTGCTGTTGGGGACGGCCGCTTGTTCCACCATTCCGCGTCAGCCCCCTGGAAAGCCACCGTCGCCGCAGTCTGTTACGGTGTCAGCGCCTGGCGGGGATGCCCATGATCCGCACGCAGCGGCTCTCGCGCGCCAGCTCGCTGAAGGTTGGGGCTCTGGGTACGACAAAGATCAGCAATTATTCGTGCCGCTTCCGGATGGTGCACACTGGCGAAGAGTTCGCTTTTTTGGGGTCGAGCATTTTTTGGGGTTTAGGTACGGAGATGATCATGACGTGGTCGCCGTGGTGTCTATTTTGGATGCGCCCGATGAGCCCACGCCCACCAGTGAAACGTGCATGAAGCGTTTTGAAGCGTGGGCCAGGCCACAAACGCGCGGCTACGATGTAGCGCTTGGCCCCATATCCGAAACACACGTAACTTGGCGCAATCAATCTATCGTTGTGCACCAGATGGATGGGCACATTGATATCGCGTTTTCCCGCCGAAAGTTCTCCGGCGCCTGGGCCAGCTACGCTCCGTACCCCCACGCTTGCCTCATCTACGCCATGGCAGCTCCTTGGGGAAAGAGTGAAGCATTGGCTCGGCAGGTGCGCGCACGCTGGGTCGCAGAAGCCTTTGCCCAGGTGAATCCTGTAACGGCAGAGCGGCCAGTGCGCAAGTAAACGCCGGCGGCTACACCCCCTCAATGTGCGCAGCGAGGGATAGCTTCGCCGGCACACCAACAGAAGTCCGCGATGTGAGGTGGCCATGAACCCCATAAGGCTAGCTATATCTTCAGCAGATTCTCAAACGGCTTTCTATTTTTCCAACGGTAGGCGCCAAAATCGCGTGTGTCGGTGGAGAATATGCGGCCAGAATTGAGCGATTCGGCGCAGATCACCAAAGATGCATCCGCAAGATCCATGGGCAGGCTCCTGTACTTCTTCATGAGCTCAACGATGCGATCGAGGTGTACGGCGCCGAGCTCAAACACATTGAAGGCTCCGCGCGCGGCGTTCGACATGAAGAGCGAGGCTGCATCCACGCTCAACCGCGCCACAAGCAAATGGCACGTTTCCGTGAGCACGGGCCACGTTGTTATTAGCGGCTCCCTGGCGCTGGATAGCGCCGCTTTGGCAGCCTTGTGGTGCTGATCTTTTCGATTCGCGAGCGCTAGCCAAAAACCCGTGTCCGCCAAAATCATTTTGCACGCCTCTGGGCCCGCGCAGGACTCTTCCTTTTGGAGACTTTCTTAGACGAGGAATGTTTGTTTGCGAGGGAATCCAAGAGAGCTTCTTTGTAGTTGCTGGACAAATCAGACGGCCCATCCGCACAACCAACGAATTCGCGGAGCCCCACGCCGGGCTCTTCAGATTGGGTGAACCGCGTATAGAAGGCTTCGATGGACGCGATGATTACCCCGGTGGTTGAGGAGCCTGTGCGTTCCCGCAAGTATTTTACTTTCCGCGCCAACTCCTGATCCATTCGCGCATTCAGGCGGCTTGTCATACATTTTGTATGACATACGGCAAATGAATCGTCAACGGACGCGCGCTTGTGCGAGCTGCCAGCGTGGCGCGCCTGCGGCACCGAAGTCGAGCCCCTCCCCCTCGACAAGGCCCAGCGCGATGCCTCCGGCGCAGCAGGTGATACTTGTCATGCGAAGCACCTCCGATTGGAAGTGAGGAGGCCCACGCCACAGTCCGGAGTGGGCCCAAGCTTCTCCCACCACTGCACTCGCACCCCATTGCAGCAGAAGGGCCGTGCCTCCGCCGCCGAGTCGCCGTGATATGCGGCAAAAAAACCTGATTCGAGTGCTGTGCTTGCTTGGTCCGCGCTCTACGAACTTCCCGCCTGCACCACTTTCGGCACCCGTCCGCCGGCACTCAATGCACGTAGGCTCCCCGAACCACACCGAGAAGCAGATACACAAGCAGGCTGGCCATCCAGAGTACGCTGCGGATTCGAAGCCGAGCGCCCCAACCCCAATACGGAGCCAGTGGCAAAACCAAGAACGCCAAGAGGGCGTTCAGCCGCTGGCCCCTCGTGAATAGGCCCCACGCGAGAGTGACGTGCGCCGTCACCCAGGTGGCAAACGCGCCCGCAACGACCCCGAGTTCCAGCCACTCCACGGTGGTCTCGAAGTACCCCCGTTCGACGCGGCTCGCAACTTCCCCGCGGCCGATCTCCCGCTACAGTAGGGGCCGGCCTCGGTGTTGCTCCAGGTTGCGCCCACGTTGGGCCCCCGCGGGTGGCGCTTCCCTCCAGATCGGGTGCTATGCTGGGCCGGCTGTGCGTTTTTCCAACATCCTCGCTCTTGCCGCGCTCGCAGGCCTCACTATTCCGTTACCCCTCGGGCTAGGTGCCGCGCATGCCGATGGCGTCGCCGATCGCCGGGACGTGCTGAGCGTGAAAGATATTCGCCCTGGCATGAAGGGCTACGGCCTTACGGTGTTTTCGGGAATGAAGCCGGAGCGTTTCGATGTGGAGGTGATCGGCATTTTGGACAACTTCCAGCCGCGCCAAGATCTGATCTTGATAAAGACGAAACACCCACGCCTAGAGGTAGCCAAAGTGGTGGCCGGAATGAGTGGGAGCCCTATCTTCATCAACGGCAAGATGATTGGCGCGTACGCCTACGGTTGGAGCTTTGGATCAGAACCTGTGGCTGGGGTTACCCCCATCCGCAACATGTTGGATGATTTGGCTATACCGCTCCCTAAATCTATCTTTGGGTGGCCGCTTAAGGCTTTGCCTGGTGCCCAGAAGGACCCAAAGCAAGCTCAGGTGGACCCGGGGCAACGCTTTTTGGGCGATCTGATGCGTTATAGCGTGCAAGAACACTCCGACCAGATCCGCAGAGATTTACCAGGAAATGGAGCACACGCCGCCCTCACGCCGGTGGCTACGCCGCTCTTGTTGGGGGGGATGTCACCGGCGGGTGTGAGCCTGATGTCGAAGCTTTTTGCACCCATCGGGTTGGAGCCACTGCAAGCAGGGGGCGGTGGCGCACCTGATCCACAAGCTCCCACGCGTTTTGAGGATGGCGGGGCGATTGGCGTTAATTTGATCAGCGGGGATATGAGCGCCATGGGCCTCGGCACCGTAACGCGTGTAGAGGGGGATAAGCTGGTGGCCTTTGGTCACCCGATGATGCAAAGCGGGGTCACCTCCATTCCCACCTCTTTGGCCAAGGTGTTGTGGTTCCTTGCGAGTGATCAACGCTCGTTCAAGCTGGGTGCCGCGGTTCGCCCCCTCGGCGCTTTGGTGAATGATCGCTTAGCATCCATTGTTGTGGATCAGTCCGCCAGAGCACCCACAATTGCGGTGGATCTTCAGATACAAGGCGTAGCGGGCCCGAGCTACACTAATTGGAAATTTCAGGTTGCTCATGAGAAATTCATGGCACCTTCGCTCATTGCAACGGCGCTCGGAAGCGCGTTTCAGGCAACCGCAGCTGAACGGCGAGACGTGAGTTGGTCTGCCAAGGGCCGCGTGCGTGTGAAGGGGTACGGGAATATCGAGCTAGAGGATTTTGGGGTGGCTATGGGCGGCACACCTGACGCCATGGAGCTCATGGGCTCCAACGCAGTGCGCACGGTGGGGGCGCTCTTGAACAATCCGTGGGAGCCGGCTCTTGTAGAAGCTATCAGCATGCAAATGGAGATCCGCTATGCGCGCGAAGTGCTCCGCTTACGAGGTGTCGAGAATCTCACGCCGGAGGTGCCCGCTGGCGGCACCGCTCGGCTTCGCCTTACCCTACTGCCGTACGCGGGGCCCGAAGTGGTGCGCACCATTTCGGTGCCTATCCCAGCCTATTTTGCGGGCCAAGCGGTCACTCTAACCGTTGCGCCGGGGCACCAGGTAGAGCGGGATTTGGCGGCGCCAGAAAACGTTCGCGAGTTAGTCGCTAATCTACGAGTGCCTATCTACCCGCCCAAGTCCGTTATCGTATCTTACGAGAACCAAGGGTCGGGCGTGAGCTACCGCAGCCACGTTGCGGACAATTTACCGCCCGGCGCCGTGGATCGCCTCCAGCCCACCTCCACCTCGCTCGGGCCCGCTCGGCATCAGCCCTACGTCCGTCAGGTTGTCCCCATGCAGGATTACATGATCGGCCAAGACAGCGTCAGCGTCGACGTCAAACCCGTGCTCAAGTAACCCCGTCGGCCCGAATTCTCAGCGTTCCCGTTTCTTGAAGTGAACCCCATGAACATCCCCCGCACATCCGTTCTAGCCCTTGGTGCTTCCCTCTTTGTTGGCCTGGCCGCCCCATCCGCCTTAGCGGTGGGCACTCGCCACTTCACGCTTCAAACCGGAGAAGATTTTGAGGGTGGAGATTTGAAAGGCGTGGCGGTTGATTCCGGCGGGTCCGTGCGGGCTGGGTTTAACCTGGGCTCCATACCGCTCAGCAAAGCCACAAACGTGTGGGAAGCGCTCCGGCTGACAGATGGCTCATTGCTGCTGGCAACGGGTAACGAGGGCAGCTTGCTTCAGGTGCGCGGCCAGGTAGCGAGCGTCGCCGGGGAAACAAAGGCACTCGCGGCGACTTCCCTGGCGCTCCTAAAATCGGGTGCTGTTGCCGTAGGAACGCTCCCAGACGGCAAAATCCTCAAATTTGAAAACGGTAAAGTCAGCGATTGGGTGACTTTGAAAGACACCGCCAACGTGTGGGATCTCGCGGTGGATCCGAAAACCAACTCCCTTTTTGCGGCCACCGGCCCCGAAGGTAAGCTCTACCGCATTGATACGGCTGGCAAAGCGAGCGTCTATTTTGACGCCGAAGAACAGAACCTCGTGAGCGTCGCCGTGGGTCGTGATGGCACTGTTTACACGGGGGCAGGCGAAAAGGGAAAGCTGTACGCGGTGAATGGTCCAGGTCGTGCGCGTGTCCTTCAAGACTTCGGGAACACCGAGGTGCGTGCAATCGTTACCAGCGCGAGCGGGGATGTTTTCGCCATTGCCAATGACCTAAAAGTGCCGCGAGCGATGCCTCGCCGGCCCGGTGCGGGGGAAGAGAGTGCTGCCCCAGCCCCGACCGCTCCATCACCCTCGGGCAAAGGTGTGCTCTACCGCTTCGACAGCAACGGCTCGCCGGAGCAACTGCTATCTAACGACAAGGACTACTTCTCAAGCTTAGCCCTCGACGCAAAAGGGGTCCCTTACGTGGGCACGGGCACCGAAGGCCGGATCTACACAGTAGACGCGGAGCACAATTCGGTGCTTGTGGCCGACGCCGATCAGCGCCAAATTGGGGCCTTGGTGTTAGACGGAACAGAACGCTGGGCCATAGCCTCCGATCCGGCGGTGCTATTGCCTATCCGCGGAGTCGGTGGTGCCGACGCAATCTGGACGAGCAAAGTGCTAGACGCAGGCCTTAGAGCGAGCTTTGGGCGGCTATACTGGGAGTCGAGCGGTGCGCTCGAATTTTCGACGCGTACGGGTGGCACCGAAAAGCCAGACAGCACCTGGAGTGATTGGAGTGCCCCCCTCGCCCAGCCTGCCAACGTGAAAAGCCCAGAAGCCCGCTTCCTTCAGGTGCGCGCACGGTTCGCGAAAGATCCCGCCGCGGTTCTAAAATCCGTAGATGTAGCGTTCGTCACCGAGAACCTGCGCGCGTACGTGACGCAAATCAACATCAAGAATCGCAACCTTGGCAGCAGCAAGCCTCTGGAGGCCTCGGGCGGCCCCGTCTCCGGGAATCCTAGCTCGAATATTGAGCTTAGCTGGAAGATGGCCAACCCCGACGAGGACACGCTGCGCTATCGGCTGCTGTATCAGCTCATCGGAACGCCGAATTGGTTTGATGTATTGGCGCCGCAAGAAACGCTGACAAAAGATAGTTACACGTGGAACACGCAGGATCTGCCCGAGGGCCGCTACCGCATACGGGTGATCGCCACCGATGAGCTCTCCAACCCCCCAAGCAGGGTGAAGCAGCACTCACTCGACAGCAACATCGTGCTCGTGGATAACACTCCGCCGGTGGTCGAACAGTTGACGGTAGCTGGGCGACACATCAAGGGCACGGCGACCGATGGCGTCGGGCCCATCGCTCGCATCGAAGTAGCCGTGAGTGGCAGCAATCGCTGGTTACCGTTTTTCCCCACCGACGGGGTTTTTGATCAAAACCGGGAAGCGTTCGATCTCGACGTCTCCGGCCTTTTCTCTAATGTCCCGGTGATGCTCACCCTGCGTGTGTACGACGCCGCCAACAACGCCGCCCTGCGCTATATCACGCTGAAGTAGGCGGCTTGGGGCTCTCCGGAGCCTCTGGTGGCCGTAGGGCGTGCTTCGGGTGAGCTGGTCTCCCTTGGTGCCCGCGGCCGTCCGGTGCTAGCTTTGCCGAGCTTCCTTTGAACCGGGTAGCCGGCCCCTAATCGAGGCTGTGCGACCCGACTCTGACCATGCAGCCCACGCGAATTCTAACCATCTCCTTCTTGCTGGTAGCCGCCTGGGCATCCAGTTGCGCCTCAGAAACCGGCTCGAACCTCCGCGGCGCAGGCACCGCGAGCCCCATGGGAACCACCACGCGCGACCCAAACATGGACACGCTTTCGCTAGGTGGCAATGCCGGCGGCGCACCACAAAAGTTGAGTGCTCTGTGCGGCAACCCGCATGAGTGCAATCCGGACTCCATTACCGATTGCCGCGATTTTGTGCCTCCCAACCCCAATGGGGGTGCACTCGGCGCTGGTGGCGGCATAGCCACTGCGGGTGGCGCTGGTGGCACTCATGCCACTACAGGTTTCGGCGGCATGAGTGGTGGTCGCGCGGGAAGCGGCAGTTCCTCGGGCAGTGCTGGCGTACTTTCCAATGCGGGCGCTGCGGGCGCTTCAGGAGCCGCGGGTGCTTCAGGGGGCGAACCTTCCATGTCTGGCGGTGCTAGTGCGGGTGGCTCGGCCAATTCCAGCAGCGGCCTGGGTGGCTCAGCTTCGCTCCCGCCACCGACTTTCGAGGGAACGCCTAGCGCAGCCACCTACGCCTGCCGCGTACAACGAGGAAAAGAGAGTACGGCCGTGGCCGAATGTGCGCTCGCAGGAGCAGGCAAGCTCGACGACCCCTGCAACAGTTCGACCGATTGCAGCCCAGGGCTCGGGTGCGTTGGGGACTCAGCGTTAGCTAAATGCCGTCCATTTTGCTGTGAAAACGGCGATAATTGCGCCGCCGGCAGCTACTGCGCAAATGAACCGCTTCGCGAAGCAGGAGTGGATCCGAGCGCTCCCCTATTGGTGCCGGTATGCGTGGCAGCGGACAACTGCGACCTCGGCGAGCCCTTCCCCTGCCCGCCCGGGCGAACTTGCACGTGTTCTTCGACGACAGCGTGCAGCGTGGTGCGTTCCGACGGAACCACTTCTTGCGTAACGCCCGGTCCCGGCATGGCGGGGCAAACATGCCCGTGCAGCGCGGGTCACATCTGTTCACAAGGAAGCGGCCTTTGCCTCAAGCTCTGCCGCACCATCGACGCCAACGCTACCTGCAGCGGCGGTCGCTGCCAGATCGCAGCCGGGCTCCCAGTGGGCTACGGCGTCTGCGTTGGCGTACCCACAACCAACGGAGGCGCTGGAGGCGAGCCGGGAGCCGCGAACCGATGATGGTGTTTCAAAGCACGCTCGAAATACGCACACCTGGGCAAGGCTTCACTGACGTTACCCAAGCAGTAAAAGACTGCGTAATGAAGAGTGGCACTCGCTCCGGCTTGTGCTCAATCTTCGTGCAGCACACCTCTGCGAGCTTGGTGATCCAGGAAAACGCAGATCCGGCCGTGCTACGTGATCTCGCTCGCTTCATGAGCGATTTGGTCGACGAGGCCCGCCGCTTCGAGCACGACGATGAGGGGCCGGACGATATGCCGGCGCACGTGCGTTCTGCACTCACCAAGACTTCCGAAAATATCCCGATCTCCTCGGGGCAACTTTGCCTTGGAACGTGGCAGGCGCTCTACCTCTGGGAACATCGCCGTCGGCCGCACACGCGCCGGCTCATTGTGCACATTAGCGGAGTAGCTTGAATGTTCAATTTGCGTAGTGCGACGCCCGAGGCCTGGCTCAAGGTTGTGTTCGGGGACTTTAACAGCTTCCTTCTGGACCACGCTGCCTGCGAGCGCAAAGCCTCGGCAACCGGTATGTCGTTTGTGGTGAAGTACCCAGATCGCACCGAACTCCTTGAGCCGATGATCGAATTTGCAAAGGAGGAGCTTGAGCACTTTCATATCGTCTTCAAGCTGCTTACCCAGCGAGGCTTGCGCCTTTTACCCGATTACAAAGATGCCTATGTAAATGGCCTCCTGAGCCAGCTGCGCCCAGGTACCGAAGCGCTCTTCCTAGATCGCTTGCTTGTGGCTGGCGTCGTGGAAGCCCGAGGTTGCGAGAGGCTGAAGCTCATTGCAGATAACCTGGAGGGAGAGCTCGCTCCGCTCCGGCCCATTTATGAAGATCTCGCACGCGCAGAATCTCGTCATCACGCGCTTTTCTTCAGGCTGGCCCGCCGCTTCTTTGACCCCAAAGTGGTGCAAGAACGAGCCGATTTCTTACTCGATTTTGAGGCAGACTGGATCGGCCGCTTGCCGCACACGCCGCATGTGCATTGAGAGTGATGTTTCGAATGGGTGAAGGGATCCATGAGCGAAACCACCTCACGCACTTACCTCGAACGCTACGCTGAAAGAGAGGCTCGTCTCTCCTTTAGGCTGGACACGTGCTTCGACCACGTAGTGGTCGTCCCTGCCTACGACGAAGACAGTTCACTCTTGGACGGCTTGGAGACTGCTTGTGGCGAGCACGCGGGAAAGGCGTTGATTGTCTTAGTTGTGAATTGCGCGGAGGATGCGGAAGGTGACGCCGCCCTTCGAACGGCTGAGCTCGTCGCCAACCTTCGTGCTCAGGCCTCGAGCGAGGAGCAAAAAAGCAAAGTCCCTCCGATCTACCTGCTACGGATTCGCTCGCTTTGGGTCCTCCTCGTGGATCGCGCTAGCCCCGCTTTTCAGTTACCCCCGAAAGAAGGGGTTGGTTTGGCCAGGCGTATTGGGTGTGATATTGCGCTTCGCCTAGGCGCGGAAGGCTTCATTCGTTCACCGTGGATAGCCTCAACAGACGCGGATGCTCTGCTGCCCACCGACTACTTTGACACCCTCACAGCTCAACTTCCCACAGCCTCAGCTATCTTATTCCCTTTTGCTCATACGCCACCCGCGACGGACGCGACGGAGTCTTCGGGCAAAAGCCCCGAGGCCATTTTCCAGGCCACCCTCTTGCTTGAATGCTCACTCCGCTATTTAGTGCTCGGCCTGCACTCAGCGGGCTCGCCTTACGCGTTCCACACGATCGGCAGCACACTTTCCATTTCGCGTCGAACATACGCTGAAGTCCGTGGGTTTCCGCGACTTCTGGCTGGAGAGGACTTCCACATTCTGAACAAGCTCGCCAAGGTGGGCCCCATCCGGCGCGTGGCTAGCACTCCTATCCGTATTCGCAGCCGCATCTCCGAACGCACACCGTTTGGCACGGGAAAAAGCGTCTTCTCACTTCTCAATTCGGACGCTGAGGTACCGGCAGCCTCGCGACAACCCAGGGCTTTCTACCATCCCACCGTGTTTGCCGCTCTTCGCCTTTGGCACGGCTTGCTTGCCGATCTGGCGCTGCGCCCAGAAGCCAACGCGTGGGAGCAGGCAGAGCCGCATGGAGTGCCTGCACATCTCGTGGGCGCTTTATCCGCACTCTGGAACGACAAGTCACTCCGCTCGCAGCTAGAAAACGCACTCCGACAGCGCAAGACACCGGAGCAGCGTCTCAGCCACGTATTTACTCAGTTCGACGCACTCTCGGGCGTACAACTAATTCGTCGCTTGAACGAGGCATGCCCGCCTTTGGAGTGGCAGGAGGCACTCCGCCTTGCACCTTTTATCGAACCAGGTTTGGGCTCACGCTCCCTGGCCGACTGGGCCGAACAGCTCAGATCGCAGGAAGCCCAACTCCCGAGAGAGATCGGGCCTACGTGCTTCCGCCAGATGAGTTAAGCTGCCACGCGCATGAGTGCCCTTAGGCCCAACTTCCGACGCCAATGGCTCATACCAGTGGTGGCCCTCATATCCACCGCCTTGGTGCTTTTCTCAGCCTTCTACTCCCTGGATGATTACCTAGTGCCGGCACCTAATTCGCTTGGTGCTTGGGAGCGTTACACAAGCTTCGACCCCACGGCCCTCACTGATGCGGTAAGTTCGCTCGCGGGGATGATAGCTGCGGTGCTCGGCATCGTGATCACCGTCGTTAGCATTATTGTTCAACTTTCGGCCGACCGCTATCAAGGCGTGACGCGAATGTTTTTACGTGATCGCGTGAACGTCTCAACGATGGCGTTCTACGTCGTGGCTTGTGTGTGCGGGGTATGGCTCAGCGTATCCTTGAAGCATGATTACGTGCCGAGGAGTGCGCTCCTATTCATGCTGGCCGCAACTACGCTCGGCCTAGTTATCATGGCGCCGTATTTTGCGTACGTGTTTTGGTTTTTGGATCCGATGAACATCATCTATCGGATCCGGCACGATGCCTTGCAGGCGGCCATCGCCGGCACGCAAGCCGAAAAGCTTGGCCGCCTAGCGAGGGCTCAAGCCTCGGTGCTATCGGGCATGGAAGAGCTCACGGACATCACCAGCAGCTCCGTATCGAATAAGGATAAGATCATCGCGAGCGGTGCGGTTGATGCCCTCAAAGATCTGGCACTCGCCTATCTGGAGCACAAGCCCAAGGCGTCGAGCGATTGGTTCCGAATCGGACCTGAGATCCGCAGCAATCCGGATTTCGTCGCTATGGATCCAGAGTCCCTCACGGATCTTGAGAATCGCCGCACGTGGGTCGAGTGGAAAGTGATGCGGCAGTACCTCGGCATCTACAATGAAGCCCTCGGGAGCATGCGCGACATCAACTACCTGGTGGCCATCGACACCCGGTACCTCGGCGAAGCCGCGGCTCGCAATGACGATCGCGAGCTCGTAGCTCTGGTATTTCGCT
Organism: Polyangiaceae bacterium; assembly: GCA_033763455.1. Lineage (GTDB taxonomy): Bacteria > Myxococcota_A > Polyangia > Polyangiales > Polyangiaceae > JBBRRP01. The sequence goes on from JANRKO010000011.1 coordinate 105,781, forward strand.
TCCTCAACTCATATTTGCGCGCCACCCTGAATGCTCGCGACGTTCGCACCGCGTACAACGTGCTCAATCAGTATCGCTTGCTCGTAGAATCGATGATCCGCTTGGGCCGAGTGGCAAGCGCCGTCGAAGGCGTGCGGCACATGATCTACTATGGCCACGTGAGCTTCGACATGAAGCTCACGTTCGTCACCGAAACAGTGGCCTACGATATTTCCACACTGTGCCAGCTAGCGCACGATCTCGGATCCGATACGGAAGCCGAGACCCTGCGGCTCTTCTTGGAGCTGGATAGACCCCTCCGAAATCGCAGCCAGGAAGCGGCACTGCTAGGCGTACGCAAGGCCCAAGTAAAGCTTGCCGCCTACTACCTTTTGCGGGGCCACGAAGAGAACGCTCGCACCATCTTCGAGGATATGCGGGAGGAGCCCGCAGATCGGCTACACACCATCCGAGCAACACTCAGCGCCGTGGAGAGCAAAGATTTCTGGGAGATTATCGACCGCGGCAGGAACTTCGAATACATGCCCGTCGAACAACGCGACAAGTTGGGAGTATTCTTCGCGTGGTTTAACGACGAACCCACCAGCGCTTAACGCGGGGGCGCAACAAGAACTTCTATTTATCGTCGCGAAAACCCGGCGGCACTGTGGTGCGCTGCATCGGGAATTGAGACTGACGCCGCTCAAAGCCAGCCAAGAGGCCATCCAGCAGTGTCTCGTCGCGACGCAAGATCGCCACGCGCAAAAGGCCCGATTGGGGGTGCGAAACGGGCAGGGATGCCAAAAGGATGCGGGCAGTGGCCAACTTGCGTGTTACGCGGTCTGCGTGTTCTCCGACCTCCTCTACGTCCTGCCGGGTTGCGGGCGGCAACGAGCCATCCGGGCGACGCACGCGCACCCGAGTGGCATCTGTCTCTTCGGAGGGAGGAGGAGGAGCGGAAGGGCGAGGATTAGTCATGTTGGGCTACCCAGCTTTGAACGCGGGCGTACTTCCCACGATAACACTTCTCCGAGAAAGTTCATTCCAGCTCAAACTTTTTCTCACCAAATTGAGATTTGTTCGGCCAAATTTACACTCAGTCGGTCGTTAGCAGCGAAAGCTTTCAACGACAATGTGGGACAAGCTCGCCTAACAGCACGCATTCCCCGACAACCACAAGTACCGACCCAACTATGGCTACGAGCTCAGATTTAGAGAACATTTGGACCATAGAGCGCCTGGTTCCTGGCGGTCGAGGCTTGGCACGTTTGCCCGACGGGCGCATCGGCTTTGCTACTCAAGTGGCCCCGGGAGATAAGATCCGCGTCCTTGCCGCCAAAACGCACCGGCAATTCGTAGAAGCCAGTGAATGGACCTTGGTAGAACCGGCAAACGACCGAGTGCACCCAGAGTGCCCTCACTTCAATCACTGCGGAGGATGTGATTGGATGCACCTAAGCCGCCAAGCAGAGTTAGCCAGCAAACGAGCGCTCCTGTCCGATGCCTTGAAACGCGTCGGCAAACTGGGAGAGGTTCCGCCAATAGGTCTTGTAGCTGACCAATTCCCGTCCACCGACCCAGGATATTCAGAAGTCGGGGTAGCCAAAGGTTACCGCAATCGACAGCGCTTCCACGTCAGCCCCTCAGGAAAGATCGGGCTGTTTGCTGAGAAATCCCACCAGCTCGTCGAAATAGAGACGTGTTTGATTTCTCACCCCGAAGTAGTGAGGGGGCTCGTTGTATTGCGGGAGGCGCTCGCTCGCAGGCCGGAGGTTGGGGTGTGGCTGTCGGAAGCTGAAGTGCGGATCTCAGAGCTAGCTCCCAAGCTCGCTGTCCGGCTCGTGCAAAGAAGCGCAGGTTTCAAACCGGAGCTCACACGAAAGTTTGTGCAAGAGTTGGAACAAAGCTTCGATCTGGTCACAATCGGGAGACATCGCGCGCTTGAAACTCAGCGCTTTGCCGTTTTCGAAGATGTCGTGGTGGAGATCCCGCCCGCCGCGTTTGTTCAGGTGAACCCAAGCATCAACGCAAAACTCGTGGCGCACGTGGTGGGTCGCTCAAAAGAGCTCGGTATCGAGTATTTCGCCGATCTATATGCGGGAGCGGGCAATTTCGCGCTCCCCCTCACGGCCGCCGGAATGCGAGGCGTCGCTCTCGAACAATCACGCCCCGCAGTAACAGCCGCCACCCGGCAGGTTCAGGCACTCAAGCTGGACTCGCGGCTCCAATACATACTCGGGGACGTCGCGACGGGTGTGGGAGCACTGGACAAAGCAACCGGTTCACGGCACCGAGCGAGCGAGACACGCCCTTTTGACCTAGTGATACTCGACCCGCCACGCGAGGGCGCCAAAGACGTACTCACGGGCGTATTGAGGTTGACCCCTCAGCACATAGCCTATTGCGCGTGCGACCCGGTATCGCTAGCGCGGGACCTAAAGACGCTGACCGCTTCTGGGTATCAGCTCACCGATGTGACCATTTTCGACATGTTCCCCCGCACCCATCACTTCGAATCAGTAGCTTGGTTGTCACGCGGGCCTTTGCCTAAAGAGCGCTCCTGATAGCGGCGGAACGCGCCGCGCATTTGGTGCTGCACTCGCTGCATAGCTAGGCCTAATTTGGCGCGTTCCTTAGGCGTCATCACCTGGGCAAGCTCAGTGCCTTCCTCGCGGCGAAGGCGATGGATAGCTTCGGTGGTCGTATCCATCGCGGCCAGCAAGCGGGTAAACGCTCCTTGATCCTGGCTATCGGCTGCAACCAGACGCCGCACCTCTTGTTGCTGCTCTCGCAGCTGCTTACCTAGCTCTCGCTTCTTTGCATGGAATTTCAGCAGTGTTTTCTCCACTTGAGCCTTGCGCGTGGCATCCAAGCCTACTTGTTCGGTCAAAACGCGCTCACGCACTTTGGCCAAACGCCCTTCAAGCTCGCGCCACCGTTCGCCGTGTTTGCCGTTTCTCGGTCGCTCGTGGGAGCCGCCCTTTGCCGCTCGAACGGGAACGTTATCGGCGTTTTGCCCATGGGCAAGGGAGGTGAGGCTCCCAAGTAGCAAACAGCCTGCGCCAAGCACCCATACAGCCGCAGTTTTCGTAAACTTCTGAAACATCATCCACCTCCAAGCAACTCGTTCGTGGCTAGCATCCACCAGTCCACATCCTCTTCGGACAAGGGGCCATACAGATCTTCCGCACCCATGCCGCTCCCGAGCTCGGCATCATCGGCGTTGTCCCCAACCAACAGCAGACTTGCCTCCGCATCAGTGGTAGCCCAATTATGCTCGGCCCCGAGTGCGACTTCATCAGCCTCGGCGAACCCCGGCCCATTCAGAACCTGAGCAGCCTCTCCGAGAGCCTCCGCCTCCTCGGATGTTGCGGGCCCAGCACCAACCACTCGCAATGCGTTCGGCGTGGCACGCTCTCCTACGTCGTGCTCCGTGCCCTCCGGCAGAACGCCGGCAGCTTGGGCTCCAACCTCAGCTCCAGCTTGAACTCCGCGCATATCTAGAACCCAAAATCCTGCAGCGGCCGCCGCTAGCACCGCCGACGCCCCTACGGGTAACCACACCCAACGAGGCCTTCGCTCAAGCGCAGCCGTGGGAATTGCACGCGCCTTGCCCAACATGCGAGCGACTTGCAAATCACTCGGCTCCTCGCCAGCCTTTTCAAACAGCTGCCTCAGTTCTACGTGCGCGTTCTGTTCATCCTCGTTGTTCATACAATCCTCGCTATTCGGAGATCACATCCGAGAGCTTCTCCTTCAATTCCTTCAACACCAGGTGCACAAGTACTCGAGCCGAGCCCTCGGTGGTGCCGGTTGCCTGAGCAATCTCAAGATAACTTAGGTTGGCGTCGAGCCGGAGTAGCGCCACCTGTTGCCGCTTTTTGGGCATTTGTGCCAAAGCTTCGCGAACTCTTTCCGCCAGTCGCTGCGCGGTTAACTGCTCAGCAGGATTCGCCGTGGGCTCGGGACCCACCGTGGCTTCTTCTCGACGCCGACGCCGACGCTCGGAGCGCAACAGTGTGAGTGCTTGCCTCGCTGCGATGGCTCCTAAGAACGCCTTGAGCGAAGTACCAGCCTCGTAGCTACCGAGCTTTTTGAATGCCAACGCGAGCGTCTCCTGCACCGCATCTTCGGCGAGCGCAGAACTCCCACACGCGCGCTGAGCAATGCGATAAAGGAGCGGCAGGTGCGGCCCCACCAACGAAGCAAACGCGTGTCCGTCCCCTTGGAGAGCACGAAGAATGAGTTCCTGCTCGAGCGGCACCGAGCCTTCAGAATTGCCCCGGTACTCTGAAAAAGCTAGGGACCGGTTAGGCAACGTCATGACGTGCATCGAGACACCTCACTGATGCCTGGGGAGGCCAATCCGTTAAAGCCCCGCTCAGCCGCACGTGAAATGCCGGGCAATCGTGAGACCTTATGTATCAGCGCTTTGGTGGCGACGCGTGGCGCGATACAAAATCCTGTATCGCATTGAGAATGCCGGCGTTCACTTGCTCGCTGCCTGTGGCATTTTCGCGGAGCCAGGTCTTGGTAACCTGAAGTGAGTGATCCCCGGAGGGGACCACGTACAGCTCGTTGGGGGCCCGCATTTTCCGCCGCACCGACTCTAAGAGCTCTATGGGACACAACGGATCGCGGGTGCCCTGCAGAAAAAGCACTGGGGTTCGGAGCTCCTTCAACACTTCGTCGCGAACCTTCTGAAGGTTTCCGGCGCTGAGCAACGGATACCCAAAACACACAAGCGCGTTTGGCGGAGACTCCAGCGACACGTGGCAGCCCACTCGGCCCCCCATGCTCTTGCCGGCAAGGATCACCGGCCCCCTGTGGTGGGCTGCAGCCGCAACCAGGGCTTCCTGGTGCGCCTTAATCAACGTGGGAAGGGGATCGGGCCGGTGTCGCCCCTGAAGCATGTAAGGATAGTCAAACGACTGAACTTTGCCGACCCGCGCGAGCCGTGTGGCCCAGACGCGCATCCAAGGCGAGCTGGAATCGGCACCGGCTCCGGGAGCAAAAAGCAGTAGTGGCTTCATCCCGGCAGCATGGAGCGTGTGGCACGCGAAAAAAAGTCGGCCGGGTCAGAGCTACAGTGCCCCAACCCGGCCAGAGGAGCGTTGCGACACGCACCCTACAAAACGACTCCCCGACCGAAGACTTAACGGGGCCTGTCTTCGTTTTGGCTGCATGCAACAAAAAAAAACAACGGCCCAGAGTGAGGGGGTACTCTGGACCGTTGAGAGGAAGCGACGGCTGCCCGGGCGGAGGGGGGGATCGCCAAGGCGGCCGTCCAAGCTCTTACTAAGCAGTATCCGTGCCATACTCGGATCTACGGTTATTGCGGTGTTTCCTTCGGGGCGAGGCGAGCGGGACCTTCCAACTTAGCAAATGACGTTTCGTAAACGAAACGATGACGGCACCGAGGAGCCAAACGTCTTCAGACTTCATGTGCGCGGTGAGCAGGTCCGAGCTCGGTCGGATTTGCATCAAGTGACCCGCCCGCCCACGAGCAAGCCAGGCGGCTTTCCTCCGTTAGAATAATCGAGCAAGATGGCCGGCAGCCGAGAATCGTTATGGCAAGCGACAGACCAGACTACCCGAGCCCACAGCCGGGTGATCCGGAAGACGTAAGAGTTGCGCTGCAAGCGGGCGAGCATGCCTGGAAGAGTGGGAACGAACGGGAGGCATTGCGCTCGCTCCAGCGTGCCACATTGGCTGCCACTAAGACCAACCCAGGGCAACGCGCGGGCCAGTTGGCGCAAGCAGTAGCAGCCCTGTCCCAGCGGGTGGGAGGCCAGGTGCTGACGGTTCCGACTCTCTCGAAACCCGTCCCAACCGGAGCCACCCCGGAAAACGACTACTCAGATACAACCGTGGTAGACGGCCCCGCCGAAACGGTCTCCGCGCCCAAGCTCCAGGCGAAAATCACACCACCCAAAGCACGCATGGCACTGCGCGTGGCAGTGGAACCGACGCCGGGGGAGCCCAACGTACTGAGAGTGCACTTGCTCGAGGATGGTCGCGCGCCTGCTCAGGGCTTGCACGAGGCTTTCCTCGTTGCAGTGGAACCCTTGGCGGATCTGCTGCGCCGCAAAGATGCCTAGCAGAAGCTCGCTGGGACCACCGTTTTGCGACGCAGCCAGCTCAAGAGCGATAGCGCCCGAGCTCAAAGAAAATCTTTAAGCATCCGGCAACGCTTGGGATTTTTGAGCTTTCGAAGGGCTTTGGCTTCGATCTGACGAATACGCTCGCGCGTAACCTCGAAATCTTGGCCAACCTCTTCGAGCGTGTGCTCGCTCTTTTCCTCAATCCCAAAGCGCATGCGCAGCACCTTCTCTTCGCGTGGCGTAAGCGTCTTTAACGCACGCCCAGTTTGCTCGCTCAAGCTGCTTTCGATGGCCGCCTCTACAGGGCTGACAGCGCCGGCATCTTCAATGAAATCGCCCAGGCAGCTGTCCCCTTCCTCGCCAAACGGTGTCTCCAGGCTCAGCGGCTCCTTCACCAGCTTGAGCACCTTGTTGAGCTCAGTGGGAGATATCTCCAGCTCCTTGGCGATCTCTTCCGGCGTCGGCTCGCGCCCGAGCTCATGCATCAAAAAGCGGGCAGTGCGAAACACCTTGTTGGTGGTTTCCAGCATGTGCACCGGGATGCGAATGGTCCGTGATTGATCCGCGATCGCTCGGGTGATGGCCTGGCGGATCCACCACGTGCCGTAAGTGGAGAATTTATACCCGCGTCGGTAGTCAAACTTTTCTACCGCGCGCATCAAGCCAATGTTGCCCTCTTGCACGAGGTCCAGGAACTGAAGGCCGTGGTTGGTGTACTTTTTGGCAATCGACACGACCAAGCGCAAATTGGCCTCGACGAGCTCTGCCTTGGCACGCTCCGTGAGGCGCTCACTCCGGCAAATCTGCTCGTAGGTGGCTTGTGCCTGCTGCGATGCGCTCGCTGAAAGCTGACGCTCCTGCATCTGCTGCTGATGCGACGCCTTCTGGTGCTTGATGAGCCGCTGAATGAGCTTACCGCTCAGCTGCATCTGCTTCAAAATCTCAATGCACTTGCCACGGTGTTCACGGATGCTGGCCGTGACTTCCTTCTTCTTCTCGGCAGTGCTGCCCTTACTCTCTTCAACGAGCTGAGCAATCTGCTTCTCTAGCTTTTTGATCTTCTCGATCAGGCCCAGGAAGCGCTGAACGGATTCCTCTTCGGAACGGTTTTCAATGTCTTCCAGGTCGCCCAAGAGCGTGTTCGCTCGGATCTTCCCGAGCCGAAGTTGCTCAGCAAGACGCATGAGCTCCTCCATTGCCCAAGGGCTGCTAAAGAGCGCTTCGAGGATCTGGACTTGGCCTTCCTCAATGCGTTTCGCAATCTCAATTTCGCGCTCACGGGTTAACAGCGCAGTCCGCGCCATCTTTGTGAGGTAGGCGCGGACGCCATCACTCTCTAGACCCGAAGCATCACCCGATCTCTGAGTTGTCTTTTTCAAGCGCCCTGTCCTAGCACCTTTCCAGAAAAAGGGGGCTACTTCGCGCTTTTTACCGAAGTGGTCCCATCCCGGCGATTTCTGGGGGTCCTGCCGGGGTCCCCACCGCCCCGGGACCCGTGCGCGACTTGGCTGGCGGCCAATTCCAGGGGTCCGACGGAAAACCTTGGCAGGCCGTGGGCGACCTGATAGTCGGCCGCATGGCTAACCCGGCACTTACCGCCCAGACCGACCGCGTCGTCTCTATCCTCTATGTACTGACCCTCAGCGACGGCAGGCAAGTCGACTCGTCCGGCGTTGACGATCCCCTCGAATACCTGCACGGACACGACAACATTGTTCCAGGACTCGAACGCAAGCTTGAGGGTCGAGCGGTGGGCGATAAGTTGAAGGTCACCGTGGCGCCAGTCGACGGGTACGGGGACGTTGAGCCCGACGGGGTGCAGACCATGCCAAAGGATGCTTTTCCGCCCGGAGTAGAGGTCGGAATGCAGCTTGCGATGGAAGATGACGAGGGCGACACCGTGTCACTTTGGGTCAAAGAAGTTACTAAGGACAACGTCGTTATCGACTTCAATCACCCGCTCGCCGGGCAGACGCTTCATTTTGATGTCGAAGTTGTCGGGGTTCGAGAAGCGAGCCCTGAAGAGCTCGAACACGGTCACGTGCATGGCGCCCACGATCATCACCACGATGACTCCGAGGACGACCACCACCACCATCACTGATCCGGATCGGGCGGTGGCACCACGAATTCGTATTCGGTAGCCCAAGATTTCTCCGCACCGGAGTCGAGGTGCAGAGCAATGAACACCTCAGGCGCCACCACTTCGCGTACCGACCAAACGGTGAATTTCTCCGGCGCAAAGTCCCCAGAAACGCGCACCTTGGAACCAACCTGCGTGTTTTCTAGCTCGAAGCTAAAGGTGGGCCTCGCGTCAGTGGGCTTCAGGTTTCCGAAGATCGAAGACTTCGCTGGAATGGGGCCAAGCACCTCCAGCGCAGAGCCAACCAAGCGCCCTAAGCTAGGCGGCTGAAGGCCCTCTATAACGACAACGGGTGCACCGAAGGCAACGCGATAGGCTGGGCCAATGAACTGACCGTCCAAGCGGAAGAAATTGTGCGCGTAGTGATTGGTGTGGATGGGTTCTGAACCCGTGTTCTTGAGCGTGTGCTCGATCACCAGCAGCGTGCGGGTCGGATCGAGCCGCACCACTTTTCGATATTGATAACCAAACCCGCGGCTTATGGGCAGCTCCTGCGAAAAAGTGGCGCTCAGCGCGTCGTGCTCCACGCGCCACGGCAGGGCTCGCACGAGGGGATACTCACCGTTGAAACTGTAGGGCTCGGCTGAGGTGCGACGGAGCTCACCCACTCCGATCTTGAAGAATGATTCACCTGGCTTGGCCGCGGCGTAGCCGAGTGGCGTCTCGATGCCGAATTCCTCAGCCGGCCCCGTCGCGGCGTCATGAGCCAACGGGTCGTGAGTTGCTTGCCACGGCTCCACAAACCGATGTGCGCCGACCTTTACCGAGCCAATAATGCCCGAGCGGTCGAAGCGAATTCCCCGATAATAACCGGTGACCGCATCGGGCGGAAAAACCTGTACTTGCATATTGGGGTTACCGAGGAAAAACACTGGGAAAGTGTCGCTCGGCTGTGAGTTGGCGTCGCTTGAGCGTTCCACATTTCCCGGCGCGACTAAGGTCGAGCTCGGCTCTCTGGAGCGGGGACATGGGCCGCTTCCGGCACAGCTCAGTAGGCTCGTGGCCACCAGCACCAAGCGGAACCTTCGGACAAACGCTAGGGAACCGAACGGAATGAGGTGGGGACTGCTCATCGGCGCTGACTATACGCGAAAGCCACTCGCTGCGAGCCACCCGGCCACACACCCCACAGCCACGCCTAGAATTGCGCACGCAACGAGCACGCCCAGAGTACGTATGCTCGCTGGAGGCGGGACAGTCTTGGTTCGGTTATCCCGTACTCTGCAGCGCGCCCCTCGTTCGTGGCGCGGGCTTTGGCCAGGCAGTGCATCGGGCCAAGACGGGAGGCACACAGCTTGGAATTTTTGGGTCTCTATGGACAGCTCCGGGTCCACGGTCGCAGCGGGAAGCTGCACTGTTGGGAGATCTTCGGCAGCAAGCGCGGGGTGAAGTTGACAGGGAGCAGCAATGCCGAGCGGCAAGGTGGGCATTTCAAATTGCGGGCGTCGCGAGGTTTGCATGTTCTGGGCGCCCTTCGACCGAGTGCCATGCGAGTTGCGCAACTAGCGAAGGAGCGGAGAGCATCCCCGAACAAAGGCAAAAACCCGAAAGCTAAGTACTGTTTGGGCGAACGGGTGGCCGGGCCTGAGCCGCAAGGGGCGCCTGCCGACACCCTGTGAGCCTGGAGTTGCCCCTGGAAACAAGGCCTGGAAAAGCCCAGCTCATGCTAAAGCGGGGGCGGCCCAAGCTAACGCAGGAGCTTCCGCCCTAAGCTCCGGACCTCCTCAGTACCCCATCCAATGGCAAGGCACCCCTTCATGCTTCCTTCGACCACGCCAGAGCGCCCACCTCGTCGAACGTTCCGCCCCACCACCATGATGAGGTGGATTACTGCGTGGTTAAGCTGCAGCTTGCTTTTCCTGGCGGCCATTTCGGCTCCGAGCTGCGCGCGAACCCAGCTTTGCGATGCGCTCACGGGCGAGTGCCCGGTCATTAAAGGTGCGGTCGGAACCGGTGGTACTGGGAACGGCGGCACTGGCGGGAACGGCAATATGGGGTGCACAACCGGCACCGCTTGCAATGGCCTGTGCGTGAACACGGCGACTGACCCCAAGAACTGCGGAGCCTGCGGCAACGTGTGTGGCGATGGCCTTGTCTGCCAGGGCGGTACCTGCACAGGGACGTGCAACCCAGGCCTTTTGCAGTGCGGCAGTGAATGTGTGAAGGCGGATAGCGATCCCGCAAACTGCGGAGCCTGCGGCAACGTGTGCGCCACGGGTCAAAGCTGTTCGAATGGCGCGTGCAGTTGTGCCGTTGATAGTGCGTTGTGCAACGGCACGTGTCGCTCTCTCGCGAGTGATCCGAATAACTGCGGAACCTGCGGCAACGTGTGCGGGCGTGGCGCCCCATTTTGCCAACAAAATGGCTGTGTTTCTCAGTGTCAGGCGCCTTTTTCAGCCTGCGGCCTGAGCTGCGTAGATAGGCTGAGCGACCCTCTGAACTGCGGGGCTTGCGGCAACGTGTGCGGAGGGGGGCGCAGCTGCTCAGCAGGCGCTTGCGTGTGCCCTGCCGGTTTTCAAGACTGCAATGGGCAGTGTGTTGACCTCAAAGCTGATGGCGCCAACTGTGGAGTTTGCGGAAACAAGTGTGACGCCACCTCTCAGTGCCTAAACGCCAAGTGCGAATGCCAAAATGGCGGCGTTCGCTGCAACAACCTCTGCACCACCACAGCCAGCGACCCCAATAATTGCGGCGCTTGCGGCAACGTCTGCGGCAACGGCAAGGTCTGCGCGAACGGAGCGTGCCAAGATCTGTGCCCTGTGCCACTCAGCTCCTGCAACGGCAGCTGCCTCGATCTCACCTCCGATCCCGCCAACTGCGGCACCTGCGGAAACAAGTGCGCGACGGGCCAAAGCTGTGAAGGTGGGTCCTGCCGCTGCCAAGGTGGTGGCCTAGCTTGCGGCGGCGTGTGCAAAGATGGGCTGAGCGATCCTAATAACTGCGGCGCCTGTGGCAACGTCTGCGGGGCACGGCAAACGTGTTCGGGAGCGAAGTGCCAATGCGACGCAACCAGCACCGATTGCAACGGCACCTGCACCAACACGGCCGCAGATCCCAATAACTGCGGTGCTTGCGGCAAGGCTTGTGCGAATGGCCAGGTCTGCCAATTCGGACAGTGCACCACGAGCTGCACCGCGCCCCTTCAGAACTGCAGCGGCGGGTGCGTTGATCTCACTACCGATAGTCAGAACTGCAGTGCCTGCGGCATCGCGTGTGGTGCCGGGCAAGTGTGCTCGGGCGGGAAATGCGCTTGCCCCAATGGGACCACTTCCTGCAGCGGGCAGTGCGTGAGCACCCTCACCGACCCCAATAACTGCGGAGGGTGCGGCCTTGTGTGTTCGGGGGGCAAGAGCTGCAGTGGAGGCCTCTGTGTATGCCCAGCTGGCGCCAGCAACTGTGGCGGTGTCTGTGCTTTTACCTCAACGGATAAGGCCAATTGCGGAAGCTGCGGTGTTTCGTGCGGTGCCGCACAATCCTGCAACGCGGGCATGTGTTCTTGCCCAGGAAGCCAGACCGCGTGCAACGGAGCCTGCGTGGACGCGCTCACGGACGCTGCCAACTGTGGCGGTTGCGGTCGCGCCTGCGGGGCTTCGCAGGAGTGCATCTCGGGGGCTTGTCGGTGCGACGCCCGCACCACATTCTGCAATGGGCAATGCTCGAATACGCGCAGCGATCACGAAAATTGTGGAGCCTGCGGCAACGCCTGTGCTGCCAACCAAGTGTGCAGCAACGGTAATTGCCAGACGATGTGTTCTGGCAACAATGTGCAATGCATGGCCAATTCCTGCGTGAGCTTGCGGGACGACGTGAACAACTGTGGAGCGTGCGGTGTTGCCTGCGCAAGTGGGGAGGCTTGCTTCCGCGGAACCTGCGCCTGCAGGCGAGGCCTGCAAGCTTGCAACGGTACCTGCACCGATCCCCTCAACGATCCGAATAACTGCGGAGCGTGTGGCAAGGCGTGCGGCATAGGCGCCGTGTGCAATGGCGGGACGTGCGGTTGCCCGGGCGGCTCGGTAGCGTGCGGTAACGTTTGCGCCAATCCGCTTACGGATCCATCGAACTGCGGGAGGTGTGGCAACGCGTGCCCGGCTGGGGCCTCCTGCTTGAATGGCGCGTGCGGCTGTGCAGGGGAAACGAACCTGTGCAAAGGCGCGTGCGTGAACGTGCTGCTCGATCCACAGAACTGTGGCGGCTGCGGCAAGCCCTGCGCACCTGGACAAAGCTGCAACAACGGCTCTTGCCAGTAGCCGCTCAGTGAGCCGGCCAAGTCTTCCGCAATAGCTGCCGCAGCTTGACCCAGGATTTTTCGTCTGCAGTTTTGTCGTAAGCTATCGGCAGCTGGAACTTTTTGCCGAGCAGGGTGGCCTTTGGGTTAGTAAATGCGTGCAGCGCACCTGGGTAAACATTGACCTCTACGTCAGCGCCAGCAGCCAACATTTCTGCTTTGGCGGCGTCTACATCGGCCTGGGGTACCATGGGATCAGCGCCGCCGGTTTCGATCAGCACCTTGCCGTGATAGCTGCCGGGGCGAGCGGGGTTTTGGGTCTTTAGCGCTCCATGAAAACTAGCAATGGCGTCCAGGGGGACCCCCATGCGCACCATGTTGAGGACTACGCCGCCACCAAAACAGTAGCCAATGGCTGCAATTTTCCCCGCGTCCAGACGCGGGTTCGAAGCCAAAACTGCGCGCCCGGCCTCGAAGCGTTGTTTGGTGATTTCAAGATCGGCAGTAGCCGCCCCTGCCAATTTTCCGGCTTCTTCGGGATTTTCGGTCGTTTTCCCGTCGCCATACATGTCGACCGCTAACGCCACATATCCGAGCTCTGCTAGCTGACGAGCACGGCTCCGCGCGTACTCATTCTGGCCCCACCATTCGTGAACGACAAGAATTCCAGGGTGTTTTCCCGCGCCCTTCGGTTCAGCAAGGAAACCCGTGAGCGCCGTGGCCCCAGCCTGGTAGCTCACCTCTTTGGTCGCGATCGCCTCGGTTGCTTTTTGAACCGGAACGTTTGCGGGCGACACGTCTTGCGCCTTGCAGGCGCCGAGCGTGAGGACACAAACAGCGAGTAGGGCATGGGCGCGAGTGGCTTTAGATTCGAGAGTCGGCATGGGCCCGATGGTGCCATGCACTTCACCGCATGCGTTAGTCGAATGTTCCAAGCATGGCCGGCCCTCCCGGGCGAACGAACCACGCCGACCATCGCTTTGAGTGCGGCAGGGCCCCGTGCAATCGCGCTGATCTGCTCTTCGGGCGCCGGTAGACCCAACAATCAAGTTCTTCACTTTGGGTACGTACACCCTACTTCAGCCTGAATCGATCAAGCCAGGATCTCGAAGCGCTTACCTCCTGCTCCTTCTCGCCCACCACCGCCTCATCGCGGCAGTGACAGCGTTCGGCTACCGGCACATCGGCAAGCACCTGTTCCACATGCGCGCCACAGCCCGCAAACGTCGGCTTTCCACATTTCTGACAGACAACTCGGCGACACATACCATTCCGCTCCGATCTACTCCGATTCGTTGTGCACTCGTGAAGAGCCCCCGCGAGCGAGCTCCAGGGCTTCCAAGTAGCTAGCACCGCGCCGTTCCGCGACAAGATCGAACGCGAGGAAAAATGCCGCATGAATTAGCAGTGCCAAAGCAATTCCCCAGAGCGTGGGCCGTGACTTTTGCGTGAGCCCAACAAACGCAGAAGCGCACAAAACGCCCACCCAAAGCAGCTCTAAGCGCGCGAAGTTTTTCTGCACTTTCGCCATACGAACGGCTTCTTGAGTCAGCGTGTTCGCCTGCTCTGAATCCAACTGTGAGAGCAGCGCTTGCACCTGTGGCCCCGTTCGCAACCACAGACCACCTCCAATCGCCACCTCCACCAACCCCAACACGCCAAGCGCGATCGCGAAAGAGCGCAACTCGTACCGAGACTGCACGAGCACGGTTGCCGCACAGAGGCTCGCCGCTCCAACCAGGAAGGCCAAAAGAGCTCCTCCCTTTTCCCCAGCGAAATAGAGCTCTATGGCCTCGCGCATCAGCACCCCTCACCCAACTGTGCCGAGCGTTCGCCGATCGCCCCCGACTGAAGACGCATGCGACTGGGCTGAAGAAAAGCGCCGAAGACCGTTGCGGGCCCTACTCCTGAAGAACAAGGGTTGAGCCGCGGGCCGAGAGCGCCGACACTCTGGAACTTCGGCAGTCTGGAGCGCTCAGCCAACCTTCCGACGCCGCCTACGCGCACAGAGAAAGAGATGTCAAAACGATCGGCCAACAAGCGCCCCCGGAAAGGCTCATCGAACCGCCCAGCGGCGTCGACACCCAGCTCCCAACCGCAAAATCCTGGCGCGTGGAGCCTGCCAACTAACCCACCGAGCGCCATACCAAGCGCCGAAGGCAGCGCTGGCGAAGCGGATGAGCACCACGACTTTTTCCTCACAGGCGACGCTGGAAGTTATCCCGAAGGGCCCGCGAACGCCAGCTCCAAGGGTGATGACTGGCCCGAGCCGGAATCCCCTGCGGTGAGGCGCACACCGGCGATGGACGCTCGGCGTGCTCGAAACAAGAAGATCGTGTTGCGGTTGGTAGCAGGGCTTGCTGCGCTCAATTCAGTCGCGCTTCTCATCTGGTTTTCGCGCCGAACCGATGGCACCAACGGAGAAGTGGCACGCAATGTTCGAATGGACACACATTCGGCTGCAGCAGAAAATCGTTCCGCGCACGTGCCGATCGAGGAACGCTTGATTGCCGCCGCCGCACCCCAACTAGCTCCCGCCCCCGTTGCCACCAAGCCTGAGGACGCAGCGCCAAAAGCAGCCTTGCCCTCGATGCAGCCGCAGGCAACGCCCCCTCCCAAGAACGTATCAAATTCCGACGCTGCGCCTAAGACATCCATGACGGCAGCCTCAGAGAAACCTGCAACTGTCACGAAGAAACCATCCGTGCAGCGCCCCCATGTCGCCGCCCCCGCAAGCGCACCCCGCCCGAGCGCCGCACCGGTTACGCCAAGCGGGCCTCGGCCGACCGCTGCCTTTCCTCTACTCTGACCGCACGCCCGCGCGCCGTCACTCAAACGTACAGCGAAGTGAGCGGTCCGTTGACGTTCACCGAACCAACGGTGTTGATGTCTGTTAAGCCCATGTATTGAATCATAGACACAAGCAAACGGGCGTTATCGCGACCAGCCTCAACTTCGTCGCCATCAGACTTCCCCTTTAAGTAGCAACCGGTCTTGAACGTCCCTTGTCCGTTGCCGAATAACACAGCGGGCACGGATTTGGTGATGTGGGGGTCCCCATTGCCCTCGGCGCCACCGAGCTCAGACAACCAAAGCACCATCGTAGAATCCATGAGCGGAAGGCCCATCGCATCCTTGGTGGACTTCAACTTGTCGATCAGCAACGCAATCTGCTCAGCGTAAGTGTTAGTGAAAATGCGCAAAGCAGTGGTCTTCTCGTTGGAGGGGTCCTGATGGCTCCAAGGGTGGTGTGCTGGGCCTGAATCTCCGGAATCCACCACCGAGGAGCTGGGCACCCCGTACTTTTTGGGCAACTGGTTGCGCGCAGCTTGGCAACCGATTTGAAATGCAATGAGGTGTGAAAATTCACACGCCAGCGTGAGTGCCATGAGCTCGTTGAAAGATGAAGTCTGCAGGTCCCGCTGTTCCGGATCTTGCCAATCGATATCCGCTGGCATTGCGGGGCGAGCACAGGTTCCCGGCGTCGGTGCGGAACCATTCAGATTCCCTTCCATACTTCGCAAGGTGGTGCAGTGTTCGTCCAAGAGCTGGGTGCCCTCGGCACCAAGTGCACCTTGTAAAGCCGTACAATCGGACACGACAAAATCGAGCACGCTCTTTTCGCGCGAGGATGCAGCCATTGCCGCAGGGCTTACGTCAGGGCCTGCAAAATTGGCAAAAACCTGTTGCCACGCCTTCTGCGGGCTAAGCTCTGGCTCGATGTTGCGGCCCGGGCCCGTAGCAAAAGCATCACCCGTACCACCTGTCTGGAAGTTCACCGTGTTGCCCCAGACGAGGGATCGGATCATTCCCGCGCGGCCTTCGGCCTCAAGTCGCTTGGCGATGACTTGGTCGATTGTTTCTCCGTTTTGGGCGTATTGATCCCCGTTGGCGCCAGCGCCAAACCCACTGTATGTCTGTCCACCAAGGGCGTGGCCTGTTCCCTCCACCGTACCGTGACCCGTAACGGCCATGTGAGACATAAAGGTGCCCACATCTTTGTGCCGCTCGAGCGGCTTCCACCAATCATGGAAGGTGAAGGCCGTTTCCGTGCCCGAAGCTGGGCCCGTTGCCGTGATTGGACCATTGGGTGAAAATACCAAAATCAACCGCCGGGGCGAGGCTGCCGTTTGCGCCTGGGCTTCAAGCCTTCGCATCAAGGGAGCCAAGAGGGTAACGAGAGCCGTGTTGCGCAGAAGATTTCGACGCGAAAGGAGACGATTCAAAGGGGACTTCATGGTGACACCGTGCCCACGTTGATAAACTCGGGAGCCGAGACAATAGCTTTCAAAATGGCTGGCACATTGCCTCCATTCTTTCTGACCTGTGCGTCGAGAGCGGTCACAAGCGGCACATCCGACGCCGTGAGCCCGCGCCCGAGCGACCACTCAAGCGCCGCCTGAGCGAAGCAGCCTTGCACCTGCGGGCTGGTGGCCAAAGCTCGAACCAACTCAGCTGGGGACTGAAAGGAGATCATGGTGCCGTTACTCGTGCTCGTGGTGCCCGAGAGATCCCAAGGCTTACCCGTAGGATCTTTGGACACCCAGCGCCCAACCGGATCGAACGCCATGAACGAGAAACCAAGGGGCGCGAACTGCGCGTGGCAGGAGCTGCAAACCGGCGCAGAGGTTTTGAACTCCAAGCTCTGCCGCATGCTGAGCCCGGCAGGCTCGCCCTGCTTGGTCATGTTCGTAGCGCCAGCGGGCGGAGGCGCAACTTTCTCGCACAAAAGAGCCTCCCTCAAGAATGCCCCTAGCTGAAACGGCGAGGACCCATTCTCCTTCGTGTGCGAAGAGATAACCTGGGGATGCATCAGAAGCCCAATGCGCTCGTAGGCACTCACGTCGCCGGTGGCGACCCCCGTACTCTGGGACTGATCGGTTACTTGCTTCAAGACCGGATCTGTTACGTACCCTTTGCCAGTAAGAAGATTGCCCACGGTGGGGTCCGCACTGGCCAGTACGACGTCGATGAAGCCATCCGCATCGGCACGCATATCAGCTGGGAAGGTGGCACTCACACCCGTCAAATAAGCCGTCGATTTTTGCGACAACTTAGATTCATTAGCACCCAACCACTCATGAATGAACACGCTGAGAGCGCGCTTGCCGTCCACCGTTTGGGAAAGGCGTTCAAATTGCCTCACGCGCTCGGCACCATCGTTTAGGCTGCCGTTGTTCGCAGCCGTGAGAAGCGGCGCATCGGGCGGCCCAAGGCTCGCAAAGAAGCTGAGCTTGGCCGCAAGCTCGTTCGGCAGAAGTACGCGCCTGGTGGGTGTGCCCGCCAAAGGTGCACCAACTTCGGTACGGTAGAGGAACGACGGCGCGAAGAACAGCGCCGTAAGCACGCCTTCGACGGCTCCGGTATCCATCCCGGCGGTTCCGTCCGCGTCGGCAACGATCGCCTTATACTTGGCCGCTTCATCCGCACGGGGCGCGCGCCGGAGCACGCGCGTTGCAAACGACTGAGCCCAGCTCGCCAGACAATCGCGCTGAGCTTGCCCCGATTGTTTGCAACCACTCTGCGTGAGCAATGCGGGCGCTGTTTTGCCAGCGAAAGCCTTCACAACTGGATAGAGCTTCCCAACCTCGGTGGCGATGAAGCTGAGCCCTGTGGTCCGCAAGAGGTGGTGCCCCGAGCGCATCTCGGCGGGGAGATCCGCACGGGCTGGAGCCTGCCCCGTGAGACCCTTCATGGTGGTGAGCAGTTCATCACGGCTTAGCCTTCGCAATGACGACGCCTGACCGTTGAAATCGACAGGCCAGGCCGCATTAACCATTGGCTGGGCGGTAGGGCCAGCGGGTCCCGTGGGTCCACCAGGGCCAGGCGAACCACCTTTGGCAGCAGTGCCCCGTGGCACTTCAGCGCCGCAGGCACCGCTCAGCGCAGCGGCAAGCACCAGTACGAACTTCGGTGAGTGCCAACGCCGGACGCCGGGTCGCCGCAGCCAAGCCTCCTCCTGCGACGAGAGAACTTTGCGAACTGTCATATCGACTTCAAGTATACACTCGAGAGTGTGCGCAGCGAGCGCCACAAGTAGCAAAAACCGCAGTGGGTGCTGGTCGCTCCCGAAATTCAGCGCTCAGGGTGAAGTATTCCAGCAATTGTGCCCGATCCTCAGCAATTTTCCCACAAACAATGAGAAGGGAATTTTCTATTGTTTGCTTTCTTATCAGATGTTAATCTGTGATTTATACTGGTATTGCCGAGTTACTGGGGGCGAGAAGTGGCCAATTTGGCGAGAATTAGCAGCGAATGCCCGAAATTGGCTTCGGGCAGATCTTCTTCATCCCGCAGCCCGCACACGGCTTGCCCGACCAAATCGAATCAAACAGCGCCTGCACCGAATCCAGCAGATAGGAGTCTTCCGTCAGGATCCCTAGCTCAAAATTCCGACGGTCGGGCGCACGCGCTCCCATGCCGGCACCCGTTAAGTTCGCGCTCCCAAGATAAAGCGCCGCACCATCGATAATGACGGCCTTCAAATGCACCCGCGGACAACAGCGGAGCCACTGATTGCGATCACCCAAGCTCTTGTGGCGCCGAAGCTCCGCAAGGAAGGGGCGCGACGGAACGGCTGCGTGCAATATGCGGACATCAACCCCCTTCACTCTGAGATCGTCCAGGGTTTCAAGTATGGAAAGGAAGCGACCACTGGCACGAGCGCGAGTTCCTACGGGCGCCTCCACTCGCAAATCCTTGAGGTTCGCCGTCGCGATCCAGACAGCCACCTCCGCCTTAGCCAACCTCAGAATAACATCGGTATAATGCTGCTCACCGCTCACCAGGCTGAGCTCCGCACGCCGACGGCGTGGAACCTCGGGC
Organism: Polyangiaceae bacterium; assembly: GCA_033763455.1. Taxonomy (GTDB): domain Bacteria; phylum Myxococcota_A; class Polyangia; order Polyangiales; family Polyangiaceae; genus JBBRRP01. The sequence goes on from JANRKO010000011.1 coordinate 125,057, forward strand.
TGGGGCAAGTGGATCTTGCGAGCCATGTGTTAGACGCTACGCGCCTTCGCTGTAAGCCGCAACGCGCAAACGCAGACTTGTAAGGACGACTAGCGTGGCGTACTCACCATGAGAGGCGCCCGTAGGCTCCACACTGAACACACCCTAGCTCATGAACTTGCTGCTCCTACAGCCGGCGGATCTCGACGGCAAGCATGCCCGCGTAGAGGGTCGACGAGCTGCCCATATCTCACGCGTGCTGAAGAAAAAACCAGGTGACAAGGTTCGGGCAGGTGTCGTCAATAGCGGTACTTGTATCGCGACCATTATTGAGATGGACGAGACCCGGATCGAGCTTGAGCTGTCCCCCATAAACTTGGTGGCCGCACCCACAACTCACATCGTACTTGCCCTGCCACGGCCGAAGGTGATTTCGCGCGTGGTGGCAGCCGTCTCCAGCTTCGGGGTCAAGAGCCTTACTCTGATCAACGCCTGGCGAGTGGAGAAAGCTTACTTCGAATCTCCCCGAATCACCCAGGAGCGCCTCTTGGAAGATGCGATTCTGGGCTGCGAACAGGGCGCGCAAGTGTGGTTGCCTGAAATCTCAGTCGAGCGCTCATTTCGCCGTTACGTGGAAGATCTGGACCAAGCTCAGCTTGGGCTCAATGCTGCGGCGCGCGTTGTGCTCCACCCAGGTTCGGAGGCGTCCCTCGCTAGCGCCCTCTGCTCCTCATACGAGCCGACGATGCCCGTATTGCTTGCGTTAGGTCCGGAGGGTGGCTTCATCGATGCCGAGGTGGCCAGTTTCGAACGCGCCGGGTACAAGCCGGCGGAGCTCCGAACCGGACCACTACGAACCGAAGTCGCTCTCTCAGCTGCTCTTGGTCAACTCGCCTTGTTACGCGAGCACTGACTCAGCGCTAACCTTCGGCTGGGAGGGAGCTGTTCCGAGCCAATCTGCCAGTGGGGCCAGCTGCGCTAGCCCCGGAAGCAAGAGACGCCAACGTTCGCTAGCCTCACTTGTTCAGCTCTAACTTGACATCAATAGTCACCATGTCCCCAACTAACACGCCACCCTTATCCAGCGTTTTGTTCCACGTTAGCCCGAAATCCTGACGTTTGATTTTTCCCGAAACCTTCACGGACCGAACGGACTTGCCCCAGGGGTTTTGAAGGCTGTTCGAAAGCGAGGCAGCAAGAGTAACGGGCTTGGTGATCCCCCGAATTGTTAGGTTTCCAGCAATCTTGTATCCCGAGCCAGCTTTGGAAATCTTGGACGACTTGAAGTCGATGTTTGGGAACTTCTCGGCATCAAAAAAATCCGCGCTCTTCAGGTGCTTATCTCGGTCGGCATTGTCGGTGTTGATGGAGCTCACCGGAATACTGAAATCGACACTACTCTTGGTGGGGTCAGCCTCATCGAGCTCCACCTTTCCTTTGAATTCCCTGAAGTTCCCCTCCACCTCCGACACGACCATGTGGGGGACGCTAAAGCTGACCCGTGAATGGCTCGCATCAATGGCCCAACTTGAGGGAGCCGCGATGGCAAGAGAGGAAACAAGGGTGAGAGCGGTGGAAAGCATCAGATTTCGCATGATTTTTGTCCTTAGGGTGAGGGAGAAGGGCAATCAGTCGCCCAGGCCCGTCCAACTTAGTACCGGCGAGATCGTTCGCTAGATTGCAACTAGGAAACTTACTGTGTAGCTATTAGAAACTATGTACCCTGCGGACTTACGAGGCCTCTTCGCGTTTGTTCAGGTGGTGCAGGCTGAGAGCTTCTCAGGGGCCGCGCGGCGCTTGGGGATTACTAAGTCGGCTGTTTCAAAGCTCGTGGCCGGCGCAGAAGCCTCACTGGGCGTTCAGCTGTTGGTGCGCACCACGCGCAAGGTTTCGCTCACCGAGGTCGGGGAAACGGTCTATCAAGCATGTGCTCGGCTCGGTGAGGACTTGGAGGCTGCGCGTGCGGCAGCGTCATCCCAAAGCCTACTTGTGGTTGGGCGATTGAGGGTCGCTGCACCGGCGGTTTTGGGGCGCAACGAGGTGGTGCCCTTGGTGGCTGATTTCATGGCACAGAACCCGCGAGTTTCGGTGGATCTTATTTTAGGAGACCGTGCAGTAGATCTGGTCGCAGATAGAATCGATGTGGCGTTGCGAGTGCGCCACACGTTCCCGGATTCCACGCTGATAGTGCGGCGCTTGGCCGCGGTACGGCTTTACTTGTGCGCTTCACCCGCATATCTGAAACAGCACGGAACGCCTGCACACCCACGCGACCTCTCGCACCACCAATTCGTGGGGCATATTCCGAGCTCTGACGAACAGCAGCTCACTCTTCAGCGCAAGGGAACCAAAGTTTCCCTCACTCCGCGAGGGCACTTTTCAAGCGACGATGGCGCCGCGAGCGTTGCCGCTGCACAGGCTGGGCTCGGCCTTGTGGTGGCGCCAGACTTCGAGGTCAACGAGGGTTTGTCGCATAACACGCTGTCACTCGTTCTACCCGAGTGGAAGCTGGAACCGCTCACGCTCGCAGCGCTCTACCCACAGCAGCGCCAAGTACCGGCCAAAATCCGAGCCTTTGTTGGCTTTGTCGCCGAGAGATGGGAAACACCACCTTGGCACCAGCGAGGATAGGGTGTTAGCGGCTCGGTGGTGTGCGAAAATCTCCGCATTTACTCCCCTCTTTACTCGTTGTTCGAGAACCGACGCGACACCGCCGAACCGATGCTCCAAGCTGGCGGGTGATTCGCCCAGCTGCCCGCACAGTTTCGCCGCGTGGAGTTAGAAACCATCGCTGAATTGCGCGCACAGACTTTGTGGGAGCCGACTCTGGTGCTCTTTCAGAGTTACCTCAGCATACTCGATGCCCTTGACAACCCCGTGGCCCGAACGCCACCAAAGCGTTAGTTGCTAAGTTGGCTTGTAGCAGCGTCCCTAGCCCGTCGCACTCGCCTCAGAAGCAAGGTGCCTATCAGCAGAGCCGCGGATGGCACTAAAGCCCCATCCGCTCGTGTTCTGGCCATCGCAACGCCGCACGTGGCTCCTTCGGCTGAGCGCCCGGCTGAGGGGGATGCAGGTGACATCCCAGAAGCGACGGGTGCAGGCGCAGGTTCATTACCGGGCGCAACGACGTCATCCACCAGTCGATTGCAGTTGTCGTCCACCCCATTTTGGACCTCTGGCGCACCCGGGTAGACGGCGGCGTTGCGATCATTGCAGTCATCTCTCGTGATGGAAAAGCCTCCCGTCGGGGCCCCGAAGATGGGTGCCGCCATCGGGTCGCCGAAGCCATCCCCGTCGCCATCAGTGTACACGAGGCCACAACCTAGACCTTCATCGGGAGTGCCGTCGCAATTGTCATCCACGACGTTACAGGTTTCCACGCCCACTGGCGAGATCTTCGGGTCTTTGTCATCGCAATCGCCACCTTCCGCCAGAAGATTTTGCGGCGGCGTGCAGGCCAGAGTGGGCTTTTTCATATCACCGAAGCCGTCCGCGTCGGTGTCCGGATAGTAGGACTTCGCGTCGCAACCGAATGCCATCTGAAAATCGGTCATCGTGTGATGATCGTCCATTTCGGTGCCATTAGTGTTGCCCGTTACAGACCACACCGTGAATTTCGCGACCCCAGGCGTAAGCGGTGCTTTCCACGCCACGCGGAACTGAGCTTTCCCGCCCTCGAGGTTTTTGGGTTGAGCATGAACTATCTCCGTGGGCATCACCAAACGCGTGAAGTCCGGATCGACGACGGAGAACTCACCAACCTTGTTGCTAGATACGTAGAACCCAGTTCTCAGTGCGCCGGGAGATCTGGCGGTCAAGCTCAATGTAAACTCCACCGTCTCCCCAGGAGTGGGCTGGGGGCTGCTCATCCCGATGTCGATCATTGGCCCAGATTTTTCGTAGTGGCAGTTAGCACACGCTTGCGTTTCACCGGTGGGCCTCGCGAAGGCCTCACCGAACTCGACAAACGTCGCAAACAAGAGAGTACTTCCAGCCGGACCCAGCTTCTTCCAGAGTTGCGCGTTCATGCGTTGAGTGGAGCACCGGGCCCAGGCAAATGCACGCGGGTTTTAGCGATCTTCCGACAAATTGTCCCCACCCACTGGTACATCAAAGTGCCGACACCTAGGTCCTAAAAGTCGTGAGGGCTGCCTCGGGCAACCCGAGTAAGGAACACCGAGATTCATCCTGGCGCTAAATTTCCACTCACTCGCGCGCGGAGCGTCTTCGATAGTGAGCGGGTGAAACTCCAACGTCTCGTTTGAATGCGTGGCTAAGAGCTGTCTCCGAACCGTAGCCGACTTCGGCTGCAACCTCAGCCAAGCTCTGCTGAGTTGTGCGAAGCAGCGATGCTGCGAGTTGTAGGCGCCATTTGGCAAGGTATTGGATCGGAGGAATGCCCACGAAGTGCGCGAACCGTTCAGCCAGAACCGAACGAGATACGCCCACCTCCTTCGCCAGCTCATCTAACGTCCACGCGTGTGCCGGGCGCGCATGTAAGCACTGTAGGGCCTTACCAATTCGGTTATCCCTAAGCCCAGCCAACCAGCCCGTGGTTTCGATTGGCAACGCCCCAACGTGGCTTCGGACAACCTCGACGAACAAAAGCTCGCTTACCCTAGCGAGCACACAATCAGTACCGGCTTCGGGCAAAGACGACTCTCGCATCGCCAAGTGAACCAATTGATGCAGCACCGGATTTCGGACTTTTTCCGCTGGAAGATGCAAAACGCGAGGGAGGGCAGCCAAGAGCGGATTGAACGGCCGCGCGTCACAACCAAAAAAGCCACAAATAATCTGCGTGCGCTCTTCACTTCCCCCACCTAGCGACACTTCCACGGGCAAACGACTCGTGCGCAAGTTGCGGAATAGATCGAAGTCGGGAGCTTCACGCATGCCAGGCTCGCTTGAAAGCACGTGTGCGTCGCCCTGGGGAAAAACAATGACATCTCCCGCTTCGAGCAGCACGGGTGGTTGATCCAGAAGGCCTCCCCAACAGCTGCCCCGAGTGACCACGTGGTACTCAATCACATGTTCAGCTCCGGGCATGATGTGCGGAACCACGGCCTGGCCTTCGGGAGCGTCTGCGGCCCATGGAGCCGAGGCGTCAATCGAAAAGAACACGGCGCCGGTGAGCCGCACCGCCCGGAGCACTTCGGAGAGGGTGTCCATCAGCGCGCCCGCCCATTCGCTTCTCGGATCACCGAGGCTCTCTGAGCGCGGGCCTCCGCAGGCCGACGCTCAATCATGTCATTGCGATACCCAATCATTCCACTCAACCCACTGGTTCCCTACAACGAATTGCACAGCGCAGCACCCCGCTGCGTTCACGAAAGGACCCTTCCATGACTCTCAGTGTCGATATTTCAGCCAGTTCGAGCACCCAAGCCCCCGTCGACTTGGTGGCCCTCAAAGCTCGCCAACAGCAGGTATGGGCTTCGGGGGATTTCGCGGTAGTCGGCACCACCCTGCAAATCGTGGGAGAATCTCTCTGCGAAGCTGCGGACCTCCAAGCCGGCAGCCGGGTGCTTGACGTTGCGTGTGGCAACGGGAACGCAACACTCGCCGCAGCTCGGCGTTTCTGCAGCGTGGTAGGCCTGGATTACGTGCCGGCGCTCCTAGCGAACGGACGTGAACGCGCTCGGGCGGAGCGACTCCCTATTGAATTTATCGAAGGTGATGCCGAGGAGTTGCCCTTTGCTGATGGCTCTTTCGACGTCGCACTGTCTACCTTTGGCGTTATGTTTGCTCCAAACCAAGAACGCACTGCCGCCGAGCTCAGGCGTGTGGTCAAAAAGGGAGGAACGATTGCGTTCGCCAATTGGACCCCCGAAGGTTTCATCGGAGGTTTGCTGAGGACAGTCGGAAAATACACTCCTCCGCCAGCTGGTGTGCAATCCCCGCTAGGCTGGGGCACCGAGGCCCGACTTGCGCAGCTCTTTCCTAACGTTTCGGCTGTGCGGAGCGGGCGGAAGAATTTCGTCTTCCGCTACCTTTCCGCTGACCACTTCATCGACATCTTTCGAACGTATTACGGCCCCACTCACAAGGCATTTGCGTCGCTCAGTGCTGAACAGCAAGGGTATCTGGCGCTCGAACTTCGAGAACTTGTTGAGAAATTCGCTGCAAAATCTACCTCTGAAAGTGTTGCCATCCCCGCTGAGTACTTGGAGACAGTGATTACCTGCTGACCCCCCGCCCACCAGATTCAGCTTTTGCTGAGGCCTTTCGCCCACTCTTCGAGCCTCTGCAAACGCCCGAACTTCTTCTCAAGGGCCGCCATATCTGCGCTGTAGCCGACGCTTTCGAACCACTCCAGCATCAGAGCGAAATCTTCACTGTTCTTGCGCACTTCGGCGATCGGAATTTCCACGAATTCTATTTTCCGACCGAGAGCTCGGCTCAGCACGGCTGCAGCTTCCGGCATTGTCACCGAATCGCCCGCTAGATCGAGCTCTTGGCCGTTGAGCTCAGCAGATTGGATGAAGGCCTGCGCCCCGATTCTGCCGATATCGTCACTGGCAATCATCTGAAGCTTCGTGTTCGGCTTGAGGGCCGTGAAGATCTTATCGCCATTGAGGAACCAGGGCGAAACTAGATTCTCCATGAAGAACACTGGACGGATGATGACGTAGGATGGAAAGTTGAGAGCGCGCACGGTTTCTTCCACTCGAGATTTGTTGTCGAAATGGGGGATCCCCGTCTTCCGGTGAGCTGAGCCAACCGACGTGTACACGAAGTGTTGCACGCCACTCTCGCGCGCTAGGGTGGCCAAGCGCTTACCTTGCTCCTCTTCGTTTGCCACGCCCGCTTCCCAAGTGTTCTGGACCGAAAAGACACCCCATACGCCCGCAAGCGCGTTTTTGAGCGAATCCGCATCATCTAGGTCCCCTACGGTCACTTCCACCCCACTTGCAGCCAATGCCTTGGCCGCGTCTGAATCGGCCTTACGTGTCAAAGCCTTGAGCCGAAAGCCTTTGCCGGCAAGGTGCCGCGCCACGGCTCCGCCCTGCTTGCCCGTGGCCCCGGTAATGAGAATTGTGCGCTGATCATTTGCCATAAAGTCTCCTTGAAATGGTGGCCCCTTAGGTAGGAACGCCGAGGCTCAACCGCAAGCCCCCCGGCCCGACCCAGCAACGCATTCTCTCGCGAGCCTATTCCCACGCTTCCCAAACTCCATTCGGAGCCTTATGGCCTCTTCGCGCAATGCCTGCCTTTCCGCAACACAAGCTATTATTCCAAGCGAAGCAGCGGGCGGCACTGGTGGGCTATGTGGCGCTGCACGAACTTTTGCGCCTGGTTGCTGGATGGAAAGACAAACCCGACAAAGCAGCCTTCCTTGCGCTTGAATCGCGCTACCGCAGGCTGCTGCAAGAGGACTGGGAAAACGCGGAAGCTGGGCACTATGCCAAGCGCTTGCTGTTTGAAAACGAGGGATTGGGGCGTACGCGCAGGCTTTCTTCATTGGCAGTCGAAATCGGAGCTGGGCTCCTTCGTTCGAGGCGAAATGGCTTTCGGGAGTTACCTCGGGGCATCGAGCTTGAGAATTATCCCGCCTATTTTCGCCGCAATTTTCACTGGCAGAGCGGGGGCTACCTGAGCGCCAACTCCGCGGAACTCTACGACTCACTCGTCGAATTTCTTTTCTTAGGCACCGCATCCTCGATGCGGCGCCAGGCTATCGTCCCGTTTTCGGAATTTTCCAAGGGGGATCCCCAAAAGAGGCTACAGGTGCTGGACGTTGCCTGCGGAACCGGTGGCTTTCTTCGGCAGCTTGCCCTCTCGCACCCCCGCCATGTTTATTACGGGCTCGACTTGAGTGAGTTCTACGCCGAACATGCCCGGACAAGGCTTTTGCCATTGAACAACGTTGCCGTTCAGTGCGCAAACGCCGAACGCTTGCCTTTCGCTGACAGCTCGCTCGACGCGGTGACCTCCATCTATCTTTTTCATGAGCTTCCACCGAGCATCCGACGCAGTGTGCTCTTAGAAATGAAACGCGTCTTAAAACCCGGGGGGTTGCTCGTCGTGCAAGATTCCGCACAGCTATCGGAAAGCCCGGAGCTTTGCTTCTTCTTGGAACGGTTCCACCAGAGGTTCCACGAGCCCTTTTTCAAGCACTACCTGCAAGACCCGCTCGAAGCGGTGCTCCAAGAGGTTGGCTTTACTTCGCCCAAGGTTGAGCAGGCCTTCGTGGCCAAAACGGTCTGGGCGGAGAAGCCTTGCTCGTGAGCAACTCGTAGGCAGTTCAGTCTCAGCGACCGCAGCAGCCCCACTTAGCCATCAAGTACTTCTCCGTTCCAAAACGCGCGGCTCCGTCCAAAGGTTCGTTGTAGATCAACACTTCTGCAATGGAGCCCGTGAAATGGGGTGAATCAGCGTCATGCCCACCCAGAGTAAGGGCGACTTCGGTTTCATAGTCCCAGGTTGGCGCCGCACCGCCTGCGATGGGCACCCCGTTGATGAAGGTAGACACAATCGCTTCGCCACCGGATGGGCGAGTCCCGATGACTTCAATCATCACGGGGTCTTCCGTCAAAAATGCGTTCTGCGTGAGAAGGTTGGGGCTAGCGGGGTTAGTGGAGCCAAATTCAAGGGCTGTATCGCGCTGCCACAACCCAAGCCTATAGCCGTTGGCGCCGTCGATCGACAATATCTCTCCCGAACCATCCGAGGCTCCAGGCACCAGCACTATAAAAAACGCGAAGCCGCTTTGGCTGGTAAAATCGTGATCTTCTGAGTTTGAAAGGAAGTCGTCCGCGCCGTCAAAAACCGGAATTGAACGGCCCCCGAGGAGCGCTGAGCCAAGAACCGGCTGCTGTGCGTCGACGCTTTGACCCACCGCATATGCGGGAAACTGTTCGATTGCAGGCGAGGCCCAAGCCGTAACCTGGTTATCAGTGGTGCTCAGCCCTGAATCGGCCTTCAGCCATACCGAAAGTGCTGTTTGTGCGGGTTGCATTGGAGCGGGGACGATGTTGCCACCTATGCCGCCAGCGCCAAGTATACCCCCGGTCCCTGAGCCACTCGCTCCACCTGCAAACCCTCCTGAACCACCAGAAGGGTTCGCCCCACCCAGCCCCGTCGTTCCACCGCTCTGTGGCGGGAACCCGCCGAGCAGCTCAGCGTCGGTGGGAGCCAAAAGCGAGCAGCCGACCGCCAACAGTGCCAACAGGGGAACTGACGTCCGCATGTACGAACTGAACAAGGTCACCGGTGTATCCTAGCTAGGCTCGCCCCGGTTGTCCGCTCCCCCCTAGAATCGAGGAGTTTCAGCGGGAAACTCTGGGTGGGCGGGGTAGGCTCGCCGCCCGGCGTCCGGCCAAGAAATACGTTTCTCGTGGCCGCCTGATGGATGGTTTCGCGACGCACTCAAGCAAACCGAAGTAACCGTAGCAGCCGCTCGACGCAGCAGTCGCAATCGAGGCCGCGCGTCTCATGCCTCTCCTGCGCGACCCTGCCGATTTGTCAGATCGCCGGCACGGCGCTTCGCAGAGGTGTTCCGTTTGCGACCTCGAGCCCAAAACATACCGGGCCGGTGCGCGCACCTTGTTCAATTTTGCGCCGCCCGCCACCGATTCCCTCGAAACGACCTCCGCTCCCAAGATCCGTGAAGTAGAAGCCACGAAAGCGAAGCTGCGATCACTCAAGCGTTTCTCAACGTAAGCTGTGATGGTCGCGAACGCTGACTTGACCACCAACGGGACTTGACCACCAACGCGAGCGCCAAGGCGCGAGCAGGTGACCAAGTCCTGGATCGCTGCGCGAGCGAAGCGAGTGCACGAGACAGGACTTGAACCTGTACACCTCACGGTACCGGAACCTAAATCCGGAAAGTGTGTATCGAGGCGTAGCGAATCGACTCGAACGCGATGTTTTCGGTATGCGCCGTTACCGTTGGCGTCGTTTCGGTGATGTCGGGGACGATTGAGGGACGATTGAATTCGCCGTGCTCCGACAGGAAAACACAGCACCGCGCTCACAGCTAACGTCTACGTTCAGTGCTAGGATGTCTGGCACCTAGCTGCCATGACGACACTCGCCGACAATCCCAACGCCGACGCTCAAAACCACCTCCCGACCGAAGGTGACACCGCCTTGCCATCGGAGACCGAGCCTGTCGAGTTGACAGCCATGCCCATTCCGGCGCGCGGCTCGGGCCTAGTGACGCGAAGACAGGCTGCCGAGATGCTCGGCGTCAGTGTGAGCACGCTGCGGAGAAGGGAAAACGAATTCAAGCCCGTGATTGTCGGCGGCGTTCACATGTTTGAGGAGAGCATCGTACGCAGAGAAACCACGACAATCCGGCGGCGCGCGGCGTTAGACTCCCTCGGGCCAAGCGCCGGGGAGACCGCGGCGGCCGTTTTTAGGCTTCTGGAGGAGCACGTGTCACTTCAGCAGATCGTGATCCAGCTGCGGATCCTACCGTCGGTGGTTAGGGCTCTTGAGGCCGAGTGGCGCGAGATGGCAGCTTGTGGTTGCGAAAAGTGCGGGACAGCCAAACGATTCGTGTGTTTGATGTGCCTAAAGGCAGAGATGGACGAACCGTGCCACCATTGCCCGCCCAGGAAATGCGAAAAGTGCGAGACTGTTCTGGGGAAGAACAGGTATCTGTGTCCAAGCTGCGGAACTTGGTCGCGATGAGGACGCCGAACTACTCCGACAGGGCAGGCTCGCGGAGCTGATGCTATAGCATCCTGTACCCGACGCCGTTGTGTGGCTGAGCGAACAAGGGCGTCCAACGGCATCACAAAACGGGGGAAGCTGGACGCCACCACCGCCGTAGGCATTTCGATGAGGGTTGCCCCTCGGCATTTCCGAACCTCGGCACGCCGGGGGCTAAGGCAACCAATGGCCAACAAACAAAGGAGCTATATATGAGCAAAGGCAGCGGTGGTGGTAGGGGGGGCAGTGGTGGCGGCAAAGGCGGCGGGTCTACGGGGAGCAAGGGCGGAGGCGGAGCCGCTAGCGGTGGAGGGCGCGGCGCGCCGCCGAATGCCCCAAGCACAACCGGGAAAGAGTCTGGCGGCGGCAGAGGGAACAATCCTCCGAAGTAGTCCAGCAGCTGCGGAAATTGGTCGCGCTGGGCATGCCAGCGTGCGGTGATAGATCCCAGGGGTTCCAACGGCCGACCTCGTTGGAACCCTTGGAACGGCAAAGCGCATTGATGTCACAGGGTTTCCTTGTACGCACTGGGCAAACGCAGAGAAGGGCGAAGTGCATCGGGGGCAAGACAAACCGGCGCCTGCACGGCCGCTCCAGACGGAGCTCGCGGCCCGCTACTACCTGCTAACGAACAACGAAGACTGAACTCCATTTGCCCAAGCGCTGGAGCTGGAGGTCCTCGCGGCAGGGGCCGTGGTATGAGGCCATGGTCAGCCATCAGGCGCTGTTAGCGTGGCCCGAGCCCCATGCGTTCGCGCTGGTGCTCAGCGAGCCTCTGGCCACCGTGCCAAGCTCGCAAAGCGTCCATCCCGCGAGCCCATGGAATGCGGGGAATTAGGATGCGCTCGCCGAGGTACAGAGCCCCGCCGGAGCGGGGCCCATGCACAACGCCCTTACTTGCCGTTTGCCTTCATCGTTCGCAGGTAGCGTTCAACGTTTGTGCGTTGTGGTCCTTCTTGCTGAATGATCTTCTTCACCAGTGGCGCAGGGAGCCCAACCTTCTTGGCAAGGTAGTTGACCTCGTACGCCTCGTTTGCAGAGATGCGACTGCGATCAGGTTTGCCCACTAGCTTCTTGTTGTCTGACATGAATTTCCTTGTCGAAGACTGGTTCCCGGGCTCGAGATTGAGCGTTGGTAATGTGCGTCCGACGATCATCTATGTAACTCCATGGCGAGCAGGGTCAAGTAAAGGCCCAGCGACGGGAGCACTTTCCTCGTGTGCGTAAATCTGAAAATGAGATGGAAGACCAGGCAAGGGTTCGTTGGTGGCCCTTTGGCGCGGGTCGTCAGCTCTACCCTGATTTGCTGTTAAGACGCCGTTGTTCTACAAAACTCAGAACCCGAGAGTCCGACTGCGAATGGTGGTGCGTGCTGAAACCCGGAAGATCTGGGTTCATCGAGTCGGGATCTTCGGCGATTTGAGCAGGAGGTTCAGAACGAGAGAAAACGGGATCCGATCGGTAAATCGGGCATCCCAAGGCGATAACCGCGCGGTTGAGGGCTCGCAAGGGCCCCGTGCCTCCCCACGCAGTAACTGAATGCGCGAGCTCGGATCACCGCCACCGGTCACACTCCAGGAAAGGTTGTCGGCGGACAGCGTCGCTTGATCCACCTTTGCTTTGCCTCATCCCATTCTCGTTGTCGCCGAAACCCTCGAATGGGCGTCGACGTCCATGGGGTCCGAAACTCGACACGAGCGCCAAGCGTTTCGCTACGCTGCCGGAGGTGATTTCTCAGACTGCGCTCGAGCCTGCGCTCGGTTTCGCTTGATCTGGGTCCGCTGATTCGCTGCGACTCCCAATCGGAGCCCTTGAGCCACGACTGTACTGAAGCGCCGTGCCGGATGCGTTCCCACATGAGGAACTCATCTCGCCGATGGTTCCCGTCGAGTTTGTAGAAGTCGACGACGCGCCGTTTCGCGATTCTTTCGTAGGAGTCCCTTTCGTCTTCCTCGTCGTCGGCCTGCTGCTTGCAGGGCCCGCAGAGGCCGCTTGTTCCACATCCCATGCGTCGCGCATGGAGCGCGGCAGGCGCCCGCCATATCGTCGGCTCATTGACGAGAGCCACGCGCGCCTGCACCTCGAGCCATGGGACGTTCAGGCGATCAAGTTCTCTAGCCTTCTCTTCGTCAACGGCATGGGTCACGAAAATCTCAATCGCGCCGACAGTTTTCTCGCCTGACAAGACACTGATGTCGGGGCGCATCGACCCGAGTCCACGCTCGACCGCTATCTCGGTCCAACCGTCGATCCAAACGTGGGTCTCGACACGGTCGCACCATTCGCATTCTGTCGCGACGCGCAATTGCGTCGCGCACGACAACTCGCGTGCGATATGAAACTTGGTATTCAGGTGCAAGATCGACTCACCCCCTGACGCGACGCACTCTGCCCCGGGGTCGTGCGCCAGGTGGTGAACGAGCTCATCCCCGAGCTTGAATGTGACCGCATTGCCACAAACAGGACACGATGCATTCGGCCGTCGGTTTGGCGGCAGGTGAGCAAAATCCCCGACGCTACAAATGGTTCCGTCGACCAACGCCCAGGCGAGCTGCGGCCCGCCGTCGCTGCGGCGCTTTCGGGAGCAGCGTGGGGGCGCCGGAGTCATGGAACAAGCCTCAGACGTCATAGCGCGGTCCGCCATTCAAGAATGCGCAGGCAGGCGACAAAGCGGCACCCCGCGACCGGGTACCGTGCGACCGCGGGGAGTTGAACTCGGGTTTTGCTGGTGCACGCCCACCGCGTTAGATTCCATTGTGGTTTCAAGGCGTTGCGTCGTGGTGCCACAGCGACCCACGCTCCAAGAGCCACCGCGTGCGAACCAGAACCGGTACCTTCCTGCGGCGGTGTGCCTTCGGCAAGCGTGCGTGCAACAGCCGTGGAAACGTGCAGGGGGCCTAGAGCTTCAGTTTGGCTATCGAGCTGAAGCGGCCGTTTGCTTGTAGTTCCAGGGCAGCCATTGGGATGGGTTGAGGCGGACGGCGGCTGCGTTGCGCTGGATGACGGTTAGGTATTCCCACGGATTTTCGCCGTTAAGCTCTGCAGTGTGAATGATCGACGTGTAGAGGTCGCCCACGTCTGCGCCGTGTTGAGTGCGAAAGAAGAGGGAACCACGCCGATGCAAGATCGAGCGTTTCAAGGCGCGTTCGGCGAGGTTGTTGTGGATGGGCACGCCTGGTTTTCGAGTGAAGAGGGTGAACTTCTTCCAGCGTTTGAGCATGTAGTTGAAGGCCTTGCCTAATCCTGAATTTGGCTCAACGCTTTTGGAACTCAATCGTGCCTTCATCCACTTGCACAAGGCTTGCATCACAGGCGCACTCTCGGCTTTGTGGCGTCTGAGTCGCTCGGCTTTCGTCAGCCCTTCGCACTCCTTGTCGATCACAAAAACTTTGCGCAGCTCGGTCAGGACGTGGGTGCAATCTTCTGGGTGGTTGTCAAACTCATCGACAAAGTTACGGCGCCCGTGAGACAGGCAATTGGCCTCGTAAACCTGATGGGTCTTGGGCAGGTTTCGTGACAGCGCATCGCTCATCAACACGGGTGCTTGTAGGTCAGAAGCTCTTTGCACCAACAGGTTGGCCAGATTCTCGCCAGCGTGCTTGCGACCTGTGTAGAAGAGGCAAATGTGGCCCTCCGATACCTTGGTTAACACCGCCGTAGTGAAGAGGCCTGTGCGTTCCGGATCTTCAAGTTCCCCGCGCTTGAGGAGGTTGGCCCTCGTTTTTCCCATGTATTGGAGGATGCGGGCGTAGGTGTCATCGTTGTGAATGACCGTGCCCTGCGCGGCTTTTGCCTTAAGCGTTTGCAGGATGGGCCAGAACGCTTGGGCTGCGTCGTCGATGAGCTCCCACTGGGTTGAGGCAGGAACAGGCGTCTGTTGGTCCTGCTGCATGCGTGCGAGCCGATGGTGTGGCATGCCGGCACCAAAACGCAGATAAGCGATCGTACTCTTCGCGCTCTCATCGAATTTGGGGCCCTGTGCTTCGGCGGGCGCTGGTGCCGTGTACACGTGGCCGCAGCTTGCGCAGCGCAGCTTCTCCAGTTCCCAGCACTTCGCGATCAGGTTGGGCTGACCAAAGACACGCAGGACAGAGGAGGAATCGAGCCCGTAAAGCTTACCCGGACAGCAGGGGCACCGCACACCCACGGCGAGCGAGGGATGCGGCGTCGGCATGCGCACGGCGTTTTCGTACTGCTCCGCCGCGATACGACCATGACCTTTCTGCTTCTTCTTGGATGGCTCCGCCGCGGAGGCTTCTTGCGTGGGCGAGGCTTCTGCAAACGCTGGCTCGGTTGCGCTAGAAGCCGCTTCCTCATCCCGGCGGCCCTCTAGCAAGCCCTGTGTTTTCTCGCTCGATTGGATGCCGAGGAATCGACGCAGCCGAGCCACGCTCGCCTGTTTCGCACGCAGTAGCTTCGTCACAAGCAACAAGGTGACAAGCACCTTATTGAGAAGGTCAAAGTCTTCCTTGTCGATCTTCGACGAGATGCGATCCAACGCCTCCTGCACCTGCTTGGCGTCGATGTCGACCACCTCAGGTGTGGGTGATTTTACACGATTTGTCGGCTTGTGTGAGATCTCGCCATTTCGATCTCTTCGCTAAATTTGTCAATAAAAAAGTGACCACCTCTAACCCGCATTTTGCAGCGGTCTCCAGTTACTGGCTGCACGCGTCGAGTCCGGATCACCGGCCATCAGCAGCACTGACAGTTGGTGCGCCAACAGCTGACGCTTGCAAGCACCAGTGCCTTTAGGCCAATACATGAAACGCCCTTCCGAAAGGCGCTTCTGGCAGAGCCAAAATCCTTGGCCGTCGTACACGAGCAGCTTCACCGATGTTCCACGCCGGCCACGGAATACGAACACCGTTCCGTCAAAAGGATCCTCGCGCAGACTTTCACGACAAATGCGACACAAGCCATCAATGCCAGCCCGAAAGTCAACGGGCTCCAGGTGCACCAGCACCTTCATTTGCGGTGTTATCTGGAGCATTCGCGCCTTTCTAGAAAAGCGCAAACAAGTGCGGCCATGTCCACCGTGTTGCCGTTTTCGATCCGGATCGAGTCACCGCGGCCACTACGAACCTCCACCACCATGCTGCTCTCCGTGCGCGCGAAACTTAGCGGTACCTCGACAAACGGAGACTTCGCCAACCCACTACTCCGAGTGGAGGCAATCCTCTTCTCAGGCGTTGCTCGCCGATCTCGGGACGTCGACTTGCTCCGCATCCGAGCTCTTATTCGCCCGTGATTCAAGCCCGCAGCGCGAGCCACCGTGCCAATTCCGTGCGCCATCGCAAGTCGGCTCGCCTCCCGCCACAAGAAGTCGGGCACCTTTCGATCTCCGCCTCTGCGTTCCTGCCGCCACCTATCAACCTGC
>JANRKO010000012.1:0-26152 GCA_033763455.1 Polyangiaceae bacterium
TACATCGAGAACTACTACAACGCGAAGCGGCGCCATTCGGCCGCAGGAAACCAATCCCCCATCAACTTCGAGCTGGCGTATTCCGCTCAGCTTGCGGCATAATCACATCAACAATCTGTCCGGAAAATCCGGGAAACTCCAAAGGCCGCTCGCGTCGCCTTTTGGAGAGAAGCTGACTTCTGGAGAGAAGTTGAGCCGCTGCGGGAGGACTCCTACTTGCAGTTCGTTCTGGGCGCAAGTTTCAGATTGGAGGATGCCGCGGCGAGTGGTGTCGGATATTTGTCCGTAGCGTGTGGCCTGATACTCCTTCAGGGGCGCCACTGGTCTCGGAGGCGAAAAATCGTTGCGGGGTTCGCGGCCTACGTGACCGCCTTCGGGGTCGCGCGTGTCAGCTTGTGGGCGTTCGGTGCCCTTCCAGCAATCGGTCTCATATTCGTCTCCAGAGCAGGCGCGTGTGTGTTCTATGGTTGCCTCTGGTGGCTATCTTGCCCTGGCGCATGGCGCCTCGCGATGACGCTGATAGCCGCGTCGGCTCTTGGATATCTGTCGGCCCTCATTCCACTCCCCCACAGCTTGAGCGATTTTGTGCACTCGGCGTTCGGTGGTAGGGTGCTCTTCCTTGGGATTTTTAACTTTACCGGTCTGTATTTCCAGCTTGGTCTCTTGTGCGTGGCGTTCGTTGCGGGAAGAGCGTTACTAAGGCGCCTTCGTCGTTCGCGGGACGCGGCTGCCGGGTAGCGGCGAGTTTTGCTGGTCAGTTTGTAGCTTGAACGAGCAAGCCTAGGATGCCCTCATCGTGTTATTTTAGCCCTTCTCGCCCCCAAGCGCTAGCGCGGCTGCCTCCCGCACGTGCGGGTTCACGTCACTTTTCGCGATTTCTTTGAGAGCCGGAAGTAGCTCCGGATGGCTGGGCAGCCACTTTTGGATGAGGCCGACTGCTCTTAGGCGGGTGGCAGGTTTTTCGGCATTCGCGGCTCCTTCTGCGAGCGCTTTGACGAGAAGAGCGGTGGGCTCGCGAACGATCATGGCGTCCATCGCAGCAAGCTGAGCTTCAGGGTTGTTCCCCTTGAACTGCTCGGCGAGGAGCTGTTCCACGGCTTCTCCCGGCATCAGTCGAATGGCGTCAACTGCGGCCGCCCTTACTTTGGTTACGGATGAATTGAGCCAGGGCTTCACGGCGGGAAGTGCGGCGGAGTCGGCAGAATTCGCGATCGCACGCAGCACGTGCACTTGATGCGATGGGGATTCAGCATTGCCGAGGAGCTCCACCAACAGCCCCACGATCGCGCTAGCTTCGTTGCTTTTACCAGCTTCTCTCAGATGTCGACTCATGGTGCCCAGGCCGTAAAGGGCATGAACCATGAGTGGTCCCCCATTTGTGTGTGCCTTAAGCGCCTCGAGCGTGTCCGGGGTTGGCGCGGCCGTTCGTATGAGACTAAATGCAGCAGCGCGACGTAATTGCTCGCTGAGCTTTTCGTCATTCATGACAGACACGAGCGCCTGTTGGGCTTGGGCGCTGCCAGCAGAGCCCAGGGCATCGAGCAACAGGTTCGATGCCCTGGAGCTCGCGCGGACGCGCTGCTCGGCTTGAGCCACGAGGGAGGGCTGACTCCTTAAGAGCGCGGTCATGGCGGAGAACGCAGCGCTCTCCGCTTGCACGCTTGCTTTAGCGCTTGTCGGATCATCTTTCGTGGAAGCGCCGTGGGTCCGAGCTTCAGCTTCGAGTGCGCCGAGGGCGGAGGCAAAGGTGAATGAGCCAATGCGCGCGCGATCAAACGAGTCCGTCGAGGCTGATCCTGCTTGCCGTGGATTGAGGGGAGCAGTTGCGGCGAGCTCGGAAACCCAGTCCTTAGCCGTTTGGGTGGGCTCGCGATTCAGCAAGCTCCACTGCAAGCTCGTGTTTGAATGAACCGTTGCGTTTGGTCCCATCGAAGTCTTTAAATGCTCGCGGTACTCGACGTTCAGCAAATCTTTGGTTAGCCCAGAGCCGCTCGCCGAGCCAAAACTTAGCGACCCTTCGGAGCTCTCAACAAGAGTAGAGAGCTCGGTGCCAATGCCTGGGAGCGAGGTGCTACCTAACTTCGTCGCGCCGTAGCTTTGCTTGGTGCGCCGAAGCTGATCTGGGCTTTTGCCCACTACGTATTCGATCTGGTAGGGCCCCGTGCCGTCGATTTCCTCGGTGGCCCAGCGAAGCGCGCCAGGTTTTGTGGGGCCCGAGAATTGAAACGCCGCAGCAATCGTATGCAGGATACTTGTGGCGAATCGTGATGTGCCGGCTCTCCCCCGAACCTCCCGAAGCCTACCTGCCGTTAGTGTGAAGAAGAACGGCGCTTTAAGCTCGGTTGCCAATTGATCGAACTGGCCATCGGCCCCGCCACTGCCCTTAATGAACTTTGGCTGGATTAAACGGACGGAGAATTGAAGGGATTTGTCCGGCAATTCCCGAATATCGAGTTTGGCATCGCTCGCCAAATCAAATTCAACCATCGGTGTTTGTTCGCCAATGCTCAGGCTGCTCGCGAGCTTTAACCTGTACGTATACGCTTGATTGAGCAGCCACTTGGGTCCAACGTTTGCGTTGGCGTCAGTGCTCTGCGCTGCCGACGCCGTCCCCGCATCCGCAACCACATCGTGCCCCCGCTGTGCGTTGTCGCACGCCGCGGCCCCAAACAAAGCCAGCACCGGCATCACTCGCTTCAGGCTCGCCGCGCACCCCATGTGATTCATAGCAGGAGGCCATAGTGGGTCCATTGCTGCAAATCCAGAGCAGGGTAGCCGCGTAAGAACTGCCACCTCTGGAAAGAGCCGCCACAATGGCCTAGGCTGCCGCCATGACGCGACTTACTCTTCTCGGTTTGCTTCTAACGGTTTCTGCGTGCAGCGATGGGGGAGGAACGGGCACTCCGATGGGGAGTTCGGGGGGTACGATGGGAACAACGGGAGGCAAGGGAAGCGGCGGGAGCGGAGCTAGCTCCATGGGAGGCAAAGTGGGCTCGGGGGGTGCAACGGGTTCGGGGGGGTTAAGCGGTGCAGCGCGGGGAGCTGTGTCGATACACATCATTGAGACGCCGGGGTGCTCGCTGATGGATCAGTATCAGGATTTTCCGATAGTTCCCGGCGGGAGACCTGTGACGGCGGCGGGGGTGACGAAAATGCTGGAGCACGGAACGGTGGTGAATGGAAAGGAGGTGAGGGTGGCATGTTCGATTCGAGGAGCGGCTCCACCGTACCAGGTTTTAGGGCAGATTCGGACGGGGGTAGGCGCGGAACCACGGCTAGTTGATCTCGGTGCGCTCCTATCGGTGGGAATTCCAGGGGTCGACTCGTTGGTACTGGCGGTCCCGGACCTTCCAGATTCCTATGCGGGAGCTGCTCCCGAGGGCTGTACCTATACAGCCACAGAGCTGGATCCCGCAGCGGGCCGTGTTGTGGGTTCTTTCGTATGTGGGACACTTCAAGGTCAGACCTCCAAGGATCCGTGCAAGGTTGGGGAAAGCTACTTCGCCTTCGAGAACTGCTCGCGCTAGCCTCCGAGGAAGTCGGTGGCGTGACTTTTGTCACACACCGGAAACTGAGCCGTCGTTTTCTTGCGGCCGGGTGGGGAAACCAAGGGTTGCAGAGCTAGGAGCTGAAATGGTACTGCGAGGCAACTCCGGGCCGGATGCGTGGAGGGGAGTCCATGGAGATGCGCAAAGTTCGGTTACTGGTTCTGGCAGCAAGTTGGGTGGGGTTGCTCTTGGGGGCCTGCAGTAGCGGGCCAGAAGAGTCGCGGCACATCACGCAGGGAGCTAGTCTCACCGAGGGTCAGAAGAAGCTTGTGCCTGTGCTGGAGTGCGTACGGCCAATTCCGCAGGGGTTTGCTGCACAATTCGGGTACGAGAATACGAGTGGGGTGGCTCAGGATTTGGTGGTGGGGGTTAACAACGGCTTTGGTTTGCCCGAGCCGGAGGATGATCAGGGGCAGCCGACACGGTTCGCCGCGGGGCGCCAGCGGAACGTCTTTCAGGTTCCTTTCACCAATTCGCTGACGTGGACGCTGGGTCAATCTACCGCTACGGCGACGCCATTAAGTACACGTTGCGGCTCTTCGCTACCACCCCCGCGGGAAACGTTTGAGTTTCATGTGCCGCAGGGTGTAGCGCTAGCAAGCGTTGTTTTGGGTCAGGAAGAGAGCCTGATACTTCAAGCGGATAGTCGCGTGCTGCCAGGAAGCACAGGCTTCTTCACTACGGCGTTCGGCGATGTCACTGTCGGGAGTCGGGTGCAGCTGGGCAGCTTGGTCGGTAAAGGCGCCGTTACGCTTGGAAGAAGTAGCGTTGTCGCGGGCGATCTCCGCTCGGAGGGAGAGCCGGAGCTCCGAAGCGGAGCTGTAGTCCGAGGCCTTCGCACGATTGGACCTGTGCTGCGCAACAAGGTGAGCTTCAGCCTTGAAAAGCGGCTTGGAAGTTCGGGGTATGTGGGTGTTGGCGGGTTGGAAGCACTGGAAACCAGCGCCCTGGTGGCCTAGGGTGGGGTGATGACGCGAGTTGTGGTTCTTGGTTTGCTATTAACTGTTTCAGCGTGCAGCGATGGGGGAGGAACGAGCACTCCGATGGGGAGCACTGGGGGCACGCACGGGACAACTGGAGGCAAGGGTGGCAACACCACGGGGGGTCAGGTGGGCAGCGGTGGTGCAACGGGCACAGGCGGGACAACAGGGGCAGCGCGGGGAGCTGTGTCCTTGCATATCATTGAGACGCAGGGGTGCTCGTTGATGGATCAATATCAGGATTTTCCGATAGTTCCTGGCGGGAGACCTGTGACGGCGTCGGGGACGACTAAGATGCTACAGGATGGAACGGTCGAGAATGGGCAGGAGGTGCATCTTGAGTGCTCGATTCAGGGCACCGCCGCGCCATACACGTTTTTTGCCTCGGTTCAGGTCGGCATCGCAAATAGCCGGTTGATTCAGCTCCAGGGTCAAGTTTCTATTGGCTCAACTAATCCTGGGCAGTTCATTATTTCCACGCCCGACCTCCCGGAAACGTACGGCTCCGCCCTTCCGGATCTCTGCACATTTACCGCGACGGAAGTTGATGCTAGCGCCTCAAAAGTAGGGGGTCACTTCCTGTGCGGGACAGTCGAGGGCAACACTTCCAAGGAGAAGTGCAAAGCCGGCGAAAGCTACTTCGTGTTCGAGAATTGCTCCAAGTAGCGTTCGCGGAAGCGCTCGGCGCGTTACCTCTTGTCACACGCCCGAAACCTCACCGTCGGCGCACGCCAACGTGCCAGGCACGCTTGTTCAGCCGCACGCGTGAACTCAGTTCTGTATCGCCGAACGGACAGCAATCGAGGTAAACCAAGGGTTGTCTCAGACGATCGGCTATGTTACGGCATGTTAACTCCGGGCCGGGTGCGTGGAGGGGAGCGCTTGGAAATGAGCAGGGTTCGGTTACTGATTCTGGTGGTGAGTTGGGCGGGGTTGATTTTGGGCGCATGCAGTAGCCCACCGGAACCGTCCAATCACGTCGCGCAGGGGGTGAGCCTCACCGAGGGTCAGAAGAAGCTAGCCCCTGTGCTGGAGTGTGTGCGTCCAATTCCGCAAGGTTTTGCTGCGCAGTTCGGGTACGAAAACACGAGCGGAACGGTTCAGGATCTCGTTGTGGGCCCAAACAACGGCTTTGGGCTTCCCGAGCCGGAGGACGACCAGGGGCAGCCCATTCGGTTCGCTCCAGGGCGCCAGCGGAATGTTTTTCAGGTTCCTTTCGTCACTTCGCTGACGTGGACGCTCGGCCAGGCCACTGCGACGGCTTCGGCCACGAGCGCGCCTTGCGGATCTTCATTGCCTCCCCCGCGGGAAACCTTTGAGTTTCATGTGCCTCAAGGCGTCGCGCTGGAGAGCATCGTGGTTGGGCAAGAAGAGAACCTGCTACTCCAGTCAGATAGCCGCGTGTTACCTGCGACCGCAAAGTTTTTCACAACAGCCTTCGGTACTATTACGCTCCAAAGTCGTGTGCAGCTCGGCAGCCTCGTTGGGAAGGGGGCCGTGACGATTGGAAGAAGCAGCGTTGTGGCGGGCAACGTCCGTTCAGAGACGCCGCCGCAACGCCTCAGCGGAGCGGTAGTTCAAGGTACTACCACTGTTGGACCCGTCGTGCCGAACAAGGTGAGCTTCGGGTTGGAGAAGCGACTTGGGGGTGGGGGATACGTTGGCGTGACGAGCGCCAAGCCGGTGACTCTTCCACCAGGCTCCTACGGCAACGTCGAAGTGTTGAGCAATGGCGCGCTAACATTGCAGGCGGGCCGATACTATTTTGGATATTTCCGGATCGCGGCAACCGGCACGGTCAACGTTCTACCTGGCGGCGGTTCCACAACCATCATGGTGGACCACGTCTTCAAAGCTCCCGGCAAATTTACTCAGCCCGAGGCCGCCAAAGGGCGCGTGCTGGTGCTTGTGGGGAGCCAGGCGGATGAGGCGGAGGCGGTGGTAGGCGGAGAGTTTGCTGCAACGCTGATTGCGCCGTACACGGACGCGCAAGTTCTGGCGAAGGCAAAGGTTACGGGAGGTATCTTCTCGAATGCCCTTCTCGTGGGCACGTCTGCGACGATCAACTTTCGGCCCTTTGAGTGGGCTGGCCTCTTGGGACACCTCACAGACACAGACGGCGACACCATCGACGACCGCCATGACGCTTGTGTTTTGAACCCCTCAAAGTCATCGCCGTTGCTGTGCGGTTGCGCGAAGACCGAGGCAGATAGCGACGGAGACGGCACGCCAGACTGCTTGGATGCCTGTCCTCGCGATCCGAACAATACAGTGCCGGGTACCTGCGGCTGCGCAAACGAGAAGAGCTTGCAGCCTGCCGGCACGCCATGCGTGGTGGAAGCCTGCAGCGCCAGCCGACAAGAGGCCACCTGCAACAGCCAAGGTCAGTGCGGGGTGCCCAATTGTGCACCCGTTGCCGGTGGCAGCTGTACATTCAAGACCTTCCGAGACAGCCTGTATTGGTTCTGCAGCGGTGCGAAAACTTGGGACGAAGCGAATACTCTGTGCAACGCTGAACCAGGCCGCGCTCTCGCTAAGGTGAATGATCGGATTGAAAATCTCTGGATTTCAGGCGTTCGCAAGCAACCAACATGGCTTGGTGGTAACGCACGCACTAACCCGGACGAGTGGAACTGGGCAACCAACGGCGCCCCCTCAGGAGTTCCGTTTTGGGTTCGCGGGCTCCCCGTCCCAGGGCGCTTCGAAAATTGGAGCCCCGGGCGGCCCCAATTTGAAGCCTGCCTCACGCTGGCCGCCGATGGCACCTGGTCAGATGCACCCTGCGCGGAAGCACGCGGGTTTGTGTGCGAACAGCCGCTCCGGAACCTTGGTCCGAGTTTACCACCGCTCGACAAGTGCAAGTTTTATCCGGGAGTTGCATGCGGAGAGAAGGGGCCCACGTTGCCCGACGAATCGACCTGTGTTGAGCCAGCTGTGGCGCAGCTGCCGAACTCGCTTGCGGAGATGAGGGACGCTGCGGCGGCGTGCTTTGCTTCGTGTCCGATCGAGGGCGGCCCCGGCTGTGGAGCCTGCTCGGGGTTTGCGGCGCCACCACCCATTGGCCCGGGGTGTGACCCATTCTCAACACAGGAAATAGCTCTTTGCAGGCTAACGTCGGTCGATCCCATCGCTAAGTGCTCGCTTCAGAATCCGGCGTGTCCTCCCGGCTTGCGTTGCGGCATCTGGTCCGAGTGCGCTGCGTTGGACCAAGCATTCAAACCGCGCGCGTGCGCGACCGATGCGGAATGCGGTGCCGGGCAATCTTGCGGAACCGCATTGGGACTTTGTATCGATCCCGGTGCCCACGAGGTCTGTGACTACAAGGATGGGGAGCGGTGTGTTGGCATTTGTTCGAGTTCGTTCGCTTGCGGGCAGACGGATCCCCAATGCGCTGGGAACCCCGATGGCGCAAACGTATTGCGCTGTTCCGACACCCTCCTCTGCTCCGATCCAGCACCTCCCGTTAACACTGACCCCCGCACAGATCCCCAATCCAACCTTACCCCGCAGATCTTCACGCCGGACACCTACTTCCCGAAACCCGTCGAGGCGCCTTCCGAGTACACGCCCGCCAAGCCGCCAGGTTGCGGCGGCGTTGGCGAACCTGCATGTGCGTTCGAAGTGGGAACCCATCCGTGGTGCAAATACAAGGTTGCAGCCGAGGAGAAGCCTCCACCGCGCGCTGTCTCAGACAAAGATCCCGCGTTCGGGGACAAGAAGGGAAGCAGCGGGAGCCTTGGCCCCATCAGCTTCGACTTCGACCCGAACCTTGAGCTCACACACGATGTGGATCCTCTCCCCCTCGGTGATGCGAAGTTCAAAGTGGGAGCGCAGGCCTCAGCTTCGGCAGCCGTAGGTTTCAAGCTTTTTGGAGTTGCGGGCAAAGTCACCATTTTGGATGCTCTAGCGCGACTGGAGATGGAACGATGTGGGCTCGCAGCGGATGCCCATTTGGTACTGCTTGGTAAAGATTTTTTGCCGACAATAATAGGAGCGGACGCGGCCAATGACCTCAACAACGCAGACACCCCCGCCGATGCACGGAAAAAATGTGAGGACGGTGTTGCCGAGTTCAGTCGACTTGTAAATAGAGCCCAAAAAGCCCTCCGCGATGCGCAAGAACTGATCCGACAGGAGAAAGAGCTCGTCGCGAGCGGTAGACGCCTGTCGCCCGATCTTTGCCAGAAGCTCATTGGCGACGGCAAGGCGCTCCCACCTAATTTCCCCAGCGAGACGGCGCCGTTCACCGGTTGTAACCAAATATCCCCCGAGGACACGATCAACCTGTTCGTTCGCTATTACAAGCGTGAGGTTGGGCGCCTCATTACCGGCCAGGCCACGCTGCTTAAGGATGCCGCGCCAACTTTTCCGGAGCTGGCGATTCAGTTTGGGCAAGGGCTCCATAAGGAGTCCACCCAGGTTGGTCACTTCGTGTTCGCGATAGGGCCGATCCCAATGGACCTCACGATTGACGTCTATATGGAGTTTGGCGTGACGGGGGCTCTCACGTTCTCGTTGACCCCGCAGGCTCTCTTGAATTCGTATTTTAACGGAGAAGCCGAATCCATTGCTGATGTGGATGCTTCATTCACGCCCAGCGCAAGCTCTGGGGTCACCGTGTTCCTGGGCGCCGGCTTCGATTTTGGTGCAGTGAGCGCCAAGGTGGGTCTCTCGGGTGACGTGAGTCTGGGTGAGGTCCAGGTTCCGGTTTACGCAGGCGCCGGCCTCAGCGTGCAACCAGAGGTGGATGCACGGCCGCTCCCAAGTGATCTTACGGATAAGATCAGTTCCGCCGAGCTCATTTTTCCCCCGGGCGTTCCGAAGAAGTATCGGCTGGACGCGCACTATAAATTGGGTGCTTCTGCAATCATCGACAAGGTTCTGCAAGGGGAGCTCGATGCCAGGTTGCGGATCAAGTTTGCTTTTTTCAGCAAGACTTGGAGTAAGCGCATAACGAAGTTTGATTCGCCATTTCACATCGACCCCATCACCCTGATCGGCGACGGGAGTAGCCTCGGGCCCGCAATCGATTTCAGCCCCCTCGCTTCGATTCGGATGCCTCTGCCGTTCGTAGATTTCGAAGAGCTCCCCACCCCACCCCCACTTCCCCCGCTTCCTCCACCTCCGCCTCCCCCCGGTTCAGGCGGAAGTACGGGCGCTGGCGGAGCCACCAGCAGTGGCGGAGGCACGAGCAGCGGTGGCGGTTCTGTCAGTACGGGCGGGCGCCCTCCCGTAAGCCTGCAAGTTAGCGGTGACCCTCGTTACGTCAATTTCAGCACGGCTCAGGTGGGGCAGCTCTTCTACAACGGTTACTGCGAGTGCAGCGCGGCGGGCCAGAGTTGCGGCTCTGGGAGCGACTGCTGCGGAGGTAATCTGTGTGTGCTGGATGATAGTCTCGCCACACCTGCAAAATCGTGCGCGGCCTGCGTGAAGCAAACGTCAACTTCTGTGGGTAAAGGGCAGCAATGCACGCAGACGTCGGAGTGTTGTCAGGGTGATCCTCAGGGGCGGCCCGTGCTTTGTTATCAATTTAGCTTCAGCGGTGGCCCCAAGTATTGCCAAGCCTGTCGCGGCCAGGATGAACCTATGGCGAATCCGGGTGGCGACGGGTCAGAGTGCTGCGCGGGGCTAACGAAGTTTGTTGGGCCGGGGTCGGAGGCGAATATTCCCGTGTGCAGTACTCCCAAGAGAGCGATTGGGCAGAGCTGCAATGTGACAGACGATTGCGTGGAGGTTGCAAACGTCTATTGCGATCCGGGCAGCAGGAGGTGCGCACTTGCGCCAATAATCAGATGAAGTACGCAGAGATCCATGCGCGGAAAGGGAAACCGATGAAAGGCAAATCGGCGGGTCAATCATTGGGGCTAGTATTCGTGGCAGCGGTGGCAAGCGCCTGTGGCACTAACGCCAGCACCAGCCCCAGTTCATCGTCGCCTGTCGTGCCAGCTGGAGGCAATGGCGGTGCACTGTGGTCGTTGACAGGCGGTGGCGGGAGCGGTGGTGGTAGTGGTGGTAGTGGTGGTAGTGGTGGCAGCCCCCTCAGCCCGCCTTCTATTGGTGGAAGGGCCGGCACGAGCAGCGGTGGAATGGCGGGGGCTCCATCCGAACCGAAGCTTGAACCGCGTGCTCTAGTTGTCACGCTTGAAGGTGGATGCGCATTGGACGCGCTGGGCGCCATTCAGTGCTGGGGCTATGGTGGGAAGCCATTGGACAACATTCCAAGTGGCAAGTTTTTAGGTCTCGTGAATTACCCTGGGCTCATTTGTGGCACCCGTGACGATCGAACCTTGCAGTGCTTTTACGAGCCTGGTTACGGCGCGTACTTGTTGCCCACAGGACCGATTGAAGGCGTGTCGGAGGTGGCACTGGGCCCACACCAAGGTTACACTCTCGACGAGAGTGGGAAAGTGGGGTTGGTTTTTCCACAAAAGGGGGTGTCTCCTCCGGATAGCGAAAGGTTAGCTGCCATTGCAGCGGGTACGTGGGTTGGCTGCGGGATACGTCGTGTTGATCGGACAATCGTTTGCTGGGGGGATCCAGGGAGCGGGTGTGATCTAGCCATGGGTTACTTCGACGCTGGTCAACTGGCCGCGCCGGCTGGGGAATTTTCTGAGATTAGCAGTTACAGCTACACTTCGTGTGCCATTCGTTCAACCGGAGAGTTAGCATGTTGGGGTGCCGGTAAGGGTCCAAATGCAACGAAAGTGCACCCCTGTGATGGGGTCATCATCACCACTGAGGCCCTACCACCGCCCGGAAAGTTCAAGCAGGTTGCGATGGGAT
The DNA here is from genome assembly GCA_033763455.1 of Polyangiaceae bacterium. Taxonomy (GTDB): domain Bacteria; phylum Myxococcota_A; class Polyangia; order Polyangiales; family Polyangiaceae; genus JBBRRP01. Next base: position 11,312 of record JANRKO010000012.1, read on the forward strand.
ATTCGTACGGCTGCGCGGTAGCTGAGGACGGGCACGTAGAATGTTGGGGAAACGGGACCGCAGACACCTGTGAAGCTGGGTCGGTGGAGTGCCGACAAGCACTGCCTCCCGCGGGTACTTTCGAGCAAGTCGCTGTTAGCACCTTTCACTCGTGCGCCATGACGGCCAATCGGAAGATAACCTGTTGGGGCTATCCTGGTCCCAACGGCGGCGATGGTAGGCTTGTGCCGCCGGCGGAGTTTCAATGATGGCGATAGGAATGTCGCTGTGTTGTGAGCCTGGTTCTGCGGTCCGGGACTCGGCGCTCGGTTGCAATTTGTCCCAGGGCCTGAGAACCCGGGAGGGAAGGTTCTACCGTTTTCGGACGCACGTCGGCTACTCGATGCGGGCAAATAACTTTGCAGGGAGTTCAGGCCCATGGCACTAGCAAAGTATTGGTTGGTCGCTGTGGCAGGCCTGGGCGCGGCAGGAATCTGTGTGGGGATATTGGCCTGGCGCGAAAGTCAGAGGTGTGACGATTCGGTTCGCATTGCGTTTGACTCGGAGGAAGGGAGCAACACCTTTCGCGTTGAGACAAACGGTTTCGCATCCGAATGCACCTACGCGATGCGAGTGTCTGACCCCATTTTCGCGCGAAAGAGTGTCAAGTGCAAGCCACCCGGTCGGACACAGACTATCTGGGAGGGCGCGATATTGAGGGGCGTGTCCATCCCCTATCGCGATGGTCCTGTCCTTTTGTCCGTGCAGCAAAACTCAACGCGGGTTCGTCGGAAGGGTCAGTACATACCGATGTGCACGCGCGATCAGGGAAATCCCTGTACCAGCTGCTTTGTCGATGCACGCATTTCCGGAGCCCTCAAGGTTACAAGCGAAGGGAAAGAATAAGGCATGAAACCGCTCAACCAGCTCCTGCTTGCTTCTATCGTATTCGGCTGTTCGAACGTCCCTGAGAACGCCGATAAGAAGGCGCAGCCAATTATTAACGGCGATATTCTGAGCTCGGCCCAGGTCGCCGATTCTCCGACGGTGCTGTACGGGTCCGCGCAGGACCCGCAGAGAGCCTATGGGTCGGGCATTCGCATAGGCAAGAATATGGTCTTGACGGCCGGCCACGTCGCGTGGACGGGGGACTTTCGAGTCTTAGTCGATGGTAAGCCGTCTGTTCTGTCGGGCTTGAGCGAAGTTCGGGTGCGGAGCGGAGGGAAGGTTGGAGGCACCCGAATCAAAGGATTTCCTCGTTTCTATCCGAACTACGGATACGTGTGGCCCGAACCCCGTAACGGTACCGGCGTGGACCTCGCCCTTGTTTTCGTAGAAGATCCAAGCCAATTGACTGGTGTGCCGATCGATTTGAAGGATCTTGGTTGCACGAAGCCCACTAAGCTTCTGTGTGAGTCATCTATTCGGCATCACGTCGTGCCGGGGCCCGCTAATGGTAACAACCAGGCATCCCCGGAGTTCGGAGTCTTGAACCGTGCCATCTTCCGGACGGACTCAAGCCCGGTAGCCACACCGTGGCTACTTCCTACGGTCATCAATCGACCGATTTTTGGCATCTTTGGCGAGTACCAAACATTGTTTGAGGGAGACTCTGGCGCAGGATGTCTCGATGCCGAGTCCGACAGGTTGGCTGGGATCGTGAGCAATGCGGGAAACAACGACTCCACCACAGACGTGAGAATGAGTACTGGTGACGTCGTCTGGCTTGGGTACGGCGATATCTGCCAGTGGATACACGACGCAAGCGACCCCAGCACGGTGGCAATCCAGCAGGCACACCTCGACGGGGACCGGCAGAAGGACACACTCCTACTGTCCCACACAGGGGGAGACGATTTCTCGTTCCGCATCCGGAGGACGAGGCTGGCCGAGCAGACTTTCTCTGTAAAAATCAAACTGCCCGGAACACGGAACATTCACGCCGTAGCAATGGGAAACTACAATGGGAAGGGGCAGAGCCTTGCCTTGTTGGACAATGGATCCATCATGTTCGCTGGGCTTGAAGACCCCAAGCAAAGCTCTATTGTCCCACCGGTATCCTCGTTGGTAGGTTACCGGCCGCCGAACAACTACTACCAAATTTGGAAAGCCGACGTGAACGGTGATCGGTTCGACGACCTTGTAGCCGGACGTCGAGACAGCAGAGTGGACGTCTTTTTAGGCAGCGCGGATGGCCTCGCTTACTCACCAAGCGTATCAGATTTCACGTTTACGTTGCTTCGCCTGGACGGAGACACATTACCCGATCTCCTTTGGACAAAGGACGGCGACATCAACGTTGCTACTAGCCTGGGAGGGACTTGCGCCGACATCACGCTTTGCCCACGCCATTCCAAGGTCACCATCCCCGGTGGCATTTCTTTGCAGATAACGAAGCCTGGGCGCTTCCGGCGGTTTTCCGGAGATGATGCTGGGGTGGAAGACATCGCCTCCATCGGAGATGGCTACGTCATCTGGTGCAAGTCAACGCTGGCTGGGGTTGAATGTGTCTCGTCCTTGGATGGTCCCCCCACGCGTAAAGCGACCGACCTTGATGTTACTGATTTCGATCGCGACGGACTCGACGACATCCGAGTTTCATACGCGAACGGAGAGCAAAAAACCTTTTTGTCATCCGACACCGGCTTCAAGCCGAGGGCGGGGATCGGAAAGCCGAAGATTAAGGTCATACCAGCCGACCTCGACGCCGATGGGCGGTCCGACGCCGTCGCGCTCGACAATAACAACGGGCGCGTTTCGCTACAGATTCGCTTGAATGGATCGACGCCGTTTGAGCTTCCCGAGTTTCTCACTGCCATCCCTTACGTGGCGCCCGTTGCACTGCTCGCCGGAAACTTCAACGGTGATGCGAATGCTGCAACGGCCGCCTCCGCGACCGCCCAAGTCGCTCCGGGTATCCCGATCGAGGACATAGCAATCTTGAGCGGCGGCAAGGTTTATGCGCTTATCTCGGACGGCCACGGCTCCCTTGTCCCCAATTCTCTCGATGGCCCCGGAAATGCTACTTCGCTTCGAGTCAATGACGTCAACGGCGACGGCTTCGACGACCTCGAAGCCACCCAATCCGACGGTTCGGTCACTGTATACACCGGCGTGTCTGATCCAACTCAGGGTCTCAGCCCACTGAGCACCAACTTCACCGGCCTTCCCACCGCCGAAAGCAACGACGGCAAGATGCTGGTGTTGAGTGGTCAGGGTGCTGACACAGTCGGATCGAGCGAAGCTCGACTCAAGATAACGGTGGGCCCCGAAGAAACCGCGGCCCTCGATCGACTGGTTGTGCAGGTATTCGACGGCGACAATGGCGGCCTTCACCAGTTTGACAAGGAAACAAACGTCCTAAAAACCTGTTACCAATTAAGCGCCGATCCCTGCGGGGATGGAGGCAGTGGCAACTGTAACGGTGGTACGCGCCCCCGGGTGCTGCTCAAGACTGTGAGCAGCGATGAGCTGCACGATGACGTTTGGGATGCCATCTTCGACGGCCCACACCCCGTATCCGCGTCGCTCACAGGTAATGGGCAGGCCCCCTTCACGTACGAGCTTCACGTGTTTATGTCGGAGACCTGCAACACGTTGCCCGACCCAACCAAGACGCTGAAGGTTGCCACAGCGGATGCTTTTAAGGTGCGTGCCAACGGTATGGTGAGCCACCCGCTCGGCGAATTTTCGTTTATTGGGTCCGATTCTGATGGCCCAGACGGCGTCCCCGACCTGCCCTACATGCGAGATACTGAATACAATGGCGTCTTCGAACTGCCGATTGCCGTTGGCCCAGGAGCGACGGAAATCCAGTTGAAGGAAACGGATGCTGACTCGCTCTCGGACTCCACCCCCGGTGTATCGTTGGGTGCGACGCAAGCCATTCAATATCGATTGATCAAGCCCACGGGGGAAGCAGCGGCGGTAGTTGGTGCGGAGGACACGGCACCCGCAGATGTCGTGCCGAATCCGTCCGGCAACAATGACGGTATCCAGGATAAAGACGTCGAAACCAGGATCCACCAGATCGTTGGAAGCGGAGAAGGTATTTGGACTTGGCGTTGGGAGGGCGTTAAGGCGTCCAATGCGGTACACGTTTTCGCCCCATTTGGCTCACCGACAACCCATGAGATCCTGGGAGCTCGCCGTCACCGACCGACTGCGACTACAGTTCAGTTACCAGAGTATTGGAGCGGGAACTCAGCTGAACTCGCCAAGGCACTTCCCCTGGAATTGGGCGAAACCGGTGGGAGTATCAAGATCAGCACGCTGGGAGACGCGCAGAACATTTTTGCTAACGCGAGTGGTGCCCTGTTTGGCGAGCTTGAGCGCCAGCTACTGGTAGCCAAGCTGAATCAAGCGAGGAGCCAGGCTCAGGGCGAAACGATCGGAGGTGCCCTAGTGTACGGAACCACCATTCCAGTGCGTACGGTGCTTGCTGCGGCGGACGCAACGTTGGCGGGTCGAGCCACGCTTCCGGGCCTCACCTCGGAAAGGCTGGTTCAGCTGTTGAGTTCAGTGAATCTTGGTGAAATCACCTATCGCCAACCCGGAGTGCCATTCCCCGAGGAGCCGATGGCGGATGATGATGGGGATGGGCTGGCCAACATGAAGGACAATTGCCCGAGCGTTGCGAACGCAGATCAAGCTGATTCGAACGGCGATCAGGTGGGGGACGCTTGCAACGTTACGGTTACTGGAAGTTGCGTCCTGGAGCGTCCGGATGGTCAGCTGAGTGCGTTTTTTGGGTACAACAATCCGCTGTCGTTCCGCAGTATTCCTGTAGGCACGCACAACCAAGTTGGGGGTGAGCCCACGGGGCTCGGCTTGCTCGATTGGGGCCAGCCGACGACGTTCGAAGGCGGCATAGTTGCTGGGGCCTTCACCCGACCGTTGACTGCCGGCGAGGTGGTTTCGTGGAGCGTGGAAGGTCAAACGGCTACGGCGAGCCTGGGCGCATCACCTGCGTGTGGAGGACGGGAGCTCACCGATGTTGCGTTCGCACGCAATGTGGCGGTGTTTGGTGCCGAGTCGTTAACTCTGGGCGACCGCGTGAGCGTGGTCGCGAGCGGGGACATGGCGACCCTCGTGAGCGGGGGAGACATGGTGTTGGGTGCCAACGTGAGCGTCGGGAACGTCATGGCGAGAGGCCGTGCGAACGTTGGGGCAGGCAGCGCCGTGCTTGGGTCTGCGGTCACGGGCCAAGCACTCACTCTGGGCGGAGGTGCCGTGGTAGCTGGGGCGGACGTGCGGAGTGTATTGCCACAACACGCGTTTGGCTGGCGAGTCGCCTTCAACGCGACAACGCTTGGAGATGTCGATGTTCAAGCTGGGCAGAGCCGAGTGCTTCCGCCTGGCAACTACGGCAAGGTGAACGTCCGGCCGGGCGCGCGCCTCAGCTTGCAGATCGGAAATTACCAGTTTGGAAGTCTGTTGGTCGACAAGCAAGGCACGCTTGCCGCAGGCGACGGAGCAGTGACGGTGCACGTCGCCACGAGCCTCGACCACCGCGGCTCCACTTCGGTGCAGGCTCACTCCGATCTAACGCTCGGCTACCTTGGCTCGGAGCCGGCAAAGGTCAACGCTTCGTTCACTGGTGCCGTTGTCGTACCGAATGCGGAATTGGCGCTAGGTGCCACCCCGAATGCGGTGTATCGAGGTTCATTTTTTGCGAAGAGCCTCACGGTGGGCCCGGGTACTTTGCTCGAATTCGCGCGCCCCAGGTGAGCCCGATGTTTGGCTCAGTGGCCTCCTCGTGCGCACGTCCGTTGAGGTTGGGGAGCGTCGCCTTAGCTCTAGGCTTCTTCTGCCTCGCCTGTGGACCGAGCCACGGCATCGACGATTTGGATCCGGGTGCAGCGAACCTCGCTGGAGCGAATGCGGGCCCAACAAATCAGCCAACGTGTGAGCCACTCCCAGACGGGACGGAGCAGCTGGTGAAGGGGGTGCGCATCTTTGAATTAGCTGTATTTCAGGGAGTGAAAGTCTCTCTCGTGAATCAGATGATGGCGGTGGAACCGCGCAACGCAGAAGTCATTGCGAACCGGCCCGCCCTCATTCGAGCTTACGTGGCTCCGGAGCCCGGGTGGGTGCCCAGAATTGTGCGAGCCAGGCTCACACTGCAAAACACCGATGCGGGCGGTCAGGTTTCGGAAATGGTATTTCCTCGCACCGTTAGCTTAAACGCGGATTCAACCGATCGAGATCTCGATTCAACCTACAACTTCGAAGTTCCTAAAGAGGCCATCACCGAAAATACGCGTTATTCGCTAGGCTTCTTTGAAACGGAGGCATGCCCGCCAGTTTCCGCCGGCACCGTGGCTCGTCTTCCGGCTGAGGGCTTCTCGGAGCTCCGCGCCCGCCGGGTCGGCGGGATCCGCGTGCAGCTGGTTCCTTTGCGTTTCACAGGGGCCGCCGAGCCGCTGCTTCCTGATACCACCGACGCTCAAGTCAACATCTACCGGGACGCGCTGTTTAAGTCCTACCCGGTGGATGCGGTGGATGTGCGCATTCGAAGTGAACCAGTAGATACATCTGCAACCACCATGACAGCGGTGCTTGATCAACTAGGCGAGCTCAAAGCTGGAGAGAATGCCCCGGCGGATCTCACGTACTTTGGGCTGGTGCGGTTCACCGAACGCTTGGAAGATTATTGTTCGCCGAGTTGCGTGCTCGGCGGAGCCTTTGACGGCGACCCAAACAATCCAACGGCCGGAGTGGCAGTCGGTGTCGGGTATTCAGGGGAAGCTTCCGCTGGCACCTTCGTTCATGAGTTAGGACACGTTTACGGGCGGCCGCACACTCCGTGTGGTGTTGAGGGGGACCCGGGGTATCCCTACCGTGGAGGGCTTATCGGCAGTTGGGGGTACGATCTTGTCAACCATGAGCTCATCGATCCCATGACGCATGTTGATTTTATGGGCTATTGCTCTCCCGTTTGGGTGAGCGACTACACCTTCGCGCATCTGCAAGCGTATCTGGCGCGGTTGAACGGGAACCGCTAGAAAGCCACTCCTCCCATGAGAACCCTTTATCCCACTTTGGCAGTTGTAATGAGCGTGGCTTCTCTGTGCGCGGCCTGCGGCGTGGAGGAAACAACGCCGCCCTTCGTTCCACCGCCGATGAACTGCGACGGCGCCGCCCTTCTTGCTACCGCCCCCAAGACGGCGCGCCTGGCCAAGAGTGCGGGGTTCACGGGAACTCCGGAGGCGTACACCGCCTTGTACGAGGTCGCGTGTGGGTCAGTAGCCGATTGCTCACAGGCCTGTGTCGCTAGTGGGGGCACAGGGGAAATGTGCGATGCTTCCGAGTGCCTGCCCAGCGGCACCACGGGCATGACATGCTTGCCGCCGCCCGTGTGGAGCAACCTGCAAGGGATCCAAGCTGAATCCTCGCTCACCGACGACGCAGTGCAGATCGTAGCCGTGGAAACACCGTATCGAGATCAGCTGCTCACTTCTCAGTTTGGCCTTGGGGTACCCGCGGACGCGGTAATCCGTGGAATTCAGGTCAGCATACGGCACGCTGGCGATGAGTCGATTGCGGACGATTCCGTCAAATTGACGAAAGCCGGGAGAGCCGTGGGCGCTGAACGTGCCGCCGCCCAGGCGTGGTCCAGCGAAAAGTTAACCTGGGTGGATTACGGAGGCCCAGATGATCTCTGGGGGGAAGCCTGGACACCGGCCGACCTGAACGCTGATGGGTTCGGAGTCGCCCAAACGGTGATCTACGGAAAAACGGTCGGAAATTCCCGAGCGTACGTGGATCAGGTTCGAGTCACTGTGCACTATTCTGTGAGCTCGGCGTGTCGTTGAGGGGGCAGGTGGGGGTGGCTTAATGGTGCTTCGGGCGCGCGCTTCTCGCCGAACCTAGTTGATATCCACCGAGGCAATCCGCCCTTCAGGTGCCCCCTGAACAAGTGAGCCGCTGGCAGAGCTTGTCCTAGCTGTTGGTGATTTCTCTCCATGTTCTCGGTTCGCCTGGTAAGCTTGTTGATGCCGCGGTGCTAGACCCACAGTGGCTGGGCTAAGGAGGACTCATGGAATACGAAGAGCTTCACCGACAAGCAGTTTTGGCGGTCGCCAATTACGCGCAGGCTCTGCATCAGCTCCCGCACACCACGGTCGATGACCGGTTGTGCCTAAAACTGGTGCTGGACATGCTCGACGGTTGGGAGCGCGCGCGCCTGCAAAAGCTAAATGCTCACTTCAAGCCTAAGCAGCTGCCCGCCAAGAAGGCCGGGAAGAAGGCAAAAGTGGCGGCAAAAGCGGCGGCAATACCCAAGAGGGCGAAGCTGCTTGATCGGCGAAAAATCTCGCGATCCAAATTGGGGGCGTAGCGTCCATGGGGTCGATGCTGTCGGCGAAGTGCGCCTGCGGTCTGAAGGCGAAGGTCCTGAGCGGCCCCGGCGTGATCATAGGCAGCCTCTGCGCTCCAGCGTGGTGCCAAAGCTGCCAACACCTGGTAACGGCGAGCACCGCACGGGGAAAGCCGCGCTGTCCCAAGTGCCGCAAGGCGGTGCAGGTGATCGAGCTCAGTGAAAAGCCAAGCACCTCCGAGGATGGTGGGTCCGGAGACCTGGTCACTTGTCCACGCTGTGGCGAGCCAGCATTGAGATTTACTGAATACGGGATGTGGGACTAGATCAGAAGGCTGTCGAGATGGGAAAGGGGGTGATGCTGGTCATCAGAGAGCTTCAAACCAGATCTTGATTTTCTGCGCCATGAGCTTGCGCCTGTGTTCGAGAAAGTCGTCGTACGCGGGAATTTCGCCATTGAGAAGCGATTCCGGCAGGCAACTCATGCGGAGGTTCGCGCACAGTTCTTCTCTGTTCGTGATGCCGCCATATTTCTTGGCACCGCCGTTACACTGTTGGGCCAGTTCAGTGAAGTAGATTTCGGGGGCGCTGTCGCCTATGGCGATGTTGATCTCGCTTTGAGCAAGAACGAAGTTGGCGATCTGGTTGTAGCGACCGCGAGCGAGCCCCTGCTTCTTGAGGTAGTTGCGCGGGTAAACATGGTGTACGTCACTCCGGTTCATCATCAGGTCCTGAACGGTGATGTCGCGGGAAAGGAAACCTTTGTCGCCAAGTTTCACTTGCGCCGCCTTGTAGGCGAGGAAATAAGGACTCTGGGCGGAGGAGGTGTCCATCAACTGAGGGAGCATTCCAGTCCAAAAACTCGCTGGCAGTTCGTTTTCAATGACCGCATCGCAGTATGCAATCAAGCCGCGTGCCTCAACCTGCCGAATATCGAAGTCGAACGCGGTCTCCGGACTGCCGGTGTAGCGCCCACGCAGGATGGACATGGCATACCAACGGCGTACGAGCCGTTCGAGGTCGGCGGCTGGAACGCCTTCAGCGCGTCCCCTCAGGTAAAGAATATAGGCGAAATTTACCGCGTTTTTGCCACCAATCAGGTCGTTCGTTACGAAGCCCGCGGAGCGAACGATCATGGTGAAGCGCTCGAAATGGGTCTTGTTGATGAAGCGCAGGATGCCCTGTTTCAGCTTGGCGAACGAGGCCTCCGCGATGACGTCTTCATATTGGCGGGTCTCGAAGTTACGTCCCGAAAGTAGCGCCACGAGGTCTGCCAACTTTCCGCGCCCGAACTCGGCGGTGAAGGCCACGCGAAGCATGTCGGTGTAGGTCGGATCGTAGATGTCGTCGTTCACATCCTTGAGCCAGCGCATCTGCGGGAAAAATTCTGAGGCAGCAAAAGGCTTGTCGCCCTTTTCGATGAGCCCAAGAAAGTCTGGCGCGACGGCGAGATGACAGAAGTAGTCGATTGCCTTGCGCAACATATTCCCGCCATGGGTTTCGTTGGCCGCGATTTTCGACATGGCAAAATCGGCCTGCGACAGCTCAGCACCGGCGGAATTCACGCGGATAAAAATCTCCGTGACGGTCTCAATGTCGAGGTCCTCGGCGAGTTCGATCAGGCCGACGTGGTTGTTAATGATCTTGCCGAGCTTTTGCAGCACCTTGCCAACATGTTTGCGGTCGGCACTGGAGTTCTTAGAAACATACTCCTCGGTCAACTCGATCAGATCAGCTTCAGGCGAGAAGACAGCAGCCACATCCTCGATCCATGCGACGTTGGCAACCTCGAACTTCTCCGTCAAGGGATGGAAGGCGATCCTAACACGGATGGTCTCGTAGTCCTTGGTCAGGACCTCGCGCCCGAGCAGCCCAGCCATCAATGCGGTGACGCGCTGCTGGCCATCGATGAGAATCCGTTTTCCGGCCGAGGGAGCTCCATCCTTGAGCTTCACGGTCGGGTTTCGCCACGCGATTAGGTAGCCGACCGGATAGCCCTGGTAGAGCGAATCGAGCAGGTTGCGAACTTTCGCCGGCTCCCAAACGAAGGGCCGTTGGATCTCAGGGATGGCAATCTCGCCTGACTTCACCCAAGTGAGCAAGGTTTCGATGGGATGTGGGGTTACGGAGTAGCGTTGAGTGGACATGAGAGGGTGTTTTCTAATGGCCGCTTAGCCGGAGCTGGCTCGTGGCAGTTGAGTAGCGCCATTATTCGCGAAACCTGTAAACATATTCGCGGCAACGTAGCCGTTCTAGTCAACCCGGGGAACAGCTTTCTGCGGGCGGTGGGCTAAATAATGTCACAGGGGCGTCGGTTAAGGGTGCGGGGAGGGGCGAAAGATTCGCTACGCTGCAGGGGCGTTTTGCGGGACCATGATGTTTCTGAGTTGTAGTGGTGCGTCTACAAACCGGCGACAAGCCGGCCTGCACCGTCAAAATCCAGCAGATATGCGCCGATCATCTCCGATTGTGCCGCATCGGGGAGCACCTGTTGAAACTTGCTAAGGCGGTATTCTGGCACCAGCGAGCGGAGCTTGGCGCGCGTTTCCGGAGCCGACCAGAACTAGGGCTGCGCGAGCGCGGACAGTTGGGCTTGGACGCTGTCGTGGCTTATGTCGTTGCTCTTGATGCGGATGGGGTAGAGGAGTTACGTGTCCTGCAGCCGGCGCCACATCAGGTTCCGCCGCTCCGCACGCGCACGGCAGGCGTTCCGAGGGCCGAGGGGCGCGGCGTGCGAGGAGCAAGTGATCGATCTGCCTCTAAGGCCCGAAGGGGTTCAGGAACCCTGGCTATCGAAGTGCCCCGCTTGCCTCGATCGGGCAAGAAACGGCTTGCGCAGCGCCGATCCGAGCCCTACTGTACGCCTGAACACCCGGGGCGATCATGAGCCAAGCCAGCACCAAGCAGCAACCCAACGTGTGGCACGCACCCAAGAACGCGCGGTCCGAAGCGCTGAAGGGTGTACGGCTCGTGGCGCCTTCTCCTGAGGTGGCCGCCGCGCTTGAGGCTCGAGTCGATCATGCGCGCGCACGCGCACGCGCCTATGAAACCCCGGTCACTGACGAAACGCTGCGGCAAAAGGTGTCGTGACGGCGTTCGGGGGGAACGAGGCGCAATCACTCAAGCTCGAGCCGTTCGACGTCGCGTCGTTCCCGAGCGGCGTACGCGGAGCGTCGCAGGTGCTGTACCTGCGGTGTTACCTCGCTGACCTCAACGCGCAGTCGGTCGTTGAAGAACCCAACTACTTCGACCGCGACTACCTCGCCGAGTTCGCTGCCTTCTATTCCACGAGCAGCAAGGGTTACCGCAACATCTGCCGGCGCCTGCACCTGTTCGATGCACCACTGCCGGAGTTGAGACAAACGTTCGCTGCCGCGCTTGGTGGTATCGAAGAGGCGGTCACTCGGCTGAATCAGAGCTATCTCGGCTTCATCGTTGTGAGGCCGCTCCCCATGACGCCGCTTGGGCGTACGGTGCTCAAACTCTACCCGGAGCGAAGCCCCAATTTCCCCCGGGAAACGCGACCTGCGCGCGTCTACCGAGCCAACCTTCTCGGCCTTCCCCTCGAAGTCCGAGGTCTAGCCTGGCAGCAACAAGATCAAGGTGTCGGGGCGTGCGCGACCGTGGCGCTTTGGACAATGTTCCATTCGTCAGCATTGGACGAGCACCACGCGGTGCCGACCACCGTCGAAGTCACCCGCGCCGCACACTCGCGCTGGCCACTCAGTCGCCGCGTCTTCCCTTCCGACGGCCTGAACGTTCACCAGCTGTGCGACGCCATCAAGGCGCAGGGGTTGCTTCCAACCGTGCTCGAGGGCGACGAGGCAGTGCGCACACCAGCGGGAGTCCTGCAGACCTTCGGCCGCGCCCGCTTCGCTGCTTCGTGCGCCGCGCTAGTTCGGTCCGGGTACCCGGTGCTGGTGGCCGCTCGCGTGCTCGGAGACCTCGGTGGTGAGGGTCATGCCGTTACCATTGTGGGATATCGTCCTGCCGCATCGCCCAGCGCACCGAGTGGCGAGGCCGTCGAGGAAGACGGGTCGATAGAGCACTTGTACGTGCACGACGACAATCTCGGTCCCAGTGTTCGCTTCACGATTGACGAAGCCGAAGTCATTACTGGTGGTCCTACGGTTACGGTGCTGCGCGCGGCCCCTCCGCCGCCGCTGAACGGTCGCGCGGCGCTGGCTGATCCGACGGCCTCATACGTCAAGCTCGTGCCGACGAGCCTCGTCGCCGCGCTTCCCAATGAGATCCGCATCAGCTCCGATTATCTGAACAGCTTCGCCGCCACCGTCGCGGACACTATCGCTGGATATCTTGATGGCCTCTCGATCGGGTTGCCGGGTGTTAGCTTCTCGGCGTCCTTCATGCGTGCCAGCGCTTATTGGGGACCCGAGCTCGGCCGTTGCTTGGACGGCCATCGCCTTCGGAAAGCACGACTCGCGCTGATGAACCGCGTACGCCCAATGAGCCTTCACATTGGAGTCGTACGCATCGGCCTCCAAGGTGCGCCGCTCATCGACTTGCTGCTCGACACAACAGACAGCGAACTGTCCCCACAAATCTTCGCTCACGTCATGTTTCAAGGATTTAGCCCAACTTGGCTACCGGGTGGCCTGGGTGCGGATTGGGGGACACCTGTTGTGGCCTGTTAACGACAAGCAAGGCAATTCGAGTGGCGTTAGCCCGCGTTTTCGGGAACGAACCCGCCGCTCTGAGTTGCAGCTGTGCGTCTACAAACCTACAGCGTTCGCCAGAAAACTAAAGGCCGCGCGAGCAGGAAGCCGAAGCGACCTGCAAGGCGGCCTTGCAAGGGGGCGGACTGAAGTCCTACGTGCAGCCTAGCGATGCCTGCCCACCCGTCAAGTGCCACGTAGTCACCGAGCTTCGCCAAGTTTGCAAGCGCGTGTGGTTTGGTTTGGGAACATATCGGAACAGCGCGAACGCGATTTCTCGAGCCCAGAGATGTCATGGGGTGGCTCGCGACCTGAAAAGTAGTGGTCACCTTTCGGCTATAGAAAGCCCAAGGGTATTCGGCCCGATTGACGCATCCGCAGCGCCGGTGAGGGCCGTTTGGACCCGTGCTGCTCGAAACTTCGGAAGAGGCAACGAAGGGCACGCTTGGGGGACAGTAATTAAGGCTGTCCCCCTGGCAGCGAGGTCACTCAAACTGAGGCCTCAATCAAAACACGCGCTCTATGGCGCAGCACAAGGAGACAGCCATGCAACATGTTGCTATCGATCTCGGCAAGAAGGAATCCCAAATCTGTGTTCGTGCTCCGGACGGCCAAATTCTCGACGAACGCAAGATCCCCACGGTAAGCCTCGAACGATTCCTGCAACAGCAACCCTTCAGTCGGGTCATCCTCGAAACCTGTTCGGAGTCTTTCTCTGTGGCGGACAAGGCGCTCGACAGCAAGCACGAGGTCCGCGTTGTGCCGGCTACGCTGGTTCGCAGCCTGGGCGTGGGTGCTCGCGGCATCAAGACCGATCGGCGCGACGCACAGGTTCTCAGCGAAGTTTCGTGCCGCATCGATTTGCCCTCCGTTCATGTTCCCAGTCATGTGGCGCGGGAACGCCGCGCCTTGTGCCAGATGCGCGAAACCCTCATCGCTTCCTGCGTCAGCCTCACCAACTGTGTGCGCGGATGGGCTCGAACGCAGCTGCTCAAGATACCTCCTTGCGGCACCGCTACCTTTCCCCGCCGAGTTCGCGAAAATGCCCTAAAAACTCACCACGGCCTTGCAAACTATGTCGAACGGCTCCTGCTTGCGATCGAAGCGCTCAACGAACAAATCAAGCTAGCCGACAAGGAGCTCGAGAAGCTTGCAGAGCAGGATCCTATTTGCCAGCGACTCATGTCCGTACCTGGTGTTGGACCCGTCACCAGCGTGCGCTTCATGGCCGCCCTCGACGATCGTTCCCGCTTTCCCAGCGCACACGCCGTTCAGGCCTATCTCGGCCTTACTCCCGGCGAAAACTCCAGCTCCGAACGCAAGCAGCGCACCGGCATCACGAAGGCAGGCCCGGCCGCCATGCGTCGAGCTTTGGTGCAAGCTGCATGGAACGTTCGACGCTTCAGACCCAACGATCCGATCTCGCTCTGGGCACAGGAGATCGAGAAGCGTCGAGGAAAGTTCATTGCGACCGTCGCCGTGGCCCGCAAGCTCGCAGGGATCCTGTACGCGATGTGGCGGGATGGCTCTCGTTACGAACCTGGCCACGCTCAACGCAAGGGATCCTAGCCCCCTCATACCAATCTTTGGCGGTCTTCATGGCTGTCCAGAGGCCAAACATTGGCTGTCCAGAGGCGGCAAGCGCGACCTCTCCGCTCCCGGCGTCCGGCTTATGCCGGTTACGACCTCGTCACGGCGATTGCGCTCCGCCAACGGATTTACACCTATGCGCCACCACGAGCGCGGATAGTCGATTGCGACAGCCCGTTTTTTTGCCTCTGTCTAGCCCAAGACCTGCCTCATAACGACCAACACCCGATCGTAGGGAGAACTTTGTCTTTGACTGTTGTGCCACCCCATAGTCGA
>JANRKO010000013.1:0-21886 GCA_033763455.1 Polyangiaceae bacterium
CACCATTTGGCCAAGACCTGCGCGATGTTTCCTCCGAACGCAATTCCAATAAACACAAACCGAAGAGCCGGATGCGGGAAATTCGCAAGTCCGGTTCTGTAAGGAGCACCGGGTGGCAACACCCGGTGTTTACTTGATGACCCTCTCGAGAGTGGCGGAGATTACGCGAGCACCGCCCTCGTGGTCGAAAATGTGCAGGGTTCCGCGTTGGACCTTCCCATTATTGATGCGAACCTGCGGCGCCGCGTCAAAATCGAAGCCATTGATATCGACGTCGTCGATCACGAAACGGTAGGTACCAACGAAATTGTGCGCGATAGAACGTTAGTCAAGTATTGTTACGTGGATCCGCTATACCCGAAAGACAACGAGAGTGACGCCACGGAATGTGCGGGCGATGAGGTGCAGGGGCGGCTGGAGTGGGCATGTAGCCTGATACCTGGCTCAGGCGGCGCCGTTCGGTTAGGCATCACGCTCTCGATGTATGAAGGGGTTACCTGCTCCACTAAGGGTTCTCCTGACAAGACAGCCTCCGCCGAGCTGATCGTGCAACCCTGCCCCCCATCCGGGTGTGGAAGCGGATTCGACGGCCCCGTTTCGTTGGTAGCAAGTGACGGCGCGAATGAAGTGCGCGTGCTGGTGCGAGCCTCAAACGAGTTGGCGCCATGAGGGCGCTGCGGCTGTGCTGGTCCGCAGCGTTCAGTCTGGTGTGCGTGGCCTGCGCCCCGGAGCCAGGGCCAGTGGTGATGCCGTCGACCTGCGTGAACGGAGTACCTCCGGGCGCCCCGGCTTTCGGAATCACCCGCTTCACCCACCGCATCCCACCTCTAGCCGGTCATTATCCAGTGCCGCCACAGTTTCACCCCGTGATAGACATCGCCGCACGCGATAGAGTCGGGTTCAGTGCGTGTGGGGTGGGGAGCGACTTGGGTTGGCTGTTGGGGGCTACTCTATGGAATTTGCCACCTGAACGCCCCGTAGTGATCGAGCCCAGTGTCGGTGGTGTGCCGGAAACAGACCCCAACATGGTGTTCTCGTTACTGCGGTGCACCAATCGAGCCTGTGATGCTGGCTTGGGCCGCGATACCGATACGTCACCCCTCTACGGCTGTGAGAAGAAGCGTGCGGAAATCCGTGAATACAGTAAAGAGCAAGGCCGCCTGAGTGTGCTCATCACCTTGGAATTCTCCGGCGATATTAGATCCGAACTGGATCTCGATTTGACCTGGGACCCTGCCCAAGTGCCGCCCAGCAAGTATGATGATCCCGTCGGGGGCGCTGGGGGAATGGGGGGAACGCCGGGCGCGCCTTCAGCGGGAGCGGGCGGGCGTTAATGAAATGCCGTAATTTTGCCGCGGTAGCTCTGCCTATCGTTGCCATCCTTGCCTGCGGCCAAGGAGGCCCAAGCTCGGCCTCTGCCACCAACATGAGTGTGCCTACCGCCGGTGATTTCCCCAAGCGCTTCGCAGCTGCCGCTTGCGAAAACGTCGCCAGTTGCTGCGCCGCCGGCGGGGTGCCATTCAACGACACCGGCTGCCGCTTTACCGCAGAAGGCACACTTACAGGAATCATTGCCGCACGTACCGGCTCTGGGCGTATCATTTTGGACCCGGTAGCTGGAGAGGCCTGCCTCAAAGCCTACTCTGCCGCGTTGGCCGGGTGCACGAACGAAGCCGCGGCTGACCTTGTAGAGCCGGCGTGCAATAAGCTCTTCAAGGGTACTGTTGCTTTGGGTGGCCAGTGCTCAGAAAGTGCCGAGTGTGCGCAAACTGACACTCAGGTGATTCAGTGTGATCAGGGCCTGTGCAAAGTATATACAGGTCCTTCGTTTGAGGAGCCTCCAACCGCTAAGTTCGGCGAGGCCTGCTCACAATCTTGCGTGATGATCACGCCGCATTATCGCTCCTGCGCACAAGCGGGTTCGGTGGGAGGCTCGCCCGGAACCTGTTGGGTGGAGGATGGTCTCACGTGTTCTAACGGATCCTGCGCAAGCGTTCCTAAGCTGGGAGAGGCTTGCACGTTTTTTTGCGCCACCGGCGCGTATTGCGATCTCGGCAGGTGTGTGCCGCAACGAGAAAGTGGCCCGTGTATCCAGTCAGACGCATGCGCTGCCAGCGCCTTTTGTGGCATTACTACTAACGAATGTACCCCCAAGAAGCAAGATCGGACGGCGTGTCAAGAAGACTTTGAGTGTCTCAATGGGTATTGCGGGCCTTCGGGGTGCCAAAAATGGACTGCGGCGAATTCCTCCAGCTGCTCAGGCCTTATCAACATTGAGTTCGATTGAGAGTGGTGCTGTCGTTGCTGAGCGCGTGCGCTCAAGGCTGTGGGCGCTCAGCCCAACCCGCTGCCTACCTCACGATACCGTGCAGACCGCCGTCGAAGCCATGAAGGAGGAGCCACGGATTTCCTGCTCAAGCCGTTCGATCGCGAGGAGGTACTGTTCGTGGCGCGCAAGGCGCTCGCCCGCGCTGAAAGGGGCAACGCTGTACGTTGCCAGCGGGCGACAGCCTTGGTTTGCTCGGAAAGTCGGAGACGATGAATTCCATGCGCGACCGCATTCGCCGCGCAGCTGAGCATGTAGTTGGCCGCCATCCAGCGTTCAGATTCTGCCCTCCGCCTCAACGTGCACTTTCACGTGCTCGCTCTCGACGGCGTGTACCTGCGAGCGCCAGAAACAGGCAAGCTCGTCTTCCACTCCCTACCAACTCCGACCCGTGCGGAGGTCGCAGAGATAGCGACCCGTACGCACGTTCGCCTGAAGCGCATCTTCGAGAAACACGGGCGCTGGCTCGACCCGCATGCGCACAGCGACGCGGACGCGCACCCGTTGGAGCAAGAAGAGCCCGGCCTCTCTGCTTGCTATGCCGCTGCCGCGCAGGGGGTTGCTGTCTCAGGCGAGCGGGCAGGCCAGCCCTCTCTCCGCCTCGTTGCTGCACAGTCATTGCCGCCACAGGCCACCTCTACTGCACCGCCTCCCGATGAGCCCGTCGCAGAAGTCGGCGGCATCAGCCTCTTTGTCAAACAGCGCGTCGACGGCCGCGACCGCCGCCAACTCGAGCGCCTCTGCCGTTACATCACCCGGCCCCCCGTGGCCCAAGACCGTCTCGAAGAGCGCTCCGATGGCCGCTTCGAGCTCACGCGATGAGACCAACAAGGCACGCTCGCTCTTAGCGGAGAAGAGCTTACGGTCGCTAGTAATCGCGCCGCGTCTGGCGCTGCACCGCTTCGCCAACTTGATATACCGTGGAGCTGTGCAGACCCCACTGTGGGGATCCTGTCCAAGCCCGCTGCGAAGCCGGTAACATTCGTAACCTCCGAGATGGGGGGAAGCCAAGCCGTTTAGTTCGCGACCCGAGAAACACTGCGGGCGAAACCAAAAAGCGCCTGGCTAATGGGCGGCATCGCTGCCACCGAAGGTGCCTGGTTGGGGGTGCCGCACTTCTTCAGGCCGGGGCGCTGCGCGGCGATGCTGGACTCTGGGTTCGCCGTGCGCGGGCTCTGCTGAGGGCGTACCGGAAACTCGGAGAGATCGGAGCGCGGCGTTGTAACGCTTGGTTCGGGGCACAGAGCAGCCTTTAAGAAGTCCTGGCGAGCCTCGCCCGTGAGGCGTTGGCTGACGCGCAGCGCGAACTCTGGATTGGTGCGAGCTAAGTTAAGGGCTAATTGGGTCGTGCGGGCGGGGCTTCGAGTCGACATCGTCGTACCAGGTAATGATACGCCGTGGGCTTGGCCAAGTTTTTCGGGAAATGTGTTAGGCTGAGAGCTGTGGTTCACCCCGCTCCCCGCCACAGCTACACCTTCAACGAATATCTCGCGCTCGAAGAAGCCGCCAACGTGCGCCACGAGTTCTACAACGGTGAAATCTACGCCGTGGCCGGGGGCACCCCTGAACACGCTGCCCTTTCAGCAGCCATCGTTTCAGCTCTAGTGCCGCAGCTGCGCAACGGTCCATGCAGGGCGTACACGGCAGATCTGCGCGTTAGCGTGCTCGCCACGGGCCTCACCACTTACCCACATGTAACGGTAATCTGCGGGCCTCTCGTGCCCCATCCCGCCAACGCATCCACCGCAACGAATCCGAAGGTTGTAGTCGAAGTCCTGAGTGAGAGCACCGCCGCCTACGATCGTGGAGAAAAGCTTGAAGCCTACAAGCGCATCCCTTCGCTCGACGCGGTACTTCTGTTTTCGCAAAGCTCCCGCCGCGTAGAATTGCACGAGCGCCAGGGAGATGAATTCCGTACAACCGTCTTGGTTGACGGAGATAATCTGCAGCTCATAAGCGGAAGCGTTCAACTAAGCCTGAACAACATCTACGAAGACGCAGGCCTCTAACTCCCGCAACTCGCCTACGGCTCTACCCCGCCTGTAAGCTCTATCCAGCCTGCAAGCTCGCAAGCTCCGCTTCCACGGCTTCCCACTCTTGCATGAGCTCGTCTATTTGGAGGTCCAGCTCAGCCTGACGGTAGCCAAGCTTCATTTGCTCATCGAGACTCGTGCTTTCGTAAAAGCCGGGTGCCGCGAAAGCTTCGCCGATCTTCGCTTTCTCAGCTTCTAGTTTCTCGATCTCCGCCATCAGCCGGTCTCGTTTTTTTGGTAGCTCGCGAGCCCGATTATTCAGCGGCTTTTGCGGCTTCTTTTCGGGCGCTGCCGTACGGTTCGCGGCGGGGGCTCCTGGCTGGGTAGCGCGTGCGTGCGCCTTTTGATCACTCGAAGAACCGACCTTTTGATTGTTCGAAGAATCGACCTTGGGTGGCGGCTGAACGGAAGGCGACTCCGTCTTCTTTTTGGCGCGCAGCACCACGGCGTTCACGTCGAGGTGATCATCACCGGCCTTCTCAAGGTACTCATCATACGTTCCATTGAAGTTCAGCAAACCATCACGCTTCACTTCGATGATGCGCGTCGCCAGCTGGGATACGAAGTGCCTATCGTGAGAAACGAACAACAAGGTTCCAGGGTATTCGCGGAGAGATTCGGTGAGCGCCTCGATCGCCTCCAAATCCAAGTGGTTGGTCGGCTCATCGAGCACGAGCACGTTGGGCTTTTGAATGGCCAACTTGCCGAAGATTACGCGTGCGGCCTCGCCGCCCGAAAGCGCTGTCACCGGTTTATCTACATCATCCCCAGAAAATAGCATTCTGCCGAGCTGCCCGCGCACATAGCTCACCGCTTCGGTAGGGCAGGCATCCCACAGAAAATTCAGCGGCGTGAGCTTGGGATCATTGAGAAGCTCGTGATGATCTTGAGCAAAATAACCTACGTGCACTTCATGCCCCCACACGGAGGTTCCCGCATCGTGCGCGAGATTGCCGGTGATGATCTTGAGCAGTGTGGATTTACCCATGCCGTTGGCGCCAATCACGGCAATGCGCTCGCCGCGCCGCACCTCAAAGCCAACGCCTTTGAGCACTTGTTTGTCGCCGTAAGCTTTAGCAAGCCCCTCAACTTTCAACACATCGCGCCCACTCGGCCGAGTTTGCTCGAACTTGAACTTGGGAAAACGCCTCGACGATTGCGCCAGCTCCTCGATTTCAATCTTATCAATCTGCTTGGCACGGCTTTGCGCCTGGCGAGCCTTCGTAGCTTTGGCGCGAAAGCGCTCTACGAAAGCCTTCTTTTCAGCCAAGAGCTTTTCTTGGCGCGCAATCTCAGTCTCTTTGCGCCCGCGTGTTTCTTCCTTGCGCACGAGGAAAGCAGTGTAATTCCCCGGGTAATCCATGATGGTTTCGTAATCTACATCCAAGATGCGGGTAGCCACCGAATCCAGAAACCTGCGATCGTGCGAGATAATTACGGCGCAGCCCGCGAAGCTCTGCAAGAATTTTTCGAGCCAGCGAATCGAAAGAATATCCAAATGGTTCGTCGGCTCATCGAGCAACAGCGCATCTGGCCTCCCGACGAGCACTTGCGCCAAAAGCACGCGAAGCTTGAAGCCTCCGGAAAGAACCTTTAACGGTTGATCGAGTAATTCGCTCGCAATGCCCAACCCCTCCAGCGTTTCCCGCGCACGCGCTTCGAGAGTGTAGCCATCTTCGCGATGCAATAGGTCATTCACGTCGCCCAGCCGTTCGGGGCTGGGATCTGGATCCCGCGCTAACGCGTCCAACTCCTGGAGTGCGGCGAAGACAGCCTTATCTCCGCGCATTGCCACATCAACAATCCGCTCGTTATCATCAGCGAACTGATCCTGGCGCAGAATGCCCAAGCGCACCTGTTTACCGTACATGATGACGCCGTCGCTGGAGCTCTCGTCATCCGTCAGGATCTTGAGGAAGGTGGTTTTCCCGCTACCGTTGGCCCCCACCAAGCCATAGCGCTCACCCGGATTGAGCTGCAAAGTAACTTTCTCAAACAGAACCTTGGGGCCAAAGTTCTTGCTGAGCCCGGAGATGTTGATCATGGCGGCCGGGTGCTACGACCACTTGGGAAAGCACGCAAGCTTCCCCCGAGTAAAGGTGCGTTTTTGGGCCCTTCTTGTTTGCTATCAAGTCCGCCTCGGCGATTAAGGGAGGAACTCAACGCGGTGGCGTTGAACAATGCTGAGCTTCGCGAGCTGCCTCATGGCTAGCAAAGACCCGAACCTCCGTCTTCATTGTCATCCGCCTACCTCGACACGGTGATTTGGATCTGCACCACTCATGCTCGCAAGCTTCCCGCCAGTTCGAAGACTCCCTCGTAAATCGAGCTCAACCGAATCGGGGTTCCGTGAGAAAGCTGAAGTGCGCCGCCCCCTTCGAGCAACCGATAGCTCCAAGATCCATCCGGCATCCTCTGGTAGTGTTCGAGACGTTCTGCATCTTGCGATACCAGTACAAAGTCCTTCACCGACACAAGGCGTTGATAGCTATCCCATTTGATTCCGCGATCATATTCCGCGGTGCTCGGTGATAGAACTTCAACGAGCACGCTGGGATTGGTGACGACATCTGCGGTGCCTGCTAGCAATTCAAGTGTTCCGCACACCGCGCTCGCATCCGCGTAGACGAAGTGGCTCTCATCCCTGGCCGAGATACGTTGGTCAGAGGAAAGCACTGTGCAGCCAGTGCCCCGAAGAGCAATTCGAAGCTCTCCCAGAATCGCTGCACACAATGCGTTGTGGCGCGGGCTGCCGCCGGCCATCGCAAACACCTCACCGCGATAATATTCGTGGCGTTCCTTCTGGTCCCTTTCCCATTCGAGGAAAGATCGCGCATTCATGCTGGGAGCGGCGGATGCCCTCATGGTGCGGCTACTTTACGCTCGCACCTGGCCAAACGCACGTGGAGGCGCTTCAGCCGCCCAGAAACAGCAAGAGGAGCGAGTCATTTCGGACTCACCGTCTCGTGCCAACACCTCCGATCCCTGGGCGACCGTACTGGAGCGTGGCTCGCGTGGCACCGTGCGTAGCCGCTGTTTGCTGTGCTGATCCGATGCAGATCGGTAAGCGATCCTTTGGATCGCGCATGACTTCGATGTCGCATCGGTGGGGATTTCCGTCGCATTTACCGCGCGCTCACGTGGGGTGGCACGCGCTTTGCTGATGCGTGCGGCACATGATGAAAGCCAAGAGCCGCGTGCTAGGCGTTCTGTTCGCTTCATATTTTGCGCTGGCGCTGGCGAGCTGCTCGGACGGTGAGGCGTATCTCCAGGGCCCGCTTCAAGGAGAGCCTCTGGCGGTGGGCGCGTACCAGACCTTGAGCTACGGCGACTCGTGCTCCGGCGGCGGTAAGCTCAACTTCTGCGGCACTGACCGCCTCGTGAGCCTGGATGAGCTCTCCTCGGGAAATCCCAACGTTGCTAGCATCGTCCTAGGGGCGGACGCCCCGATCACGACAAGTACGGCCACGCACTTCGTGCTCGGCGTCGCACCCGGCAAGGCCACGCTCCACTTTCGCGGCACGTTCGACGACGGCTCTGTGCGCAGTACTGACCTCGAGATCGAGGTCAGCAAGGCTGATCGCAGTGCCCTTCGAACAAGCTGCAACGGCGTCGAACTTGGCGAGGTTGTCACGATCCCAGGTGGCGCGGCCTCTTTTCAGGTGGAGCTATTCGCCGGCGCGACGAAGCTCGCGGGCTTTCACCCGGACGCGATCGCACCAACGGCGGGCGTGACACCGGCCGCTGGATGGGACTCGCAGAATTGGTTTGCGTGGGCAGCGCCTGCCGAGCCAGGGATGGTCGAGGTGCGCTCCGGGTTCTTGTCCAGTCGTGTCGGGGTGCTGCGCGCGTACGGGCCCTCGGAGGTGAGTGATATCGTCGTCAAGTCGGTGAACGGCAGCTCACTCGTCGGGCAACCCGGCGACAAGGGGCGCATTGAGGCGAACACCAAGGTGCGCGGCGTGCAGCCCTGTGATTCCTCGCGCGTAGTCTTCCGCACGGAAACGCCTGCCGTATGTTCCGGGCCCAATGGCGCCGAGATCTGGCCTGCCGAAGATGACTACGGGGGCTTCGCGAATTTCAACACCGAAGGCGTGTGCCGCATCAGCGCGTCAGCCGATGGGGTGCGTTTCTTCAAAGCGACTTCCATCCAATATTTCGTGATCGCGCCGCGGGGCGAAGAGCGTTTCGACGGCTTCAACGAGCCATGCGCGGTAGAGGGCTCTACCTCCTGCACCTACGGAGAAAACTCGCAAGTAACGCTGTGTCGCGAGGGACGCTGGGTCTCTAAGGAGACGTGTGGCCCGACCCGCACCTGCGACGCGCGCGACCCGGCACTCGCAGGCTGCGTAGCTGGCGGCCCCTGTGCCGAATGCCGTGGATTACGCTAACCGCTCTGGGCTCACCCAATAGTGCGTACGCCTTTGAATCTACGCATAGGTTTGTCCTTGCTGACGAGCGACTTCCCCCTTGAAAACATCCGGTCGCGGCTCATGCACCCCACCCATGCTCGAACCTCCATCGCCATCAACTTGGGTCTCACGCCTCCCAGGGGTCGAATAGCAATGCGCCCGTGCGGCGCATGTCAGCGGTGTTGCGCGTCACAAGTGTCAGCTCATGGATCCGCGCTGTCGCCGCAATTAGGCCGTCTATGGCTGCTAGAGTCTCACCGCGCCGTTCTGCCTCAGCCACCATGTGCCCCCACTCGGCCGCGATCGGAAGCGTAACGTCGAGCACTTTCTGATCATACGCAGACTTGAGCTCCTCCAGCCAAACGCGCAAGGCAGTACGACGCTTGCCCGCGTGGAGGCGTTCAATCCCCTTCTCAAGCTCACCAATGGTCAAAACACTGAGCGATAGGTGCCGTTCGTCGAGAGCACGCAACCACTCCATGACCCCTTGGTTCGGCTGAGCCCTGGTTGTCTCAGACACGACACAGGTATCGAGCAAGTACTTCACTCGAACTCAACTTTCCTACCTGAACTCTTGTCGCGCTCCACTTCAAGCCCAAGTGGGAGCTTGGGTGCCGAAAGCAGGAATTCCGTGAACGACCGCGTAGCTTTCTTCTTCCCCGTGAGCGCTCGGTAAGCCTCAATGCTGAGCACAACAGCCGCTTCCTTTCCATGTCGTGTTACGATCTGGGGGGCCTTGGCGGCTTCATCCACCAGCTCGCTGAAGCGATTCTTGGCCACCTGAAGCTGCCAGGTGCGTGGCTTGGTCGATTCCATTGTTATCTAGACAGTCTAGCCGATCCCTAACCCCTATCCAGCCCCACCTGGTGGCGCAGGCCGCTCCGTTAAGTGCCTGATACTACTCGGGTATCTCGCGTGCGACGTGCCTTACTTCACCCCTGAAATAGCAAAAAGGCGAGCCCTTTCGGAACTCGCCTTTTTGCGTGGCTCACTTGGCACCGAAGTGCGAAGGAGCTCGCTTTCTGATGTTACTCAGTGACCGTGGCCGTGGTCGCCACCAGCTTGGGGCTTCTCGTCTTTCGGCTTCTCAGCCACGAGAGCCTCGGTCGTGAGCATGAGGCCCGCAACGCTAGCTGCATTCTGAAGTGCAGTGCGCACTACCTTGGCCGGGTCAATCACGCCAGCGACCACGAGATCCGTGTATTCGCCGGTTGCCGCGTTGAAGCCAAAGTTGCCGCTGCCTTCGCGCACTTTCTGAACCACGATGGAGCCTTCTTCACCAGCGTTAGCAACGATCTGGCGGAGGGGCTCTTCGAGCGAGCGACGGATGATCCGGACGCCCACCATCTGCTCGTCGTTCAGCTTGATGCCGTCGAGGGCTTTTTGTGCCCGGAGGAGGGCAACGCCGCCGCCAGGAACAATGCCTTCTTCCACTGCTGCGCGCGTGGCGTGAAGGGCGTCTTCAACGCGTGCCTTCTTCTCCTTCATCTCGGTTTCGGTGGCAGCACCGACCTTGATGACGGCAACGCCGCCGACCAACTTAGCGAGGCGCTCTTGGAGCTTCTCGCGGTCGTAGTCGCTCGTGGTGGATTCGATCTGCTGGCGGATCTCGGTCTGGCGACCCTTGATCTTGTCCTTGTCGCCTGCGCCATCGATGAGCGTGGTGTTGTCTTTGTCGACCTTGACGCGCTTAACGCGGCCGAGATCGCTGATGGTGACGTTCTCAAGCTTCAGGCCCAGCTCTTCGCTGATGACCTGAGCGCCGGTGAGAACTGCCATATCCTTCAGCATTTCCTTCCTGCGATCGCCAAAGCCAGGGGCCTTCACAGCAGCGCAAGAAAGGGTGCCACGGAGCTTGTTCACCACGAGCGTGGCAAGAGCTTCGCCTTCAACATCTTCAGCGATGATGAGGAGAGGCTTCTGCTGACGTGCAATGGCTTCGAGCACGGGGAGAAGATCCTTCATGTTGGTGATCTTCTTCTCGCTGAGCAGCAAGTACGCGTCTTCGAGAGACACTTCCATACGCTCCGGGTCGGTCACGAAGTACGGCGAGAGATACCCGCGGTCGAACTGCATGCCTTCCACGACGTCCAACGTGGTCTCGGCGCTCTTCGCCTCTTCCACAGTGATAACGCCTTCCTTGCCAACCTTTTCCATGGCTTCGCTGAGCTGCTTGCCGATGCTCGCGTCGCCATTGGCGCTCACGGTACCAACCTGCGCAATCTCAGCCGGATCCTTGGTGGACTTGGCCATCTTCTTCAGCTCGGCAACGATGACATCAACGGCCTTATCGATGCCGCGCTTGATTTCCATCGGGTTGTGGCCGGCCGAAACCAGCTTGGAACCCTCGCGGAAAATCGCTTGTGCGAGCACAGTGGCCGTCGTGGTGCCGTCACCGGCAACATCGGACGTTTTCGAAGCCACTTCGCGCACCATCTGGGCGCCCATGTTTTCGAACTTATTCTCAAGCTCAATTTCCTTGGCAACGGTCACGCCGTCTTTGGTTACCGTGGGGGAACCGAAGCTCTTTTCGAGAACGACGTTACGACCCTTGGGGCCAAGCGTAACCTTCACCGCATCCGCTAGCGCGTTAACGCCAGCAAGAATGCGCGCGCGGGCATCTTCCTGATATGCAATTTCTTTAGCAGCCATGATTCTTAGTCTCCTTAGCGTTACTTCTCGAGCACGCCGAGGATGTCATCCTCACGCAAAATCAGGTGCTCTTCGCCTTCGATTTTCACCTCGGTGCCGGCATACTTGCCAAACAGCACACGGTCGCCAGCTTTGACATCGAGCGGACGAATCTTTCCGTCGTCCTGCACCTTGCCATTGCCAACGGCGATGACTTCGCCCTCAACCGGCTTCTCTTTGGCGGTGTCGGGGATAATGATCCCGCCTTTGGTCTTCTCTTCTTCTTTAACGCGCTTCACAATCACGCGGTCTTGAAGGGGTCGGATTTTTGCCATCGGTGTCTTTTCCTTGTTGATTGTTTTGGAAACTTCGCCACCTTCGTGGAGGTGGGCTAACTGATTGGGGGGATTGGCCCGCGCCCTGCGAGCCGCAAAGTCGCCGAACGCCGCCCTTTAACTGGATAAACCTTTAGATTTCAGCCAGTTGCCACCGTTTGGCACTCACTCGGCGCGAGTGCTGACAGCAGCGCGCCGCAAGTTAGCCAGGCCCCGGGGGGTGTCAAGAGGTGCGCTCGCCAATTGGAGCAAAGCTCAGCACGCTCTGCGGCTGAGCTGCAACCGGAAGCTGGCTCCAGGGTCAGGAGCGTCGTCGAAGGTGCCACAAGCCTGTGCTGGTGTCCAGTGGACGGATGAGGGGCACTTGGGGACAGACCCACGGCGCCTCTAGAGCCGAGCTCCGGCTGGTAGAGTTGCAGCGTGCAAAGACGATCGCACCGAGATCGAACTCGAACCCGCACGGCTCTGTGCGCGTCGATCGTACTAATTGCGTCAGCCTGCGGCCTCGCGTGTTCTGGCAATCACCAGTCCTCTTCTGATCCTTCGGGCGGAGGCGCAGCAAAGCCGCCCACGACGGCGACCTGTGAGGCCGGCGAAGTCCCCGAGCGCCGCGTCGCTAAACTCAGTGACATTCACTACCGAAACGCCGTGTTCGATTTGTTCGGCGACGTGCGCGAGGCCCAATCGGTTCGGTCGCCGGGGGTTAACGCCTCAGCATTCATCCCCGCCACGGCGATGGTTCCTGTTGATGGGGGGTTGGTGCTTCAGTATCGCACGGCTGCCGAAACGCTGGCTGCTGCGTTCGCACGTCACGCTCCGGGCTTTCTCTGTTCGCCCGACACCGTGCGCGCTGATCCTTGCGTGCAGGGCTGGCTCTCAAGCTTTCTCTCCCAGGCCTATCGCCGCCCGATCTTGCCCGAAGAGCTGGAAGATTACAGTGCGCTCTTCGAGAGCGGTGCATCCCATGGTGCCGAAGGGGGAGTACGCTTGGTGATCCAAGCCGCACTGCAGGCTCCCTCTTTCTTGTACACCACAGAACTCGGCACGCCGCCGAACTCTGGCACGGGCGACATCGCGGGGCCGAAAAACGCAGGCGCACTTCCGCTCACGGATCACGAGCTTGCGTCTCAACTCTCATTTTGGCTTACCGATCACGCCCCCGACGCGGAGCTCCGACGTGCCGCGGAAGCAGGTGAACTGCTGCGCGAACCTGCAGCGCTCAGTGCCCAAGCACAAAGGCTCCTGGAGGCTCCGGACGCGCAACATACGATCACCGAAGCCATCGTTCGTTGGTTTCGCCTGACGGAGCTTGAGCACATCCATAAAGACGAAAGCGTCTTTCCAGAGTTCGAACCCGCGAGGCAGAGCCTACTGAGCTCGGTGCGACTGTTCATTGACGGGAATGTTTGGCAGGGGGCGCGTGATTTTCGGGACATCTTCCGTGCTCCCAACGCGTATATAGATGCTGCACTGGCTCCCATTTATGCGGTGCCCGCGCCTACCGAAGCGGGATTTGTGCGCCAGGATTTTGCGACCAATGAACGCGTGGGGATCCTCACGCATCCAGCGTTCTTGGCTCGATTTGCGAATCAATCCGAAGGGCAGGTGGTGCAGCGGGGGCTCTTCGTGCGGCGGGATCTTTTGTGCCAAACGCTTCAGGCGCCGCCACCCGGAGTGAACGTTGCAGCGATCACCGCAGGCAAGTCGCAACGCGAGGCGGCGAGCTTTCGAGCGAACGAGCCAGCATGTGCCGGCTGCCACTCGGCTATTGATCCGTTTGGGTTGATGTTCTCGCACTACAACGCTGTTGGGGCTTACCAACCAACCCTCATGGGCGAACCCATCGACGCCACAGCCCTGGCAACGAACACCGATTTTGACGGGCCTGTGAACGGTGCCGCCGAGCTCAGCGAGAAGCTGGCGCAAAGCGAACTCGCACAAGCCTGCATCGTTCAGAAGATGCTCGCCTTCAGCCTTTCACGCACCGCCCCACCGGCGAGTTGCGAGCTTGCGCCGCTCCAGGCACACTTCTCCCAAAGCGGGTATCAGCTGAGCGAGCTTCTTCTTGCCATCGTGAACTCCAAATCTTTCCGCTTTCGCCGCTTGGAGGTCGCCGAATGAACGAGCTTAAAGCACCGAGCCGACGCCGGCTGCTCGGAACTCTCAGCGGCGCGGCAGCGGCACTCGTGTTGCCCTTTTTCGGTCGCGAAACCCGCGCGCAAGCGGGCCTTCCGGGCCCCAAACGCCTCCTGGTGCTGCAGACACCCGATGGGCGCGCCTATGACCTCTGGCGTCCCACAGGTTCGGCTAGCAACTTTCAACTAGGCGAAACCATGGCGGCGTTCGAGCCATTGAAATCGAAGCTCGTGGTGATCTCGGGCCTTGACCACCGCGCCACCACACGGGAGCCGCACTGTGCCGGCCTTGTGCAGTGGATGACAGGCCGAGACGGAACCTTTGACGGCGACAACTACACCTCCGCTCAAGCTCCCTCGATCGATCAGTTGGTGGCGACCGATCCGCGCTTCGCATCTAACACCCGCTTCCGTTCGCTGCAGTTTGCCGCCGATGTGACGACTACGTCTTTTGACGTGTCTCACCGCTACTTGTCGTGGGCAGGGCCTGATTTGCCACTTCCCGGTGAACACCGGCCACTCGAAAACTATCGGCGACTCTTCGGTGAGTTGGTCCAAGCAACACCGGTGGAAATGCAACGGCTGATAGTTGAGCGAAAGAGTGTGATGGACGTTGTAAAGCGGGACTGGCAACGCATGGCAGCCGTCATTCCAGCAGCCCAGAAGCCCTACTTTGAATCCCACCTTACGGCCCTCAGAAGCCTTGAAACGGAGGTTGCATCCAGCGCCGGGCAGGGACAATGCGCTGCCCCCGATACGAGCCTTTACCCAGCCGGCGACAGCGCGACCAGTTTTCCAAGTTACTTCAAGGCCAACGCTGAGCTGGTACGGCTCGCCTTCGCGTGTGACTTGACCCGCGTGGTGACGTTCATGAGTTCACCTACCACTTCGAACCTGGTGCACAACGATTGGGCGCTTGGCATGAGCCAAAGCTTGGATCACCACGGCTCCAGTCACAATTTTATCTTGCCGAATCTGCGCGCAATCAACACCTGGTACACCGAGCGCATTGCAGAGTTCGTGCAGAGCTTGGAGGCCACTCCAGACGGGGCAAAAAGCTTGCTCGATAGTTTGCTCATGATCTACGGCAGTGAGTTTGGCGACGGGCAAACTCATGATCATAGGAACGTGCCCTTCGTACTTTTCGGGAGCGCCGGCGGACAACTCCAGACCGGGCGTTTCCTCAACCTCTTCGAGCAAGGGCAGTCTCGTTCCTCGAATGATCTCTGGCTGAGCGTCTTGGCTTTGCTCGGTGTTCCCCTAGAGGTTGTCGGCGATCCGGGTGATTGCGATGGGCCCATACCAGGCCTTTGAAGGACTTTCTGCTCACCCGAGTGGGCCTGTTACCGCTACGCTCCGCACCATGTCTCGACTTCGACATCAGCTGCCGCTCATCGTTGCGACGCTCGCGCTTTTTAGCGCCTGCCTAGGCTTACACCGTTCGCGCAACGCTGGGAGTGACCTCAAGAACATCAAGGCAAAGCCTTTCATTCAAAAGGTGACCCCCGGGAGCCGTTACCCAGACGCGGCAGGGCTTGTGGACGTGAAGCTGCACTACGGGGCCAAGGGCGACGGAGTGACGGACGACACCGCTCGCATCCAGCAAGCACTCTCGGATTACCCCAACGCCAAAGCCATCATCTACCTGCCTGCGGGAACGTATTTGATCTCCGACACGCTCAAGTGGCCCAAAGGTCGCGGAAATGGCGACGAATACAAGCAAACCACGTTAGAAGGAGAAAGCCGCGAAAAGTCTATCCTAAAGCTCAAGGATAACGCCTCCGGCTTTCGCAACCAAAGGCTACCCAAGTCGCTCATCTGGATGGGCCCGGCTCCGGCTCAACGTTTTGGAAATTCGATTCGCAGCCTCACGGTGGATACTGGGCGCGGCAACGGGGGCGCGATTGGAATGCAATTCCACGCTTCCAATCAAGGCGTGTTGTTCGACGTGACCATTCGCTCGGGGGATGACCTCGGCGTAACCGGTCTCGATATGGACTTCACGAACGAGATCGGCCCTTTGTTGGTAAAAAACGTCGCCATTGTTGGCTTTCAAAATGGAATTGTTACAGGCAAGCCCATCAACGGCCAGGTGCTGGAATCAGTAGCTCTTCGTGGCCAAAAGGCGTATGGCATTCTCGATTCTGGCCAGGCGCTCAGCATTCGCAAGCTCACCAGCGAAAACACAGTGCCCGCCATCCATTCCACGGGTGGCTTTCTCACCCTGCTCGATAGCACCCTCATGGGTACATCGAACGCCACAGCAAATGTTCCTGCCGTCTACGCAAGTGGGGACATTTTGGTGCGCGGGTTAACCACGAGTGGCTACTCCCGGGCGCTGGAAGCGAAAGCGGCCAACGCACCAGCAGGAGCGGTTGTGGCTGGGTTTTGTTCCGTACCGCGGCAGCGCCTATTCAGCGACGGTCAACGTGCCTTTCCGCTTCCTATCGAAGAAACACCCGAGGCCATTTGGGATCCGCCGGGCGAATGGGCCAACGTTCAAGATTTTGGCGCCGTCCCCGGCGACGGCCAGCCTGACGACGAAGCCTTTCAGCGCGCGATCGATAGCGGCAAAACCACCGTGTTCCTCTCGAACGCACCCAACGCCGAAGGTAAACGCGGAAGCTATACGCTTTCGGGCACAGTGCTCATCCGCGGCAACGTGCGCCGCCTGCTCGGAACTGAATCCTCCATTTACGGCGGCAAGGAAGGCCGCGGCACCTTAAAGCTCGTCGACGGTGCCGCCGATACCGTCGTGATCGAGCGCATCGGTACCGGATTTCCTGGAGCCCGACTCGAAATGAAAACCGAACGCACGCTGGTGCTCAAGAACTCGCAAATTGCGGGCTACACGGGCGAAGGCGGGCGCGTCTTCTTTGAAGACGTAAGCGGAGGCCCTTGGGACGTGTGGCGCACCAAGCACCAGAAGATCTGGGCACGTCAATTCAATCCCGAGGTTTGGCCCGAAAATTCCCTCGGCAAAGGTCCGCACCTCATCAATGATGGCGGCACGCTTTGGATTTTCGGCTTCAAGACAGAACAGGGCGCGCGCACCACGGTGATTGAAACGATCAACGGCGGCCGCACAGAAATCTTAGGCGGGCACCTCTACACGTATACTGGTTCGAAGGGTAACGCGCGTCCTATGTTCGTAACTCGGAATTCAGCCCTCAGCGTGTTTGCGCGAGAAGCGCTCATCGCCGATGAACGCTACCAAGTATACGTCGAGGAGTCGCGCCAAGGTGCCGTGCGCCGCCTAGAGCACGCAGAGATGTGGCCTGGAGCCTTTGGAGGTCGAGCGATCTCGTATCTCGGCCTTGGGCCGGAGTGAACGGGGGCGCGCCGGAGCGCGACGGGCGCAGGCTAGGTTGAGGCAAGGAACATGACGCGCCGTGTCGATTGCCGGCGAAGTCAATCACCGGCGGAGCAGTCGATGACCGGCGGAACCAGCATGGCCCCCTTGCTGGCTCGCGGGCTGAGCACTAGGAGGCTAACCCACACAAGGAGGCAGTATGTACGTTGTTGCTGGAGTATCTGGGCACGTTGGGTCAGTCGTTGCGAGCACGCTTTTAGCTAAGGGCAAAACGATCAAGGTCATCGTGAGAGACCCGAAGAAGGGTGAGCCTTGGTCAAAACAGGGCGCTGAAGTAGCGGTCGGTTCGCTCACGGATCCTGATTTTCTGGCGGCTACGCTCAAGGGCGCAAGTGGCTTCTTCACGCTCCTCCCGCCCGATTTTTCCGCCGCGCACGTTTTTACGGCGCAGCAAAAAGCCTCCGATTCAATCGCGGAGGGTGTGAGAAGCTCGGGTATCCCGCATGTTGTTCTGCTCTCTAGTGTTGGGGCGGAGCTGCCGAGCGGTACGGGGCCCATTCGGGGCTTGCACTACTTAGAGGGCAAGCTACGCGCAACTGGTACCAAGCTAACAGCAGTGCGGGCGGGTTACTTCCAAGAAAACGTTGGAAGCGTTGTGGGTGCTGCCAAGGCGCAAGGCATCTTTCCGAACTTCACACCATCTGCCGATTACCCCATGCCCATGATTGCCACCAAAGACATCGGCACCGCGGCTGCCGAAGCTCTTCTCAGCCCGAAGGCGGAGGTGATCGATCTGCACGGGCCCGCGTATTCGATCCGACAGGTGGCGGAAAAGCTCGGTTCGGCCCTAGGGAAGCAGCTAAAGATTGTGGATATTGCTCCAGAGAATCATCTGGAGGCTCTCTTGCAGGCAGGCCTACCAAAGCCCTGGGCCGAAGTGTACGCCGAAATGTATGCGGCATTTGCAGCAGGCATCGTTAAGCCCTCGGGGGATAGGTTCGTCAACGGCACCACGACACTTGATGAAACGCTGAAGACACTGGTCTAGAGGGCGCGGCACGGCGCCGTGCTCCGCTGGCCGTTAGGGGGGAGCGGAGGAGGCAAGCGTGCTTGACGGTGGTACCAACAGACCCAATTCACGCAGCCGTGTGCGTTCGCGGAGCTGTTTCGAACGAGCTGGCCTCGACCATGCGCGCAAAAAGGCCGTCTTTGTCGGCCAATTCGCCGAAGGTGCCAGCTTCCACCACCTCACCTTCATCGAACACGAAGATCCGATCCACACTCTTAATCGTGGAGAGGCGGTGAGCGATAATGATGAGCGTTTTGCCTTCGATGTTCTTCAGCAACGTTTCGAACAAAGTGTGCTCGGTGAGAACGTCGAGCGCCGAAGAGGGCTCATCTAAGATCAGGATTTTGAAGTCTCTCAGGAAGATGCGAGCCATCGCGATCCTTTGCCGCTGCCCGCCCGAAAGCTGCACTCCCCGCTCACCGGTAACGGTGTTGAAGCCTTCAGGGAGGCTCACAATGAAATCGTAAATCTCCGCTTTCTTGCACGCCTCCATCACGTCCTCGTCGCTCGCGTTGCGATTGGCAAAACGCAGGTTCTCAAGGATGGTGGTGTTAAAGAGGAAGGCCTCTTGGTTCATGATCGCGATCTGCTCGCGCAGGGTGCGGAATTTGAGGTCCTGGAGGTCCAGGTTGCCAAATTTCACGCTACCTTCTGCCATTGGGTAGAGGCCCAAAAGCACGTTGATAACTGTTGATTTGCCGGACCCGGAGCGCCCCACAAACGCCACGTGTTCGCCCGCGCGAATATCGAACGACACTTTTCGCAGCTGCCGCTGTTCACCGCGAGTGGCGTAACCAAAAGTAACGTCTTTTACCGCCACCGAGCCATCGATCACGAACTCGGTGAGCTTGGGGTTCGGATTTTCAACTTCATCATTGTCCAAGATCCCAAGGATCGCAGTCACCGAAGGCGAGGCCGAAACGATCTGATCAAACGAAGAAAACAAAACAGATATTTGGCCCAGCAAAAAAGTAACAAGCGCCACGTAGGCAATCACAGAGCCGATCTGGAAGTTGGCGTCACGCGTCATGATGACGCCCGCCACTACCCAAAGCATCACTGGCGTGAACTCGCCAATGAATTGGATCGTCATGCCAAACACTCGCATGATCATCGAGTAGCGCATGTCGATATCCCGCGCGTTCCGCACGTCGGCTATCACCTGGCGACTCTGATCTTCCTCCGCAGCGAACATCCGCACGTGGCGGATGCCGGTCATGAAATCCACAATGGCCGCACTCAGCTTCTCGTTCGTATTGCGAAGTTGGTAAGAATTTTTGACGATCTTAGCGCGAAATATGCGCTGCAAGAGCGGCACGAGCGGTATGTAGACGAGCGAAAAAAGGGTCAAAGTTGGGTTGATGGAAAACAAAACCGGCACGCCTATCACTACGCCAAAAAACGCCTGCAATAGGTTAACAAACACCCAATCATAGAACTGCTGAACCTTATCCATGTCCATCAGCAGCTTGGCGGAAGTGGAGCCGGTGCCTCGACGATCGAAATAGCTGATGGAGAGCACCTGTAGCTTCTTAATCAGTTCTTCGCGGATCCTCGTGATAAGATTTCGGATCAGAAAGATGCGCCGCTTGGCGGCTAGCAGCGTAAAGAGGCTATGCACCAGGTAGAGCGACACCCAGCCGGCGGCAAACAGGAAAAGCAGAGATACCTGCCGTTTCGGGAAAACATCGTTGATCAAATACTTCAGCGAATAAGAAAGGCCCTGGTAGGTAGCCATCTGCAACACACAGAAAATGAGCATCGTCACGTAGATGGCGCGGTGCTCTTGGGTGTAGCGCAGCAAGCCAAATAGCTTTTTCGGCTGAAGCTTTGGGCGCGTTTCAGGCGCCATGCTGGGCGTGTCTTTCTGGGGAGGAGCCATGGTTGTCGAGCGTGGGCAATACAAGTTAGGCAGGGCCGCTGCCATCCGCAAAACGGCCAACCCACCGCGTTCGATCATCAGAAATGTCGATTGCCCACACTGGGGGCTAAAATGCGCTCTTCGGCGACAGCTCGCCGCGGAACGTGTGGCGACTGAATTCTACTCGGAACAGATTCACCGGTACGCTGCCAAACCCTTATGACTGACGAGTGCTAGCGCAACTGCCAACCGCGAGCCCCGCCGCGCTATGTCGCTATGCAGGGTGGCGTTCGTTCCAGACTTGAATCCAGCAATGCTGCGCGCCCCAGCGAATCTTGCCAGGCGAGCCCTCCCCCGAGGGACTTCGTGTGCAATTTTAATGGACACTAGGGCAGTGATGCCTAGGCCGACGTGGTAAAGTGCGAGTTGCGCTTCATATCGAAGTCCTCGTGAGATCCTCCGGACTCCGTGAGGCTCAAACATCGTAACGCCCTGTACCACCGAACCAAGGAATACCGATGAGCTACCGCTTCTCTCAACCTCTCACCCCGCTTGCAGTTGTGGCCTGCTTGGCAGTTAGCCTAGGATTGTACGGATGCAGCGATGACGCCACGAACGGGCGAGGAGAGGCCAACATCCTTCCGGCTACAGGCGGGAGCGGAAGTGTGGCCAGCGGATCGGGTGCGGGCAGCACCACCGGCTCAGGCAGCACCGGCTCGGGCAGCACCACCGGCTCGGGCAGTACGAAACCGGCAGGGACGGGGGCAAATCCAGGTATCGATTTCATGGTTGGCGTCGGTGGTCCAGCGGCTTCAGGAATGGGGGGCCCCGTCGCCTTGCACCCAGAAATCCCGGAAACGTGCGACGGTATCGACAACGATCAGAACGGCATTGTGGACGATCTGGATGTGGGCAAAGACGGCATTTGCGATTGTCTGCGCATTGCCACATTGGGCGTAAAGGGCACCGCTGGCGTAGGAGATGTATTTGCCGCCTGGCTCTCCTCGCGCTCCGCAAGCGGTGCAGTGGACCTCAACAACATGGTGCTAACGCCTGACTTGTTGAAGGGCTTTCAGGTCATCGTCTCCCAGAATGTGAGCACCATTGGCCGCAGCTACGCGCCTTCGGAGGTTACGGCCCTCAATTGTCAGCGGGCATCCGAAACAGCGGCTAGCTGAGCGGAAAGGCGCCCAAGCTTATTTATCCGCTGGCACAAAGCTCAGATTCTGCGCTCAGGGGAAAGGCGTAAAATTGGTCCAAAGCGCGTTAGCTCTTGGATGATCGCGTTACCCAGAAAGATGAAAGGCTCGGCGGCAATCCGAGCCTTTCCAACTGCGATCAGCTGTGAGGTAACATTCACCGATCGGAGTGATGAAGTCCAGAAATCTGCTGGGCGGAGCCTGCGATCGGTGATTTTTATCGGATATTCAGCTGCCAGCGTTGCTTCTCGCAGGTAAAGCTATGCGGTCGCTGTGATCGTGGGCAGGTGTTCTGCGGCGTAGTTTGTGCTGAAACGCAGCGGCGACAGACGCGACGGGATGCCGGTGATCGCTATCAGCGGACTGCGCGGGGAGCGCGTTTCCATGCGGCCCGTCAAGCCCGCTACCGGGGACGGCGGCGTGAGAAAGTGACGCATCACCCCTCGTCATTAGGCGTGGGGACGGGCAGATGTGGAGCTGAGAAGGCGTTGGAAACAGCGACGCCTTCTTGGTCTCAGACAAGGAGCTCAAGTGATGCGAATTTCCGCTCAGATCCAGGTTGTAGCGGGCCA